>CAVQOG010000006.1:0-566716 GCA_963714375.1 uncultured Acidimicrobiia bacterium
CTCGGTTTCGATAGCCGTTGCAGCGCTCGTGTGGTACGTCGGGCTTGGCGTTGTGCGCTCACAACAGAACACCTCCGGTTCTCGTCTTGCGTCGTTGAGCACGCGAGAGGATCATCTCCAGAAGGACTTCTCCCAAAGGGCGATTGCTCCGATGATGCGGGGACTCGGCCGGTTCGCCCTCCGGTTCACACCGACAGGCTGGGTCGCCAAGGCGCAGAAGAAGATCATCTGGGCGGGATGGGCAGAGCGGATGGACGGCAACACGTGGGCTGCAATTCGCCTGATAGCAGCCGTTGTCGGCATCGTGGCTGCATTCTTGCTGGTTCCGATGGTTTCAGGAACGATGCTCCGAGTCGCCGTCGGTGGACTCGTCCTGTTCATGGGGCTGTTCGGTCCGGAGGCTTCCCTCAACCGAGCGATCGACGACAGACGCAAGGCGATGGAGAAGCAGCTTCCCGACATCATTGATCTTCTTGTGATTTCCGTGGAGGCAGGTCTCGGTTTCGAGGCGGCAATGGGTCGTGTGGTTCAAACGGTTCCAGGAGAGTTGTCATCGGAGTTTCAACGCACGCTCGCTGAAACCCGAGTCGGTATCTCACGGCACAGTGCACTGAGAAACATGTCGGAGCGGACCGATGTGGACGATCTCAACTCATTCATCCTTGCACTGATTCAGGCAGACCAGTTCGGTGTCTCGATTGCCAGAATGCTCCGTGTTCAGGCCGAGGAAATGCGCGTGCGACGCCGTCAACGGATTCAGGAGAGAGCTTTTGCTGCTCCCGTGAAGATGATCTTCCCGATGATGTTCTGCATCTTCCCCTCAATCTTCATCATCATCCTCGGACCAGCGGCGATCAGCATCTCCGACAACCTCCTGTAGCGGTTGCAAGGTGACGGCTACGGTGGAGCCAGTTGCCTCATCACCCTCGCTGATCTCAAGGCTGCGGATCGTACACGCGTTGCCGCTTGTTCCAGTGTTCATGATCGGGCTGCTCGCATCGGTCCAGATCCGGGACAATTCGTTCCTGTGGCACGTGCGGGCAGGCGACGTTCAGTCTGCTTCTGGTTCGGTCATTGGCCATGATGTGTTCTCGTTTACGAGTCTTGGCATGGTGTGGAGAACCCAGTCGTGGCTGGTGGAGCTGCTCTACAGCGGGATCAATGGCACAGGATCGTCGCTCGTGTGGGTGAATTGGATGATCCTGATCGTCGGAGTGGCAACCATCGCGTTCATCGGGATCGCGATGTACCGGTCGGTTGCTTCCCCTGTGGTTGTGGGATTCACACTGATCGTCGCCGTGTGGTTACTCGGACCTTTCCTGCAGCCGAGACCCGTGATCTTTTCGTTCCTCGCCCTGGCAGGACTGGTGGTGGTCCTTCAGAACCGTGATCGGGTTCTGTGGCTCGTCGTCCCACTCATATGGATTTGGGCGGGTGTCCACGGCTCGTGGATCATTGGAGGTCTTCTTGTCGCTCTTGAATGGCTGCGAACCTGGGATCACCGAGTGTTCAAGGTTGGCGCGATCTCTCTCGTCGCGACATTGGCAACCGCACACGGTCTCGGCACGTGGCTGGTGGTGTATGAGTTCATCGGATCTCAGGACGCGCTCGCACAGATGCAGGAGTGGAAGGCCCCGGACTTCGGTGGGCTGGCCCAGATGCCATATCTCGCCCTTATCGCCGGTGTGATCGTGGCTAGCATCGCTGGCAAGATCAGTGTGCGGGATCTTGTCGTTGTTCTGCCATTCATGTTTCTCGGCATGACATCGCGGCGGACTGTGGTACCCGCCGCAATCGTGCTCTTGCCGTGGGCAGTGATGGCGATGCCGGCAGTGCGGGTTCCAAAGTCTGCGAGTCGACCCGTCGTTGCCCTGGGGGTCATGGTGGGTCTAGGGTTGCTTGCTATCGTACCGATGGGAGGGGACTCCGTTGGAACACTCGATTCCGAACGCTTTCCGAGCGAAAACGCTCGTTCACAGATCGACGGTCTCAACGCCTTCTACGACGATGGCGTAGGCGGGTTCCTCATATTCTCGGAATGGCCAGAGCGGCTCGTATGGATAGACGACCGGGCCGAGCTCCACGGTGTCGAGCGGATGACGGAGCTGGCAGAAGCGCGCAATGGCAACTACGAGGCTGTCTTCGCCAAGTATGGTTTCGAGGCGGCACTCACGAAGCCTGACTGGCCCCTCACCGACAGTCTCGCTTCCGACGGATGGCAGCTGACCTACGACGATGGCGACTTCCTTGTCTTCGTCCCATAGTGCCACCGACGAGGACCGAAGCGCTGGCACAGCAAGAGAGAGGAGGCCTGGGCGAACCCAAGCCTCCTCTCAATTGGTTGTTTCGAACTGACTAGCCGAGCGTATCAGCGACCGACTGGAATTCCGTGCTAACGGCCGAACCCACGAGGGTCACTGCCACGATAGCGACGATTGCGATCAGAGCAACGAGCAGGGCGTATTCCACCATGCTTGCGCCGTCTTCATCGTTTGTGATTCGTGCCTGGAAGGCTTCCCACAGACGAAGCATATTCTTTCCTCCTATATACAAGGCGATCCGTACAAGAATCTACGGCAGTTTGGCCATATGCTGCATGGGTCGAAAGACCCATTCAGCTGGAAGCTGAAAGCTGAAGGCTGTGAGCTTCTCTAGTCCCAGTCTCGATCGAGGCCGAGTTTTATTGCTTCGACGACGGCTTGCGCCCGGTCGTTGACGCCGAGTTTTTCGTAGATCGATGCGAGGTGGTTCTTGACGGTCTTTTGTGAGATGAACAGTTCCTCCGCCAAGTCCTCCGTTCGGCTGATTCCGCGAACAAGGCACCGGAGTACGTCACGTTCGCGGTCGGTGATTGAATCAGCGGCACTTGTCAATGTGGGCAACCGGTAGTCGTCGAGGACTGATCCCACATCATCACTTTCGAAAAGGTTCTTCCCACCTGCGACTGCCCGGATGGCAGCTGCCAGCTCTGGCAACGGCGTCGACTTCGAGAGGAAACCAACCGCTCCAGCCTCGCGAGCCGCATTCCCGTACTCGTCGGCAGCGTGCATCGTGACCACAAGTGTGGGTGGAAGGGTCTTGATCTGGCTGATCGCCGAGATACCTGAGGTGCCTGGCATTTCGACATCGACGAGGAGAACATCGGGGGCGTACGTTCCAACCGCTGCTGCGATCTGGGAACCGTCGAGGATCGTTCCGACGACGCTCAGATCAGGAATCGAATCGAGCGCCTGGGTCAGGCCATCAAGGAGTATCTGATGGTCGTCTGCGATCACAATGCGAATCACATTGCTCATGTGCCCTCTCTCCAAGAGATGGTCACAACCGTACCGTGCTGCGGCGTCGATTCGATAGTGAAGTGTCCGCCGATCAGGCTGGCGCGCTCCTGCATGCCAACAAGCCCGAACCGTGAATGTGGGACAGTCGTCGAGTCGAATCCGGTGCCATTGTCTTGAATCGTCACGGTTCCGCCTCCCTCGCTGATTCTGCCTCCTATGTCGACAACGCTTGCATCGGCATGGTCGAGTGCATTTCTGAAGCTCTCCGCAAGCATCGCCCTGACCTCAGCGGCGATAGCGGGTCTTGGTGGGGTTCGCTCGTCGAGGGAGACCACGACCGTCGGTCCGTCCGTGTCGACTTCAGCAACGAGGCCATGTATGAACTCGGTGAGGCTCTTCGATCGATCGGCACGAAGGTCTTGGACGCGGTCTCGGATCCGGTTGACGAGCACCGCGATGTTCTGCCGCGTCGCCTGCACATTTCTGGTCTGTTCCGCGTCAAGTTGGTCGGTCAGCAGCAACATGTCAAGGGTCAGCCCAACGGAGGCGACGGTTGGGGCGATATCGTCATGGAGTTCTCTGGCAAGTCTGACACGTTCACGCTGTACAGCAAGGCCCGCGAGCTCGAGGAGCATCGTGTTGTTCTCGATGGCGAGGCCAACCGGAATGAGCGCCGCGCGTAGCAGGGTACGTTGATCTTCATTCGGCAGCGGACCGTCGACCCACAATTCGAGGGTTGCCACCTCATCGTGCCCACTTTTCACACTAACCAGCGTGCTTGGTTGACTCGATTGCTCGATGCCGCGACGTGAAAGAACCGTGCAGTTGCGGTCAACGATGCGAGAAGACACGGAAGGAAAGATGACGAAGACATCCCTGATGGCGTCCTGAGCGGTTGCCACGGCGTTGACATTTGGGGACGTGGCGACGGCAACGAGGTCTTCGAGCAGGGAATGGGTGGTCTCAAGGTTCATCCTTCGAGTTGCTGCCGCATCCACAGCTAGGAGCGTCTCGTCGGTGATAGCGGCCTGTGCAGCGATCGCGCGTTGGGCTTCACTGAACGCGATGGCAGTCAATGTATAGATCGCAGCGATTCGGATCAGATTCTCCGTGATCGTGAGCGAGTCTCCGATCGCAGCTGCAACAAATACACCAACGGTCGCAACCGCTGCTGCCGGCGCTGCCGCCCGGATCCCCCCGCCAACCGATGCAAGGAAGATGGTCGCAACCGGGAGCAATGTGTAGCTGCTGTCGATGCCTCCAGTGAGACCGATCGCCACGCAATAGGCTGAGAGAGATCCAACCATGACGGCGAATTCTCGCCGAGATTGTTCGCTGAAGGGGACCCTGGCAGTGAATGCCAATGCGACTCCAAATGATGCGACTACTGCCGCCGTGATGCTCGAAGCGTCAAATCCGTTGGGGATTGCGGAACTCACCATGGCGGTCAAGAGTGCAAACACATGAAGCACGTTTGACGCGAGTTTCAGCCGCTCGGTCCATGTCCGTATTCCTGTCACATGTGCAGGGTACAGTCCCAAGCATGGGACATAGGGAAACGAAACTCGACACAAGCGTCTATGTACTCGGAGGCGGCATCGGCGCCGGAAAATCGACCGTTCTCGAGGAATTCGCAAGAGCCGGTTTTGCCGTCATCGAAGCTGATGCCATTGGGCATGACGTTCTCGGTGCCACGAGGGTTTCGGGGCGAGAGGTCATGGCTCGATGGCCCGAAGCCGTCGCTGACGGCGAGGTGGACAGAGCCGCGCTCGCCGAGATTGTCTTCAACGATCCAGAGGCTCTCGGTGAACTTGAATCTATAACCCATCCAGCGATCCAGGAAGGCATTCTCACCGCAGTCGAGAAAGCACTGGCCGACACCTCGATCCCTGGGGCAATCATCGAGGTTCCGCTGCTGCGAGTACTCCCGCACAGTGACTGGGCACACATCGCCGTTGTTGCTCCCGAGGATCTGCGGGTCAGCCGTGCGGTTGCACGTGGTGCGGACGAAGCCGACGTACGGGCACGGATTGCGAATCAGGAACCTGATGAGGCCTGGGCGGAATGGGCCGACGTCATAGTCGACAACGGGGGCGCACTGAGCGAAACGCTTGAAGCGGTCGCTCTGATCATTGAGGGCTCGTCGGCCCTCGGCATGCCGGGACGACCCGGCGCGCTTGGGATCGCCAGAGACGACGACAGAGAAGCTGATACCGAGTGAAATTCGTACCGTTCGAAGTCGTTAGCGACTTTCAACCAAGCGGCGATCAGCCCGAAGCGATTGCCCATCTCGTTGAAGGAATTCAGAGAGGCGATCGATTCCAGACACTGCTCGGAATCACCGGTTCGGGAAAGTCCGCAACGATCGCCTGGACGATCGAGCAGGTGCAGAAGCCCACGCTCGTACTCGCACCGAATAAGGCGCTTGCAGCGCAGCTTGCAAACGAATTCCGACAGTTCTTCCCGAACAACCGCGTCGAGTACTTCGTCTCCTACTACGACTACTACCAGCCAGAGGCCTACCTCGCCCAGACCGATACCTACATCGAGAAGGAGTCCACGGTCAACGACGAGATTGATCGTCTACGCCACGCGGCGACGGCGGCATTGCTGACCCGTCGGGACGTCATCATCGTTGCATCGGTGTCCGCGATCTATGGGCTTGGCTCACCGGAGCACTACGAAGGTCAGTTACTGCGCTTGATCACGGGTGTCGAGTTTTCGCTTGATGAAGCGATCAAGCGACTGGTCAACATCCAGTACGACCGAAACGAAGTGAATCTGACCCGGGGAACATTCCGGGTCAAGGGTGACACCCTCGAAGTGTTCCCAACCTATGACGAGACAGTCGTACGGATTGAATATTGGGGCGACGAGGTCGAGCGAATATCACGCATGAATCCGATTACTGGTGAGGTCATTGAGGAACTCACCGAGGTGTTCGTCTATCCGGCCACACACTATGTGACATCGAGCGAGATCCTTGAGAAAGCGATCATTGGCATTGAGGAGGAGCTCGATACACATCTGCGAAAACTCGAACGCAAGGGCAAGCTCCTCGAAGCCCAGAGGCTGAGGATGCGCACGCACTATGACATCGAGATGATGCGCGAGGTCGGATACTGCTCAGGAATCGAGAACTACTCGCGCTATCTCGACGGAAGGGAGCCGGGTGAGGCGCCTTTCACACTGCTCGACTACTTCCCAGACGACTTCTTGATGGTTCTTGACGAAAGCCACGTGACCGTACCCCAGATACATGGCCAGTACGCTGGTGACAAGTCGCGCAAGGACACACTCATTGAGCATGGCTTCAGGCTTCCTTCCGCGATGGACAACCGGCCGCTGACCTTTGATGAGTGGTACGGACGGGTGAACCAAACTGTCTTGCTTTCAGCGACGCCAAGCGCATGGGAAATCCGTGAATCCGCCCAAGTGGTTGAACAGATCATCCGTCCGACAGGACTCGTCGACCCCGCGGTGCTTGTTCGACCGACGAAGGGCCAGATTGATGATCTCGTCGGCGAGGTTCAGAACGCTGCTGCGAATGATCAACGCGTCCTTGTCACAACGCTTACCAAGAAGATGGCCGAGGATCTTTCTGACTACCTCCTCGAGCTTGGCGTCCGCGCGCGGTACCTTCACAGCGATATCGACACGCTCGAGCGAGTGCAGATCTTGCGTGATCTCCGACTCGGTGAGTACGACGTTCTCATCGGCGTGAACCTCCTCCGAGAGGGACTCGACCTTCCTGAGGTTGCCCTCGTAGCAATTCTCGATGCCGACAAGGAAGGCTTCCTTCGGTCTGGAACGAGCCTGATCCAGACGATTGGAAGAGCCGCCCGAAACGTGGATGGTTCCGTCATCATGTACGCGGACAAGGTGACGGACTCTATGCGGAGAGCCCTCAGTGAGACGAATCGGCGTCGTATGCGACAACTTGAATACAACGAGGAGCACGGCATTGATCCCCAGACAATCCGCAAGAAGGTGTCAGACATCCTGGAGTTGGTTTCGTCTAGTCACGCCCCATCAGCGGACCGCAGGGCGTCAGAGCTACGGAGGCGGGAACCTCTCGATCTGACTACGCCGGATCTGCGTCGGTTGATCCAGTCACTTGAAGAAGAGATGAACGATGCGGCTGCTGAGCTTCGATTCGAGTATGCCGCCCGCCTGCGAGATGAGATCAACGATCTCAAGAGGGAGCTGCGTGAGCTGATGGACGCAGCCCACTAGCCCCAGTCATCTATCGACCGGCCCGCCAGTGTCTCGGAGTCCCGCCTGAATGAATGGTTGGGGTTCGGTAGTCGGACGTTTGGGCACTGTCGGGTACGCTCGGCATCCGTATGTTCTCATTGGAATCTCCACTCGTCCGGTTGACTCCATGGCTGGTAGTTGTGACCCTGGCCGTGGTCGCGCTCGGTGCAGGTGTGGCATCCGACATCGGCGCTGTCGACGGACGCCTTGGTGGAGATTTCCCGTCATTCTATGCAGCAGGCCGGATCGTTCTCGATGGCAATGGTTCACAGCTGTATGACCCAGCGATTCAGCAGACTGCGCAATCCGGCCTCCTTGCAGATGGGCAGTTTCTGTACTTCGCCTATCCGCCCTACACAGCAGCAGCGTATTCCGCGCTTGCGTGGATGCCGTTCGGCTTTGCGTTCGGGATGCATACCGTTTTGGCACTCGCTTCCCTTGTTGGAGCGCTCATGGCGATCCGTCCACTCGTCCGTAAGTACCTTGACGGACCGACCCGCCTCGGTGTAGCGGTTCTCGCGTGCCTGGTGTCCTATCCGGTCATTCGGTCCGTCTTGGGAGGGCAGAACGCCACCTTCACACTTCTCGGATTCGCACTGGTTGCCAGATTCGACCATGACGACCGCCCCGTTGCAACCGGCGCGGTCGCCGCGTGCATGCTCTACAAGCCACAGTTTGGTCTTCTTGTGCTGGCGATCCTGCTGGTTGGGCGACGGTGGCGGGCGATCGCCTGGTCGATTCCCATTTTCATGATTCTGGTCGGTATCGGGGCAGTTATCACCGGTGGTTCCTGGATTTCAACCTGGTTCGAGGCCATTTCCGCGTTCGGTGCCGAGAACCTTGATGTAAATGGACCGCAGATGATTTCGGCATGGGGATGGTTCCACAACCTGATGGGGTCTAGCGGAGTGGCGACCTGGCTGGCTGCAGTGGTAGTGCTCGCAACAGCCATTCCGTTCGCCTTCGCTACAGCGACCCGTCACTGGACAAGTATTCCGTGGTACGCGGCAGCGCCGGTGATCCTCGTTGCTGCCCCATCTGCCCTCTATTACGACGCGGCCTTGACGGTGGTGACGGTGGTCACGATGCTTGGATGGATCAGAGGCGTGCATTGGCTCGTGATCGGCGCGATCGTCGCCGCGACATGGTTGCAGGCCCCTGCCACGGCCATCGGCTGGAGCCCCCTGTTCATTCCCATCCTGGTGGCAGCCGCCGCCTTCGCCCTGGCGGCTTTCAAGTCAGCTTCTGGCTTCGGGAACCCGACCAGGTCGGGTTCCTTGGAGTCCAGCAAGCTGGACTCTTGACTTCGGTCATCGGTCATCGGTCATCGGATTTCTGTCACCCCTCCTCGGTACACTCGATCATCGAGTCGGTCGTGGCAGAAACAGAGGCAGAACAGCGTGTCAAGCGGCAAGATCATCGTCAAAGGTGCCAGGGAACACAACCTCAAGAACATCGATATCGAACTGCCGCGCGATCGACTGATTGTCTTCACCGGGCTTTCGGGATCGGGTAAGTCGTCGCTAGCGTTTGACACAATCTATGCCGAGGGTCAGCGCCGATACGTGGAAAGCCTCTCTGCGTATGCCAGGCAGTTTCTTGGGCAGATGGACAAGCCGGATGTGGATTTCATCGAGGGTTTGTCGCCGGCCATTTCAATCGATCAGAAGACGGCGAGCAGAAACCCGCGTTCCACCGTGGGAACCGTCACCGAGATCCATGACTACCTCCGGCTGCTCTTCGCCAGAATCGGTGTTCCACACTGCCCGAATGACGGCAATGCCGTGTCGCGTCAGTCTCCGCAACAGATTGTCGATCGGATTCTCGAGCTCGAGGACACAACACGTTTCCGGATCCTCGCACCGGTGGTCAGAGGACGCAAGGGCGAGTACGACCAGCTGATCGAGGATCTGGTCAAGGCCGGATTCTCACGGGCACGGATCGATGGTGAGGTGGTCGATCTCACCGATGACCTCGAATTGGCACGCTATGAACAACACACGATCGAGGTGATCGTGGATCGTCTTGTCCGTAAGAAGGGTATCGAGCGCCGGTTGACGGATTCGATTGAGACTGCCCTTGATCTTGCAGATGGGACAGCGTTGGTCGACATCGAGGACGGACCGATGTTGTCGTTTTCCCAGGCATTCGCGTGTCCCGAGTGTGGGCTTTCCTTCGAGGATCTCCAGCCGCGAAACTTTTCGTTCAACAGCCCATATGGTGCTTGTGAGGCGTGTTCGGGAATCGGGACCCGATTTCAGGTCGACGCTGACCTCGTGGTTCCCCAGCCGGACCTTTCACTGGCTGAAGGGGCCATCGCACCGTGGCGCGGTCGTCATCGGATGACGTACTACCAAAGACTGATCCGGGCGGTGTCGGATGCAAACGGTTTCGATGTCGATGCACCCTGGTCTTCGTTGTCGGAGAAAGAACAAGATTTGTTTCTCAACGGCGATGACGATTCGACCTATACGGTTCGCTACGAGAACCGTTTCGGACGCCAGCGTTCCTACGACGCGCAGTATGAAGGGGCGCTCGCGTGGATCGAGCGTCGCTACGCCAGTGCCGAGACGGACAGCGCGCGTTCGCAGTACCAGCAGTACATGCGTGAGATCCCATGTGTGACATGTGAGGGCGGAAGGCTCAACGCCATCTCCCTTGCTGTCACCATCAACAACACGAATATTGCGGAGCTGTCGGCGATGAGTCTCGGGAAGGCGCTCGAATTCCTGACCACCGTCACGCTCGACGAGCGGGACTCGACGATTGCCGACCCGATCGTGAAAGAGATTGCGGAACGGCTCAATTTCATGGTTGCCGTCGGGCTCGACTACCTCACGCTTGCCCGTTCGGCTGCAACACTCGCTGGTGGTGAGGCCCAACGGATCCGGTTGGCGACCCAGATCGGTTCCGGGCTCGTTGGCGTGCTCTACATCCTTGATGAACCCTCAATCGGGCTGCATCAGCGGGACAACCAAAGACTGGTCGAGACGCTCCTACGGCTCCGCGATCTAGGCAACACCCTGATTGTGGTGGAACACGATGAGGACACGATCAGGATCGCCGACCACATCGTGGATATCGGCCCTGGTGCAGGTGAGCATGGGGGGGCGATTATTGCGCAGGGGAAGGTGAAGGACATCGAAGCTGTCCCTCTGTCGATGACAGGTCAGTACCTCGCAGGGAAGCGCAGGATCGAGATTCCCACGTCTCGCCGTGAGCATCGCGATGAGTACGTGACCATCCACGGCGCAACGGAGAACAACCTCAAGGGCATCGATGTCTCGTTCCCTCTTGGAACGCTCACCGCGGTGACGGGCGTGTCGGGCAGCGGCAAGTCGTCACTCGTCCAGGAGATCCTGAGCAAGTCCCTTCACGAGTCGTTGCATGGTTCACGGCAGAGGGCCGGAAGGCACCAACGGACTGAAGGTCTCGATTTGATCGACAAGGTCATCAACATCGATCAGTCGCCGATTGGTCGGACGCCGCGCTCGAATCCGGCGACCTATACCAAGGTCTTCGACATGATCAGGCAGCTCTTTGCCTCCACCCAGGACGCAAGAATCCGCGGATACAAACCGGGGCGCTTCTCCTTCAATGTCTCTGGCGGTAGATGTGAGGCGTGCAAGGGTGATGGCACATTGAAGATCGAGATGCACTTCCTCCCCGACGTCTATGTCCCGTGCGACATGTGCAACGGGTTGCGGTACAACAGGGACACCCTCGAAGTGAAGTTCAAGGGACACTCGATCGCAGATGTCCTCGACATGTCCATCGAGGAGGCGCTCACATTCTTCGAGCATCAGCCTCGTATCGCACGGGTTCTCGGGACGCTGTACGACGTCGGACTCGGGTATGTCCGTCTCGGTCAACCTGCACCAACGCTCTCGGGTGGTGAGGCCCAGAGAGTAAAGCTCGCTTCCGAACTTGGGAAACGCTCGACCGGGCGTACGTTCTACATCCTGGACGAACCAACGACCGGTCTCCATTTCGAGGACATCCGCAAGCTGCTTGGCGTCCTCCAGCGGCTTGTCGATACGGGTAATACGGTCGTGGTGATCGAACACAACCTTGATGTCATCAAGTCTGTTGACTGGGTCATCGATCTTGGTCCCGAGGGAGGTGACGGGGGTGGCGAGGTAGTGGCTGTCGGAACACCCGAACAGGTAGCTGACGTATCCCAGAGCTACACAGGCAAGTTCCTGCGAGAAGTCTTGGCATCCTGAACGGATTCGGATCTGAGCACGCTTCGGGTCCAGACGATCGCGAGCCAAACGATTGCCACGTTCTTGACTAGGACTTCAAGTGCCCAAATGAAACTCTGTGGTTCGAAAACCGTGACGGTGGCAAGCCCAAAGATCGCTCCGAGGATGTAGACCCTCCGAATCTCGGTGGAGGCAAATGCCGCAAACGGTGCAAGCCAGAAGATGAACTGGGTTGAGAACAGCGGGCTCATCAACATGATGCCAAGGACCGAGAGGCCCACGATCATCGTTAGATCCCGGAATGACGCTTCGCGTTTCGTGACGGCGTACACCGCGACCGCGAACAGGACGATGCCGGGGATGGCGTTGACGATGACGGCGGCATCGGGGACAGCGACGTAGACGGCGCCAGCCGCGCCCCGTGACCCGAGGGTCGCGGACAACGCATGTCGCCACACGAGAACGAGGTTGCCGACGATTGTCTCGCTGTGGATGCCATCGAACGCTCTCGCACGTTGGAACCCGTCAGACAATGCAACGACTGCCAGAAGTGCACCCGATATTGCAACGGCACCGACGGCGAGCCCACGCCTTCGCCGACTCCACGGATATGCCAGTAGCGTGATCGGCCACCCCTTTGCGAGCGTTGCGACGACGGTCCAGACCGTTCCCTTTGTGTAGTCGTTTGCGGCATAGGCGGCGATCGACAGCGCAGCAAGGAGCACCACCCACGGTTCGAGACGAAACAGGACAAGGGGAAGAAGGGGGATCGACACGAGTAGGAAGCGGCGACCCGTTGCTGCATCCGGATCGATCGAGTCGATGACGACGACGGAGCCAACGAATGCGGCAGCCATCGCCAGAACCCAGACAGGGGCGAGACCGATACCAAGCGTGTCGACGATCCAGGACAGTGCTCCGACGAGGAGAAGCGACACGGGAAGGTGTTCGACCGCGAGCTGAGAGTACGGTACCGCGCCGTTGAGAAGCTCAGCACCGATCCGTTCGTACGCATTCACGTCAGATACGAGGCCAGTGCGCAACACATCGTTGATGTCGAGAACAGCGAACGTGTACGAGAATAGGTAGGCAGCAAGGCAGGCGACGATCGATGCGATGATGAGCCGAGCGCGCCGTTCGCCGGGAGGATGTGGTATCACCTGCATTGGTATGGCACGCTATACGTCTGATGACGCAAGACGAAGCACCGCCAACCGACTCGTGGGACGATATTGCCGAGTGGTGGGCTGTGGAATCCACCGATGACCCCGTCTATGCGGCAGACGTGCATCCCTTGTACCGAGAGTTGACGTCGGGTCTGGCCGGTGTAGTCGCTGACCTTGGGTGCGGTACGGGACAGGCGATGGAGATGACCGGGCCATTGACGATCGGCGTCGACCTGTCAATGGACCTGCTTTCGCAGGCCAGCACCGTTGGTCCGACGGTGCGTACACGTCTTCCGTCGTTGGCGTGCTTCGCCGATGAGGCTTTTGATCATGCCGCATCGATCTACCTGCTTGATCTGATCGAAGACGATGCAACCTTCTTCTCCGAGACTGCGCGAGCTGTCAAGCAAGGAGGTTCGTTGGTCGTCGTCATGAACCATCCAGTATTCCTTGCCCCCGGGTCTGGTCCTTTTGCTGATCCCGAGAAGGAGATCTTCTGGCGCTGGGGGTCCTACTTCGACGTCGGTTCATCCCGCGAACCAGCCGGACACCGGCAGATCGAATTTTTCCACCGGCCGCTCGGCATCCTCTTGAACCATGCTGCAGCCGCGGGATGGTCACTTGACCTCATGCGTGAACGGCCCCTGAGTCCGCAGGTCCTCGACGCTTTCCCCGAGTTCCTCGGCCAAGACACGATTCCACGACTCATCGGCTTGAGGTGGACCAATCTTCCGATGACCGATGACCGATGACCGATGACCGATGACCGTGACCGACGTCCGACGTCCGACGGTTCTCGGGGAGTCCCTCGGTAAGCTTCGGTGATGCTCATCCGTCCAGCGCCATCAACGGTTCCCGACGGTCCCGGGGTCTACATCTTCCGTGACGAGCACGGGCGTCCACTGTATGTGGGCAAAGCGAAGTCACTCCGAAAGCGCACTTCGAACTACTTTCGAAAAGACCTCGCCCCGCGTACTCGTTCCATGGTCGATCTCGCTGACGATCTTGAATGGATCGTGACTGACTCGGAAGTTGCCGCGCTCATGCTCGAGTTCTCATTGGTGCAGGAACACCAACCCGTATTCAACGTGAGGCTCAAGGACGACAAGTCCTTTCCGTACCTTGCTATCACACGTCAGGATGAATGGCCCCGAGCGCGTGTCATGCGGGGCAGCAAACGAAAGGGTGTCGAGTACTTTGGCCCCTATGCACGGGCGTACTCGATTCGCCAGACCCTTGATGGCCTTCTTCGTACTTTTCCGGTGCGCACCTGCACCGATGCGAAGTTCCGAAGACACGAGACATCGGGGCGGCCGTGTCTCCTCTTCCACATCGAGAAGTGTTCGGGCCCCATGCGTTGGTGAGGTGACACCCGCTGAGTATGCCGACCACTTGGACGGGCTCGCAGCGTTCCTGAGCGGTGACTCCGATTCGTTGATCGATGACGTCGAGGCTGCGATGGTTGAGGCGGCATCCCGCCAAGAATTCGAACGGGCCGCGAGGCTCAGAGACAAGGCTGCAGCTATGCGGACCGCTCTCCAGCGGCAGGAACTCGTCACCGAGACGCGCGACAACCTCGATCTGATTGCCTTCGACGAGGATGATCTGGAGTTTGTGCTTGTCGTGCTCCACGTGCGAAACGGACGTGTGACCGGACGTAAGACGATGGTTGTTGACCGCGTGGAGGAGATCTCGTCGTCCGAATTCGTCGGAAGGATGCTTGGGCAACTCTACGGGGCCGAGCCCCCGCCCCGCGAGGTCCTCGTCCCGATCGAACCCGACGATGTTGTCCTATGGAGCGAATGGCTCTCGTACCGTAAGGGAGGGCCGGTATCGCTCCGAGTTCCACAACGTGGACCGAAGCGCAAGGTCATGGAGACCGCGAACGCAAACGCTACGGAGGAGTTCAACCGACACCGGCTGAAACGTCACTCTGATCACAACGCACGAGCCCGGGCGCTCCGCAGTCTCCAGGTCGCACTTGACCTCCCCGTTTCACCGCTCCGAATCGAGTGCTACGACATCTCGACGATCCAGGGGAGCCACACTGTTGCTTCGATGGTGGTATTCGAGGACGCCCTTCCCAAGAAGAGCCAATATCGCAGGTTCAAGATCAGGACGATTGATGGTCAAGATGACTTCGCTGCAATGGAGGAGGTCATTCGACGTCGATTCGCCGCCTATCTCGCTGAGAGGAAGCTCCCCGTTGAGGAACAGGGGCGATTCTCCTATCCGCCTAGCCTCGTGGTCATCGACGGCGGCAAGGGGCAGCTCGGGCGCGCCGTCAAGGTGCTTGACGAGTTCGGACTGGACATCCCGGTCGTTGGGCTTGCCAAGAAACTTGAGGAAGTGTTCGTTCCACACCAATCTGACCCAATCGTGATTGACAGGGGCGAGGAGTCCCTCTATCTCCTGCAACGGGTGCGTGACGAAGCGCATCGCTTTGCGATCACATACCACCGTCAGTTGCGAGGCCGGTCGATGATTGATTCGATTCTCGACGATGTCCGTGGAATCGGTCCCGGAAGGAAGAAAGCGCTGATCAAGCAGTTCGGTTCAGTGAAGAAGATGCGCAAGGCATCACAAGACGAGCTTGCCGAGGTGATCCCGGATAGGGTTGCAGCAGAACTCTTTCACGTACTCCACGGAAGTCTTGCCAGCCAATGAACGTCTCCACATCAGATTCCAATGTTGTCATCATTACAGGGCTCTCCGGTGCAGGGAGAAGCCATGCTGCGAACGTGCTCGAGGACATCGGGTACTTCGTGGTTGACAACCTTCCGATGCCGCTGATCCCGAACCTCGTGGTGAGCGTCGGTTCAGGTGAAGGGATGCGACGCAGGATCGCTGTGGTTGCAGACACTCGTGCCGGCATGACTGCCGATGGGCTCGATCTGGCGCTCATCGAACTGCACCGAGCGGGCCTGCCAACGACCGTTCTCTTCCTCGATGCTGACGACCAAACCCTCGCACGGCGGTTCGAGGAAACGAGGCGTCCGCATCCCGTCAACAGCAGCTCGCTCGCGGAGTCGATAGCAATCGAGCGCTCCGCTTTTGAGGACGTCAGAGCAGCCTCCGACATCGTCGTTGATACGTCCGACCTCAGCGTCCACGATTTGCGGGACCGTCTTCGAGGCGCTTTTGAGGACGCGGAAACACATCACAGGATGCGGGTCGACGTCACGAGCTTCGGGTTCAAGAAGGGCCCGCTGCGAGTTGTCGACCTGATGTTCGATGTCAGGTTCCTACCGAATCCATACTGGGTTCCCGAGCTACGGCCACTCACTGGAAGGGACGATGACGTGGTGTCCTATGTGTTTGGGCACGCCGAAGCTGGGGTATTCCTCGCCAAGGTGACGGACATGCTGGACTTTCTGATTCCTCTCTACGTGGCCGAAGGGAAGTCCTATCTCACGATCGGCATCGGCTGTACCGGCGGACAGCACCGGAGTGTGGCGCTCGCCGAAGCCATCGGTTCGCATCTGACGAATACGGGTGTGTCGACTTCGGTTCACCACCGAGACATGCCACACGCATGACCTTTGAAGCGACGACACCCGAGGTATTGCTTCAGGAACTCCAGATCGGCAGCCATGGCCCCCACGTCGTGGCGATCGGTGGCGGACACGGGCTGTCCAAGACCCTTCGGGCAGTCCTGTGTTACGCAGGACGCGTTGATGCCGTCGTGTCCGTCTCCGATGATGGAGGTTCCAGCGGGCGATTGGTACCCGAGCTGGACATCCCGCCACCGGGCGATATTCGCAAGTGCCTCCTCGCCCTTACGCCTGACGAATCCATCTGGAAACGGATGTTCGAATACCGATTCGACGAGGCGGATGTAGCGGGACACTCCTTGGGCAATCTCATCCTGGCCGCTCTTGCTGAGATCGAAGGAGGCTTCGAACCAGCGCTGGTTCGAGCTGAGTTGCTTCTCAGAGCATCGGGGAGTGTTGTGCCTGCGTGCCAGCAGCACCTGCAGCTCGTAGCCGAAACCGACGTGGGCATGCTCGAGGGTCAGGTCACGATCCAACAACATCGCGGTCGGATTGATGCAATCGATGTACGGCCGGCAAGTGCCGCGGCCACGCCTCGGGCGGTCCTCGCTATCGAGGATGCCGACCAGATCATTCTTGGTCCGGGGAGCTTGATGACGTCGACCGTTGCTGCGATGCGGGTACCCGGTATCACCGAGGCCATCAACCGCTCGCGCGCCCAGCTGATCTACGTCGCAAACCTCATCACCCAGGATGGTGAGACCCTTGGAATGGATGGAGCAGACCATCTTGACGCTCTCCTTCGTCTGACGGGTGTGCGCCCACCCAGCGCTATCATCGCGAATGAACACGTGATAGATACCACACCCCCGCTTCAGCCGGTTGCCTTCGATGCCGAGATTCTCGCTACTTATGGCGCAGATCTCATCACGGCCGATCTCGTCGACGGGTCCGAGGAGTGGCCGAGCCACGACCCTCAGAAGCTCGGGGTAGTGCTGAGCGCGACCATTCGATGAAGTTCAGGAGAAAGCCATGAAGGTAGCCATCAACGGATTTGGCAGGATCGGGAGGAATTTCTTTCGAGCAGCCAAGGGTGGGACGATCGCTACAGATCTCCGCAAAGCACTCTCAGGAATCGACGTATCGGATTCTGAATCGATCGCGACCGCGTGGAACAACATCACTTCAGCGGTCAAGGGCATCGATATCGTCGCCATCAACGACCTTGGCGACGTTTCCATGAACGCCCACCTCCTCAAGTACGACTCTGTTCACGGCACGTACCCCGGCAAGATCGAGGTCGTCGATGGTGACATCATCGTCGATGGTGACCGGTTCCGTGTGTTTGCCGAGCGTGATCCCGAGCAGCTTCCATGGGCTGAGCTCGGCGTAGATGTTGTCATTGAGTCAACGGGGGTCTTCACCACGCATGAGGCTGCTTCCAAGCACCTGACCGCTGGGGCCAAGTTTGTCGTGGTTTCAGCCCCGATGGGTGATCCGGACGTGTCGATCGTGCTTGGTGTCAACGACGATGACCTCGACCTCAAGAACCACCGCATCATTTCGAACGCCTCATGCACTACCAACTGTCTTGCACCGATGGCGAAGGTCATCGACGACGCCTTTGAGATTGGGCAGGGCATGTTCACGACCGTTCATGCCTATACGAACGACCAAAGCCTGTCCGATGTCCTGCACAAGGATCCCCGAAGGGCACGTGCCGCGGCGATCAATATCATCCCGACTTCCACCGGTGCCGCATCTGCCGTGGGGAAGGTGCTTCCCAGACTCAACGGCAAACTGTCGGGAACTGCTCTTCGTGTACCGGTACCAGACGGCTCCATCACCGACCTCGTTGCAACCGTGAACGGAGATGTCACGGTCGAGTCAGTGAACGCCGCCTTGAAGGCAGCGGCTGAGGGGCCGATGCGTGGCATCGTTCGGTACACCGAAGATCCCATTGTGTCGTCTGACATTGTTGGAGACCCACATTCGGTGATTGTTGATGGTGCGGCGACGATTGTCTCCGGCAAGATGGTGAAGGTGTTCGGCTGGTACGACAACGAGTGGGGCTACTCGAGTCGGCTCGTAGACCTCTGTCGCAAGCTTGGCTGAAGCGTTCGCAACTCTCGATGACGTTGATCTGCTTGGGTCGGTCGCGCTTGTCCGATCGGATCTGAATGTGCCGCTCGCCGCTGGCGAGGTTGCCGACGACTTTCGGATCATCGCGAGCCTGCCAACGATCATCGAGGTTCAACGACGTGCCGATCGTGTGGTCGTGGCAAGCCATCTGGGGCGACCGCACGGACATGACGAATCACTGTCACTTGCGCCTGTCGCCGCACGTTTGGCAGAACTCAGCGGACTTGAGGTCGTCCTCGCGCCGGGTGTCGTCGGTCCAGATGTCGAGGCCGCAGTCGCCAACGCGCAGGCCGGATCGGTCGTGCTTCTTGAGAACACACGATTTGAGCCGGGCGAGACGAAGAATGATCCGGAGCTTGCGAGCGGATTTGCCGCTCTTGCGGATGTTTTTGTAAACGATGCGTTCGGGACCGCCCACCGTGCACACGCCTCGACTGTCGGGGTGGCTGAATGTCTCCCATCGGTGGCCGGCCGACTGATGGAGGCCGAGATCGTGGCATTCGACCGGCTTCTCACCGAGCGGGAACGCCCCTACGTCGTGGCGATGGGAGGCGCAAAGGTCTCAGACAAGCTGAAGGTCATCGAGAACCTGCTCCCGGATGTCGATCTGATGCTGATCGGTGGAGGTATGTGCTTCACCCTCCTGAAGGCGGCAGGATTCAGAATCGGCGACTCTCTCGTTGAGGAAGAGATGGTGCCGGTTGTTGAAGGACTTCTGGAATCAGAGTACGGAGAAAAGATTGTCCTCCCCATAGACGTCGTTGAGGCTGATGCGTTTTCTCGGACTGCGAATTGGCGGATTGTCGATGTCAACGCGATCGATGACGGATGGATTGGGCTCGACATTGGCCCGAAGTCGACCGAGCGGTTCGCCGGAACCGTACGGCAAGCGGCATCTGTGTTTTGGAACGGCCCAATGGGAGTGTTCGAATGGGAGCCATTCCGTGCGGGTACAGAAGGGATCGCCGAAGCAATCGCACAGAGTACGGGATACACGGTCGTCGGCGGTGGGGACTCGGTTGCCGCGATCCGTATGCTCGGTATCGAGTCGTCCATCGCTCACGTGTCAAGTGGGGGAGGGGCGGGTCTCGCGATGCTCGAGGGTGCGGCACTGCCCGGAGTCGCCGCACTGAAGAAGCCGGACCACGACAAGGATCGAAACAAGGGGATTGCATGACCCGCAAGAATCTGATCGCTGGAAACTGGAAGATGAACGTAAACCATCTTGAGGCAATCCAGATTGTCCAGAAGCTCAGCTATCGCCTCGACGTCGGGGACTACGAGCGAGTTGACGTGGTGATTTGTCCACCCTTCACCGCTCTGCGTTCGACACAAACGGTTATCGAGACTGACCATCTCTCGATCAAGCTTGGCGCACAGAACGCCGATTGGCATGACAGTGGGGCATTCACCGGAGAGGTTTCCCCGAGCATGCTCAAGAAGCTCAGTGTCTCGTTTGTCATTGTCGGCCATTCCGAACGCCGTCAAATCTTCGGTGAGACCGACGAAACGGTCAACAAGAAGCTCAAGGCAGTACGTGGTGCAGAGATGACTCCCATCCTGTGCGTCGGTGAAACCGAAGAGGAACGCGACGCCGGCGAAGCGGAATCCAAGATCGCATCGCAGGTAACGGCGGGTCTCGCGGGTGTTTCGGTCGATGATGTGGCGAGTCTGGTGATTGCGTATGAACCCATCTGGGCGATCGGGACAGGCAGAACAGCAAGCGCTGACGACGCAGGAGACATGTGTGCGTTGATCCGCAACACCGTCGAGGTGGTGGCACCGGGCGCATCTGACCAGACGCGCGTGCTCTATGGGGGATCGGTCAATCCAGGGAACATTGCAGGGTTGATGGCAAAGCGGGACATTGACGGGGGACTCGTCGGGGGTGCGTCTCTGGATCCCGACACGTTTGCGTCTGTGATCCGATACTGGGTGTGACGATGGCTGAGTACATCATCGACGGTGAGTTCGACGTCAACCGTCGTCTTGGTTGGGACGATTCGGACGATCTTGCGAAGCACCTCGACGAGGTGGCAGAGATACTGACTCGCAACAGCGAGGTCATACGCGTCGAAACCGATGGAAACCTCGAGTCGGGGCGAGTCCATCTCAAGATCCACCTGGATTCCTGGGAAGTCAATCGCGTGGAACACAGCCGGTCGGTTGTCGGAGTTGCGATCCGGGCGGCTGGTGGCAGACACGAAGGACTCCTCCCCGAGCGAGAAGTATCGGGTGGTGGCGCTGAGAAGGAGTTGTGGTCTCCATTCTGGGGTGCCACTTGGACGGTGCGCCTTCTCGAACTCTCGACCGATTCCCCCGAATGACCAAGGTACCCTGATCACCATGGACACAACGCACACGCTCGTTTTGCTTCGACACGGACAAAGCACGTGGAATCTCGAAAACGTGTTCACCGGATGGACCGACGTTCCTCTCTCCGTCGCCGGAGAGGAGGAAGCACGCATGTCGGGACGCCTGATGGCAGATGCCAGCATGCAGTTCGATGTTGTCCACACCTCGGTCCTTCGACGGGCAATCGATACCGCATCGCTTGCTCTCAACGAGATGGATCTCGGGTGGATACCCGTTGTCCGTCATTGGCGGCTGAATGAGAGGCACTACGGCGATCTACAGGGTTTGAACAAGAAGGAAACCGCAGACAAACACGGAAAGGATCAGGTGCACATTTGGCGTCGAGGATATGCCACGGCACCGCCGCCACTGGATCCCCAGGACGTTCGGCATCCTGCCAAAGACCGCCGATACCGTAATCTGCCGCCGGAGCTCCTCCCTGCGAGTGAATGTCTGGCTGATGTCGTTGAACGCATGCTTCCCTATTGGTACGACGCAATCGTCCCCGACCTCGTGGATCGTAAGACCGTCCTCATCGTCGCGCACGGAAACAGTCTGCGTGCACTTGTCAAGCATCTCGATGGGATCTCCGATGAAGAAATCCCGAGTCTCAATATCCCGACAGGAGTGCCGCTCCACTACGAACTCGACGGCGACATGCGTGTAATTTCGTCCGGGTACCTCGGAGACCCGGCGACCATCACTGCTGCAGCGGAAGCGGTTGCGAAGCAGGCAGGCTGACAGGTCTGATATGTATGGGCTGTCGGGTGGTGAGGTCTCGATGCAGTTGCGGTAGCGCGGAGTGCTCGCCATACTTCCGAGTGGTCGAACCCGCGTTGTGCGCGGGTTCACACGTGAGAAAGGTTCCCACAGTGCTCGATGGACTCTTTTCAGTTCTCCATCTCCTCGTATCACTTGCATTGATCTTCCTGATCCTGCTCCACGCGGGGAAGGGTGGAGGCATGGGTGACATGTTTGGTGGAGGAATGAGCAGCGGAAATGTCGGTGGCTCCACGGTGGTTGAAAAGAACCTCGACCGACTCACCGTCATTCTTGCATTGGCGTTCGCGGTCACCACCTTTGTGCTGACCTGGCTACTCGCCACAAACTGATCTTGCTCACGGGCCAAGAGTCACATCTGCAAGACTCCGAACGTGATGTTCATGGCAACTAGACGTACCACGGCAGGCTTTTCTGCGATGGTTGTGCTCGCTCTGGTCCTTTCTGCATGCACGTCAGCGTCACCGACCACAACAACCACCACGACTCAGCCCGCAACGACGACGAGCACTACAGCTGGTACCACTACCACCTTGGAACCGCTGCCCCAGAAGACGGTCGGGGGGGAGGTCATCATTGCGGTTGACGACGAACCACCCACCTTGAACCCATTCCTTCCAGGTGGAGATCGTGTCGTGGGTGCATTGATTTCGCAAGGCTACGCGGCTGGCGCATACGACATCGATGGCGTGACGTTGTCGTACCTACCCGAGCTCATCACAGAGATTCCCACGGTTGCAAACGGGGGAATCGTGATGACCGCCGATGGGAAGATGACCATCAAGTATGAGATTCGCCCCGAAGCCCAATGGGACGACGGTATGCCCGTGTCCGGCAGCGACTTTCAGTTCACGCTCGACACGATCTTGAACCCGGACTATCCGATCAGCAAGCAGAACTACCAGGACATTGACTTCGTCTCGGTTGGCGACAAGTCCTTCGAGTTCACGATGAGGTTCCCGACCGTTCAGCACGAACTGATGTTCTCAGAGATCGTTCCAAAGCACATCGTCGAGGGAACGGACTTCCTCACGGATTGGAATGACAAGCGGTGGGCATCGGCTGGACCCTTCATGTTCGACGAGTGGATCGAAGGAGAATCGATCACCTTGGTCCGGAATCCGAACTACTGGAAGACGGACCCCGAGACCGGCCAGCAACTCCCATACCTCGACAAGGTCACGTTCGTCTTCAAGAACGACACAGCGGAGATGTTCGAATCGTTTGCTGACCGTGAGAGCGACGTCTTCAGCCCCGATCCAACGATCGCAAATATCGAAGCTCTCCAACTGCTCGAGCCGCTGGGAGCTCGGATCGATGTTGTAGCGGGTCCCGTGTGGGAACACCTCGCATTCCAGTTTGGCCCAGGAAGGCTGGATCGCAACGAGAACAGCTGCAACGAGTTCTACGAGATGCGTCTGGCTGTAGCTCAAACTATCGACAAGTCTGCACTTACGGCCAGCATCCTCGCGGGCGAGATCGACCCACTCGAGTCCTACATCGATCCGTACTCCCCGCTCGTGAGTCAGCAGGCGTGGGCGCAATACGAGCTGGATCCAGGGGCAGCTGCTTCCAACTATGCCAAGGCGGTCGAGCTCTCTGGCAAGGAATGCTCGGTGACATTCACGACGAATACCTCGAATGACGAACGGGATCAGATGTCTCGACTGTTTGTTGACATGTTCGCTGCCTCAGGCATCCCCTACGAGAACAATCTCGAGAACAGCTTGCTGTTCTTCGGTGACACGATTGCGACGGGGACCTTCGATCTCGGTGAGTGGACATGGCAGGGGTCGCCAGGCATGTCGGGACTGGTGGGTATCCACGATGTGTTCGATCCTGAGTCACCGCCACCGTTCGGATCCATCTATCGGTGGGGGACAGAGGATTCATCGGTCATCGACGCATCGACGCTTCGCTATGCACAGGTTCGTGACGCGATGAACGCAACGGTGGATGCGGACGAGTTGGTAGAACTGATTCACGAAGCCGAGAACATTCTCGCCGACAACCTTGTCATCATTCCGCTGTACGCGCAACCTGCCACCGCTGCAATCTGGGCAGACGAATTCGCCGGATTCGTGCACAACCCGACCCGAGCGGGATTCACCTGGAACATCGAATTGTGGAACCGTTTGGAGTGAGCCTGCTTCGCTCACGGCCTCGCTCTCAGCTCGCGGTCGTCGGTATACTCCCGCAACGTTCACACCCTGTCGGAGTGGCGGAATTGGTAGACGCGCTAGGTTGAGGGCCTAGTGGGCGAATAGCCCGTGGAGGTTCAAGTCCTCTCTCCGACACCGGGAACCCGACTTCGTCGGGTTCCATGGAGTTCAGCAGACTGAACTCCCGAACTCGCCTCGCTCGCAGCGTTCAGCTCACAGCTCACGGCTTTCAGCTCACCGCTGTTCGTCCGACGTCCGACTTCGTCTCTTTCCGTCCTCCCTTCAGGGGGGACAACAGAGGAGCGCAGCGACGATGTAGGGGGGCCGGGGAGCCTGCGACCACGAGAGTACGTAAAGTTTGCTTTGTCGAACGCTGGAGGACGGGGCTCGCACGCTCGCACGCCCCCATGGCTCGAAGACTCGCCGGTTCCCCCTGAAGGGGGAACGGTTTGACCTCTGACTTCAGGCTCTCGGCCTCCCACTTCTTGCCAGAAGACATTTGCGGTATGGCGGCCGTTCCGGCATACTTACTTCTTGGTGGGTGTGCGTATAACGTGCACCCTCCGTGCGAGAAATGGGACTTGAATGCCACTTTGGCACGCCGTCATTCTCAAGCCGTTGAACACCAAGGTCAGTTTTTCATTGGTTGCGCCAGCGCACACCGATGTCAATCTCGAATCCAAGGACTCCAGCAGCTAGGGACACGAAGGCATCGCCGGACTGGATTGCCACTCACTGCGTGGATGGTCAGCGTCTGCCCCATCGGGCGGACGATGCGGGTTCCAACAGACAAGGAGATAACTTTGACACAACTTAGGAAGAAGCGTTCGATTGCGTTCTTCATCCTCGTTGTTGCGCTTGCCCTCGTGGCAGCGGCGTGTTCCAGTAGCACTGATGACACAACAACTACAACGAGTACAACGGCAGCGACACCAGGCGCAACCACCACGACGGCGGCACCTGGCCCGACAGAACCTGTCGAGCCACCAACGCCTGAGACACGGTTGGCCGGTCTTACCGTTGTTGATGACACAACGTTTACCGTCGAACTCAACGATGCTGATCCGGAGTTCCCGATCCAGCTCGCTTACACGGCGTTCATGCCGCTGCCTACGATCGCGTATGAAAACACGCTTGGCTACAACAAGGCACCTGTCGGGAACGGTCCATTCATGTTCCCAGAGGGCGGTCAGTGGGAGCAGGACTCGGCGATTGACCTTGTCAGGTACCCGGACTACGCCGGTGAGCGCGTGCCGACGATTGACGGCATCAACTTCGTGATCACAGCCGATCTCAAGACCAACTATCTTGAGGCACAGGCTGGGAACCTCGACGTTGTGACCGGCATCGACCCTGATTTCCTGGCGTCGGCTCCGACCGACTTCCCAGGCCGTTTCGGTCAGTCACCAAGCACGAGCATCCTCTACATGGCGTTCCCGGCATACCTGCCGCAGTTCACCAAGGAGCATCGCCAGGCACTGTCCATGGCAATCGACCGTGAGTTGATCATCGAGAAGATCTTCAACGGATCGGGCGAAGCTGCGCACTCCGTGGTTCCTTCGAACCTTGGTGGTCGTAGCGATGTCTGTCCGAGCTGGAACTACGATCCAGATGCCGCAAAGGCACTCTGGGACGCTGCAGGGCCGCTCGACGGCTTTGATGTCTGGTTCAACGCAGGTGGCGGTCACGAGACATGGGTTGAGGCCGTTGTCAACATGTGGTCGAACACCCTTGGACTCGACCCAGCGAGCGTGAAGTTCGAGTCCGCAGAGTGGGCTGACTACCTTGATCACGCTGACAACGCCGAGTTCACGGGCCCGTTCCGTCTCGGTTGGGGTCAGGACTACCCATCGCCATTGAACTTCCTCGAGCCGCTGTACGCTTCGTACATGACCGCTCAGGATGGTGGCTCGAACGCGTCGTACTACGACAGCCCAGCGTTTGACGAGCAGCTTGCCCTTGGTAAGGCTGCCGTTGGAGCATCAGGCGTGTTGCAGGATGCAGTGCCGTTCTACGAAGCAGCTGAAGACATCCTCTGTGACGATGCCCAGACGATGCCAATCCGCTTCGGTCTGAACCAGTTCGTGTGGAGTGAAGACGTCGCAGAGGTGTACATGGATGCCTACGGAAACGTTGGCTATGACCTGATCACGTCCGTTGACGGCACGGTCTCACAGGACCTGACGAACCCACAGTCCCTCTTCCCGATGGATGCAAACGAGTCTGAGGGAACGGCTGTCCTCATGGGCAACCTGTTCACCGGCTTGCTCCAATTCGATGCGGCCACCGGCGAGCCATACATGGCAAACGCTGAGTCGATCACGTCGGAAGACGGAGGAAAGACGTGGACCGTCAAGTTGCGTGAAGGCTGGACCTTCCACAACGGCGAGCCAGTGACGGCAGCGTCGTACGTGGATGCCTGGAGCTTCGGCGCCAGGTCAGCCCTCGGCTTCCAGAACAACGGCTTCTACAAGAGGTTCGTTGGCTATGACGAGCTGAACGCTGGCTGACACGTTCGCTGATCTACACACGAAAGGGGCGGCCTTCGGGCCGCCCCTTTCTGCGTCTGGAGACAATGGGACAATCTGGTGCTGATGCCACATAGATGGTTCTCGTTGGCTAAGGTCACCATGCATTCGCGGACGAGAAAGGGCACACCTTGGGCCGGTACCTGATACGGAGAGTGCTCCAGTTCATCCCCGTCTTCTTTGGTGCCACTTTTCTCCTCTTTGCTCTGGTGTTTGTGATGCCAGGCGACCCCATTCGTGCCCTGTCCGGGGACAAACCACTTGAGCCCGCGGTTATCGAGGCGCTCCAGGAGCGTTACAACCTCGACAAACCCTTCTACCAGCAATATGCGATCTACATCACCAACGTCATGAAGGGCGACTTCGGCACCGATTTCCGCGGGCGCCCCGTCAGCGACATCATGAAGACTGCTTTGCCAGTCACGGTCAGGCTCGCATTGCTGGCATTTATCTTCGAAGTGATCATCGGGCTAACTGCTGGTGTGGTTGCAGGCGTCCGAAAGGGTAAATTCTTCGATTCACTCGTCCTTGTTTCAACCCTCATCGTCATCGCGATCCCCATATTTGTTCTGGGATTCATGGCCCAGATCGTGTTCGGGTTAAAGCTGGGGTGGTTCCCCATATCGGGCTACCGAGAAGGCATCCAAAGTCTCCTTCTTCCCGCTCTGGTACTCGCCTCGCTGTCGCTCGCCTACATCGCACGGCTTGCACGCACGAGTCTCGTGGAGAACCTCCGTGCCGACTATGTGCGAACGGCGAAGGCCAAGGGACTCAGCACCAGACGGGTGATCGGTATTCACACGCTCCGCAATTCATTGATTCCTGTCGCCACCTATCTCGCCGTTGACCTTGGCGCGCTCATGGGCGGCGCCATCATCACCGAAACGATTTTCAATCTTCCTGGCCTCGGCCGAGCCGTTTTTGATGCCACCCGCTCACAAGAGGGAACCGTTGTCATCGGAATCGCCACATTCCTCGTGATCGTCTACATGATCGCAAACCTGCTGGTTGACGTTCTCTACGGCGTCCTGGATCCACGGATTCGCTATGAGTGACATCACTGACGATCCCGTGGACACACCCGACGTCCCGGACCGTGACGCACATCTCTATGCCGATACGGTGCATGAGCGTATGGGAACCGACTTAGTTGCCCAACAAGCAGCACGGGAAGAGGACCACGAGCACGAGTTTCGACAGACACCGGGTCTTGCGGTTGGGCTCGGCGAAGTCCCTCGTCAGGCAAGTCTGTGGGGAGATGCGTGGCGGCAGCTGCGACGTCGACCCGTCTTCATCATTTCCGCCTCACTCATCGTGATCCTTGTGATTATCTCGCTGTTCCCCGCACTGTTCGCAACACATGACCCGAGAGACTGCAACCTGATCGATTCGCTTCTGAGACCGAGTTCGGAACACTGGTTCGGAACCGACTTGCAAGGGTGCGACTATTACTCGCGGACGATCTACGGCACCAGGGTGTCGATATCGATCGGCATCATTGTGGTGTTCTTCTCAACCATCATCGCGATGATCGGCGGCTCAATCTCGGGCTACTACGGTGGATGGACGGATTCCATCATCGGCAGGATCACCGACATCTGGTTCGTCATCCCAACGATTCTTGGTGGCATCGTCATCTTGAGCCTGGTGCAGTCACGCGGCATCATGAACGTGAGCCTTGTGCTGATCGTTCTGGGATGGGCCACCATGCTCAGGCTGGTCCGATCATCAGTGCTCGCGGTGAGGGCGAATGACTATGTCGATGCTGCGCGCGCCATGGGTGCGAGCAACACTCGCATGATTGTCCGACACATCCTTCCGAACGCGATGGCTCCGGTCATCATCGTGGCAGCCATCAATATTGGTGTCGTCATCGCTGCGGAAGCAGCCCTCTCATTCCTCGGTGTGGGACTGCAGCTTCCAGCCATTTCGTGGGGACTCATGATCAGCACGGCCCAGCAGCGGATCATCACGGCACCGTACCTGTTGGTGTTCCCCGGGCTCTTCCTCAGCGTCACCGTCTTTTCTTTCATTCTCATGGGTGACGCACTTCGCGATGCCCTCGATCCGAAGTTGCGGTGACCATGACGTCAACGAAGCCAAACGTGATTTCCGACGCAGACATGAAGCTCGGTCGTCACCGTATCGATCCTGAAGCCCCGCTCCTCGAAGTCGAGGATCTTCACGTGGAGTTCCGGATCGAGGACGGCATTGTCAAGGCCGTCAATGGGCTCTCATACACCCTTGGAAAAGGTGAGACACTCGCCGTTCTCGGGGAATCGGGTAGCGGCAAGAGCGTAAGTCACCAGGCAATCATGGGGATCCTCGATACACCCCCTGGACATGTCACAAAGGGAAGCATCAAGTTCCGCGGGGTTGAGATGCTCGCCCCGCACAAGAAGACGGGAACCCTCGCCCATGTCGTCCCGGAAGTCAGGGGCACCCGCTTGGCGATGGTGTTCCAGGACGCACTGACTGCCCTGAACCCTGTTTTCACGGTAGGTTGGCAGATCGGGGAGATGTTCCGGGTCCATGAGGGGCTTTCACGCAAGGCAGCCAAGATACGTGCCATTGAGATGATGGACCGTGTCAAGATCCCGTCAGCCAAGGAGCGGGTCAACTCGTATCCACACGAATTCTCGGGAGGCATGCGTCAGCGTGTCATGATCGCCATGGCGCTTTCGCTCGACCCCGAAGTGATCATCGCAGATGAGCCCACGACCGCCCTCGATGTCACCGTTCAATCCCAGATCATGGACCTCCTCGGCGAACTCCAAAAAGAGACAGGGATGGGCCTTGTTCTCATCACCCACGACCTTGCCGTTGTGGCTGAAGTCGCTGACCGCGTTGTCGTGATGTATGCGGGCCGACGGATGGAAAAAGGGAACATCGAGGAGATATTCCACGACCCCGCACATCCCTACACCATCGGACTGATGAAATCGATCGCACGACCCGATGTCCATCTTGAGCGGCTCGAACCCATCAAGGGTACGCCCCCTGATCTGTTGGATATTCCTCCCGGCTGCCCATTCCATCCACGCTGTGAGTACGTGATCGATCGGTGCAGGCAGGAGATTCCGGTGCTTGAAGTCGTGAATGAGGAGCATTCATCTGCGTGCTTCCGCTGGCAGGAGGTGCAGATCCGTGTCTGATACCGAATCCGCCACCCATCCGGTGAACAAGCAGGCGGGTGAACCGATCCTCAAGGTTCGTAACCTCAAGAAGTACTTCAATGTGACGAAGGGCATCGTCTTCAAGAAGACGGTCGGCGTCGTCCAGGCTGTCGATGACGTCTCCTTCGATCTCTATCCGGGTGAGTCGCTTGGGCTCGTCGGTGAGTCGGGTTGTGGCAAGACAACGACCGCACGCACCATCCTGCGTCTTGAGGAACCAACGTCTGGGGAGGCGTTCTTCGATGGCCAGGACATATTTACCATGTCCAAGTCGGAACTTCGAGATCTTCGCGGTGAAATCACCGTCATTTTTCAGGACCCCTACGCGTCGTTGAACCCGAGGATGACGGTCGGTGACATCATTGCTGAGCCGTGGAGTATCCACGGTGGGGTTCCGAAGAAGAAGCGAAAGGACCGCACACAGGAGCTCCTCGAAGTTGTCGGTCTCAACCCGAACAATGTGAGTAGATATCCACACCAGTTCTCCGGTGGCCAAAGGCAGCGCATCGGAATCGCTCGGGCCCTTGCCGTTGATCCCAAGACGATCATCTGCGACGAGCCTGTGTCGGCGCTCGATGTTTCGGTTCAAGCCCAGGTCGTCAACCTTCTCAAAGACATTCAGAAGGAATTTGGTGTCTCCTACCTCTTCATTGCCCACGATCTTGCCGTCGTGCGTCACATCGTTGATCGGGTTGCAGTCATGTACCTCGGAAAGATCGCCGAGACGGGTGACGAGTTCGATGTCTACGACCGCACAGCGCACCCATACACACAGGCCCTGTTGTCGGCGGTGCCGGTACCAGACCCGACCGGAAGAGAGGGCAGAGCCAGGATCATGCTTGAGGGTGACGTTCCGAGCCCAACCAACCCACCTTCGGGATGTCGGTTCCGCACTCGTTGCTGGAAGGCACAAGACAAGTGCGCTGAGGAAGAGCCTGAATTGATCGACCGTGGCCATGGTCATCCCGTGGCATGCCATTTCCCAGACTACGAGTTCGCTGCGGAGGGATCCGCGCCGGCGACTGCCGACTGATCACGATCCGGCTCTTATCGGTTCGAATCGGAACACCTCGCCAGAGAGGGTGGCCATTAGCAGCTCTCCGTTGTGATCCAGTCCGAAGGTCGATAGGAGCTTGTGAGTCCCGGTCAAAGGTGTCCATTCAATAGCTTCTCCGAGGGCACCATCACCGACGGGGACACTATGGATCGACCCGGCACAATAGTCGCCGTACACATACTGGCCGTGGAGCTCGGGAATCGTGGACCCGCGGTAGACGACCCCTCCGATGATCGCGCATGTTGACATGTGCTCCAATGCCAACATCGGTGCCGTGAACCCTTCAGTGGTACAGGTTGCTGCCAGATAGCAGCGGTCGCCTTCGACGACTGGCCACCCAAAGTTGTATCCACCTTTCTCGGTGGATACAAGATTGATCTCCTCTACCTCCGACTGCCCGACATCGGCGATCAGAATCTGGCTCCCGTCGACCCAGAATCTCCAAGGGTTCCTGAGCCCGAATGCCCAAGCCTCTTGTGCACCGTCGTCGCCGTCGACAAACGGGTTGGTAGGGGGGATTCGGTACGGATCGCCATGGTCGATGTCGATCCGAACGATCGTTCCCTTCAGGGTGAAGGGATTCTGACCATTCCGGTATTTGTCGCTGTCGCCCCCTCCGTCTCCGAATGAGAGCCACAGGTAGCCCTGAGGTCCGAACTGGACACCTCCACCCTGGTGGTACTTGTGGGGCTGCTCGACCAGAAGGATCTCCTTCTCTGTTGCAGGATCAAAGGTCTCGCCGTTCCAGTCGAACGAGGCCACAATGACGTCGAGATCGTGGTTCGTGTATACCGCTATTCCCCGGGGGTCCTGCGGAAACTGCGGGTGCACCGCGAACCCGAGAAAGCCCTGTTCCGAGATCTCCTGACCGACACGGTCCTCTATGTCGAGCACGACCTCGTCGCCAGCAGAAGTTGCCGTAGTGAGGATCCCGAGACGACCGACGATGAATGTTTCCGCGATGGAAGGCGCCGGGGCCAATGCGGTTGGTTCTTCGATGCCAGTCGCCACGGGAACGAGGTCGATGTCAACGAGGTCCGGCAGGCTCGGAAGCGTCGTGACGGCTATGGGGGCGGGCGGTGGTGGAGCCGGTCCCTTGTCCACCAGATCAACCGAGTCGCCGGAGCAGGCCACTGGAAACACTGAAAAGGCAATGACAAACACGAGGAGCGAGCGACGGAAGGGGATCGGGGGGAAACGGCTCTGCACGATCCGAGCGTACGGCGAACGGTCTGCCTACGCCGGACAACAGTCTTGTGGGCTTCGAGCTCTGTCTTCGGGGCCGGTGAGCTTCGACCTCTGTGACCCGTGAGTCCTGTAGCGTGTCGGTATGACACTCACCATCGACACGGCTCGCTACGGTCTGCTCCAGACCGTGGTCGACGAAGAATCCTACGCCCGCTCTGTCGTTCGCTTCCGCGAGGAACAGATACTGCTTCCCACCTTCGCGCAGCTTGCGGATCCGTCGACGATTCCCGATGAGATCTCGGAAGCACTCCTCAAAATCGACAAGGACGCTCCTCATCCACTGAACCTGTTCCGCGTGCACTGGTACAACGGGATTGACCGACCGGATCTCGTGACAGTGCCCGAACACATCGTGCTCCCTCCCGAACTGACAGGGGTTGATGCCAAGATCGTGCTGCTATTTGGCAACCGCTTTCCAATGATCGGTGCCCACAAGGTGCTCGCCGCATACTCATGTCTTGTGCCGAGGATGGTGAGCGGACAGTTCGATCCCACCGTACATCGTGCGGTCTGGCCATCAACCGGGAACTATGCCCGTGGTGGAGTCGCCATCTCACGGCTCATGCAGAGTCGCGGGGTTGCCGTACTGCCCGAGAATATGAGCAAGGAACGCTTCGAATGGCTCGATGCGTGGGTGACAGACCCAGCGGACATCATCCGCACCCCGGGGTCTGAGAGCAACGTGAAGGAGATCTACGATGCCTGCCACCGACTTGCCAAGGACCCATCGAACTTCATCCTGAACCAGTTCAACGAGTTTGCTAATCATGTCGGCCACTATGCCGTTACCGGGCGTGCGCTCGGCCATGTGTTCGAGTCAATGCTCGGGAACGATCCAGCATTGGAGTTGGCGGCGGTCGTATCGGCATCAGGTTCGGCAGGCACCCTCGCAATGGGGGACAGGCTCAAAGACGACCACGGAGCCAAGATCGTGGCTGTGGAAGCACTTGAATGTCCAACCATGCTCTACAACGGGTACGGTGAACACAACATCCAGGGGATTGGTGACAAACACATTCCGCTGATTCACAACGTGATGAACACCGACATTGTTGCAGCCGTGAGCGATGAGGCGACAGACGGATTGAACCTCGTTTTCACCACAGATGTCGGAAAGTCGTACCTGAGGGACAACTTGGGTGTCGATCCGGCAATCGTCGATCAACTGAAGCACTTCGGATTCTCGTCGATTTGCAACACGATTGCAGCGATCAAGACTGCGAAACAACTTGGTCTCGGATCGAACCAGGTGGTGATTTCGGTGGCAACCGACGGATCTGAGATGTATGGAAGTGAGAAGGCAGCCTATCTTGCATCGAACTACCCCGATGGTTTCCGTGAGGCTGATGCTGCAGCGATCGTCTCACGTTTCCTGCTTGGCGCAGGAACCGACCACATTGAGGAGCTCGATTCTGCAGGGAGGGAACGCATCTTCAACCTCGGCTACTTCACGTGGGTTGAACAGCAAGGTGTCAGTCTCGACGACTTTGATGCCAGACGCGATCAGGGCTTTTGGAACACGCTGCACGGGATGACTCCTGCGTGGGATGCCATGATTGAAGACTTCAATGGCGCAACAGGCGTGAGTGTGTGATTCGGTGAATGACCCGCAGCCGCACCTGTCGTGGCTCGCTACACCTCAGCACGGTGTCTGGCCCACCAATCCACTCAAGGAACCGAATCCATTCATCGCATATCGCAAGATGCTCTGGTCGTGGCACAGGGCGATGGATGCCGGTTGGTCCGACGGCGACTTCATTCACCTTGTGCGCAATCTTGACGCAGCTATCGGTGCCATCGATGGTCACGGCTTCGTGCGTACTCCAGCGTCGTGGGTGACGGGACTGGGAACACCAGCTCCCGGAGCACCGGTGTTCGTGAAGGATGAGACCCACAATGTGAGCGGATCCCACAAAGCGCGCCATCTCATGGGTCAGCTCCTTCATCTTGCCGTCGATGCCGTAGCGAACGATCAGAGACTCGCCATAGCAAGCTGTGGAAACGCTGCCCTGGGTGCCGCAACAGTTGCACGGGCTGCTGGCCGTCCTATCGACGTTTTCATCCCCACATGGGCGGACAGCGTCGTTGTGGGAGTTCTCTCCGATCTCAATGCCACGATCCACGTGTGTGAACGTCGCCCAGGAGAATCGGGAGATCCTTGCATGCTTCGGTTTCGAGAGGCGGTCGGTCAGGGTGCATTGGCCTTTGGCGTGCAGTCGACGGAGAACCCGTGGACCCTCGACGGTGGCAGAACCATTGGGTGGGAGTTCGCCGATCAGGTCGCTGGGGCCGAACCGGATCTTCTCTTTGTCCAAGTCGGTGGAGGAGCGCTACTGACGTCCACAGCCATTGGATTGCTCGAAGCCGTCGACCGAGGACCCCTCGCATCTGTGCCGTCGGTATGGGCCGTTCAGGCCGAAGGATGTGCTCCATTCGACCGGGCATGGACGGGTCTGAAGCGCGGCGGATCGATCGACGAGCGAATCGCAGACGCAGCTGCGAGGTCAGACGCCCTGATGCAGCCGTGGATCGATTCCAAGAGCGTCGCTACGGGCATTCTCGATGATGTCACCTACGACTGGCTTGGGGTTGCCAGAGCGTTGCTCACAACAGGGGGTGAGTCCATTGTCGCTTCCGAAAGCGAGATCGTCGAAGCGAACCGACGTGCTCGCGATGCCGGATTCGATGTGGATCACACGGGCTCTGCCGGGTATGCAGGAGTCCTTGCGGCACAACGAACGGGGCGATTGCCAACCGAAGCATCACTGGCAGTGATCATGACCGGGGTTCGTCGTTCCGCGCTTGGATGGGGAACCAACGAGTTGTCCTAGTGGGCCCTTAGCTCCGTGCGGTCAGGCGAGCCAGCCCCGTCTTGAGACTCGAGTTCCCATCAAGTACGGGGAGAAGCGGATCGTTCTTCATACGTGCCAGGCGTGACGGCATGGTCTTGATGGTGAATCTCGTTGGATCGAGCTTCTGTGTCACCTCCGACCAGCGAAGGGGGGCAGACACGGTTGCCCCGGAAACCGGACGGACCGCGTAGGGCGCCGCGATGAGTTTTCCCCGACCATTCTGGACGAAGTCGATGTAGACGCGGTCGCCACGGGCGGCGGGGGAGCGAACCGTCGTGGCGATATCAGGAATCCCGGATTCGATGATTCGAGCGACGAGCTCGCCGAGGAGTTTCTGTCTCGGGTAGTCGTGGCCATGCCCCATCGGAATCATGACGTGGAGTCCTGACTGGCCGCTCGTTTTGACATTGCATGGGATGTCCATGTCGTCGCACAAATGCTTGATGGCTCGTGCGACGGTCACGACGGCTGCAAAAGGAGCAGTCTTGGGGTCGAGGTCGAGGATGCACCAGTCCGGAGTCTCGATCGACGTGACCCGCGATGCCCAGATGTGCAGCGGAATGGCACCGAGGTTGATGATGTAGCGGAGGGCGTCTGCGTCCTCGCACACGAAGTAGTTGTTGCCACGCTCAGGAGTTTGACGCAGTCCAACTCTCGAGGAACCCGAAGGGCTCCCATCGTCGGAAGAGCCAATCCATTCGGTTCGGATCGTCGACGGAACGAAATCGGGTGCATTCTTCTGGTAGAACGACTTCCCTGTGATCCCGTCTGGGTATCGCACGGTGACGAGCGGTCGATCCATGAGGTAGGGGAGCAGGTGGTCGGCCACTGCATCGTAGTAGGCGAGGAGGTCGCCCTTGGTGTAGCCGTCGTCTGGCCAAAACACCTTGTCGAGATTCGACGTCCGGATCAGGGGCGTGTTCCCAGGGGGCGGTATGTCGACGCTCTCTTCGCGAGAGGGGTGAGGTCGGCAACGGTTTCGAGCGATGCGTCGAATTTGGTCTGCACGAACACCGGTTGACGGAGAGCCCCACTCGCTGTGACCTCCTTGTAGCGGACCTCAACGAAGAGCTCGGGAGTCACCCATGTCGACGGCCTCGTCTTCCGGCAGGCCTGTGACCGGGGGAGCATGACCAGAGATGGCGACGAGGTCTGCGTGAATTCCCTTGATCTGTTTGGTGTCGAATCCAGTGCCGACTCTGCCTGCGTACACAAGCGCACCGTGTGCAAGACCCGCCACATGCAATGCCCCAAAGTGAGCCCTCGTACCTTCCGGCTTCGTGAATCCAACGACAGCAAATGTGCCAGTGTGCTCAACCCGCATCTTGAGCCAGTCACCCGAGCGGCCCGAGCGGTACGGAGAGTCGGAACGCTTTGCCATGATGCCTTCGAGCCCCATGACAGCGGCACCCTCAAATGCTCTCAAGGCCACGTTCCGGTACATGGTCTGCGAAGCGGAGCGGCCCGACACTCGGAACGATGTACCCAAGCGCTTCCTTGCGTGTGACCAGCGGGAGTTGCGTGAGGTCACGGCCCTCGAATCGGATGAGATCGAACGCAAACAGTGTGGCAGGGGACTGCACGGAGGCTGAGCCGACATCGAAAGTGGTTGGTGAGATTGCCTCGCTTCTGCAGGGCCCTGAAGGATGGCTTTCCGTCGCTGTCGAGCACAACAACCTCACCGTCGAGAACCAGCGACTCTGCCGGGAGCGCGGCGACTGCCGATGCGATCTCGGGAAATGTGTCCGTTGCGTCGACGACCACTTCGGTAGTGGAGGAGGACGAGATTGTCACTCTTGTGGGCGATCATTCGATACCCGTCGTACTTGATCTCGAAAAGCCAGCCAGGGCGTGAGAACGGTTCGTCTGCCGCTTCTGCGAGCATCGGTTCGAAGCGTGGAGAATCCGGTCTCACGGGTGGAACGCTCCATGTGGTGAGTAGATCTCTCAGCTTGTCGGTCCTCGTTGATCCATGAGCGAGGTCATCGATCGTGAGTCCGCTGAGCACGGAGGACTCGTCGAATTCTGGTTCGCCATCTCGAGACCACGCATCCGGCTTCTTGATGAGGAGCCAGTCCTTTGGGCCTTTTGTGGTCTTGACGAGGGTGAAACGACCGTTGACCTTGTAGCCGTGGAGATCGAAGAGAAGCTTGCCTTGCTCAACACCGTGTTTGGGATCCTCGATGATGTCGAGTGAACCTCGGTCCCAGACGATCATCGGGCCTGCGCCGTACTCACCGTGCGGGATGACACCTTCGAAGTCGGCGTAGTCGAGCGGGTGATCCTCCGTGTGGGCAGCGAACCGTTTCACGGACGGGTCAAGAGAGATGCCTTGCGGCACCGCCCACGACAGGAGTACGCCGTCGTGTTCCAGCCGAAGGTCGTAGTGCAACCGCGTTGCGGCATGCTTCTGGATGACGAATCGAAGCGCTCCGGTCGTGGGGCCGTGCCTCCAAACGGCTCTGGGGTCTTTTCGGGCTCGCGCTTGCTCGATACTCAGTCGAGTCCGGGGTCGACGACGGTCAGATAACATCGGCTCCACTGCATAGTACGGCCGTTGCGGCGTTCCGTGAACAGAAACACGTGTCCAATCGGTCATCTGAGGTTTAGGGTACTTCTCCTATGGCCGGACGACCGATCGCATCTGGGACGATCAGCTTTGGGCTGGTTGCGATCCCTGTACAACTGTTCTCCTCGACGGAATCAGCGGCGAAGGTGCAGTTCAACTCGATCCATGAGCCCTGCAAGACTCGTGTTCGTCAGAAGCTGTATTGCCCAACGCACGACGAGATCGTGCCAAGGGAGGAGCTCGTCAAAGGGTACGAGTTTGCCAAGGACCAGTACGTCCTGTTCGAACCCGAGGAAATCAAGGCGATGGAGATGGCCGCAACGCACTCCATCGATATCAAGGAGTTCGTTCCCATTTCGGCTGTGGACCCCATCTACTTCGAAAGGGCCTACTACCTCGGACCTGGCAAGGGGGGAGACAAGCCCTATGTCTTGCTTTCCGAGGTCATGAAGAAGACGGAGCGGGCCGCTCTCGCCAAGTATGCGGCTCGAGGCAAGGACTACCTCGTGCTCTTGCGCCCGTACGAGGGCGGTCTCATCATGCAGCAGCTCAAATACGACACCGAGCTCCGATCGTTCGATGAGCTAGCAGACCCCGAAATTGAGGTCGATGACCGCGAACTTGCGCTTGCCGAGCAGATCGTGGACCAGATTGCAACCGACGTGTTCACACCTGAGGCGTACACCGACAGCGTTGTTGCACAGCTCCAGGGCGCCATCGAGCAGAAGATCGCAGGTCATGAGTTCACCCTGGCACCAGCGGAAGAACCGAAGGCACAAGTCATCGACCTCATGGCAGCACTCAAGGCAAGCCTTGAAGGTGAGGACAACGCTGAGGAGTCAGCCGCTTCGGCGGGGTGATGAGTCTCGTCTGCTCAGAGAATCGCTAGTCCAAGCTCTCAACACTTGAGACAGCGACCCTTCGGAGGAGACTACCGTCAAAGACTTCCTCTCGAAACACAACGATCGAGGAATCGGCATCAACCACGATGGTCTCAACCATGTCACCGGTTGACGGAACCCAGTCGCCCAACGCCAAATCGAATTCGAAGGCATCTGACGTGGAATCTCTCTCGATTACCAGACCACGGAGACCATTAGCCGGCAGCCTGGTTTGCTCAGCGGCACGTGCGACTGCCGACAGGGCTTCTTCTCCACGCCTTAGGTGACGTACGCCGGGTAGATCGCTTCCGGTAAGCGCTGCGGTCACGCGAGCGTCGACTGCCATGTCTGGCAGCGGGACCATGGTGGTCCCCGGAGGATGCTGTGTGGAAGTCTCCGCGTGCCCATCTGTCGAAGTGAACACACCGCTTGGGCGAAGAGAATAGGTCGTGCCCGCGTCCGCACCGCTGAGGAACTCAAAGTCCCAATCCGAGAACGATCGTACGATCCACACGGCTTTGGCATGTGTCAGCGGCAGGCTTCGATCAGGTGTCGCTTGGTAGTCCAAGTCGTACATGATCCGGGCTGGGATGGACACCCCCACCTCGGCTTCAGCACGGCGGCTGGTGAGCACGAAGAACCCGACTGCCAACACCACAGCAGCGACGACTCCGAGGAGGACCAACTCCCGGAACCTGTCCGAGTTTCGAGTGGTTTGCATAATACCTGCGTCATCCGTACTGGAAGATGATTGATGGGAAGTCGCAGTTGTAACACTGAGCGTCGTGGAAAAACTCAAACTTCACATCGAGTCCTCCCCACCAGTACTTGTTGACTGTGTGAGAATACGTGAAACTATCAACATTGCAGTTGGTGTGCCAGCCCCCAGCTCCGACAGACCACGTCATCCCCGATGTTGCGGAGATCTTTGTCTTGTTCCACTGAATGATGTCATTGGATGGGTCGCATGCCTGCGACGCTGTCCCCCCTCGATAGTCGGCCCTGTAGAATTTCTTGATCACACGGTCAATCATGATCTGGGCTTTGGCATACTTGCATCCCGAGGGGGCGCAGCGGTAGCCCGTAAGGATGGTGGCTGCGGTTGCGGGTTCGGTTGGGGTGGAGGTGTACAGAACGGCCGAAGCGAGGACAAGTGCAAGACTGAATGCTCCCAATCTGGCGACGTGACGTCCCATGTGTCCATCGTATTCCCGATTGTTGGTTTGTCAATTGCGACGAGAGGCATCCTTCGGAGCGGCACCGACCGGTTCCCCAGGTAGCGTGTCGGTATTCGCTTGTTGGACACACTGCACCCGGGCACAACTTGCAGAGACATGGTTCTAATCGGGACCTCTAATCTGAGTGGGTCTTTGCACGGCCGCTGGGTACGGTACGCTGCACGCCGAAGCATCGAAAGGAACAGTGCCGTGGCTCAGAAGAAGTGGCCAACTTGGATGACTGTGGTTGCCGTGATCATCCTCATCCCGCCCATCGTGTGGGGCCTCAGCCTCGTTTTCGACATTGTTGCAGCGTTGTCGATCGGTGGCATTCTGTTGATCGCTGCGATCGTCTGGCTGTTTGTCGCATTGCAGAAGCGAGTCCAGTCCTAGCCCCAGCCTCGATGGGTGCGCGGTGCTATACGGCTCCGCTCACCACGAGCATTGCGACAAGGATGATAAGGTAGGCCGCGGCACCTCCGCCAACGATCAATCGCACGCAGCCATGCGGGGATGGCGGACTTGCCGAAGATGTAAGTACAGAATCACGCCGAGAATGGGGATGCAGCAGGATCGCGGCAAACCAGCCGATGACGGCGCCTTTCGACATCTCTTCCTGACGGCGCACCATGTCCCAGATGGCGAGACCGATCCACGCACCGACAAGTGCGAGTGGGAGGAAGTATCCCCAGAGGGTGAGTACAAACGTCCAAACGGTTGGTTCGGTTACTGGGACTCCTGACACAACGAGCTCCTTACTGCGTATTTCGACACCCGCGGGAAGCTCCGGGGTCTTGATCTCATCGAGATTTGGTTTCTCGAAGACTTGGTAGGCGGGGATGGCGGTTGCGGTCTGGGCGTCAGGCATATTGATCTGGTCACCGGGTGCGGGCCACGTTCGATAGTCCGAACCCGGAGGAACGTGGGCATTGGCATCTGCTTGTGCACCCATGAGGAAGAACAGCGTGCCAAGGTCGAACTGGAACGGCATGTTGATCCCGTCACACGTGTGGTAGAGCGCAATGAACGGTGGAACCGTCCATCCAGCCATGAGGTTGCCCTCGAAACAGTTGCCCTTGCTCAGGGGGCCGACGAGTCCGAGATCCGCAATGCCGGTCCCTGCGATGGTGTTGTCGCGCACCGTGTTGTCCGATGCCCACCAGATGTTCTTGTCCGGAAGGACATTGGTGACAATGCCGATACGATCGTGGTTGACGACAAGGTTCTTCTCGACGACGTCTCCCTCGCCGCCAGCGAGGACGATTCCCTCACCCCATGCAAGACGAGCGAATCCCTTGGTAGGGGCATCAGCGTTGTTGTTGTCGATCACAAGGTTGCCGCCGATGTACACCTCACGATGGGGCGGATACAACTCTGAGTCGAGCGAATTCGGTGCAAGACCCCCCATGTTGTTCTCCCACACTGAGTTGATCAGGTAGAGATCTCCACCGGCATTGGTACCAGAGAACGCCAAACCGTTCTCCACGGAGATCGAATCGGTTACGACGGCATTGCATGGGTAGCACTGGCCGATGTAGATCCCGCTATCGCGGTTGCCTGAAGCAAAGACATGATCGAACTGACCGTCGATCGAATCAAATCCGTAGATGCCGTAGTCGCCATTGTTGTGGGCGGTGAGGTACGAACCGCGATATCCGGTCACACCGGTCCAGTAGAACCCGTTGACCTGATAGTTGCGCGCCGTGATGTTCTCGATGGCGACGCCATCAGCAACGACGTGGAACCCGTTCGAGAGTTCGAAGCCTCCATCGACAATGGTCGAGTTCCTGTCGGCTCCACGGATGATCAGCGAGGGAGTCCGAACAACGACGCTTTCGTTGTAGACACCTGACTGGATCGAGATCATGTCGGCGACATCCGCTGCGTCGACAGCCTTCTGGATCGTCGGATAGTCCGAGGGAACACTGATGGTGACGCCACTCCATTCGGCGACAGCTTCGGACACTTCGGGGGCGGGGAGCTCATAGTCTGGGACATCACCCACCACGATGTAACCCGCCATGCCCCCACCCTCGGCATCACCGTGGAACGTGCAGAAGTAGGAGTACACGCCAGATTCGTCGAACGTCCGCGTGTAACGCGCCCCGCGTTCCATGACAAGATCGGATTGCCACGATCCGTCAGAAGCGAACACGTTGTGGGGGTTGTCGCCGACCATCAACCATTCGACCTCGTCACCGGGTGCGATCTCGATGATGTCCTCGTTGTAGGCATCGTCGTATCCGAAGACCTGGTTCTGGCCGGGTTCCGGTCCGCTCGAGCCTCCACAAGAGGCGATGAGAATGGACGTTGCAAGGGCGGCAGTGAGTGATAGGAGCAGTCGCGCATGGCTTCGAATGGTTGTTCCCACGATGAGCACCCTAGCTATTTCTGGGAACGTCGTGTATGTCGTTGAAGCCCGACGTAGCGCGGGAAAGAATCGTCAAGAAACTTGCCGGCTGCAGGTGCACTAGCGGTGCCGACGTGGTTCACTTCGAGTTCGCATCTCCGCAAGGAAGGTGTGAGGATCTCTCCTGAGGAAACGTCGGATGGAGAGAAGGAACGGAGTTGAACTAGCTCACCGAGTTGGGTACAGTTCCGTTCCCGGCCGAATCCGGCCGGTACCACTCGCGCTGCGGGCGGTATACTTCGAGGCCCCTCGTGGATAGCGTGATGCTGTGCGCGAGGAAACCGGGCTCCTTGACAACTGAACAGTGTGTCAATCGACTGTCGCAAGGCAGACGATTGAGTTTGACAGGCGCTTATCGCGCGGCATCCTTCGGGATGTTCGAACGGTGAGCGTTATGTGGTCCATCGGACCGACTGTGTGCGGGGAGACTCGCCTCCAGAAGGAAAGATGGATGTACAAAGCCAACGGTCATACACATAGAGGACCCGTCCTCGTATGACCGCGGGCCATTATCAGAACCTCGGTTCTGGCAATGGCCTCATCCTTTTGAGGGATGAAAATCTCCTGGTCTGTGCTTGCACAGACACAGGATCTGTTCTCATCGAGAACTTCGATGGAGAGTTTGATCCTGGCTCAGGACGAACGTTGGCGGTGCGCTTTATGCATGCAAGTCGAGGGAGAAGCATTTGTTCCGTAAGGTTCAGATGTGGAAACCGGCGAACGGGTGAGTATCACGTGAGAAACCTGCCCCCTAGACCGGGATAGCCCGAGGAAACTCGGATTAATACCGGATACTCTCTTTGGATCGCATGATCCATTGAGGAAACAGTCCGCTGCTAGGGGATGGTCTCGCGGCCTATCAGGTAGTTGGTGAGGTAACGGCTCACCAAGCCTAAGACGGGTAGCTGGTCTGAGAGGACGATCAGCCACACTGGAACTGAGATACGGTCCAGACTCCTACGGGAGGCAGCAGCAGGGAATATTGCACAATGGGCGAAAGCCTGATGCAGCGACACCGCGTGCGGGATGACGGCCTTCGGGTTGTAAACCGCTTTCAGGAGGGAAGAAAATGACGGTACCTCCAGAAGAAGCTCCGGCCAACTACGTGCCAGCAGCCGCGGTAATACGTAGGGAGCAAACGTTGTCCGGATTTATTGGGCGTAAAGGGCTCGTAGGCGGTTCAACAAGTCGGTCGTGAAAGCCCGGGGCTCAACCCCGGGATGCCGGTCGAAACTGTTGTGACTAGAGTTCGGTAGAGGTGAGTGGAATTCTCAGTGTAGCGGTGGAATGCGCAGATATTGAGAGGAACACCATTAGCGAAGGCGGCTCACTGGGCCGATACTGACGCTGAGGAGCGAAAGCGTGGGGAGCAAACAGGATTAGATACCCTGGTAGTCCACGCCGTAAACGATGAACACTAGGTGTAGCGGATTTATTCACGTCTGCTGTGCCGTAGCTAACGCATTAAGTGTTCCGCCTGGGGAGTACGGCCGCAAGGCTAAAACTCAAAGGAATTGACGGGGCCCCGCACAAGCGGCGGAGCATGCGGCTTAATTCGATGCAACCCGAAGAACCTTACCTGGGTTTGACATCATGGGTCTAGCTGTGGAAACACAGTGTGCTTACGCGCCCATGACAGGTGGTGCATGGCTGTCGTCAGCTCGTGTCGTGAGATGTTGGGTTAAGTCCCGCAACGAGCGCAACCCTTATCCTATGTTGCCAGCACGTAATGGTGGGGACTCATGGGAGACTGCCGGGGACAACTCGGAGGAAGGCGAGGACGATGTCAAGTCATCATGCCCCTTATATCCAGGGCTGCACGCATGCTACAATGGGCGATACAGTGGGTCGCGATCCCGTGAGGGTCAGCCAATCCCGTAAAGTCGTCCTCAGTTCGGATTGAAGTCTGCAACTCGACTTCATGAAGCCGGAGTCGCTAGTAATCGTGGATCAGCAATGCCACGGTGAATACGTTCTCGGGGCTTGTACACACCGCCCGTCACATCACGGAAGTCGGTAACACCCGAAGTCAGTGGCCCAACCCCTTGTGGGAAGGAGCTGCCGAAGGTGGGATTGGTGACTGGGATGAAGTCGTAACAAGGTAGCCGTACGGGAACGTGCGGCTGGATCACCTCCTTTCTAAGGAGCAACAACACGCAGGTCTCACCCTGCGTCAGCTTCTAGTGAAATGTCGAACTCTCCTCAGAACGCCCTCGTGGCGTGAAGAGAGACACACTGTTCAGTCGTGAGGGAGTCCGATGCTTCGCATCGGACATGAGGTTCTAACGAAACTCAGTCCTCGGCGGGAGTTCCGAAAGGAACTCCAACCTGCCGGCTTGCCGGCAGGCGCGCTCTTTGAGAACTGCATAGCGAGCACAAAGTCAAAGTATTCAATTGTAATTCAAGCTACTACGGGTAGTTGGTGGATGCCTTGGCGCTAGGAGCCGATGAAGGACGTGATGGTCTGCGAAAAGCCTCGGGGAGTTGACGAATAAGCGTTGATCCGGGGATGTCCGAATTGGGAAACCAGGCTGGGGTAATGCCCAGTCATTCCGGTCTGAACACATAGGGCCGGTAAAGGAAACCGAGGGAATTGAAACATCTCAGTACCTCGAGGAATAGAAAACAACAGTGATTCCCTGAGTAGCGGCGAGCGAAACGGGAAGAGCCCAAACCAGTGCGGTGTGATAGGTCGACGCCGTTGCCGTGCTGGGGTTGTGGGACTCGTCAGAGGGGTCGTCGAACCCTTCAGAGAGTAAAAAACTCATTAGATAGCCGAATTCCACTGGAAAGTGGAGCCACAGGAGGTAACAGCCCCGTAGGTGAAATCTATTGAGCTCTCGATGATCATCCCAAGTAGCACGGGGCACGTGAAATCCCGTGTGAATCTGCCAGGACCACCTGGTAAGGCTAAATACTACCTAGCGACCGATAGCGGATCAGTACCGTGAGGGAACGGTGAAAAGTACCCCGGTGAGGGGAGTGAAACAGTACCTGAAACCAATTACTTACAAGCAGTAGGAGGGATCGCATTTATTGCGGTCCTGACTGCCTGCCTTTTGAAGAATGAGCCTACGAGTTATCGATGTGTGGCAAGGTTAAGCCGAGAGGTGTAGCCGCAGCGAAAGCAAGTCTTAATAGGGCGCCAAGTCGCATGTCATAGACCCGAAGCCGAGTGATCTATCCATGGACAGGGTGAAGCGAGGGTAAGACCTCGTGGAGGCCCGAACCCACCTAGGTTAAAAACTGGGGGGATGATCTGTGGATAGGGGTGAAAGGCCAATCAAACTCGGCGATAGCTGGTTCTCCTCGAAATAGCTTTAGGGCTAGCGTTGTATGTTCCGCCTTGGGGGTAGAGCACTGATTGGGTTAGGGGGCCAACAAGCTTACCGACCCCAGTCAAACTCCGAATCCCAAGGCGCCAAGTACAGCAGTCAGACCATGTGGGATAAGCTTCATGGTCGAAAGGGAAACAGCCCAGACCGCCAGTTAAGGTCCCAAAATCATGACTAAGTGGGGAACGATGTAGGGTTGCCCAAACAGCCAGGAGGTTGGCTTAGAAGCAGCCACCCTTTAAAGAGTGCGTAACAGCTCACTGGTCGAGTGATCCCGCGCGGATGATGTAACGGGGCTCAAGTCATGTACCGAAACTGCGGATTCACGCTTTAACCCAGGCCTTCGTGGTCCAGGGGGCGTGAATGGTAGAGGAGCGTCGAGTGCCCCTCGAAGCGGCGGCGTAAGCCAGTCGTGGAGGGCACTCGAGTGAGAATGTAGGCATGAGTAGCGAATGAAGAGTGAGAATCTCTTCCGCCGAATGTCCAAGGTTTCCTGGGGAAGGCTCGTCCGCCCAGGGTTAGTCGGGACCTAAGGTGAGGCCGAAAGGCGTAATCGATGGATAACAGGTTGATATTCCTGTACTACCCAAGACGCGTCCAGACCGAACCACGTTTGCTAAGGAAAGCCCTTCGGGGCCTACCGACCCAACGTGTATTAGGTGAGCAATGGAGTGACACAGAAGGGCAAGTGGACCCGGGCGATGGTTGACCCGGGGTAAGTGCGTAGGCCGAGTTCCAGGTAAATCCGGAGCTCACAAGGCTGAGACACGATGCCGAGCCGCTATTAGGCGAAGCCACCTCACCCATGCTGTCAAGAAAAGCTTCTAGCGAGCTTCTTGGGTACCCGTACCCCAAACCGACACAGGTGGACAAGTAGAGAATACTAAGGCGAGCGAGAAAACTCTGGTTAAGGAATTCGGCAAAATGGATCCGTAACTTCGGGAGAAGGATCGCCCCGGTAGGGTGTAGGACTTCGCGTCCGAAGCCCGATGGGGTTGCAGAAACCAGGCCCAAGCGACTGTTTATTAAAAACACAGGAGGGTGCTAAGTCGTAAGACGACGTATACCCTCTGACGCCTGCCCGGTGCTAGAAGGTCAAGTGGATCGGTTAGCTCTTCGGAGCAAAGCTGTGAAATCAAGCCCTAGTAAACGGCGGCGGTAACTATAACCGTTAAGCAGTAGCCCAAAAAGGCGGTTACAAAACCTTGCTATATGCTGGAACATCCGTGTATCCGACGGTACTCATTTGTGTCTCATGCACGTGATATGTATGGGACATGGATAGTGAAAAACCGATCGGTGCGGACAATCAGCAGGAAACCAAAGTCACGACGCAACAGCTCGATCCGAGCTGGATCGTCGGGTTCGTCGATGGAGAAGGGTGCTTTTCAGTAAGCATCCACCGAAATCAACAATACACCCGACGCACCCAAGGTTGGCAACTCACGCCAACATTTCAGGTGTACCAGCACGAGAAAGAGCGAAGATTGCTTGAGCGCATCCGTGATCACTTCGATTGCGGAAGGCTCTATCACAAGGGTCCGAACAGCACTGTTGTCACCTTCTCGGTGGCCAGGCTCACAGACCTTGAACAACGGATCATTCCGTTCTTCGAGAAGCATCGGTTGCTCGTGAAGGATGAGGACTTCCAACGCTTCGCAACGATCGTCAGATCAATGCGGCGAAAGGAGCACTTTCATCCGGATCGCTTCGAAACACTCGTACGGCTTGCGTACGCCATGAATGGTCATGGCAAGCAGCGAGCCCGTCCGATCGAAGCCATCCTGCAGGGATCCTCAGAGACTGTACGCGAGGCCCCTCCGTGAGTGGAGGGGATGATCCAGTCCGATCCTCATGGCGACATGGGGAGTCAGGCAGAAATGACCTGGCCAGTTCTGTGCGGGCCGTCCCCGCAACGACATAACAGAACGAGTAACAAGAATGCCTAAGGTAGCGAAATTCCTTGTCGGGTAATTGAATTGCCCGTCAGTGGAGGTGACTCCACTTATCAAACCCACTCATAACGGCGAAGCCCACACTGGCTGCTCGGATTCAAGGACCGAGCGATAGCCAACGGGTAATGCCGTGGGAAGTCCTCTGTCGGTGTCGCCACCGATATGACCCCGTAACGACTGAATCCTTCGGGATTCGGTGCCGGGACATGTCATACACGCAACGTATGTTGTGGAGATATGGCAAATCTACGACCGGCACAATACGTGGGCTCTCGTTCAGCAATCGACTTTCCTTCCTACGTCTCCGGTTTCTTCGACGGCGAAGGCTGTTTTACCGTCTCAATCTCACCTCGAGCATCGCTCAAAGTGGGTTGGGAGGTCCGACCATCGGTGTCGGTCAGCCAGAACGAAGACCGGAGCCAGGTGCTTCACCAGGTCATGGACTACTTCGGATGCGGAAGCATTCGTCGAGACGACCAGCGATCTGACAGTGAAGTGGGAGGTGCGCAGTCTGCAAGAGCTCCAGATCCGTGTGATTCCACACTTTCTGGAGTGGCCGATCCTTTCGGCGAAACAGACGGACGTTGAACTATTTGTCGCAGTGTGCGACCGAATGGTGCTTCGTCAGCATCTTCAGCCAGAAGGACTGATTGGGATCGTTGAAATGGTCCGAAGGATGAACCCGAGCGGCAAGCGACGGTTCGATCCCGACGACATCATCGATCAACTGAACAAGATGAAGGCATAGTCTATCCTCCGAGGAAACTCGGGGATTCCGATGAAGTTCCGACCTGCACGAATGGCGTAACGACTCGGGCACTGTCTCAACCAGAGACTCGGCGAAATTGCAATGTGAGTAAAGATGCTCACTTCCCGCAACAGGACGGAAAGACCCCGGGACCTTTACTGCAGCTTGACATTGAAGCTCTTTATGTGATGTGTAGGATAGGTGGGAGTCTGTGAAGCGGTCGCGCTAGCGGTCGTGGAGACAACCTTGAAATACCACCCTTCCCATGAAGCTCTTCTAACCTCGGTCCATTATCTGGATCAGGAACAGTGTCTGGTGGGCAGTTTCACTGGGGTGGTGGCCTCCTAAAATGTAACGGAGGCGCCCAAAGGTTCCCTCAGCCAGGTCGGCAATCTGGCGTTGAGTGCAAAAGCACAAGGGAGCTTGACTGCGAGACAAACAAGTCGAGCAGGTACGAAAGTAGGGTTTAGTGATCCCTCGGCGGCATGTGGGTGCGCCGAGGCCAACGGCTAAAAGGTACCCCGGGGATAACAGGCTCATACCGCCCAAGAGTCCATATCGACGGCGGTGTTTGGCACCTCGATGTCGGCTCGTCTCATCCTGGGGCTGAAGCAGGTCCCAAGGGTCGGGCTGTTCGCCCGTTAAAGAGGCACGCGAGCTGGGTTTAGAACGTCGTGAGACAGTTCGGTCCCTATCCGTTGTGGGCGCAGGAGATTTGAGGAGAGTTGTCCCTAGTACGAGAGGACCGGGATGAACGTACCTCTGGTGTGCCAGTTGTCCTGCCAAGGGCACGGCTGGTTTGCTACGTACGGAACGGATAAGCGCTGAAAGCATCTAAGCGCGAAGCCGGCTCCAAGATGAGATCTCCCACTGAGAAATCAGGTAAGACCCCTGGTAGACGACCAGGTTGATAGGCCGGAAGTGGAAGCGCAGCAATGCGTGAAGCTGACCGGTACTAATAGGTCGAGGGCTTGAATTTGAATATCGCGATTTTGTGCTCGCTATGGAGTGCTCAAAGAGCATTCACATAGTTTTGGTGACCACAGCGGCAGGGATCCACCCGTTCCCATTCCGAACACGGAAGTTAAGCCTGCCAGCGCCGATGGTACTTGGGCCGTGGGGCCCCGGGAGAGTAGGTCGTTGCCAAACATTCCTAAGATGAAGGCCGTCTCGCGTTTTGCGAGGCGGCCTTTGTCGCGTTACAGGTTCCCTGCCAGGTACAGGGTGGACCGGTCGGGTTCCAGCGGCGTCTGCACAACAGCACGAGAGGATCGCCGAGATGGCAAACAACTCCAACCGCGGCTCCTCGAAGAGCTCTGGCAAATCCTCTGGTTACAAGGGGAAGTCGGGGTCGTCCAAGGGTGGTTCTGGTACCTCGTCTGGTTACAAGGGGAAGTCGGGGTCGTCCAAGGGTGGTTCTGGTACGTCGTCTGGTTACAAGGGGAAGTCGGGGTCGTCCAAGGGTGGTTCTGGTACGTCGTCTGGTTACAAGGGGAAGTCGGGGTCGTCCAAGGGTGGTTCTGGTACGTCGTCTGGTTACAAGGGGAAGTCGGGGTCGTCCAAGGGTGGTTCTGGTACGTCGTCTGGTTACAAGGGGAAGTCGGGGTCGTCCAAGGGTGGTTCTGGCAAGCCGGGTGGCTCCAAGACGCGGTCTGCAGCCCCAAAGCCATACGGGGGCAAGAAGTCCCACTACACCGCAACGACCCGCGACGTCGAACGCCAGAGGCGTGACGAGTCATCACAACGGCGACGTGATCTCCAGGGTGCCGCCGTCAACCTTCCGAACTGGGTCATCGAGAACCTCGCTCGCGTAACGCCAAAGGACCGGGTTGCGGCAGCGCTTGAGGCACTTGGTGCGGCCTCCGAAGCGCTTGCCGACGGAAAGTACCAACCTGCCGTCAAGCACGGACTTCGGGCGAAGGCCCTTGCCCCGAATGACTCCACGATCAGGGAGACGGTTGGGATCGCCGCGTACCGAGTGGGGGACTGGACCACCGCGTTGAACGAACTCCGTGCCTACCGTCGCATGGCAGGCGAAACTACGCACCTTCCGATTGAGATGGACGTCCTGCGTGCAATGGGTCGCGATCGTGATGTCGAAAACGCATGGGTGGAACTCCAGAAGCGGGGCGGTCACGGACTCGTGATGAACGAGGGCATCGTTGTCTATGCCTCTTACCTCATAGACAAGGGCAGGGCCGAAGAAGCTTGGAAAGTCGCAAACCCTGGCAGAACGGTGGCCGACCCGAATGATGCTCACCTGAGGCTCTACTTCGTTGCCGGAAGGGCCGCTGCCGCCCTTGGTGATCGCACCACCGCCAAGCAGATGTCAAACGCCATCGTCCTCGCCGATCCAGGATTCCCGGGATGGGAACAACTCGAATCCGAGATTGCCGCCATTCCAGCGTAGTTCGGCCCATTTCCGTCACAGCTTCGCCATACGTTGGTATCAGACCCGCACTTCCTTGAGAAAGGAACTGTTATGGATCTGAACATCATTGTCCTCGCAGGGACGATTGCCGCCGAACCCGAGCTCCGCTCTTTCGAGTCCGGGAGCACACTGCTCCGGGGCCTCGTCACGGTGCGTTCAACCGAACCCCGCAAGAGGCTGGACGTCATTCCGTTCACGCTTTGGGATCCTGCAGAGCATCTCGTCACCGACACGATCCATGCCGGCACCCCGGTCTGGATCAGAGGAGCAATCCAGCGACGGTTCTGGTCGGCCGACGATGGACGAAGGAGTCGGATCGAAGTTGTTGCCCATGAGGTATCGCTGCGATCGCTCGACGAATCGTCTGGTACAACACCTGATCAGGGGGTCAAGCTGGAGTCTGTCTAGAGTTGCGTGATGCCACGAACCCTGATCGCCGCAGCATCTCACGTCGCAGCAGAGGCCGGACGCCAGGTGGCGGATGCCGGCGGGAATGCCGTCGATGCGGCAATCGCAGCAACCGTCGCGTCGATGACGACTGAGCTCGGGATCGTGTCGCCAGGTGGGGGAGCGTTCATAACCATCTGGCCTGAGTACGGCGAACCCGTGGTCATCGATGCGTATGCCGAAATGCCTGGCCGCGGGCGAGACCCAGGCGCGGAAACCGATGCTCGGCGAGTCTCGATGATGTACGGAGGAGGGATGGAGACGGTCGTGGGGTGGGGGAGCGTGGCGACTCCTGGCGCCTTCGCTGGATTTGATCTCGCGTCGACTCAATACGGGACCGCTCCTTGGGCTGAACTTCTGGCGCCGTCGATCAATCTTGCGCGCAACGGTTTCTCGGTGACGCCCTCGAGCGGGTACTATCTCGGCTATTCGCACATGCTCATCTACGGGTGGGACGACGAAGCCGCGACCGTGTATCACCGGTCTGACGGGTCGCCTGTCAACGCAGGTGACATCGTCACCAACAAGCCTCTCGCAAACACTCTTGAAGCGCTGGCGGCGGAACACGCTGCGTTGTTGTACCACGGGGAGCTCGGTCACAGCCTCGTTGAGGCCTCTGCATCTCGGGGTGGTCTCCTCACCGCCCATGACCTTTCCGAATACAGTCCCATTGTGCGGACGCCAACGAGGGTTGCACTCCACGGCTGGGATGTCGCAACCAACGCACCGCCTGCGGTGGGAGGAATCACGGTTGCCGCTCTCGTGAGGTTGGTGGACACACTCGGAATTGACGGCTGGTCGGCCCGCAACGTCGCTGAGTACGCGGCGGCACAATTCGGGGTTTTTTCCTTTCGGCGTACCGACCTTGATGGCGATGTCGATCGATTCGTCGCCGCAGACACCCTCCTGGAAATGGCGTCAAAGGCCGATATCGGTGCAATGCACCGTTCACCGTCGACCGTTCATGTCTCGGCGGTCGACTCCTCCGGTATGGGGTGCGCCATCACGAGTTCCGCCGGCTACGGATCTGGGGCAGTCATTCCTGGGACGGGTTTCGGCCTCAACAACTCACTCGGCGAGATCGAGCTGACATCGGAGGGGCTGCACGCTCTTGATCCGGGCCAACGGCTGCTTTCGAATATGGCACCAACGGTTGCACGAAGCCCTGAGGGTGAGACCCTTACGATCGGATCGCCCGGAGCGGACCGCATCACGTCTGCAATCGTCAGTGTGCTCTTGAACCACATCGTGTGCGGGATGGATCTCACTGAATCTGTGAAGGCGCCCAGGATTCATGCAGAAATGTTTGAAGGTGCACCGACGCTTGCGGTCGAGTCCGGGATCGACTCATCGCTTGTCACCGATCTTGCTGTCCGCGAACTGGGCCCTCTTGCGATGTACTTTGGTGGCGTGCAGGCCGCCTCGGTCGATCGGGACGGAACAATGCATGGGGCAGCAGACCCCCGGCGTACCGGCGCTGTCGCGATCGGAGGAACCGATGTCTGAACTGCCGACATCTGATGGGCCGGTGTCGCCAGACGACCAGCGAGATACCAGTTCTGACACATTGTCCACCGAGCTGCCGAGTGTTCAGCTCCGCCGCTACGTCGACACCATGCTCAGCGATCTTGTTACTGCGGCGAATCATGCCGAGATCTCCCGGTACATGAGTGACCAGTTCCCGTACCCGTATACGGAACAGGCAGGGCGTGAGTGGATAGATATCGCAGCCAAGGATGACCCGCCACTCCACTACGGAATCTTCGTTGGTGAGGAGCTCGTCGGTGGGCTAGGTGGATCCGCAGGCACGGGTGAGATGACGGGGACCTATGAAATCGGTTGGTGGCTCACGCCGCAATACTGGGGGAAGGGAATCACGTCGGCGGCCGCCAGGGCCCTCGTCAACGAGTTCTTCGGGAAACGAGACGTCATGCGGGTGTGGGCTCCCGTCATGCATCCGAACAAGGCATCCGGCAACGTCGCTCGGCACGCGGGCCTGGTCCTCGAAGGTGTTTCACCGAGCGCCTATCTCAAAGGCGGGGTCCGCTACGACATGCACCACTTCGGCCTGACACGCAGCCAGTGGGAACAGCAGCCGTGATGTCGGCATTCGAACGCATCCCGACTGCAAGAACCCGATCTTGAACCGGGTATACGTCTCGCATAACTGGGCCCACCGCTAAGCACCTTGCGGCTCTACGATCCGTCCCGTGAACACCCGCTTCGACGCATCGGTCCTGAGACGACCTCGCTGGATTTCAGTGATTGTGGTTTCCTTTGCTTTCGCCGCAATTTTCGTATATCTCGGCAGCTGGCAACTTGACCGGCTCGCACAGCGTCAGGAAAGGAACGCCACGATTGCTTCGCGAATCGATGAGCCGGCACGGCCGCTTCAGACACTCCGATCTGAGTTGTCGGATGACCCCGATCAACTGGCGTTTCGTCACACAACCGCGATAGGCACCTACCGTCCCGACGATGAGTTCATTTCGATCGGGCGGATCTACGGAAGAACTGCAGGCACGCTCGTCGCGACACCGTTAGATCTTGAAGGCGGTTCCGTGCTGATCGTGATCCGGGGCATCGTCCCCGGTCAGACAGAGGGTCCGCCTGCAGTTGGGTACGGTGTGCCTACGACGCCTCTCGTTGTGGAAGGCCGGATTGCCACAGGTGAGGAATCCTCGCGAATCGGGGAGCCAGACCCTCCAAGCGGGCACCTTGAGGAGTTGAGCAGACTTGATCTGGCTTTCATCGACTCGTGGGTTGAAGGCGACGTGCTTCCGTTCATGCTGCTCCTTGACGATCAGATTCCGGAATCGGAAGCTGCGCCTATCACAATCCCGAATGAGGAACTCACCGAGGGGAGCCACCTGGGGTATGCGGTCCAATGGTTTGCCTTCGCCGTCATAGCGGTCGTTGGGCTTGGATTCCTGTTGTACCGAGCCGGACGAGTTGATCCCAGCTGATGGGGTCGGTGGGTCGGTTTAGCGCAGACGCCTCGGATCCAAATCCTCAGCAGATACCCCGCACAGTGAGAGTGCCTTGGGTGTCTCCAATGACCGAAGGAGGCTTCCGGCCAATGCGCCAAGTGCCGGGCTGGTCATGATGCCGTAGCCCCCTTGGCCGACAAGCCAGAAGAAACCTGGATGGTCGGGATCGAAACCGGCGACGGGAATCCTGTCCGGTGTGAACGTTCTGAGACCCGCCCACGTGTTCTTCACCGAGCGAATACGCAGGGTCGACGCCGTGGTGACCTTCTCGATACCAAGGGCGACATCGAGTTCATCGACACGAGCATCCATCGGCTCGCTTGGGATCTCACTCGCTCCAGAGCCAAGGAGATGCGGTCCCTCCGGTTTGATGTACCACCGCTCGCGGGCATCGACAATCATCGGCCAGGCCCGAGGGTCCTGTCCGGGGTCAAAGGTGAAGACTGATCGCATGAATGGTGTCAGGCCGAGCGGTGGGACCCCTGCCATTGCAGCGATTCGGTCGCCCCATGCGCCTGCGGCGTTGACGACAACACCGGCTGTGCACTCAAGCTCGCCTGCAATGACGGTCCAGCCAGCGGACCCTCGCACTATCTGCGTGGTGGGAGCCGACGTCATGATCGTCACACCGTTGGCGCGGGCGGTCGCGGCGAAGCTTGACAGCAAGGCATCGACATCGATGTCACGAGCCCCCGCTTCGTAGACGCCTCCCGCAACAAGAGATGTCGGAAAGAGGCCACATAATTGCTCCACCTCTTTCGGTATCAGCCGGCGGAGAGAGGGCACAAGTGGCCCGAACTCATCCATGAGATCTTCGATTGCCTCCTCGTCGCCGGCCGGGGCCACGAACATCAGGCCTCGAGGGGAGGAAGTCAGGGGATGTATCTCGGTGAGGTACTCCCTTGACGCCGTCGTCAAGGCATGGATGGTCCTCGATCCGTAGCACTCGGTGTACAGCGCGGCCGACCTTCCCGTCGCGTGGTAGCCAAGCGTCGGTTCGGTTTCAAGGACGATGGCTGAAATGTCGGGGCCAAGATTGGCCGCACACGACAGTCCGGCGATTCCTCCACCGATGATCGCGACGTCAAAGTGCATCACCGGACGATACCGTCAGATCAGCGGGACGTCCGATCAGCTGTCAGTGTCGAGCTCATCCGGTGACGACGAGCTTGGTGACCATACCCATCGCGTAGTGGCCCGGAAGGTTGCATATGACGATGTAGTCACCCGCTGGAAGATCGAGCGTGAGACGGACGTTTCCGCCGGGAAGGATGTCCTCGATTTCATCGATGAGCGTGAGTCCGGAGACGTTGGCCACGTTCTTTTCCACTGGCAGGACGGTTTCGCTGCCTGCAAAGACTTCGATCTCATGCACCTCATCTCCCGCATTGGTGACTGCGAACGTGATGGTCCCCGCCGCAACCGTGGATACGGAGAGCTCAATCGACGTATTGTTGAGTGTGGTGTCGATGACGGTGCCCTCGGAGCCCGAGCCTCCGGAGCATCCTGCAAGTACCAAGGCACTTGTGACGAGCGAAATGGCAAGCCCTTTCACGGATCGTTCTCCTTCGAACTAGTTGACAGAAACTGGGACTCTTTGCGTAGTCGGCCGAAGCACGTACCACGTCATCGGAATGGCAAAAGCCAGCCATCCGAAGATCTCTGCATAGGTCGGAACGGCCTGCAGCCCGAGAAACGCGGTTGCGATGCTTGCCTGAACCGTTCCCGGAGCGATCAGGAAGCTGAGGTCGACAGCCGGTGATTGTCCCAAGGTGATCCATCCGATCTCGGCGAATTCATGGATCGCGTAGGACACGAGTCCGGCTGCAACGAAGACAAGCACAACGCCAGTGACGCGAAAGAACCGTCCTAGGTCGATCCTCGCTCCACCCCGGTAGATCGCGTAGCCGAGGACCGACGCTGCAGCGATCCCGAGGATCGCGCCGGTGATGCCAGCGCCGACACGGGAACTGCCGTCGAGAATCGCAAACAGGAATACTGCGGTTTCGACGCCTTCCCTGATGACTGCGAGGAATGCGAGAATGACAAGGGCGAACATCGACCGTTGGGCGAGCGCGTTCTCAGCCTTGGCCTCAAGATCAGCATGCAGGGCGGAGCCGTGCTGGCGCATCCAAACCAACATGTAGGTGACACCCGCAACCGCCACGAGTGCCAAGATTCCCTCGAATGCTGCTCGGGCCGTCAGGGGGAGTCGCTGTCCAGCAACGCTGAGTGCCAGAGCGACGCCCAGACAGGCAGCTATGGCGAGAGCAACACCGATCCACATGGCCCGTAGCGCACGCCTGTCTCCGTTTCGCACCAAGAAGGCGGCGACAATGCCGACGATGATGGCGGCTTCGAGTCCTTCTCGTAGCCCGATAACGAAGGTTGTAAGCATCGACTTTCCATTTCTTAAGGTGCGGCTACACAATAATACGCACTACGACGATAGTGCAAACTCTGGGATCAGAATCTGCTCTAGGGTGGAGGTGTGACCGAGCGCATCTATTCGACCGATTCCTATGCACGGGCCATGACGGCGACGGTCGTACGAACCGATGTCGACGACAACCGTGTCCTGTTGGATCGAACCGTGTTCTATCCAGGTGGGGGAGGACAACCTCCAGACGCTGGCATCTTCGCCGTCGGAGACGATCAGCTCACCGTCGTGCGCGTTACCCAGGATGCAGACGGGGTATGGCATTGGCTCGAGGGTGGCCTTCCTTCGGTCGGCGCCACAGTTGAGGGCACGCTGGACTGGGACCGTCGCTACAAACTCATGCGGACGCACACAGCGCTCCACGCGCTGTGTGGTGTCGTATGGCGTCGCTTCGAGAGTCCGGTAACCGGCGGCAACATGGAGCCGGGAAGCGGTCGTCTCGATTTCGACATACCAAACTGGTCGGCAGATGATCTTCTGTTGGTTCAGGCAGATCTCAATGAGGAACTTGCGAGACGACGCCAGATTGAGGTCTCATTTCTCCCACGCGATGCCGCCGACAACGACCCGTCACTCATCCGAACCAAGGTGAACCTGCTTCCCAAGTCGCTCACCGAGATCCGGGTGATTGACATTGTCGGACTTGACCGCCAAGCCGACGGTGGAACACACGTGAACCAGACCGGCGAGGTCGGAGCCATCACCATCCCCAAGGCCGAGAACAAAGGGCGAGGCTTCCGTCGCATCCGGGTCAGTCTGTCCGAATAGGCGTTCTTTGGGCTCCAACCTACCGTAACGGTGGGTTCATACCCTGGGTACGCGGTCGTCGAGGGAGGGTGGCACGTCGATGGCTACCTCGGAGAGGGGCTTGCGAGCGAGGTCTGGGACGCGGCAATTGTCGGACGCGTAACCGATGGGGAACAGGATGAAGGGCCGCTCATTGTCGGGACGGTCGAGCAGGTCCTTGAGAAACAGCATGGGGCTTGGTGTGTGGGTGAGCGTTGAGAGACCCATCCGGTGGAGTGCATCGATGAACATGCCACAAGCGATTCCCACCGATTCCTTGACGTAGTAGTGGTGCTGCTTGTCGCCGTCGGGTCGAGTTCCATACCGCTGCTCGAAAACAACAACAATCCACGGAACGACGTCGAGGAACGACTTGTCTGATGTTGTTCCAAGGGGAGCGAGATCCTCGCGCCAATGTGGGGGGAGTCTTCCACCTTCGTAGTTCGTCCGTTCCTCGTCCTCTGCGGCAAGCCTGATCTGATGCTTCAAGTCCGGGTCACCGACGACCACGAAGGTCCACGGTTGCATGTGTGCCCCTGAAGGAGCGGTCGACGCTGCTTGAATCGCGAAGTCGATCATCTCACGAGGTACATCCATGTCCGAGAAATCTCGAACCGATCGCCTCTGATCCATCTCTTCAAACACGGCACGAGCCGTCGCTATGCGCGCATCCTCACTGATCGACAGTGGTGTGTAGGGCACTGTCGGGTATTCGGTTGTTGTCTCGTTCATCTGATGCACCCTACGTGGAGCTGGATCAGCTCTCAACCCTTGAGTGGGTTTCAGGCTCACGACACGGGTCGACCAGTGATTCCCGTGCATCCGTATGCTGCGGAGAACCACTGTCGAGCATTGACGGGTTTTACCACATGGATATGAACTTCACCGCTTGGATACCGTTCCTCGTCATCGTGGTGGTCCTGAACGTGTTCTGCTTGTGGCATCTCTTTCGGAAGACACCTCGCTTCATCCCACGTTGGGCATGGGTGCTGCTCATCCTTCTCGCAGCACCGGTCGGAGGCATCATCTATGTCCTCGTTGAAGTTCTTGATGCCGGCACGACACGTCCGGATGCTGAAGGCCGCCAAACCCCGTCAGAGTGACGCAAGCCCCGTAGCCTTCCCAATTCCGCATCCTTCCAATTCGCAGCAAAGGTAGAACGATGGCCATTGAGGTCGCGAACGCAGCCTTCTTCTACCCGGACGGAACCCCGGTTATCGATGAATTGTCGTTCCGGGTTCCGACGGGCTCAATCACCGCGCTCGTCGGACCAAACGGCGTAGGAAAGACCACCATTCTGAACCTCATCGCCGGCGATCTCGTACTTGCCGATGGAACGATCCGGTCAGACACCGAGGTCGGCTACATGCGTCAGAATCCCGGTTTCGACGATCAGCCCGATGCCACGGTGCTCGATGCACTGGCGCTTTCCCTCCCAGCGTCGATGAAGGATGTTCACACCGTTCTTCAGGACCTCTATCGGTTGTTGGCGCAGGGTGACGACGTCGGTGCAGAGCTTGGCGACAGTCTTGAGATGTGGCAGCAGCTCGGTGGATACAAGGAAGAGGGTGCTTGGGACCAGATCACATCGGCCGTACTTGGGCAGAGGCTGGCAGACGCGGGGGAGCGATTGCTTCGTGAGCTGTCGGGAGGAGAGCGGAAGGCGATCATCCTTCGGGCCTATCTGCTGTCCTCGGTCCCGACGCTGGTGCTCGATGAACCAGACAACTTTCTCGACTTGTTCTCGAAGGATTGGCTGGAGGGTGAGTTGAATCGGACATCGAAGACCGTGTTGATGGTCTCCCATGACCGCACGTTGCTTTCCAATGCAGTGGATCGGATGGTCGTCCTTGAGCGGAATGGCTCCTGGGTCCATACGGGGAACTACCGCACCTTTCGAGCTGCCCGTCGTGCCCATGTCGAACGGCTCGCACGGAATCTCTCACTGTGGCAACGCGAGGAACGCCGGCTATATCGAGACTTCCGTACATGGCAGGTCAGGGCGCACAGCAGTGAGGCCGCAGCACAACACGCTCGGGTCGCCGACGCACGCTGGCAGCGTTACCGCGACGCCGGCCCGCCAGAACTCCCACCACCGGAGAAGGAGATCTCGCCACAGTTCCGCGGTTCTCGAGCAGGAAAGGAAGCGATTCGGATCGAGGGCTTTGAGGTACCGAACCTCATCCTTCCGTTCGACCTCAAGGTATATCACGGTGACCGTGTGGCGCTCCTTGGGGAGAACGGTGTCGGGAAGTCGTCACTCTTCAAGCTCCTCATCCGCAACGAACTCAACGAAGGAGCAACCGTACGGTATGGACCGAACGCGGTCCTTGGCTACTTTTCGCAAGAGAACACCTTGCCAGACGACAGCGGCGACCTCCTCACGATTCTTGCCCGTGAGTTCCCAAACGATCAGGTCATCCGTTCGACACTCGGCCGGTATGGTCTTGCCCATCACGACCGTCACAACTACTCGCAGCTTTCCGGAGGGCAAAAGGCCAGGGTTCAGTTGATATTTCTGGAACGGCAGGAACCCAACCTCTTGTTTCTTGATGAGCCAACCGACAACCTCGACCTTGAGTCGATCGAAGTCATCGAACGAGTGCTGGTCGACCTGAATGCCACACAACTTGCGATTACCCACGACCGCGAGTTCACGCGGATTTTCGATCGCTGGATCATCTTCGACAAGGACGGCCTTGTCGGTGAGGTCCTCGACCGTGAGCTTGCGATCAGGATCGTCAGTGGGCGCAGGTTCTCACTCTTGGACACCGCAGGGGTGAAGCTCCTAACCCGCTATTGAAAGCAGACTTCAGAAATAGAATGACGAGACCAGGTGGTGACCGTGAATTTCAAGAAGGCACAAGCGATCGTTGCGGCAGCTGCGCCGCACGACTATTACCAATCCACATACCGCGCAATGGAAAAGATGTACTTGCCTGCGGTGTTCAAACGCCTTGCGAGGCTCCCACCCGGTCGGGTGCTTGAGATCGGGCCCGGCTGGGGTACGACCGCCATCTGGCTGAGTGAGCGTGGCCACGATGTCACGGTGATGGACCTCATGCCGATTGGCTCGTTTCTCACCCAAGAACTCTGTGATCGGTACGGCCTCACGTACACCCAGCACGACATCGAAGATGCTCCACAGCCAGAAGAACTACATCTCGACAAGTTCGATACCGTCGTGATGACCCAGGTGATTCATCATTTGTCATGGCGACCCGATCGTGCGATGGGGAACGTTCACACGCTGATGAGCTCGGGAGGGATGCTGCTGGCATCAGTGCTCGACAGGGAACGCTACGAAACCCTGGATTCGGCGTACGGACACGACTGGAAGAACGTGCCGGAGTGGAAGTTGGTCCCGAGATCCGATGACGTCATCAAGTGCATGTATGACGCCCGGGTGTTCGCTTCGCTCCTGAATGAGCATTTCAGTGGCGTCACGATCAATCGTCCTCGACGATCGACCATCCTTCTCGCTGAGGCAACTGCCTGACCGTATACGGAACTTCCGTGTCTGAGCGGTGCGTTATCCTTCGACCATGACGGTAAAAAATGGGTGGCTTGCCGACATCGCGATTGGTGTTGTCGCAGGTGGCGTTGTTGGCGCAGTCGTTGCGGTCAACTTCATCATCACGATCGGAATCGGATACGACGTCTCGATACCAGACATCTTTCGTGACAGCATCCTCGCTGGCATAGCCACGATTGCAATTCTCGTTGGAGGTCCGGTCGTTGGTGTGATTCTCATGAGGCGCCGGAGGCGCAAGAGGACACAGCGGGCCACCGACAACCGCCGATAGTCAGGCCCACCACTCAACGCCCATAATCCACGTTATGTAACATAACAAGGGAGGTGCCGACATGGGAGGGTATTCCCTTCTCGAACGTGGTCGGGCCAAGGGACCGTCACGTCTGCGGTGCCGATGACGGCGGCATCCACGACCAAGACGGATCACTCTGGCCGGTGTGTGAGCGAGGTGTCTATTCCCTCGTATCGATCGCGGAGACCCGGGCGTGATATCAGCCGAGCATCCGTCGGGTTTGCTCCTTGGCGTGCACGTACGGCCTGGTCTCCGCGATGCCATCGCAGGTGAAAGCATGCCCCAATGAACAGCAATAGGACGGAGATGAGCGCGAGTTGGCTCAATCCGAAAGCTGCAATCATCACGCACAGCACGCCCGCTGCATAGAAGATTCTGTGAACTGCCTTGCCCCGATACATGATTGATCCTCCCACGGATCCCGCCCAGTTGCAAAGTACGCCAACTACGCACTCGCAAGTTGCTTGGGAGTGGTGCCGAATACCATTCCGTACGTCACAACAAGAGAGGTATTCGAAGTGGTTCTCATCGTCACGATCCTCGGCGGACTGATCTCAGGGGCGGTTTGGGGATTTGGTAAGAAGTCGCTGGTGATCTTTGCAGCCGTGTGGCTTGTGGCGTTCGCCGTGCAGACGCTCTTCATCGCGGATCCTGCCGACACGGAGAAGGGTGCCTATTGGATCTTGTCTGCGATTTTCTTCGGACTCGGTATCGTCCTCATCGGAGTCGGGGTCTGGGCCAGAGGGCGATCCGAGAGCTGACACGTGGTCACCACTCCCCCGCATGGCACCTTTGCACGCCGGTGAAGGGTCAGGTCAGGGCATCGACGATGGGGGCAAATCCGTCGGGGTCTCGCACCACATAGTGCGTGATGCCAACGTGTTCACGAAGGCGTTCGATCTTGTCAACCAACTGCTCGACGGATCCTGAGAGGACAAATGGTGTCTCCGCAATGACCGATTCTGGGAGTTCGAACTCCAGGGCCAGTTCAGAGGGCGATGGTACTCTGTCCCCGACGGCGGTGAACTGGACGAGAGCTGAACGTTCGATCTCTGGATCCCTGCCTCCTGCAGCTTCAGAAAGCCAATTGCTCCGCTCGCTCACGTCGGCGAGCCTGAATCCTCCGGGCTGCGGAGTACCCCCTTTGTCATGGGTGAGTCCGGTGAACTGGAAGATGTCAGCATGCCTTCCCGCCAAGGAGACCACCCGTTTGCCATGGCCTCCGACGAGGAACGGGACTCGGTCATGGATTGGTGACACCCCAAGATCGTCGATGTGGACAGACTCGAAGACCCCGGTGTGCTCCACTGCCCCGGTAGTGAGCAGGGCTCGGATGACAACAAGGGATTCCTCGAATCGGGACACTCGTGGACCCGGATCTCGAATGGGCACTCCGATCGAATCGTGTTCCGCTTCCGAGTACCCGGTTCCGAGACCGAGCACGACGCGGCCTCCTGTGAGGCGATCGGTTGTGGCGACTGTCCGAGCAAGCAGGGCAGGGTTGTAGAACTCGGTGTTCAGAACAAGTGGCCCCACGCGTAGTGTTGTTGTACAACCGGCCGCGACCACCAGCGGTATGAAGGGATCTACGACGAACTTCCCGCCCTTTCGGCCACCGGTGTCCGGGGCTCCTATGTGGTCGGATGTGAAGAACCCGTAATATCCGAGGGCTTCAACGTTTCGTGCGTACTCTTGTAAGACAGCCGTGTCACCGAATGGCCCACCCTGAATGGAAAACCGGAATGGTCGATTCTTGGTGGTGGACGGGATTGACATCGTCGTCAGGGGAGGCGATCTGCGAGGAACGCTTCCAAGGTAAGCCTGTCGGGGCTGGTTCGGGCTCCTGGTTGGCCGATGGTCAGGGCTGCGACCGCGTTTCCCGTCTGAAGCGCCGTTTCAAGCGAAGCTCCACGCAGACGTGATGCGATGAAGCCTGCGTTGAACGCATCACCTGCTCCCACGGTGTTGACCACATCGACATGGAAGCCCGGCGAGCTGGTGACGGTCCCTTCGTGGGCGGCAAACGCGCCGCCAGCACCCCGGCGTGCGATCACGGTTCGGTTGTCTCCGGCGAGGATCGTTGCTGCCTCGCGAGGATCCTCCACACCGGCAAAGGGAATGATCTCGTCGAATGCCGCTCCCATCACGAACTCGGCGTGTTCGACTGCACGCTCAACGACGGAACGAAAACCGTCGTCCCAACCCCAGTTCTCAAGTCTCAGGTTCAGATCGAGCGACACCGGTATGCCAGCCGCTCCGGCTGCTTCCATTGCAGCAAGTATTGACTCCGCCGCTGGGGAGACCCTGAGGCACAGACCCGTCACATGAACCCATTCGGCACCTGCGATGGCGCTGCACGCCTGCTTCTTGGTCAAGAATCTGTGTGCTCCCCCCGCAGGCGGCCACACGTAGATCAGGCGGTCTCCATCGGGTTGGACCACGACAATGACCTGGACCGTTGGCTCGCCTGCTACCTGCACCATCAAGCTGGTGTCGACGCCTGACGACCTGAGGCTGTCAATCGCAAAGGCACCGTGACCGTCCTGGCCGACCGTCCCGACGAACCCGCATTCGACGCCGAGTTTGGCGAGTGCTGCTGCGGTGTTTGCGGCCGAACCACCACCAAAGAGAACAGGATCAGGATTTGTGTGTACACCAACCAATTCTGCCACGGGAAGCGTGATCTCAAGATCGACGTTGGCATCGCCCAACACAACGACACCCATCGCTACTCCCCTCCCCTGACCGCTTCGACAAACTGGGCAACTCGGGCAAGATCCTTGCGGAAACCACCGGATGCGAGATACTCGTTCGTGTGCGTGAGGGAATCCACGCCCCACGGCCTCACGGCACGAATCGCATCGGCAACATTGTCTGGTGACAATCCGCCCGCGAGGATCACGGGAATATCCACCGCCTCAACAATGGCTCGGCTGATAGCCCAATCGTGGGTGGTCCCCGCAGCACCGACACCGTCAATGGAGGGATCAACGCTGTCGAGAAGCAGATAGTCAGAAACAGCCGCATACGAACGTGCAACATCGATCGCACCGGAATCGGTGACAGCGATGGCTTGCATGATCCCGACTCCTGGAAGCTCCCCACGTATCTCCGCGACGGTTTCCGGCCCCACAACTCCCGGCATACCGCACAGATGGAGGATGTCGGGACCCACTGCACGGACCATCGCGAGGATCGCCTCAGCATCTTCTTCGACACTGAGGGCGACGGATGTCGCCAAACCACCGACCGCGTCACAGATGTCCTTCGCTGTGTCAACGGACACTTCGCCGGGCAGCCCCCGATCCGAGGGGGTCACTCCGATATGATCAACCCCGAGGGCCGTCACGGCTTTCGCTTCTGCCGGAGACTGCATGGTGTAGATCTGGATCCGTGGGTGTGCCATCGGCGCAGGATACGTCGGTGGCTGGCGATCGATATCAGTCGACGTCGCGGCGGGCGAACGTGAGTGCGGCGATGAGGACCGCGATCGCCAGATAGACCCCGACGACGAGTGCGGCACCAAACACTCCGTGCGCCACCACGGAGTCGTACCCCGCGCCGTTGCGGATGAACCTCCCGACGTCGCCACCGTTGGCAAGAACGGCCAGGTTCTCGGACAGATCGATCGGCCGCAGACCTTTGAACAGGACCTGGGTGAGTATCGGACTGACGGCCGTGTATCCGAGAAGGACCGCCACACCACCCACCGTATTTCGAGTGACAGTTGAAACTGACAGGGCAATCATGGCTATAGCAGCTCCAACCACGCCACTGCGGAGGATCACGCCGACGAGTCCAACCCAGAAGTCGGTGTCGGCCCCCGCCGTGGTACCCCTCCACAGAGCCGCAGGAAGCACGGCGAGGACCAGGAGTGCGAGGAGGAGGATCTGGATGGCGAAGGTTGTAACGGCCGTTGCAACAAGCTTTGAGCCGAACACTGCGATGCGCCGAGGTTCCCACAACAATGTTGATTCGACGGTTCCCGCCTTGTACTCAGCGCCGATGAACGACGCACCGATCACGGCAGCCACGGCGAACAGCAGAAATCCGGTCTCCGGAATGGTGCCTGTCCCCATGGGTTTTGGAGTTCGATACTCCACACCGTTGATGAGTGTGGTCCGGCTCGAAGATTCGTATTCGACAACCGCGACCTCGATGTCTGGGCATGCCTGGCGGTACGCAACCTCGGGCTCATAGAGGGTGACGAGGCAGAAACGTCGATCACCGACGTCGAAATGGCTGAAATACTCAGGTCGACAGCTGTCGTCGGCATGCGCCTCGGCGTCGGGAAACTGGGCAAGATACTCGTCGTACTCGGGGCCATAGTCCGTGATTTCCCCCGCAGACCAACTCTCCCACTGTTGGATTGAGGATTGACGGCATTCGGCGACATTGGCTTCGATCTCCGCGGTGTAGTCCTCCACAACCGGCACGGTTGAGTCATGGCTGAAGAACGCGCCGGCACCACCCACGAGGACTCCGACAATGCCAAGGAGAACAATGACCCGTGGCATCCGGCGATGCCACATCCGCCTGAGTTCGATACCCAGCAGCCGCATCACTCGTCACCCTGCTGAGTGAGTTCAAGGAAGACCGATTCGAGGTTCGCGGTCTCAACTCGCAGCCCCCGTAGGTATCGGTCCGAGACCGCAAGTGTTTCCGTGACTCGCGCAGCGTCCGATTCTCCTGCTTCAACCAGCAGTTGCCCCGAACCTTCGGCGGGCTGGACCACAAAACCTGCAGACTGGAGAACGCGGGTCGCCCCAGGCACATCGTCAATGGTGACAAGAAGCCGTGCCGTGTGTCCGGCGAGGACGTCCGAAACCGCACCCGAGGTGATGAGCTTTCCTCGGTTGATGATGGCCACGGAGTCGCACATCAACTGCACCTCGGCAAGCTGGTGACTGGAAACAAGCACGGTTGACCCTGATGACCCATATCGGCGTATCAACTCACGCATGTCCTTGATTCCGGCTGGGTCGAGGCCATTGGCTGGTTCGTCGAGCACAAGGAGATCCGGATTCTTGAGAATGGCACCGGCCACCGCAAGACGCTGCTTCATGCCGAGCGAATATGTTGTGAAGTGGTCCTCGGCCCGATCTGCGAGTCCGACCTCGTCGAGTACCCGTTCAACTTCTGAGGCGGGGAGTTTACGAGTCGCTGCGAGCAGCTCGAGATTCAGCCTCCCAGAAAACCCCGGGAAGAACTTGGGTGACTCGACGAGTGCCCCGACGCGGTCGATGACGTCGGGTAATCCGCGGGGAACCTCGGAGTCGAGCAGTGTGACGCGGCCTTCTGTGGGAGTCACGAGTCCGAGGAGACATCGGATCGCTGTTGTCTTTCCGGCGCCGTTTGGGCCAAGGAAACCGAAAACTCCGCCGATCGGCACATCAAGATCAAGCGAGTCGATCGCGATGGTCTTTCTACCGCGGAACCCGGAGTACACCTTGCGGAGACCTCGTATCTCAATTGCCGAAGCCACCATGCCACTCCCCTGCTGTGCTGCGGTCACGATAATTCCTCTTGGCGTGTAGCAGCTGCAGCGGCCATCCGGGATGATCGCGGTTTTTGGGTAGAGTCATTCCGTGGCACGACAACCGGGGCGGCATCAATTCCTCAGGCCGCTCGCGGCTGGTTTGGCGCTGTCGGCGTTCTATGTGTCGGTCGTCAGCCTCCCGCTCGAGGCATCAGTTGAATTGGGGTTGTCGCCGTCCCAGACATCGTCATGGATCCTGATCGCATGGGGCTTTCCCAGCCTCATCATGCTCGTGTTCGTGGCGATCTATCGCATGCCGCTCGCTATCACCGGCAACGTCTTCATCCTGATCTTCGTGCTGCTGCTCGGCGGGGAGCTGAGCTGGCCGGAACTGGTCGGTGCCACGATGACAGCCGGAGCGGTTGTCCTCGTGCTTGGAGTCACGGGCCTGACCGATCGACTCGCTCGGCTGCTCCCACCACCGATTGTTCACGGCATTCTGGCTGGGGCCGTCCTCGGATTGGTCGCTGACACATTCACCGCGCTTGGGACATCCACATTGTTGGTGGGTTCGACCCTGATCGCGTATCTCATCAGCAGAACGTTGTGGGGTGATCGATTCCCGGCGCTGTTGACGGCTTTGGTCGTCGGAACCCTCCTTGCCGTTGTTACCTCGAGCACCGGGCCAACCCCGGATCCGGTATGGCCCATGATTTCGCTGACCCTCCCCCAGTTCGACATTCGTGCGATTGCCGCAGTGACCCCCGTGCTCGTCGTCCTCATCACGCTTCAGGCGAACGCCCCGGCGGTGGTCTTTCTGCGTTCCCATGGGTATGAGCCACCCGAACGTGCCGTCACGCTCGTGAGTGGTTTCGGCACGATCGTCGGGTCCTTCTTCGGACCGATGGGTGTGTCGCTGTCCCTCCCATCAACCGCCCTGATTGCGGGCCCCGAGGCTGGTGATCGCGAGATTCGCCACTGGGCGGGGTACATTGGTGGGATCGCAGGCGTCATCGTCGGACTGGCAGGCGGCTTTGCAACCGATCTCATCGAGTTCATACCAGGAGAGCTTCTCGATGCGATCGTCGGGCTCGCCGTGCTGGGCATCCTCGCCCAATCGCTCCAACAGATCACGAAGGGGCCATTCCTCATCGGGCCCCTCGTCGCGTTCGCGGTCTCAGTGTCTCGCATCGAACTGCTCGGTCTGGGTCGCTTCTTCTGGGCCCTCGTATTCGGCGTCGGGGTTTCACTGCTCCTCGAACGGTCGGCATGGCGTACGGGTGAGGTGTCTGAATGAAACCGATTCGATTCGAGACCCAACCCCTAGACTCGACGGCCAAGCTTGGGAGGCTGAAGTGATACTTGCAGGACTCTACGGAACGACCGTCGCGTGGATGGGGACAATTATTGGCGCCATCATTCTTGGTGTCGTCGTGGGCGGCGTAGCCAGGCTCATTCTGCCAGGCCGTCAGAACATCTCGACTCTTGCAACCGTGCTGGTCGGCTTCGTGGCTGCACTTGTCGGAGGCGCGTTTGCCCAGGTCTTGGGGGTCGGAGACACCCAAGGAGTGGATTGGATCAAGTTGACACTCCAACTGGGACTGGCAGTCATCGGGATCGGAATGTATTCAGGCTGGTTCTTCCGCCGTTAGCGGACCAGGACGTGGATCCCGGCCCGTGTGTTAGGGGTCGGATCGTCCGGGCACCGACCGATCCTGTCTGGCGTCAATTGCCGTCTTGAGCGCTTCGGCTTCATCCGTTCCAATGCGGAACTTCCTCCCAGATGCAAGTACGAGTTCGACGGCATCGAGGCCCCACACGTTGTACATCCACCCGCCCGGGATCTTGCGGATCCCAAGTCCGTAGATCCAATGGTTGCGCACGACTTCGGTCTGCTCAATATCGGAATGATTGATGGCCTTTGAGGGCCAGCCGATACCGAAGGAGGCAGTCACAACCTGGTCTCCAACGCTCACTGTGAGCCGTGAGAACATCAGAACGAGCCCGGCTATGGCAACCGTTACCAGAAAGGCCCAAAGCAGAAACTCGTCTGACGCCACCATCACGACCGTGACGAATCCAAAGAGTGCAACGGTGAACAGCAGGGGAAGCAGTGTGGATTGGCTGTGCTCGTAGTTCATTCCGTGAATGATACGGCCGGATCAATCAGCGTTTGCGAGGGCTCGGATGAAGAAGCTGGCCATCTGGTCTCGAGTGACAATTTCATCGGGACAGAAGAGCTCGGTCGCTGCTGGGTTGCATCCGAGCGTCACTCCTACGGCGGCGATCGCATCTATCTGTGATTCGTATGGCGAGTCTGCGTCATCGGTGAAGTGATTGATACCTGACGATGCGAAGCCGAAGGCTGCAACGAGGAATCGGGCCATCTCCTCTCGCGTCAGAGGCTCGTCTGGGCAGAATTCATTCCCGGCAAGATTGCACGGCAAGATCATGCCAGCTGCGACCAAGCGCTCGATATCGGGCTCAAAGAGGTGACCGTTGTCGTCGACAAATGTGTTCGTCACACTCGGCCGCAGGTCGAGGGCTCGCGCTATGAAGGCTGCAAGCTGTCCCTTGGTGATCGTGCGTGTGGTGCAGTAGCGATCGTTGTACGGAGGATTGCACCCGTAGGTGATGTCCGTGGTAGCGATCGTATTGATGTTGCCCTCATGGACTGACGCCTCGTCGTCGCGGAACCAGCCGGCATAGGGATACGGCAATGCACCGGCACTACAACCAAACGTCGGCCACTCGAACCATGATGTGACCGACACTCCGGGGAGAGGCGAGTTGCCAGCGTAGACCCTCAGCGTACCGCCAGACAGTGTTGCGAGATCATGTCGACCGTCCCCGTCGAAATCTGTCCCAGCAATATCATCAAACGGGCCCGCTATGGGTGGGAGTGTTTCCGCTGTGGAGAAAACCGACGCACCATCGATGATGAGCGAGCCGGGGTTCCCGACACCGACCAGGTCCGGTATTTGGTCACGATTGCGGTCCAATGCGGTAAATGTGAGGGCCGCGGCTCCGGAGAAGCTGGCAGATGCGAGTTCCGTCGAAAGCCGGCTTCTTCCATCCATCACTTTGACGTTCCACTGTCCAGCGCCGTAGCTCAGGATGTAGAGATCGCTCCATCCATCGACGTTGTGGTCTGCACTGAGGTAGGCGTTGCCAGGCGACGCATTCACCGAAACGGTCTCCGTCGTGGCGAAGTCGGTCGCTCGGTTGTAAACGGTGATCGAGAGCCCACCCTTGTCGTTGACGAGCCAGAGGTCCATTGCCCCGTCACGGTTCCAATCCCCGGGAATCGCCGCAACGGCATCAGGTACCGAGCCGACCGGGTAGCGAGATACGGCACACCCTCGGTAGCCCTCACCGGCGGAGATGACGTCAATCAGCGATGCGGTCGGCGTTTCAACGATCTGAACAACGTCAATTGCTCCGTCGAGATCGCCGTCCATCAGCAGTCGGAACCGTGTTCCGTCGGGTCCCGTCGGCACGGACTTGGTGTGCATGGTGCGGCCGAAGGATTCAGCGTTGGTCAAGGGATCCGTCGCTGGAGGAAGCGTCGTCATCCCAGGCGTGAAAAGAGGACCACGCCAGCTGTAGTGCATGGAGTCCTTGGTGTCGATCCAGCCTCCGCCCCAACAGAATCCTGCACTGCGCCATACGTCGACAAACCATCCAGGCATGTCCGTCTTGAGCTTGTTTGATGATGAATACGGGTTGTAGATCGAGTTGATATCGACACTTGCCCCCAGTCCATGTTGGGAGATGCGATACGAGCCGCGGACAGTCCGTGGGGTGTACGCGAAGGTCTGCTTCTTGTAGATCGGGTACCACAGACCCGACCCCGCAGCCTGGGCAAGTGCTGACTTCACCAGATCAAGCGCTGGGTTGAGCCGTTGATGAAGTCGGAGCGATTCGTCGTCAGACATCGGAACGTCCCACCAACCGAGCTGGGCCTCGATGGCGGCGATCGTTCGTCCGAAATAGTCCCCATAGGGACCACGCACCAACGATTCGGACGCCAAGCTACCGGAGGTCTGGACCTTGGAGCCTCGCATCCACGGTGAACCGCATCCATCTGACTCGTTGAACGACGGCCAGCTCTCCCCTTCTGCCCCGACGGCGCTGGCATCGGGCGCGACGAATAGGGATGAACCAATCAATGCCAAAGCAACTGCAACGATCGCGCCGAACCGGCACGCGGCTGAATTCATGGGGCAATGCTACGAACCAATCCCGAGATCCGATGGATTTCCGATGGTGGAGACGCGTGTCTCGGCTTCTTTCTCCACTGCACTTTCGATGACACGACGAGTCTTGCGACACGACCGGTGTTGAACAAGTACGCTGGGTGCGCCCACAAACTGAGGATTCCCCATGCACGGCCACCTCGTTATCGCAGACATCTCGGGTTACACACAGTTCCTCACCGATAGTGAGCTCGTGCATGGCAACGGTGTCATCGGGGATCTTCTCACCTCGATCGTGAACGCCATGCAGCTCCCTCTTGCGGTCTCCAGTATCGAGGGTGATGCGGTCTTCATGTACGGAGAGATGTCGTCGGGCATGGCCGGTCAGACAGTCATCGAGTCGGTCGAGCTGCTCTATTGCGCATTCAAGTCTGCTCTCGAAAACATGGTGCAGAACACAACGTGTGAGTGCAACGCGTGTATCAACATCTCTGGACTTGGACTCAAGATCGTCATGCACTGCGGCGAATACTCAAAGCAGACGATCGGCCACATCACGACGCTCTCGGGACCTGATGTGATTGCGGTGCATCGACTCTTGAAAAACACCATCGTCGAGGAGACGGGCATCCGCGACTATCTCCTCGTCACCGACCAATGCGTAAAGGACCTCGGCGTGGAGCGGATGGTTGCGTCATGGACACCTCACTTCGAGGAATACGAACACATCGGTCCCGTCTCCGGATACATATCGAATCTCGAGGATGTATGGGAGTTCCAGCGACTTCAAACCGAGGTAAAAGTCGGGGCCGACGAAGCGTGGTCGATCCTGAAGGGCCAGACCGTTGCCCCGCCTGCAGTTTTGTGGGACCACATATTCGACCCGGGGAAGCGAGTCGAATGGCTCATCGTGGCTGAAGGCATGAGTGTCGAGCACCATCAACGCGGTCGTATTGGACCTGGCACAGAGTTCCACTGTGCGCACGGTGACACCGTCACACAATTCACCGTGCTGGACATGCGGCCATACAACTACGCAACTGTCATGGTGGAGTTTGTCGAAGGATCACTCGTCAAATACACGTGGTATCTGGTCCCGAGTGGAACAGGGACGCGGTTCATGCTGCACGCTGCGGCGCCGATGGATCAGATGGGGGAACCGATCCCGCCGTTGGCAGGCGACGAGTACCGCCAAGCATGGAATGACATGATGAACGCAAACATGGAGGTCCTGATCAAACTCGCCGACGAGGCATCGGCAGCGCACAGTAGCGTCTAGCTCACTGCCGCCAGTGTTGACGGAACGCGGAAGGGTTGATGAGTCGCCAGGACTCGATCGAGCTGGTACGTCACAATCGACATCAGTGCCTGCACGGGATCCGGATCAAACTGCGTTCCCATGTTTGATGTCAACTCGGAAATCGCGTGTTCAATCGGCAAAGCTCGCTGGTACGGCCGCAGGCTGGTGATCGCATCGTATGCATCGGCGACGTGCAAGATCCGCACGGGCATGCTGATCTGAGCAGCGCTCACTCCACCGGGATAGCCACAACCGTCGAGTCGTTCGTGGTGCATGAGCACCATTCGGGCGATCGTAGGCTCAACGTGTCGGCGGATCAGGTCATAGCCGATCTGTGGGTGCCGCTTCAATTCGGTCCACTCGTCTGCATCGAGTGGCCCTGGCTTGTTGAGGATCTCGGGATCAATTTGGGTCTTACCGACGTCATGGAATCGTGCTGCGACTCCCACGGCATCGATATCACAATGCGGAAGGTCCATCACGCGGGCAATCGCGACTGCTATCCGTGCCGTACGGATACCGTGGCTTGCAAGTTCGTGATCTTCGTCGTATGCGAACTGATCGGTGAGTTCGAGCATCCTATTCCACTTGTTGTCACCACTTAGCGTGGCAGATCGACTACGAATAGCAATGGGTCGTGCGACCCCCATCCTCTGTGTATCGGTTCAGGGTGTCCCGACCTGTAGGTTGTAGGAATGCTGAAGTACTCCCCCGACCATGCGCTGATCGTGACCGTTGCAGGCACGCCATGAGCGATCGAAGTTCCCCAACCGTGATCGTGTCGAGAACCGTGCCGTCGGACCGTGAAGCAGACTTCAGTATGTGGGTGACGCGGCTCATCTCGGCGGCGTACGACACACCGGGCTATGTGAGCGCCGGTATCGAACGCCCGAACCCGACCCACCCTGATGAATGGCTGGTCGTTTATCGATTCGAGAGCGGTCCCTCCTTGGACGCCTGGCTTGCGTCTCCCTCTCGGGCGGAACTTCTCGCTGAGGGAGCATCGTTGTTCGAGGGTGAAGCCACCGAGCAGGTCGTCGCCGGCGTTTCGGGTCAGGATGAAGTCCGGGTTGTTTCGAGCTATCGCCTGAGGCCCGGTGTTGACACCGAACACATCGTCTTTCATCAGCGCGTCCTTGACACGCTCAAGGGCTTCGAGGGTTTCATTCGACGTGAAGTCCTCGATGCGGTACCTGGCGTGCAACCAGACACCGTTGTGACCCTCACGTTTGACACCAGGCGAAATCTGATGTCCTGGATCGAGTCGGATGAACGGATGGAGGCTGTCGCCGATCTCGAAGCCCTCACCGAGGGAGATTTGACAACGTCGATTGTGGGAGGCTTTGCTGGATGGTTCCCCATCTCCGATACGACTGGAGCGATACCGAAGTGGAAACAAGCTGTGGTCGTGTTTCTCGCTCTGTACCCAACGGTGATCTTCACTTCGTATCTCGCCAGGTGGTTTTGGCCGGACCTCAACCTCCTTGTCGCGATCTTCGTCGGCAACGTGATCAGTATCGGGATACTCACTTGGATACTGATGCCGGTTGTCACGTCGAAGCTTGCCGGCTGGCTGAACCGATGATGAACGTCGTGTGGCACATCGCAGAGGACCAGAACCATGAGTAGGCATCCGCACCGTCAATGGCCGAGCCTCGTTGAACTGTCAGCCTTGCTTCGCCCACAGCCAAGAATCGGCACCCGGATAGAGCGCAGCCTGGCCAGGGCAGGAAACATCGAAGACCTCAGACTCCGAGGACGCAGGACAACTCCACGAGCAGCATTTGACTACGTCGATGGGGCTGCCGAAGACGAACGAAGTCTTTCCCGGTCGCGTGAGTTGTATCAGGACATCGAGTTCGTTCCCAATGTCTTGCGTGACGTGTCCGATTGTGACCCGTCGACCACAATCCTCGGAACAAGGTCGGCTTTTCCGTTCGGGTTCGCCCCGACGGGGTTCACCCGAATGATGCATCACGAAGGTGAACGGGCCGTGGCAACCGTCGCTTCCGAGTTCGGCATCCCCTATGCCTTGTCGACACTCGGGACCACGACGCCAGAGGATTTCGGCGCCCTTGTGCCTACTGGCGATCATTGGTTCCAGCTCTATGTGTGGAAGGACCGAAGGAAGTCAGAGGCATTGATTGATCGAGTCGCCGCCAGTGGGTTCCGAACGCTGATCCTCACCGTTGATCTTCCCGTTGCAGGGGCTCGCCTACGTGATGTTCGCAACGGGATGACAATCCCTCCAAACCTCACGCTGCGATCAATCATCGATGCTGCCTTACATCCTTCGTGGTGGTTCAATTTCCTCACGACGGAGCCCCTGAGCTTCGCAACGCTTGAGAGTATGAGCAGTCCAGATACGACGCTTGTTGAGATGACATCGCAGCTCTTCGACGCATCCCTTGATTTCAACGACTTGGCCTGGCTGCGGAGCAAATGGAACGGACCGATCATTGTCAAAGGGGTCCAGAACGTCGCGGATGCTCGTAGATGCGTCGATGCGGGAGCCTCAGGCATCGTCCTGTCGAATCATGGTGGACGCCAGCTCGATCGTTCACCAACACCGCTTCGCTTGGTGCAGCCAACCGCTTCGGAACTCGCAGGTGACGCAGAGGTCTTCGTCGATGGTGGAATCATGAACGGCGGCGACATCGTTGCGGCGGTTGCGCTCGGAGCGACTGCAGCGTTCGTCGGCAGGGCATACCTGTATGGATTGATGGCAGGAGGCGAAGCCGGCGTCAGACGGGCGGCACAGATCCTGACAGACGACATTGTCCGAACGATGAAGCTCCTTGGGGTGAAGAACCTTTCGGAGCTCACACCAGATCACGTGAAACTGCCGGCGGACCATAGATGAGGGCTGCCTATTTCGAAACGTTCGGTGATCCCATCCAGATCGTAGACCTACCCGATCCCGAACCGCCCAAGGACGGTGTTGTGATCACGGTCAAGGCAAACGGAATCTGCCGGAGTGACTGGCACGGTTGGATCGGTCACGATCCGTCAATCCAACTCCCCCACGTGCCAGGGCACGAGATGTCCGGGATCGTGTCAGCGGTTGGATCTGAGGTTTCCGAGTTCGTCGTCGGTGAACGGGTCACGGCACCTTTCGTGCTGGGATGTGGGAAATGCCCGCAATGCATTGCAGGGAATGAACACGTGTGTGACGACCAGTACCAAGCCGGATTCACGGGCTGGGGTGCATTGGCAGAGTATGTGGCACTCCCCCACGCCGACAACAACCTCGTTCGCCTGCCAGACGGGATGGGATTTGAGGCGGCGGCCGGGCTCGGATGCCGGTTTGCGACCGCCTTCCGCGCTGTCGTGGATCAAGGAGCAGTCGGTGAAACGACCACACTTGCCGTATGGGGATGTGGCGGACTCGGACTTTCCGCAGTGATGATCGGTGCAAGCCTTGGGGCGACTGTCATTGCCATCGATATCAACGCCGACGCTCTCAATCTGGCTTCGACTTTGGGCGCGACCCATTTCGTGAACGCAGCGACATCGAAAGAGCCGTACAAAGCAGTGCGGGACATTTCAGGGGGCGGATGTGATGTCAGCATCGATGCGCTCGGTTCGACCCAGACGGCGCTGGACTCCATCCGATCGCTTCGCACCCGTGGTCGGCACGTCCAGGTTGGTTTGATGATCGGCGACGACGTTGCTCCCCCGATTCCGATGTGGCGGCTTCACGCGCTTGAGATCGAGCTGTATGGATCCCACGGCATGCAGGCACACCGATATCCCGACATGCTTGCGATGGTGGCAGACGGACGTCTGAAACCGGAGAGGCTCGTTACGTCGCATCTATCGCTATCGGAGGGAGCCCAGCTTCTCATGGCGATGAACGACTTCCCAGGACCCGGAGTGGCGGTCGTCAACAACTTCTCGAACTGACGGGCTCAGGTCACCCGGTCGTGGAGGCGCCGGAGGATGTCGATGACCTGGTCTTCGGTCGGTTCCACCTGGTCCGTCTCGCCGAAGACAATGGGCGAATAGTCCACGAACCCCGCGATGTCTCCGTCGAGGAAGGCGGTCGCGAACCCGGTTTCGCCTGTGATGTATGCCTCGTCCCCAATGCCTTCGATCTGTCTGACTTCAGCATCGCCATAGATGCTCGGATCGTAGAAGTTCTCGCCGGGGACGGGATCGCCCGAATACACCTGAATCGTGAGCACCTGTGACGCTAGGTCGTCGTCCGCGTCGTCAATTGTCGTCCAGGAACACACCTTCTGGCCGATCGAGTCCATGGAATCCTCGGTGTCGAGAACCGATGGCTCACTGAAGAGTTCCGCGATATCTTCATCGGAAAAGAGATCGTGGCAAGGCACGGGGCCACCTGCGGAATCTACTGGTGCGTTCGTCGGCTCCGCAGCGCTGGTCGTACCCGTTGGATCGGTGGACGCAGTGCCATCGCCACCGCAACCCGAAATCACAAGCAACGCGAAGACGGCGGCAAGGGTGAGCGTGTTTCGAAATGATCGCGGTTTGTTGCGGTTTGTCATCGCCATATTCTAGCAGTTCACATGCCGCGCGACCAGGGAGGAACAGAGCGATCCGGCCACCTTGCCCGACGTGTCTGCAAGTTGGTCGCTCGCGTGTCGATTAGGCTGCGGCGATGGACATCATCTTCGTCGCCGGATTTGCCCCGATCGCGACCGATCCAAGCATCTCGACCGGTTTCTACCGTGACGCACTCGGCCTACCGCTGGAACCGGTCTCTGGTGACTACGTCGCGGTCGACGGATTCGAGGGGACCAAGCATCTCGGGGTGTGGCCTCTGGCCGATGCCGCCAACTCCTGCTTTGGAACCACCTCGTGGCCGGATGACATCGATGTACCTCAGGCCACCATCGAGTTCGAAGTCGTCGATCCTGGATCGGTCGATGCCGCATGCGATGAGCTCATCGCCAAGGGGCACGAGCTGATACATCGAACGCGAACCGAGCCGTGGGGCCAAGTCATCGCCCGCCTCCTCGGGCCCGAGGGTCTGCTGGTCGGTGTCTGCTACACACCTTGGCTGCATGCACCCGAACCCGAGTAGCACAACGTAAGCGAGCAGTGGCTTCGACGAAAGAGGAGAGAACATGGGTGCCATCGGGTTCATAGGTCTTGGCATCATGGGTCATTCAATGGCCCGAAACCTGATCGAAGCTGGTCATGACGTCACAGTCTGGAATCGGACGGCGTCACGGGCAGACGATCTTGTCGCCGCTGGGGCGCACCTCGCCGCGAGCCCTGCAGGCGTGGCCACGACGAATGACATCGTGATGGTGTGCGTGTCGGATACGCCAGACGTGGAGGCCGTTGTGTTCGGTGCCGGTGGCGTTGCCGAAGGCCTCCGATCGGGATCCCTCATCATCGACCACTCCACCATCTCTCCCGCGGCTACGAAGGTATTGGCTGAGAGAATCAATGAATTGGGAGCGTCCTGGCTCGACGCTCCCATCAGTGGCGGTGCCGAGGGTGCGGTGAAAGGGACCCTGAGCATCATGATCGGTGGTGACGCTTCTGATATCGAGCGGTCACGGGCATATCTTGAAGCAGTTGGCACAACGATCACCCATGTCGGTCCACAGGGAGCGGGTCAGCTCGTCAAGGCAGTGAACCAGATCCTCGTTGTTGTCAATCAGCTCGCCGTGTCGGAAGCTCTTCTTTTGGCTGAGGCCGGAGATCTTGATCTGGAAGCAACCCTTGAGGCCGTCGAGGGCGGCGCAGCAGGCTCATGGATGCTCTCGAATCGCGGGCCCCAGATGATCAAACGGGACTGGCGGCCGGGATTCACGATCGATCTTCAGCAGAAGGACCTCAGACTCGTCCTCGAAGCAGCAGACGAACTCGGTGTCCCTGTCCCTGGGACGGCGCTTGTCTTCCAGCTCTACCGGGCACTCCAGAATCGCGGGCTCGGAGGCGAGGGTAACCATGCCCTCGTGAAGGCCCTTGAGGAGATGTCAGGGATCACGATCGGCAGCGATGACTGAGGACGACCGAGCAGTCGGTGTGGGACCACATCCCGAACCGTGGCCGAATGATCCCCGATTTGACGCCGAACTCCTCGCGGGCGGTGATACCCGAAACGTCATTGACGAGTACCGGTACTGGTCGCGAGAAGCCATCGTTGCAGACCTTGACACAAGGCGCAACGCGTTCCACGTCGTCGTCGAGAACTGGCAGCACGATTTCAACATCGGAACGGTCGTCCGCAACGCGAACGCGTTCCTGGCCCACACGGTTCACATCGTTGGGAAACGGCGTTGGAATCGCCGCGGTGCAATGGTGACCGACCGCTACCAACACATCGAGCACCACCAGACGGTTGCTGAGTTCCGGGAATATGCCCGCACGGCCGGACTCGCGTTGATAGGGATCGATATCAACGAAGTGTCCACACCAATCGAGAGCGCAACGATCCCGCATCGCTGTGCACTGGTCTTCGGACAGGAAGGGCCGGGGATCTCTCCCGAGATGGTCGTTGCCTGCGACGCTGTGTACGAGATCACCCAATACGGGTCAACCCGTTCGATCAACGTTGGTGTGGCAAGCGGAATCGCGATGCATACATGGGTGCTTCAACACGGCACATGACAGCCGAGTGGCAGAACACGTCGGACTCAGATCTCATGGGCCGCAGCGACGATTGGTGCGAGCATCTCAATGTCCTTCGTTGAGTCCGCTGCCGCGACCAATTCGATTCGAGTGAATCCGAGATCAGCGAATGCTGCGAGTTCAGCAACAATCTCTCCGGTCGTTCCCTTGATCGGTGGAGCCATCTGGAACCCGACCGAGTCGGCGCAATCCGTTCGATGCACAACGATGCTGGCCGACCTCCCGAGCGTTAGCGGATCTCTCCCCTGTTCGTCGCAAATGCGATCAACCATTGCGACCATGTCAACAAAGTGGGAGGCATGGGAACCGGTCGTAGCGTATGCACTCCAGATATCCGCGTGTTGCACGGCAAGACCGATTGTTCGGGTCTTGTGCCCACCGAGCATCAGAGGGATGGACGGTCCCTGTGGTCCACGTGGGTCGTTCAGCAGGGACTTGGCCGAGTGGTAGGGACCGTCGTGGTCTGCGGCACCGTTGCGCAACAGCGGCACAATGATCTCAAGAGCATCGGCGTAACGGCTGACGGTGCGATCGGGCGGATATCCGAAAGCCTCCCCCTGTCGACCCGCGTGTCCAGCGCCCAATCCGAAGATGAATCGACCTTCGCTGACGGCGTCAAGTGTTTCGACCGCCTTGACCATGAGACCGGGATTGCGGTGCAACGCCGACAGAACCCATGAACCGACTTCGATCGTCGTGGTTGAAGCGGCAATCGCGGACGCCGTCGCTACGCAGTCCCACCAACCGAGAGGCGGCGTGTCGTCCTCGAATTCCCAGAGGAGCTCGTCCGCGATCCACAACGTATCGAACCCCGCCTGTTCGGCAGCCAGGGACGCCTCACGCATCTGCGCCCACGATGGGGCCATGCCCGTGCTCGGATACCGACATGTGCCAAGTGCTGCACCGATCTTCATTTTGTCCATGTTGCTCCCTTTGTGAGCGAGGCATCTTAGGAATCGAAATGAAAGCGTGTCGGCTAGCGGGGCGCCATCCGAAGGGCGCCGTCCATGCGGATGACTTCACCGTTGAGGTAGCCGTTCCCGATGATGTCGAGGGCAAGTTGTGCGTAATCGTCTGGTGTCCCGAGACGCTTAGGGAAAGGGACACTCTTGGCGAGTGCGACACGCATGTCTTCGTTGAGACTTCCGAGCAGTGGAGTGTCAATGATCCCAGGGGCGATGGTCATGACGCGGACACCGACCGACGAAAGGTCCCGTGCCATGGGAAGCGTCATACCAACGATGCCACCTTTGGACGCCGAGTACGCCGTTTGTCCTATCTGGCCGTCGAATGCCGCCACCGAGGCCGTGTTGATGATGACACCGCGTTCTTCGTGGGCCAACGGTTCCGTGCGGCTCATTGCTGCCGCTGCCTGCGATGCGACGTTGTAGCTTCCGATCAGGTTGATCGAAAGCACCCGCGTGAATCGGCCGAGATCTGCCGCACCACCCTCGCGGTCGACCGTCCTTTCGCCAAGGCCGATGCCTGCGCAATTCACCGTGATCCGTAGCGGGGCGTTCTCCCCTGCCAGGCTGACGGCCGTCGCGATCTCGTCGACGCTTGTGACATCGGCTCGCACGAACTGCGTTCCACCACCGAGTTCAGAGGACAGAGCCTCGCCAGCCTCCTCGTTGAGGTCGACGATGGTGACGGCCGACCCTGCACCTGCCAGCCGTCGCGCCGTGGCGGCCCCAAGACCAGACGCTCCCCCCGTTACCAATGAAGCTGTGCCTGAGATGTCCATGTGCCGATGCTAGTGCCGGACAAACACTTGACCCGGCCGACTAGATTCCACACATGGATACCGCACACATCGATCAGGCAGTTGCCGATCTTCAGGCATCGAAAGGCCGATGGGCGACGTTGCCACTCATCGACCGAATTGCCCTCCTCGACTCAATCAAAGAGAACACCGTCACCAACGCTCGACCGTGGGTCGAGGCAGCGACGAAGGCAAAAGGTCTGTCGATGGATCAACCGATCGCGGGGGAAGAGTGGATCGGTGGACCGTTCACGGTGCTGTGGTATCTCAAGGATCTGCGCACCTCACTTGTGCGGATGTCGACGAACACCCCCCTTCTCCACGGATTCGACACCCGGATTCTCCCTTCGGGGCAAGTCGCCGTTTCGGTGTTTCCCTCCAACCTCGACGAATCACTGATGTTCTCAGGCACCGAAGCGGAAGTATGGATGCAGCCGGGTGTGGCCGGTTCGGATCTTGAGGACACGACGGCTGCGTTCTATCGATCACCGCTTCCGGAATCGCACGTCACCGTCACGCTTGGTGCCGGCAACGTGGCCTCGATCCCTGTCCTTGATGTGATGTACGCCCTCTTCGTTGAGGGCAATGTCACCGTCTTGAAGATGAACCCCGTCAACGAATACCTGGGTCCGTACGTTGAAGCCATCTTTGAGGACCTCATCGCTGGGGGCTTTGTGCGCGTGGTGTATGGCGGGGCAGATGTCGGCGCCTATCTGACAACACATGACGGCGTCGATGCGGTGCACATCACGGGGAGCGTCGCCAGCTACAACGCGATTGTGTATGGAACCGGGGTCGAAGGTGAAGAGAATCGCAAGGCTGATCGACCCGTCAACCAGCGGTTGGTCACAGCCGAGCTCGGAGGTGCCTCGCCCTTCATCGTCGTGCCAGGCGAGTGGTCGAAGAGGGACATCCGGTTTCAGGCCGAGCATCTTGTCAGTCAGAAGCTCAACAACTCAGGATTCAACTGCATAGCGTCACAGGTTCTGGTGCTCCCACAGACATGGGCACAGAAGAACGAGTTCCTCGATGCGGTACGTGTGGTGATGACGGAAGCCGTGGAACGCGACGCCTACTACCCGGGATCTGGAGATCGTTGCGCTGCTGCCGTTGAGGCGTCCGATGAGGTCGAGCGATTCGGGGGGACCTCACCTCGGTATCTCGTCACCGGGCTTGACGCCACCGATTCCGAGGATCGCTGGTTCACCAACGAAATCTTTGGGCCGGTCCTTGCCGTCACGGAACTCCCCGGTGACGATCCCGCTTCGTTCCTTGCCAATGCCGTGGAGTTTGCGAACGGCCGGTTGTACGGGACGCTTGGGGCGGTGATCATCATTGATCCGAAGACGGAGAGGGCCAACAAGGATGCACTTGATCGGGCAGTTGCTGATCTGCGATACGGGACGGTCGCTCTCAACTCGTGGTCAGCGGTCGGGTACTTCTTGGGAAGATGCACATGGGGTGCCTTCCCGGGTCACACCCGTCAGGACATCCAGAGCGGGTCGAGCGTGGTCCACAATGCACTGATGTTCACAAAGGCGCAGAAGTCAGTGATTCGGGGACCGTTCGCCGAGGCACCAAGGTCGTTCGGCAAAGGTGAGTTCCACCTTGCTCCAAAGATGGTCTACATGCTCTCGAACAGGCAGTCGCATGTCATCGGCGAGAAGCTCATTGACTACTGCGACAAACCGTCCAAGCGGAAGCTCGCAAGCATCGCGGCCTCAGCCATGCGCGGTTGACCTCTCGATTCCGAACTCCAACAGTGCTTCGGCAACATCGGCAAGCGGTAGCCCCATCACGTTTGCTCGCGATCCACGGACCTCGGTGACCAGCCAGCCGTCATCGCCCTGAAGCGCATACGCTCCTGCCTTGTCGAACGGTTCCGTGCGGGCGACATAGTCGGCAAGTTCATCGCGTGATCGATGTGCGAATACCACCCGCGATTCGGAGACGCCGAAGCGTTCCTCGTCGCCGGTGCGGACCGTCCAGCCGGTCAGGACGGAATGGGTTCGTCCCGACAGTGATGCGAGGATCGCGACAGCTTCGTCGGCATCGACAGGCTTTCCGATGACCGCTCCATCCCTCACAACAACGGTATCTGCTGCAAGCACGACCGCTGCTTGGTCGTCGACCGCGCCAGCCTTGGCGGAAGAGAGCCGGAGCACCATGTCAGCTGCACTCTCGTCGGGAAGTTGAACTTCATCGACCTCGGGCACCACAACGCGGAATTGGTAGCCGGCGGCCGCGAGAAGGAGCCGGCGGCGAGCAGACCCAGATGCGAGAACCAACTCCGGACGGTCAGTCAACAGCGGCAGCTATGCAAATGCCGAAATGCCGGTAATCGCCTGGCCAAGAACCAGCGTGTGGATCTCGTTCGTCCCCTCATAGGTGTACACCGATTCGAGGTTGTTCATGTGGCGTATGACGGGATACTCAAGCGTGATGCCGTTGGCTCCCAAGACGCCACGTGCTTCTCTGGCAACGTCGAGGGCCATGCGAACGTTTACCAACTTGCCGAAGTTGACATGCTCGGCCGAGAGTGTGCCGGCGTCGCGTTTCCGTCCAAGATGCATCGAAAGCAGCATTCCTTGGTTCACACCAACCAACATCTCGACCAATTTGCGTTGCGTCAGCTGGAATGAACCGATTGGCCTGTCGAACTGAACTCGATCCTTTGAGTATGCAAGGGCTGCTTCGTAGCAGGCCCGCGCAGCGCCTACTGCTCCGAAGAGAATGCCAAACCGCGCTTCGTTCAGGCAGGAAAGCGGCCCCTTGAGCCCGGCTACATTCGGGAGGACGGCGAAACTGGGTAGCCGCACATTGTCCATGACGAGCTCGCTCGTCACCGAGGCACGAAGCGAGAGCTTCTTTTCTATCTTGTTGGCGGTGAACCCTGGGGTGTCCGTCGGGACGACGAATCCACGAATCCCATCGTCGGTGCTGGCCCACACGATCGCAACGTCTGCGATCGACCCGTTGGTGATCCACATCTTGGTTCCGTTGAGTATCCAGTCGTCACCGTCGCGTTTTGCATTCGTCCGCATGGAGCTGGGATCTGAACCGGAATCGGGTTCCGTGAGGCCGAAGCATCCAATGAGATCACCTGCTGCCATGCCGGGAAGCCATTCCTGCTTCTGTTCTTCAGACCCGAAAGCCCATATTGGGTACATGGCAAGCGACCCCTGCACGGACACGAAACTCCGCACACCACTGTCGCCTGCTTCGAGTTCGGTGCAGGCAAGCCCATAGGCGACCGCGCTGGTGCCCGCACATCCGTAGCCCTCAAGGTGCATGCCAAGGAGACCCATGTCCCCCATTGTCTTGACAAGCTCCCTTGGGAAGATGCCCTCATCGAACCAGTCGGCGACATAGGGGGTGACGTGGTCCGCCACGAACTGGCGCACCGTGTCGCGAAGCAATCGCTCTTCTGCCGAGAGCATTCCATCGATCTGAAGAAAATCGATCGCGTCTGGTTTGCCTGGGGAAATCGCTTGTGCCATGTGCTTCCTATTCAGTGTGGACATCAGTTTCCGGCGTTGCCGGTGCAGCGGGTGTTCGCACCCACACATCCCGCTGCGGGAATGGTATGACAATACCGTTGGCTGCGAGCGCCGAGTCGATGGCCTCATACATGTCGGCGATAACGGCGAACGTTGCGAGTTCAGTTGGCGCGTGCCAGAACCTGATTTCGAACACAACCGCTGAATCGTCGAACTCGACAACTCCCACCACCGGCGGTGGATCGTCCATCACGTCAGTGACCGTCGCCACCGTCTCAATAAGGACTCCGCGGGTTGCAACGAGGTCGGAGCCGTACGCGACCCCGACCCGCACGGACGAACGAACGCGTCCTCCTCGTGTCCTATTGACGATGGTGTTGGACATGACCGATGTGTTCGGAATGCGCACGTTCTTGCCATCAGGCGAAATGAGGACGGTGGTGCGCGAATCGATGTCGGTAACGGTTCCGACCCACTGCGTGCTTTCGATTTCGTCCCCGATGACGAACGGTGCACGCCCTTGTAAAAGGAGTCCTGCGGCGAGGTTCTCCAGCAGTGGCTTCAAGGAGAAGAACGCGATGATCAGAATGACCAGGATGATGATCAGGACAGGGACCGTGTCAACGCCGATGAACGACAACGCATAGATCGCAGCGATCAACATGATGAGAGCGGATACGAACCGTGCAATTGTTCTCGCAGTTGATTTGGGCAAAGTGCTCCGCGATGTCAGCCAGCGAATGACCAGATGACGGACGATCCTTGCAACAACGATTCCCCCGATCGCAATCGCAACGGCGATCAGTACGTCCGTGCCGGTCACTTCCGAAACGTCGATCAAGTCATCGAGGTTGATTGATTGCTTGTACATCAGAACAAGCTCAGGGGTGGCTGGTCGGTGCGGCAATCCTCTATGCCCTCCCACGGTATGCCTGACATGAACGCCCATGACCGTCTGTGAATGGTTGACGGTCCGAGCGAGCGAAGTGCCGCACGGTGACGGTGACACGGGTACCCCTTGTTGGAGTCGAATGCATACCACGGATACTCATGGGCAGACGATCGCATCATGCGGTCGCGGGTGACTTTCGCGATGATCGACGCCGCCGCGATGCTCAACGAACGCTGATCACCCCTGATGATCGTCGTGGTTGACCCGCGTTCGACGAAGTCCCAGTTGCCATCCACCAGTGAATGATCTGGCTCGATACCAAGGGCCGCAATGGCACGGTTCGTGGCGAGTCGCTGTGCGTCCGACATGCCGAGGAGGTCACACTCGGCTGGTGTAGCGTGCCCAACCGCCGAGGCGTCCACCCAACCGATGATGCGATCGAAGAGCATCTCTCGCTCGTGTTCCGTGAGCTGCTTCGAATCCCGGATCTTGTAGATGCGAGAATCCTGAGGAATGACGACCGCTCCAACGGTGAGTGGTCCGGCCCACGCTCCCTTTCCGACTTCATCGAACCCAACCACGACCTCGGATCCATCCCTCCAGAGCCCGCGTTCGATATCTGTGCGTGGTGCATTCGAACGAAGGGAGGGCCGCAATCGTGGAGCAGTAGTGGTCACGAGGTCACATTAGGCCGAGGTGTTCGGTGATTGGTGATTCAGTTCATGGCTGGGTCGTCGGGATATGTCACGTAGAACGAGATTCTCCCACCGACGCGCCGGACCGCATTCGCCCACAAATCGACTCCGTCGGACGCGAAGAGGTCCTCCCGCTGTGCCACCGTGCTCCACCAGGATCCCGTGGCAAGCTCCTGCTCGAGCTGACCAGGACCCCAGCCCGAGAAACCGGCATAGACGCGGAGTTCGGCAGTATCGGGAGGGGGCGTTGCTGGATCGACGAGTCCGATGTCCGCAAATGTCGTATCCATGGCGAATTCCCGCGTGTCGGATTGGACAAGAACCATCGCTGCATCCGTCTGCACGGGTCCGCCGAAGTGTACGACTGGCGGCTCGGACGCAAGGTGCGCGAGCTCGGGTAGCACCTCGATGACCGTCAGCCGCGACGGACTATTGAGGATGACCCCGAGCGCTCCGGATGCATCGTGCTCACCGATGTAGATGACAGATCGATGGAAGGGGGGTCCATTGATGATCGGCGTCGCGATCAGGAGGTGTCCCGAAAGTGATGGTTGATGGAGGTTCATGGGGCAAGACTCAGTCCATCGGATGCGATTGTGAATCCAGCTTCGGTGGCAAAGCGCGCGATGTCGCTGGTCGGATCGGCAAGTGGATTCGTGTGGTTCATGTGACCGAGGATGATGTTGGTCGAAGTCGTCAGATACTCAAATCGGGAGATGGTGTCCAAGACCAGAGGGTGTTTGATCACGCTGATGTCGCGATGGGAAACCTCCTCTGACGTGGCGAAGGTTGCGTCCAGGAGGCATAGATCGTGAGACGCGATGACCTCGTCAGCCTCGGGCCATTCCTCCCAACCGTCAATGTCAGGGAGATACAGGAACCACGGTTCTCCGTCGCGAAGGACTGAGATGGCGACAGTATCCGTGTATTCAGCACGATGTGGGACGACAATGGGTACAAGCGACAAAGTCTCGTCGATCCTGACGACCCCATCGAAGGGTGTTGGAAGCAGGTTCCCGTTTTCCGTGAGAGCCTCCCACGGTTGGTTCGCGTTGAGGAACCGGAGAACAGACGGTGTTGCGATCAGAGGGATGCCTGAGGTATTGGCTACTTCCTTGCCGAAGTGGAGTAGACCCGCATAGTGCCCCATGTGTGCGTGGCTTATCACGACTGCGTCAACGAACCGCGATCGTCCCGGTGGATAGCCATACCACGACAGCAGGCGTCGAGATTGGGCACGAATATCTGGCGAAGCATCGAGGAGCACCACGGAACCAGCTGCTGAAACGACCGCTGCGGACGAGGCGGTTCGATCCAGACCAACACCCCTTCGTTTGGCCATCTGCGGGCTTCCGCCGTCCTGACCAGACCCAAGGAGAAGAATCGATGCTTGCATGGGGGTATTGTCGCAGGACTCGCGAGGGAGCAATGACATGCACATCCATAGCAATTCGGTAGCCGACGGCGAACGATCCAAGGACCGCCTTGCACTTGCGGTGCCTGCTGCCAGTGACCACGTGACCTTTTCTGGGAACCGGAATCCCCATCTCGGTTGGAGCGATGCACCCGATGGCACTCGATCGTTTGTTGTGACCTGTATCGATGTCGATTGTCCGAGTGCGCCAGACGACGTGAATCAGGAGGATCGTGAGGTGCCGGCCACTTTGCCGCGTGTCGACTTTGTCCATTGGCTCCTTGCCGACATTCCTGCCGAAACGAACGAGATCGCTGAGGGCTCTCACTCCGATGGTGTCACGGCTCGCGGTAAGGGCCCGAATGCTGCACCGATCGGCATCCACGGTTTGAACAGCTATACGGACTGGTTTGCAGGCGATGCTGATCTCGACGGTACGTGGCACGGCTACGACGGACCCGCTCCGCCGTGGAACGACTCGATTCCACATCGCTACATATTCACGATTCATGCAATGGACGTCCCAACACTCGGGCTTGACGGAGGATTCTCATATGACGCTCTGCAAGCTGCCATGGAGGATCATGTCCTCGATAGCTCTTCCCTCACAATGACCTACACCCTCAATCCCAGACTCCACTGACCCATGTCCACCATCGATACCAAGCAACTTCCCAAGGCAGTCCTTCACGAGCATCTCGACGGAGGACTTCGTGTGGAAACGGTTCTCGACCTCGCCGATGAAATGGGCTACCGCGACCTTCCGAGCTACGACATCGACGAGCTCCGTGCCTGGTTTCACCAGGGACGCTCCGGCTCCCTTGAGCGGTATCTCGAACCGTTTGTCCACACAATTGCCGTCATGCAGACACAGGACGCAATCAGTCGCGTCGCATATGAATCCGTGAGGGATCTCGCAGACGATGGCGTTGCGTACGCCGAAATTCGGTTCGCGCCGTCGCTCAACACAGCGGGAGGCCTTTCAAGAGAGGCCGTACTTGAAGCCGCGTTCGACGGCTACCGGCGCGGCATGGCGAGCGGCGATATCGCAATCGGTGGGACGATCGTGTGTGCAATGCGTCAGGACAATGACAGCGACGAGGTTGCACGTGCGGCGGCAGCCTCGATGAAGGTGGGCGTCATTGGTTTCGATCTGGCCGGTCCTGAGGCTGGATTCCCAGCGGACGCCCATCTTGAGGCATGTCGAATTGTCCGAGAAGCTGGTCTGGGGCTCACCATTCACGGTGGTGAGGGGGACGGGGCACATTCGATGTGGCGTGCAATCGCCCTGTGCGGTGCGATGCGGATCGGACACGGCGTCCATGTTGCAGACGACACCGATTTCGACGGCACCAAGATTTCGCATCTCGGTCCGTTCGCCCGCAGCGTGCGAGACCATCGAGTGCCGCTCGAGGTGGCTATCTCGTCCAACATCCACACGTCGTCGTACGCCTCAGTCGACGCGCATCCCTTCGGAGCGCTCTACCGAAACGGGTTCAACGTATCGATCAACACGGATAACCGGCTGATGTCCGGAGTGACGGTTTCAAGCGAGTATGCGCTCGCGGCGGAGAATTTTGGGCTCGGCCTGGCCGACCTGGAACGAATCACTGTGGACGCCATCGATGCAGGGTTTGGTGACTATCGAGAGCGCAGACGTATCATCGAAGACGTTGTAAGACCTGCGTACGCGGCGGGTGCTGCGTAATGGTCTGTCGCTAGAAGAGCTTTGCCTCGATCCAGTCGCCAACATCACCGACCACCTGTGCACCCTCCGGCTCGAAGTGCAGTTCGTGGCGAAGGCCCGGATACACCTTCCGTTCGACACTGACAGACTTCGCAAGCGATGCACTTGCAGCGGTCGGTACCAGGGTGTCGTCGGCTCCATGAATCACCAACGTCGGGATCGTGATCTGTCCTGTGTCAGGGGCGAGACGCGCCTGTTCGGCGAACACGACCTTGCCTAGGCCGATGGTGCCCGTTTGTTGCACCAGAGGATCATCGGAATACGCTTCGCCCACCTTCGGATCCCTCGAAAGCTGCTCACCGGCAATTGGTGTCTTCATCATGATCTTCGGGGCCACTCCCCCGATGAGCTTGGCAGCGAACCGCTTGACGGCAGGTGTGCCGTCTCCGAGGGCTGGGGCACTCAGCACGGCAATGTTTGGTACGGGCCTGCACTCATCGATGAGGTAGCTCGTTGCAATGAGTCCGCCCATCGAGTGGCCGTAGAGAACCCACGGGCGGCCGGTACTCGCTGACGTTGCTGCGGCAATCTCGGAGACATCAGACGTGAACTGTTCGAATGAGTCGAGATGCATCGGTTCGCCGCCCGATCGTCCATGGCCACGAAGGTCAAACGCCGTGACCCTGGCGCCCCTATTCGCAAGCTCGGTGAACCGTTGGATCCATCGACCGCTGTGCTCCCCGAGTCCGTGCACGTGGAGTAGGTCGTAGCGAGGGTTCGGACCAGAAACTGTCAAGGTGAACAGTTCGGTGCCATCCTTGGTTGTGAAGGTGCCTTCGATTGGCGGTTCGGCTGAATCCATCCGTGCCTCCTCGGCTTGTCAGTGCTTCGAGGTGTGATCGGTGAGCCACCCTCGCACGTCATCAGCATATGCGTCGCGATGGTGCCACGAGTCTGGGTCGAGCGTGATCTGGATACCGCCGGGGAACTCTCCAAGCCTTTGTGGAAGCGGTTTCACACCCGCTGGGACCTCCCCGATCGGAACACGCGGTGTCAACAGAATCGCTCGTGGCGTCTCCGATGGTGTGGCGCGAATCACCCGTCGGAACTGCTCAAGGGAGCGAATGAAGCGATCGAACCATGGCTGCATCTCCTTGAGCACCGCAACGTCCGTTGCCTCTCCCCTCCCAAGAACCAGGTGCGATCGTGGCTCTGGGGCAAGGCGGCGATCCCACCTGACGACATCGTCACCATGAAATGGCTCCAGCCTTCCAGCGCGGTTCGGCCACTCTCGTACGGCTTGGCGGCCGTCGGGTCGTGGGATCTGTATCGGGATACCGCGGACATGGGGGATCTCAAAGGACGGGTGCGGAGTGAATCCAAGGTCGTCCGCCAGTGTCTCGTCAGCGAGTCGTGACCACCACATGGTCTGCGCGCTGAAACCGATCACGTCCCAGTTGCCCTCGCGGGGCCACGGCATGAATCCATCCTTCTTGTCCCGGTTGTTGCTGCGACTACTGAATCGACATCGCGATGCGCAGGCGCTCATCAGGATCGATGAAGTGGTCGTGGTTGTCGTCGCCGAGGTCGATCTGGACCCACTCGATCTTGCCGGTGAATCTGCTCGTTCCCGCTGTGTAGTCCGGCGACACCGTGGTGCCAGACTCGTATCCGATATCGGTCGTTTCGTCGGCGGAGAACACCATTGGCTGGGTCGCATCGACTCGACCGGTCCCCACCGCGTTCCCGTCGTGGTACAACGTGACGTCGCCCCCCTTTGCGAGCCCGCCGCCGTCATATGCGAACTCGACCCGTATCTGGTGGTCGCCTTCTGTGAGAACCGAATCCGCTGCGGCGGAGTATTGATGGATGCCAAGGACGTTGTACGCGAACGTGAGTGTTCCATCCTTGAAGTACACCGTCCAGCCACCAAAGCGACCACCTTGGGCGATGATGACACCATCGGCACCACCCGCCGGGATCGTCACGTTGGCCGTGACGGAGAACGACTTGTTCTTGATGCTCACGACGCTGTTCTCCGACAGTCGCCCCATTCCAGGGAAGAACAACTGTGAATTGCCGTGTACGAGGGTTGGTCGACCAGCGATTCCTGGATCAAGCCGTTCACCCACTCGATCGTCTATCGGCAGCACATTGAACTTGGTCGCCTCGATGAGCCAGAGACGCTGCAGCTTGGCAAGCATGTCTGGCATATCACCCGAGAGGTCGTTCGCCTGGCTCCAGTCCTCCGTCCCGTCGTACAACTCCCAATTGTCCTCGTCGAACGGAGGAACAGTTGCACCCTGAAGCTCCCACGGGGTGCGGTGCTTGGTGACGGCGCTCCACCCCTTGAAGTAGATGCCTCGGTTCCCGAACATCTCGAAGTATTGAAGGTCGTGCTTCTCTGGTTCGTCTGCCTCGTTGAAGGCGTACAGCATGCTCGTCCCCTCCATCGGGGACTGCTGGACGCCGTTGACCGATGTGGGCTCAGGCAGTCCTGCTGCTTCGAGAATCGTTGGCGCAATGTCGATGCAGTGTGTGAACTGTTCCCGTAGACCACCCTTCTCCTTGACGCCGTTCGGCCAATGGACGATGGTTCCGTTGCGGGTACCGCCCCAGTGTGAAGCCACCTGCTTGGTCCACTGCAGTGGGGCGTTCATCGCCCAACCCCAACCGACGGCATAATGGTTGTACGAACTCGGCGTTCCGAATTCATCCATTTTGGACTGCATGAATTCTGCTGTCTCCAAGGCTGCCATACCGTTGAAGTTCGCCATCTCATTGAAGGCTCCATTGATGGTCCCCTCAGCGGATGCACCGTTGTCGCCGATGATGTAGTAAATGATCGTGTTGTCGAGGACACCGAGATCGTCGATGGCGTCGATCACCCGTCCGACGTGATGATCCGTGTGCTCCAAGAAACCGGCATACACCTCCATCTCACGCTCAAGAACCGGCTTGAGATCGTCTGGCATGTCATCCCATGCTGGTATCTCGGCGTGTCTGGTGGTCAACTCGGTGCCTCGGGGGATGATGCCCATCTCCTTCTGCCGCTTGAATGTTGCCTCGCGTTGTGCATCCCAACCGGCAGAAAACTTGCCCTTGTACTTCGCTGGCCACTCTGCAGGAACATGGTGCGGCGCGTGAGTTGCCCCCGGCGCAAAGTACATGAAGAACGGCTTGTCCGGCATGAGCGCCTTCTGCTGATGCACCCAGCTGATGGCATGATCCGCCAGGTCCTCGGTGAGGTGATAGCCCTCTTCGGGAGTAGCGGGCGGCTCCACAGGGGTGGTTCCGTCGTACAGCGCAGGGTCCCATTGGTTGTTTTCTCCGCCGATGAAGCCGTAGAACTTCTCGAATCCACCGCCAGCTGATGGCCACGCGTCGAAGGGACCCATCGGTGAGGATTGCCAGACCGGAACCTCATGGCACTTACCGAACTGCGCTGTTGAATAACCGTTGAGTTTGAGGGTCATGGCAAGAGGAGCTTTGGTGTTCGGCCGAACCGAGCTGTTTCCTGGTGCCGAGGTGGCGGTCTCAGTGATCGAGCCCATGGCAACCGAATGATGATTCCGCCCGGTCAACAACGCCTGGCGTGTCGGTGCACAGAGCGCAGTGGTATGGAAGCGGTTGAACTTGAGACCACCCGCTGCCAGCTTCTCGGCATTTGGAGTGTTGCATGGTCCACCAAACGCACTTGAGGCGCCGAACCCGACATCGTCAAGAAGGATCACGAGGACGTTCGGAGCGCCCTCGGGTGGCGTCAACGGTTCGATTGGTGGATAGGTGGTATCCGGATCCTTTGCGTCGTATGTGGTCAGACCGAATCCTGGCCGATCGGGAATGGGGAGATGAGAACGAGAGTGGTGATCGGGGCGGGACGCTGGCATGGAAACTCTCTTCTTGATTGGATCGCTCACTTCCCACTCTAGAGGAGTACGAATCATCGGATTGCAGCCGCAAAAAGGCGATCCATGGCGTCACGGTCCGCCGCGATTGATGCGTCGTGATCGTCAGGATGCGGTGAACGTTCCGTGGCATTTCTTGTATTTGAGGCCGCTGTTGCACGGGCAGGCATCGTTGCGCCCAACATCTGTGAATCGTGATGACTCCTCTGCTGCAAGGATTGCAGGCAGCTCGGATGGCGCACGATTCTCGCGAAGGAGATCTGACATCATCCGCATGGGGCGATCTATGTGGTTGAAGAAGATCTTGTACCCGGCACACAGGTAGTTGAGTCCGTCCTCCCCGTCGGGGGTTTGGATGAATCGATTCTTGGGACAACCACCGTGGCAGGCGAACCGGACCTCGCATGTGAGGCAGAATGCTGGGAGTGAATCCCGCTTCGCGAGTCCGAACTCGATCTGTTGCGGAGACCCGACCAGTTCGACCATCGGTGTGTCTTTGATGTTGCCCAAGAGATAATCAGGCTCGACATAGTGATCACACGAATACAGGTCCCCGTTGTGTTCGAGCGCCACAGCAAGCCCGCATGTCTCAGAGAACACGCACACAGCGCCGGGCTCCCCATGCCAGTTTGCCAGTGCGGTATCGAAGTGCTGAACGAATACCTCGCCAATATCGTTGTGCACCCACTCGTCGAAGATGGTCGTCAGGAATCGACCGAATCCTTCGGAGTCCACCGTTCGGTCGGTCACGTGGTGACCTTGTTGGATGTACAGCGGCCGTAGCTCGCCGCGTTCTGTTCCCCACCCCCTATTCGCCAAGGGAAGCAGAGTCTCCGTGACGCGTTCCACAATCGGTATGAATTGGATGAACCGCACCCCCATGTCGTCACGGAAGAACCGATACACCTCCAACGCATGATCGACATTGCCAGCGTGGATCGTGCACAATACGTTCACGTCGACGTCGCGTGCTTTCAACGCCTCGAAGCCCCGCATCACCCGCTCGAATGAGCCCTGACCGCGTTTGTCAACTCGGTACCTGTCATGAAGGGCCTTGGTTCCATCAACTGATATGCCAACAAGGAAGTCGTTCTCCTTGAAAAACGTAGCCCAGTCGTCATTGAGCAGAATGCCGTTCGTCTGGATTGTGTGTGAGATTTGCTGACCGGGCTTGCGATACCTGTCGATCAACACCAGCGCTCGCCGAAAGAAGTCAAGCCCCATCATTGTTGGCTCGCCGCCCTGCCACGCAACGGTCACGTCCGGCGTGCGATGTGACTCCAGTAGCTGCCGGATGTAGGTGTCCAGGAGTTCATCCGCCATCCGGAACCGATCCCCCGGATACAGCATCTCCTTTGACAGGAAGAAGCAGTATTCACAATCCAGATTGCAGATCGGCCCCGTCGGCTTCGCCAACACGTGATACGCCGCCGGCCCACCGGGCATCGTCAACATCTCATGTCCGAACCTTCGCCCACCTGTCGATGACTACCGGTCATTTCTTAAGGAAGGGAAGCTCCACGATCGTCGCTTCCACGTCTTTGCCACGGATAATGACGGTCATGGGTTCATCCTCGGAGGGTGGTGGAGTCACGTAAGCGAGGCCGATGCCGTGTCCGAGGCTCGGAGAGAAGTTGCCGGACGTCACAATTCCCTCCCCTGTCCTGGTCCGGACTTCATAGCCGTTGCGGGGAATGGCCCGTCCCTTGGTGGTGAACGCCACGAGTTTGGACGGTGGATTGTCTTTGATTCTGCGCAGAGCATCTCGACCGACGAAGTCGTGATCCCACGCAACAACCCATTCGAGGCCCGCTTCGATCGGAGAGGTCTTCTCGGACAGGTCCTGTCCCCACAGGGGGTAGCCGATCTCAAGCCGCAATGTATCTCGCGCGCCAAGCGCTGCGGGTTTGGCTCCAGCTTCGACGAGGGCATCCCAAAGGCGCTCTCCTGTCTCACTCGGGACACAGATCTCGGCGCCTCGCTCCCCCGTGTAGCCGGTCCCAGCAGCGACCACGGGTTGCCCGGCATACTCACCCGTTACAACCCGGAACCTGCCCGGCATGAAACCGATCACCGATTCGACAATATCCGGGGCACTTGGACCTTGCACTGCAAGGAGAACCGTCTTTGCACGTAGGTCGTCGAAGGAGACTTCGCCTTCAGCTGCGTCTTTGAACCGGTCAACCATCTCATCGAAGTTGGTCCCATTCGGCATGACACAGAAGCGATCATCCTCAAGCCGCCACACAATGATGTCATCCTCGATCCCTCCGCGATCGTTGAGTGCCATCGTGTACTGCGCACGGCCGGACCCGATGTTGAAGATGTCGTTGCACAGTTGTGAGCGCAGGAGGGCAAGTGCACCCGGTCCCGACACCTCGAAGCGGCCAAGATGGGATACGTCGAAGACTCCGACGTCATTGCGCACAGCATGGTGTTCATCGAGAACACTGTCGTACTGAACGGGCATCGACCATCCACCAAAGTCGGTGAAACGGGCACCAGCCCGCTCGTGGACTGCGTGAAGTGGGGACGATGGCACGGAACCTCCGAGATTGGTGTCCTGACTGACCGCGTCGCGATGCTAGTGGTACCGAGACGGCCAGCCCACCAAGCGGCGCGGTCTATGAGGCGTCAGCCTGAGAGGCTTCGGCCTCGAAGGCTTCGGCCTCAAGGGCTTCGGCCTCGAAGGCTTCGACGTGCTGTCCGAGATCGAGGACCTCGGGTGGGCCGGGAATTCTTGTCGGGGCAACATGGTCAACCGACGCATCGGGTTCTTCGAGACCATATTTGACGAGGAGATGGAGATAGTCACGCTGATAGAACACTTTGCAGCGAACATCGGGATAGAGATCGCGAAGACGCTTCACCTTGCGGTTCTTCTTCGTGACGAGCTTCTGTGACATCGTGGTGATCTCGATGTAGACATCGTCATCGGGGAGATAGAAGTCTGGCCGGAAGAGTTTCGTCGGCTCGCCGGATGAATCCCACTCAATCGGAAACTCGCGCGGCTCGTATTGCCATTCAATACCGTAGAAGTCCAAGAGTCGCGCAAACTCCCGTTCGCTGTTGTGAGCGAAATCGGTGAGTTCTGCCGGTGATGGCCCGAAAAGGTCGTCTGTTGTCAGGTTCCTGCCGCTTCCGCGATTCCAATACGGGCGACCACGTCGGCCGCGTGGTCGGGGAAGAGTTTGTGGATCTCACCGGCGACTTCGTCATGAACCGGTCGCACAGCTATGCCGAAGACGCCCTGTCCCCTTCTGAGGAGGTCGATGACTTCTTCGGGACTTGTCGCGGCGTAGATTGTCGATCCATCGGAGAGAAGGGTGATATCGCTCTCGCGCCACCCTTCACCAACCTGTTCTTCGAGCTGATCGAATGCAGATCTGATCTTGTGGAGGCTTGTGCCGGCATCTTTGAGTCGCTTCACGACACGGAGTGTGACGATGTCCTGAAATGTATAGAGCCGTTGGGTCCCCGAGCCGGTGGCCGATTGCATCGAAGGCCCGAGGAGCCCCGAGCGATCCCAATAGTCGAGTTGACGGTAGGTGATACCAACCACGGCGCAGACTTGTGGTGACCGGAATCCCAGTGACGTGTCGATGTCTTCCTGTGTCATGCGTTGCGTCTCCAATGCCCAGATGTTACACGCTTGTAATTTCACATGATGAATTACTGTCGCGCAAGTTACGGTTGACGACCGCAGATGTCAATGATCGGGGTTGGATCAACTACTGGAGAGGATGGCTTCGAGTTTGTCGAGATCGGCAGACGAGCCGAGGCCGTAGACGGTGTCTTTGGCAGTAAAGGGTGACTTCGGATCAGGGTTGATGCGTACTTCTTCGTCGCCCGATGCAATACCGATCACCATTGCACCGGTATCTGCCCGAAGCGCAAGGTCACTCAGTGTTCGCCCGATGACCGATGACGTCGGGGCGACCTGGAATCGCTTGATCCGGAAATCCATCGCGGAATTGGAAGCGACGGCATCAAGGAAGTCTGCCAACGCCGGTTCGGTTGCGAGAGCGGCCATGCGCTCCCCCCCGACGAGCTCGGGTGTCACGACCGCTGTCGCACCAGCAAGAATGAGCTTCTTCTCCGTCTCGTGATCAACCGCCCGTGCAGAAATCGAGATTCCCGGATGAAGCGACCGAACCGACAATGTAATGACAAGGTTGTCGCTCGCGGATGCAACTGCTGCAATCACCGCTGAGGCTGTGTCGACGTGAGCTTCTTGCAAGACGCTGTCCTTGGTGGCATCACCCTCGACCACCTGTGCGCCGGCAGCGATAGCTTCCTCGACGATTTCTGGATCGCGATCTATGACGATTGCTGGAATCCTGTCACGATGGAGGGCTTCCCATGCAGTCGAACCGACACGGCCGAATCCACAGACAATCACATGGTCATGCATTCTGTCGACCTTCTTCATCATTCTTCGCCTTTGTCGATAGTCAGACCCGATCACTGTTTCGAAGCCATATTCGACCACAGCGGTGGCGGTATAGATTGCTGCACCCATCCCGGCCACGAGCACTATGACGACCCACACTCTGGTCATTGCATCGTAGGGCCCACCGATCTCGCTGTATCCAAGCGTTGAAATCGTGATCATCGTCGCATACAGCGCATCGCCAAGGTGGAGATCTGCGATGATCACGAAACCAGTGGCACCCACTCCGATCACGAGCAAAAGGCCCACGATTCCCGCCTGGAGATTTCTGGGGAGGTTCACTGCGAAGGGGCAGAGCCGAAGTCTTCGGGACCGACTTCGTCAAGGAATTCCTTGAACTTCTCAATCTCGTCTTCTTCGCTCTGGTCCTGGATCTCGACCCCTGCCTCGTTCAGCACATCGGGGTCGGCAAAGAGCGGGGCATCCATGCGAACAGCGATCGCGACGGCATCGGACGGGCGCGAGGAGATGATGTGGGTGTCTTCACCGATCACCAGCTTCAAGTCTGCATAGAACGTACCTCCCCTGAGTTCGGTGACGACGACTTCAGTCAGAGTTGCCCCGAGCTCCTCGATGAGGGAGGCAGCAAGATCGTGGGTCAGTGGCCGCTCGGTCGAGATCCCCTCTCGTGCGAGAGCGATAGCGGTGGCCTCGGGTGTTCCGATCCAGATCGGCAGATACCGATCACCACCCTGCTCGCGAAGAAGCAGAATTGGGGTGTTCGTCGGCAGCTCGATGCGTACGCCGATCAGATCAAGCGGGACGTTGTCGCTCATGAGGGAACACTATCACTCGGTCCGCAGTGGTTGGCGAGTCGCATATGCGGCATCGACAAAGGCGTACGGCTCGTCGAGGAAGCGAGGCATGTTCATGACCGCCCACACCGATCGCAGGTTCCGGAACAGACCCTTCCAATCAAGGCCGTATCCGAGGAGGTATTCGTCCCCGACCTCGAATCCGCGATATTCGACAGGAACATCGACGATGCGCCGCGGAGCCTTGTCGAGGAGTGTGACAGTTCTCACAGAGCGCGCCCCCTTTGCTTCGAGCATCTTTTGAATCGTCAGGAGGGTGAGGCCGGTATCAACAATCTCGAGGACGAGCAATACATCGCGGTTATCGAGGGGTTCGTCGAGGTCAAGGGTCACTGAGACGCGCCCCTCGCTCCCGAACCTGGTGAGCGCAAGGAATTGGGGTGTCGAGTCGAGTGGGAGATGATCCAAGAGATCCTTCATGAAGATCAGGGAACCCTTGAGGATGCCGATCACGACGAGGTCACCATCGGGATGATCGGCGTTGATCTCGTCTGCGAGTTCGGCGACGCGTCGTGCAACAGTGTCCTGTGCGATGACTTCTACGAAGTCGTCGCTCATTGAATCCCTCGGCTCGATACGGCAACGAAGATGTCGCTCATCCTGTGCCTTGGCCCGATGGGAGAGCCTCTCGGATCCAGCGGTGGATCGATTCCGACTTCGGGAGTTCTGCCGCAGTCGACGTGCTCCATTGCCCATCATTGAGAGGGGCAAGAGATCGCAGCCTGCGCTCGTGGCTCTCGGAAAGTTCACCGGGATTGGTGATGGTCGCCCCTCCGCCTTCCTCGCTGTAGAACACGCGGAGCCACAGATCCTTGATCGTGTAGGTGCTGTAGGCCCAGTCGAGCAGCTCACGCGTGTCCGAGAAGTGATCATCGGAGTGCATTACAACGGTGTAAATCGTGCGTCCAGCCCGTTCGCTGACGCCAAGAAGAACCTTGTCCGCCCACGGAGTGTCACCGGTCTTGAGCCCAACGACCCCGGGATATGCGCCGACAAGTTTGTTGGTGTTGGTGAATGTTCGTGCCTTGAAGTTCGGACGCTCCGGCATCGAGACCAGCTTGATCCGGGCTATGCGCTTGATGTCAGGATACTTCTGGGATTCGATGATGAGGGTGAGGAGGTCGCGGGCTGAGGAGTAATGATCTTCGCTGTCAAGTCCGTTTGGGTTCGCAAAGCTCGTGTTGGCCATTCCATACTGTTTGGCCTTCGCGTTCATCAGATCGACGAAGGTTGATACCGATCCATCACCGATGTGATGGGCCAGTGTGAGGGCTGCGTCGTTGCCGGAGCGAACAAGCATCGCGATGAGGAGATCTCCGACCGTCCACTCCTCCCCCGTCACGAGTCCAGCGACCGATCCGCGCGATTGGGTCGCGAACTTTGGCACGGTCACGACTTCGCCGAGGTCGGCATTCTCTATCGTGACGATCGCCGTCATCACTTTCGTTACGGAGGCCATCGGGGCCTGATCGTTGGCATTCCACGATGCCAGGACCACATCGGCGTCAGCGTCGTAGACGATCCAACGATCAGCAGTGATACTCGGAATTGGAGGCGCGTCTGGTGCGACCACCGGAGCGGATGTCGCTGGGAGGCCAAGCAGAGACGCTATCAGCGCCGCGGAGACGAAAGAGGATGCAATCATTAGTGATCGAGTAGCTTGCGAAGCCTACTGCGGATAAGCGTTTCTTGAATGATCGACGCTGCCTGTGCGGTGTCGGAGAGAATCTCTTCAGAGCGCCTCTGGTTGTCAGGATTCCGGTGCCGCAACATGGGTGCCACGAGCTGACCGAGAAGGTCCGTTTGGCGATCGGCTGCGAGCCTGATGCCACGCAGATGCCGAACTTCGAGCCCGCGGGTCAAGAGCCGGTGTGCCGCGCGGGCAATCGTGAGATCTGCGTCTGTAAAGGTCGCAGAACCGTCTGGCAGGATCGTCGGCTCAAGAAGACCTTCCTTGACGATGGCTTCCATCTGATCCGAGCTGAGACCCGATGACCGAATCATTTCCGAGGACGAAAGCGACACCCCCGATGTCGCAAAGTACGCCTCAGGCGGTGCACCCTTGTCGGGAGTCACGGGCGATTCTTCCCCATGCTCCCACGCAGTCAACTTGGATTTGATGACCTTCAACGGCAGGTAGTGATCGCGTTGCTCCGAGAGGACAAATCGGATCCGGCGGACGTCGTCCTCGGTGAAGATCCGGTATCCAGATGATGAGCGTCCTGGTGTGACCAGCCCCTTTGACTCGAGGAATCGGAGCTTGGAGACGGAAACATCAGGGAAGTCTTCGCGAAGGAGGTTGATCACCTCACCGATCGTATGGGTGCGGAGCTTGGGGGTTCCGACCGCCCTCAGTTCTGCCATGGCTCAGCCATGACCTCGGGACACCCGCAGGTGGAACTTGCCGATCATCAACTCGTCGCCTTCGTCGAGCTTTCCGGCCTCTTGACGCGTTCCGTTGACATAGGTGCCATTGGTCGATCCGAGGTCTGTCACGGACAGTCCATTGGCATCGACCGAGAACCGAGCATGTTCACGTGAGACGGTCACGTCGGCGAGGAAGATCGCGCAGTCTCCCCCACGCCCGGAAACCGTATTGCCGGGGCCAAGGACATACGTGAGACCTGCCTGGGGACCGTTTTCAACCGTCAAGGCCCACGCGAACGCCCCTTCGAGTCTGCTTCCAGAGCTTGCGGTATCTCCGACGGACGGCGTCGGTTCCCATGCCATGGTCTGATCGTGGTCGATCGGATCTTCACGGCGATCGGGTGCTTCTTTCTCAGCCATGACCCCATGCTACTGGCAAACCCTCAACTTGTAGGTGAGTCTTGGAAGCAGAGGACAGAAGTCAGAAGTCAGACTGACGCACAAGGAGCGATGCGAGGCATCTCGGGCTTTGGCTACTCGATGTTGGACTGGTAGGTGGAGGCGTCGGAGAGGGTATCGAGTTCGGAGGGATCTGACATCTGGATCTGTGCGATCCAGCCCCCACCGTAGGGGTCCGAGTTGATGAGCTCGGGTGCATCATCGAGGTCGTGGTTCACTGCAGTGATCGTGCCCGACACGGGTGCATAGATGTCCGAGACGGACTTGGTTGACTCGACCTCAGCAAAGGCCTCACCCGCGACCGCGGTTCCTCCAGCCTCAGGAAGCTCAACGTACACGACGTCACCAAGCGCATCCTGCGCGAAGTCGGAGATACCCATCGTGATCACGTCGCCATCACGTCGGACCCACTCATGGTTTGCTGCATACTTGAGATCCGCGGGATAGTTCATGTTTGCTCCGTGTTGGGCGAGATCGGGTCGTTTCCGGCAGGACGATATCAGATCGTCCTGCCGGAAGCGGGAGGACGGGTCCGGAACCGGCTCGAGACCGAATCTCACGAAGCGGTGGTTATCGGGCTGTTTGGATTGCGATGCGCATGTCACGTGCGTAGAGGGCTGCTACCCAGTAGTAGAGGACAAGGCCAGGGACACCGACGATGTAGGCAGCGAAGACGAGCCAGTCAGCGTCGAAGCCTTCTCCGATGTAGAAGCCAGCAACCGCCGTATAGAGGGCAAACGTGGCTGCCTTGCCGATCCATCGAACTTCGAGCTTGGTGACTCCGTTCAGCCAGCCGTAGAGGGCTCCAAGAGCCACCAAGATCTCACGGACGATGAGCGCCCAACCGAACCAAGGTGGAAGGACCCCTGACCACAGTCCAGCGATCACGGCAACAGCTACCGCGATGCGATCGGCGAGCGGATCGAGGAACTTGCCGATTTCGGTTACCTGATTGAGTCGGCGGGCGAGAAATCCGTCGATCCAGTCGGTTGCCCCGATCACCCCGAGCAGGACACCTGCCCATCCGTAGTTCTTGTCGAAGACCATCCACACAAACACGGGGATGAGCAGCAGACGAATGATCGAGATCGTGTTCGGGACATTGAACAGTTCTCGGATCAAGAGATCAGAACCACCCGGAACTTGATCCGAGCAAGCTCCTCTCCGTTGAGGCTGACAAGAAACGAGTATCCCTTCGCCTCAGGAAATGTGATGTTGTGAAATGGGCTGACAATCGGCACGATGCTCGAAGCACCTGCTGGAAGGTTCGGCGGTGTTCCGACCCGGAGCCTGCCGCTTGCTTTGACGCCGACATCGGCGCCATCCTCGTCGATAAGCTTGATGGCCAGGTCAAGGTCACGCTGACGATCCTCGGGTGCAACTTCGGCCACCATCGCAAGCGAAAGACTTCGATGCGTTGCTGGTACGGATCGTACGCTGATCGTGTCGAAGCCACCACCGAGTACGAACAACTTCCCGGACTGGACCTGTGCTGCGTCTGCCAGCATGGCTGAGGTCATCTTCATGGTGGTTGCTCCTTGGATCGGGGCCAGCGAATACCGACGAGTCGATTTCTGACACAATACGGCTTCTGCATCGGATAGTTCTCACGATTCACCTCGCGAGGACCTCCCCGATGCCGGATCAGGTCGTGGCCGCGGTGGTAACGGAACGTATCCCCCGTCGTTCCTCGTCCGTCGGCATGCGTGCGTAAGAGACAACAAGCGCCGCCAAGAACATGAATCCAGCACCAAGCATCCATCCCATGGAGATGGTCGTCGCACCTGCGATCGGGACGAGGATCAGCGAAGCGCCAACGTTCCCAAGCTGACCAGCGAGCGAATCGACGCTGACGATCGTCGTTCGTTGATCCCCAGGTACCCATTCGTGGAGCATCTCTTGACGAAGGACGTCCGAGAATGCCAGAAAGACGTAGACAGTGAGCAGCGGAACTGTCAATAGCCATGGGCTCCCGGCAGCGGCCATAGCGACGAGCCCGATGGCGGAAAGGGCGAGCGCCGCAGCAGCGGACGGACCGGGAGCACCCACAAATCGTTTGGGGACATGCTGGGCGAGCGCAGACCCGATCACGGATGCGAAAGCGAAACCCGCAACAATCAGGCCGGCGATTTTCGCTGCCTCCTCGGGACCTCCGAGGAGGTCCGCATACCTTGGCTGCCAGAGCGTCTCGATACTGACCGCAGCGATCGCCACACCCAGTGTTGTACCAAGCAGGAGACGGATCGTGTTCTGACTCCGAGCAACCCGGACCCCGTCGCGGATGACCGCAGGGACCTCGGTGAACACGGCACGGATCCGCGTGTGCTGTCGTTCCGGCTCGCGGACTGCCCAAAGCACCGCGACGACAAAAGCAGTATCCGCAAGGACAGCTCCAAGGATGGATACCAACAGATTGGAGAGCCCTGCGATGGATCCTGCAGGGAGATTGGCGAGGCCGACGGAAGCCAGGGCACCACACGTCAACGCGACACCGGCAAGGACACCAGCGGTTGAGAGGTCTTTTCGTAGAACGAGAGCAGGATCGATCGATCGGGCTCGATCCACATACCACGACTCGAGCGGCCCCGAGGACAGGGCACGCCCTGCCCCTCCCACGAACCCAGCAACAATGAACGCGGGAAGGGTCGTGCCGATGAGGAAGAGCACATCAAAGGCAACGAAAAGCAAGCCAGCCATGATGAGCACAGGCTTTCGTCCGATCGAGTCGGCAAGCCCTCCCGTCGGGAGCTCGAACAGCACCGTCGTCCCTCCGTAGACCGCAAAGACAATTCCAACCTGTGCGAGTTTGAGGCCGTTGGAGGTCAGGGCAAGGACAAGAACGGGAACAACCAGCCCCGGTCCGACCCACCGCAGAAAGGTGATCGAGAGGAAGATCCGGCGAACCTGCTCGAGGGACTCTGTCATTGTTCCACCGGCTTCTCTGGTTCTGCGAGAACCGAGGCAACGTCGTGAACCGGGACAACCGTGCGATAGAGCACCACAGGCGACACATCTGTTTCAGGTCCCGTGCTGTGGTCGCGGCGCGCATGCGATAGCTCGACATACGGTGCGATGACTGCAGACAAGGCTGCGTTCAGGGCTTCAGTCTCCTTCGGTGTGAGTCTGAGCAACGCGTCTGAGCGATCAGCGACCGCTTGCCATTCATCTGACCACGCCGATCTGTCCGATTCAAACGCTTCAACAGCCCGACGACGAAACGCTTCCCAAAGCACCGCCGTCTCTCCCATCGCCGCATCCCACGCCGCGGCATCCCCGAAATCCTCGAACCGCCACGTTGTGGATTCGTGTGCGGCTGCCCACCACCGATCCCGCGCCGTCCCCCGCTCCGGCTGCTCAACGATGAGGTCAGCGTCTGCGAGAAAACGCAGGTGGTAACTCGTAAGCCCTGACGCCAGACCGAGGCGTTCAGCAAGTTTGGATGCCGTCGATGGCCCGTCTGCTCGTAGGAGAGCGAGCAGCTTGACTCGAAGAGGATGTGCCAAGGCCTTCATGGCCTCGGAGCCCGGCTGAACCTGGATGGTCGACATCACCCAATATTACAACCGCAAAGAACCGTTTGCAAACAGTTCTTTGTACTCTGTTACGGTCGGGCTGGCCGGATTTGAACCGGCGACCCCTGGTCCCCCAGACCAGTGCGCTGCCTGACTGCGCCACAGCCCGTAGGACCGAAGGTTAGGCCGGCCAATCGTGCTGGTGTCTTTGGAAACATCGATCGAGTGCCTATGGATCGGCCCCCGTGGTCAGCGTGTGACCCGATGGTGTTGTCCATTCGTACCGGATCGCTCCGGCCGTGGCGCGACGCACCGGATCCGGCGACGGATCTGCACACCTGACGATGCGGTACGTCCAACCAGCCTTCTTCACGTTGTTGTGATGTCTGCACAGCGGTGCACTGTTTTGGATGCAGGTTGGCCCGAGTCTGACGAAGTCAACGATGTGATCGATGTCGGAGTCTGCCGCTGGCATCCGGCATCCAGGGAAGGCACAGGTTGGTCGAAGCATCTCAACGATTCGGCGCTCCGATGCCGTGAGGAAGCGCCTGCGGCGTGACGAGGCACGGTTCCTCCCTCTCCCCTTCCCGTCCAGGAATCCCGTCTTCTCTGCGTCGGGGCTGCTCATATCGGGACGCGCTTTCGTCACTCCAGCGCTGATGTACACACCGTTGAGGTCCGTGACGACGAACCGGTGCTCAAGGTCGGTCTGTCGCACGGCGCTCTGGCGTGCGATATCGGCGATGACCGGCCCATATCCGGCCAAGTACCCCGGGTTGTCGTTGAGCTCCGCGAGGGTCTCGAGATCAACACGGATATCGATCGAACCCTTGCCGATGCGATGCTCGTCGTTCCCCGCAAGAAGATCGAGGACGATATCGGCCCGTAATTGATCCATCGTCCGGGACTCATCCGCTCGCCGAAGGGATCGGGCAATCGTGTTGATACGACGCGTGACCTCCCCGACCCGGTCGGGTGGCAAGTCCATGCAGTACAGATGGGCTGTGCCATCATCGGATGCCTGCGTGATGACCCTGCGCCTCGACACCGACGATTCGTAGCGACGCGCTGCGGCGTCGGGGTTCATCGAGATACAGGTCTCCCGGATCCGCGCTCGCAGCTCTCCCGGCGTTGATTCGGGTGCCGAATCGGCGATCTCCTCGACCACACGGCGAGCCTCCCGACCATTGAGGTGCGACGTTGCTTCAACAATGGTATTCGCCCGTGGCCGATCGATGTCGCCCATGCACAGGAGGTCCCGAACCCGTGGCACACGGTGGCGAAGGGCAAGGGCTACGGCCACTGATCGTTCGGCCGCTCGTCGTGTCAGATGCAACATGGCGCCGATCTCGGAGGTGGCGTTGGTTACGGCGGACGCCTCCAACGGTGTCCCACGCTGGTCGCCTACCGTCCGGTCGACGATTGCTGCCATGCCATCCAGCACCGCCGCGTCGTAGGAGCTCGCCATTCGCTGGTTTGCCATGACGATCAGGAACTGGTCGTATGCCGACGCTTCGGCGATGTCCACAGTTGCGAGCATGGCGGCAAGTAGAGGACCAGGCTCAAGCGTCGCGATGCCACGCGGGATTGGTGTGCAACCGTGATCGGTCCAACCGGTCGACCAGCCGTCGTGCTCGGCGGTCGCTGGTTCTTGATGATGGATGGGAACTTCTTTCAACATACAGACAACGTATCAGTCGCCTATGACAGAAACCTTCATCCAGGACAGATGTCCGAAGTTCTTCAGCCCTGCACGGAGACGTCCAACGCGCCAGAAGATGGAACAACCGACTCGTCGGTCTTACCACATCGTTCCGGTCGACCTCGCGGTGTGATCGACGTCGCCGGTTGTTCCATCTAGGGAATGATGCCAACGGATGTAAGGAGGTCCTCGGTCGTCCGGAGGCGCTTGTCCGGGTCAACGGTGCGATCCCAATCGACGTCCATGTTCATCGCAATCGCCCATGTGGCATCACCCACTTCGACGAGGCCGACCAGCCATCCGATGCGGTCGTCAGCTCCGGCACCGGGAACCCGGCCCTGCTGATAGGACATCGTCCAACCGTCGCCCGATGCCGTGGCAAGGGTATCGAGAACGTCTCGCGCTGCTTCCCGGTCAAGCGGTAGGTCCTGAGACGTAAGCATGGCCATGAATTCGGCCTGCTGAAATGCGTCGATCAACAGCGTCCCATCCATCCAGAAGGAGCCATTGCCTCCCCGGACATTTGTGTTTCCGTAGCTGAGCCGGTTGATCCACACCTCGTAGGGATCCTGACTGACATCTTCTGCAGTTTGTCCGTACACCCATTCAGCGTCGGCAGTCATGGCTGAACGAAGAGAGTGGGTTCGGTGCCAGTCCTGAACGTAGGCTCCGTCGCCCGCCCATGTGAGGGGATCATCGAGAGATGGAACCGTCCCCGTTTCGAGGAGAACCAGAGTTGCCAAGGGGCGAAACGTCTCGGCGGGAGGTAATTGCCGTCTGGCGCGTACGGCGTTGTAAACAACTGGCACATCGTTGGATCCAATCTGAAGCGCCACGAACGCTCCTTCGGTTTCTGCCGCGACGAAGTAGGCACCAAGCTCATGGTGGAGCTCATAGGTGAGTGTTGGACCGTCGCTACAAGCGGTCGTAAAGAACACCAAGGAGAGAACAACAAGGAGGCCACGGTGGGTATGCGTCCTCACAGGATCACGTCACGAGGTTCTTGATCATGTCGAAAAACCGAAGGATCAGATAGAGCGCACCTGCTCCGACCAAAAGGAGGAACGAGATCGGCCAACCAGGGTCATCCTCGCCGTGTCCCGCACTGTCTTCGTCTCCGTGGTCACCGTTGGGTTGGTCCCGGTGGACGCCGTCGGGTGGATTGGTCATACCGGAGGGATTCCGTGCCGCCTGCCCGAGAATGTTCGGTCCTTGCGCTGGGCAACCGCAAACCGACGGATCAGCTCGGAGCGCAGGTCTCGAGCTTCGATCACCGAATCAATCACAACCTCGCCACCCAGTCGGTAGAGATCAACGTCCTCGGTGTACTCGGCCCGCTTGGATGCAATGAATTCAGATCGCTCGGGCTCATCGAGCTCTTCGATCACGTTGAAGTAGACGGCGTTGACTGCAGCTTCGGGTCCCATGACTGCGATCTCCGCTGTGGGAAGCGCAATCGTGGCTTCGGGTCGGAAGCCTGGCCCCGAAAAGGCATACAGACCAGCACCATACGCCTTGCGGACGATGACGGAGATGCGCGGAACCGTCGATTCGGCCATTGCGGTCACCATCTTGGCACCGTGGCGAATGATCCCTTGGGCCTCGACCTGGGATCCGATCATGAACCCCGGGACATCTGCGAGAAAGAGAAGTGGGATATTGAAGGCATCACAGATCCACATGAATCGCGCTGCCTTGTCTGCAGAATCGACGAAGAGCACACCACCGAGGTGGGCAGGCTGGGATGCGACGATCCCGATCGGCTTTCCATCGAGCCGAGCAAGGCCGGTGATCAATTCCTTGGCGAAGAGTCGTTTGACGGGAAAGAATGAATCCTCGTCGACGAGGCCCTCGATGAAGCGGTGCATGTCATAGGAAGCTGAGGCATCCTCGGGAAGCACCTCCCCAATGTCGATTGAAGCATCGGGAGGACTTCCGCTGTACTCGGGTGGTTTGACTCGATAGTGGTCTGGCATATAAGCGAAATAGCCGCGTGCCCATTCGATCGCTTCCTCATCGGACGTGACAAGTGCGTCACCACATCCGGAAACTTCGCAGTGCATGCGTGCCCCGCCCATCGCTTCGAGTGTCGTGGTCTCTCCAACGACCATCTGGGCCATTCGCGGTGACCCTAGATACATCGAGGCACGGCCCTCCACCATCACAACCACATCGCAAAACGCCGGGACGTACGCACCGCCAGCTGCGGATGGGCCGAAGAGGCAGCAGATCTGTGGAACACGACCCGAGAGACGGATCTGGTTATAGAAGATGTTCCCTGCACCCCGTCGTCCGGGAAACAGGTCGATCTGATCCGTGATGCGTGCACCGGCCGAGTCCACCAGATAGAAGACCGGAAGCAGCTCATCGTATGCAGCTTCGAGCGCTCGGATCATCTTCTCGACCGTGATCCTTCCCCACGAACCAGCCTTCACGGTCGGATCGTTTGCAATGATCATGGCGGCACGACCATCGACCAGCGCCCTGCCGGTGACTACCCCATCAGCTGCGAGAACGTCGTCGTCGTTGCGTGCGAGCAAGCCATCCTCGACAAACGAGCCGTCGTCCACAAGAAGCGAAATACGGTCTCGCACGAACAGCTTCCCCTGCGTCTTGAGCTTCTCGTGATATTTGGCCGGGCCACCGCCGAGTGCCTTCTTCGTTGCTTCGTCCAGCCGCTTGTCCATCAGTGCCTGTCTCTCGTCCTGATTCTGACGGGGGTCCCAGTGAAATCGTAGGCGTCTCGCAGCTGGTTCTCGATGAACCGCAGATAGTCGGGTCCAAGATCGCCGCCGCGGACGAACAGCACGAATGTTGGTGGCTCTGTCTCGGCTTGGACGGCGTAGAGGATCTTCGGTCTCCGACCCTTTCGGACCGGTGGGGGGTGCGCCTCTTGCAGCTTGCGGACGAGTCGGTTGACCTCGGGTGCAGGAATGTGCTGTCTGCGGTGTTCGAGAACCGTGCGAATGTATGTGGGCAGCCGATGTGTTCTCGCTCCCGTGAGGGCAGACATACGAAGGATGGGAGCCCAGTTGACAAACGAGAGGCGATCCGCAACGGAGTCCTCCGTGTGGAGGCGTTCCTCCTCGGTGAGTTCGTCCCATTTGTTCAGGATCAGGATGAGGCCCTTGCCGGCATGAACGATCTCTTCGGCCAATCGCTGTTCTTGATGAGTAGCGCCGCGCTGTCCATCGATGACGAACAGAACGACGTCAGCTTGCCTTACGACATCGTGGGCACGGAGAACCGCGTAGTAGTCGACGTCGTCGTTGATCCTTGTTCTTCGCTTGATACCGGCGGTATCGATGACCTCAAAGTACTCACCGTCGATGTTGACGACGAGGTTGATTGGGTCCCTGGTTGTCCCCGGGACTTCCGAGACCAGTACCCGTTCCTCACCGGCAAGACGATTGAGTAATGTTGACTTTCCAACATTCGGTCGACCGATGATGGCGAGGCTCGCGATGGTGTCAGGATCTGCATCGCCGTCGGTCTCGTCAGGAAGTGCTGCCACAAGCCGATCGAGGAAATCGCCGGTGTGGCGCCCATGGAGGGCAGACAACGGAATCGGTTCACCGAGTCCGAGGCCCCACAAGTGAGTCAACTCGGACTCGACCGAGGGAGAGTCGGCCTTATTGGCAACGAAGAGGTGCGGCACTCCCGAGCGCTGGAGAATTCGAGCCACGCCCACGTCATCGTCGGTGACATCTGTTGTGGCGTCAGCGACGAAAACCACCACGTCCGCGCCGGTTACGGCAATCTCAGCCTGCTCCCGAATGTCAGCCGTCAGCTGCTCCCCAGGGCGCGCTTCCCAGCCACCGGTGTCCATCACGTGGAACTTGCGTCCACCCCACTCTGCATCGAACTGTCTCCGGTCGCGAGTCACCCCAGCGATCTCGTCCGTTACGGCGAACTTGCGGCCAACGATCCGGTTGACGAGCGTCGACTTGCCGACGTTCGGACGGCCAAGGATCACAACGATTGGCAGGCGGGTCATCGGACCGCCCCCAGTAGCCCGGACACTGTGGCCTCTGCGACCACCACCGGCGCCTTTGCGGCCGCCACGACGTCGTGCAAACTTGTGTTGTCAATGAACGTGTCAACCGATAGTGCGACATCGGGCAGCACATAGGCGCCAGCTGGGCCATGATCGGCTTCGAGACTGCGTATGACATCCTCACCGACCATGAGTCCGGCGACAGCGGTATTGCCGCCGAAGAACTCGTTCGGAACACTCAGGAGACGGATCTCCCGACCAGCAAGCTTCTCGAGGCGTCGCAGTACGGGTGCGATGACCGCTTCGCCGTAGAGCCCGGTAATGACAACTGCTGGACCGGCCGCGGCTCGTGGATCGGCCGTGAGGTGCTTCGGCGTCCGGTATCCCTCGGCGGGTGCGGCAGGCATCGACCTCCACTCCCCTGTCACGATTGGTGCGGTAGCCAATGATCCTTGTTCGATCCGGTCGAGTTCGTCATAGAACGCACGGATCATCCCGATGCCATTCTCGTGTTGGGCGAACGCCTCGTACGCAGAACTCGGGGGAACCTCGATCCCAGCTTGCACATACAGCTCATCTGAAGCTTGGAAGATTCTTCTGCCTGTGGCATCAAGCGCGCGGTCCTGCCAGAAGTGAATGATTTCAAGGTCTTCAGCGGCTTCGGCAGGTGTATGGACCCGGAGATGTGATTCCTTGTTGTACTTGGAGAGTCCGAGCGGGACGATGCCGAGCGTTGTCAGCTTCGGGTATCGGGTGATCGTCTCTGCAAGGGTCTGTTCAAGCACAGCACCGTTGTTGATGTCCGGACACAACACGACCTGCCCATGCACGGTGATGCCGGCCTCAAGGAGCGCAGAGAGCCAGCGAAGGCTTGTGGCCCCGCGCCGGTTGCGAAGCATCGCCGTGCGAATATCAGGGTCGGTGGCATGAATCGAAACGTAGAGGGGCCCAAGCTTCTCCTCAACGACACGCGAAAGATCGAGTTCGGTGAACCGTGTCAACGTGGTGAAGTTCCCGTAGAGGAACGACAGGCGATAGTCGTCATCCTTGAGATAGAGCGACTTGCGCATACCGGGAGGTAGTTGGTAGATGAAGCAGAAATCACAGTGATTGTCACATGTCTGGACCCGGTCGAAAATGGAAGCATTGAGTCGGATCCCAATCGGATCGCCCTCACGTTTGACCACCACCGTCGAGATGTCCTCACCCATGCGACGGAGGGAAAACTCGGGGTTCGTGTCGTCGATGAGCTGTTGGTATTCAATAACATCGTTTGGCACGATGCCGTTGATCGCCACGAGTTCGTCTCCGGCGCGCAAACCCGCCGCCTCAGCGGGCGTGTTCGGCAAGACCTCAAGAACGGTGGGAAGGGACATGCCACGCAGATTACCGACAACCGATGACCGATAACCGACTTCCGACAATCGCTGACGAGCATCCGATGCTGACGCCTGACGTCCGACTGCTGAGTCCTGGACCCTGCTCTATCCTCGCCATATGGCAACCAAGGTTCTTCTTGCCGAACCGCGCGGGTTCTGTGCAGGTGTCGAAATGGCGATCAAGGCACTCACGTGGATGGTTCAAGTCTTTGAACCGCCCGTCTACTGCTATCACGAAATAGTTCACAACGCAGCCGTGGTCAACGCATTTGAGCGTGCCGGCGTCGTGTTCATCAACGACATTGCTGAAGCTCCGATCGGGCGACCCGTCATGCTCTCCGCACACGGCTCGGCTCCCGAAGTGGTGACAGCGGCGAGCGAGCGAGCGGCGGTCATGGTCGACGCTGTATGCCCGCTCGTCACCAAGGTCCACCATGAGCTGCGCAGGATGGCTGACAAGGGTTACGACATCATCTACGTCGGCCACGAAGGCCATGACGAGGCAATCGGCGCGATTGCGGAGGCTCCCGCAGCGGCTCAGCTCGTCGATCCACGGGTCGGTCTCGACACGTTCGAAACCAATCCTGATTCCAAGGTCGCCCTGGTTGCCCAGACAACGCTCGGTCTTTACGAGTGGGAAGGTGTCCTTGACTCCGCGACCGAGCGGTACCCAGATTTGTGGACCGCCCGCAAGAGTGACCTCTGTTACGCCACCACCAATCGCCAACTTGCGATACAGAAGCTTGCTGAGCGCTCCGACCTGTTGCTCGTGGTTGGATCGGAGAACTCATCCAACACACAGGCGCTTGTCCGTGTCGGGCGCAACGCTGGGGTACCCACCTTCCGCATCGACGCCGCCGAAGGCATCGACGAGGTATGGCTCGAAGGCGTTGATGTGGTTGGGGTAACCGCAGGGGCATCAGCACCAGACCAACGTGTCCAAAATGTGATCGAGCGTATTGCACCGTCGGAAGGCATCGAGCTGATTCGGGTCACCGAAGAGGATGAATACTTTCCCCTTCCTCCCCAATTGCGTCGGTTCATGGCGACCCTTCAAGCACTGGTTGAGGGTGGATTCGCCTGCCGCACTCCGGGACAAGCTGGTCCTGTGGAACTCGACAGGGATATGTCGGCTACGGACGCCCTATCGATCCTCGGCGTCTAGTGCTGTGTCCACCAACGTTCTCCGCGTTGACGACGGCCAGTGACGTCGCTGGGCTATCGCTACTTGGTCACGGTGCCACTGAAGGTCAATGTCCCTTGTGCCACGTCGATTCGGGTTACGGACACGACGCTGTGTCCTGCCAGGAGCGCCTTTTCGATGCCATCGGCGATGAGGTCGGCGAGGCCGCCTGGGAGAGGGAGTCGACCGAGCTGCCCCTCGATGATCTCCAACTCGAGATTTCCATTGACGATCTCCGGCACGACCACGGCGCGGGCAGGAACACTGAGCGGCCCCATCTTTCCGTAGCCGCGCATGATGATCTCGCCAGCAGATGTGAACTTCACTTCGGGGTCGCGAATGGTCACGCCGAGGTCCATTCCCTTCGTCAGGATCGAACCGATACCATCTTGGGAGTCGATGAGCTCCTTCCACGATGCGACGTCGGTCGTCGAGGACTTGTTGATCATGTCGATCTGTCCAAGGTCACCGGTTCCCCCTGCGTCCTCGATCTGTCCACTGAGAAGTGTTGCTATTGCGAGAAAGCTCGTGACCTCCTCGTCGGTCACCTGGATCGTGATGCTCTTCGTTCCCGGTGCGTCCCCAACTGATGTCTGGACCTTCTTGACAAGAGAAATTGCAGCCTCACCCGAAACCGGGACAGGTTCTCCATCGTCGGGAAGGGAGGCGCCAATGGTGACGAAAAAGACGACCGCCAGGACTGCCACCCCGATGAGGATCGGAACCAGACGTCTGCGAAGCCAACTTGTCCCGCTTGAGGCCGCTGAACGCCCGAGCATTGCAAACGGATTCGGATTCCGATTCTGATTGTTCGTATTCATGGGCATCTCCTCCCTTGCCCCGAATCTAGCTTGTCGGACGAGCATCGAAGATCGACTGCGGATCATCGACGGTCGGTTGCACTTCGCCGGGGTTTGTCGGTCGTCGGTCACAATATGCTTGCTCGGTGTCCGATCACGCAGCACTTGTCAATGCCATCCTCACCCATGGAGCACTATTGGCTGCGAACGAGCAGACAGGGGTCAATGGTGTCTTCACGAAGGACTCGGACGCGAACCGTCTGCTCATCGAGGATCCGTTTGCGTTTCTCATCGGGGTGATCGTCGACTATCAGATGCCGGCTGAACGGGCGTGGATACTCCCATACCGGCTGAAGGAACGGCTGAGTGGGTGGGGCCCGGAGTATCTGGCCAACAACTCAAGCGAAGTTCTTGCTGCCTTTGCCGAACCGCCCAAACTGCATCGGTTTCCCAACCAGACGCCGAGGTTCGTCGTGGCCGGGTCCAGACGTGTGATCGATGATTACCACGGTGAAGCCGCGTCGATCTGGTCGGACGCGCCGACAGCTGCGGTCCTTCAGGATCGTCTGCGGGCATTTGTCGGTATCAGCCAGAAGAAAGCTGCAATGGCCGTCGAGCTGCTTGAGCGTGATCTCGGTGTGGTTGTTGTGGGTCTCGAAGGCTCAGACGTTGCGTACGACGTGCACTTGAGACGGGTGATGCTTCGAACAGGTCTGGCCCAACGGGACAACGTCGACCACATCGTGGATGTCGCCCGAGCACTCCACCCGCAGCGCCCGGGTGAGCTCGATTTCCCGGTGTGGGATATTGGTCGGTCGTGGTGCCACAAGACGGACCCCGTCTGTGGCGAATGCGTACTGGCTGGGCTGTGTCCGCAGCACATCGCAGCGGGCAACTTTGTCCGCGGCGCCTAAGCCAGCGAATACTTGATGGTGTTTCCTGCCTTGCCGACTGCTTGGATCCCACCGATCTCCCGAAGACAATACGCGGTCTGTTGAGCGACCCGACGATTGATGCCAGCGGCCGATCGCGATCTCAGCTGTGGTAAACGATGTCTTGAGACCCGGCGGCAGTAGACCGACGAGATCCTTCACCGACTCGAGCGTGGTCGAACTGTTCACCGTGAGCAGTCGGCGCTCGAGAACGCTCCACCCCTTCCGTCGCCATGATGCCCCCGGGGTGTGATGTCGTAGTTCTTCTTCCTCGGTCAGGAGGACCTCAATCTCGAGATTCGGCAACGAGACGTAGTCGGTAAGCGAGACAAGCTCGGAAAACACGTCATACAGGCTTCCGTGACGGGGTGACCGCCGACGGCTGATGGACGTCCCGTCAGCTTCCACCTTGACGATCCACCGATTCATGGCGATCGGATGGACAATGCGAATCGTGTGTCCCCCATCAAGAAGCACTTGCAGCTTCCCCTTCATCGATGAGAAACTCCGTGTCTGAATCTCGATGAGGAGGTCGTCCCTGACAATGTCGATGACGAACCCCTCGACAGGAGTCTCGACACGGTCTCCGGGTTCGGCGTACCACCGCTTCAATGCGGCGTGAAGCGGCCCTTCCCTCAGAGTGCCGATAGTGGAATGTGTTGGAGCCATCCCGAAATCGTAGGCCTTCACCTCTCCGCCGTCGTGTCACCAACAGTGCCAGGGTATTTGGTCAGGGACCTACGACGACATGGCGAGGGCGGTGATGTGTGCAACAACCTCTTCGATTGCCATCTCGCCGGTGTCGATGATCACCGCATCGTCGGCAGGGCGGAGTGGCGATGCGACGCGGGTTGAGTCGGCGTAATCGCGCTGTGCGAGGGCGTCCGCGATCTCTTCGACCGACTTGCCCCCAGCCTCAGAATCAGAAGCTCTTCGGGTCGCTCTCACCATGGGTGAAGCGATCAGGTAGACCTTGAGCGGAGCGTCAGGAAACACGATGGTCCCGATGTCTCGCCCTTCGACCACTGCTCGACCGTCGTGGTTCTCGACCCATCGCCGTTGCATGTTGACCACCTCGGCTCGCACCAAGGGATGGGCAGACACGGCGCTCACAGCCCTTGTGACCGCGTCTGATCGGACGTCGAAGGCCACAGTGCGTCCGTCAAGGAGGACGCCACGGTCGTCGTAGTCGATGGAGTGACCCGACAACTCGGACAGCACCCCGGACTCGTCGAATGGATCGACTCCTGCCTCAAGCACCGCAAGGGTTGCCGCGCGATACGTTGCCCCGGTGTCGAGTAGTGCCAGTCCGAGGATCTCAGCAACACGTCGAGAGACTGTTGATTTGCCGACCCCGCTCGGGCCGTCGATGGCTATGACCACATGCCCTCCAGCGTCTCGTAGAAGTCAGGCCATGAGACGGCAGCGATTCCCGAATCGATGATTTCCACCTCACCGGACGAACGCGTCGCAGCCACTGCTGCCGCCATCGCAATCCGATGATCGTGGAACGTCTCAACAGTTCCTCCGTTGAGGAATCCGGTCCCCACGACATCGAACCCGTCTTCGGTCGTAGCAATTCCCCCTTCAAGGGCCACAAGCATCTTCTCGATTGCATCGATCCGATCCGATTCCTTCACCCGGAGCTCGCCCGCATCGCGAACGGTCGTGATTCCATCGGCATACGCCCCGACGACGGCCACAAGGGGTAGTTCGTCAAGGGTCGAGGCGACGAGATCACCAGCCACATCCACGCCCTGAAGTGTTCGACCGGTCACCTTGACATCTCCGACAGGGTCACCACCGACCGTATCCGTCACGACAATCTCAACGCCAGCTCCCATGTTGTCGAGGATCTCAAGGAATCCAATGCGACCCGGATTGAGCGATATCCCCGGGGTCGCTACCTGCGACCCGGGGGATATAGCGGCGGCCGCCCAAAGGAACGCCGCAGCCGACGGATCACCGGGGACATCGAAGCGTGCAGGGGGGATCTTTCCCGGATCAATACGGAACCTTGTTCGGGTCTCCCAGTCGCCGAGCCCGACCGCCCGCAGCCAGCGTTCCGTGTGGTCACGGAATCCCGGTGGACTGTCAATCGTCGAGGACCCCACACACCCGAGGGCGGCGAGTTCGAACGCTGTACGAACCTGTGCCGACGCGGTGTTGATCGCGATATCGGCTGGACAAACCGCCTCGGCTCCACCGACGCTGAGAGGTGGGAATCCATCGCTCGTCGCTATCACTCCCCCAAGACCCTGCAAGGGATCCACCAAGCGGGTCATAGTTCGCGCGGTAAGGGAAGTGTCTCCGATCAGTTCTACTGTCAGGTGCGACGTCGAGAGAATTCCAGCAAGCAGCCGCATGGTGGTACCCGAGTTGCCACAATCGATGGGGTCGACTGGTTGCGCCCAGGCCTGCACGCCGGGTGACCGGACCTGCTCGCCGCTTGTTCCAGCGTCTATTCCAACACCGAGCGTCCGCAACGCCATCGCAGTCGCCGCGACATCCAAGCCCATGGAAAGCCCTGTCACCAAGCTGTCGCCTTCAGCCATCGCGGCAAACAACAGCGCGCGATGGGACAGAGACTTGTCGCCAGGTACCTGAACGGATGCCGCGAACGTGTCGGTCGTCCCGGTGATGGTGCGATTGATCATGCGGTCTCATCAGCCTTCTTGTAGATCGACCGGATCTCCTCGATGGTGAGTGGACGGTGACTGCCAGCTGTGAGCGTTCGATCGGTGATTCCGGCTATCGAGACACGGACGAGCCGATCAACCTCGAGTCCCACCGCTTCGAAGAGCCTGCGGACCTCGCGCTTCCGACCCTCGGTCATCACGACCTCAACCACTGATCGATCGCCGTGAGTCGACACGATCCGTGCCTTCTTGGCACGAGCGAATCCGTCGTCAAGCTTGACGCCGTCGAGCAAAGCTGTTGTGTGTTTCGATGTGGCAACCGTCGTCGTCATTGCCTGATACACCTTTTCAATGCCGTAGCGGGGATGCGTCACTCGCAATGCAAGGTCTCCATCGTTCGTCAGCAGCATCAGCCCTTCTGAGTGCAGGTCGAGTCGACCGACCGGCTTCGTGACCGGTTCCCTCGGCACCAGGTCCGTGACGACCGGACGGCCTTGGGGATCATGCATTGTGGACACCACTCCAGTCGGCTTGTAAACGAGCCACGTTCGCAGTTCGGGGTCAAGGGGCAGACGAACACCATCGACCTCCACCACAACGTGAGCCGGATCGATGCGATCACCAAGCGCTGCCACATTCCCATCCACCGTCACTCTCCCGCGCTCGATGAGGATGTCAGCCTTCCGGCGGGAAGCGATGCCGGAACGTGCGATCAGCTTGTTGAGTCGTTCGATGATGACTCCGGTCGCATCGGCATCTCAAGTGTCTCAACGATCTCTGAGGGCGGCACGTGATCAGCGAGCGGGGGAAGGTTGGCGACGGACGGGACACCCATCTTTTCGAGGAACAAAGATGTCGTTCCATAGAGGATGGCCTGGCCGGGCCCAGGGGCGGTTCCGATCTCATGAACCAATCCGCGTCGTTCAAGGTTCTTGAGTGCGTGATCTGAATCGACACCCCTGATCTCGGTGACTTGGCCCCGCGATACCGGCTGTTTGTACGCAACGACTGCAAGTGCCTCCATCGAGGCGTTCGTCAGTTTGCGCGCTCGATCGGAGGTTGCATATTTTTCGAGATAGGGAAGTACCTCAGCATCGGTATAGAGGCGCCAACCACCCGCCACATTGCGCAGAACGATGCTGTGGTGCGCTCCGAGTTCGTCTCCGAGAGTATTCAGGGCTTCATTCACGTCGGCAAGCGGCATCTCGGCGACCTCGGCGAGTTCCTCGGTGGTAACCGGTTCCTCTGCCACAAAGAGGATTGCCTCGATGATTCGACTGAGGTCGTTCATGATGCCTCCTCCATCCCCAACACGGCATTGAACCGGCGGTCAGCTGCGGTCTTGTCGTATCGAATATCGATTGTCGCTGATGCCTCTTCCTGGCTGATTCGCACGATGCCCCACCGTGCGAGTTCAAGCAATGCGAGGAAGTAGGCAACCACCTCGGCGTCACGGGTGCAGTGCGCAACAACATGATCGAAATCGGCTGTCACGATCGATGCCATCCGACCCTGGAGATCAACCATTGCATCCTGGACCGATGGGAGATCGAGGTCGAGGTGATCGATATCTGGATCAACGATCGGCATCGTGAAAACTCGTTCGGCGATGGCGGCAAATCCCGCGACATCCGTTGGAATGATGACTTCCGGCATAAGCCCAGAACCGATTCCTTCGAGTCCTACTCGGCGTGGCAGGAAACGTTCGGAAGCCTCCATGCGGTGTCGAATCACCGCAGCGACATCTTTGAAGGTCAGGGCGGCAAGGAGCCGAGCGAGGAGTCTGTCCCGTTCCTCGGCGAGTGCGAGTTCTTCGTCGAGGTCGAACGGTTCGTTGTCTGGAAGGAGATGTCGTGCCTTGATCTGAATTAGCGTGGACGCTATCAAGAGGAATTCGCTCGCGACCTCAATATCGAGTTCCTGCATTTCATCGATGAACGCCACGTATTCATTGACGATGCCTACGAGACTCAACTCAGTGATGGCGAGCTGATGGGACGTGATCAGTTGCAGGAGGAGATCGAGGGGTCCCTCGAACACCCGAGTCTTGACTTCGAATGACATTGGGAGCCATGCTATTGCTGTCGCATCTGTTGACCGCGTGTTTCCACGATTCGGCCGGGTCAGATCCGATCCGCAGCTGCGAGGCGCTCCCATGATTCAGCGTCGATTCCTTGTGGAGCGGGGTCAGGATATGTGCGGGTGAAGAGCACCGTGAAGTCAGACGCACCGGCAACTGCGAGCATTTCGGCACCTATGGGACCGTGATCACGATAGATCGCCCATGTCCCTGCGACGGGGATATGGCATGCGACCAGGACGGTCACGCATGATCGTGAGACGGGCCCTATGGGTGCAGCGACCTTTCCGATGTCGTGCATCAGGGCAGTTTCGGCGAGCCGAGGATCGCTTCCTGCGCGCATATGAACGTCAAATGCGTGCCGTTGGTCGGCCACCGTCATGGTGAAGAACAAATCAGCAAGCGACGGAGAGAGGAGCGCCGAGACCTGCTCGGCCTCGGTAGGCGTCAGTGGTGTTGCTGTGAGGTGTCCGATGAACCGTTTGATCAGGTGGATCACAGCGTCAGGAAGCAGACGCCTTGCACGAGACGCATCGGGTGGAGTTCGGCCTGAATTCAAGGCGAGCAACGGCGATCGGTTTGGCGCAATCCACACAAATGCCGTAGTTGCCTTTCTCCATCTGTTCGAGTGCCGCGTCGATGTCGTCGAGTTCCGTTTTCAGGTTCTCAATGATGGTGAGCGTCTCATTGCGCTCGGCGGTCGCGGCGCCTGCATCTGCGAACGCGTCCTCGAACTCCATTTCACCGGTGAACTCACCTCTCTCATCCGCTCCAAGTTCTTTGAGTTGGCGGACGAGCGCGATCCGCTCGTTGTCGAGTGCTGTTCGTGCCTGATCAAGATTGACGACTGTCATCATTCCCTCGTGGTCATGGCGGGGCCTTGTCGCGCCCAACGATACCGTGACGGGTGTCCGAACAGGGTTCAGGTTCCTCTCGGGTGGCTGGCGATGATCACCTCTCGGAGATGTTCTGGCGAGACCTTTGTGTAGATCTGGGTCGTGGAAAGGCTCGCGTGTCCAAGCAACTCCTGGACGGTTCGGAGATCAGCGCCACCTTCGACCATGTGGGTAGCAGCTGAATGCCGCAAGACGTGGGGCGAAAGCCTCCTCTCGTCAATTCCGGCTGCGGAGCCGTGGGATCGGACAATTCTCCATACGGATTGGCGAGAGAGCCGATTGCCGCGGGCGGTGAGGAACAGCGCCCCTGGGTCGGCTCCCGGGATCCGAAGCTCGGTTCTGATTGGTAGCCAGCGACCCACCGCATCAATCGCATAGCTACCAACAGGCACGATCCTCTGCTTGTTGCCCTTCCCTGTCAGCAGGACCGTCCTGGTCTCGAGATCGATGTCGTGGAGATCGGTTCCGGTCATTTCCGATACGCGACACCCGGTGGCATAGAGGAACTCAAGGATGCCTCGATCCCTGATGCCGAGAGGTGTCTCGTCGTCCGGTACGTCGAGAATTCTTGTCACTTCGTTGACACTGAGCGCCTTGGGAAGCGACGACGGACGAGTTGGGACACCAATGGTCGCTGTCGGATCGTCTGATCGGAGACCCTCAACCACCATGAATCGGTGATATGCCCGAATCGAGGCGAATTTGCGAGCAATGGAGGCATCAGAGAGCCCCTTCTTGCGCAGCGATGCCAGATGAGTTTGGATGCCTGCGGAGTCCCAGGGTGTGCCATGAGCACGGGTCGTTGCGGCATATTGAACGAGGTCGCGGCGATAGGCCACAACCGTGTTTGTTGCCAATCCCCGCTCTGCGCCGAGCGATGCGAGGAAATCATGTGCGTGCTCAGGGAGTTCGTCGTTGTGCATGAGCAATCATGATGCCCGCAATGGTCTTGGAGTCGGTGATTTCTCCTGAGACAACCATGCGGACTGCCTCGTCGAACGGCACGGTTGCTATGACAGCGACATGCTCTTCAGCACCCTCAGGAGCTCGGGGCCCCTCGCTGAGACCGGTGGCGAGAAAAATTGTTATCTGCTCGTCTGAGAACCCGACGGCGGTCCACATCGTGGTGAGCTTCCTCCAAGTCGTGGCGCGATACCCGGTTTCCTCAAGCAGCTCCCTCTCGGCGGCTTCTTGCGCGTTGACGTCGGTTGGATCCAACTTGCCAGCAGGGATTTCTCGGATCACCTTGTCTGCGGCTACTCGATACTGCTCAATGAGTACGACGTTCTCGCCAGCGATCGCAACAACGGCAACCGCCCCGGGATGGGTGATGACGATACGTTCGATCGTGTCACCCGTTGGAGTCCGGAGTGTGCGTTGCTCGACTCCCAAGAACCCGAAGTCGCCCACTCGGTCGGTACCAAGGACCTCGAAGTGAAGCGGGTCACTCACGCTGTATCCGAAGCAACCTTCGCATCAGTCTTGATGTCCGAAGCTCTTGCTGTGGCGACAGCCGCCGACACGAAACCTGCGAACAACGGATGGGGCTGATCCGGTCGCGAAATGAGTTCCGGATGGGCCTGCGTAGCAACGAAATAGGGGTGTGAGGGCAACTCAACGAACTCAACGAGCCGATCGTCAGGAGAAACCCCCGACATCACGAGGCCGGCACTCTCAAGCTGCTTCCGATATGCATTGTTGACTTCCCACCGATGCCGGTGGCGCTCGTAGACAACCTCTTTCCCATACAAAGTCCGCACGAGTGACCCTTCGCGCAGTTTCGCTGGATACAACCCAAGGCGCATCGTCCCACCCTTGTTCTCCACATCCTTTTGCGTCTCCATGAGGTCGATGACAGGGTCCGGCGTCATCGGATCAAATTCTGTTGAGTTTGCGTTCGACAAGCCGAGCACATTGCGGGCATACTCGATGACGGCGGACTGGAGGCCAAGGCACAACCCGAGGAATGGAATTCCGTTCTCACGTGCGTAGCGAATCGCTTGGATCTTTCCTTCGACACCCCGATAACCGAAACCTCCCGGAACAAGGATCCCGTCGAGATCCGACAGGTAACTCTCAGCGAGCATTCCGTCAACGGAGTCGGCGGATATCCATCTGATGATCGGCTTGACACCGGCTCCGGGGCCGGCATGGCGGAGTGACTCCACGACTGAGAGGTAGGCATCGGGAAGATCAATGTACTTGCCAACAATGCCGATCGTGACCTCGTCGGTTGCTTCCGACATGGCTTTGACCATCTGCTTCCAGTCCGCCAGATCCGGTTCGGGGGCTTCGAGATGTAGTTCTCGACATACGACCGCATCGATTCCCGCTTCATGGAGCGTGAGAGGTACTCCATAGATGTTTTCCTGATCGACCACATTGATGACGGCATCGGGCGCTACGTCACAAAACAGACTGATCTTGCGCCGTGCAGCGTCATCCACGGGCCGATCGGATCGCAGGACAATGACTTCGGGGAGGATTCCACGGGAACGAAGCTCCGCCACAGAGTGCTGGGTCGGCTTCGTCTTCAGCTCATCTGAAGTGTTGAGAAAAGGAACGAGTGTCACGTGGATGTAACAGGTGTTGTCGTGTCCGACATCATTGCGCACTTGGCGAATGGCCTCGAGAAAGGGAAGGCTCTCGATGTCCCCCACCGTCCCACCGACCTCAGTGATCACGATGTCGACATCGTCGCGTTGACCGAGCTTTCGGATACGTGCCTTGATCTCGTTGGTGATGTGGGGGATGACCTGGACGGTGGCTCCGAGATAGTCACCACGGCGTTCCTTGCTGATGACCGATTGGTAGATCGCTCCTGTCGTCACATTGGAGTCCTGTGAGAGGCTCTCACCAACGAACCGTTCGTAATGTCCCAGATCAAGGTCCGTCTCGCCCCCATCGTCGGTCACGTAGACCTCACCATGCTCGAATGGATTCATCGTGCCGGGGTCAACGTTGATGTAGGGGTCAAGCTTTTGAAGGACGACCCGATAACCGCGGGCCTTGAGGAGTCGACCGAGCGACGCCGAGGTGATGCCCTTACCAAGGCTTGAGGTCACCCCGCCGGTTACGAACACGTGCTTGGCCACACAGTCCCTCCAGCTCGGAAGATGAGATGATACCAGCAAGGTGTCGATCAGCATCGTTCCATCGTTTGGGATGGCGCCTCGTGCAGGGGTGGGCTGCACGGTTGTCCCGGATAGTGTTTCCCCTCACGAGCGTTTGGCGAGTGCGAGCAACTCGGCGGCGTGCTGTTGCCCAACATCGGAGCCACCGAGTCCCGCAAGCATCCTGGCAATCTCACTCACCCTGGCATCTCCTTCGATGGGTAAAACGCTGGTCACCGTCCCCGACCGTGTAACGACTAGGTGAGCATCGCCGTGTGCGGCAACCTGAGGTAGGTGGGTGACGCAGATGACCTGTCGATCATCAGCGAGAGCCGCGAGCTTCTTCCCCATCGCAAGGGCAGTCGTCCCGCCAATCCCTGCATCGATCTCGTCGAATGCAACGATCGCTGCATCAGCTCCACCGGCCGCCAGAGTGAGTGCGAGCACAAGGCGGCTGAGTTCGCCACCGGAGGCCACAGCACTTGCCGGTGCCGGTGCCAGCGACGAGTCCGATGCAAACTGCAGCACGACGGTGTCAGCTCCCGCGTGGGCCGGTTCAGCGTCATGGACATTGATGACGAGGATCGGATCCGTGAATCCGAGGTCAGTGAGATGCGCCACCGCGTCGGCTGCCAAACGACGACCAGCCGCCTTTCGCGACAGGGCAAGCTCCGATCCAGCCGCCACTGCATCGGCGAACGCTGTGGCAAGCCGCGCCTCGATGTCGGCCGCAGCCGACAGGAGGGCGGTCAGAGTCCCCGCGCGGGCCTCCGCTTCCTTGCGAAAAGTCAGAATATCTTCGACGGTGTCGCCGTACTTGCGCTTCAAGGAACCAAGCAAGGCAAGCCGGTCTTCTGTCTGTGCCAGCCGATCAGCGTCAGAGGAGAGATCGTCGGAGTACCGAACGAGGTCAGCAAGGAGATCGCCGATGAGATCCATCGCCGCTGCTCCGTTGGCGACTGTTACGTCAAGACCCGGATCGATGGCATTCGCCCGTCGGATGGACCGGATCGCTGTTTCGAGGCGTGCCTGGGCTCCTTCATCGCCGAGTTCGTTCATGGCCGTGCCGATCTCGGCCGCAAGTTCCTCGGCACTCCGCAGTTTCGCGACACTCGAACGCAGGGTTTCCTCCTCATCGACGTCGAACCCGGCATCATCGATCTCAAGGACTTGAAACGACAACATCTCCGCTTCCCTTTCAAGTGCACGAAGATCTCCCCCAAGCGCCTCCGCTTCCGCAGTCGTCTGGGTGAGAGCGGTCCAGGACAGTTCATAGCGCGCCAATGCCGATCGACCCTTGACGTCGAGACAGCGGTCGACGAGCCGACGTATCCCGGTCACAGAAGTGATGGTGTGCTGGTCGTGTTGACCGACGATCGCTATCTCGTCGCCCATGGCTTGCGCAAGTGCAGACGCGGTGACGATTGCACCGTCGAGGTACGCCTTCGATCGAGTTGACGAGATCGTACGGCGTATCACCGTTTCACCGGCGTCGAGCGAAATCATTGCCGATGCGTCAAGCGTGTCACCGTGGGGACCGACGAGTCCTTTCGGCGCGTTCTCTCCCTTGAGGAGCCTCAGCGCACCGAGCATCAGAGTCTTTCCCGTGCCCGTCTCGCCCGTGACAACGGTGAGTCCGGGTCCGAACTCGAGGGATGCAGATTCGATCAGTCCGAGGTTGCGAACGACCAATTCCTCAAGCATGGTCCAAGCCGAACTGTTCCCGTACTGCCTGAGGAAACGGGTGTTGTCCGAGACTGACGAACTGCACGTTCGGCAGCCCTCTCCTGACGCTGATCGGTGTGTCCGGATCCACCTGCATGAGATACCGCCCATCCACATTGATGGAACCTGGCCGTTCACCAATAAGAATGAGCTCGACTTCAGCATTGGGGGCGAGCACGATCGATCGCGACAGCAGACTGTGAGGAGCTACGGGTGTGAGAACAAGAGCGTCGATTTCGGGAGATACGATCGGGCCACCAGCCGAAAGGCTATATGCCGTAGATCCAAGAGGGGTCGCCACGATGATGCCGTCAGCGCGGTATGTGGCGAGGGGCTCACCATTGATACGCACCGCGATTTCGATGATGCGTTGCGACATGACCTTCTCGACGACTATGTCGTTCACGGCGTATGCGGTGGTATCACCGACGGTCACCCCGACCGTCCCGCGCTCGTCGACAGAGAACGAGTTCATGCTGAGTGCGGTGACCAATTCTGGGATCTCCGACGGTTCGAATTCGGCAAGGTATCCGACCCTGCCAACATTGATGCCGCACACAGGGAGATTGTGCTCGACCGATCGGGCAGCGGCCCCAAGGACGGTCCCGTCTCCACCGATGGCGACGATGGCTTCTGCTTCCCGAATGTCGGGACCAGCTTGCATTCCGGCTTCGGCACATGCGGCGATGAACAAAGAGGCTGTCGCCATCGCCTCATCCTTGTCTCCGCGCACAACCGTCAAGATGCGATTCATCGTTCTGGTTCCTCGATTGTTGCCAACAATGCGCTCGCAGACGCGGTTGTCGGCCGCCTGGAGAACCATGCTACGTACTCAACGTTGCCGGTTGCGCCTGTGATGGGTGACGATATGAGTCCCTGAAGCCCCAGGCCGTGACCTTCGAGTTCCTCCACGACCCTCACGACCGCATCGTGTCGCACATCTCGGTCCCGCACGATGCCTCCCTTGCCAACGGCATCCCGACCCGCTTCAAACTGTGGCTTGATCAAGAGCACCCAATCCGCCGCCTCGGTACCAAATGCCACGAGTGGCTCGGCAACGGTCCGCAGGGAAATGAAGGAGAGGTCAGCGACGACCACGTCGAACGGTGAGCCAAACTGACCAGGCTCGACCATGCGCACATTGGTGCGTTCCACAACCTCGACCCTCGGATCCTGTCGGATACGCCAATGCATTTGTCCGTATCCGACATCAATGGCCACCACCGCAGAGGCGCCCGATTGAAGAAGACAATCGGTAAAACCGCCGGTTGACGCTCCGATATCGACACTTCGTTTCCCTTCGACATCGATGGGGAACACCTCGAGGGCCGCAGCAAGCTTGTGGCCAGCCCTGCTGACGAAGCGATCTGATCCGGCAGTGACATGAACGGGTTCGTCTGGCGCGACGAGGGTCGACGCCTTCGGATCCGGGTTCGTACCTACCCGAACAAGGCCAGCGTCAATTGCGCGCTTGGCTTCACTGCGCGTTTCGACCAGCTTGCGTCGTACCAATTCGGTGTCGAGCCTGCGACGCGTCAGGACTGCGGCTCCCCCGCTACCTCGGATCCGAGAGATGCCGTGTCCGAACCGGCGGGTGTCGAGATCACCGGTTCCGTCGCGTCGAGTGAATCAGAAAGGATGGCTGCGATCTCTTCGGCGATTGCAGGGGCATCGGCGGGGTCGGCCCGGTCGAGCTCGGTTTCGAGAGCATCAAGACGGGATGATGATGCCGCGTGTGTCGTGTCGTCGTCTGTCATCAAATCATTATCCCGTCGTCAGTCGCTCCCCGAACCGCTCAATAACCGTAGCGAGGAATTCGGTTGTCAGTTCAACGCTTCGTTCAGAAACACGTTCGTCTGCACCGTGGAACATGGCAAGCATCTCGGCAAACGTCGTTGTGGTGTCGAACAGCCCGACGCCATAAGCCGGAATTCCTTTGGCGCGAAAGAACCGTGCGTCGGTCGTCACCGGTGTCATCGTTGGTGCCAGGTCGCGGATTCCCGTGTGTACTTCGGATGCGTCGGCTATTGCCTCCCAGAGGGGGCCTTCGGGGATTGATCCATTGGCTGCCATGTCGAGGACAGGTTCGACTTCGATCTGTTCGTACAGGTCTGGACCGAGAATCTTGCGCAGGTGGTCGTCGATATCGGCCGCATCCTGGCCCGGAAGCAGCCGAATGTCGATATCACCTTCTCCTCGGTCAGGGACGATGTTTGTTTTTCCTCCACCGGAAATGGTGTTCGGAGAAAAGGTGAGGTGTGTGCAGGCATGGATCCAGCGAGCAAGTGTGCTGTCCGTCGCCGCGATTTCATCGATCGCAGCTTCGACCGTGTTCTTGTCTCTCAGTCGCTGCGCCAGACCATCTGAGACCGGCAGGTATTCGACACTGCGCAGCCACTCATCGGTGATGATCACGGGCTGAGCCTCTGACCCGATTCGATGAAAGACCTCCGAGATCGTGAGAACAGCGTTTGATCGCAGGTAGGGCTGACTTCCGTGGCCTGCGATGCCGTGGGTGGCCACATGCCTCCACGCGGGGCCTTTCTCAGCGACCGTGACCGGTACGACCTGCGTCCCTGGATGACCAATACGCGGGCCGGCGACCTCGGTGAGGACGAAGTCGCATGCCACAAGGGGCCAATGATTCTCCACGAGGTTGATTGCCCCGTACTCTCCACCGGCTTCCTCATCGGCAACGGCAGCCAGAATCACGTCGCCCCGCGGTTGGGGAAGCAATCCATCACGAATCGCTCGAAAGACAACGACCATGGCTGCGGTGACATTCAGCATGTCAACGGCACCGCGACCCCACACGAAACCGTCTGCCCTCACGGCACCGAACGGGTCAAAGCGCCAATCGCTTGCCTTGGCAGGAACAACGTCAAGATGCGGGATCAGGAGGAGCACAGGTGCGTCGGGATCGGTGCCTGCAGTCCGGTAGATGACAGACGCACGTCCTGGGCGTGGCTCAATGATCGTTCCGTCGTCTTCGAGATATCTCTGAATGGTTCGCACGGAACGGATTTCGCCCCCGGAGTCCGGATCGCCCGTGTTGACGCAAGCGTTCTGAATCATCTCGACGAGGAGATCGATAGCGTCGGAGGGATCAAATACCTTTGTCATTGCTCCCCTCGACCCCTGGATCGTCGCTGTGATGCATGATGAGTGAGCGCGCTGCGAACTGGTGTCCTTCGAAGAAGTTCTTGGTGAGCCGCTGTCCTGGCCCGACGGGGGCATCGAAACGGGTGATGCCCAGCTTTCGGAGATCGGCGAGTACATCTTCAAGCATGTGATCGCCGACTCCGACGCCTCGTGCGTCGGGGTGGGTGTATATCAGGTCGATTGTCCCGATTTGGACGCCCATGGAACGACGGAGTGTTTCATCGATTGATGCCGCGATGAAGCCAACAGGTGCTCCATCGATCTCGCCAACACGCAACCAGACGTCGTCACTGCTGATCATCTGAGACAGGGATTCTTTGAGTGGCAGGTCCAGGCCGTCCGTCAGCGCCCAGATCGGCTTCAGGGAAACCTGTTCAGCCTCCATTGCCACATAGAGGTCGATGATTCCCTCAATGTCGGCGTGGTTGGCACTTCGGACGCTGATCTGCATCCAGCGAGCGTACTGCGAGCCGTGGCTTGTCAGACGACACGAGAGTGGTGGCGGCGGCTAGGAGGTCTGGTTGCGGTGAAGGAGCCGCCGGATTGATGTCGCGTTCGAGAACGGCGGTAGACGGACGCGCAACCTGATGCGTCGTCGACATTGAAAGGTCGAGAACAGCTCCGACCGGCTTTCCCAGTCGAGGCAGGTGTGTATGCGGGAGGCTCGACACGAGTTCAGCCGTTGCTACCTTGGTGCCGCCGAGAAGTAGTCGGATGGGTTGATCGCGGGATCTGGTCGGCCTGAATGGCCTCTCTGGCGTACCAGATGTATGCGATCAGGAACATGAGTCGCTGAAGCCCACCGTCGATCTCACCGAACATCCCCATGCCGATAGGGAGACCGATCGACGCCAGAACGGCGACTCCATCGAGTATCCGCCAATGGTGTCCTGAGCGTTGTATCCGGACGGCCACGGCGGTCACGCCGAGCGCGAAGGCGAATCCCATCACGGTTGCGGCGACTGAATGGAGTGCATCCTCGGTGGTATCGAACGGTGCGTCCGGGAACCATGCACGCAGCGAATAGGCGGCCACGGCAATCATGCAGACCGCAAAGGTCATATGGAACACCGTCGCGGTTCGCCCCCAACGATCGCGCGCCTGAAGCGCTATCCACACCACAGCCAGGCCGAAGAACAGGAATCCGGTTCGCGCCACCCACGCTCCGTCAACTCCCTGGCCGCCGGACTCACTCGTCGTGTGTTCAAGCCACGAATAGGAGGGATCCAGTGCCAGGGGTGCAAGCGCCAGGGCAACCAGTGACGACACGAGACCGACGATGCCGAGAGTCGTTGCCGTCTTCATGACTTCGGCATGGGAGTAGCTCGGCCGTTCCACTGGCGGGCGCCGGGCGATTGATGAGTCTGGTTCATTGATGAAATGACCATGCCATCTCCTTTGTATCCAGTAATGTAACAGTGCTATATTATACGAACAATCATGACCTTAGGGCGACCCAAACGCAATTCCCGCGACGTGCGAGGAAGTCTGATCGAAGCAGCGTCGGCGCTACTGATCGAGGCAGGCGACTCGTCACTGGTTTCGGTCTCGGCAATCGTGAAGCGCGCCGGGTGCACGCCGCCAGCGCTCTATCACCACTTCGGCAGCAAGGACGGCTTGCTCCGAGAGGCATGCATCCGTGAACTCAACGTTCTGGCAGACCAAATCGAGATCACTGCCGCAGCACACGATTGCGTCGAAGCCCTGATAGTGAGAGCGAAGGCGTACTTCGATTTCGCTTCTTCATCCCCGGCGGCGTACCGAGTCCTGTTCATGGGTCGAGCTGACGGACCGTCGGCTGCCGACGACCATGAGGCTGGGAAGGGCCTGAAGGATCTTATTGCTGCAGTTGAGCGATGCTTGCCGCCGACGCGGCGATCAGAAGCGCTCGACATATCGTTCTCGATGTGGGGAGTCATGCATGGCCTGGCAGCAATCCATGTCTCGAACCCGATCATTCCCCACGAGTACATCAGATCGGTTCTTGCGCGTTCCGTTCGGTCTCTCGCTGAGGGTTTTTCCCTCGAATGACCAGGGGTAACGAGCATCAGCGTTTGTCCACATCGTGGGTTCGTGCTTGCATCCGCGGCGAGCTGATCGGCTTCATTCCCCCGGCCGCCATCGGTTGGGCGATGGTTTCGATGGACACGTCAGATTCGCTCCTGGTCGCTGGTCTCGTTGGAGCCGGGATTCTGGAAGGAGCCATTCTCGGTCACACCCAGAACAAGGTCATGCAGTCAGCTTTCCCCGGCGTCACCGGGTGGGCGGGAGCCACCGCCACCGCGGCAGGTATCGCGTGGCTCGCCGGAATGGGTGGCAGCGCGATCCTGGGTGCCGAACGGACCACGGCGTACCTCGTCCTCTTCGTCGTTCTGCTGTTCATCGTGGGGCTACTCGGGATGGGGCTATTTCAGTGGCGACGCCTGTACGTAGCAGGTATTTCCGGATCGGCCAGGTGGTTTCCGGCGACGACCATCGCATGGATCTTGGGAGTAGCCATCCCGGTAGTTGCCCTCTCATTCGTCCCAAGTACGTGGCCCCTTGCAATACACGCGGCCGTCGGGGTGACCGGCGCCGTTCTGATGGGAGCCACGGTCGGCATCGTCACGGGCAGAACCCTGGAGAACCTCTGGCAGCGTCAGTCGGCTTCAGACAGCTAACGGATCAGGTTTCCACGTGCTGACACGGCCGTTTCAACCGGTATCGATACTCCATCATCCCTCACTCTCACGCCAGTTTCTTCTGGACTCGCTCACTGGTCGGCAACCACCTCGGTCGAATCTGCCCCAGTGGTATATCGCTAAGAGCCGTTGCGACGAAAGAGCCGCCTGAATCCCCATCGGGTGATAAGAACAATCGCTTCGAAAGCGATTCGTCGGTCCATCTTGGATTCCCCGACGACTCGATCCTTGAATGTGATCGGGACTTCGACGATATCAAGCCCTGCGGTTTCCGTCTTCCACGCCATCTCGATCTGGAATCCATACCCGGAGGCCTCGCAGCGGGAAGGTTCAATCTTCCGAATCGTCGTATCTCGGAACGCACGGAATCCTGCTGTCGAATCCTTGACCGCCATGCCGAGCAGTATCGCCGCATAGACATTTCCGGCTCGTGAAAGAAATCGTCGGTGCCAGGGCCAACCAACCGTTGCCCCTCCCGGGACATATCGTGAGCCGATCGCGAGATCGGCCCCTGCTTCGATCGCCGAAACGAGCCGCGGCAAATCCGTGGGGTCGTGGGAGAAATCTGCATCCATCTCGCAGAGAATCTCGGCCCCAAGGTCGAGACCTCGCTGGAATCCGGCTGCGTAGGCCGGTCCGAGGCCCTGTTTCTCGGTTCGATGGAGCACATGGATTGAGTCATCGGCTGCAGCAAGCTGATCGGCGATGACACCCGTCCCGTCCGGGGATCCATCATCGACGATGAGGACGGCGTATCCGAGGGAACGAACGGCCTGTGCGATTGGCGTGATGTTGTCACGCTCGTTGTATGTGGGGACGATAACGAGGACGCTCATACCGAAGTGTTGCATGTCTTGGTCATCGGTGTGGTTCCACCACTCCTTGAGCCTGACCTCGACCTGTCAGGACGCGCAGTCGAAGCAGATCTTCTTGCGTCGGTTTGCCATCTGGGCATTGCGCTTGACGAGGAAGCAACTTGTGCAGACAAACTCGCCCGATTTGGCGCTGTCCGCAGTCTCATCTTCGAGAGATATCTCTGCTCGTCGGATGGCCCTCATCTCGGCTGCCTCATCGACCACAATGACCTCGACGCTTTCATCCTCTGTCAGCATCTCGCGTTCTTCGGCCTCGAGTTCGTCGAGCGCTTCGGGATCGTCGTCGTCATCATCATCGGTGTCGTCGTCGTCGTCGTCGTCATCGGCAGACTCATCGTCGAGCGGGTCAATGTCGATCTCATCGATGTCATCGATATCTTCGAGGTCATCAGGATCGATGTCGTCAGGCAGATCGTCAGGCAGATCGTCGGACAACTCTTCTGGCAGTTCGTCGGTCATTCGTCTCTCGGTTTCGCTTTGAGGGCGCGCAGCATACCGAATTCTGGGGAGAGATCAACGCAGTTCATACAACCAGATCAATCGCGCCGGCCAAGAGGCCGATCGTGGGAGCTCCTCGCCCGAGGAGTTCCCCATCAGCCTCGACGAGTAGTTCGCCATCCCCTGTCACCACGACATCGCTTCCTATGTATCGCTGTACTGCCCGATGCGTCAAGTGACTACCGCGCAGAACTCGTGGCATGAGGGTGAAAGCCTGGCGCTTCGGTCCCGAGAATACCTGTATGTCGAAGAGCCCGTCTGTCATGGATGCCCTGGGGGCAATGTTCATGCCGCCGCCGAAAAACTGGCCGTTGGCGATGACGACATTGATCGCCCGCCCACGGAACTGGTGTCGGCCGACGGAGACGGTCAACTCACGCGAGCGATATCGCGCCAACGCTATCCAGAATGCGACGATGTACCGGAGCCCTCCAAGAAACCGTGGGAGCCGTGCTGCAACCGCGGTGGACGCTGCTGCCACGCCGACATTTGCCACGTTGAGGAAGTAGGTGTGGTGATCATTGAGGGTTATCAACCCGAGGTCAATCGGGTACCGATCGGGACTGATCAGTCTTTGGAAGGCTTCTTCGGTATTTCTGGCGTGCCCGAATGTGCGGACGAGATCGCTCCCAGAACCCGAGGCAATTATCGCAATGGTGAACCGCTCTGGGCCCTGCAGCGGCATCAGTGCATTGACGAGAACGTGTGCGGTTCCATCGCCACCGACGGAGACAAAATTCACGAAACCCTCGTCCACCGCACGAGCCACTGCTGCCACCCCTTCGGAAATCGACGGCGAGGAGGAAAAGGTCACGTCGAGCCCGAATCCGTCTGCGACTGCGTTGAGACGGGTGACGGATGGGCTGCGGCGCCCTGCCGAGGGATTGACCACGGCAAACCATCGGATCATCCGATACCCCCGACTTCGACAATGCCACGATCGATCGCGCGAATCGAGGCGGAAGCGACTTCTCGATGTGCAGCGAACCCGTCGCGGATCTGTCTGAGCAGGTCAAGCAGCTGCCGGCTTGCACGGACGAAGTCTCCGGCTCTCACGTCATCGTCGTCGAATATCTCGTCGAGATCGTGGCCGGAAGCCCAACCGTGGATCACGTCCACGAACCCCGCATCCACTTGGCGTTGTTCGTCGAGCCCGTGGCTTCTCTCGATATCAATGATCGTGCCGTGCAGAGCCTCGACCTGTTCGAGTATCGGCTGGATGAACACCGCGTGCGGGATAGGAGCGACATCCCCACCGCGAGTTTCGAATGTGAACAGGCTCGCGGCTGCGGCGAATTCCGGCGGTTCGAGGTCGTCGAAGACACCGCTACGAATACTCTCAGCGAGCAACAGATCCAGTTCGTTGTAGAGCGTGCGCAATGATCTGCCACGATCGGTGAGTTTCCAACCGTCGACGTAACCGATCTCGGCAAGGACGCTACGCAATCCTGTGAAACGGCTGACGACGTCGTCAGGCTCGGTGCGAGCCAACCGTCGCTCAAGGCGCTCGATGTCGCGCTGTATTCGCCTGGCTCGATCTGCCCAGGCGATGTGCTTGTCGAGATCCGGACACGCCGCGATATCGTCGGCGTCTGCACCAAGGAAGAGGGGTGTGGCTTCCTCTTCTGGGATATAGGCCTCGAGCATGCCGGCCACTTCGCTTCGATACGCTGGATCAGAGACTCGTACCGGACGCGGCATCGGAAAGAAACCAATCAACATTGCAGAACGCGGAAGATCAGCAGAGCGCATGGAGGATCTGCGCCCTGTCTCGTCGATGAACTCAAGCTTCGGGTGTCCCCCACCCCAGGAGCGGTTTGCGAGGAGAAAGGTTTCAGATGCAAACGACACGACTGCTCCAGGTTGGAGAGATTGCCGATCAAGTACCGGCGCCTGTAGGTGAGTTGAACCATCGTAGAACTCCCAAATGTCACCGCGTTCACACGCAGCAGCCTCGCGGAATGTCGCCAGATCCGACTGGCGGTCGCGCAGGTTCGTTGCGAGCTGGTCTGTCCGTTCTCCCCGTGCAAAGTTGGCGAAAGATGCTGCGAGTAGCTCGGTCGCGTCGGTTTCGCTGTAGCGGGCAATCAGATTCACTGCCATGTTGTAGGTCGGGGAAAACGATGAACGCAAAGGATTTGATCCGGCTCCGGCAATGCCCGTTGCCCGATCAAACGGGACGTACGGGCTGTAGAGCACGACTGCAGTCCCTTCGCTATCGATGCCTCGTCGACCCGCCCGTCCGGTCAATTGTGTGAAGTCACTCGGTTGGAGCAGTTCGTGCCCCTCACCTGTGAACTTGCTCAATGAATCCAGGACCACCGTGCGCGCAGGCATGTTGATGCCGAGGGCAAGCGTCTCGGTCGCTGCAACGACCTTCACCAGGCCACGAAGGAACAGCTCCTCGACCGTCTCCTTGAACGCTGGGACCAGGCCCGCATGGTGAGCTGCCGCACCTCGTTCCAGCACGGAAAGCCAACCGGAATACCCAAGTACCGCCAGGTCCTGTTCCCCGAGGTGTTCTGTCCTGCGCTCGACGATGGCTCTGATCTGGGTGCGTTCATCAGCGGAGGTCAGGCGAAGAGAGGAATGAGCGATCTGCTGAGCGGTCTGGTCACAGCCCTTTCGTGAGAAGAGGAAGTAGATCACGGGGAGGAGACCATCAGACGCAAGGTGTTCAACGATGTCCGTTCGGCGTGGTGTGCTCAGCCTGCGGTGCCGTGTCTTGGACGACTGCATCATTTTTGAGATCGTGGAGTTGGGCCGTCCATCCTTCCCAAACATCGGCACCATGACCGAGGAACCACCCTCGTACCGATCACGCCACATGAACATCGTGGTGAGGGGAACAGGTCGTGTACGTTCCACAACCAAGTCCGTGGATCCGCGGCGCGCTCTGATCCATTCGGTGAATTCGTCTGGGTTCGCGATGGTCGCCGACAGGCACACGAGGGGAACAGCTTGGGAAAGGTGAATGATCACTTCCTCCCAAACGGATCCACGACTTCGGTCAGCGAGATAGTGCACTTCATCGAGAATGACGACGCCAAGGGCATCGAGTGCCTGCGATCCCTCATAGATCATGTTTCTCAGGACCTCGGTTGTCATGACAACGATCGCAGCGTCACCGTTGATGACGTTGTCGCCTGTCAACAGTCCAACGGAGTCATCGCCGTATACCGAACGGAGATCAGCGAATTTCTGGTTGGACAATGCCTTGATCGGCGTTGTGTAGAACGCCCGACTCCCCATGCCAACCGCAGCCGCTATGGCTCCCTCAGCAACGACGGTCTTTCCAGCACCCGTCGGAGCGGTGACCACGACTGACCTGCCTTCTCCAAGGGAGTGCAGGGCATCGATTTGGAATGGATCGGGATCGAACGGTAGATCCGCGAGGAATCGCCTGATGTGTTCATGAGCCTGCATCGAAAGCGATGCTAGGAAGAACAGACCCCGTTAGCGGCTTTCTGTCGGCTCCCCTGCCGACACCAGCCGTGAGAACCAGTCCTCCGTATCGAGCAGCGCTATGAAACGGTCTACTTCTGAGGATGTGATCGGACCGGTCCTGGAAACGGAAATCTCGTAGGTGACACCTGTTGCAAGAAGGATGCTTGCCACTCGCTTGGTCGCAGGGCGCCGCTGGATCGTCAAGCATTCTGGGCAGACGAATCGATAGCTTCCCTCTGTGCCGTCTCCACGCAGTTCGAGTGAGATATCGGAGATTCCGAGATGGACCTCTCCGCAGTGTTCACAGGTTGTCTTGATGGTTGTCATCGTGCCTAACTCCGTATGCCCGTCTCTCAGTGACATCGGCAGCAGCGGGCATCGGTAAAGGACTATTCCCGACATAGTCACTGGGATCAGACGTCGGTAGTCAGGAGACGGACGTCAGAAGTCGGAGGCCGGACGTCGAACGTCGGTAGTCAGAAGCAGTTGGGTTCCGACGACCGGAGAGCACCGCTAGGCGTAGCGGGCTGCGACGCGGTGTCGTAGATCGTTGAGCGCTGCTGCTACGGCTTCGCCCGCTTCAAGCCTGGCGTCATCGCCGAGTCGAAGGAGCAGTCTCGCTGCGACGATCGGATCGCTCACCCGCATCGTGAAGCGAGTCTCACCAGATTCGAGCGATTCGGCCTCTCCTGGGTAATACTCACTCACCCAGCGTGAGGTCGGGCCGACGGTGAAGGTCACAACATGGTCCTCGGGCGTTGGCTCGTAGCGCACGATCGATGATGCGTCGGCGACCGACGGTTCGTACAACTCGTCGAGAACGACGACATCGTCAATGCGGTCCACACGAAAGAGCCGATCTGCGTCCGCAAGGCGACAGAACCCTGAGAAGTACCAGTTTCCGAGATTGAAGAACACGGACTCCCCCTCAACGACCCGCTCGGTGCGCTCATTCTTGGCAATACCCACGTATCCGATCTTCACCAAGCAATTCCCGTCAATCGCCTCACGGAGCCCCGAGACTGCCTCAGGTGCCTCGATATCGAACAGCACGGCGTCTGCAGCCTCAGCGCCGACCGCCGCTGAGAGCTTCTCCATAGCACTTGCCAGCGCCGGGGGTGCTTGATGTGATGCAAGAAACGTAGAGCCTGCGGCGAGCAGCCCGAGCGCTTCGGCAGGTGTCAGCTTCATTGGTCGGGAGAAATAGTCTGCCGAATCGATCGTCACCTCGTCATCGAAGATGTCGACGTCGATCAATTCGCCAGGACCATATCCGGGAAGACCGGTGAGGAACACAAGCTGAAGATCCTTGACCACGTCCTTGCGGTCTGCGTATCCGAACCGTTCTCTCAGATCGTCGATGGTCACCACGTCGTGCTCGACGACATAGGGGATCATGGCAAGGATCCTTGCAATACGGTTCGCCGTTCGGTCGCTCATGCCGAAACCTGTATGTGGGCGATGAGGCGAGCCCTGAGCTCCGGAGGTTCGACGATGACGGCCTTCTCGTCGAAACCGAGCACCCAACCGATGAACGCTTGCTCAAGGCGGACCGGTAGCTGGAGGATCGTTGTCGATTCAGTACGGTCAACTACCTCGGCATCGAGGATTTGACTCGCAGCGATCTGAGCGACTTCATTGTCGAATTCGACAACCGCGAGAGACGTCGATTCTGTGCCTTGGTGACCACTTGGGATCACGGCCGCTGCATCGAAGTCTTTCGGCCTCACAAACGCAGACGGCCCACCAACGAGTGTCGGATGTTCCATACGGTCGACGCGGAAGGCCTTGACTGTTCCGGGATCCCGCACCTCGGGCGCCGCAAGATACCAATGTCCGAGGCGGTGAGCGAGGGCATATGGTGTGGTGAGCCTTGTTGATCCGGTGTAGTCGAACCTGAGAATCGTCCGGGAGGAGACACCGTCGAAAAGAAGTCCAAGAACGTCGAGATCGTGACCAAGGTCGGCTGCCACATTTGGGGCGTTGAGTACCGGAGAAGCCCCACCGAGTTTGAAGATCGCCGATAACCCTGTCGATTGGCCGGCGAATTGCACTGCCTGTGCAGCGATGAGCAACGCTGAGCGTTCCTCCTCGGTGAGTCCGGGATCGTCGATGGCGTACTCACCCGGTGGGATCACATAGCCGTCCTCAACCTCCCAGATATCGATCGCGCTCATCGTGAGCGGCACACCGAGCGAGCGAAGGAGATCCTTGTCCCGTTCGAAAGTGCGACGAAAAGCCTCATCCGTCTCCTGTTCGTACCCCGCCACAGTGTTCCTGATCTCGTCCGCCGTAACCGGCCGCCCCGCCGTCAACAGGAACGCGAGGAGATTCAAGATCCGTTCAATGACGCGCTGCATGGAAGACAGATTACCGACTACGGATTGCGGATTACAGACTCTCGATCAGACGGTCGACCCGTTCGTCGTATGCCTTGAAGGGATCCTTACACAGCACGGTGCGTTGGGCCTGATCGTTGAGCTTGAGGTGGACCCAGTCAACGGTGAAGTCCCTGCGTTTTTCCTTTGCAGCTCGGATGAAGGCACCACGGAGTCGCGCCCGAGTCGTCTGGGGTGGCTCAACCATTGCGCGAGTCACATCTTCGTCAGTGACAATCCTGTCAACCAGCCCGCCCTTCTCCAGCTTGTAGAAGAGTCCTCGATCGCGGTTGACATCGTGATAATTGAGGTCGATGAGGGCGAGACGTGCGGAGGACAACGCGAGGTTGTGGCGTTCCCGGTACCGCTCCATGAGGTGGTACTTCGCAACCCAGTCGACCTCGCGGTTGAGTGTCATGGGGTCCTTCTCGAGGCCGGTCAGCAGGTGTTCCCACATGCTCACCGCTCGCTCGATCTCGGGTGAAACGCCGGTCGTCCTGGTGTAGCGCATGACCCGCTCGAGGTACTCCCATTGAATGTCAAGTGCACTCAATTCGCGGCCGTTGGCAAGGCGGACCTTCCGGCGGCACGTCATGTCATGGCTTATCTCGCGGATCGCCCTGATCGGGTTTTCAAGCGTCAGGTCACGAAACACCACCTCGTCTTCAAGCATCTGAAGGAGAGCAATCGTCGAACCCATCTTGGCATAGGTCGCGTATTCGGACATGTTCGAATCGCCAGCGATCACATGAAGCCTGCGGTATCGCTCTGCATCAGCATGCGGCTCGTCTCGCGTGTTGATGATGGGTCGACTCCGGGTGGTAGCAGATGAAGAGCCCTCCCAAATGTGTTCAGCCCGCTGTGCAAGCGAGTAGATCGTCCCACGCGCCGTCCCGAGCAGTTTCCCGGCTCCGGCCCAGATCTGGCGGGTCACGAAGAACGGGATCAGGGTGTCGATGGTGCGCTGGAAGTCGGCGTGTCGCGTGATCAGATAGTTCTCGTGGCAACCGTAGGAATTGCCAGCAGAATCGGTGTTGTTGCGATACAAGTAGATGTCGCCTCGAATGCCTTCTTCGGCGAGTCTTCTCTCCGCGGATTCGACGAGTCCTTCGAGAATGCGCTCACCGGCCCTGTCGTGGGCCACGAGGTCATAGAGACTGTCGCATTCAGGGGTTGCGTACTCAGGATGACTTCCAACATCGAGATAGAGCCGAGCCCCATTTTCAAGGAAGACATTGGACGACCGACCCCAGCTCACGACCCTGCGGAAGAGGTACCTTGCGACCTCATCGGGTGAAAGGCGGCGTTGTCCACGCAGCACACACGTGACGCCGTATTCGTTTTCGAGCCCAAAGATTCGTCTCTGCACGGTGTCAGCGTAACCGTTGGGAGAGGAAGTCAGACGTCAGAAGCCAGACGGCCCCCCTGCTCCTCGCTGCGCTCGGCGCGTCCCCCTGCAAGCGGGAGGACGGGAAAGAGGCGATGCCAGACGTCAAGAGTTCAGCTGCTGAACTCCAAGGAACCCGCTTCGGGTTCCCGACGTCAGACTGCTAGGAACGGGCGGAGGTGATCTCTTCAGTGGTGAGTCTGCGGAATGCCCTCCTGCCAGCGGTTCGATCCAGGAAGGCGATCTCCCAGTTGTCGGGTTCGACTGGTTCGCCCCCTGCCTCTTCGATTGCTGTGCACGAGGCGGCGATCGCCTGCTCAAGCGTGATTCCTTCACCGAGTGCCCCGTCGAGAGATGCGCTGATCTCGTCCACGTAGGCACCGAGGACTGCAAACCCATCGGCGTCACGGAGCGTCCCGTCGAATTGGATGCGGAAGATGCTGTCTTGGGCCCTTGTCTCCCCGAGCTCGGCGACAATGATGTCCACCTCGTACGGTTTGATCTCGTGGCTGAAGACTTGTCCGAGCGTCTGCGAATAGGCATTCGCCAAGCCTTTCCCTGTGACATCGGCACGGGAATACGAAAATCCCTTGAGATCGGCGTATCGAATACCTGCAACGCGGAGGGTTTCAAATTCGTTGAATCGACCGACACCTGCAAAGGCGATACGGTCGTAGACCTCCCCGATCTTGCGGAGAGATGGAGAGTGGTTTTCGCCGATAAGGAGGATGCCATCGTCGAGTTGCACGACCACAATGGGTCTCCCCCTACTGATTCCCTTGCGTGCGAAGTCCGCTCGGTCCTTGACCATCTGCTCAGGAGGAACATAGAACGGCATGCTCATGGTCGGTCCGCCACGATCGGCGCAGCTATCGCTGCGAGTGCCTCATCGTCGATTTCCTCAACACCGTCAGCGGTAACGACGAGAACGTTGGGGTAGATTCCACGCTTGAGATCGGGGCCACCGGTCGCTGCGTCCTCCTCCGCTGCGGATATCAGTGCCTCGATCGACGCGGCAAGTGCATCGCCCTTGGTCATGCCCTCATGCCAAATGCCCTTGAGGAAGGCTCGTGCCTCGGCCCCACCGGAACCCGTGGTTGCATAGTTCAGTTCGTCATAGCGGCCGCCGATGACGTCATATGAATAGAGGCGTCCCATGGCGTCCTTGGTGTCGTATCCGCAGAACAAGGGAATCACGACAAGACCCTGGAACGCCAAAGAGAGGTTTCCACGAATCATCCTCGCAAGGAAGTTCGCCTTTCCCTCAAGACTCAAGGACGTCCCTTCGATCTTTTCATAGTGTTCAAGCTCGGTGCGGAACAATTTGATGAGTTCGACGGCCATGCCTGCGGTCCCGGAAATCGCAACCGCGGAGTGTCGGTCAGCTTCATACACCTTGCGCACGCGCGTATGTGCGATCACATTTCCTGCCGTGGCACGTCGATCGCCCGCGATCACCACTCCATCAGCCCAGGTCAGGGCGAGAACCGTTGTTGCCTCTGGGACGGAGATACCGGAAGCATCGGCTGTGTCCCAACGAGGATCAACACCACGCTGTTGGAGGACCGAGAGGAACGAAGCATCGGCAGTTGGCTCACCAAGATGCAGCGGTCCGAGGAAGGTTTCGTTCACTGTCCGCCCTTTTGGACATAGTTCTTGACGAACTCCTCGGCATTCTCTTCGAGAACCGAGTCGATTTCGTCCAGGAGATCATCAATCTTTTCTGCGACCTCTTCGCCTCGATTGGCGACAGCGTCTTGCGCGACATCTTCGGATTGATCTGACGAGCGTTTCTGGGCTCTCTCCCTATCACTCATTGCTACCTCCCGATGTTGTCGATAAGCGTTGCGGCGTCAGGGCTTGCGGCGAATAGGTCGTCGACGAGCTCTCGTGTTCCTCTGCGTGGTTCCATCATAGGGAGGCGGACAAGATTCGATTCCCCCGTGTCGAAGACAAGCGAGTCCCAGTTCGCCGCAACGACCGATGAACCGTACCGACGGAGACACTCGCCCCGAAAATACGCTCGTGTCGATTCAGGGGCACGCTGGGTTGCCTGGAGGACCTCGGCGTCGCTGAACAAGCGGCGTATACGGTCCGCTTGTACGAGGCGGTGATAGAGACCCTTTTCGGGGTCAATGTCGTGGAATTGGAGATCGACGAGACGCAGCTTCGGATCATCCCAAGCGAGGGAGTCCCTTCGGCGGTACCCCTCGACCATCGTCATCTTCGCTGCCCAATCCAAGCGGTCAGCCACCGCTTCATATCCTTCCTCCATATCGTCGAGGAGACTCCGCCACTCGCCGATCGCCTGCTTGTAGGCGGGCGCCAGATCGTGGGAAGAGACATACGTCTCGGCAATGTCGAAGTAGTGCCTCTGTAGTTCGAGAGCCGTTGCCTCGGTACCGTCAACGAGTTTCACCGGACGCTTCAACGTGGGGTCGTGACTGATCGTGGTGATCGCTCCGACCGGATCGGCCAGCAGTATTGGGTCACCGAGGAGTTGATCCTCAAGGGCCATGAGAACAAGAGAAGCAGCACCAACCTTGACAAAGGTCTGAATCTCAGATTGGGTCGCGTCGCCGATGATGACATGAAGTCTTCGGTACTTCTGAGCGTCGGCATGGGGTTCGTCGCGGGTATTGATGATCGGCCGCTTGAGGGTGGTTTCGAGTCCGATCTCCTCCTCGAAGAAGTCGGCACGCTGTGATATCTGGAAACCGACATCTGGCCGCCCGTGTTCGGAACCGACCTTTCCTGAACCCGTCAGAATTTGGCGGGTCACGAAGAAGGTCGTCAGGTGTTGTGCGATCGCTCCAAACGGAACAGACCGTGAAACGAGGTAGTTCTCGTGTGCGCCGTACGAATTGCCCTTCCCGTCCGAATTGTTCTTGTGGAGGAGCAACCGCTGCCCTTCGGGCAGCAGCGCGGTTGCCGCCCTCGCTGCGTGGTGCATCACGAGTTCCCCAGCCTTGTCGTGAAGTGTGGCTTCAAGGGGGTCGGCGCACTCGGGCGTTGAGTACTCCGGATGGGCATGGTCCACGTAGAGCCGCGCACCGTTCAAGAGCACCGCGTTGATCAGTCCAGAGTCAGTTTCGTCGATGGACTGAGTGCCGACGGTGAATCCCCGTGCATCTCTGCCAGGCGTTTCGTCGTCGTAGGACCACCGGATTCGCCCTCTGCCACCCCGGTAGGCATTTACGACAAGCGCCGACGCACTGACAGGATTGAAGGATTCGTCTTTGGTGACGGTGATGCCGTACTCGACCTCGGTCCCGATGATGGGTTCGATCGCCACGGGCTACAGGTACTGGCCAGGCGACGCGGTCTCGATTGCTCGTTGCTCTCCGTCGCCAGCAATAAGTGTGCGGACGTACACGATTCGCTCACCCTTCTTGCCTGAGATGCGTGCCCAATCGTCTGGATTCGTTGTGTTCGGCAGGTCTTCCTGCTCCTTGAACTCTTGCACGATTGCGGCCAAGAGGTCCGCTCCTTTGAGACCGGTGGTTCCGCCGCCGATTTCGCGCTTAATGGCATCTTTCTTCGCCCGACGAACGATATTCTCAATCATGGCACCAGAGGCAAAGTCCTTGAAGTACAGCTCCTCACGATCGCCATTTGCGTACGTCACCTCGAGGAAGCGGTTCTCCGTGGTTTCGGCATACATCGCCTCCACCGCATCATCGACGACGTGCTCCATGAACGCCTCAGCCGAACCCGCTTCGGCAACCTCATCCGCATCGAACGGAAGGCCGTCAGCGAAGTAGATCGAAAAAATTCGTCTTGCAGAGTCGCGAGTTGGCCGTTCGATCTTGATCTTCACATCGAGCCGACCCGGGCGCAGAATGGCGGGATCGATCAGATCCTCTCGGTTCGATGCACCGATCACGATGACGTTCTTGAGGGACTCCACACCGTCGAGTTCGCTGAGGAGCTGAGGGACAATCGTGGACTCGACATCAGAGGACACACCGGTTCCTCGTGTGCGGAACAGCGAATCCATCTCGTCGAAGAACACGATGACCGGCACACCTTCGTCTGACTTCTCCTTCGCTCTTTGGAAGATCAGTCGAATCTGACGTTCGGTTTCTCCCACGTACTTGTTGAGGAGCTCCGGTCCCTTGATGTTGAGGAAGTAGGAACGTGTGTCCTTGTCCTCTGAGAATTCACCAACAGCCTTCGCAAGTGAGTTTGCGACAGCTTTGGCAATGAGGGTCTTCCCGCAGCCTGGAGGCCCATACAGCAACACTCCCTTGGGGGGTGTCAGGTCATAGGCCGCAAACCGGTCACGGTGGAGGTATGGCAGCTCGATGGCATCACGGATGACCTCAATCTGCTCGTCAAGCCCCCCGATATCGGAATAGGTGATGTCAGGTACCTCTTCAAGGACAAGCTCCTCCACTTCGGGTCGTTCGATACGCTCCAGAACGAATCCGGTTCGGGGATCGATCCGAACGTGGTTCCCAGCACGTAGTTTCAGATCCGCGACGGGGGCTCCGAGCGTGACCACACGCTCCTCATCTCCTCGGCCGACAACCACCAATCGAGAGTCACCCAGAATCTCTTTGACCGTTGCCACATCACCGGTGACCTCGAAATCTCGGACATCCACGATGTTGAACGCCTCGTTGAGTATCACTTCCTGACCAGGCTCAAGCTCTTTCACTTCAACTGTTGGTTCGACCGCAACTCGCAACTTGCGTCCCGACGAGGTGATGTCGACCGTGCCGTCTGCGTTGAGTTGGAGCACGGTTCCAAAGGGGTTCGGAGGAGCCGTGAGCTTTTCGACCTCATCACGAAGGAGTGCCAGCTGCTCGCGGGTCTCACGAAGAACCACGCTGAGCTTCTCGTTCTGACCCTGTGACTGGGCAAGCTGGTTGCGGACATCAACCAGGCGGTCTTCAAGGAGCCTGACCCGGCGCGGTGCGTCTCGGAGTCGTCCCCGCAGGTCTTCGATTTCAGCTTCGAGCGCGCGAATCTCTGCGCTGCGCTCTGAGCGTTCCCTGTCGGACATCTGCGACCTCCTCGGTGGTCGTGCGTGACATCGTTGTTCCGATTGTAGGACTTGACCACCGTAGCAAGGGCAATGTCAGCTTCAGCATCACGAGAGTCGCCGCCTGCCGACAGTGATGAACCCTGTGTGTCCGACCATCCGGTGCTCGGGTCTCACGCTGCGGCCAGACACATTCCACGAGCGCATCAGGATTTCGAACGTATCCACTTCAATGAATGCATTCGATTGATCCATCGCATCACGCAATCGTTGTACCTGGGGCACCGTTGGAAGGTAGGACGCAAGCGATCCCCCGCCAGTGAGATGCATCGATGCTGGTTCCACGACTGACCACGGTTCGGGGAGATCAAGGACGATACGATCGGGTTCCACGTCCGCCACCACATCCTCGACTTCTCCGATCCGGAACTCGATGTTGTCAGGGATCGTGCCTCGAAAACCACCAACGATCCGCTTGGCGTGCGTTTGATGGTCCTGCCTCCGTTCAACAGTGACCACCGAGCCATTGGAGCCCACAGCTCTCGACAGGGCCAGTGTGAGCGCCCCTGATCCGGTGCCAGCCTCAAGGACGCGACATCCTGGCTCAATGTCAGCCCATGTGATGATTGCTCCCGAGTCTTTCGGATACATGACTGCGGCACCACGTTTCATCTTCAGCACATAGTCCGCAAGGCGGGGGCGCATCACAACGGCTTTTGAGCCCTTGGTCGAGGTCACGGTCGAACCCTCGGACGATCCGATGATCTCTGCGTGCGGGATCGAGCCACGGTCATAATGGAACTGTTTGTCTGGGTCAAGCGATAAGAGGTGCTGCCGACCCCTGTGGTCGTACAGGATGCACGACTCTCCCGCTTCGAAAGGTCGAGCTGGCATGGCTAACTCCAGATGGACGGTCCTGCTATCGACGTCGCCACCAGCATGTGGATGGTCATGTGAAGGTCGGAAGGAGTGCTGCGACAAATGTCAATGTCATCATTGCCACGACAATCCAGATCACGATCTTGATCATGCGCTGACGGTTCCTGGCGACCATCAGTTGGCCACCGTGGTTTCCGCTAGCACGGTTGTACCACGCAGGACGTTCACCTTGACAACCTTGCCCCGCCGGACGTTCACCGCATACAGCAGCGATCGCTTCTTGGAACTCCTGAGATACCAGCCAAGACCCATGAGCGATAGGCCAAGGTAGGTCCGGGAGGTTTGTGATGAGTTCTTTGTGACACCGTACCCAAATCGCGTGAGTGGATGGAGACGACGTCGTATGGAGAGGCGTATCAAGGCGCGTGCAGTTGTGATTGGTGTCACTGCTTGTAGACCTCGATCCGAATCTTGGAGCGTCGCGATCGCCAAACCATCAGAGCAACGACGGCTACGACGGCAACACCAGCGGCGACGGCTACAAGCCTGGCGTTTGAGCGTGCTTCATCTTCGATTTCGGTGACGACGCCTTCAATCTCGCGTAGCTTTGCTTCGAGCTCAGTTTTGTCAATCGTGGTCACGGTGACTCCTCAGACACAGGCGCGGGCGAACCATCGTGGACGCCTCGGGTTGGTACCAATTTGATCAGGACGGCACAAAACACAACAAGAACGATGGCGTATCCAACGTATGCCAGAGCCTGCCAGTACTCCCCGTCGGGAAGGACTCCTACCAGCGCCCGCAGTCCAGCGACAGAGAGCAAGATCAGCGCGAATGCCCACATGGCAGCGGCAGCAAGGGACATGCCAGCGAAGTAGCCGAGTTTCTTGGCCGGCTCGACGGTTTCCTGCAAAAGGTATTCCTTTGCAAGGTGAGTGAACTCGCTGACCAACCGAGGGATGTCTTGGATATCTGCCATGTGTATCTGCAGGGTAACGCACCATTGACGTCAGACGGACACGACTGGCGACGATTCTGGCGACTACGATTGCTGCTCGTGGAACCATCAGATTCGGTCGGGGGCACAGAACCCGCGTCCATCGTGCAGGCCAGGCGGAATATCACGCCGCTGGTGGCAGGACAGAGTATCTCGCTCTTCGGCGACTATGTGGCGTTCTTCACACTCCCCTATTTCATGCTTTCACTCACAGGCGAGGCCCTCGCCCTCGGGCTGACGGCATTCGCGGAGACGCTCCCGATGCTGCTTTTCGGACTCGCTGCTGGTGTATTCCTCGACCGTCGCCGTCGCCTTGGACGGACTCTGATCGGCGCGGACATCGTCCGCGCCATGGCTTTCGTATTCCTGGCATTCATTGCCTCACCGGCAGCGCCCGAGATGACTACCCGGCTGACCGCGACCGCCATACTTGCCATTGCGTTTCTGGTCGGATCGATGTCCGTGCTGTTCGACTCGGGTCTGCAGTCCTACATGACGCGATCCCTGCTCGAATCCGACCTGATCACTGCGAACACGCGGCTTGGGTTGGCTCGGACCCTCGCTCTCTCAGCTGGTCCACTTGTGGGGGGACTCGCGGTGACCATGAGCGGTGGGTTCACGATCGCGTTTGCACTCAACGCCGGAACTTTCCTTGTTTCGGCCTTTTTCCTCCGTTCGGTGCGCCCCATCAAGTCAATCGCAGCGCGAACCTCGGAACGGTTCCGAACGGCGATCACGTCCGGGCTTCGAGTTCTGTTCGCAGACAAACGGCTCCGCTGGGGAACCATCGGCGGAACCATGACAAACTTCGTGTTCCAACCACTCGAAGCTTTGCTTGTATTGTTCGTTGCCCAGGAGATTCTCGGTATCGACAACATCACCGATGTCGCTTCGCGCGAAGGATTTGCCGTAGGCACGTTCATTGCCATACAAGCTGCGATCGGCTCGATCGGTGTCGGCTTTGCAGGACGCCTTGCAAAGAAGCTTCCGCTTGGAACCATGTACTTGCTTGGACTATTGCTGCTCGGTTCCGGCTTTTTCGCCGTGGTTGTCCTCCGCAGTTGGGTTGCCGTCATCCCCGCTGGCGTTGCGATCACGGGGGTGACATGGGTAAATGTGGCCCTGGTGACAATGCGCCAGAAGCTCGCCCCACCCGAACAGATGGGAAGAGTCATCGCGGCGTCGCGAACGCTGGCATGGGCGGGACTTCCAGCCGGGGCAGCACTGGGGGGAATCCTTGCAGATATCTACGGGATCGTTCCGGTCTACGTCGCCGGATCGCTCTCGGTGATCGGGGTCACGCTGCTTCTGACCCAGACGGCGCTCTACCGCGACAAGGTGATGGCTGATTCGGCGAGCACGGGCCTGGGTTGAACAGAACTTCGGCCTAGAACTTCCTTCGCCCTTTGCGCCGAGCGCCGCGTCGCGAATGGGCCGCCCAGCCAACAGCGAAACCGAACACCACCGCCACGATGATGAACAGCAGAATCTGACTCGCTACATAACTCATGGTGATGCTTCCTCGAGCAGGGCCCGGAACTCGATTCTGCGGTTCCTGGCTCTGCCCTCTTCGGTGTCGTTCGACGCAATCGGCTGCGTCTCGCCGAACCATAGGAGATCGAATCGATCCGGCGATTGACCCTTGGCCACGAGGTAGGCAAGAACCGCAAGGGTCCGGTCCTCGGACAGTTTCATATTCGCTGCCTCGGAGCCATCGGCATCGGCATGGCCCGAGATTTCGACGCGAATCGATGGTGCACTTTCGAGCTTGGTCAAGATCTGATCAAGGAGAGCGAGCCCCACTGGGGTGATGACGTCACTCTGCGTCTCGAATTCGATGACCTGATCGAGGATCAACTCGTCAAGATCATCCTGAAGGGCGTCAACCTCCTCCTGCGTCGGGGGTGGGGTGGCATCCTCCGGGACACGTATCGCAGCGTTGGCGTCGAACCCGATCGCGAGGGCGGCTTCATCAATCTCGCTGTTCAACGAGTTTCGCAGAGCCTTGCCGTTGACTTCTCCGGAGACGACAAGTACCTCATCTGCTGGGAATACAAGAAGTCTGCCGCTCTCGACTTCATCCTGAATACTGATGACGAGCCCAAGAATGGTCCCGATCCAATCCGACTCGTCCGGAATCTCATCGTTGACTTCGAGCGCGTCCACATCAACCGCGCTGAAAGGCCCCGTCAGGGTCTCAGCAATGAAGTCCTTGCGTTCCTGACTGGAGATCTCACCGACGATCACCACCGAGTTTGCATCCCACTTGAACTCGATCGGGTCGCCTTCGATCACCAAATCACCCAACCCTGTTTCTGTCACAACCCAGAGCTGGCCGTCGACCGATGTCACACCGTCAAGATCGGCTACCGCTGCGAAGATCGCTTCCTGGGTCGGCGATTCTCCAATCGCTCCTTTGAGTTCCACACTGGTTCCTGATACGTTCACCACGACCGCGGATAGACCGTTTGCAGCCAGGAGACCTTCTGTTCGCTCGCCGATGTCGGATTCGATCTTGGAAGTCCCGAATATGACCGCTGCGATCGCAAGCACAACGAATCCAATGGCAACGACGGTGTTGAAGGCTGCTTTCGACATCACCCGATCGTCTTCGTCGGGTTCGGTTCCTGGCCGTGGCCTATTGATGGATGAAAGTCGGTGCGTCATGGTCGCCTTGCGTGGTCGCCTTGCGTGGCCGCGTAGAGTGGCCGCCTTGAGTGCTACCTCAATGGTATCGGTGACCGATGGTACTTATTGAAGCGATTCGGACGATTCACGGCGACCAGACTGCTTTGGCACCAGATCGACAACATCAATCACGATCTCGTCGCCGGCTGCTGCCCTTCGCGCTTGCTCGACAATGTTGCGTGCGGCAGCTGCGGCATCGGCCTTCATTCTGTCAGCGATTGCCATGGCGGCAGATTCGATCGCTTCCGCCTCCTCGAGAGCCTGAATGATTGGTGGTACACCCCTGGTTTCGGCATCACGCGTGGCTCGTGCAAGGATTTCGTCCGCCTGCTTTTCGGCGGCTTCCAGAAGACGAGATTTTGCCTCAGCTGCTGAAAGAAAGACGCCGCTCACATCGGTGTGTGACACCTGGAGCTCGGTCAGCTCTCGTTCGAGCGTCCGAACCCGAACACCCTCGGAGCGAAGCTCGGTGAGCAGCAGACCGACCTCGTCGGCAATGCCATTGAGAAATGCATCGACTGTTTCGGGGTCGTACCCCTTTCTGCGCGCGGGGAATACGATGGTTCGGATACGTTGATCAAGGCTTGGCATGGTTCGACCCTTTGTTCGGTCGCCTTCCAAGCCCCTCGGATCCGATAGTACCACTACAGTCCGCGTTCGTACACCTGCGCGTGGCATTGATCACTGACCTGTTTGAGCAACGGCCATCGGTACTGTGCAGCCATGTACACGATTCCCAGCCTTCTCGCCGCGGGAACAACTGACTGTGAGGCCGATAGCGGCGGCATACTCATCCAACCGGTGAGTGCCGTTTCGAGCCTTGCTTTTGCGATCGCCGGCCTCGTGATCCTGACTTGGGCACGTTCGGTCGAGGGGCACGAGCGGACCGTCAGGATCCTGTTCGGGTTCGCGATGGTCGCAACCGGGATAGGGAGCTTCCTGTTTCACGGATACGACAGCACCGTTGCACAGTTCCTCCACGACATTACGTTCCTCGCAACGGTTTGGTTCCTCGCTGTTGTAAACGTCATGGAGGTCCGCGGGTGGCAGCGGTTCTGGGGATGGATCATCGTGATCGCCGGTATCGCAATATTTTCCATCACATTGCTCGTCGCACCGGGACTCACCAACATCTTCACGATCTTGGTCACCATCGTCCTCATCGCTTCAGATGTACAACTCGAGCATTCCGGCGGAATCGCACGCCCATGGTGGATCGCCTCTCTTGTCGCCATGAGCCTGGCAGTAGCCCTCTTTCTCTTGGGACGTACGGGTGCGCCACTCTGTGACCCGGATTCTCTCTTCCAGGGGCACGCGCTGTGGCACGCCTTGAGTGCGGCCGCGATCGCGTTCTACTTCGTGGCTACAAGTACGCACGCGGACGCGACGGGAGGAAAGAACGTGACACACATCTCCCAAGAAGAGATCGCTGCTGCCCACCGCAGAATCGGACCCTACGTCCACCGAACTCCCATTGCGACTTCAACGTATATAGATGATCGTGTCGGAGCGAGCGTGTTCTTCAAGTGTGAAAACCTCCAGAAGATCGGTGCGTTCAAGGCCCGCGGGGCAACCAACGCGGTGCTTTCGCTCGATGATGCAACAGCGGCACGGGGTGTCGTGACCCACTCGTCTGGCAATCACGGACAGGCAGTCGCGTATGCCTGTGCCATCCGTGACATTCCTGCAGTTGTTGTGATGCCCGATGATGCTGCGACGGTGAAAGTCGATGCCGTTCGAGGCTATGGAGCAAACGTCGTGCTTGTTCCCCGACCTGAGCGGGAGGCACGAGTTGCCCAGATCGTAGAATCCGATGGGTTGACTCTTGTGCATCCGTTCAATGACATCGCTGTCATCGCGGGTCAGGCGACCGCATCACTTGAACTCATCGAGGACGTCCCAGATCTCGACGTGATCCTCGCTCCGATCGGCGGTGGAGGTCTGATGTCAGGCACATCGCTCGTCGCATCCTCCTTCGGGATCGAGGCCGTCGGAGTCGAACCGACCCTGGTCGATGACGCGTACCGATCGTTGCGCGACGGTATCCGATATCCCGCAACAGGAGAGCTCAGTGTGGGAGATGGTCTCCTCACCGGGCTTGGCGAGATCACATTCGCCATTCTCTCTGCGGCGTGCATCGAGGTGGTCCTGGTTTCGGAAACCGAAATCCTCGACGCCGTGCGCACGGTTGCTACCCGGATGAAGCTCATCGTGGAACCCTCGGGTGCGACCGTTGTCGCTGCACTCATGGCCGAACGAGATCGCTTTGTTGGTCGACGTGTCGGTGCGATCTTCTCTGGAGGGAACCTTGATCTCCAACGGCTCGCAATGTAGCGGACCGAATCGGTTCTCAGACGATCGTGGACAGATTGGTCAGAGCCTTCGCGTAGTCACTCTTGGCGCGGTTGTAGTTCGTTGAGGCCCGCACTTCGCGGTCCCGGGCTTCCGTGAGACCCACAGATCCATCGGCGCCGGCCAGCTCCGCCGTGCGATATGCGAAACGCGACTCTGCCCTTGCGTCGAGTGCTGTGCGAACCCCGAGCATGGTTGTCACCGTTGCGCGAGCCATCTCGGCGGTCGTGGGATCCGGTGCTGCCGCCTCGAGCGCATAGAGGTTGTCGCGGGCTCTATCGAGACGACCGGCGAGTTCACGCCACGTCTCAGCCCGACTCGTACCGGCGGTTGCCCCTACATCGGTGGTTCCTTCGAATTGCGCGTTTCCGCGCCACAGCGCCATGTCCTCACCCATGGCGTCGTACAACCACCGTGCGTCTGCATACCCAGCGCGGGCGAAATCCTTCCAGGTCTTCGCACTTGGCGCAGCTGCTTGCACGACCTTGTCCTTGTTGCCTCTCGAAGCGAACGAGACGATCAGGATCAGAAGGGCGATACCGATCAGGATCAGAATCCACCATGGGGTGCTGCTCGCATCGTCGGTTCCGTCAGGCGCCTCTGTGGCGGGAGCATTGGTTGGATCCGGGGCATTCGTTGGATCCGGGGCATTCGTTGGATCCGGGGCCTGCGTCGTGGCAGGGGCGTCCGTGGTATCGGGCGAGGGCGCGTCGGTGGAACTGGGGAGTTCTCCAGGAAGCGTTGGCGTCGTCGCTCCATCGCAGGCAGCTGCGAATGTGGCGACAACAAGAAGGACAAGCAGGAGGGTTCGTGATCGGCGCATCGGTCGATGGTACCGCGGGTTGCGCCGTTGCGTGGCTTTCGACATCGCTACATCTGGCCAGGCGACCAGTCGCGTAACTTGAACGCTTTGTGGGTTGCGATTGCGTCGGCCATCACCATGTCTGGAATTGCGTCAACACTGGCATCGATGGCTTTCTGTCGTGCCTTGGTAGCCACGGGTCTTCCTTCCGAGAGGTCGCATACTTCCTGCGCACGAGCGGAGAGATCAGCGGTGCCAACCTGTCGTGCAAGGTCGATGATTGTTTCCTTCGGCAGTCCGACCAACGGTCGGAGAATCGGTGTCCGAGCCGCCTCGGAGACGGCCACAAGGTGTGGAAGCGTTTGTGACGAAACCTGCCCCATGGCGTCGCCTGTCACGAGAGCTGTGATTCCGGAGTCTTCCGCGATCTGGGAGGCAGCTTTCGCCATCATCACCTTGAGCGTCACCTGACGCATCCGAGCGTCGACGTGCTCGAGAAGGGCGTCCTTCACCGGCTGGAACTCCACAAGATGCACTGTCGGGTCGGTCCCATGACCCCATTTCGTCCACATCTCGCGTGCGACCGCTAGGGCATGATCAGATTGGGCACAGTTCAGGGTGAAATGCACGAAGTCGACCGGGCAACCCCTCGACATCAGCATCCACGCGGCTACCGCTGAATCGAAGCCACCGGAGATCAGGCACAGTACACGATCCTGTGTGCCGAGTGGGAGGCCTCCTGGTCCGACGGCGTGATCAACAACCAAGTAAGCATCGTCATCGAAGATCCTGACTGCAACCATCACGTCTGGATTCGTGAGATCCACTCTCCCACCGGTCCCGACGATGTGCGATCCGATCAGTCGGGCAAGGTCGACTGAATTCCACTCGTGGGTCCCTCGGCGTTTCACACGCACCGCAAATGTCTTCGTTCCAACACGCTCGGCACTTCGAGCAGCAACGCTTTGTGCGAGGTCCTCAAGGTCCGTGAACGGAACAGCGTTCACGGTGTCGACCGAGGAAATACCAAAGACCGTCAACGCGGCCGCCCGAACCGGATCGAACTGATCTGGCTTGGGCCTCACGACGAATCGGTGCGTGCCGATGCGTTCGGGTTCCCCTCGGTACCCTGCCGAAGCCAGTGCCCGCGTCAGGTTTGCGCGGACCTTGCGAATGAGTCCCTTCTGCGTCCGGCGCGACTTGAGATAGACATCACCTGAGAGCGTGATATGGAGTACGTCGTCGATGGGTTCGGCCGCCATGTCCCAAGGTTACGGCCAGACGCCCCTGACTGCGCCCTATTCGGTATCGGAGGTGACAAGGACCGAGGGAAAGTACTCGACCGTCACCGTAACGTCCTCGGAGAACTCCGATTCCAGGTCGGATTCGAGTGAGCTGATCGGTGGCAGAGTTCCGTTCCCGCTCACAACAACGAAGATCTCTGAGCCATCCACGGTCACGCGGTTGATCGTCATCTCGGGTTCGGGCTCCAACCATTCACGAGTGATGCGCTGCGCCGTTGATTGCCTCGCCGCTGAAACGATGATTCCCTCGGAGGTGAACGCGAGTGGAACGATGATGATGAGTGCGCCAAGCAGGACCGTACCGATGATCGTGCGCATCTTGGCCGAATTCGCTCGCATGCTCTCAATGGGTGCGAGCCCCCCGACGAGGAACACCACCGACGCTACCAAGATGATGGAAACAAGGTTCGTTGCAAAGAGCAGGAACGCTCCGAGAGCATCAGATCCCGAGCCGTCCTTGAGCGTGACTCCAACCACCGCGAGAGGGGGAACAAGGGCGACGGCGATCGCCACCCCTGTGATCGAGGATGAAACCCGCTTGTCAATCGTGGCGTACGCTCCGGCTGCACCAGCAGCAACCGCAATCATCAGATCGATCAGCGTGGGTGAAATCCGTGACAGCACTTGTGTGTTCGTCGAAAGCGGAATCAACTGGGGTGTCCATGCCGCGATGATCCACGACACACCGATCGCAACACCAACACCGCCGACGATCGTTGCGAACGATGTCGAGACTCTTCGCATCCAACCGTTCACGATCGCGGCGCTGACCCCCATGATCGGCGTCATGAGGGGGGCGACGAGCATCGCACCGATGACGACAGCAGTTGAATCTGCGAGGACGCCGAGCGTCGCGATCGCGACGGAGAGTACGAGAAGCACCCAGAACCCGACTTGTTTCTGCATCGAATCTGGGTTCTCGAAGAAGAGGTTGTCCACAACCTCTTCACGCATGGTGTCCCCAACGTCGCGCTCGGTCAGCCATTCCTTTGCGAAAGCACCGAGATCTCCCGGGCTGATGTCACTTGCGTCAGGATCGGTCATCCCGATTGCGAGAGTGAGCGCCCCCAAAATGATCGCACCGGCGGCAGCTGCGAGAATAAGAGACGATGCGATCGCGTCTGGGAGTACGGCGACAACGACGCCTGCTGCAATGTAGATCGACCCTCGCACGACGTTGAACGTCCAGTTGATGTCGGAACGTCTCCGTCGAAGGGCTCGCATGATGACTCCGAGGCCAACGATGCCCATGACGATGCCGATCGCCCTGGCGACGACGCTGATCGCTGCCTCAGAGAAGACGGCGAGGCCCAAGCCGATGATGATGTAGACGATCGCCACTACGACGTCGAGATATTTCGTCGGTTTGCTCCGAAGGGCAGACCAAAGTGTCGAAGCGCCGAGTACGACGAGCACTCCAACAACAACCCACTGGAGCATCTTCTCGGAAAACTCAGGAACGGTCAGCGTGATGAGGCCAGCGAGTAACAGAACAAAGCCGCGCACCGTGACGGGGTTCACCCATTCGGGAAGAGAGGAATGCGGCTCGGTCGATGTCTCTGGTGGCGTGCTCATTGCGCCGGCATCCTAGCACCGGCAGCGTGACGTCCTCTGAGATCGGCTCGGCAGGATCGGCACGTGTCGGAGCCGTCTCACCGTAAGGTGTCCACCGTGTCGACTACACCGATGATCATTCTTGAGGACGTCACGAAACGCTTCAATGACTCCGAAGCCGCGGCCGTCGCGAGCCTCAGTCTCGCCGTCGATGAGGGAGAGATCGTTGCATTGGTTGGACCATCGGGGTGCGGCAAGACCACCACGCTTCGGATGATCAACCGCCTCATCGAACCAAGCTCGGGGACGATCATCGTTGCGGGTTCCGATATCAGCGCGGTCCCCGTACACGAACTCCGCCGCACCATCGGATATGTCATCCAACAGGTCGGTCTCTTCCCACACCGAACCGTGGATCAGAACATCGCCACGGTCCCTTCACTTCTGGGTTGGGACACCGATCGTGTGCGATCGCGGGTGGACGAGTTGGTGGATCTGGTCGCCATCGATCGTTCGATTCTGGAGCGGTACCCGTCGGAACTCTCAGGGGGGCAAAGACAGCGCGTCGGTGTTGCGAGGGCTCTTGCCGCAGATCCTCCCGTGTTGTTGATGGATGAACCGTTCGGGGCGGTGGATCCGGTCGTCCGCGATCACCTCCAACGCGAACTGCTTGATCTTCAATCCCGCCTCCACAAGACGATTGTGTTTGTGACCCATGACATCGACGAAGCGATCCTTGTCGGTGATCGCGTCGCCATATTGAACACGGGAGGTGTACTCGAGCAGTTCGCGACACCTGGCGAGTTGCTCGCGCATCCCGCCAATCAGTTCGTCGCCGGGTTCCTCGGGAGCGACCGAGCGATCAAGCGTTTGTCGTTGCTTCCAATCGATGCCTCCGCCCTCGAAGCTCCCCGGCCTGACGAAGCCAATGACTGCTGTGCCGGTGCCATTGACGTCGGGATGACTCTCAAAGAGGCGCTCGACGCGATCGTGTCGGGAAACGGGCGAGAGGTTTCCGTGTGCGAGGGCGATGTCTGCCTCGGAGTCATCACCATCGACATGATCCATCGCCAGCTCACAGAATGACGATCGCCCAATGACACTGGTGGCGCAAACAGCGAACCAGCCACTGATCGTGTGGGACTGGATCGGCCGCAACCTCGAGAACATATGGGATCGCACCGTCGAACACATCGTACTGACGGTCATTGCGGTGGGTATCGGCGTGGTGATCAGCGTCGCACTGTCGCTGATCGCCCTGCGGTGGCGACGGAGCTATCCGCCAATCACCTGGGTTGCCAGCTTGCTCTACACGATTCCGAGTCTCGCACTCTTCACATTCCTCGTGCCATTTACCGGCCTTTCGGTCCTCACTGCGGAGATCGGTTTGGTCTCGTACACCCTCCTCATCCTTGTGCGCAACATGGTGACCGGCATCGAAGAGGTTCCAGCCGAGGTTCTTGAGGCAGCCGATGCCATGGGGTACACCCTTCGAGATCGGTTCTTCCGCGTTGAGGTTCCCCTTGCACTCCCTGTGATCATTACCGGGGTCAGGCTTGCCACCGTCACGATCATCGGTTTGGTGACGGTGACATCCCTTATTGGGCTCGGTGGACTCGGCTACTTCATTCTCCGTGGACTCCAAACGTTCTCGAGTCCGATCGGAACGACGCAGATCTTCGTAGGAACGGTGCTGTCGGTCGCCCTTGCTGTCACGGCAGATCTCAGCCTCGCTGGAATGGAACGAATGCTCACCCCGTGGCGGGAGAGGAGGATCAGCCGATGAGCGGGTTCATGGGGGAGGTCGTTGACTGGTTCGCCGATCCCATCAATTGGACGGGTCCCGACGGCGTACCGATCCGTGTGTGGGAGCACATCCAGATGTCTGTGTTCGCGATGGTGATTGCGACAGCCATAGCGATTCCCATCGCGGTCTATCTTGCCCATCGAAGGACCGGCGGAACGTTTGTCGTCGGTGTCGTCAATCTCGGCAGAGCGATACCGTCGTTCGCAGTCGTGGCTGTGGCACTGCCGATCACGATCAGGATGGGACTTGGCCTGGGGTTCTGGCCTACGTTCCTTGCCCTCCTCTTCCTAGCGATCCCACCGTTGTTCTCGAATACCCACGCCGGGATCTCCGGCGTGGACGACACAATGGTCGACGCCGCGAACGGAATGGGCATGACGAATCGCCAGGTCATGACGTACATTGAGATTCCACTGGCATTGCCTGTGATACTGATCGGTGCTCGTGTTGCAGCGGTTCAGGTCGTCGCCACAGCAACGCTGGGCGCACTGGTCGCTTGGGGCGGGCTCGGCAGGTACATCATCGATGGCTTCGCCACACAAGACCTCGCTGAGGTCTTTGCTGGCGGCCTCTTGGTCGCGATCCTTGCTATCGCAACGGAGCTGCTGTTTTCCCTTGGGGAGCGGTTGGTTCGGCGTCACTACCACAGTGCCACACCTGCTCGCATTGGTCCATGACGACCGTCATCGACACTTCCAACGACCGGTACCGTTGGCGCCGTCGATACCCAAGCGACGCCAGACATCGATTGCACATGTGAAGGGAGAACCCATGCGGATGCTCCGCAACCGGGCCATCGGGGCGATGCTCATCGCAGTGGCGCTTGTCGCCGCAGCATGCTCATCGGGTGATGACTCACAAGACGGAACCACGATCGTGATCGGATCAGCGAACTTCACCGAATCCGAACTGATTGCCGAGATATATGCCCAGGCCCTCGAAGCCAAGGGCTTCAGCGTGGATCGCAAGTTCAACGTTGGAACGAGAGATGTCTACGCGCCAGCCCTTGAAGCAGGCGAACTCCACCTTGTACCAGAATACGTCGGCTCGGCTTTGACCTACCTTGGAGGAGAGGCAAGCTCGGATGTCGAGGCGACCACGGATGCACTCCGCGCGGCTTGGGCTCCGAAAGGACTCTCAGTCCTCGAACCGGCTCCTGCCCAGGACAAGAACGGGTTCGTTGTCACGAAAACAACGGCAGACTCCCTCGGTGCGGCGAATGTAAGCGATCTCACGGCGGGCAATGGGTCTCTGATCCTGGGTGGACCTCCAGAGTGCCCTGATAGGGCGTTCTGTTTGATCGGCCTGCAGGAGACCTACGGACTGACCTTCGCCACCTTCCGACCTCTCGATACCGGCGGTTCGTTGACCGTAACCGCGCTCAAGGAGGGCGAGATCGACGTTGGGCTCCTCTTTACCACGGACGGCGTGATCGCTGCCGAGGGCTTCGTACTACTCAACGATGACAAGGGCCTCCAGCCAGCCGAGAGCGTTGTTCCTGTGATCGCGACGTCGATCGTTGAAGAGTATGGAGACGAGATCGAAACAGTTCTCAACGCGGTGAGCGCCAAGCTGACAACGGAGGGACTCACGGAAATGAATCGTCTGGTTGGGTACGTCGGTGACGATCCCGTCCAGGTTGCAACGAATTGGCTCAAGGATGTGGGGCTCGTCGAATAGCACCTGGCGCCATGCGTATGGTTCGGGCGGAGAAGGGAACGGCTTCTCCGCCCGCCTCAACTTCGGGCAGAAAGTGAGAAGAACCCGATGCGACGGAACAGGGAATACCCCATATACCGAACGGCACTTCTGGCGATATCGATCGCTGCCACCCTCATGGCCGTCGGATGCACATCCGATGGATCAGCAGATACAACGAGTGGAAGCGTCGATGTGGAAAATACCGAGATCCGCATCAGCGATTTCCAGTTCATGCCTTCCACACCGACCGTCAACGTTGGCGACACCGTGACATGGACGAACGGGCAGGGCGTAGCTCACACGACGACATCCACTGACGGGCCATGGGACTCCGGTTCCCTCGAGACGGACGCGACCTTCAGTCACCGTTTCAACGAGGTAGGCGAATTTGCATTCTTCTGTTCAATCCACCCGTCGATGACGGGCACAATCACAGTCGAAGGCTGAGCTCAGCCCTCGAATTGAATGAACCTTCGTTTGCCAACCTGGACCACGGCACCGACGAGCGCTGACCTTGGCACCGTCTCGTCGTCCTGACGCCTTCCATCGATCTTCACCGCACCTTGACGGAGCATCCGTCTGCCTTCGCCGTTCGATGCAACGAGCCCTGCCTCGCTGAGTGCCCCAGGGAGCCAGATCTCGTCTCCAGCCGGGAGCGCAGCAACAGGGACCTCCTCTGGCGTCCCTCCCTCGCGGAACACTTGATCAAAAGCGGCCTCGGCATCAGCGCCTGATCCTTCCCCGTGATATCGCTCGACGATCCTTCGTGCGAGGAGTCGTTTCTGCTCTCCAGGGTGGAGTGACCCATCAGCAAGGCCGTCCTCAACTGCTGCCACCTCGTCTGAGGTCGAACCGGCCGCCAAGCGGAACCATTGGGGCATCAGTTCGTCCGGGATCGACATGGTCTTTCCGAACATCTCATCCGCGTCTTCCCTGACCGAGATGTAGTTGCCGATCGATTGGGACATCTTCTTCGTTCCGTCGGTTCCCACAAGGAGTGGGACAGTCGCAACCGATTGGGGTCGCTGCCCAGCCTGTTCCTGGAGGTCTCGACCCATGAGCAGATTGAGGAGTTGATCGTTCCCTCCGATCTCCACATCTGCTCTGATGGCCACAGAATCCGTTGCCTGGAGCAGCGGATACATGAATTCGATGAGCGAAATCGGCTCGTTCGCCTTGTATCGGGCTGAGAAGTCGTCGCGGTCCATGAGTCGGGAAACCGTCACGCCCGCGGTCATTTTGAGCACATCGGCCATATCCATGGCACCGAGCCATTCGGAATTGCGCCGAATCTCGAGGTTCTCCTCAAGAAGTAGCGACTTGATGGTGGGGAGGCAACCCTCGGCGTACGCGTTCACCTCAGCATCCGTCAGGCGTTTCCGGGTGGACGACTTCCCGGACGGATCACCGACCTGGGCTGTGAAATCACCGAGGATCAGGACTGCCGTGTGACCCGTCTCCTGGAAGCGTCGGAGGAGGTCGAAGACGACTGCCCATCCAAGCGTCACATCGGGCGCTGTTGGGTCCACGCCGAGTTTTGCGCGAAGGGGAACCCCGGTTTCGACCGAGCGTTCGAGTTGGGAAAGCAACGCTCCTTCTGGGAGCGTGACATCAACGGTTCTCGTGATGTAGTCGAATTGGTCAGCTGCGGTTGACATGGCAAGGAAGCGTAGACCACCCTCGTCATCTCTCGGTGATTGCGCAGAACCTCCACGGAACATCGGCGGCCTTTGAGATTCCGATCCGTGGTGTTTCCTCCCATCGGGTGACAGACCCGAGCGGCCCTTCCAGCTGCAGGGGCCCGCTCCATGTGTTCGTTCCCGAGAACTCACCCGTCAATCCCAGGGCCTGACCGAGTTTTCCTGGACCATCGGTAAGGTGCGTATTCCTGCCTCGTCGCTCTTGGACTGCTACAAGCCCATGGGTCACCACTCCCCCACGCATCAGAACGGCATTCGGTTCACCCTCGGATCCGACCACGATGTTGGCGCACCAGTGGATGCCGTATGACCGGTACACATAGAGTGTTCCGGCAGGCCCCCACATCGGATCGTTGCGGTTGGTCCTGCGACCAAATGCATGACTCGCAGGGTCGGACCGACCTCCGTATGCCTCAACCTCGGTGAGACGCACCGATACCCGCACTCCATCGAGTCTGGAGGTGACCGTTGCCCCAAGAAGGGCTAAGGCACACTCCGGCGGTGTACCACTGAGGAGCGATGCGATCTCGCTCCGCCTCAGAGTTCGCCTCGCAACACACCACCGACCGAATCCGCAACCGCCTCCGCAATCTGCTTGCGAATCGGCGCTACTTCGTCGTCGGTCAGTGTCCTGTCTGCGGCTCTCAGGGTAAAGCGAATCGCTATCGACTTCTTGCCTGAACCAATCGAATCACCCTCGAATACGTCGAAGATGTCTGTCTTCTCGATGAGATCTGACACGGCGGTTGCCACCACAACCGAGGCTCCTGGGACGGCCCCATCGACAATGAACGCCATGTCGAAGATCGCTGGGGGAAAGACACTCGGGGCTTCGTATTGCCATGGCCCTCGATCAATCACGAACTCAGCGAGATCGATCTCACCGGCGACGACCCGTCCATCGAGCCCGAATGATCGCGCGACTGATGGGTGGACCTCACCCACCGTTCCAACGACCACGTCTCCGATGAGAACCTCAGCACATCGACCAGGGTGGAAGACCGGTGCTGATGCCTGGCGCACCGATGCATCGGGAAGACTCAGCGCGGTGGAGAGTACCTCCCATGTTCCGGTCGCGTCGTAGACAGTGAACTCCGATGATGAGGTATTCCATGTCGCTGTTGTGCGACCGGCGAGAAGGAAACCAAGCCGATCGGGTTGGTCAGGAAGCTTGGCGCCACCCGAGAGGAATACCTTGCCGATTTCGAAGAGTCGCGACTCGGCAACGCCTCGACCGAGCGCCGATGCGGCAGCCTTGAGCATGCCTGGCAGCAGCGTCGTGCGCATGACGCCTTCGGTCTCGTTGAGGGGGTTCACCACAGCAATTCCCGAACGTGCGATATGGCCTTCTGGGAGGGCAAGCTTGTCGAGGTCGGCATCTCCGATGAATGAGAAAGTCATCATCTGGTAGTAGCCGGCTCCCACCATCACCTCACGGATCCTACGAAGACGCTGCTCGTCATAGGGCAGCCCACCGCCGGGTCCGCTTGGAACCGAGTCTGGGATGTCTGCAAATCCGTGAAGACGCGCAATCTCCTCAACGAGGTCAATCGGTCTCTGCACATCGGGTCGCCGCGTCGGGACCGTGACGGTGAGCGGATCGGTTCCCGACACCGAGAAGGACATACGGCTCAGGAGATCGGTCGTCGTCTCCGTATCGAGAGCCACACCCAGGATTCGTTCCGTTTCACTGAGTGGATACATGATCGTCCACGGTTGGACATCAGCCGGGTTGACATCCACTGGGTTGGGGGCAGGCACACCCCCTGCGATATCTGTAAGCAATTGGGCGACCCTGTCTGCTGCCTTCGGGCAGAAGGATGGATCGGCGCCGCGTTCGAATCGTTTGGATGCCTCGCTTCGCAGATCAAGGCGTTTGGATGACACAAGGATGGTCGCCGGATCCCAGTGCGCCGCCTCAATGAAAACGTCCGTGGTGCCGCCGTGTACCTCTGAGGATGCTCCACCCATCACTCCGCCAATACTGACAGGCTGTGAGCCGTCGGTCACCACGAGATCCGCCGCAGTGAGGGTGCGCTCCTGATCATCGAGCGTAACGATCGATTCTCCTTCGGATGCAAGCCTGACCGAGATGGTTGCACCAAGGCGATCGACATCGAAGGCGTGCGTCGGATAGCCGAATTCGATCATCGCGTAGTTGGACGCATCCACCACGTTTGAGATCGGTCGGACGCCGGCTTGCGTGAGTCGCCAGCGGATCCAGTGAGGGGACGGTCCAACGGTGATTCCTCGAACTCGGCGCCCTGCGAAGCGGCCGCACAGTTCCGGAATCTCGATGCTCGCCTCAACGTCGTTGGGTTCGCCGGATACATCGACAGAGATGTTCTGATCTCGTATGGGAACCTGATAGAGGGCAGCGAGATCGCGGCACAGTCCATACACGGAGAGACAGTCGGGCCTGTTCGGAGTCACATTGACGTCGTAGAAGACGTCTGGAAGACCCATGAATTCGGCGAAATCCTCTCCGACGGCGTCGGCCGATGCCGGATAGTCGTCGTTGAGGACCATGATTCCGTCAGCTTCGTCACCGAGTCCGAGTTCGATCTCGGAACAGATCATTCCGTTGGATGTCACACCCCTGATCTCACGACGGGTTATCTCGAAGTCCTCCCCAAGAACCGCACCGGGTACGGCTACCGGGACAATGGCACCCGTTTCGAAATTCCACGCACCACAAACGATCTCGAGTGTCTCGGAACCGACATCGACCTGTGTGACACGCACCTTGTCGGCATTCGGGTGCGGCGCCACGTCGAGGACCTTTCCCACGACAACTCCACGGAATGCCGGCTCGATCGCATGCCAATCTTCGATCTCGTGACCGAGGCTTTCGAAGGCCTCGAGCAGCTCGACCGGGTCATCGGTTGGGACGGATACGAATTCATCAATCCACGAGCGAGTCAGTTTCATTGGTACTGCTCCAGGACTCTGCGGTCGGCGTCGAGCAGTGCGCGCAGATCGGTGATCCCGTGTCGAACCATCGCCATACGCTCCATCCCCATGCCGAACGCAAAACCGGTGTATCGCTCGGCGTCATATCCAACGTGTTCGAATACAGCCGGATTCACCATGCCGCATCCAAGGAGCTCTATCCAGCGTCCATTCGTGTATGCATGCATTTCCGCAGACGGCTCAGTGAAGGGAAAATAGTGCGGTATGAACTTGACCTGTGTATCGGGTCCGAAGAACTGCTTGGCAAACGAGGCCAGTGTTCCCTTGAGATCCCCGAGGGTGATGTTCTCATCAACGGCAAGACCTTCGAGTTGGGTGAACACCGGTGAGTGGGTCGCATCCACGGCGTCCGCACGGAATACACGACCGGGGACAACGACGTAGGTCGGTGGATCGTGCTCTTCCATGTATCGCGCCTGCATCGGCGAGGTATGCGTCCGCAAGAGGATCTCGTCCTCTTCATCACCGTAGTCAAGGTAGAGGGTGTCGCTTTCGGCACGTGAGGGATGCGTCCGCGGAATGTTGAGAGCGGTGAAGTTGTAGAACTCGGTTTCAGCCTCTGGTCCGGTTGCAACGGTGTATCCGAGGCCAACGAAGATATCGACGATCTCATCAGTCGTCGACTGGATGAGGTGGTGAGTTCCCCGTTTGGGCCTTCTGCCAGGAAGTGTGACGTCGACGGTGTCGTTGACAAGGCGGGCCGATTCCTCGGCGCTCTCAACGACGGTACGGCGGGCATCGATCATCGTCTGGATCTGCGTCGCGACGTCATTGATTTCTTTCCCCATCGCCCCGCGTTCGGCTCCGTCCTTGATCTGACCGAGCGTGCGTCTGGCAGCCGCAATCGGCGACGTGCGACCGACAAGGTCGCTTTCGAGAGCATCAAGTTCGGCGATCGTCATCGCGCTGTTGATGCGTTGTGGGGTATCGGCAAGGAGTTGCGTGAGAGCTTCCATCGGTTTTGGCAGATTAGTGGACATGGCCTCTCCGACCGTTTTCGTTTACTTTTCTGGCTGCTTGTTTGGTGGTGTCGTTCTGAAACGAGAAAAGCCCGGGCGGGTCACCCGGGCCGTGATCGTGGTGCAAAGAACGAATCAGCGTGCCAGGGATGACCCCGAGAAGAACTCGTTCGTAAATCGCTTGTCGTTCATGAGACGGGCAGGCTATCAGATGAGAACCACGCCGTAAACCCGATGGCGGCGCGTCACGAAAGCGCGAACATGGCGATTGAGGCTGCGACCGCCGCATTGAGGCTTTCGAACCCCCCAACCATCGGGATCGTCAAGAGGACATCCGCGGCAGCAACATATGCGGCAGGAAGTCCATGGGATTCCGAACCCACGAGCAGTGCAATAGGACCGTCCACGGCTACCGCGGCGTCTCCTCCAGCGACGACCGTCGCAACGACCGTGTGTGATAGTCCGGAGAACTCGGGTGCGAGATCATCGATCGCAACGATCGGCACCGAAAAATGGGCGCCAGCCCCGGATCGGAGCGTCTTCGGGCTCCAGATGTCCACGGCATGGGACGTGACCCCGACCGCCCATCCGAACGAAGCCGCACTCCGGATGATCGTCCCTGCGTTTCCCGGATCCGCGACGTCCACGAGCACGACCATGTTGGCGTCCGCAATCGGAGCCAATGGTGGGCGATCAAACACAGCGACCGGCGAGCGTGGATGCGCGGCATCGGCGACAGAGGCCAGAACCGCCTCTGTGACCAATGTCAGAGGCATCCCGAGGCGATCGGCGGCTGCGACCGTGGCGGTGTCGGCCTCAGTAGCCAGGACGACGCTTGGCAACAACCCGGCTTCAACGGCTGCGAAAAAGAGATTGGGGCCTTCGATGAGGATCTGGCCCGTTCGTCGACGCTCACGCCCCCGCTTGAGCTTCGATACGGCTTTCACCGTTTCGTTCTTCGCTGATGAGATCACTTGGGCCACGCAAAGCAGCGTAGAACGCGGGCAATCCCTGTGGCGCTCACCGGGGCACAACACGTGGTAACCAGGAGGGGCCCCGGTCTCCCGGGGCCCCTCCTGGTTACGAGCATCTACTTTTCTACTCAGCGGCTGCTGACGATGCGACATCGACGAGGGCGGTGAACGCCTCGGGATCACTGACGGCCATTTCGGCGAGCATCTTGCGATCAACCTCAATGTCGGCAGCCCTGAGGCCAGCCATCAATCGAGAATACGTCGAACCGTTCAGACGTGCCGCTGCGTTGATCCTCTGGATCCAGAGACGTCTGAACTGTCCCTTCCGTGCCCGACGGTGGTCATAGCTGTCCTGCATTGCATGCATGACCTGCTCACGAGCAGTGCGATACCGTCTCGATCGTGCGCCGGTGTAGCCGGAGGCACGATCCATTACCTTTTTGCGCTTCTTGCGCGCGTTCACCGAACGCTTTACACGAGCCATGGGTGCCTCCTATTTCCCGAGCATGCGGTCCATGCGCTTCTCATCGCCACCGCTGAGGATTCCGGTGCCAGCGGCACGACGCCATCGAGTCCCTGACTTTTTGTACTTGTTGTGACCATGCCACGCTTTGCGGTGCATGATCTTGCCGCTTCCGGTTCGCTTGAACCGTTTCGCAGCTCCCTTGTGGGTCTTCATCTTTGGCATTGTGCTTCTCCTGGGGGTTTCGACCTATTCGGACTCGGATGCATCGTCCGTGTCATCGTCGCCCACACCATCTTCGGTTGTGTCGGCATCCGCGATCTCGTGAACTTTTTCAGCTTCTTCGACTTCTGCGACCTTGTCGACTTCTGCGACCTTGTCGACTTCTGCGACCTTGTCGACTTCTGCGACCTTGTCGACCGTACCACCCTCGTCTGTGACGTATTCCTCGTCGAGCTCGGTGGCATCTGAATCGACTTCGTCGTCCTTCGGCATGTCACTTGCCGGTACCAGCACCATGGTCATGTTGCGGCCATCGAGGCGCGGCATCGTTTCAATCTCGGCATACGCCTCAACGTTTTCGTACAGGCGTTGCAGGATGCCCCTGCCGAGTTCGGGGTGAGCAACTTCACGTCCGCGGAAGCGCATGGTGCACTTGACCTTGTCCCCCTGGCGGAGGAACTTCACGACCCGCTTGCGCTTCACCTCAAAGTCGCTTGCACCGATCTTCGGGCGAAACTGGACCTCTTTGATCACGGTCCGGGTCTGGTTCTTCCGAGCTTCACGCGCCTTGACGGACAGATCGTATTTGTACTTCCCGTAGTCCATCATCCGCACAACCGGCGGTCTGGCATCGGGGGCTACTTCAACGAGATCGAGACCGAGCTGAGCTGCAAGCCAGCGGGCCTCATCAATGTCCTTCTCTCCGATCTGCCCACCGTCTGGTGCGATCAATCGGACACGCTTGACGCGAATGCGTTCGTTTACCCGTGGTTCCGCGATGGGAGTACCTCCTGTGTTCCGTGGCCGAGGTTTGCGCCTACAGGAACAACGCCGGCACTCGTGCGCCGTCGGGTAGTTCGGACCTACTGCACCTGGTGCCTTGCGGCATGAATCGGTGAGAAGGTGGGAAGCAGGCGCCTCCTCTTGCTCTTTCTGCTGACATGAGGGTAGCGAACCTCAAACCGTAGGGCATCCAGTATGTGGCTGCCGAGCGACGGATCATGACGTGGCGTCGAGCGCTCCCAAGACGTTGGCTGCCATGACAGCTGCGGCAGCCGCCTCTCTCCCCTTGTTGTGCTCCCCGGGCTGTGATCGCGCAATCGCATGCTCGAGGCTACGCACCGTCAGAACACCGAAGGAAACGGGAACACCGGTGTCGAGTTGGACTCGCATGAGGCCTTCGGACGTACGGCTCGCGACGTGTTCGTAGTGATCAGTGTCCCCTTCGATGACCGCACCAAGACATACCACAGCGTCGTATCCGATCTCCGCGAGTCTCTTTGCGATAAGGGGTAGTTCGAAAGCTCCTGGAGCATCAATCACGAAGACTTCATCTGCGCCTGCCCCCTCGAGCCATTCGACGGCACCGCTGGTCAGCCCCTTGGTGATCGAAGCGTTGAACTTGCTTGTCACAACCGCGACTCGTAGCCCCACTGCGCTGACATCGGAACTCGGCGGCCCGTCGATCCTCATTCGCCCTGCTCCACGGTGTTGTCGGCCGCAATGTGTCCCATACGTCTTGCCTTGGTCGCGAGATAGTCACGGTTCTCTTCGGTTTCACCGACCCACAATGGCTCTCGCCCACTGACGTCGACTCCGAACCGCGTGAGTTGATCGATCTTGTCAGGGTTGTTCGTCAGGAGCCGAACGCTCACGATCCCGAGATCGTGAATGATCTGGGCGTCAACTCCGTAGTGCCGGTTGTCGTCGGCATGGCCAATCTCGCGGTTGGCATCAACCGTGTCGAGCCCCTGCTCCTGTAGGTGATAGGCAGCGATCTTGTTGATGATCCCGATTCCTCTTCCTTCATGGGAAGTGTTGTAGACCAAGACGCCTTCGCCAAGCTCGGCAATACGACGCATCGACTCCTCAAGTTGGGCTCCGCAATCACATCGAAGTGACCCGAATGCGTCGCCGGTGAGGCATACCGAATGCACCCTCGTCAACACGTCCCGCTTTCCTCTGAGATCCCCCATTGCAAGGGCAACGTGCTGCGTGGTGCCAACCGTGGATTCGTACCCAATCACATCGAATACTCCGTGTCGGGTCGGGAGTGTCGCTTGTGGGCCCCGACTCACGATCGCCTCAGTCCTCCAGCGGTACGCGACGAGATCGTCGATCGAGATCATCACGATGTCGTGCTTGGCTGCGAATGCAGCGAGAGCATCACCGCGGGCCATTGTGCCGTCGTCATTGACAAGCTCGCACAAGGCTCCCGCTGGCTTGAGGCCGGCGAGCCTGGCCAGATCGACAGCTGCCTCGGTATGGCCGGGACGGACGAGCACTCCTCCCTCTTGGTAGCGCAACGGGAAGATGTGGCCTGGCCGTGAGAAGTCCGAAGCTCTCGCTCCATCATCGACGACGGCACCGATCGTCTGTGCTCTATCGGCGGCCGAGATTCCTGTCGTCGTGCCTTTCGCATAGTCGATCGACACGGTGAATGCCGTGTGATGACTGTCGGTATTTTCAAGCACCATGAGTGGAAGCTCGAGGTCGTCCAGAACCTGTCCGGTCGTTGGAAGGCAGATCAAACCCGAGGTATATCGAACCATGAAGGCGATTTGATCTGCCGTCACCTTCTCGGCAGCAATGATCAGGTCACCCTCGTTTTCTCGGTCCTCGCTGTCTACGACGAGAACGAACTCACCCCGTCCAAACGCCTTGATGGCATCTTCGATTCTTCCTAGATTCATCGGTCCATCTCCGTCATGCGTTCTATGTACTTGGCAAGGATGTCTACCTCGAGGTTGACTCGGTCACCAACGCTCCGAGTTCCAAACACGGTGTTGTCGAGGGTGTGTGGGATCAGAGCGACCTCTATCCACGCGGTCTCGGCCGATCGAGGTGACACCTTCGTGAGTGTCAGACTCGTCCCATCGATCGCAATCGAGCCCTTTTCGACCGCGTACCGAGCGAGATCGGGCGGGATATCGATACGGATCCGTTGCGAGTCGCCCTCGGACACGACGATCGCCACTACGCCTACTCCGTCAACGTGGCCCTGGACGATGTGGCCGTCAAATCGGCCGGCAGCGGGCATGGGGCGTTCGAGATTGACGGTCGAGCCTCGGACGAGATCACCAAGAGCCGTTCGATCCATCGTCTCGAGGACTGCCTCGCATGTGAACCCGGCGTCTGTCACAGACGTTGCTGTCAAACACACCCCGTTGACAGCAATCGAGTCACCAACGCGTGCGTCATGGGTCGTGTTCGGTGCGTGGATGTCGAAACGCAGTCCGCCGTCGGTTGACGACACGTCGCGGATTCGGCCGACTTCGGTCACAATCCCTGTGAACATCAGCTGACCTTTCGTGTTGGTGTAGCCGTGATGCGAATATCTGATTCGAACAGGGTCACGTCGGAGATGGCCAGATCCATCGCGTCGACGAGCGTGTCAAAGGTGCCGGCGATCGCCGGGCGACCTGTGCCTCCGGCAAGTTTGGCCCCGATGTACCACACGATCGTGTCGACAGCGTCGGCATCAAGGAAGGAGCGTGCCAGAGCCGGCCCTGCCTCGACCAGAACGGACAACACGCCTCGGGATCCCAGGTCCTTGACCACGGCTTCGACTCCGACGAGGCCGGGCGAATCGGCACCGTAGATGATCGGGTCGCGCAGCATCACCTGTGCATTCGCCGGAAGTGGACGGTCCCCAACCACGACAACTGGGCGAGGCTGTGGTCCTTCGAAATCTTCGATCCGAACGGTGAGAGCCGGGTCATCTGCGATAACGGTTCCCGAACCGGTGAGAACGGCATCATGCTCCCCCCGAAGCCGATGCACATCGAACCGTGCCGCTTCACCGGTGAGCCACTGGGAGGTCCCGTCACATGCGGCAGCCTGACCGTCAAGTGTCGATGCAATTTTGAGCGTCACGAGGGGCAATCCCGTGGCTCTGTGATGGAAATATGCGGGATCGGATGCGACCACCGCCTCAGAGGCAATACCAACGAGGACATCGATCCCCGCAGCCTTGAGTTTGGCGACACCGGATCCCGAGACTCTGGGATCGGGATCCAAGGCGCCTACGACCACCTTGGCGACCCCTGCCTTGATGAGTGTGTCTGCACAAGGAGGTGTCCGGCCGTGGTGACCGCAGGGTTCCAGGGTCACGACGACGGTTGCACCACGGGCAAGGTCGGGTGCTGTGAGGTTCCTCAGGGCGTTGGCTTCTGCGTGTGCGAGTCCATCTCCATGACATACACCAACGGACAACACTTCGTGGTCTGGTGTCACGATGATGCAGCCAACACGTGGATTCGGATGCGGATACGTCGAGGCCGTCGCGGCGATCGCAGCATGCATCAGCTCTTCCACGTCGAGGCCGTCAGCTATGTCGACGGCGCGACGCATAAGCGTCCCCTTTCTTCCATCCGGACTCTTACCGTCGGTCCCGGAGTTCCACCGGGTCGGCCCCACGTGGGGGTTCGCGGACTTTCACCGCCGGTCGGGGATTGCACCCTGCCCTGAAAGAGGTATGTGCGGAGGTTATCAGACGCAGAGCGTCTGGTATCAGCTTCCAGCTTTCGGCTTACCACTCACAGCCAGAGACGCGTGAGGGTTGTGATCAGGCGTACGCGGATGGCTGAAAGCTGAAAGCTGTGAGCTGAAAGCCGCGAGCGCAGCGAGCTATGCCCTTCGGTCCACCTGGTAGTTGGTTCCTGGGACGCCCTTGGCGACTTCCTTCATTTCGGAAGCAACCGAGGACGCCTCCCACTCCGAGGTCAGGGTCTTGTGCTCGCTTGTGGCAACCCCCATCGAAAGAGAACACACCGGATAGGCATGGCGCTCCCCTTTTCGATCTATGACCTCGATGTAGCCCTGAAGTGCATCGGCCGTGTCGTAGTAGTCCAGAATCCCGTCGTCGAAGAGCACCATGATCCGTTCGCAGTACGCCTTCATGTCGTCTGCATGAAGCACCGATACAAAATCATCGCCACCAACATGACCGACGAAGACGTCGCCATTTGGTGCTTCCTCAGCAGCCTCGAGGAGGACGCGTGCGGTGAATTTGATGACGGTGTCGCCCCGCATGAATCCGTAGTGGTCGTTGAATGCCTTGAAATTGTCCAGATCAGAATGGACAACCGCTATCGGTTCGCCGGCATCGATGCGTTCCTCAAGTTCGGCCGTAATACGGAAGTTCCCTGGAAGCCCTGTCAGCGGAGAAAGGTCGCGCATCTGGCGGGAACGCCGAAGCACCGTTCTGACTCTCGCAACGAGTTCTTCGAGATCAAAAGGCTTTGTGATGTAATCATCTGCCCCGAGATCAAGACCCTTCACGCGGTCTTCGGCGAGCGAACGGGCCGTCAGGATGATGACAGGGACCGACGCGGTTGGCGGATCGCTCCGCATGCGCTTGAGCACCGTCAGCCCATCAATCTCGGGCATCATGATGTCGAGCAGCATGAGGTCGGGGGGATTCGCAGCTGCCTGTTCCAGGGCACTGCGGCCACCATCGGCGGTTTCCACGCGGAATCCGTCGAGTTCAAGATTCATCTGGACGAACTGGAGAATGTCCGGGTCGTCGTCCACGACAAGGATCCGCTCGCTCATGTCACCTCACCTGTTGCTGCATTTCGGATGCTCTCGACCGCCGCCACCGGATCCGCAGCACGGAACACGGATGTTCCAGCAACAAACACGGTAGCCCCCGCATCCCCTGCAAGGCCTGCGGTGCGGCGGTCAATACCACCATCGATCTCTATATCGGTCAGAAGTGCCGAAGAATCAATGATTTCTCTCAGACGTTCAATCTTGGGCAAAACGGCTTCGACAAAGGCTTGGCCGCCGAACCCGGGATTCACGCTCATCACCACTGCCATCGAGCAACGATCAAGGTACGGTTCAATTGCCTCCACCGGCGTCGGTGGGTTGATCACCAGCCCAACATCAAGCCCGAGTTCCCCGGCACGATCCATCACCGGCTTTGGATTCGGGGTGGCCTCGATGTGCACGGTCACTCCATTGGCGCCTGCCTGTTTCATCGCCTCGAGATACGAGAGGGGGTCGGTGATCATCAGATGGCAATCGAGATAGAGATCAGTTGCCTTCCGTAGCGATGCAATGACTGGTGGACCAAGTGAGATGTTTGGAACGAAATGTCCATCCATCACATCGACATGCAGCAGATCGATCACTGGTGCAACTCGCTCGATCTCCGATGCAAGGTTCGCGAAGTCTGCTGCAAGAATGGAAGGCGCTATGCGCACGGGGTTCCTCATTGCGTGCGAGTGTAAGACCGAAGCGCTCCAGATTGGGGCAAAGGAGCAGTCATGGACCGATACCGAATCAACGAGGGCACCACGCCGAGACTGGAATCGGTTGACACTCGCGATACGTCAGCGTTCCCGACGCTTTCCAAGAAGACGGCGCTCCCCGTTCTTACCCGTATGCGACGCGAGCTTGCCGAGCTCCAGCGAGTCATGTGGGCGGACGGAAATCACGCGTTCTTGGTCGTGCTGCAGGCAATGGACACAGGGGGCAAGGACGGCACAATTCGCAAGGTCTTCAGTGGTGTGAATCCACAAGGTGTCGACGTGACAGGATTTGGCGTCCCCTCGGATGAGGAGATGACACATGACTACCTGTGGCGAGTTCATCAACACGCGCCCGCAAGGGGACGGATCGCGGTGTTCAATCGGAGCCACTACGAGGATGTGCTGATTGTTCGAGTGAACAACCTTGTTCCTGAGGAACGGTGGTCGAAGCGCTACGAACACATCCGCGGGTTCGAACAACTTCTTGCGGACGAAGGGACCACGATTGTCAAGATCATGCTTCACATATCGTCAGACGAACAGAAGGGGCGTTTGCAGGCCCGCTTGGCAGATCCAGCGAAGAACTTCAAGTTCAACCCGAACGACCTTGAGGTACGTACGCAATGGAAGGACTACATGGCTGCGTACGAGACAGCCATACTCGAAACTTCGACGAAGGACGCACCGTGGTTCGTGGTTCCAGCCGATCGCAAGTGGTACCGCAACCTGGTCGTTGCGCAGATTCTGATCGAGACACTCCAGGGACTCGATCTTGCGTATCCGGTCAGCGAACATGACCTTTCACACCTGATCATCGAATGACGAGTCGAATGTCAGACGCTTGGTCGCGCTCAATGGTTCAGACACTGGTGAGCGTCAATGACTGCATACGACGCCCCCGCATCCACGCCTCGGCAGCCATCGCTGACTTACCGGCTGGCTGAACAGTCACCAGCCTAAGCGCTCCATCCGTCAGACCGAGTGCTGGGAATCCATCCGCCATTCCAATCTCCCCGGGCTGATTCTGGGAAACCTCAATCCACGTCGCAGCGTGGATCCTGACAACCCCGGCATTGGTGTTGACCCACGCTCCGGGTCGTGGCGAAAAGGCCCGCACCATCCGCTCCGCGTCTGCTGCTGGTGTCGTGACCGAGAGCATCGCCTCAGCCTTCGTCAGTCGCGCAGCATGGGTCGCACCCGTCGTGATCTGAGGTACCGGTATCCGCCTTCCACTGAGGTAATCGGGAAGGGCTGTGTCCACCAGGCTTGCTCCGATATGCGACAACCGTGCAGTCAAGCTCCCACCCGTGTCGACCAATGAGATGTCCGTTGCTCGCTCAGCAATGACCGGGCCGGTATCAAGTCCCTCATCGATCTTCATCAGAGTCACGCCGGTCGTCTCATCACCCGCAGCGATCGCTCTCTCGACCGGTGCGGCACCCCTCCAACGAGGCAACAGTGAGAAGTGGATGTTGACAAATCCCATGGGCAGTGTCGTCAACATCTCAACCGTGAGAATGCGGCCGAACGCCACAACGAGCCCCAACATGGCCTCGGAAGAACTCAGGAGTGCTGCCAGCTCGGTAGCGGTTTCCGGTTGCTTGACCGGAAAGCCAAATTGGGTTGCGGCGACCTTGACCGGGGACGCAATAGCAGCAGATGACCGTTTCATCGGCCGGTCGGGCTGCGTGATCACGAAGTCGACATCCTCCACCTCGGCCAGGGCACACAAACTTGGAACAGCCGCCGCCGGCGTGCCGAGGAAGATCACCCCCATCAGTGCACGCGCCGAATACCGAGAGGATCTTCCCGGAGTTCCTTGAGGACCTGGTTGCGAAGCCGCAAACCGAGGTGCGACAGCAGAAGTATTCCATGGAGGTGATCAATTTCGTGCTGGATGAGCCGTCCCATGAGCTCGTCACCCTCACATTCGATGGGGTTGCCCTCAATATCCTGACCGACGGCTCGCGCGTAGTCCGATCGTTTGATCATCCAATACAGCCCGGGGACCGAAAGGCAGCCTTCCTCATACTTCCATTTTCCGTGTGTCTCGACGATCTCGGGATTCGCCATCACGAATGGACCCTCGCCAATGTCAGCGACAAAGAAACGTTTTGAGATGCCGATCTGCGGTGCTGCCAGACCGACCCCCGGGGCGTCGTACATGGTCTCAAGCATGTCATCGGCGAGCTTGCGGAGCGGTTCGCCAAAATCAGTGACATCGGACGCTTGCATGGCAAGAACCGGGTCAGGAAATGTTCGGATCGGATAGATGGCCATTTGGGAAGAGTAACCAAGAACGAGGCATCGATCGGTTGCCGCTCCCCCTTGACGCGTCCGCCGTTGCAGGCCCGTCAACTACAAGTCGATCGGATCAGCATCGACCCTGACCTTTGCACCCCTGGCACGGAGGAGACCGACGGCAGTCCGCAGGACGATGCGCGCCCTTTCGAGACTCTCTCCTTGGATCAGCCACCGCTCGCGGTCCTTCATCTGTGCTGGTCCAAGAACGGTTGCTGTGTCGCCGAGTGCCCCGCGCAGCACTTCGTCGGCTCCGTCGTATTGATCGACTTCAACGGCTATCAGCTCACCGTACGGTGGGAACGAGGCGGACTTCCTGATCGCTGCCTCATCAGTGACGAACCGATCCGATCGACCCGCGACGAGAGCCTCCACGACGCGTGACGCGTTCGGCCCCGTCTGGACGATCATTCGATTGCCGACCCCGCGGCGCACCTTTTGCGCGGTGCGGACCAGGAGCCGAAGGGCATCTTCGTTTGCCCGATAGTGGGGAGCCCCTGCCATCCCATCAGCATCGACAACAACAGCGAGTCCGACTGATCCACCGTCTATTAGATCTCGCTCGGATCCCACTGTGATGAGCGCGTCATCCGACGCCGTCCCGACGACACCGTCGCCTGCGAATGACGCAATCTCACTGACAACCCGACCAATCCCGGCGCCGATCGGTGCGAAACGTTGCTGTCCACAGTCGGGGCAGGGACCAAGCTTGGCTCCACACCGTCGACACGTGGTGTCGTCCGAGGCCACGTTCTCGCACACCTCACACCGCCGGACTCCCGAACACTGAGTGCAGAGGAATGCCGGGGCGTATCCCCGTGCATTGACAAGGACGAACGACGGAGTTCGGGAGGCAACCATGATCGACAATGCCTGTTGTGTTCGCCTGGTGACCAATGACGGACCCGGTGGGTCCTCACTGCGGTCGGAGACCTCCACGGCGGGCCACGAACGCCCCGGTGGATGATCGACATGCGCGCCCATGGCGATTGCTTCAAGCGTCGGTACGGGTCCGATCATCGCAAGAGATGCATGTTCAACCCGTTGCCGCTGCGCGACGATCTCGCGAACGTGCAGCGTTGGGGTCGAAGGCGACTTCATGACCCTTCTGCCCTCCTCAACGATGACCCATCTGCCACCACCGGCGAGTTTCCACAATGCGATCTCGCGCGTACCCACGAGAATCGTGCTGGGATCCTGGGAAGCTGCTGCCCATGATGCTGTGACGTCTTTCGCTGCCATGGAGGAGGTTGCAGTCCACACCCGACCGGGATACTGCAGACCGAGATACTCCGAGAGTGAGAGCGCCTCGGCCGCAGAAGGAACAACGATGGCTCGCGCCGCATCACGGCCATTGCGATCGAGGGCACGCTGGACAGCCTCGTGGTGGGGAGCGGCACTTACGGTGTAAATGATGTCAGGAATGGCACCGACCCCGTTGGCCAGTGGTTCCTGACTCTCCGCCCTGTATCCATCAAGCGCCGAATCACCAACCGACACAAGCAAGGGGGGTGCATTGGGCGGCGACGTACGTTTCAAGACGGCAGAAAGGGGGGCAATGTAGTGGACCGCTGTCCAGCGGCAGACATCGAGCAACGCTTTGTCAAACACGGGAGCTGTGCCTGTGACGGAGTCGACGTCAAGGAGGTTTCGGTCCGTTGGGGCTGGGAACGTCGCCGTCACGTATCCAGCAAGACGTCTTCCCGAGACACGCACACGCACCTTGGATCCCACGACAACGGGCATTCCGTCAGGGATGAGATAGGCGAATCCGTCATCGACAGCGAACGATGGGATCTCCGGAACAACCTGGCACGCAAGACCGACCGCATTCGACACGTGGTCAGTCCATGCCCCGCAGGGTTCGGACTTCTCCCCACAGTGCCTTTGCGACATCGTCCTTGTCCAGAAGCGGCAGTCCCTTTGATGTTCCGTCTCTGTAGAAGAACGTCACCTCATTGGTATCGGATCCGAATCCCGATCCGTCGGAAGCCACATCATTGGCAACCAACAGGTCGACACCCTTCCGCTTTGCTTTTGCTGCAGCGTCCTCGAGATTGCCGGTTTCGGCTGCAAACCCCACAAGAAACGGCCGGTGCGGTGACTCGTGTACGCCCTTGAGAACATCTGGCGTCGATACCAACTCGATGCTTGGTGGGCCCGATGCACGTTTGATCTTCGCTGAATCGACGGTGGACGGTTTGAAGTCAGCGACTGCTGCAGCCATCACCGCAACGTCGCAGGTGTCGAGTCTGGACCAAACGGCCTCGGCCATCTCGTCCGCCGATTCGACAGCAATCGCAACAACTCCGCTGACGTCAGGATCGTCCGCTGCGGTCACCAACGTCACCGATGCTCCCTGTGCCGCAGCAACTCGGGCAATGGCATTCCCCATTTTCCCGCTCGAGCGGTTGCCGATGAAGCGAACCGGGTCGATTGCCTCGCGGGTGCCGCCTGCGGTCACGATCACGTGCAGACCAGCGAGTGGCCCGCTTGTAACCACACGTGTGACTGCCTCAACAATCATGTCGGGATCAGCCAGTCTGCCGATGCCGACATCACCACCGGCGAGTGCACCAGCTTCCGGGGAAAGGATCTCGTAGCCGAGTTCTTGAAGTGTCGCGATGTTCCCTCGGGTGGCTGCATGCTCCCACATTTCGGTGTGCATGGCCGGTGCGACCACAATGGGGGCCGTACTCGCCAGCACGGTCGCCGTCAGGGCATTGGATGATTCACCTGAGGCAAGCTTTGCAAGGGTGGAAGCCGTTGCTGGTGCAATCACGATGACGTCAGCCCACGCTGCGAGCGTTGTGTGTGGCGACGGATCGTCACCCCCGAAGAGATTGACGACCGGATCGAAACCGGTGAGTGCTGCGAACGTTGCCTCGCCGATGAACCGTGTCGCAGTCGGTGTCATGACCACGCGTACCGAGGCACCGTGCTCGGTCAGTCGTCGGACGATGTACGCCGCTTTGTACGCAGCGACTCCCCCTGTGATGCCGAGGACGATCCGTCGCCCGGCGAGCACGATCTATTCCTCGATCGGTGCGACCACGACCTTGTCCTGGTAGATCTCCTCGAGCGCAATCGAAAGGGGCTTGCGCGACATCGAGTGGACCTGAGGCGGTACGTAGCCACCAACGCCTGCACCGAGTTCGTGAAAGTATGCGTTGATCTGTCGGGCGCGGCGTGCCGACAGGATGACAAGTCCAAAGCGCGACTTCGTCTTGTCGACGAGTGCGCCAATGGGTGGCTCAAGCATCATGATGCGGCTCCTGTTCGTAGCGATCCAGAGGATGTGCCCTGCAGCCTATGGCTGATCGGGGGCCTTGTTGAGTATACCGATGACTTCTGTGATGGCGTCAGCAAGATCATCGTTGATGACCACATGGTCGTAGAGCTCGTCAGCTTCCGCCATCTGTATACCCGCAACCCCCAGCCGCCGCTCAATATCGGCTTGGGAGGTATCACCGCGGCGCATCAGACGTCGTGTGAGTTCTTCGAGGCTCGGTGGGCGGACAAACACCATCAACGCCGCGGGATAGGCCGCCCTGATCTGTTTGGCCCCTTCGTTTTCAATGTCGAGGATGACATCGACACCGACGTCAACAAGGGGCAGCACGGCATCACGAGGTGTTCCGTAGAGGTTGCCACCGTATTGGGCCCATTCGAGGATATCACCCCGTTCGCGTCGCTCTATGAACTCATCTCGCGTCAGAAACGTGTAGTCGACGCCCTCGATTTCGTCCGGCCTTGGCTCCCGTGTCGTGGCCGAGACGGAGAAACGAGCATCGGTTCGTGCCAAAACGGCCTCCACGATGCTCGACTTTCCGACTCCTGAGGGACCTGAGATGACGACGAGCCTGCCCTTAGGAGAATCGTTCAAGAAGCTCCTTCGTCTGTCGGGGGGTCATGCCTCGCAGTGTACGGTTCTCAGCGATGCCGATCTCCTCCAGAAGCCGGATCGTCGTGATCTTCCCCATACCCGGCATCGCCCCAACAATCGCCTTGACCCTGGTGCCTGCAACCAGATCGTCCACGGCGGCTCGTTCGAGCACATCTGAGAACGTCAGGCTTCCCGTTTGGAGCAAGGCTTTGATCTCGGCGCGGGTCCTGCGTGCAAGCTTGGCACGTTCAAGGGCGGCGGCGCGTTGTTCGTCCGTCATCTCCGGGAGCACATGCTCTCCTCTCTCCGTGGCCATCGTATCAAGCCGACCTGTCCGCTTCGGTGATATCTCGCAAAATCATCTCAGCAGCCTTGACAGGGTCTTCTGCTCCGGTAATCGGTCTTCCGATCACCAACATGTTCGCTCCACGCTGAATTGCCTCTGTGGGTGTTGCAACACGAGCCTGATCATCATCGAGGGCTACGGGCCTGATGCCTGGGGTCACACGGAGCAACTCGGGTGCAGCCTGGCGCACGACGTTGAGTTCTTCAGGCGAGCAAACGAAACCCTCGCACCCCGCGGCAGCAGCGACCTTCGACATCTTTCCGACCAGTTGTCCCGGTGTTCGTTGGATTCCGATTCTCTGCAGGTCTCCTGCCGTCAACGACGTGAGGACGGAAACACCCAATACCCCTGCGGCCGCGAACCCCGACCCTTTCGCAAGACCAGAAATGGCGGCTTCGAGCATGTCCTGTCCACCAGAGACATGGGCGGTCACCCACCGAGCACCATGATTGCCGAGGCGTTCGGCAGCGCGTTCAACCTGACTCGGGATGTCGTGGAGCTTCGCGTCTGCAAAGACAGGACGATCAAGTCGCACGAGGGCGTCGATCGTGCCGGGGCCCGGTCCGTGCAGCAGCCCGAGGCCGATCTTGAAGGCGCCGACGTGAGGAGCCACCGCGCGCCCAAGCGCGACCGCCGCTTCTGCGGTCGGCAGATCAAGTGCAACGATGATGGGATTCACCACGGTTCGTATGCTCCCACCAGGTCGGCGATATGGGTGATGTCGTTGGCCCTTCCGTAGCGGTGAAGACCCTTTGTGATGCCGGTGGCGATACGGGGCCGTGCAAGGTGTGCCGTTCCGACCGCTACGGCTGTCGCACCTGCGAGCAGGTATTCGACAACATGGCCGGCATCGGAGACGCCGCCGCATCCGACAATGGGAATCCCGGGGACGTCGCGAGCAATCTCGAGGACACAACGAAGGGAGATCGGTCGCAAAGCATCACCGGAATAGCCGCCGACAAGGCCAGAAAGGAGTGGCTTCCTTGTGACAGGATCAAATCCGGCACCCATCGCAGTGTTTGACACCACAACCCAATCTGCCCCCGCTTCGGCACAGGCAGCAGCAACAGCGGCGATCGGTTGTGCGTCTGGCGAGAGTTTTGCACCAATCGGACGATTGGTTACCTCACGAACTGCCTTGACTACCGACCCCGAACGGGCAGCATCGAGTCCAAAGACTGCCCCGTCGAGGTTCGGACACGAGAGGTTGACCTCGATCGCCGCCACATCAGCCTGTCCCATGACTGAGGCAACCTGTGTGAAGCCATCGATGTCGTGTCCCACGACGCTCCCCCAAATCGGAACTGGGATATTTCTCAGCAGCGGTCCGAACTCGTCAAGCCACTGCTGGATACCAGGGTTCTGGATGCCGATTCCGTTCAGCATGCCGCCGGCGGCCGGTGCCATCCGTGGCGGCTGTCGTCCGTCCCACGGCACGGGCGAGACGGATTTCGTGACCGCTGCCCCGTACAACGAAAAGTCAATCGATTCGCTGAACTCGACGACGGAGCCAACAGTCCCCGATGCCGCTATCAGCGGTGAGCGCAATGCCAACGGACCCAGTGACACGCCAAGGTTCACGAGCCAACCCCGGACTTCTTGTGATAGTCCTGGAGGCTGGTGACGCTCAGCGGAGATTCGCGTGCCGCCTGGATCGATCTGGCTACCGCCAGCCCCCCTTGGGCTGTCGTCACCGATGGAACTGCATGTCGGTTGGCAGCAAGGCGTATCAGGCGGCCATCACCACGAGCCTTCCCACCAGCAGGGGTATTGACCACGAGCCCGATCTGAGCCTCCTCGATCAGCTTCACAGGGTCATAGGCGCCCTCGCCGACCTTGTCGACATGGGTGGTAGGGATCGAGTGACGTGCGAGATGCCCTGCAGTCCCATGCGTCGCGTAGAGCTTGAAACCCAGATCGTACAGAATCGTGGCGATTTCAACTCCGACAGCCTTGTCCCTGTCGGCAAGGGAAACGAACGCTGCCCCCGAATCTGGCACGCGATGGCCCGCACCGAGCAGAGCCTTCGCGTATGCGATGCCTGGAGTCGATCCGATCCCCATGACCTCGCCTGTGGCTCGCATCTCGGGTCCAAGGAGGCTGTCCTCGTTGGGGAATCGCTTCCACGGCAGCACGGCTTCCTTTACGGCCGTGAAACCGAGATGGGGTGTGGACTCCGGCACCAAACCCTCGGCTCGCAGCACGGCAATCGATTCACCAAGCATCACCCTGGTTGCAACCTTCGCAAGTTGCACTCCCGTCGCCTTTGAGATGAACGGGACCGTACGTGATGCTCTTGGGTTCGCTTCGAGAACGAATACATCGTCTCCGCGAATCGCGAACTGGATGTTGAGCAATCCTCGTACTTCAAGACCTTCGGCGAGCCTTCGTGTGTCAGCTATCACCTGGTTGACGACTGTTGGGGAAAGTGTTGGTGGGGGCACAACACACGCCGAATCACCCGAATGCACGCCAGCCTCCTCAACGTGCTCCATGATCCCACCGATGTACAGCTCCTCTCCGTCAAAGACAGCATCAACGTCCACTTCGACTGCTGATTCGAGGAATCGATCGATGAGCAGAGGTGCCTCGGAGAGATCAACCTCTCCTCCGGGAACCGCTCCGTAGAGGTCGGTTAGGTAGGTCGAGAGATCCTCGACCGAGTAGATGATGCGCATCGCCCGGCCACCAAGCACATAGGACGGTCGTACCAGTGCCGGGAGACCGATGTTGTCCACGACACCTTGGGCCTCGGCCACCGACGTTGCCGTACCGTGTGGTGGCTGACGGATCCCGTATTCAGCACAAAGAGCCGAGAATTGCTCCCGATCTTCGGCTCTGTCGATCGACGCGGGAGAGGTTCCCGCAATCGGGACACCAGCCTCCTCAAGGGCCCGCGCCAAGCCGAGAGGTGTCTGTCCTCCGAGCTGGACAACGACGGCCATCGGCCGTTCAGCCTCGACGATGGACAACACATCCTCAATGGTCAGTGGTTCGAAGTAGAGCCTCGTCGAGGTGTCATAGTCCGTCGACACTGTCTCGGGGTTGCAATTGACCATGACTGTTTCATACCCGGCGTCTGTGATGGCAAAGGCGGCATGGACACAGCAATAGTCGAACTCGATGCCCTGGCCGATCCGGTTCGGACCGGATCCCAACACCATCACCGTTCGATCGCCTGCCGGAGGGGCTTCAGATTCGTCCTCATACGTCGAGTAGAAATACGGCGTCTTGGCGACGAACTCCGCTGCGCAGGTGTCAACGGTCTGGTAGGTGACCGCCACGCCGGACGAAGCAGCCAGCTCGGAAAGCTCGGCCTCCCCAATACCCCACAGGTATCGGAGCTGAACGTTCGAAAAACCCATCCGCTTTGCCGCTCGGAGAGCCTCACCGTTTGGCCCTGATCCCTCGACGGCGGCGCGTGTCTCATTGATCTGTGCGATCTGGTCGAGAAACCATGGGTCAATGGCGGTGAGCGCATGGACCCTTTCGACCGTGTGGCCGCGCCTCAAGAGTTCGGAGACTTCGAAGAGGCGGTTCGGGCTTCCCCTCTGGCACCGTCGTTCGAGTTCGGCGACTTCCAGTGAAGTCATGGCGGATTCTGCCGGATCCGCGTTGAGTCCAGCTCGGCCGGTTTCGAGACTTCTCAACGCCTTCTGGAGAGCCTCTGGAAATGTTCTGCCGATTGCCATTGCCTCACCGACCGATTGCATCGAAGTACCAAGCACAGGGTCGACTGACGGAAACTTCGCAAAATCAAATCGCGGCACCTTGACGACGACGTAGTCGAGAGCGGGCTCGAAGGAAGCGGGCGTGGCACCGGTGATGTCGTTCGCAATCTCATCAAGGGTGAACCCCACGGCGAGCAGCGCAGCAATCTTTGCAATCGGGAATCCCGTGGCCTTCGATGCAAGAGCGGATGATCGAGAGACTCGTGGGTTCATCTCGATGATGATTCGTCTCCCGGTGAGTGGATCGACGGCGAATTGCACGTTTGATCCGCCGGTTTCAACACCGATGATCCTCAAACACGCGATGGCGTCATCCCGCATCTCTTGGTACTCCCGATCTGAGAGGGTCATCGCCGGTGCCACCGTGATTGAATCACCGGTGTGGACCCCCATGGGGTCGAGGTTTTCAATAGAGCACACGACCACGGCATTGTCCGCGGCATCACGCATCACCTCGAGTTCGAATTCCTTCCAGCCGGCCAGAGACTCCTCGATCAGCACCTCGCCAACGGGACTCGTGGCGATACCGTGTTTGACAATGCGCCGAAGGCTTGCCTCGTCACTCGCAAGACCGGTCCCGCCACCTCCAAGGATGAAGCTCGGTCTGATCATCACCGGATAGCCGAGGTCAGAAACCGCGGCGAGGGCAGCGTCAACCGTGGTGACATATCGCGCATCGGCGGTTGGAATGCCCGCAGCGTCCATTGCCTCCTTGAAACGTCCGCGGTCTTCAGCCTTGTCGATTGCGTCGAGTGATGCCCCGATGATTTCGATCCCAAGCTCGTCGAATATCCCTGTCTTGGCGAGTTCCATCGTGACATTGAGCGCTGTCTGTCCACCGAGCGTCGGTAGCACTGCGTCGGGCCGTTCCTTGCGGAGCACCGCTCCAACACATTCGGCTGTGATGGGTTCGATATACGTTGCGTCCGCGAATTCGGGATCGGTCATGATCGTGGCGGGGTTCGAGTTCACGAGAACAACCCGGTAGCCGCGTTCTCTGAGAACCTTGATCGCCTGGGTTCCCGAATAGTCGAATTCACATGCTTGGCCGATGATGATCGGTCCGGACCCGATGACCAGGATCGATTCGATGTCGGTGCGGCCACCACTAGTCACGATTCGCCTCGATCGCCTCGACGAAACGATCAAACATGGCAACAGCATCGTTCGGTCCGGGAGCAGCCTCCGGATGGTATTGGACGGAAGACGCACACACATCAAGGCACGCAAGGCCCTCGTTGGTTCCGTCATTGAGATTCTGGTGAGTGGGCCGGACCTCGCCATAGCGAGTCTCAACGATGGGAGGAAGCTGGGTCGGACCAGGCAAGCCGACCATTGGGGGTCGCACCATGCCAGTGAGCGACCACAAATCGACAGCAAATCCATGATTGTGAGCGGTGATATCGACTCTTCCATCGACGAGGTTGCGCACGGGATGATTCCCACCATGGTGTCCGAAGGGAAGCTTGAATGTCGATGCACCGAGCGCAAGGCCGAGAACCTGGTGTCCGAGACAGATACCAAAGATTGGTTTCTGTCCAAGGAGGCCTTGCACGGCCGCTATGGACTCGGTGAGCGGCTCGGGGTCGCCAGGCCCGTTTGCGAGAAAGACACCGTCTGGATTCCTCGCAAGCGTCTCTTGTGCAGTCATCGTTGCTGGCACCACGGTCACGTCGAGACCTCGTGCGTTGAGGTTTACAACAATGTCCTTCTTGATCCCGAAGTCGTACGCCACGATCGAGCCGATGCATTCTCGTGTCGCTGGAGAGAAGTAAGGATCCATCGTCGTGACGCTCGACACAAGGTCCTGACCCGACATCGAAGGGGCAGCAGCCGCCATGGCAACCAGCTCCGCCTCGTCAATATCGGATCCAGCAGCGACAGGCATGGCTCCACGGTCGCGGATGTGGCGGGTGAGTCGACGTGTGTCGATGTCGGTGAGAGCCACGATGCCTTTGTTGATGAGATAGTCATCAAGGGCCTGGTCTGCCCTCCAGGAGGACGATCGCCGGCTCAACGAACGGGTAACAAGCGCTCGGGCATGAACGATGTCAGCTTGGTCGTCGCCCGCTGTGGCCCCGTAGTTGCCAACGTGGGGAGAAGTCAGCACGACGACCTGCCCGGCATAGGACGGATCGGTGATGATCTCTTGGTAGCCGGTCATGGAGGTGTTGAACACTGCCTCACCCACAGCGACACCATTGGCTCCTGCGGCTACACCGCTGAACAGGGCGCCGTCCGCGGTGGCAAGAATGCCTCGCTTCACGATGCCACCGAGTGGGTCACGTTGCCGCGAAGCATCGTCATGTGAACGAGGCCCGTCATTTCCATACCGAGGTAGGGCGCATTCCTGCTCTTGGACTCGGTCGTCGCCGGCACCCAGCTCTCGGTTGGATCCACGACAACCATGGTCGCATCACATCCGACACCGAGGGGCTTCCCATGGTGTTCGAGCGAGGCGATCGAGGAGGGCCGAATCGACATGCGGTCGAAGAATCGTTCCTGATCCAATCCGGCCACACCAATTGCGACCGATGCCGCCCACTCCAATCCGAGGATGCCGTTGGGCGCTTCCTCAAATGGCACCTCCTTTTCGAGTGCTGCGTGCGGTGCATGATCGGTTGCAACAGCATCGATCGTCCCATCGCTCAGACCCTCAATCAACGCTGCCCTGTCTGCAGGGTCCCGCAAAGGGGGCATGACCTTGAAGTTGGCGTCGGTCGATGCGACCGCCGAGTGGTCAAAGGTCAGGTGGTGTGGAGACACTTCCGCGGTGATATGGACGCCCCTGGCCTTGGCTGAGCGCACCAACTCGACGCCCGATGCTGTCGAGAGATGCTGAACGTGGTAGCGCACACCCGTCATTTCGGCGAGCGTGATGTCGCGTGCGATGGTGATGTCATCTGCCTGGCTCGGAATCGCATACATGCCGAGTCGGGATGAGACAGAACCTTCATGCATGAATCCAGCAGCGCTGAGATCTGGGTCGACTGCGTGTTGGGACACCACACCACCAAGTGCGGCAACGTACTCCATGGCGGCACGCAATAGTGCCGCATCGTTCACCGAATCGCCGTCGTCGGTGAAGATCCGGACACCGCAGTTCCATAGATCGTCAAGGTGGGCCATTGCTTCGCCACGCCGCCCAAGCGAGATACACCCTGAAGAGAACACATCGACGAGTCCGACATCGTTACCGCGGTCGTGTACAAATCGTGCGAGGTGTCCAGCATCGATCGGCGGATCAGTGTTCGGCATCGCAATGACCGCTCCGTATCCACCCGCAGCAGCGGCTCGGGAACCCGAAGCGATGTCCTCCTTCCATTCCTGGCCAGGTTCACGCAGATGGGTGTGGAGATCGACAAGGGCAGGACCAATCCACATACCATCACAGTCGAGTGTCTCTTTGGTTTCACCCAGATCACCACCGATTGCGGCTATGCGGCCGTCCGCGACCGCCACACCCGTTCGACGCACTCCCTCGGACGTCAGTACCGACCCATTGAGGAGGACAAGATCATGCATCGCGCTCACCGCCAAGGAGTCTGAACAGAACAGCCATCCGCGTCGCAACGCCGTTGGAGACCTGCTCAAGGATGAGGGCGCGCTTGTCGTCTGCTACGTCGTGGCTGATCTCGACGCCACGATTCATCGGACCGGGATGGAGCACGACAGCATCAGGCTTGAGGGTCGCAAACCGTCGGTTCGACATTCCGAACCGCTCGGCGTACTCCGCAAGCGACGGGAACACGGACGCCCCACCCCGTTCGGTTTGTACTCGCAGCAGATAGACCACATCAACCCCGGGGAGAAGGCCATCGAGATCTGCTGTCGTCTTGACCGGCCACGACGCGACATCAACCGGAAGCAGTGTTGGGGGTCCCACAAGTGTGACCTCGGCACCGAGAGTCGACATGGCGAAGACGTTCGACCGCGCAACCCGTGAGTGTTTGATATCTCCGACAATCGCAATTTCGAGTCCGTCAAGCGAACCGAACCGTTGCCGGATTGTCTGACAGTCCAAGAGTGCCTGAGTCGGGTGTTGGTGAGCCCCATCCCCACCATTGACGATGGGGATGTCCAGCCAGTCCGCGAGCCTCCATGCCGCTCCCGTCGCTTTGTGCCGTACCACCATCAGATCAACCCCCATGGCCCTGATGGTGAGCGCCGTGTCCTTCAGGGACTCGCCCTTGGAGAGCGCAGACGTTCCAGGCGAAAAGGAGACCGTGTCCGCTGACAACGCTTTGGCGGCTTTGTCGAAGGACATTTTCGTTCGTGTGGACGGTTCGAAGAACATCGTGGCGATTGTCTTGCCCCGAAGAGCCGGCACCTTTGGAATCGGTCTTGTGAGCACTTCAGCAAAACCGTCAGCTTCATCGAGAAGCTCTTGAATCGTGACCCGATCGAGGTCCTCGGTCGTGAGGAAGTGCTTCATCCGAGAACCTCGTCTCCGATCCAGACGCCATCTTCATCATCTTGAGGTGTGATGCGAACGGACACGTGCTCGGTCATAGATGTCGGAATATTCTTACCGACGAAGTCGGGACGAATGGGCAGCTGTCGGTGTCCACGGTCGACAATCACGGCCAGCTGCACGGTGCGCGGTCTCCCCAAATCGGCAAGGGCGTCGAGAGCCGCACGAATGGTTCGTCCCGTATACAAGACATCGTCCACGAGCACGATGTCAGCGCCATCGATCGGTTTGGGTATGTCGGTTGGCCCAATACGGGTACGGGGCCGTGAGTCGAGATCATCTCGGTACATTCCAATGTCGAGCGAACCGGCGATGACATCTTCGTTCTCGATCTCCGACATGGCTGAAGCGATTCGGTCGGCGAACGGCTTGCCGCGGGTCGGAATCCCAAGCAGAAGGACGTCTGCTGTCCCGTGGTTTCTTTCAATGATCTCGTTTGCGATCCGTCGCACCACGCGGTTGAGATCCTCGGCGGTCATCACTTGTCGCATCGTGAAACCTTCAATGCGGTGATCAAAACACTCGTTGCATGCGGAGCAGACGTCTGGTCTCCCGGACCACCGTATTCCGAACGAACAAGTCCTGAATCAAAAGCACCGTGCACCTTGGTGCACGGCTGTGTCGACTGTGTCATTTCTTCTCCATCCTTGACGGCCTCACGGGACAGTCTTAAAGGTCGGTTGTCGGCACCCTACTACGCGTCGGGGCCTGTCGAATCTCGAGCCTTGGATGCCGCGGCGTCGAGGACGCCATTGATGAACGCTCCACTTCCTGCTGTTGAATAGGTTTTCGCGAGTTCGACGGCTTCGTTGATCACGACTGCTTTCGAGAGTTCGGTGAACAGCAACTCGAAGGTGGCGAGTCTCAGAATGTTTCGATCCACGACAGCCATCCGTTCGATACGCCACGAAGTCGAGACAGACCCAATCAGCTCATCAATCTGGTCGAGATGCTCAATGACTCCCGACGCCAGATGCGCCGCTCGTGCCGATACGTCGGATGTGTCGATCTCGTCCGCGCCGGTCGAGTCGTGTGCATAGAGGACGCCGAGGGCATCAGCTCGGTCAGTCTCCCTCATGTCACACGCGTGATGTAGTCACCCGTGCGTGTATCGATCTTGAGCACATCGCCCTGTTCGATGAACAGCGGGGCCTGCACGATCTTGCCTGTGCTCAACGTAACCGGCTTCGTTGCGCCCGAAACACGATCACCCTTGACCCCGGGTTCGGCAAAGGCGACTTCGAGCTCCACTGATGCGGGAAGCTCGAGATCCACCGGTGTTGCCTCGAACATGGCGATCCGAATGGTCATCCCCTCAGTCAGAAAGTCTGCACGATCACCGACTAGCTCAACGGTGAGAGCCGACTGCTCATAGGTCTCGCCATCCATGACGTGGAAACCCAAGTCATCGCTGTACAGATACGTGAAGTCACGGCGGTCGATCCGAGCACTCGGGAGGCTCTCGCCCGCGCGGTACGTGCGATCGATTACGGCACCCGACCTGGCGTTCTTGAGCTTCATGCGAACAAAAGCCTTGCCCTTGCCTGGTTTGACGTGTTGGTATTCGACAACCGAGAACAAACCCTCAGGCAGGTTGAGCGCCATTCCTGGCTTGACGTCATTGGTTGAGATCATCAATGCTCCTCTACGGTGGCTCGCTGGGTGCCATGCCTGTGCGTCGACCTGCGTCGTCGTGCGTCGTCGTACCGACTCTCAGGCAGACAGACCGACGGCATCCAACGCGATCCGTACGGTAGCGTCGTTGACTGCTTCGACGACAGGGACGCCAAAGTCCTTGAGGAGCACCATCCGAAGACCAGAGGCGTCCCGCTTCTTGTCCTTCGCCATGAGCGCCCTCACCTGATCGACCTTGACTGACGAATCAACTCGGGTTGGAAGGCCCATCTTCCCAAGGAGCTCGGACTGTCGAACCTCACCGGTGAATCCCATGGCAGCGTGTGACGCAGCACCAGCCGAGACCATGCCGATCGCTACGGCTTCACCGTGGCTGATCCCCGATGCCGTCTCGATGGCGTGACCGACCGTGTGTCCGTAGTTCAGGATCGCTCTCCTGCCTTGTTCCGTGAAATCTCCATTGACGACATCCACCTTGACCGCAACCGATCGGTTGACGATGAACTCGAGATCGATTGCTTCGATTGCAGCTGCTTCATATGCCTCAACGATCTCCATATCCTGGATGAAACCAGTCTTGACCGCCTCCGCCGCGCCCTGAACCTTGAGATGGTGCGGAAGGGCGTCGAGTACTTCGATGTCACTGAAGACCATCTGTGGGTGTGCGAACACACCCGCCAAGTTCTTTCCATCGACATTGATCCCGGTCTTTCCCCCTATCGACGCATCGACGGCACCAAGCAGCGTCGTTGTCACATAGATCACGGGCACCCCCCGTAGATACGTCCCTGCCACGAAGCCTGTCACATCCGTCAGCGCACCACCGCCAACGCCGATCACCAGATCCTCTCGGGTGAAGGCTGCTTTGTTGAGCAATCGATAGACATCTGCGACGACACCAAGCTGCTTTGCGTCCTCGCCGTCCGGCAACGTGTGACTCGTCGTGTCGAGTCCGACCGACTGGAGGGCTGTTGCAATCATGTCTCCATACGCCCGCGTCGAGGGCTGGCTCAGCACGGCAGCACGGGTGCCCCGACTGACCGCCGATTGCGCAATCTCTGACGTCAGTGATCGACCCACAACAATCTCTGATACGGGTGTATCCCCATTGATGATCACATGGCGACGCATGCGAGAACCTCCTCCGCCACAGCATGCACATCTTTGCCCTCGGTATCCACAGCATGGTCACTTGCCTCGAGATAGATAGATGTGCGGAGATCTGCGATCGCAGCGATCGCATCCCTGTTGCTGGCAAGCGGACGATCCGGCCCATGCTCGATACGGTCCATGATCGTGTCTGTCGAAGCCGTCAACAGCACGGTGACGCCCGTCTTTCGCATCACCTCGAGATTCTTCGTTGCGAGCACGGCTCCCCCACCGGTCGAAATGACCGAATCGCTGCCGTGGGAGGCTGCAACGAGTGCTGCTGACTCGGCATCGCGGAACACCCTCTCTCCCTCGGAGAACAGTTCGGGGATCGTGCGACCCGTGGCAACCATGACCTCGGTGTCGAGATCCACGAACGGGCGCTGCAGTCGCTCTGCCACAAGCACACCGACGGTGGTCTTTCCCGTTCCCATCATGCCGATCAGCCAGAGATGTGCCACGGCTAGAACTCAGCGAGACGAGCGAGATACGAGGCATGCGCCGTTGTGATGTCTCGCACCGTGTCGCCGCCGTACTTGCGCAGAACCTCGTTTGCCAAGACATAGGCAACCATCTGTTCGGCAACCACACCAGCTGCTGGCACGGCGCACACATCAGAACGCTCCCGAAATGCCTTTTCGGCCTTCTTTGTATCGACGTTGACCGTGTCGAGTGGCTTCATGATCGTTGCGATCGGCTTCATCATGGCTGACACCCGCAATACTTCACCGGTCGTGATGCCGCCTTCGAGGCCACCGGCTCGGTTGGTGCGACGCCCAAAACCCACACCGTCTGTGGTTATCGCATCGTGCGCGTCCGAACCGCGCGCCTGTGATTGAGTGATGCCGTCACCGATTTCGACAGCCTTGATCGCCTGGATCGACATGACAGCTCCTGCGAGGAGACCGTCGAGCTTGCGATCCCAATGCACATGGCTTCCGAGCCCGGGAGGAAGTCCATAGGCCAGCACCTCGACCTCACCACCCAAAGTGTCCTTGGCCTCCTTGGCAGCCTCGATCTCGGCGATCATCGCTGCTTCGGCATCTGACGAGAAGACCCGGACACCCGAACCATCGATTCGTGCAAGATCTGTCGGGGTTGGGAGCGCATGGGAGGCGTCGACCGACACGGAACCGATGCGCACCACATGAGACAAGACATCGATGTTGATCAGCGCAAGTATCTGCTTGGCGAGATATCCAACGACCGTACGCGCAGCCGTCTCTCGTGCCGACGCCCGTTCAAGGATGTCACGGGCATCGTGGGTGTCGTACTTCAGCATGCCCGCGAGGTCGGCGTGACCCGGGCGCGGCTTGATCTCCCGCTTGGATGCCTCACCAGGGTCAGGAGACATCTGCTCACGCCACTTCGGCCACTCAGTGTTGCGGACAAGGACGGAGACAGGTCCTCCAATTGTTGAGCCAAAGCGCACGCCACCGAGGATCTCGAGTTCGTCGCGTTCGAGTGCCATCCTCGCTCCGCGTCCATATCCGAGACGGCGGCGAGCGAGCTCATCGGCTATTCCCGAAGCGGTAACGGTCAATCCTGCCGGAAGCCCCTCGACGGTCGCTACAAGACCGGGACCGTGGGATTCTCCTGATGTGATGAAACGAAGCATGCGGGAAGCGTAGGCGATCCAGGAGTGGTCTCAGGCCCTCAGCCTGTGTACCAGGCAGTGATCTCCTGCCACCACACCACAGCAACGATGGCTGCGAGGGTCATGAACGGGCCAAACGGGATCGCGTCCTTGCGGCCACGGATGCGAAACACCAGCAACACGATCGATGTGATTCCCCCGATGAGGAACGAACCGATCCCTGCAATGAGGACGGCTTCCCAACTCAGAAATCCTGTGAACAGACCAATGAGGGCAGCAAGCTTGACATCGCCGAACCCGAGCCCTCCGCGGGCAATGATCGCAAGGAGGTACATCGCAGCGAAGTATCCCGCTGCACCTCCCAGTGCCCGAAGGGGGGAACCCACAGACGTGTCGAAGAGCCAGCCGATCCCGAGCAAGGCACCTCCCAGTGACATGGAGGGCCAGAGCATCCGATTCGGTATGAGCTTGGTATCGAGATCAGTGACGGTCAACAAGACCATCGCGGAGCTGAAGACGGCATATGCAGGCCATATCCACAAACTCGGGACCACCGCCACCATCACAACCGTGAGAACGGTATTGGCGCCTACGACAGCGACATTCCACCGTCGCTGGGGGTGTCGGTTGGTTCTGCATCGTGTTGTCAGGACACTCAGCGGCCCGCCACACTCGTCGCACAAGGGCGTTGTCCAACGGTCGGGCCGACCACGGCGATGCGCATCGGAGATGGCGATGATGGATCGTCCGGCAACAAATCCGGCTAGCGCGGCAATGGCGGCAACGATGGGCATCGCAGGCGAGGATACGGCAGGAGTGCCACGATGCGAGAACTCATTCGTGGTCGCTGATCAGCAAGCCGGTCAGTCGCTGGCGAGCGCCAGCCGAAAAATACCGGGGTCAGGGGTGATGCCCGTGAACAGAACAAAGGCAGAGTCCGCCTGAGCAATCAACATGTCAAAGCCATCTGCACAGGGAAGCGCGAGACTCCGATACAGGTCGCATGCCGCTGTTGATCCGTGTCCATAGGCCATATCAAGCAATCCGGAACCAACGGCGAGAATGCTGTGGGGCAGTTCCTCACCATCCATCCCAAGGGGAGTCGCATTGATGATGACTGCGCCGGCGACCCCCTCTCCCCATGCGACGATGACGGCGTCGGCCGAGGTCCGTTCGACCAAAGCGTGTGCGTCCGCGGGATTGCGTGCTGTGACGAAGAGTGATCGGCCATCCATGGCTACGACAGCGGCTGCGGCGGCACCGCCGGCACCAAGGATGAGCACCGGAGCTATCTCGCTCACACCTGCCCGCTTGCATACTTCCCTCACGCCGGCGACATCGGTGTTGTAGCCGACGAGCCGGCCTTCGTCGACGACGATCGTATTGACCGCTCTTGAGCGCCTGGCAATCTCGTCCATGTCATCAACTGCTTTGAAGGCCTGCCCCTTGTGTGGCATGGTGACACTCACGCCTGCGAGTTCGCCGTTCCTGAGCATGGCCACGACAGTTTCGAACTGATCGACGGCGGTTGGGAGGTGCTCAAAGGTTGCGTCGACGTCATACGCCGCAAACCCTGCGTTGTGGATGGCAGGTGACATCGAATGCAGTACCGGATCACCGACCACTGCGAAGCGCCTCGTCGTGATCATCTTCATGGCAGAATCCCATCGCGCTTTGCCTGTGCAGCGTTCGCCTGGTGTTCCTCGTAGGTCACTGCAAATGCATGCGAGCCGTCAGCGTCGGCCAGTACGTAGAACAGATAGTCCGTGCTTGCGGGGTTGATCGCGGCTTGAAGGCTCGCCTGTGAGACCGTTCCGATCGGTGTCGGAGGAAGGCCGTCTATCTGATAGGTGTTGTACAGCGAGTCGATCTCAAGATGCTCAGCAAGGACCTGGCCCGGGTTTTGACCCAGTGCGTATATGACTGTGGCATCGATTTGGAGGCGCATTCCTATGGCCAGCCGATTGTGGATCACACTCGATATCAAGGCGCGATCCGCTTCGGTGCCCGCTTCCCTTTCCACCAGCGACCCGATGATGAGCGCCTCGTAGCGGGTGATGTCCAGATCAACGAGCGGGGACCAGTCGACTGCCTCAAACCGCTTCACCATTTCATCTGCCATCGTTTGCAGCATCATTGCCGCCGTCGAGCCATCAGGTATCTGGTATTTCGCAGGGTAGAGCAGACCCTCCCAACGCTGGAGTGGTTCGAGGTCGGTTGGAGCCTGCACCAACAGTGGCGATGTCACGCTCCCGCTCGTCAGAGCCTCGTTGAAGTCTTGCGCTGTGAATTCGGTGCGGGCTGCCAGTTCGGTGGTGATGCGGGCGATCGTCCATCCCTCAAGAATGGTGATGGTCCGAGAGTCGGGGGCCGTCCCCCCTTCGAGCAGGAGTCTCAGAACCTCTCCGGGGCTCATGCCCGTTTCGAGGTTGTATGTCCCTGGCTGGAGGGCACTCTCCGCCTGTGCCTGTCTCGCTGCAGTCTCGATATCGGTGTATGGCACAACGCCTGCTTCGGAAAGCATCGTGTAGATCGATGTAGCGGAAGAACCTGGCTGAACGGAGACGGTCACAGGCTGGCCGGCTTCTACGTTGGGGACCCCGCGATCGGACGATACGAGGCTGGCGACACCATTGGCGAGGAGCACGAGTGCAACGATTCCTCCGAGGACGGCACCTCCGATGAGGAGAAGCTTGGTTCGGGACGAAGGGTTGCTGTCAGGTTCGTTCTGTGTCATAGCTCTGACGGTCCAAGTACGACTGCAGCATCACTGCTGCCGCAACCTGATCTCGCTTTTCCTTTCTCGCCCGCCGTTTGACCCCGCCCGCGATCAATGCGGATTCTGCCGTGTGTGACGTAAAGCGTTCATCCTGGAACTCGATGTCGAGACCGGTGACTTCGCTCACATGTGCAGCGAACTCCCTCGCACGCTGTGCCGACAATCCTTCGGATCCATCAAGGTTGACGGGAAGGCCCACAACGATCTTCACTGCGGCTGTCGTCTTGCACAGGTCAACCAGCGTTTCGTCGACGTCATCGGTCTTCGTATCAATGTATCGCTCCGGTGAAGCGATGGTACCGGTCGGGTCAGATACCGCGACTCCTATGCGGCGCTCTCCCGGGTCGAGACCGATGATGCGGTTCGTCACTTCGCCGTGAGGGCAGCCCTTGCTGCATTGGTTGCGGCGTTGATTGCTTCATCCATGGCATGAGCGTGAGGCCCGCCTGCCTGCGCGAGCTTTGGATCTCTGCTGCCTCCTCCGCCGAGTACCGCAGCACCGTCACTGGCGATCGCACCCGCCGAGGTTCCGGTATCGACGAGATCGTCAGTGACGAAGACGACGAATGCGGCCTTCCCATCTGTCACGGATCCAAGGACACCGATCCCTGACCCGATACGGTCACGAACCTGGAACGCCAGTGACCGGATACCGTCCGAGCCGAGACCATCCACTCGCCCCGATACCATCTTGGCCGTTCCGATGTCTTCGGCATCGTTGAGCAGCGTGACTGCGACACTTGCGCGGTCTCGATCCTCGAACTCTCCGAGCCGGGCTTCAGTTGCGTGGAGCTGATCGGTCAGGGAACGGGCAGCGTCGACGACCCTCCCCGGCTGGCTTCTCAGTACTTCAGCCACCTCGCTCAGGGTTGCACGAAGGTCTGACAGATGGGCGTAGGCAGCAGAACCGGTAAGCGCCTCAACGCGACGGATGTTGGATCCGACCGAGCCTTCGCTCACCAGCACAAGAGGTCCGACCTGGCCGGTTGACGGTACGTGGGTCCCTCCACAGAACTCCGTGGAAAAGCTTCCCGTATTGACAACACGGACGGTTTCGCCGTATTTGTCTCCGAAGAAGGCGATTGCCCCCATCTTCTCCGCCTCGGCCTTGGAGGTCTCGATTGTTGTCACCGCCTCGTTCGCGATGATCCGTTCGTTCACCTCTCTTTCGATATGTTGGAGCTCGGCTGGTGCGACGGCATCGAAATGTGAGAAGTCGAATCGGAGTCGGTCTGGGGCTACGAGCGAGCCCGCCTGATGGACGTGTTCTCCCACAACATCACGCAGCGCCCAGTGGAGAATGTGCGTGCCCGTGTGGTTCTTCCGTGTTCGTTCCCGCCTCATCCGGTCAACAGCGAGGATCGCGTCCTGTCCGCGGTGCACCGAGCCCTTGATGACCTTCGCCTTGTGCCCATGGACGCCGGGGAGTGCGAACTGGGTATCGAGAACCTTGAGCACACCCGTTTCGGTGGTAATCGTTCCGGTGTCACCGACCTGTCCACCGGATTCGGCGTAGAACGGTGTCTTGTCAACGAACACCTCCACCTCGGTGCCTTCCCCCACTTCTTCGACTGAGTCACCTTCCAGGAGGATCGACAGAACGGTCCCCGGCGCATCCAATGCGTCATATCCGACGAAAACAGACTGCTCGATCCCGCCAAGGGCGGAGCGATACGTCTCTACTTCCTCGCCTCCGTGATCGGCTCTGAAAGCGGCCCTTGCTCGGTCCCTCTGGGCGTTCATTTCGATATCGAAGCCATCCCGATCAACGGTCAGGTCGTGGTCGGCCGCCATCTCGATGGTGAGATCGATTGGGAACCCGAACGTGTCATGCAACTTGAATGCGACGCTGCCCGAGATGTGACGATTGCTGCCCATCGCTGCGATTTCTTCACGCAACAGCTGTTCGCCAGACGCGAGGGTCCTTGTGAATCCCTCTTCTTCGCGCTCGGCCATCTCCTTGATGAAATCGGCGTTGGCAACGAGGTCTGGATACGCCGCTCCCATTTCTGCAACAGTGACATCAACCAGCGCCGGGACGATGGGATCGGTCGAACCCAGGAGGTGGGCATGGCGTACCACCCGCCGCAGGAGCCGCCGCAGGATGTAACCCCTGCCCTCATTTGAGGGAACCACACCATCGTTGATCAGGAATGTCAGTGCCCTCCCGTGATCGGCAAGGATGCGAAGCGAAACATCGGACCGTTCGTCGGCTCCGTACGAGACGCCGGTACGGTTCTCACCGACGGCCATAACGGCACGAAGCGTGTCGATTTCAAACACCGATTCGACGCCTTGAAGCACCATTGCAGTCCGTTCGAGTCCCATGCCGGTGTCGATCGATTTCATCGGAAGGTCACCGACGACACGGAACGGCTCGTCCTGGACATACTGCATGAAGACAAGATTGCAGATCTCCATGTAGCGGCCCTCATCGACAATCGGTCCACCCTCGATTCCGTATTTCGGGCCCCGATCGAAGAACACCTCTGAGTCGGGGCCTGCCGGCCCTGCGACACCCATGTGCCAGAAGTTGTCCCGATCGGTGCGCTGCACACGGTTCGGATCGATGCCAACGCCGTCGATCCAGATCTCGGCAGCCTCGTCGTCGTCGTCGTGGACGGTATACCAGAGCCGATCCGGATCAAGCCCGTACTGTTCGGTAAGCAACTCGTAGGCAAGCGGTATCGCCGTCTCCTTGAAGTAGTCACCGAACGAGAAGCTTCCGAGCATCTCGAAGAAGGACAAATGGCGAGCCGTTGTTCCCAGAACCTCAATGTCCGCAGTTCGAATGCACTTCTGCGAACTGACAGCACGTGGGTATGGCGGTACCTCCTCACCAAGCAAAAAGGACTTGAACGGCACCATGCCAGCGACGGTTAACAGCAGCGAAGGGTCGACCGGAATCAACGACGCTGAATGCACACGGGTGTGTTCGTGTGCTTCAAAGAAGTCGAGGAACGTGCTGCGCACATCGTTGCTGTTCATAGGGCGTAGAGGTTAGCGACGCACTGATCTGCGCAGTTGACTCTTAGGTGTCGGACTCCGCCTCGGCATCAGTATCTCGTTCCGCCGAACGTTGAAGGGCTCTACCGGCTGCTTCGACGATATCTGCTCCGTACGAGGCGACGATGCGGGCGACACCGTCGGCGTCGAGGCGCTCTTTCATTGAGCGAGCACGCTTGACGATCATGACAGCGACGACCGCTGAGACGACGACGCCGTAAAGAAACCATCTGAGTCTCGTGAACATGTTTCGCAACGTACCACCACTTCGCTGGCTAGTGATCCGCAACTAGGAGCGCCGGGGTTTTCCCAAGATGCGGTCAATCTTGGCGAGGCGATCGGCAAGAATCGTCTCGTCCCCAACACGCTTCGGCGAATACACGGTGGCTCCCGCAATGGACTCTGGCAGATAGGCCTGTTCCACAATGCCACGCGGATCGCTGTGGGGGTATCGGTATCCGACGCCAAAGCCAAAATCTCGGTCACCCGCGGTCGAACCTGACCGGAGATGTGACGGAACCTCACCCGAATGGTCTGAAGCGATCAGCTCGCTCGTCGCACCCATGGCCACCTTCACGGAGTCGGATTTGGGAGCAAGCGCAAGGTAGAGAGCTGCGTGGGACATGGCGTAGTTTGCTTCGGGGAGTCCAACCACTTCGACGGCGCGAAACGCGTCGGTCGCGACTGTCAATGCGGTCGAATCGGCAAGACCAACATCCTCAGACGCGAAGATCACCATGCGGCGAGCAATGAACTTGGGATCTTCTCCCGCCTCGATCATCGTCTGGAGCCAGTACATCACGGCGTCGGGGTCCGAGCCGCGCATCGACTTGATGAATGCTGAGATGACGTCGTAGTGGCGATCCCCTGCCCTGTCATATCTGATGATGCGTCGCTGAAGGGCTTCCTCGACGACGGCAAGCCCAATCTCCGTGTCATCCCGACCGGCAATGATCGTGGCGGCAACGTCGACCGTGTTGAGTGCGAGGCGGGCATCACCTCCCACCCGTTCGGAAACAGCGGTGCGTGCTTCATCCGTGATCGTTACCCCGGTGATGCCACGCATGGGGTCAGCAAACGCAGCGTCGATCAGGGCGACAACTTCGTCCGACGTCAGTGCCTCGGTACGAAACACGGTGGCCCGCGAGATGAGAGGAGAGTTGACCTCGAAGAACGGGTTCTCCGTGGTGGCGCCAATCAACGTGATCGTTCCGTCCTCAACCCCTGGAAGCAGTGCATCCTGTTGCGCCTTCGTGAATCGATGGATCTCGTCGAGGAACAGGATCGTTTGTCCGCGGCCCTCTCCGAGGCGCTGGTCTGCCCTGGCCAGCACCTCCCGAACGTCTTTGACCCCTGCGCTCGTCGCCGAAAGCTGCTCAAAGGACCCGCCAACCGTCGAAGCCGCGATGCGGGCAAGGGTTGTCTTGCCCGAACCGGGAGGTCCCCACAGGATCACGGACCCGAGTCGACCCGATTCAACCATTGAGCGGAACGCGGCTCCCTCATGGAGTAGATGGAGTTGACCGATGACCTCATCGAGCGTTCGAGGGCGCATCCGTGCAGGCAAAGGGGCGCCGGCCCGCTTCGCGTCGTCTCGTGCTGAAGCAAAGAGATCGGATGCCGACATCACATGTCGGACGTCGGACGTCGGACTTCGGGTGTCGGAGGGGCGCTGTCGACTTCCTCCGCCCACGCTGCAATGACGTCCGGGGAGACACGAATTCCCAGCTCGTCGAGCTGATCGGTTTCGACGCGGCTCGGCGAACCAGTCAATGGGTCAGCTCCCGTTTGCGTCTTGGGGAATGGGATGACCTCACGGATGTTGGGCTCACCTTGCAAGATGGAGACGAACCGTGCGATTCCAATGGCAAAACCGGCATGGGGTGGTGTTCCGTATCGGAGCGCCTGAAGGAACCAGCCGAAACGGCCCTCCGCGTCCTCGTCGCTGATTCCCATCACCTCGAAGACCTTGGCCTGCATTGCTGCATCATGGATTCGAACACTGCCCGATCCGAGCTCCGAGCCGTTGAGCACCAGATCGTATGCTTTTGATACGGCGGTTTCGGGTGAGTTCACGAGCGTATCGAGGTCTGCTGGTGCGGTGAAGGGGTGATGGGCAGGGGAAAGGGTCCCATCCTCGCTGACTTCGAATACAGGGAAGTCCACAACAAACGCAAAAGCAAGCTCGTCGTGTCCCTCTGGCTGACCGACATGAAGCCGCATCCGTCCGAGAACGTCGAGGACGATATCCGTGAGATCTGCCACAATCAGCAACGTATCGCCGGGTGTCGCGGTGAGCATCGATGCAATACCGCCTCGTTCGGCTTCGGACAGGAATTTTGCCACCGGCGAGCGAAGCGACCCATCCTCCTCAACGACCATCCACACCAAGCCTTTGGCGCCCGCGTCCTGGGCTGTTGAAACAAGGGCGTCAAGGCCCGAGCGAGCGAGTCCAAGCTGACCACCGTTGATCCCTCGCACCGACCCCCCATCTGCAAGAACTCCGGCGAAAGCTTTGAAGTCTGTTTCTTCGAATGTATCCGACAGGTCGACGATCTTCATGTCGAAACGGATGTCTGGCTTGTCCGAACCGTAGTTCTCCATAGCTTCGGCGTACGTCATGCGAACGAACGGATCAGAACCAATCGTGTGGCCGAGATCGGCAACCACGCGCCTCGCAACGAGTTCAATCGTTTGGAGGACCTCCTCCTGCCCCCAGAATGCACCTTCGAAATCAAGTTGTGTGAATTCGACTTGGCGATCAGCGCGGAAGTCCTCGTCTCGGTAGCACCGCGCGACCTGGTAGTACCGTTCGACGCCGCCGATCATCAGCAACTGCTTGAACAACTGTGGCGACTGCGGAAGTGCATAGAACTGCCCCTGCCTCAGCCGAGATGGAACAAGCATGTCACGTGCGCCTTCGGGGGTGGATGCGATGAGGGTTGGCGTCTCCACCTCGAGAAAGCCCTGCTCGTCCATGACGTTTCGCATGGCGCGGATCGCCTTGGACCGTGCCCTGAGGTTCTGCGACACCCGATCGCGCCGCATGTCGAGATAGCGATACTGCAGTCGGAGTCCCTCATCAATATCCGTGCGCCCATCAAGGGGAAAAGGCAGGGGTTCTGATGTGCTCAGAACAATCAGTCGCTCAGCGACCACCTCCACGGCTCCCGTAGGCAGATCCACGTTGGCGGTGCCTTCTGGTCGAGGACGAACCGTTCCCGTTACCTGCACGCAGTACTCGGTGCGCAGGCCATGAAGCACGTCTTCTGACGCTGGAGAATCCTCAGGGTTCAGGACCACTTGAACAAAGCCCGTGGAATCCCGCAGGTCGATGAAGATCACTCCACCATGATCTCGACGCCGACCGATCCACCCGGCGAGCTGCACCTCGGTTTCCGAGTCGCTGTCGCGCAGTAGTCCGGCACCGATCGTCTTCAGGAGACCCGTGTTCCTCACGGCATCTATCGGTTCTTGAGCCATTCGGCGATCTCCTTTACACCAATGAGTGATTGCTCGCCCGTGGCGAGGTCGCGAATGGTGACGGTGTTCTGGTTCCATTCATCACCGACGACCGCCGCAGAGACTGATCGTCGTCGATCAGCCTCCTTGAATTGGGCCTTGACCGATCGTTGGGTATCCGTCATGTCGACTCTGATTCCCTCGGCTCTCAGTTCCGACACGAAGAGACGCGCCTGGGAACGAAGCGACTCGTCCACCACCACGACGAAGACGTCCAGGGCTGGGGAATCCAAGGGTATGTCAGAGGCAAGAAGGATCCGGTCAATACCCATCGCCAAACCAACAGCAGGTGTCGGCTTTCCTCCGAGGATCTCAAAGAGCCCGTCGTAGCGCCCCCCTCCCCCAACGGCGCTCTGTGCCGCTCCGTATTCTGTCGCTATGTACTCCCACACAGTTCTGTTGTAGTAGTCCAAACCGCGGACGAGCTTGTCATTGATGACATAGGGGATGTCGAGAGCCTCGAGCCCCGCCTTCACGGCTTCAAAGTGCTCCTGTGCCTCGGCACCGAGGTGGTCGATCGGGACGGGTGCGGCCTTCATGACATCAACATCGGCTTTCGAGTCGAGAGCGCGCATCGGATTCGTATCGATACGTATTCTCGCGTCCCGGGAAAGCTCGCTTTCGTGAGCTTTGAGATACGCCGAGATCTCAGCTCGGTACGCAGCGCGGTCCATCGGGTCTCCGATCGAGTTGAGATGCACCTCAACGCCCGGCACCCCAAGCTCTTCGAGGAGCCGGTAGCCGAATTCGATGACCTCGACGTCTGCCTCAGAGGAATCGGACCCGAGGTATTCAACGCCACCCTGATAAAACTGCCGCATTCTCCCCTTCTGGGGCCGTTCATATCGGAACATCGGCCCCCAGTAGGCACCTTTGAAGCGCCCAGTCGCACCACTTTGGATGGCTGCGCGGACCACGGATGCGGTTGCTTCGGGACGCAGCGTCACGCTTCTGTCCCCACGGTCGACGAACGTGTACATCTGCTTTTCGACGACCTCAGTGTCCTGACCGACTCCTCGCGCAAAGACCTCGGTGTGTTCGAAGATCGGGGTCAGGACCAGGTCATAACCAAATCGCTCTGCCAAGTCTTCGAAGATCCGATGGGCCATCCTCCACCGATCAGACTCTGGGGCAAGGACGTCGGCAGTCCCCTTCGGTCGAACAAGTCGATCATTTTTTGGTTCGGTCATAGGAGTTCTCTCAGGAAGGGATTCGAGAGCCGTTCGGCCAAAAGCGTAGTGGTGGGTCCGTGGCCTGGCAGGACCGCGGTGTCTGGCGCAAGGGGCAGCACGGATTCGCGCATCGATTCCATGAGTTGTTCGAACGACCCACCGGGAAGGTCGGTCCGCCCAATCGAGCCCTGGAACAGATGGTCTCCGCTGAAGAGCACCCCTTCACCCTCAACGTGGAAGCAGCAGTGACCGCGCGTATGGCCCGGAGTGTGGAGTACCTTGAACTCGACACCGGCAAGCGTAAGGGTTTCGCCATGGAGAAGATCGGTGAATGGACTCGTCACCGTCACATCTACGAGGTCGTCGGCTGGAGCGCCAAGGAGTGCTCTCAGCTGTTCGCGAGGGTGGCGCGCCATATCCACGTCATCGGGATGGACGTACGTCGTCACACCACCGGTTGCTATGGCATCGATTCCACCGGCGTGATCGACGTGGCCATGGGTGACGAGGAGCGCAACAGGAGTGAGATCGTGCGCAGCAAGGAGGTCTCCCACCCCACCGGGGTCCGGTGGAGCGTCAACGACGACCGCTGGTCCGCCAGCGGCCGGGGCAATGACATACGTGTTCGTCTGGAAGTACCACAAGGGTGCGGAGTCGATGAGCATGATCGACACGTCGACAGACTAGACGGAAGTTACGTCGTGGTTGGGGGCTGAATCCTTGTTCTGGTAACGGTTTCGGGTGAGTCTTGACCACTATGCGTAGACACTAAACTACTTGACAAGAATAGTGATCAGCGGACCACCAGTCCAGAACTCGTTCATACTCGGCGTGCTCGATGCCTCGCGGCCGACATCGCCAACAGACGAAATGGCACTTGAACGAAGTGTTCGGAGCGCCATCGCCTGGCGTTGAGATACCGAGAAGGAGTCGTCTCTGCTTCCTTGCCGGGTTCCAGCCGATAGCGAGTCTCGGAAATACGCGGCTTCGTTTGACTCGATCCAAACGCTGCTCTGCAATGGCAGCGACGACCTCACCATCCACAAGCACGCAGGCTGGGCAGGTGATGACATCGTGGGCATATCCCCAGAATGTTCATTCGATACCTTCCAATCCGTTGCAAAGCCAGCCCGGGCAACGGGCCAACCAACGTGCCGCCACCATACCGGAAATGAACCGGTTCGGGTCTGCTGGAGGAGGTGTCTGTGTTGGGTTTCGTGGAGCCAGCTCATTTGAATCAGGCGTGCGGCGGACAATGCGTCCAAGGGCTCCACCAGCACCGGAGGCGAGAGTCCTCCCGACACGCCGGCGCGACGAGGTGGCACCGACTCTGGACGGATGGTGCTCTTCGACGTACCCGGATACGGAATGCGGTTCCCATCGCCGTATGGCGGCCGAAGCACGTCAATTCTGGATTGGGTATTGAGGTGACCGAGGCCCGGTGTCGTCGCGCTCCTCGTTGGAGCCGATCTCGCCCTCGCGCGGCCGTGCCTAGAGTCACCGGGTGGGAAACGAGTACTTCTTCGGGTCACCTTTGGTGACCATTGCTTGGATTGCGGCCACCACGGTCGTGATCAGCGCAGCGGTAGGCGCAATCTCGCATCGAGGCGGGGCAGACCGAGCGGTGATCGTCGGGCGGTTGGAGGTGGTCTGGCTCGTGGCTGCCCTGGCAGGGGTTGTGATCCTGACGCTGCAACCCGGACTTGATGGGCTCGGATCCACACTTCTACCAGTCCTCAATCCCGTATCGAACACGAGGCTGGCGGACGCGGTCGCCAACGTTGCCCTCTTCGTGCCCGTCGGCTTCTTCGCGACCATGGCGTGGAGCAGAAGCGAGCGGCCCGTTGTGCGGGCGACGGGTCTTGCGTTCGTCGTCTCTCTCTCAGTCGAGTTCGCCCAGTGGGTGCTGCCGATCGGTCGTTCGGCCCAGACCAACGACCTGATCTTCAACACCCTGGGAGGATTCATCGGTGCGATGGCGGGCATTGTTGTGGTGCGGCACTGCTATTGGTCGGATGCCGTGACAGCCGGTGACACGATTGATGCGGACTGACTGTGCTATCTAATTCCTCCTGAAAGAGTAGGTTGTGGTCCTGGCGTTTTGGGTGTGGCAGGCTGTTCGTTGCCGGATTTGGGACCTGTGTTGCCGCGGGCTGTTGGGATGGGCAATGGACGGGCACCAAGACGTCGAATTGGTCGTCGAGGCTTTGACCATGGCATTAGCGCGCACCGTTCCCGACCCCGATGGACTGATCCACCGCTCCGACAAGGGAACCCAAGCAATACACGTCTTTGGGCTTTTGCACACAAGCAGACATCTTCGGGCTCGATGTGTCGTTCGGATCCACCGACGTTCGCTTCAATAATGCTGCAATGGGAACATTTTGGTCAACCCTCAAACAGAGATCGCCTGGATTCGGGGGGTCGACCTTCTTTGACACGAGACACCAAGCCAAGCTCTACCTGTTCGAGTTCATCGAAGTGTTCTACAACCGTCAACGCCACTAGGCCGGACTCGGACATTGCACCCCAGTTGAATACGCCAGCCAGTTCATGCCATGATCGTCACGACCGCCAAAACATCGTGTCCACGAAAGCGGGGGAAGGTCATTTCGACATGAGGTTGAACCTCTCACTATCTGCGACTCTTTTTGCATTCGAGATGCTCCTGCATCTGATGTCGGAAGTGAGACGCCCGTGAAGGGAACCACCCAGACCCCGGTGGTCCTCCTTGGCGGCTTGGCGAACTCGCTGTCGGTCGGCAGGAGCCTCGGCGCAAGGGGAATCCCGATCCACTGCATCGGAGACCGCTTTGCCGGCTTGCGCTTCTCGCGGTACTGCGACGCCTTCACCGTAGTTGGCCCAGGTGACTCGATCCGCTATCTACCACCATTGCAGCAACACGGGCCAGGGGCGGGTGTCATCATCCCGTGTGGGGACGATGGGCTGGAGTTCGTGGCACAGAACCGGCAAACTCTGGTCGACATGGGATACACCCCGATCGAAGCAAACGACGCCGCACTGCTCGCGATGCTCGACAAGGAACACGCCTACGCCATAGCGCGGTCCAACGGTGTCAGGTCGCCGCGAACCGTGCCCATAGGCGAACTTGCCGAATTGTCCCTGGCAGCAGAGGTCATCGGGTTTCCAGCCGCCATCAAGCCGCGGGTGTCTCACACCTTCGGTCGGTATTTTGCGGGGAAGGCGGTGGTGATCGAAGACCTGGCCAGTGCTGAGGCGGTCTACACGAGACTGAAAGAGCGAGACATCGACGTTGTTCTCACAGAGATCATTCCCGGCCCTGAAGGCTCCTTCTGGGGCTACTACACTTATATCGATGAGGCCGGAAACCTCCTGTTCGAGTTCACAAAGCGGAAACTACGCCAGTACCCCCTTGGTTTCGGGCTTGGCACACTTCACCGCATGGAGACCAACGAAGCGGTGTTCGAGATCGGGCGGCGTTTCGTCAAGGCCGCCGACCTGCGGGGTCTCGTGAACGTCGAGTTCAAGCGGGACGAGCGAAACGGCGAGTATGTCTTTATTGAGTGCAATCATCGGATCACGAATGCCAACGCTCTGATGGTCGCCGCTGGAATAGACCTCGGTTTCTTCGTCTATGACCGTCTCACCGGCAAGGAGCCCAGACCGGTTGTTGTAGAACGCGATGATCTTGCGCTGTGGTGGCCCGTGCGCGACACGTCGGCTGCTCTTGGCATGTTGCGCGCCCGCAAGCTCACCTTGCACGAATGGTGGCACGGATTGCGAGGACGGATCATCACTCCGGCATTTCGGTTGAGCGACCCAATGCCAACCGCAGCTGAGCTCTTCCGATTGCTCAGCGCGTTTGCCCAAACGCCTCGTCAAGTTGACGAGGGGATCTCTGCGGTGAATCCGCTCCTCGATTTTCGCTCGACCCTCAACCTCGGGCGTCGATTCATTCGGACCAAGTCGCCTCGACGCCGAGCTGTTCGTGCCAATCGATCTGCCTACTACGAAGAGGCTTGGACTGATGCGGCCAACAGGACAGGTTCGACGATCGAGGAACTCGGTGATGCGTTGTTTCGTATCTCGAACGCCGACCGTCATGTCATCGTCTCCGAGCAACTCACACCCCTCAATGACGCCGTGACTGTGCGGCTGATCGGAGATCGTGACGCGGTGTTTCGCTTGTTCGAGCGACTCGATGTGCCCTGGCCGCGCAGCGTTCTCGTCAAGCGCAATGACCTCTCAGCCGCCCACTCGTTCATGCGAGTACTCGACGCCTCCGTGGTCGTGAAGCCGGCAGCCGGGACCGGTGCTGGTGCTGGAATCGCGACCAACGTCTCGGATCGCCGAACGCTGGCGACCGCATTGGCCTGGGCAGGGGCATTCTGCTCGGAAACCATCATCGAAGAGCAGATCCCCGGACATGTCTATCGGCTATTGGTTCTTGACGGTCAACTCCTCGACACGGTGGTCAGGAACCCACCAATGCTGAGGGGCGACGGCACTTCGACCATTCGCCGCCTGATCCACAATGAGAACCGTTTGCGCGCCGCACCCGGGGCACGTATCGCTCAGAGCCTGCTCGGTGTCGATCTCGACACAAGGAATTGTCTCGCCACTCAGGGTCTCAGTCTGGTCAGCAAGCCAGCAGCAGGCCGGGAGTTCAGGGTGATGGGTGTCGTGAACGACAACCGAGCCGAGGAGAATGAGGCTTTGCCGGAACCAGTACATCCGTCCTTTCTGACTCTCGCCAAGGAAATCAATGCCGCGATTGGCGTCCGGCTCGTCGGCATCGACATCATTGCCGAATCGCTCGCGATCAGCCTCAACGAGTCAGGCGGGCGGGTCATCGAACTGAACACACCACCCGGTCATTTCTATCACGACCTGAGGGCTGGCGAGGGGTACCCCGTCGCACTCCGTCTCCTCGAGCGAATGCTGCCGGTCCAAGCCAGTCCCTCGGAGAGCAGCCGCCCGACGACGAGAAAGACCGAATAGGAGACGTGTGCGGTTCCGAGGTTTACGGGCTGGCCGCCCCGAGGTCAACGATCAGATTCTCCACAGCTTCGAGTTCCATGAGGAGGCGGGTCTCCCGCGTGTGGGTGGCCATATGTGGTGTTAGAACCACCTGGGGGTATGTGCTCAAAGCCCCGGTGTACGGTTCGTTGGCGAACACATCGAGCCAAGCGCCCGTGACGATGCCAGCGTCGAGTGCCTCGACAAGCGCGTCCTCGTCGATGAGTCCGCCACGACCGCTATTGAGAACGACGGTCCCGGGTCGCATCTGACCGAACGCAACACGATCTAGGATTGGGGCGGTGCCTGCGGCATGGAGCGTCACGATATCGGCCTGCTCCAACCCCTCCGTCAGCGAAACGAATCTCGCGTCTTCGGCGCCGTAGTCGAGATATGGATCGTGAACAATGATGTGCGTTCTGAACGGCTGGAGCAACTCAGCCACCCTCTGCCCAATGCGCCCGAACCCGATGATGAACACCACCGACTCACAGAGACTGCGACCGATCACTCGCTCCCAACGCCCCGAGTGGAGGGCAGCGTTCGCCGCCGGGGCGGAGCGGCTGAGAATGATCATTGCGGCCACGGTGAATTCAGCCACGGCTTCAGCTGGTGCGGTCGGAGTATTGGAGACCCGTATCCCGAGCTCTTCGGCGGCCGCGAGATCGACCGTGTCGAGCCCAACTCCGATTCTGGCGATGGCACGCAGCTTGCTTGTCGTCGAAAGGACCTCGCGAGTCAAGGGTTCCAGACCGGCAATCAAACCATCGCAGCCCACGATGTGGGCAGATAGCTCGTCTTCCGTCATACGCCGCCCCAGGGGATTGGGCACCACCTCGATTCCGTGTGCCTTGAGCATGTCGAGCGGTGCCGTACCCCCCTCGGCGAAAGACGATGAACCGATAGCGACTCTCAACTGTGAAGCTTCAATCCAGAGACCGGAAGGTCGACAGTTGGGCAGCGAATGACGCATCTCCATCGTAGATGGCGTGGACCGCTCTCATCGCCTCGTATGCATCCGTGGATGTTCCGTGGACCGGTGGTCGACGGTGGTCGACGCAGTCAACGAACTCCGCAAGTTCAAGTTCCCATGAACGGTCCGTGTTGAAGAATCGTGTTTCTTCGGGAGGGTTGCCCACTGTTGAAGAGGTCCCGGCTCGGTACGGGGCGTGGGTAATTCGCTCGTCCCGATAGCTCCTCGTCGAAGACGGCATGCCGTCGACGGTCAGATACCCGTTGGTGAAACCGAGTTCCAGCCTGAATAGATGCTTCCACTGCGTGAATGAGCTGTGGAGCATTCCTATCCCTCCGTCTCCTGTTCTGAGTAGCGCAAAAGCGTTGTCCTCCAGCGGTGAGTTCGTCGAAGACGTGGCGCACATGCCCTTGATCTCGACGAAGTCACCCAGGAAGTACCGAATCAGATCGAGCATGTGAATGCCCTGGTCGAGTAGTATTCCCCCGCCCACGGACACCGGATCATCACGCCAATCTCCGCGGGTTGAGGGTCGGACGCCCTTGCCGTAGACGCCTCTTGCCCAGATGAGTCTGCCGTACCGCTGACTGTCGACTATCTCTCACCGCGTCCCTGATGCCGTGGTGATAGCGATGATTGAAGCCAAACTTCAAGACGAGCTCGGGGTTCCTGGCTTCGGACTTCATGATCTCTTCGATGTCCGTCATGGTCCGCCCTGGGGGCTTTTCAGCGAAGACGTGCTTGCCAGCGTCCAATGCAGCCGTTACGATTTCGGGCGTCACCACGTTGGGCGTGCAAACGAACACGGCGTCGATATCGCACTCGAAGACCGCGCTGAGACTGTCGACTGTGGGCAATCCTTCGATGTCTGTGGCACGGCTACTTGGGTCATAACCGACGATGGCGGTTGTATCCGGACGGTCGGAGACCGTCGCAAGTCGCACCCGGCCCATCCGACCCAACCCAACAACACCAATTCGGAGTGGTGAATTCATGTTGATTCCTCCGCGGCGTGGCCGAGTGTCGCTCTGACCTGGCCGACTTCCGCGCTCGCTTTGGCCGCCAGAAAGCGGTTGTCGCTGGCGATGGTAACAAACTGAAAACCGAGGTCGATTTGCTCAAGGGCCCCTTCGGCGTTCTGCTGGTGAATTCCAGCTGGGACCTCGTGACGTCGGCAAATGCGCAATATCTCGGCGCGAGCAGCTACGGCTATCTCGTTGCTCTGCCCGTGGCGCGGCTGCAATCCAAGTGCCATCGAAAGATCGGAAGGACCAACGTACACAGCATCGACTCCCGGCACCGAGAGAATGTCATCCAGATTACCGATTGCCTCCGGCGTCTCGACCTGCGGCATCACGATGACCTGGTCATTGGCGTGCTCGTGATAGTCATTCCCGTATGCAACCTTCGCTCGGATCGGACCGAAACTCCGTATGCCGTCAGGGGGGTATCGGCATGCTGCTACAAGTCGGCGGGCATCCTCTGCGGTGTTGACCATGGGGCAGATGATGCCCATCGCTCCCGCATCGAGTGTCTTCATGATCCAGGCTGGGTCATTCCACGGGACACACGCCAATGGTGTGACCGCCGTGGTCGAGATGGCTTGGAACATTGCGACAGCACTTGCGTAGTCGACAACACCGTGTTGCATGTCGACGGTGAGAGAATCGAAACCCGTGTGCGCCATCACTTCCGTTGCATATGAGCTAGGGATTGCGAGCCATCCGTTGACGACGGCATCGCCGTCGTTCCAGATCGAGCGAACTGCGTTCTCTATCACTTCACAACCCGCTTTCAGCCCTCGGGGCTTCCGCTTTCCATGGCACGTCAATGCTGTATCGATCGGAGAGAACCTCGATCGCTGACGTTGTTGCGTCGTCGAGCTCCACCTTCCCGAGCCCGGCACTCCGGTCAAGGGCCTCCCAGCGCGCGGCTCCTGGCAGCCTGACATCTCCCGATGCCGTGACGGCTGCGATAAGAGTCCCCATCCGCTCCTCGTACGTCTCCGGCTCCATGAATGCTGCGACATCCATGGCCTGAATCATGTGGCCGATGTTACCGGGATGCTCGAAGTCGTTGTACTGTGACCGCACACCGTGTGAGATGCCGGCCCCAGTGAGAACCCCAGCCATCACCTCCACCATCAAGCCGAGCGCGTATCCCTTCGCGCCGCCCAACGGGAGCATGGCCCCTCTGCCGACCTGCGACGCGTCCTTGATCGATCTTCCTGCAGAGTCAATCGCAACTCCCTCGGGTAGCGGGATGCCCAGTTCCGCCGAGCGAGTGATGAGGCCGCCGGCGGTGGCGCTGGTTGCCAGATCCACGATGAGCGTTCGACCATCAGGGAGGGGCGCGCTCGAACACGATCGGGTTTGTACCCAGAACAGGCGTCGTTCCGCCGTGGGCTGCCACCCGAGGAAAGGAGTTGCTGACAACGAACCCGATCATTCCGGTTTGGGCGATGCGGTCGGCGTAGTACCCGAGCGCACCCATGAAGTTGCTGTTTCGGACGGCCACCGTCGCCACACCCGACGTACGCGCCATCTCGATCGCTACATCCGCTGCAAACGTTGCTGCAACGTGGCCGACCGTGTTGTGGCCGTCGACGAGGGCCAGCGAATCCGACTTTCGGTCGACCGATGGCTCCCCAGTTGTGGCGAACACCCCTGCTTCGCAACGTCGGGTCAGAATTGGGAGACGCCACACGCCGTAGTTGGTACGATTCGAGGCATCTGCCCAAGCGTTGTGGTTGGTAATCGTCTTGGCGTGGTTTTCGGAAAAACCGGATCCGACCAGAATCTCGAACGAAAGTGTTGACAAGTCGGCAAGGCCGACGGACTCGCGGACATTGGCGAGACTCCTCTCCCGTCAGTGGTAAAGCGGGCGACCGCGCTGCATAGCGACATAGCCGGTCGCCATGTGCATGACGACGCTAAATATGTCCTCGACGGGACCGTACTCGTCGGTAGCGGAGGCGGTGTGAATCGAAAGGTCCACGAGACCTTTCACTCTTCCTCCATCCATCCCCGTGAGGCCCACCGTTGTCGCTCCGACTTCGTTGGCGTATTCGATGGCGCGGACGATGTTCGGACTGTTTCCGCTGACGGATAGCGCAATGACCACATCGGAGGGACGGAGAGCAGCTCGCAATTGGGTGGCGAACACCTCCTGAAACTCGATATCGTTGCCAATAGCCGTCAACGACGACGCATTATCGCCCAGGTTCACGACGCGATAACCGAGTTTTCCATCCACGATCGTGTTGATCTCAAGGTCGGTGACCCAGTGGGCAGCGACAGCGCCGCTGCCCCCGTTGCCGAGTACGAACACGGTTCGATCATCGGTGGCGGCCTGCTCGAGAATCGTGATCAGACTTGCGGTTCCAGCAATGTCCATTGCAGCGATGATCGAGCGCATACGGTCGCGTACACCTGCTACATAGTCCTGCTTCGTCTCCGCTTCGACGAAAATGCTCTTCAAGCCGCGTCATCCCAGCCTCATCTTCCCGATACGATAGGCTCAGTCTAGGTGGCTGGTGTGAAAGGGATGTTGATTGACAGCGCCCCGGGCGAATGATAATCAACAGAACCTGTCCTTGTCCCGTTCCGGTCGTTGCATGTCCCAAAGCCAGGATCGGGTAGCTGGGAAGCCCATTTACGTGGTGGTGGGCGTGTGGTGGTGTGACCTTGACCCACGTTGGTGGACACACGATTCTGGTTTCCAGCCAGAGGAAAGAGTCCCCATATGGGTCGTCCATCGAAATATCCGCCTGAGTTTTGGTCCTGAGGCTGTGGAGTTAGTCAAGACGTCTGGTCGTCCCCGGATCGAGGTTGCCCGGAGTGGGGATCTCGGATCACACCAGCACGGGGAAAGAGCTCTTTCGCGGCCTGCTCGTCAATTCGACGGACATCGATTGACACCGGGGCCTGGTTGCGTTTCATGGGGGATGGTGAGGTCCCTCGCCCGCCCACAGCTTGATCGTCTGACCACATCCAGCGATGCAGGTCACCGGCGATTGGGTCGCAAGGCACCTCGCGAGATGAGACAACCATATCGTGCGAGCTTGCCTCGGAACCGATTCTGCTTCATGGTCTTTCGTTCATGCGAAGTAGCGATAGAAAAGGTTCCCCGCCTGCTCTGTGAGGTGATCGGGAACGTTGGGTGAGGTCAATAGTTTCGTCATGGGCCCGAGGATCTCTCCGATCACGGGATCCTTCCGGTAGTCGCCGTAGCTCATGGTGTGAATACGTGATGTACCAGTGGCGTACTTCGACTTGTAGCGAGCGAGGGAGTCGTGTCCGGCGTCGGTCCGACCGAGATCGAGGGTCCTCAGTCCGCGGGTGACACCCAAACGAGTGGCCTCCCACATGAGGAGATCGTTCGGCCGAACCTCAAGCATACTTGGCAGCGAAGCATTGAACTTGTAGTACAAGGTATCCGCCCAGATGAGAAGTAGAATCCCTGCGACCAGCACACCGTCCTTCCAAGCTCCGAGGACCGCCATGTCGTCGCCAAACGAATTCTGTAGGCCGGTGAAGAATCCGAATGGCTGGGCCAGTAACGCATGCTTTTCCTTCCTGGTGCGCAAGTGGAGCTCATAGAACATTCGGAGCGTTTCCGTATCGTGCGAGACCCTGATCTCGACGTCTGAGTCGCGCGCTTTGCGGATTGCTCGGCGGGCCGACCCGGGCAAACACGACCAGGCTCGATCTTCGTCTGCATCGAGGGCCACCCCATGCCAAAGATCTGGTGGCTGTGTCTCATTGAGACGGGCATCTTCAAGGCAGGGATTGCCAGCGAGGCATCGCACTTCGAAGGGCAGACCCTCTTCAAAAAGGTGATTGCCGATGATGGGCCCTGCGTCACCTGTGACATCAATCGGCCCCGCGTAGTCAGAGAAGGGTAGCGCCGAGAAACGTCGCCATTGGGCCGTGCCGAGCTTGGCCACTGCAAGACCACCCGTCAACGAAGAATCACTTGCCTTGGTGACCAGTGCTTCGACGTGGATATCGTAGGCTGCCGTCAACGCGGTCAACCAAGGTGGCGAGCTGAAGACAGAGCCGTGTGCTCGGGACAGGTCTTCCCACGCCGGGTCGGCGGTGGGATCGGTGGTTTCGAAGGTCAAAGAAGCCAAGCCACTATTCCTGTCATCCATGACCTGTTCCGTTCAGAGCGGCGTTGTATGCGTCGAGAAGGTTTGGCACTTGGTGGGGCCAGGCGAGCCGATCTGCGACCCGAGCCGCTGCCCGCGTCCCCAGGTCGTGGCGAACGTCGGGGTTGTCGAGCAGGTAGACAATCTTCTTTGCGAAATCGGATCTGTTGTTTCGCTCCGCGTAGACCGCTGTTTCCCCCGAAGTGATTCGCGCTTCGGGCAGATCGTATTGGACAACCGGCTTCGCCATGGCCATGTATTCCATCGTCTTTACCAGAGTCGAGGCTTCGGTAAGAGGCGTGGCGATTTCGGGGACGACACACACATCTGCCTCGCCAAGGCTGGCAACGAGAGCGTCACCAGTCAGATAGCCCGTGAAAGTGACGTTGCGGTCCAACCCCCGCTGCACGGTGAGTGATTGAAGTTCGGCGAGACCGGTGCCGTCACCGATGATGACAAACTCCGCGTCTCGACCATGAGAATTCACGACGTCGTCGATCACAGCCAAGTAGATGTCCAATCCTTCCTGTTCGCCGATGATCCCCATGTAGCAAACGACGTCCCTTCGTTCGCTACGCTGTTCGGCTGCACGGATGCCCGGGTGAAATCGTTCAATGTCGGGCCCGTTGCGGACAACAAATACATCCTCTGGCAACCGGCCACCCCTGGCAATGGCAGCTCTCTTCATCGTTTCATTCGAAGTAATCACGATATTTGCCGCTTTGTAGGAAGCACGCTCGCAAACACGGAGGGCTCTCCACACCGCGTTCTTATTGCCGAATTTCGCCTGGTATACCTCGGGGCTAAGATCGTGTTGGTCGAAAATGACACGAACACCAAACAAGCGTAGGAGTCGCCCGACGATGAAGGCGACATCGGGGGGATTGGCAATATGCACGATGTCGACGCCTCTGAACAATGTGACATACACGGAGAGAGCAATCTCCCAAAACGTCGAATTCAGGTATTCGATCACGTACTGCCATGGCTTGCCGGCTTCGATCAATCGAGGATGTCGCAGCACTCTGATGCCGTCGATCTTCTCTCGAAGGGCTCCGGCCATGGCAGTACGGGGAGCGATGACCGTGACGTCGTATCCGGCGTCCTGGAGAGATCGCGCCTCTTGCCACACTCTCCGATCGAATGGGACGTTGTTGTTCTCAACAATCATGAGCACCTTTTTCCCAACGTGAGATGGGTTCATCGTGCACCGTCCCCGCGAATCAACACACGAGGGGTTGACGCCACGATTCTCCAGTCGAGACCAATGCTCCAGATTTCGACGTAGCGCACATCGAGGTCGAGCATCTCCAGCATGCTCAGCCGGTTGCGCCCACTCACCTGCCAAAGGCCGGTTATTCCTGGCCGAACCTCGAGACGGTGCAGGTGCGCGGGGAAGTACAGATCGACTTCCATTTGAAGCGCCGGGCGGGGACCGACGATCGACATCTCACCCCGCAAGACGTTCACGAGCTGTGGGAGCTCGTCGAGACTGAATCTGCGGAGAATCCCACCGATACGAGTGATTCTCGGATCGTTCTCGAGCTTGAAAACTCCATCGCTGGTTGAGGCCTCACTTGCGCCGGTTAGCTGCGTCGTGATGATTTCGCGGTGAGCGGTGTCATCGTTGTCAATCTTCATCGTTCGGAACTTGAGCATTGTGAAAGGAGTGCCGTTCAGCCCGATCCGTTGCTGTCGAAAAAGGGCGGAGCCACGACTTGTTGTACTCACGAGGACAGCTACCAGGATCAGCACCGGTGACAAGAGGACAGAAGCAGTGATGGCCACCGCAAGATCTTGGATCCGTTTTGTCCTCGATCGGACACTTGCATGGCTCCCGTGTTTGTGGAAGTGGTGAGGTTTTTCGATCGGAACGCCGCTCATGACTGCATCACCTCAAGAGTCGTGTTGACGAGAATGGCCTTCTGGTGTTCCCATCCGTACTCCGACTCGAGGAGACTCAGAGCTTTGGCCGCAAGAGTCTTCCCCAAGGAGGGATCTGAAGCTAAGCGCACCATGGCTTCCGCCAGAGAATCAGGATCGTCCGGGGTAAAGAACGCTATTGAGTCGTCGTCGAAGTAAGCGGCGATCGAGCGAAGGCGACTGGCTATGACGGGTTTGCCGAAGATGGTGTAGTCAAACATCTTGTTGGTGTGAATGAGATGGGAATACGGAGAAGCTCTCATGGCGATTACCCCAGCGTCTGCGCGGTCGAGTTCGCAAACGAGCTGCTCAATGCTTAGCCACCCGAGTACCGTGACAGACTCGGTCAGATCAAGATCCTTGATCATCTGCTCGATGCGCGACTGGTCTGTTCCCGAACCAGAAATCCGAACTCGGATTTTCGGATCGGTTTGGATTGCTCGCTTGGTCGCCGCCAAGATGAGATCGTGACCATAGCGACCTTCGATGGTCCCGTTGCAAACGATCGTGAAATGGTCGGGATCGGGTCGACACGAAGGCTCGCGGTGGTCGAGGAGATGATGCCCGTCCGGACCATTGAGCACCACCACAATACTTGACCCAGCAGCCCCGCGTTCGATGAACCGCGCACGCAACTCTGCTGTCACTGTGAATACGCTGTCTGCGTAGCGAATCGCCCATCGCTCCTGAGCCTTCAGGAGCTTGGACAGTCGTTGGTTGCCGTAGATCGTTTCGTACAGCTCAGGCACTGGTTCCTTCATGAACAGCGTGACTTTGGCCCCGAAGAGTCGAGGGATCAGCGTGGCGAACACGAGAGTGTCCGGCATGGTGTTCACCTGAATCACATCGAGGTGATACCTGATATGGAGCCATGTGAGCACTGCCGCGGTCGCGATCATGAACCGGCCATAGTCCCACAGGTATCGAAGCGTGCCTCCGCGTCTTCTCTTTCCGGGGATTCGATGGATATTCACGCCATCGACGATCTCAAGACCGCCCTTGTTTCCACCTGTCATCTGCACGATGTGGACGTCGAACCCCGCGTCACGGAACGCCTCGGCCTCGCGTTTCACCGGCAGTTCGTAGAAGTTCTGCTGTCGAACGATGCAGATTCGAGGCGACTTGGAACGGCGGCTCATGCGTGGACTCCGATTCGGCACTCTTCAGTTGACTGATCGATGAGTGCCCTCTGTATCTGTGCCATCGCCAGCAACGGGAACAGGAGGTCGGCAACTCCCCGCATGGTCAGGTGGGGATCGAACACGGTTAGTACGATGATGAGCCACAAGCCGACGAACGCTCCCACGCCGATGGCTTTCAAGCCTCCGGTGTTGTTGGCAATGGTCTTGCGCAACATCTGCAGAGTCGATCGAGCGAAGTACACGAAGGAGATGACGAGGGGGATTCCTCCACTCCAAAGCAGCCAGAGATAGCCACTCTCTATGAACACCCAGTGGCGCCACGCCTCAGGTGCAGGTATCCGCGCGGACGGTCGTACTCCAAACAAGATATTCCACCCGTTGGCGAAACGGGGAAGAACGAATGATCCGAGGTTGTCGATACGTCCGGACCAACTTTGAGGCAATCCAGAGGCGGTCTGGAATCCGGTCACTCGGTTGGCTATCACGGGCCAAGCGAGAGCCACCCCGATTGCCCCGGCCATTGCCCCGAGCTTGAGAACTCGGCGGAGGTCTCCAAACGCGATGCCGAGAGTGATAGTGGCTACCACGATTCCGAGGAATCCGGAGAACTGTCCAGCGGCAATTGCACCGAGGACGTAGAGGATCACAAGGCCGTACAACCAGTTCCGCGTGGCTCCCCGGGCCTCCCTGAGCAAAGACAATGCCGCTGCCGCGGCAATCAGGCAGATGTCGGCGACCGCAAACGTCAGGGCCAAGGTCGAAGCTCCGCGCCCTACATCGGCAACCTGCCCTTGGAAGGCCGGATACCAAGTAAAGAGCAGCTCGGGAACACCAAACAGCCCCAGGGCCTGGAGGACCCCCACGAATGCGACGATGGCGGTCGAGCCGAGAGCTACCGACAGCGATGTGGTTGCCTCGGCTGATGTGCGAATTGCCACGCGAAACACGACGTAGAGGGCCAGATACTTCCAAAACACACTGGCATAGAGAATGTCGTCGCTTGTGATTGGCTCACCCTGGGCGAAGCGCCACAACAGCGAAACCATTGAGCCGGTTATGGCAACCGCAACGACAGCGATGTCAACCTTCGTGAAACGCGGTTGGTAGCGGTGGCCCGACAGCATCCGAGCCACACCCCGAACCATGAGACCTCCGATGATCAAGACCAGTAGGGCCTCATGAATGCGGAGAACCGGAAGAAAGAGATCTCGGGTGATACCCGCAACCAACGGGGTTACCGCGAGGTACGTGTATGCGCCCGCTGCTGGTCGAAACGCGACGATAGCGACGAGACCCATCGCCAGCAGAGCAGCAGCGGCGAGAGTGCCCCCAACCACGACGATTCCAGCACCGAACGCCACCGCCAGAACCGGAGTCGCGCGACGGAATGCGATCTCAAGCATCCTGTGGCTTTCTGAAGACAGCGATCAGCTCGTCGAGCTCGGAAGAGTGACGGGCCCGCTGAAGGGCCAGATAGACAACGATGACAACCCCCGCACCGACGACGGCTTCGGTGAACCTTCCAGGCAAACCCACTGAGCGGGCAAGGGTTGCAGAAGCTGCACCGACACCGACAGCGAATATGGCGATTCCAATACTGGCCGGCTGGACGAATCCCTTTGCAGAGCTGCAAAGGACAGGAATCGAACGCTGCAGAGACCTGTGCAGCCCGAAGCCAGCGAGAAGATCCGCGACAGAGATGCCCAGGCAGAGTATGGCGAGTACCACGACTCCGTTTCCGACTGTGAGGGCAACGAACATTCCGACGAATGTGAGGGAGACCCTGACGGCGGCAGCGATCAGGGGTCTTCGTGCGTCACGACGGCTGTAGCACGCAGAGGTTGCCGCGACAAACAGAGATTCTCCGATGACGGCGGGAGCCAAGGTCCCAATGGCTACCGCAGCCAATGTGATTCCCAGTGTCGACGCCATTTCCCCATAGGTGACGGCTCGAGCGAAAGGGACGGCCAACGCAGCGAGGAGCAGGCTGGCTGGTACCGCGACGAACAGGATCAGATTGATGCCGTTGCGATATATGCCGAGGAACCGACCCTCGTCGTTTCCGTTGAAGGCTCGCGAGAGGCGTGGAAGCTGAGCGGTCGTCACCGGCCGCGCCGCAAGGGCTACTGGCAGATTGAAAAAGTACCGTCCGAGTTGAAACGCCACGACGCCACCGGGGATGCTTCCGGCTACCACCAGTGGCCCGATGAGGCGTGCGCCGGTCAGTGCGGCAAATCCGCTCGATGGGATGGCCAGTCTCATCGTATGACGAACAACGGGGTTCCTCCAGCCGGCCTGTGGGCGCAACGTGATTCCCACGCGCCACGCTCCCCACCATTGCAAGGCAGCGTGTAGTCCGACGGCAGCCGTGCTCCCCAAGCCGAGCAAGAGCAGCTGACCCGTGCTCACATCTCCTACCTCAATCCCAACACCGTAGATTGCTGCCGAGGTACCCATGACGATCATGATTCCGACGTTCTCAACCGCCGGAGCGGCGACTGCCAGACGAAACTTGCTAAAGCTGTTTTGAACGGCTACTCCGGTGGCGGCGAGCGCGTACAGGATGGCCTGAGGCATCAGCATCGCCAACAACGGCCAACCCACATGCAATTGATCAGCCCGGACATTGGCGTCGGGTACGAGCATGGTGAGGAGACCAAGAACGACCGAACCTGCGGCGATTATCGCGATGACCGCGGCCGTGAACACAACGATGAGCACTCCGAGGAACCCTCCTGCCAGGCGTTCGGCGGCCCTTGTTTCCTTGAGGTCGAGCAGTTTGATCATCGATGGCACCAACATCGCGACTATCAATGGGCCGGTCAGCAACTCAAATGTGAGGTTCGGGAGCACGGAGGTCGCTTGGAAGAGGTTGCCGAAGAACGTCGGTCCCAGGACTGCGGCGATCGCGGCAAAACGACCGAAGCCGGTGATTCTGCTGACAAGGGTCCAGCCCGCGACGGCAACGGAGTCTCCCGCTATCCGGTTGTCGTCCGCCGATGGGCCCTCGGGGCCGACAGGATCGGCATCAGTGATCATTCTCTTCGACCGAATTGGGTGGCTATCACCACCCATGTGACGGCCATTGCACCCCCAACAAGCAAACCGAGGGCGGCTGCCCGAACGGGTGTCAGTCCAGCGGCGCTGTCGATCGCGTGTGCCGGAGCGAGCACGGCCACCCGGGTCGCGGCAATCTGATCGAGTTCGATACCGACTTTGAGAGTTTGAAGTTCCTGCAATTCCGAGCGCAGAACAGCCCGCTCATTACGTAGGCCGTTTGCAGCACTTCGCGTCGCTGAGTCCGTCAACTCAAGCGACTGTCCTTCCATCACTATTTCCGCGAGCCGTGCTTCGACGCCTTCGATCTCGCCTTCAACGAACGTGATGGATCCAGGCGGTGCAGCTTCGGCAGCCCGAAGATCGAAGAGTCTTCCTTCAAGAATCGCCAGCTGTGCCTGAGCCACATTGCGTTGGGATTCGATGTGCAGACGTGTTGCCGCATTTGCCCCCTCCTCCGCTTCCAGAGTCGCCAGCTCACTGTCGAGCTCGGCCGCCTGAGACTCCAGCAGTTCGATCTGGGATTCGACGAACCGTAGCTCGTCTTGTCCGCTCGGCCGGTTGGCTACTTCAAGATAGGAGGCGACAATCGCCTCATCGATTGCTAGTGCCGTATCCGGATCCGACGCCGTGACAGTGAACCGAAGAATCGTGCTTCCGCCAACAATTCTCGAGCTGAACGATTGTCGCAACTCGGCGACCGAAATGTTGAATTGTTCGCTGACGGGGGCGAGGACTGTTTGGCTCTGAGCGACAACGTTGAGACTCTCCAATTGACGCTGGATCTGCTCGCCACCAAGTCCCGATATGGACACGACAACATCACTCTCAGCCGCGGCCCTCGTGGGTTGGAACAACGCGTATAGGGTTGTCACCATCATGGTACCAACGACGATCACGGCCCCCCAAAACAGTATTCGATAGGGCGCCGGCAGTCCCCGAAATCTCCCAACCACAGATCGGTTGCTGCCCCCATCCTTTTCTTCACCCGGCTCGTGATGGTCCGCAAGATCAGTATCGGGATCGGGAGGCTGGTGTGTTTCTTGTGGGGGTGTTGTGCCGTCTTCCGACTCGTGATGGTCCGCAAGATCAGTATCGGGATCGGGAGGCTGGTGTGTTTCTTGTGGGGGTGTTGTGCCGTCTTCCGACTCGTGATGGTCCGCAAGATCAGTATCGGGATCGGGAGGCTGGTGTGTTTCTTGTGGGGGTGTTGTGCCGTCTTCCGACTCGTGATGGTCCGCGAGATCGGACTTGGAACCGGGGAACCGCAGTGCACTGGGTGGGAATTGCGCGTCAAAGCCGTCCGGTTGAGGTTCATCGACTTGTCCGTCACTGAGTTCATCGGAGATTCGAGCGTCGCTTGGGTCGCTGAATTGTTCGAAGATATCGGGCGCAGATTGAGACGGCTGAAGCGGTATGGGCCATTCGACATCCGCGGCGGGCAGCGGGTCGACTGACGAATCGACTTGTGTTTCGACCGGTTCGGGGTCGACTTGGTCACCATCGCCCCCGTGACGCCGAGAGTCATCCAGCACTTGATTTACCACATCGGTGTCAACCGAGTTCAACGGGGTGGTGATACTGAGACCAAGATCTTGCATGCGTTTGAGCAGCTCACCTGAAGAGATGTTCAGCAGCTTTGCCAGCTCGTATATCCGCATGCTGTCGGAAGAGCTGGACACACCTGTCACAGGACGGCCCGTTCCGCTCGAACCGACGAGTGATCTCGCACGGCTACCACCGTGGCTTCGATCTGGGCGTCGGTGATGTGGGGGAAGATGGGTAGCGAGATCTGACGACGGGCTGCATCTTCAGCGATAGGCAGTTCTGTCCCATTCGAGTCGAGATATGGTCTTTGCCGATGACAGGGAATCGGATAGTGAAGACCCGTCGAGATGCCCGCAGCTGAGAGCGATTCGGCCAGGCCATCGCGGTCGTCGGTGCGCACGACATAGAGGTGAAAAACCGATTCGGCTTCAGTTCGCTGTGATGTGAGTTCGACAAAGGGACCCAGCATCTCGTCGTACAGGGCGGCCGCCCGCCGGCGGCCCTCGTTCCAGCTGTCAAGTCTCAACAGCTTGGCACTGAGAACGGCTGCTTGGATGGCGTCGAGGCGACTGTTCACTCCCACCTCGTCGTGTGTGTATCGACTGTGTCCCCGTCCGTGGTTCGAGAGTTGCCGTACTTTGTTCGCGAGAGCGGTGTCGTTGGTCACGACAGCACCACCGTCACCAAAGGCTCCGAGGTTCTTGCCTGGGTAGAAGCTGAAACACGCAGCCCGTGCCGAGGATCCGACGCGTCGACCCTCCCATCGGGCGCCGTGCGCTTGGGCGGCGTCCTCGATTACTGCCAATCCTGCGCGGTCGGCGACAGCAAGGATTGCGGTCATATCGACAGGTTGTCCGTAGAGGTGTACCGGGATCACCGCCGCAGTACTGGGCGTGATGGCATCAGCGACTCCAGCCGCGGTGATCAACAGAGTTCCAGGGTCGACGTCTACAAAAACCGGCGTGGCACCCGTGGCAGCGACGGCGGAAGCGGTCGCAATGAACGTGTTGGTCGGGACGATGACCTCGTCACCAGGCCCGATGCCCAGAGCGACCAGCACCAACTCGATCGCGTCGGTGCCGTTGGCAACACCAACAGCGTGACGTGTCTCACAATACGATGCCCAACTCTCCTCGAATTCCATCACGTGGGGACCCCCCACAAAGATGGAGCTGGTCATGATCTCGTCCCATATGGCGTCGAGCTCGGGGCGAACCTCGTTGGTCATCGCAAAGAGATCGAGAAACGGTACGTTCATGCCGTGGCCTCCGCGGGAGCCTCGTAGCTCCTCTTGGAGATGCTGGTTTGGGCTGTCTGATCACCTACCAGGACTGTTCTGCCAGTGGCCATGGCCCTATCTGCAGCCTCAAGAACCTCAACGACCGCTAAACCCGCCTGACCGGTGGCCTGGGTTGCCTTGCCGCTGCTGGCAGCTTCGATAAAGTGGGTTAGTTCAAGTGTGAGTGGTTCAGATGCATCGATGTACGGCGAAACGATCTCGCCATATCGGTAGGTGAGGGTGGACGCGCTGAAGTCAGCGTTGACTCGATTGGCGTCGACCCCTCGGTCGTAGATTCGGAGCGGTTCTGAGTGGGCGAGGTCGTTGAATACGGCCATCTTGCGAGTACCGACGGCGGTGACTCTCCGCACCTTGGCCGGATCGAGCCAGGAGACACGAATGTAGGCAGTGACGTCGGGCTCGGTGTAGTGCAGTTGGAGCATCGCGACGTCTTCGAAGCTGCCTCCTGCACCGTACCTTGAACCCCACGCACCGACGCTCAGCGGTGTGGAGTTCAATAGATAGTTACACACCGAGATTCCGTGCGGGGCCAAGTCCCATACCACATTGATGTCGTCTTGATAGAGGCCAAGGTTGAGCCAGGCGGCGTCGATGTAGCGAATGCTCCCTAGATGGCCTGCGATAATCATGCGTCGCATCTCAATAAGTGCGGCTGAGAATTCGAATGTGTGCCCGACCATGAGCACGACCCCGGCTGCTGCTGCCATCTCCACCAGCTCGCGTGCCTCCTCAGGCGAAGTTGCCAGCGGCTTTTCTACAAGAACGTGTTTGCCCGCAGCGATGGCTTCCGCGGCGACTTCCCGATGCAATGAAGGGGGTACGGCGACGACTACCGCGTCAATGATTGGAAGCGCCGCCGCAAGATCTGATACAGCGGTCTTTGCGTACCGCACTAGCATCTCTTCTTGCCTAGCCTCGCTGCGGTCGATGGCGACCACGAATTCGACACCTGGCAGAGAAGAGAGAACGCGGACGTGCTTCGACCCCCAATACCCGCACCCAACAACTCCCAGCCGCATTGCGTCACCCTCTTCTCGTCTAAGCCGTTCAAGAGCAGTCGAACCGTCTCGTTCCTATTTCAAGACGTTACGCAGCATGTGACCACAGTGCGTAGCCAACTGCGTAGAGTACTATGTTAGCAACTAACGGTGGCAGACATCAAGTGGTGCTTCCGTGAGCAAAACGTCAACACAACGGAATCTGGCTGGGGCTATCGGTACCGTTCTCATGCTGACTTCGTGCGTGTCGGCGGCACCCACAGAAACGCCCACCCACTCCAAACCTCACCCATCGACAAGTGTCGCGACCACAACGATTCCCGGCACCACAACGACAACAATTGTCGAGCCCTCAGTCGTTGCCACGAGTTTCCCGCAAAGCGGAGTGGCAGCTCCACTGTGGGATGACCATCAATATGGGGAGCCTGCCTTTGCGGCGTCCTTGATCGACATCGCCGATGCCGGGGCACATTGGGTGACGCTGGTTCCCACTTGGTACCAAACGGACACGGAGAGTTCCACAATATTTGCTGAGATCCCTGGCAGAACCGCGACGGATGAGGCGTTGGTGATGGCAATACGTGGCGCACACCAAAACGGGCTCGCGGTGATGTTGAAACCCCATCTCGATCTGGTCGAAGGAGGGAGTCGAGCTCTGATCGAACCAGTGGATCTCGAAGGCTGGTTTGGATCATATGGGGAGATGATCCTGGCGTATGCAGAATTGGCTGAGGTCGAGGGGGTTGAGCAGTTTGTGGTCGGAACAGAGCTTGGAGGTGTCTCGGGTGACTCGGAGCACTGGCGTGCTCTTGTTTCTGAAGTCCGCGATATCTTTGGTGGGCCCGTGACGTATGCAGCCAACCATAACGAATTCGAGAATGTGGACTTCTGGGACGCTCTTGACTTTGTTGGCATTGATGCCTACTTCTCGCTGTCCAAGAACCCAACCACGGATATTGACGCCTTGAGAGCGGCGTGGGACCCGATCATCGAACGAATTGGCGAGACGGCCGAAAGAGTCGATCGAGTTGTCGTCTTCACGGAAGTCGGTTATCCGAGTCAGGAGGGTGCTTCGGTTGAGCCCTACAATCCCTTCTATTCCAAGACACCGTCCGAGGAGGAGCAGGCGGCTGCCCTCCAGTCGATGCTCGATGCGACCGAGCACGAAACATGGTTCGGAGGCTTCCACTGGTGGATGTGGTTTGTCGCGAGAACCTCAGACGGAGCAGCTCTCAGCTACATGCCGAAGGGAAAGTTGGCGGGCTCAATCCTCACAGATTACTGGGGAAGGGAGTGACGCTGTAGTCCTGCAACGGGCAGACTGATCAGTTACGACGCGAAACGATCGGGTGCTTCATCGAGGATGTTGCTGGTCTTGAGGACCGGTCGTCTCCGCCGCACCGGTCACCTACCACGGGTTCATCCACTTCACAATCACCAAAGAGATCACGGATCGCTCGGACGGGCAACCCCAACCAGCATCCTCAACGGCAACCTCCCGAGGAGCACAACTAGATAACGAGGCGGTACGCGTCGTAGACCGCCTCAACCGTCTGCACAGCGTTGAGCACCGACTCGAGGGCTTCTCGGTCCGACAACTCGATTTCGTACCGCAGCAGCGCTATGCGGTCCCGACCAGTCACCGATGACGATGCGTGGATGTTGGCGCCAACGTCCGAAAGCACCGCTGTGACGTCGCGCAGCAACCTTGGGCGATCGAGCGCTTCGACCTGAATCCAGACGAAGAACGTTCCGGTCTGTTCTGAGGCCCAGGCAACGTCAACCATCCGTTCGGCTCCCCGGACGGTGAGGGATCCAATATTCGCGCAGTCTGCCCTGTGGACGCTGACGCCGCGACCAATCGTGACAAAGCCGACGATGTCGTCACCAGGCACCGGGCCACAGCACTTCGCCATCCGTACGAGCATGTCCTCAAGACCCTCAACAATGACGTCACCGGCGAGGCGCTGCTTCCGCTTGTGTGGCGTTGGGAGACGTTCGGCCTGGACAGCCTCTGCTGCATCGTCTGGTTTCAGCCTTCGTGAGAGCCTCTGCGCGACGGTCTGTGCACTGGTTCGGTGTTCCCCGACCGACATGTACATCGAATCGATGTCATCAAACCCAAGTTCCGACGCGACCTTCGCGAGGTCGTCGTCAACCCCCTGGAGAGGCAGGGCGTGTTTGCGCAGGGCCGTCGTGACCGCATCTCGGCCCTCGGTAAGAGCATTTTCCCTTCGCTCCCTCGAGAACCAACCACGAATCTTTGCAGCCGCCTTTGATGACTTTGTGAATTCCAACCAATCTCGTGAGGGGTGGGCATCTTGAGCCTTGGAAGTGATGATCTCCACGATGTCGCCGGATTCGAGTTCCGTGGAAAGTGGCACCAACCTGCCGTTGACACGAGCCCCGGCGCAGCGGTGACCAACATCGGTATGCACGCGATACGCGAAGTCGACAGGAGTGGCACCCTTGGGGAGCGTCTTGACCTCTCCCTTCGGGGTAAGCGCGAACACCTCGTCCTGGTACAGGTCGAGTTTGAGATTGTCGAGGAACTCCTGAGGATCTTCGGCGTCGTCCTGAATCTCACGGATGTTGGCCACCACGGGAAGCTCACCGGTATCGCTTCCGTCGTCCTTGTAGCGCCAGTGGGCGGCGATACCGGCCTCGGCTCGGTCGTGCATCTCGGTCGTCCGAATCTGTACCTCGAGCGCTTTCCCATCCGGCCCAACCACTGTCGTGTGGAGTGACTGATAGAAGTTGAACTTCGGCATCGCGATGTAGTCCTTGAACCGACCCTGAATCGGGGGCCACATCGTGTGCACGAGCCCGAGCACGCCATAGCAATCCCGCACATCGTCAACAATGATCCTGATGCCAATCAGGTCGTGGATGTCGCCGAACTCGAGCCCGGACGCGACCATCTTGCGATAGATCGAATACAAGTGCTTTGGTCGACCCGTGACTGTCGCTTCGATTTCGGCGGCATCAATCTCCTCAGTGACGAGTTTGATGACATTCTCGATATAGCCCTCGCGCTCGGGCGAGCGTCTCCTCACCGCCTCTTCAAGCTCTGCCTTCGGTCCGGGGAACAGTATGCCAAAGCATGTCTCTTCCATCTCGTGTTTGATCTCTTGCATCCCAAGGCGATGGGCAAGCGGTGCATAGACATCGAGAGTTTCGGATGCAACCCGCCTCTGCTTCTCTTCGGGGAGGGGGGAAAGGGTTCTCACGTTGTGCATACGGTCCGCAAGTTTGATCACGAGAACTCGGATGTCCCGCGCCATCGCCACGGCCATCTTGCGGATCGTGGCGGCCTGGGCAACCTCGCGACTTGAGAACTTGATGCGGTCAAGCTTGGTGACGCCGTCGATGAGAAGTGCGACCTCATCCCCGAACTGTTCCGTCACCCCCTCGAGGGTCAGATCAGTGTCCTCAACCGTGTCGTGCATCAGGGCGGCGGCAAGGGTCGCCTCGTCCAGCCCGTAGTCGGCGAGGATCTCGGTTACCGCAATCGGGTGCACGATATAGGGGTCACCGGTTGCCCGCGTCTGACCCTTGTGCGACCGCGACGCGACGGCGTATGCCGCCTCGATCAAGGCTGTGTCGCTGCCCGGATGGGCTTCGAGGTAGGTCGCGAGCACGTCGCTCATCATCTGTTCGGGTGTGCGGCCCCGAACGGCAGGATCGACGAAACGAACCGCTGGGATTTGGGTTCCCTCGTCCGTTTCCGTATCTGTGGCGTGCACCATCAGACAATGCTACCGACGTTTTCGCCTCTGCTTGGGAGGTCGGGCGGCAGCCACAGGAACATCAGATGGCGAAGCAGACTCGGCAACGTCGGCCTGGGTCACGACCACTGAGTCGCTTCCACGTTCCGCTCTCCGGCGTTGCCGTTCCCACTCGGGCTCCGATTCCTTCCATCGAGCGAGGATCGGAGCAGCGATGAAGATCGACGAATAGGTACCGATGGCGATGCCAATGAACAAGGCAAGCGCGAATTCCTTGAGTGTCTCACCGCCAATGGCGAGGACACCAACGAAGAGGAGCGAACCGACGGGGATGAGAGACGTCAATGATGTATTGATCGAACGCATCAGTACCTGGTTCATTGACAGATTCACGATCGCCGAGAAGGTCGTTTGGGTGTGGAGATAGTGCTCGTTCTCCTTGACCTTTTCATACACGACGACCGTGTCGTACAACGAGTAACCGAGAATCGTCAGCACCGCAATGACCGTTGCTGGGGTAACGACGAATCCGATCAGCGCGTACAAGCCACCGGTGATGATGAGATCATGGAAAAGCGCAGCGAGGGCAGCAACGGCCATCTTCCACTCGAACCGCCATGTGATGAACAGTGCCACCGCGATGAGGAATACGACGAGCGCCTTGATGGCTGCCTGTGTCACCTCGTCGCCAAACGTCGGGCCAACGGCCGAAAGGTTCGCTTCGTTGACATCGGCGCCGACAGCTTCCGCCACTGCCGCGACAAGGGCGTCTTGCTGGGTTGGGTCGTTGATAGCCTCAGTTTGGACCGTGACCGTCGAGGGTTGCGAATCATCGAGGCCGTCATGGGACACTTGAACCCTGGCGTCTCCCTGTCCGATGTCTCGAAGATCCGCTCGGATTTCCTCAACAGTTGCGTCATTTACGTTCGGAACGGTCACGATGACACCGCCGGTGAAATCGATCGAGAGATTGAACTGCAAGAAGATCATCAACAGGATCGAAACAATGACAGCGCCGATCGACACCTTCATTGTTGTTCGTGAGACCTTGACGAAGTCGAAGTGGGTTTCCCCACGGTAGAGCCTGGTGATCACATTCATGCGTCCACCTCTGCGAGTTCGGCGTCGTCGGGATCCATGGCGCCCTTGCCCATGGCACCCTTGATGGAGAACACACCGCCATCACCGAGAGGTCCCCTCCCAACGAGATACGTCATGGGGCGTGTGTAGAAGTAGGCGACAAAGATATCAATGACCGTGGCTATCCCCAATGTCAGCGCGAATCCCTTCACCTGACCGATCGCAAGCATGTAAAGGAGTACTGCGCCAAGCAGGGTGACCGTGTCTCCCGTCAATATCGTGCGGTATGCCGACTCGAAGGCATGCGAGATCGACGGCCGGAGACCTCTCCCCTTGCGATTCTCCTCTTTGATCCGTTCGAAGTAGACGATGTAGGAATCCAAGGTGATACCGATGGACACGATGACACCGGTCACGCCCGCAAGCGTGAGCGTTGTGCCCTGGGTCTGACCGAGGAGGATGATCACGGAGATGAGGAGGGAACCGAATACGGTCAACCCGATAAACGACACGATGCCGAGGGAGCGGTAGTAGATCAACATGTACCCGGCAACGAGAATCAATCCAACGAGACCTGCGAACAATCCTGCCTTGAGCGACTCCTCACCGAGCGTTGCCGACACCGACTCGACGCGCTCGCGTTCGAATGTCGTTGGAAGGGCACCGTAGCGCAGGATGGCAGCGAGGTCCTCGGCTTCTTGTTGAGCTTCGCCCGATGTTCCCACGGTGATGATGACGGAATTCGGATCAAGCCCTTCCGCTGGGCTGACATCCTCAGCAACAGCAGGTGCCGAGAACACGACACCATCGACAACGATGGCAAGCTGCCGTCGAGGATCACCAGACGGGTAGCTCGCGAGGATCTTTGTTGCATCTCGGAACTTCTCGCCGCCTTCCGCGGTGAATTCGGGGACGACAACCCACTGCCCCGAAACTCCACCTTGCGAGAACTGCACCTGGGCGTCTGTGATGTCTGCCCCGGTAAGGAAGGCTGCGTCCACGTCATAGACGAAGAGCTCGTCCTGATCGTACAGATAGGCGCGCATGGTGACGTCGTCCACCATCGTGATCCCCGTCACCGGGTCGAGACCATCAGGGTGGTCCCCGTCGGGATCTTCCAACGCTGGGCTTACCAGGTATTCGCCATTGACAGGACGGAAGGAGAGTTCACCCGTTGTACCAACGGCCTGGAGCGCACGATCTCGATCTGTCACCCCGGGGAGCTGTACCACGATCGCCCGATCGCCAACGACGGCGATCTCGGGTTCTTGCACCCCGCCGAGATTCTCAATACGCCTCCGCATGATCTCAGCTGCGGTATTGAGCGTGCTCGCTTCGGTGCCTTCGGGAGCGACAAGGGTGACAGCGAATCCACCCTGGAGGTCGAGTCCAAGCTTGGGAGCCCAACCGACTGCGAGCATTGCGGCAAGGGAACCCCACGCGATACCAACCGTGATGAGGAGCGTGACAATCGCCCGACGCTTACTCACTATTCGCTGTCCTCATCTGGCTGGGGTGGATTGATCATCTCGGCCACGGCGCGTTTGACAACGCGCATCGTCGAACCACCCAAATCGAGGGTGAACGTCTCATCGTCCTCATCAACGATGGTCCCAACGATGCCTCCAATGGTTCGCACCTCGTCACCAACACCCATTGCTGCCTGCATCAGCTTGGCCTTCTTCTGCCTTCTGCGTTGCGGCATGAGAATGAAGATGTAGAAGAGGCCTCCAAGAATGAGGAAGGGAAAGAGGAATGCGAGTGCCGACGATCCGCCCGTGGTCTCGGCCTCGGTCGCAAGGACCTGGGCTACGGTGAGGGCTGCAATCACGACGGTGCCTCCATGGGGGTTTCAAGTTCGGGGTTCGGGTGTTCGCGGCGGAACGCTGCAACACTAATGACGGCTCCGCTCAATTCCACTCTTGCGCCGTTCGAGGACTTCGTCTCGGAATGCAGCGAACGATCCGTCTTTGATCGAGTGTCGGATATCTCCCATGAGCCGATAGGTGTACGTCAGATTGTGCAGGGTCAATAGTCGTTGACCCGTCAATTCACCTGTCCGGTTCAGGTGCCGAAGGTATCCCCGTGAGTATCTGCGACAGGTGACACACGGACAGTCGGCTTCGATCGGGCTGGCGTCGTCGGACCATTCCGCACGTTTGATCGAGATGTCCCCCTCGCGGGTCAGCGCCTTCCCGTGGCGAGCAAGACGTGTTGGCAGGACGCAGTCGAAAAGGTCGACACCCTGGGCAACGGCGTCAAGGATTCCCTCGGTATCGCCGAGGCCCATCACGTAGCGCACAGCATCGGTCGGGAGATGCTCGATGCATGGGGCGATCGCTCTGGACCTCTCGATTCGGCTCTCGCCAACTGCAAGGCCTCCGATACCGAATCCGGGGAACCCAATCTGTGCCGTTTCCCTCGCAGAGGTTGCCCTGAGCTCAGGATCAGCTCCACCTTGGACAATCCCGAACAACGCTCGATCGTCCCGACGCTTCGCAGATTTGGAGCGCTCTGCCCAGCGCAACGTGTGGTGCATTGCCCGCTCAGCAACGGACCGTTCTGCCGGAAGAGGGACCGGAATGTCGAGCATCATCGCAATGTCAGAGCCGAGCGCCTCCTGCACGGCAATGGATCGTTCGGGAGAAAGCTCAACCGTGGAGCCGTCGTATGACGACTTGAAAAGCAGAGCATCTTCCGTCACCTTCGGATTCAGCGAAAGGACCTGAAAGCCGCCGGAATCAGTGAGGATCGGCTTGTCCCATGCCATGAACCCGTGAAGTTCGCCGAGTTGATACACGATCTCGTCACCGGGACGCAACATGAGGTGATACGTGTTGGCGAGCACGATCTGCGCTTCGAGGCGTTCAAGATCCTCGGTGTCGATGGTCTTGACCGTTGCTCGGGTTCCCACGGCCATGAAGCTGGGAGTCGAAACGTCGCCATGGGGCGTTGTCATCGTCCCGGTTCTTGCGTCGGCGTCAGCCGAGACTCCCTGCCACGTCACGGCACTCATCGTGCTACCTCGATGAACATCGCATCTCCGAACGAAAGGAACCGATACCCCGCATCCAACGCATGTTGGTACACCTCGCGCCATCGATCGCCGAGCAAGGATGCAATCAGCACAAGCAAGGTGGTCGACGGAGCATGGAAGTTCGTGACGACCGCATCAACCACTCTGGGTCGGTATCCCGGAATAATGAACAGATCAGTTGGACCAGAGAACGGTACAACCAGCCGACCATCAGTGGCTGCCGATTCAAGCGATCGGACCACGGTTGTGCCCACGGCGACAACCCTCTTACCGTGCGACCTCGCGAGCGCTACAGCACTCACGGTTTCGGGAGGGACGCTGACATGCTCCGTGTGTATCCGGTGATCCTCGACGATTCCCGTTCCGTCGGTTCCTCGGTCCATCGGCCGAAAGGTATCGAGACCAACTTCGAGATCTACCCGTGCTGTACCAACTCCCATGGATTCAAGTTCGGTCATCAGCGCTGGAGTGAAGTGGAGGGCAGCAGTCGGAGCTGCCGACGACCCAACCGTGGTCGCGAACATCGTCTGATACCGGTCAGGGTTGACAAGCTCTCCGTGGAAGTATGGCGGAAGGGGTATGACGCCGTGCTGGTCGATTGCATGCTCCGCATCTTCGGGGGTGTCGAGCGACACCGTCGCGATCCCGTCCCGTGGATCGGAAAGCAGCGTGACAGCGATTGAGCCGACGGTGATCGTGGACCCTCTCGCGACCTTCCTCGAAGGCCGAATCATGGCCTGCCAACGAACAGGATCCATTCGACGCGTGAGCAGTACTTCGGTGCGTCCGCCGGTTTCCCTGGTTCCAACCAGTCGTGCGGCGCGTACCTTGGTTTCGTTGACAACCAGGAGGTCTCCGGGATTGAGCAGCGTCGGGAGGTCGCTGAATACCAGGTCTCGCATGGTCGACGTATCAAGAAGACGTGAGCTGTCCCGAGGCTCGATCGCTTCCTGCGCGATCGCTGCATTCGGTAGGTCGTACGAGAAGTCGTCAACAAGCATCAGGCAAGCGTACGGCCAGTACCGCTAGAGCAGTGTTCCCTGATCAGTGGATGCTACCGACCGAGGCGGTTCCATACCGAGGTGCCGGTAGCCGCCTTCGGTCGCGATTCGGCCACGTGGCGTTCGCTGAAGGAATCCTTCGAGAATGAGGAAAGGCTCATAGGCGTCTTCCACGGTCTCTGGATCCTCGCCGACCGCTATTGCAAGTGTGGAGAGTCCCACCGGCCCCCCGCCAAACTTCACAATGATCGATTCGAGGATCGAGCGATCGACCTTGTCCAGTCCAGCCTCATCAACCTCAAAAGTCTCCAGGGCAACATCTGCGATACCAGCGGTGACGACACCATCAGCGCGTACAGCCGCGTAGTCCCGGACACGGCGCAAGAGGCGGTTCGCTATGCGCGGGGTTCCTCTACTCCGACGAGCTATCGCATGACATCCTGCAGCATCGGTCTCACACCCGAGAAGATGTGACGATCGCTCCACGATGGCCGCAAGATCGTCTGATCCGTAGTAGTCGAGTCGTGCGACATAGCCGAACCGATCTCGCAGCGGAGGTGCCACCCGACCGACGCGCGTCGTGGCCCCGATCAGTGTGAACTCAGGTAGGTCGATCTTGATCGAGCTTGCCGCCGGTCCCTTGCCAACGACGATGTCGAGTTGACGATCCTCCATTGCTGGGTACATAACCTCCTCAACCTGGCGAGGAAGGCGGTGGATCTCATCGATGAAGAGGACATCTCCAGGTTGCAGGTTGGTAAGCACGGCTGCGAGGTCACCCGGTCGGTCAAGGGCTGGTCCCGAAGTCGATCGAAATGCTGCGCCCATCTCAGCGGCGACGATGGCGGCCAGGCTCGTCTTGCCGAGTCCGGGGGGCCCGGAAAAAAGAATGTGGTCAACAGCTTCGCCGCGCCCCGATGCCGCCTCGATCAGTATTGAAAGGCGTTCCTTGAGCGATTCCTGTCCGACGAATTCGTCGAGCCGGCGCGGCCGCAGCCCGATCTCAATGGCAACGTCCTCTTCGGTCTGCGCTGTTGCAAGGAGCCCGTCTTCTCTCATGATCGGTTCTTCCCGAGTTCCTGGAGCGACCGCTTGACGAGGTCCTCCACCGGGAGATCTGCCGAGAGCGACCCAAGGACTCCGCGGATTTCATCCGGTGCATATCCGAGGTTCTCAAGGGCAGCACGCGCATCGCTCATGGGGCCAGACGCTATGTTCGTTTCACTGAAGGAATCCAGCTTGGCCTGCAACTCCAGCATCAGTTTGTCTGCACTCCGTTTCCCGATACCGGGAACGACTGTCAGCGCGGCGGTATCTCCCGCAAGGACAGCGCGATGGAGGTCAGGTGGCGAGAGCGTTGCCGAGATAGCGAGCGCGACCTTCGGTCCGACGCCCGAAACACCGAGCAACAGTTGGAACAGATCACGCTCCTCAGTGGTCAGAAAGCCGTAGAAGGCGAGCTGGTCCTCGCGCACATGCAAATGGGTATGGAGAACTGCGTCTTCACCGAGCGAAGGCAATTCTGCAAGGGTGCGAGGCGTTACCGCGACGTTGTACCCCACGCCGCCAACGTCGATGATCACGGTTTCGGTATCTCTGTGCGCTATCGAACCGCGGAGTCTGCCGATCATCGGGCAACCGCCTGTGCGAGGGGTCCGAGGTGCTGGACGTGGCAGAGCGCGATTCCCAATGCGTCAGCGGCATCTATCGACCCTTGGATCTTTCCCATGCCGAGGCGCATATGCAAGACAGCCTCGATCTGTGCCTTGTCTGCGCTACCGGAACCTGTGACGGTCAGTTTCATCTGGGATGGAGAGTATTCGGCGACAGCGAGTCCGCGATCAGCAATCGTCGCCATCACGACACCGGAGGCACGGGCGACGGCCATCGCCGTCCCGCGGTTTCGGTTTACGAATACCTGTTCAATCGCCGCGGATTCAATCGGATAGTCGTCGAGGACACCTTCAATGTCGTGGCGGAGCTCAAGGAGCCGCATGGCATCGTCGATTCTCGGATCGGTCGTGATGACACCAGCTGCCACAGCTCGACTCTTTCCGGAGACCGATTCGACGACTCCGTAACCTGTACGGGTCAGTCCGGGGTCAATTCCCAAAACGAACATATGTTCGCATGCTACTAGGGAGTCGCTTCCTTCTCAAGCATCGCAAAAACCTCATCGGGGATGTCGAAGTTCGCAAAGACGGCCTGGACATCATCTAGGTCTTCAAGGGCGTCAACGAGACGTAGAACCCTTGGGGCCATCTTGGCACCGACCGGCACCGAGATCGAAGGAAGGTATGTCACGTCACCTGAGTCAATATGGATTTCAGCATTCTCAAGCGCCGTCCGCACGGTCTGAAGATCCCCTGGCGGACATACGATCTCCCACTGGTCATCAGAGGGGTTCACGTCGTCGGCTCCCCCTTCGAGAGCTGCCAGCATCACGGTGTCCTCATCGCCGGTGACAACCAGGAGCCCTCGCTGCTCAAAGAGGTAGCCAACCGAGCCTGGCTCTCCGAGATTGCCGTCATTCTTCGTAAACGCCGACCGCACATCTGAGGCGGCCCGGTTGCGGTTGTCCGTCAAGATCTGGACATAGATCGCGACGCCACCTGGTCCGTAGCCCTCATAGAACGTCTCGATGTAATCGACCCCATCAACGTCTCCTGCTCCCCGGGCAACGGCTCGGTCGATGTTGTCCTTGGGGACCGAGTTGTCCTTTGCCTTTTGTACAGCGGTAACAAGTGTTGGATTTGCCGACAGATCGGCACCACCATTGCGTGCGGCCGATTCAATGCTCTTGATGAGTTTGGCGAACAGCTTGCCCCGTTTGGCATCCTGACGGCCCTTGCGGTGCTTGATGTTCGCCCACTTGGAATGTCCTGCCACTATCGGTTCTCCTCGACGAGCCCTACCAGCATTGCATGGAGGCGATCGTCGCTCGTCAGCTCTGGATGGAACGCGGCGGCAAGGATACGACCCTGACGCACCAATACCGGATGCTCGCGACCGTCGGTTCCCGTCACGGAGGCAAGAACGTCGACGTCCCCCCCGAGCTTCTCGATCCATGGGGCTCTGATGAACACAGCGTGCATCGGCTCATCGAGACCAGCAACCACAAGATCGGCTTCGAAAGAGTCGACCTGGCGCCCGAAGGCGTTTCGTTCCACCGTCGCGTCGAGGAGACCGAGCTGGGGCTGATCGTGGCCAACGGTGCTCGATGCCAGAAAGATCATTCCCGCACAGGTCCCGAGGATGGGCATTCCATCGCGTCCACGCTTTCGGATCGGCTCGATCAGCCCGAACATGGTGGCAAGCCGCCCAATGGTCGTGGATTCACCACCGGGAATGATGAGTGCATCAACGGATGCAAGTTCCTCGGGGGTGCGGACCTCGATTCCGTCCACTCCGAGGGAATCGACCATGGCAAGGTGTTCTCGGAAATCTCCCTGCAGCGCAAGGACCCCGATTTTCATGAGCCGCGGTGCTGCATCAGCTCCGTGTCGGGCAGCGTGTCGATGTTGATCCCGACCATCGCTTCGCCAAGGTTCTTGGAGACCTTGGCAATCATTGCAGGGTCGTTGTGGAAGGTCGTTGCCTGGACGATTGCGCTTGCTCGCTCGGCAGGGTCGCCTGATTTGAAGATCCCTGAACCAACAAACACACCGTCACAGCCGAGCTGCATCATCAGGGCTGCGTCCGAAGGTGTCGCGATCCCGCCAGCGGCGAAGTTCACGACGGGAAGGACACCTGTGGCTGCAACTTCCTTCACCAGGTCGTATGGAGCGCGCAGGTCTCTCGCTGCGTTCATGATCTCGTCTGGCCCGAGGGTGGTTAGCCACGCAATCTGAGCGTTCATCTTGCGCATGTGTTTCACCGCCTCAACGACGTTCCCTGTTCCGGGTTCGCCCTTTGTGCGGATCATTGCGGCACCCTCGCCGAGTCGGCGCAATGCCTCACCGAGATCCTTGGCACCACAGACAAACGGAACCGTGAAGGCATGCTTGTCGATATGGAACTCGTCCACGGGGCTGAGCACTTCGGACTCATCGATGTAGTCGACTCCGAGGGATTCAAGAACCCGTGCCTCGACGAAGTGGCCGATCCGGGATTTTGCCATCACCGGGATCGACACGGCCGCAATGATCGCCTCTACCTTGGCTGGATCCGCCATGCGCGCAACTCCGCCGTGTGCCCGGATATCTGCGGGAACCCGTTCGAGGGACATGACCGCACAGGCGCCAGCTTCTTCTGCGATCTTGGCCTGCTCTGGCGACACGACATCCATGATGACGCCGCCCTTCAGCATTTCTGCGAGACCGCGCTTGACCTTGTCCGTGCCTTGTTGTGTGCTTGTATCAGTCATTGTCGTGACCCTTGGTTGGCGATACCTGAACTTTGGTGATATCGGAATTGTGGCGATGTTTGAATTGTAGAGGGGGCACAGGTCAGCGTGGTCGTCCATGTGCGGCGATGGCATCCATGTAGGCAGCCTCAAACATCGTCGCAACGGTGCGCCCATCGAACATGTTGGCACGCTGCAGCCCGGTCAATTGGAGCTCGAGGCGTCTTTCTGTGTCCGTAAGAAGCGTCACGATCCGAGACGCAAGGCCAACGGGATCACCGGGAGCAACGATCTCGGCTGCATCACCCACGACATGGGCAAACGCCGGGATCCCAGATGCAACGACTGCACATCCTGCCGCCATTGCCTCAACCACGACAATACCGAACGACTCTCCGCCGAGGTTCGGTGCGCAGTAGATCTCGGAGGTGGAGAGGACATCGGCCTTCTCCTGCTCGGTGACACGACCCAGATACGTCACCGCGGAAGTCTGAATGTCGCGGGTCGCACCGACAACGGTGAGGTTCGCGTCCGGAACCGCGTGAACCACAGCCGGCCATGCGGCAAGGAGAACATCGAGGCCCTTACGCGGATCATCCCTACCGAGGAATGTCACCGATGCGGGACGCTTGGTATTTGGTGTATACGCTCCGATTTCGACGCCGTTGGGGACGATCCGTGCGTCGATCATATGCGAGATCGCCGAACGAGAAACAGGACTTGTCGCGGTTGCCACGTCGATCTTGGACACGATCTGACGGAGGAGCATGCCGGTACTTCGGTATGTTCGGCGGATCCACGTTGGGGGGTCAGCGTGGAACGTTCCGACTTTTGGCACGTCACCGATCCTGGTTGCGGCGAGTGACACGGTCGGCATGAGGGGCTCATGGATATGGACGACGTCTGCGTCTGCCATCGCTGCCGAGAGAGCCTTGCGTACCCGTGGGTTGACCATGATTGGCGTCGACGATTTGTTCGCCGTGATGGTCCGTGTTCGACCTATCAGAACGGTACCGGGCGGGAGTTCGGCGCCTGAGGTACCCTCGATGCCCGGGCCAATCAGCGTGACATCGTGTCCGAGGTCCCCAAGCCAGCCCACAAGCCGGATGGCCTGATCCTGCACTCCCCCGCTGCGTCCGAGATCATACGGGCATACGATCGCGACGTTCATGCCCGATACCCCACATCCGATGGCCAATTCGGCTGAAAGAGATGCCACTGGGCTGGATCTCGAGCGATGATCTCTTCGAGCTTCCGTGCCATGAGCACAGCCCCAACAGCAACGGCCTGATCGCGAGATTCCTGTTCGGGGATATCGACAGGCGGGTGCACCTCAATGCGATGACCAGCCCCTTCCTTGAAGTACACACCGACCGGTATGAGAGCAGCACCTGTCAGAATTGCCAGTCCCACCGGCCCCGCTGGCATCTTTGTTTCCTCGCCGAAGAACTCAGCCGTCAAACCGCTCCCGGTGACATCTCGGTCCGCAAGCAATGCAATGACCTTGCCCTTCTTGAGTGTTCGGATCAGCTTCGATCGACGTTGTGGGTCAGTGGTCAGAACAATGTCAATGCCGAGTTGGTTGCGGACATCCACGAACCATTTCGTAATCCGGCCATTCGGGAGGTCCTCTGCCACTGCAAGAACAGGTGCCCCGATCTCGTCGGCGATGAGACCCGCGACTTCCCAGCTTCCGAGGTGTGGCAGAGCAAAGATGATGCCTCTTCCGTCATCCATCGCCTTGAACACATGCTCGAAGCCAATCCGTTCGACCCGGCTCGAAACAGCCTTGTGTCTCCGCGGCCGAAGCCAAAGTGTCTCTGCCCAGTATCGCCCATACGATTCATACATCCGATTGACGGCTGACTCGATCTCAGTATCGGATACATCCGGTCCCATAACACGGCGCATGTGGCCCCGCAGGAGCGGTCGTTTGTTGGATCGGCGCGCCGCACCTCTCCTTCCCATCCATTCCCCGGTGTAGCGCATCCATGGCTCAGGAAACGCTCCGAAGATGGCCGCGGCGAAACGAAACCCGTAATAGGCAATGAGGTGCTTCACGAGTCCAGTTGCTGCCAAGTCTTCCAGATACGCTGAAGCACCGTGAAACCGGTCAGCACAGCGAACACCCAAAGGATTGGCTCCATGATTTCGAGGCCAAAGCCGACAAGCCCGGTCCCCGTGAGGATCAAGAGCATGCGTTCGGCTCTCCCCATCCAACCGCCCTTGCCTTCGAGTCCGAGGAGTTCGGCATGCGCCCTGACGTACGGGACCAGGAGCGAGAACGCAAGACTGAAGACGCAGAGCACCAAGAGACGTGGGTCGAATCTCAAATAGACGGAGAGACCGATCCAAATCGCAATTTCACCGAACCGATCCGACATGGTGTCAAGGAATGCACCGCGATTCGACGCCGTCCCCTGGTGGCGCGCGAGGGGTCCGTCGAGTGCGTCGAGGACGACACCGAAGGCTGCTATCGAGGCACCCCATACGAGTTCGCCCGTTGCAATCAGAACAGCACCGGCAATCGTGAACAGCAGACCAAGAACTGTGACGATGGCTGGCGTGAAGTGCAGCTTCGCAAGGAACGCAGCAATGGGTTTGAGAATTGGAGCGACTTTCTTTCGCCCCTTGAGGTCGATCAAGCGGAGACCTCCTTCGGGCGAAAGGTACCACAGACGGCGAGGGTTCAACCGGCCACTAGAATCTGTGTGTCCGGTGGAGCTTCGGCCACCGTGCATCGACTTCCTACCCCGAGGCGTGAGGTTTGACAGGCATGAGTGATTCCAAGGCCAAGCTGAGCATCGGAGACGAAACCATCGAGCTTGACAAGTTCGAGGCAACGATGGGTCAACCTGCGATCGATATTCGGCGCCTGCGCGCCGATCTGGGGCACGTGACCTTCGACCCCGGTTTCGCCAATACGGCAGGTGCCCGCTCGGAGATCACCTACATCAACGGTGCCGAAGGCGAACTCCGCCACCGTGGGTACCAGATTGAGGATCTGGCGATCAACTGCAGCTTCCTAGAGGTCGCGTATTTGCTTCTGTACGGCAAGCTCCCCAATCAGGTCGAGCTCGATGCGTGGGAGCACGACATCTCCACCCACACCCTCCTCAATGAGGAGATGCGCTCCTTCTTCGATGCATTCCCGCGAAGGGCTCATCCCATGGCCGTGCTGTCTTCGGCTACCAATGCGATCTCAACGTTCTATGACGTGTATCGCAGACCGACGCGCAAGCAGGAAATCGATTCGGGCGCACGGACCCTGATCGCCAAGCTGCCGACAGTGGCTGCTTGGGCGTATAAGAAGTCGATCGGTGAGCCGTATGTCTACCCGGACAACAACCTCGACTATGTCGAGAACTTTCTCCACATGATGTTCACGCGACCGGTCGAAGACGTCCCCATCGATCCTGCAGTCGTGAAGGCACTCAATGTCTTGCTGATTCTCCATGCAGACCATGGGCAGAACTGTTCGACGGCGACCGTTCGGGCAGTTGGATCGTCAAGGGCGAACATGTTCACTTCGGTAGCTGCAGGAATGGGTGCACTGTGGGGTCCGCTCCATGGCGGTGCAAACCAGTCGGTCATCGAGATGCTCCAGGTCATCCATGACGACCCTGATGCCACCATCGAATCGACCATTGCGAGGGCGAAAGACAAGGATGACGAATTCCGTCTCATGGGATTCGGCCATCGGGTGTACAGCAACTACGACCCACGGGCCCGCGTGCTCAAGTCCTTCGCCGAGGACGTACTTGACCGCATGGAGACAACCGATCCGCTCCTCGAAATAGCACGTGAACTTGAGGCAGCCGCTCTGGCCGACGACTATTTTGCGTCGCGCAAGCTGTACCCGAACGTCGATTTCTACTCGGGGATCATCTTCCGGGCGTTGGGTTTCCCTTCGCGGATGTTCACTGTGCTGTTTGCCATCGGCCGTATCCCCGGTTGGATCGCAAACTGGATGGAAATGAACAGCGATCCCGACACCCGCATCATGCGCCCCCGCCAGCTCTATGTCGGTGAGACCGCCAGGGACTACGTGAACATCGAAGACCGCTGAAAGCTATGACCTGCACCTACGGTACAGGCACTTCCTCTTCATACCTGCCGAGGATTTCACCGGTAAGCCCATCGACGGTGATGAGGGCTTGGTGATCGGGTGCTGGTCCTGCGGCGAAAACGAGGACTTGCCATACGGGCTTTGCGAGCCAACCACGAAACCCGAGCGTGCCTGACCCGTGACCGACCTCGAACGATGCATCTTCGGAAGCTATGGCGATCGCCTGCATGTCCGTGACCTTCAGTTTCCATCCCCCAGCAATCTGAAAGCTGGCAAGTAGAACAATCGGCAAAACAGCCGTGAGCCACATGGCATCAACACCCGATACGAGAACAATCCCGGCTGCCAACAGGGCGACAATGAGATAGACCATTCCGGCATGACGCCGGGTTGCCGTGTCAAGAACGCGGAAGGGCCCAACCGGTTCCCCGGTCGGGCCTCCTCCGTTCAACACTTCTTCTGCCATGGTTCCCTACGCGGTCTTCGAATCGCCTAGACCGTTGTCGTCGATCGTGGCGATCGATACCGGGGCGTCGCCTCGAGACATGTGCCAGCGCGACCACAGCACCAACATCGAAGGCAGCACCATCACTGCGGCGACGAGGGCGAGCAGAATCGTATAGGCGGTCACGAATCCGAACTGTCGGAACGGAATCGTCGTTGATGTGATCAGAATTCCAAATCCGAGAATGGTTGTCACCGCTGAGCCCGCCAAGGCACCGCCCGTATGGACAAGCGTGTGCTCGATCGCGTCGTCGATGTCGTCAAACTCGTGACGCTCTTCGAGGTATCGATGGGTCACGTGGATCATGTATGGAATACCGATACCAATCGCAAGCGCAGAGATGGTGGCCGTGACAGGTCCAAACGGAATACCAAATGCCGCCATCAGCCCGAATGCCCACACAACAACGATTGCAACGGGAATCGTCGTGATAACACCAAGCATTGGGCGGCGAGATTCGAACCAGAAGTTCGCGACCAGCAACAGCAGTGCTGCGCCAAGCGTCAAGAGCAGCGACGACACCTGAGAGGCGCTCAGCGTGTCCACAACGAGTCCATTGATGATGAACGTCGATGTCGCAACGGCAGTATCACCGGCGGCTGACATCGGTGCAAATGCACCGTTGAGATCATCGGCAAGTTCGCCAGCACGGCTCTCCCCGGCAAGGGTTTGGAAGTTGAACACCGTCGATCGATAGTCGGGTGCCAACACGGACGCCATCGAAATGGGGTCTTTGGCGTATGCCGCGTCATAGAACGATGTCAGATCAGCATCATCGGGAGCCATCTGATTCTGGCCCATGCCAGCACTGATCGCAGCGTTCAGGAGGTCCGGATCAAAGGATGGTCCCGAGGGATTCAACCACTGGAAGAGGTAGAACATCACGGAGGTCCCTGCGGGCAGCTCCACACCAGGAGCAACTTCAAATGTCTGTACATCCTCACCGAGTGCCGCCGCATTCTGATAGGACGCAAGCATCGCGTTCCACGAACTGCCCTTGGTCAACTCACCCTTCACGAGAACCGAGGTCGTCTCCGGGAACTCGAATTGGTCGGTAACCGTGACCGCGGTGTCGCGCAGGGGCGAGGTTGTCGGCACGAAGTCGAGGAACGAGAACTCCGTTGAAAGCTTCGTCATTCCGAACGTGCCAAGGCCTGCAAGCAGCAGCGAGACAATCAATGTACCGACGGCGAACCTTCGAGGAAGCACCGACAGCTTTCCAATGGCGCTTGGCAGCACCCGGGAGTCCCCGCCTTCGAGACCGTCGGTGGCAAACGTGCCAGCCCGCTCAGCCTTGCGGTCGAGGAGTTCCCTGACCGCCGGAACAAAGGTGAGCATAAGGAGGAACGATGCCGCGATACCGACCGCTGCCAGCTCACCGAATTCGGCGAGGGCAGGGATCGAGCTTGTGACATTTGTGAGGAAGCCGACGGCTGTTGTCACCGTCGCCAGTACGAGTGCCACGCCAACCGTTCTGATTGCGGTCGAGATGGCGGCATCAACCGATCTTCCTGCAACCAATTCCTGTCTGTACCGCGTTGTCATGTGGATCGAGTAATCGACGCCGAGTCCGATGAGAAGAATCGGAAGAATCTGGACCATCTGTGACTGACCACCGAACCGCAGGTACCCGTAGCCCATCATCCACTGGATCGCGAGACCGATCGTCAGGAACGTGACGAGGGTGTCAGCGGTCGTCCGTCGCAGCCGCTTGGACGTGAGCGCCCACATGAGGAACGCGACCGTGTACAGCGCCAGAGCGCTGAGGGCGATCGGCATCAGTCCGGCATCGGCCCACGACCGGGGGAAGACGTCTGGGAAAATCATGGCCAGACCCGGAACAACGGCGATTCCAGCACCAATCATCATCAGAACGACACCGACGACGAACGTCGCCTGCTCGCGGCGCCCCGACGGTGTCACGACGAAGATAAAGGCAAGCACCAACAGAATGATCAGCGCTGCCGCGATCAGCAGACGGCTGATCTCGGTCTGGAAATCTCCTGTGTCGGAAAAGATCAGATCGACATTGAACGGTGCCTGCGTAATGGACTCGGGTGACGGAGCTGCGGCTATGGCGTCGGCAGTGGCAAGGGCGCGATCAGCGAGTTCGTCAAAGTCGTCAGACGACTCGTAGGTGATGACATCTAGGCCAAGCTCAGCGGTGGCAGTCTCAAGGTCTGCATCCGTGCTCAAGAGTGCCGTGATTTGCGCACGGAACGCGTCGGGGATCTGTTGAAGCCCTGCGAGGTAGTAGGCCTTGACCTCGGCGTCGGACGTCGGCATCGGTGCACCAGCCTGAATCGCCTGAAGGACGGGCATGAGGTAGCTCAGTACCGCCGGATTCTCTGGTTGGTCAACGAGGTATTGAGAAATGTCGGAACTTCGAACGCTCTGGTCGAGGGCAATGGCTGCCTCGAGCCCATCGAGGGTGATGACGTCGCCGGTGGCGCTCGACACGACCACTTGCATACTCGATACGACGCCGAAAGTTGCTGAGATCTCCGATGCTGCGGTGAGCTCGGGAGCGTCAGGGGCGAAGGACTCATTCTGATCCTCGGCTGGGACAAATTTCGATGCCATGGCGCCCAGAATCATCGACAGTACGATGACAACGGCAATAACAATCCATGGTGCGCGGCGTACGGCGGTCGCAAGCGCCTTCACAAGCGTTCTCAAGGGGTTCCTCCAAAGGATGGGACTGAAGCGGCAGTCGCTCGAAACGAGAGACTAATGACAGCCCCGTTTCCAATTGCCTAGCGCGGAGGCCTGGCAAGCTCGACAAGTCGCGTAATCACGGCATCGACCGCCACCCCGCGCTCTTCGTGTTCGTCACCGCGGAGGCGAAGACCCGCAGTGCCAGCCTCGACATCATTGTCCCCCACAACGATGACAGCTGGATGCTTCTGCGTAATCGCCTTTCGAATCTTGTCACCGACCGTGTCGTCTGCGATATCGACCTCAGCACGTATCCCCGCTTCCTTGAGCTGCTGCACCACGGATGCTGCGTAGTCGTTGTGGCGGTCGGCAACGGGGACAATGGTTGCCTGTACGGGTGAGAGCCACATCGGAAACGCTCCGGCGTAGTGTTCGACAAGTACACCAACGAACCGTTCGACCGATCCGAGCAGCGCTCGGTGGATCATGACGGGCCGTTCCCGCGTGTTGTCAGCGGTCGCGTACTCGAGCTCAAAGTTCTCTGGCTGGGCAAAGTCAACCTGGATCGTGGAGAGCTGCCAGCGGCGACCGATGGCATCCTTTACATGGATGTCGATCTTTGGCCCATAGAAGGCTCCCTCACCGGCCGCGAGCTGAAAGTCGAGCCCCGCCTTGTCGAGCGATGCTGCGAGGTATTCCTCTGCACGTTGCCACGCATCGACGTTGCCGACAAACTTTTCAGGTCGCGTCGACAGGTCAGCCTCGAACTCCTCAAACCCGAAGTCGCGCAGCACCATGAGGACGAATCCGAGGAGGGTGTTCAGTTCGTCTGCGAGCATGTCCTCCGTTGTGAAAATGTGGCTGTCGTCCTGGGTGAATCCGCGGGCCCGCAACAGACCGTGGATCACACCGGATCGCTCGTAGCGATACACGGTGCCGAGCTCAAAGAGGCGCATTGGAAGCTCGCGATAGGACCGAGTTGAAGACTTGTAGACCAGGATGTGAAACGGGCAATTCATCGGCTTGACGACGTATGCCTGCCCATCCTTGTCGTCTGATCCGTCGAGTTCCATCTGCGGATACATGTTCTCGGCATAGAAGTCAGCATGCCCAGACGTCTGCCACAGTTCGGCCTTTGCAACGTGGGGGGAAACCACATAGTCATAGCCGCCGTTGCGGTGCGTGCGGCGGGAATAGTCCTCGATCACCGTCTTGAGGATGCCTCCTTTTGGATGCCAGATGGCAAGCCCCGATCCCAGTTCGGATGGAAACGAAAACAGGTCCAGTTCCGCTCCGAGTTTGCGATGGTCGCGCTTGCCCGCTTCCTCAAGCCTCACGAGATACTCGTCAAGAGCCTTCGTCGACTCCCACGCTGTTCCATAGATGCGCTGAAGCTGCGGGTTGCTCTCATCGCCGCGCCAGTATGCGCCGGCCGATCGGAGCACCTTGAAGGCCTTCAACCGCCCCGTTGAAGGGAGGTGCGGCCCACGACACAGATCGAGGAACGCATCGTTGCGATACGTCGAAACCGTGGTGTCGTCGACGCCCTCATCTGCATCCACTCCTTGGATGATCTCGACCTTGAATGGGTGGTCGGCGAATTCCGTGACCGCTTCCGAAATCTCGAGCTCGCCTCGCTCGAACGGCTGATCAGCAGCAACAATCTCGACCATCTTTTCCTCGATCTGTTCGAGGTCGTCTGGCGTAAATGGTCGGCCGACGCTGAAGTCGTAGTAGAAGCCGTCCTCGATAGCGGGCCCAATGGCAAAGGTTGAGCCAGGGAACAGTTCAAGAACCGCCTGAGCCATGATGTGAGCGGCAGAATGGCGCATGACATGGCGACCAGCCTCGGTGCTGTCGGTCACGATGGACACCGCAGCATCGTTTTCAATTGGTCGGTGCAGGTCATACATGGCGGAATCGACGGTGACCGCAACCGCAGCCTGTGCGAGACGTGGACCGATATCGGAAGCGACATCGAACCCTGTCACACCATCGTCGTACTTGCGCTCAGAGCCGTCTGGGAGTGTAATGAGGACCGTCACCGGATGTCCTTGTGATCGATGGACGCTTATCGGATAGGTAAGGGTACCCATCATGACGTTCGGTACGTATCGTGCAAGCTATCCCTTCCCCCGGAGCCACAAATGGATGCGAAAGCACTCGCTGAGAAATTTGCAGCAGGTGAGGCTGTTCAACAGTTGACGTCACCGACCCCGTTGCAGGGCGCAAACCACGTGTTTCGCATTTGGCGGGAGCATGGCACCGTGATCTTCAAGGCGTACGGCACGGATTCGCGACTGAGGCGTGAGACGCACGCCCTCGACGCCTTCTCGGACATTCCCGGGATGCCCGTTGTCATGGAACGCGGCGTCGATGAAGCGATTCATTGGGCCATGTTCAAGGATGCAGGCAAGTGGAACGTCCAGTCTCTCCCTGAGAACCCGGGGATCGCTGAGAAGGCGGGCGAACTCCTTGCTCAGCTCCACCGCGCAGAACCGACTGCGTTCTCGAATCTTGCACGGGGTATCGACCAGGAATGGATCGCCGTTGATCTTCGCTCAACCCTTCGCCGCCTTGAGAGATATCGCGGACGTCTCGGAGTCTCCGCTGAACTCATGAGCGCCGCCCAAGCGGTGCCAGCACCCTATGCGGGGAATCCCGTTGTGTCGCACACCAACCCCGTTGCCAAAAAGTTCGTCGTCGACGATGCTGGCGCTGTGACTTTGATCACGTGGGAATGGGCAACACTTGCTCCACCCGAATGGGATCTGTCGCGAACGACGTGGTCCATCGGCCTCCACACCGGGCCGCTTGCCGCCAGCGCTGTCATGGCAGGGTACGGTCGGACTTTTGAACCCTCTCAACTGGATCGCTGGATCGTCTACCACGCAGCACAGTCGCTCGTGCACCTCGCCGAGCGCCAACTATCGGCAAAACCAGCCGATGTTCCCGCGAACCTGGTCCCGGAATTCAATCGGGCCGTGCTCGGGGCAATCGGAGAGTAAATACCGGAGATTTTCGCGCTCTTCCTCTACATTGGCGTATCCGATGGAGGGAGAGCGAAATGTTGGAGATCGCCCTAGCCGCCGTGTTCGTCACCATGGCGATCATCACGGTCGGTGGTCGAACGGTTCTGACGACTGGGATATCGCACGATTTTCCCGTTGCGGCAATCGGCGACGGCAGCGACCTGCCTTGTCCGTGGTGCCATGCCCAGACATCTGACGGCGACATCCACTGCCCATCCTGTGGCCATCGATTCGGCTAGTTGTCGTCAGTCTGCGAGCGATTGACCCTTAGCGGGTGGCCAGAGCGAACTCACGGTTCCGTGATCTGACAACGAGACCAATGCCTTTGTACATGCCAACGGCGGCGTTGTTCGCCTCGTCCACCCAGAGGAACCCTGTGGTACATCCGCGCGCTTCAGCAAGGTAGTCATACCCTGCAAGGGTCAGGCGCCTTCCGATTCGCTTCCCACGATGTCGAGGATCAACGCCGACGCGATAGATCTCGCCCTCGCCAGCGGGATGGACCTTGGTCCAGCAGAAGCCTGCGACTTCTCCATCATCGTCATGGAGCAGCACACCGCTCGGATCGAACCAGTCCTGCCGCATCAGATCGTTGAGCTCCTTCCGATCGAGTGCGGCAGCCTCAGGGTGGTCACCAAACGCCGCGTGATTGATGTCAATCAGAGTGTCAATGTCGCTGTCCGCAAAGGACCGAACTTCGATCAAATCACGTTGCGTACGGTGAGGGGAAGTCAGTAGCGGCATCGACATATCCGCAAGGGAGCGAACCACTCCCATCCCGCGTCGCTCGAGTGCGGAGTCGAGACTCAGGCGGCGACTCCATCCCGTGTAGGGAACGCTGGCGGGGATCAGTGCAATGGTCTCGGCTACGACCCGATCCTCGAATTCAGGGAATCGCATCGAGCGTGGGACGACGGTTTCGAAAGCCGCACGTTGCCCGCCCTCGGAGGTTTCGTAGCGCTTCACAACGCCAAGTGCGACTATCTCGTCGTCCTCCATAATGACAGTCACGCTGCGCGTATCACTGAGCAAGGCTTCCTTGGCCTCGCTCAACGGTGGGACACCGTCGATGGCTTGCTGTTGTTCAAGAAACGTACGAAACGACTGAGACATCATCCCGTAACGATAGGGGCCACAGTCCGACGCCATGGTCTCCCCTGCCGATATGCTGGCCCATGTGAGCCAGGTAGGACTTGTATTGGGCGGTGGCGGGATCACCGGCGCGGCGTTTCACTTCGGCACCCTTCTTTCGATCCAGATGGCGACCGGCTGGAACCCGAACGAAGCCGAAGTCGTGATCGGAACGTCCGCGGGATCGTTCGTCGCTGCAATGGTCCGTGGAGAGCAGCTCACCATGGAGACGCTCACCGGAACAGGGGAATCCAAGGCCGAGATCGAGGAATATCTCAGCACCTATCTCTACACACGCGGTGCCCCCCGCGGCGCCATCCGTTGGATCCGACGTGGCTTGGTGCCAGCACTCAAACGGCCAAGCCTCCACGCCGCACTCGGAAGTCCTGGCATGTTTCGCACCGATGGTCTCCAGAACTGGGTACACGACGCCGTAGGTCCTCTTGCCGATGGATGGCCCGAGCGACCGACGGCAATCGTGGCATACGCTGTGCGAGACCACGTGCGTGTCCCTTTCGGCACCGAAGCGGCACCAGAAGCCACCTTGAGCGAGGCCGTCGCAGCGTCATCAGCCGTGCCGTTCATCTACGAACCGGTGCGAATAGGCGACCGCTGGTATGCCGACGGCGGTATGGCATCTGGGACCTCGCTTGATCTCATTCTCGCTCACCCTTCACCTCTTGACCTGGTGATTGTGGTCGCGCCTTTTGCCGCCACGACGCCGCGTGACGGTGGTCGCATGTACGAGGACATGTTCGATCGAGTCGGACGCAAGGCGCTCTCCGCCGAGCTGGCGCTCCTTGGTGACCATTGGCCCGACACCGAGGTTCTTGTTCTGCGACCAGACGAGCGTGTGCTCGCTCTGGCAAGGCCAAACCCGATGGCAGCTTCAGCCGCGGTTCCGACGTTCATGGCGACGCTGCGGTCGATGCAAGGGCAGCTGGCACGTCGGTCTGTGTGGAGTGTGCTCAGTGAGCATCTCGGGACGGAGGCGATGGCGGACCTGCCGACAACGTCCTGACCACGGTCAATGCGTACCGATTCGGCTACGATTGCTCGCTTATGACAAACGAAACCGACGTAGAAGCATCGTCCGGCGGATTCTCCGACCTGTGGGGAAGCAACGACCGCATCGAATTGATCGCGACAATCATCTTGGCAATCGCGACCGTCCTGACCGCGTGGTCAGGGTTTCAGTCCGTCAAGTGGAGTGGCGACCAGGCCAACAACTACTCCCAGGCTGGTGCCTTCCGGACTGAGTCGACCCGACACGACACGTTGGGCGGACAATTGACCCAGATCGACGTCGCCATGTACATCGACTGGGTTGCCGCCGTATTCGACGAAGTGGACAGTGGCAAGATCGTGCTGACGGATTCCAGTACCTACGAACCGACACGAGGCACGGAGTCGGGTTTCCTTTACCTTCGATTCCGGGATGAGTTCAAGCCTGCAGTCCAGGCGTGGTTGGCAACCGATCCGCTGAACAACATCGACGCTCCGCCATCCCCATTTGCGATGTCGGAATACGTCGTTGCTGAACGTCTCGAGGCAGATCAGCTCCGCGTTGCTGCCGACAAGAGCGCGCTTGCGGCACGCGAATCGAACCAGAACGGCGACAACTACGTCCTCACGATGGTTCTCTTTGCATCCGTGATGTTCTTTGCCGGCGTGAGCTCAAAGATCTATAAACCCCGCAACCGCATGATCATCGTCGGTATCGGCATGATCATGCTGGTCACAGGAATCGTGATCGACCTCAGCCTCCCAATCCTCGTCTAGTCCGGGCCATTGCCTAGAGACGGGATGATCCAGGCTCGACTCCCCGGGATGCTCTGAGCTGGTCGGCGATGATGAAAGCGAACTCGAGGCTCTGACTGGCATTGAGACGTGGATCGCAGTGGGTGTGATACCGATCGGCGAGGTTCGATTCCTGAATCTTCATCGCTCCACCGGTACATTCGGTGACGTTCTGACCGGTCATCTCAAAATGGACACCACCAGCGTGGGTCCCGCTCGCACGGTGGATATCGAAGAACTGTTCGACCTCTGACACGATCCGTTCAAATGGGCGGGTCTTGTATCCGTTGGCCGACACCATCGTGTTGCCGTGCATCGGATCGACAGACCACACCACTTCCATGCCTTCCCTTGTCACGGCATCGATGAGACCCGGCAGGTGATCCCCGACGCCGTCTGCTCCGTGACGGGTGATGAGGGTGAGTCGTCCAGGATCGTTCTCCGGATCGAGAACCGAAATCAGTCGGACGAGCTCGTCAGGCGTGAGCGACGGACCACACTTGAGGCCGATGGGGTTCTCGACTCCGCGGAGCAACTCCACATGAGCACCATCGAGCTGACGAGTACGGTCACCGATCCAAAGCATGTGTGCCGAGCATGCGTAGTAGTCCCCAGTCATGGAATCCACGCGGGTGAGAGCCTGCTCATAGCCAGGAAGAAGCGCTTCATGGCTCGTGTAGAAGTCTGTCTCGCGGAGTTGAGGAACCGTGTCGGATGTGAGTCCGATGGCCCGCATGAAGGCAAGTGACTCATCGAGTTCCGACGCGAGCTGTTCGTACCGCTCAGACTGGTCCGTGTCCTTGACAAACTCGAGATTCCATCGGTGGACTTGTTCGAGATTGGCCATTCCTCCCTGTGCGAATGCGCGCAGGAGATTCAGCGTCAAAGCCGACTGGTGATAGGCCCTGATGAGTCGGTCCGGGTCAGGAATCCTGGAATCAGCGTCAAAGGCGATCCCGTTGATGTTGTCGCCTCGATAGCTTGGAAGCGACACGTCGCCTTGTGTTTCGAGGTCATCGGATCGTGGTTTTGCAAACTGGCCTGCCAGTCGTCCAACCTTCACAACGGGGAGGGACGCACCGTAGGTGAGTACGACCGACATCTGGAGCATGACCTTGAAGGTGTCCCGGATCACATCGACGTGGAACTCGGCGAATGATTCGGCGCAGTCACCACCCTGAAGCAGGAAGGCCTCACCACGGGCAACCTTCCTCAACTGTTCACGCAGGCTGCGAGCCTCTCCGGCGAAAACGAGCGGTGGTGACGATGCGATGTCCTTCTCAACGCTGGCGAGCGCGTCAAGATCCGGGTAGTTCGGCTGTTGAAGCGCCGTCTTGGTGCGCCAGCTATCGGGCGTCCATGTCATGATTTTGAGCCCAGGCGTCGATTCCGAGCGACATGTGCTGTCGGCTCTGTCGCAGGATGGTAACCAATCAACGGTGTTGGTCAATCCGCGGGACTTGTTCGACTAGTACAAGAACATGCCCGTCACGACTGACGCGATCAGAAAGGCACCCACAACAACCACGGCGATCCGGACAATCAATGAGGGTCTTGCCATCGATCAACCGGCCGACGAGGCAAGCGCTATGACCACGATGGTCAGCACCACGAGCCCCGCAATGAGGAGCCAGGTCCCGACGATCCCAAGGATGCGTCCAATGCGCGCATTGGATTCGCCCTCCGGCGAGCGTCGCCCTGCGCCAATCGCTTCGAGTTCTCGGTTACCCATGTACCACGCAACGGGTGAGAGCACATTTACGAAGAACCCAACGATGCCAAGCACGAGGATCAGGTTCCCGTTTGAAGCCTCCTCATACTGTGTTCGTTCCTGGTCCATATCGTTTGTCTCCTATTGCTGAAGGTCGGCAATCTCATTCTTGTAGTCAGCGATGGCCGCCTCTACAACCGTGTATGCATGCTCGCGCCCGTAGCGTTCTTCGATCGCAACAGGGTGGTCTCGACCAGGGACAAGCTTGTAGGTGAGGAAGTAATGCTCGAGCCGATCAATCATCTGGGTCGGTAGATCCGTGAGGTTCTCAGCCCTTGCGAAAATTTCGTCGTTGGCAAGTACAGCAACAATCTTGTCGTCAGCCTCTCCCCCATCGATCATGCGCAAACCACCAACCACCTTGGCGGGAAGCACGATGTCTGCACGGTCGATGGGTCGCTCCGAGAACACACAGATATCAAGTGGATCGCCGTCTGCAACGTCGGTCTCGGGACTGAGTGCCGCCACCTGTGTGCCACAGTATGTCTGCGGGATCAACCCGTACAGCGTCGGCGGAGAACTGCTGGTTTGCTGCGGTCGATCGACTTTCAACAGACCACTCGCCTTGTCAAGTTCGTACTTCACGACATCGCGTGGTGTGATCTCGATATATGCAGTGACGAGTTGCGGCGGATTGGGACCGGGGCTCACGCCATGCCACGGGTGTGCCCGTGCGTTGGGAAGAATCCGATTGCTCACACTCCGTACTCAAGCACACCAACCCACCAAGGACAACGTTCGCGATCGCCACGCCGGGCCGTTTTCATCCCTCCCTGCTATCCAACGGAGCGCATCGGCGTACAAACACTGCTCACCGACACACGGGGCGTGGTGGTACAGTCCGCTTGAGAGGGATCTCTATCTGGTTCCGCGACAACTGAGGAAGTCAACATGCCACGCAGAGGCGGAGGAGCAGTAGGACGCGGAAGACCGATGGCCCGTGCGCGCCGGACACGACGACGGAGAGTCCGTCGCAGGGTTCTCCTCGTCGGAGGCTTTGTGGCTTTCGGCGCACACAAGATGTCCCAGCAGGATGCGAAGCGCATCGAGGAGCATACGGGCGTCAATCCCGAGGAACTCGAAGACGATGAACTCGAACAGGCAATGGCCGAACTCAACATCGAGTCGCAGCCGGTCACGCAGGAAGACCTCGACCAGGCGGCCGGTGGAGAAGCAACAGCCGATACCGCAGCGGCAGCTCCGGGCCCAGCACCTGCTCCGGCCGACGACTACGTGGCCGAGCTGGAGAAGCTGGCCTCTCTCCGCGATTCAGGCATCCTCACGGACGCCGAGTTCGATGCCAAGAAGAAACAGATTCTGGGTCTCAGCTGATTCCTCGATCGAGCATTATCAGATGAACAGTTGGACATCCGCAGAGGCCGCGTAGTCCAGAAAGGCAGCAGCACCGGCGATCTCGCATCCTTTGATCAGGTCATCCTCGGCAACATTCATCACGCCCATTGTCGTTGCGCAGGCGAAGAACGTGACACCGAGATCCTGTGTCATGTTGATGAATTCGGGGATCGTCGGCATTCCGGCCTTGTCCATCCACTTTTTCATGGTCTTGGTCGCCATCGCAGTGGCTCCGGGGATTGCCCCGACGATGTTCGGTACCTGGATGGGGCCAGCGGGATTCGCAAGTGACGCAACCTTGAGGCTCTCGAAGCGATCCTTGTGGAGGATGTCGAGACCGTAGAAGGTGAAGTAGATGCCAACGTCCCATCCGAGACTGACCGCCGTGAGTGCGAGAATCAGTGGTGGATAGGCCTGATCGAGTGTTCCCTTGGATGCAACAAGCGCCAAACGTCTGGGTCTCTCCTCGATCCCACGCGCGTCGGCTTCTGGTTCGGATGCCACCGTCACGAGCCACTTCCCTTCTCGATCAGGAAGACCTGAGACGTTCCCCGGTCATCAACGTCAAGGAGGAGATCCCCTCGTTGGCGGACAAATGCCGGGATGTCCGCAAGTGAACCCGGGTCCGTGCAGACCACCTTGAGAACATCGCCCTGCTGGATGCTCTTGAGAGCCAGGCCGGCCTTGTAGACAGGAAGCGGGCACAGCATGCCAGACGTGTCGAGTGTTTCCGTAGGTTCTCGTCGGACCGTGTCATCCTGTGTCATCGTTTCAATATCCTCTTCGTATGGGTGTTCTTCGTCACGAGGGCTGCCCCTGGCTGCCGAGCCTGTCGGTGAAATAGGACGTGTACTTCGTGCTTGCATCTGGGGAAACACCGACGATCAGCCCGTCTTCGAGACCGTCGTATTGATCGATGGCGTGGGCGATGGCTCCGGTTGACAAACCCACCATGAGGCCGTCGCGACGATGGAGGCGCAGCGTCATCGCATACGCTTCGTCGTCGTGGACCTTGACGACGTCGTCGATGACGCTCCGATCGAGGTTTCCTGGTTCGTTGGCTTCTGCAAAGCTCTTGAGTCCGGGAAGACGATGTCCCGCGTACGGTTCGATGGCGACGACTCGCACGTCAGGGTTCTGCTCCTTGAGATAACGCCCCGTTCCTGTGAGGGTTCCGCATGTTCCGAAACCAGCGAAGAATGCTGAGATCTGACCCTCCGTCTGATTCCAGATCTCGGGGCCGGTGGTCTCGAAATGAGCTCTGACGTTCTCAGGATTCTCGTACTGGTCGGCCATGACGTAGCGGTTGCCACCTTCGGATGCGGCGAGGGACCGGGCGAGGGCGATCGCCCCGTCCTTGGGATGATCGATAGGACAGAGTTCGTCAGGGGTCTCCCACACCTCGGCACCGAGCATGCGAAGGATTGTTTTCGTCTCCTCGGGAACGCCGTCAGGAATCGTGATCGTGACCTTTGTGTCATTGATCGCACCCATCGCTGCGAGGGCGATGGCCGTGTTCCCAGACGAAGCCTCAACGAGTTCCCGACCATCAAGGGCACCGCTTTCGATCATCCCCCGCACCAGATAGGCCGCTGCACGGTCCTTGATGGAACCGAACGGATTCATCCATTCGAGCTTGAGATAGACGTTGTCCACCCGGAGCGAATTGCGTACACGAACAAGGGGTGTCGGGTTGTTCACATCAGGGAGAAGATCACGGATGTCCTCGAACCGACGGACGGCACGGTCCGACACCGGAAGAGATGTGGGTTCGACGATTGCAGTCATGTGACGATTCTCCTGGTGGTGTTGGCAATGCTATGAAAAAAGAAAAACCCGCATCGGCGGGTGTGCCGTGCGGGTTGTGGGGTTTGAGTTGTCTTTCGGGACTCAGTGAACCTCGACGCGCACGGCGATGTTGCAACAGCAACAGCAGGCCATCACGCAGAAGGATTGATTCATCATGGCGTGAAGCCTAGCGACGGATTCATGCGTCGAAACCGCCAAGAGCTCTGCCGGGTTTCCCTCGGAGAGCTCTCGGTGGTGTTGGCACGAACTAGGTGCGTGGCTTCGCTTCGTTGACGTTGATGTTGCGGCCCTTGAGCTCGGTGCCGTCGAGATCGCGGATTGCGTCCTGTGCACGCGCTTCCGCACCAAGTTCAACAAACCCGAAACCACGGGACTGTCCGGTTTCGCGGTCATTGATGATTGAGGCAGAATCGACGGTGCCGTACTCGGTGAAGAGATCTTTGAGATCACCTTCGGTTGCAGAGAAAGGCAGGTTGCCTACGAATATGTTCATGGGTATTCCTTTTGGAATGATGAGCGACTGTGTGTCCCTCGGAAGTGAGATGTCCGGAACCGGCCCGAGTTCACACGGTCGAAGGACAGAGAAAGAAGGGAAGGCCGCCAAAGCAGCTGATGTCAGCTTACCGACCGGAAGATGAATTCCGCTCTTTGAGGAGTGACGATGTGCCAAAGTTCCAACCGGAGTCACGATGAAGGTGTGACGGAAACGCCCTGGGATCCGCTCATCAGATCGGCGTTGGTGGTCACATCACTAGCATGAGTATTCGGCCCCAACGTGGAGGAAATCCCATGCCGACGTCAGCGCCCGACCCGTCCACCCATGGTCTCTCGACTCGCTGTGTCCATGCCGGTGAACAGCTCGACAGCCAGGGCGGCATTCATGCTCCGCTCTACAACCATTCCACGTTCGGGTTCCCCTCCACCGCCGCCATCCTCGATGTGGTTGAGGGACGGGTTGAGGGCAACCTGTCACGCGCTATGGGCTCAATCCCACGATCCGCTCCCTGGAGACCCGACTTGCGGATCTTGAGGGAGGTGAGGCTGCTTGGGCGTTCGCCTCCGGGATGGCCGCCGAGGCCGCCACCTTTCTCGCCCATGCCAGCGTCGGCGACAACATCGTGTGTATCGGCGACGTCTACGGCGGTACCTTCGAACTCCTGGCCGACAACCTGCCGACACTGGGAATCACCACGAGATTTCTGCTCGTCGACGAACTCGATCAACTGCCAGACGTGATCGACGACCGTACCCGGATCGTCTTCTTCGAGACCCCCACCAATCCAACACTCGAGGTGATCGACATTTCCGCCGTTGCCCGGATTGCGAAGTCCGCTGGAGCGCTCACCGCGGTCGACTCGACCTTTGCGACGCCGGTCAACCAGAACCCCCTGGCGCTCGGCGCGGATCTTGTTGTCCACTCCGCCACGAAATACCTCGGCGGCCACAGCGACCTCACCGGCGGAGCAGTCATCGGTTCCGCTGAACTTCTCGAGCCGATCTGGACCTGGCGCAAGAACCTCGGCCAGATGATCGCCCCCGAGGTCGCCTCGCTGCTCTCGCGCAGTATCCGCACCCTGGTTGTGCGGGTGCAGGCGCAGAACGCAACGGCGGAAGCGGTTGCAGCGTTCCTCGATGACCACCCCAAGGTCGTCCGCGTGAACCACCCGAGCCTGTCGAACCACCCGGGACACATCACGGCCAAGTCCCAGATGCGAGGGTATGGCGGAATGGTCAGCTTCGTCTTTGACGGCGACGCCTCGGTGGTGGTCGACCGACTCCGCATCTTCACCATCGCTGCCAGCCTCGGTGGGGTTGAAAGCCTGGTCACCCAGCCCGTCACAACTACCCATCACGGCATGACCCCCGAACAACGTGTACGGCGTGGGATCGTCGACGGGTTGGTCCGTCTTTCCATCGGCCTTGAGGACGTCGAGGATCTCATCTCCGACCTCGACTTCGCGCTCTCCTAACCAACCAACGGTCTTGGTCAGGGTGGGACGCCGTCTTGTTGACCGTTTGTGTCTTGGTGGGTGGCTCGGTGGTGGGTTCGGCATAACAGCACCATGTTGGTGAGGCTGGTTTTGCCTCCGTCGGCCCAGTGGATGATGTGGTGTGCGTCACACCATGATGGTGGGGCGTCGCACCCGTCCCACGTGCAGCCTTTGTCGCGTTGGTCAAGGGCCCGTCTGATGGCTGGGGTGACGGTTCTGGATCGTCGACCGACATCGAGTGGTTCACCCTCTGCGTCAAGGATCATCCGTATCACCCCTGAGTCACAGATGATGCGACGCACTCTGAGGGTCGAATCGCAAGCCCGTCGATGGTCGGGAGTTCCTCTTTGAGTCCAACGAGTGTCTCGAGTGACGTCGTGACTGTGATGTGGGGTTTCGACCCACCCGAGGTTCCTACGTCGTCACTGTGGGTGAGCCAGAACGAGGCGAGGTCGCCAAGGGCGTCGGCACGGCGTTGCCACGGATAGCGGTCATCACTGACCCGTCACGGGACGCCGCAAGGTTCTCGCGATCGACAATGGAACGGATTGCGGTATCGACAAGGGATCCTGTTTCGGGGTCGAGTTCGCCACTGAGGTGCCACATCCCCTCCCAGGTCTGGGACATCGAGAACCGTCGACGCTGCCGTTGGTGCTTCACCTTTGCCACCGCCGACGGGTAGTCGACTTGTTGTTCCCAATACTCAATCGCAACCCGAAGGTCTTTTGTGGACAGGTATTGAGCAATCTCGGCAAACACGACCTCATGGAGATCAAACTCGCACGGATGGCGACGTTTCGCATGGGTCAAAAGACGCACACCATCAGGCGTGATAGCCCCCACCGACGCAGCCTGAGCAATATCAGGCATGGTTGCCAACGTGCGGGCCGTGCGCACCATTGATGACGCAGCTGCCGACGTCAAACGCAGAGCCTGCCTGACCCACCCAACTGTTGACAACAGATGCCGCAGCGGGGCAAGTTCTCGTGCGTGATACTCACCAATTCGCAGCAACAGGTCAGCCTGGGCTGCATCAATATGGCGCTTGAGTGCAACGATCGATGCCTCAAGATCATCATCACTCGACAATGCAATACCAGATGCACTATCAGTTGCAATGCCGGCTGCGATTTCAGTTGTGTTGTCTGTGTCGGCAGACTCTCCGGCCAACACCCCAATGCCACGCACCGAGATGCTGCCGTCCTCTCCGAAGACCCCGCCCGAAATGGGGGCTGGATTCTTCATACATCCATATTATCGAACATACGTTCGACTGTCAAGGGCCAAATCCGCATCATGTTTGCGCTGATGAACTGATGGGCTCCACAGAGTGTTGCTCGTTGTGCCATGTGGATCTGCAAGTTCGTCGACACGTTCGAGTGAGTACGATTTGGGTATGAAGAGTCTCGAGGTACCAAACCAGCCGCCCCCACTTGCGGACTACAACCTGTTTCGTACCGACCCCGTACTTGAATCGGCCGTTGTCAATGAAGGTGCTGGGTCGGTCACCGAGACCCTCGATCTGTTCGGCGCACGGGTCGGAACCGCAGAGGTGATCGAGTGGGGCTATCTCGCAAACAGGAACACACCGATTCTCCACACCCATGACCGGTACGGAAATCGGATCGACCAGGTGGAGTTCCATCCGGCGTGGCACTCACTCATGGACCTCGCCGTCACCCATGGGCTCCACAGTCTTCCGTGGGAGACCGACGCCTCCGAGTTCGCTCACACGACCCGGATCGCGCTGATGTTCATGTCGTCACAGATCGAGGCCGGCCATTTCTGTCCCATCTCGATGACGACCTCTGTCGTACCGTCGCTGAAGATGACGGAATCCGTTGCCGATCTGTGGCTCCCCCGGATCACGACCCGATCGTACGACCCGACGTTTCGACCGGCCGACATGAAGCATGGAGTCCTTCTGGGTATGGGGATGACCGAGAAGCAGGGAGGATCCGATGTGCGGGCCAACACCACCGAGGCGATCCCGGTCAGCGGAGGCGGGCCCGGTGGCGAATACCGGATCACGGGTCACAAATGGTTTGTTTCGGCCCCCATGTGTGATGCGTTCCTGATCCTGGCTCAGGCACCAGGCGGCCTGTCGTGTTTCCTCGTTCCCCGCTGGACACCTGATGGACAGGTCAACACCTTGCGTCTGATGCGTCTCAAGGACAAGGTCGGAAACCGATCAAATGCTTCAAGCGAGATCGAGTTCGAGGACACGTACGGCGAACTCGTCGGCTATGAGGGGCGTGGCATCCCAACGATCATCGAGATGGTCAACGGGACCCGCCTCGATTGCACGATGGCCGGTGCTGCGCTGATGCGCCAGAGCCTCACCCAGGCGGCATGGCATGTCAAGTATCGTCACACGTTCGGTTCGGCCCTGATCGACAAGCCACTGATGCAGAACGTCATTGCCGATCTTGAGGTCGAGACGGAGGTTGCAACGCTCATGATGATGCGACTGGCGGTTGCCTTTGATCGTGCAGTGATCGATCCTCAGGAAGCTGCCTTCAAACGGATTGCTCTCCCGATTGCGAAGTACTGGGTGACCAAACAGACCACCCCGGTCGTGCGTGAGGCCATGGAATGCCTCGGCGGGAACGGATACATCGAGGAGTCGATGATGCCACGGCTGTTCCGAGAGTCACCCTTGAACGCCATTTGGGAGGGTTCCGGCAACGTCATCGCTCTCGATCTCCTCCGTGCCGCCGCACGTGAACCTGACAGCGTCAAGGCGTTTTTCGTTGAACTCGAAGCATTCGACGACGCGAATGCCGATGTCAGGGCGGCCGTTGAACGGGCCAAGGACGCGCTCCACAACACCTCTGATCCAGAGGCGGAGGCTCGCATGACGGTGGAACTCCTCGCAAAGGCGTGGGCGGCAACCCTGATTGTCCGCCACGGGGACGAGGACCTCCTCGATGCGTACACGTCTTCCCGTCTGCGGGGCCAGCACGGCAGCCACTTCGGAACCCTCGCGACCGACCTCCCGATCGATACATTGGCGAGACGAGCAGTCCCAGCCGTGTGACCGTCGCTGGGCAGAACGCAGACCCCCACCCACGCAACGCTTGGCCGTCGGCTGTGGGTATCGGTCTTCCTTTTCCTCCTGGATCCCCCGTTTCAAGGACGCCGCATCGGCCAAGTGGGCCTACAATGCGCCGATGTCACGACGATACGTAGCGAGTGATTCTCCGCTGCGTCTGATGACGAATCTGCGAGCGATGCGTCGGAGGGGGTATTCGCGGGACGACCTCGGTGCCGACGTCGGCGCTGGATTGATCCTCGGAGTGGTTGCCCTCCCACTCTCGATGGCACTTGCGATCGCCGCCGGAGCACCACCTGAGAACGGACTCTTCACCGCAATCGTCGGTGGTGCTGTCATAGCGGTGTTCGGTGGCTCGATGTTGTCGGTGTCAGGTCCCACGGCGGCATTCGTCATTCTTCTTGCACCCGTCACCGCGAAATATGGGCTGCAGGGCCTGTTGATCGCAACCCTCATGGCAGGATTCTTCCTCATTGCCATGGGCCTCATGCGTTTTGGTGGCCTCATCCAATTTGTCCCGTATCCCGTGACAGCAGGTTTCACCGCAGGAATCGCCCTCGTGATCGCCATTCTCCAGATCGGAGACTTTGTCGGCATCGGAACCCTGGAGGGCGAACGCATCTGGGATCGGCTGGCGTTTCTCGTCGACGCACTTCCGGACATCAGGTGGCCGGATGTGATCGTCGGTCTGGTAACGCTTGCCGTGTTGATCGTCTTCCCACGATTCACACGGCGGATTCCCGTCCCACTGGTCGCGCTGTTGGGAGCATCCCTCCTTGGTCTTGCCTTGGCAGCGATGGGCGACGATGTGGTGACGATCAACACCCGCTTCGGCGGAATACCCGCTATTCCTCCGCTCCCAGGTCTGCCCTGGTCTGGTACGGGGGTGACCATGGAGATGGTGAAAAGCCTGATCCCCACCGCTGGCGCCATAGCTGCGCTCGGTGCTATCGAGTCGCTGCTGTGTGCCGTGGTCGCTGACGGCATGGCAGGGTCGAAATACGACCCGGACTCGGAACTCGTGGGCCTCGGGATCGGCAATATTGTCGCTCCGTTCTTCGGTGGCTTCGCCGCAACCGGAGCGATCGCCCGCACCGCCACTGGAATCCGATCCGGTTCCCGCACCCCCGTTGCCGTCGTCGTCCATTCGCTCTTCCTGCTCGTGTCCATTCTTCTTCTCGCTCGCCTTCTCGGATACATCCCGATGGCAGGGATGGCTGCACTACTCCTCGTCATCGCGTGGAATATGTCAGACGCAGGATCCGTCGTGAGAATCGTGCGCACCGCACCTCGGAGCGACGTCATCATCCTTCTCGTGTGCTTCGGCCTCACGGTCGCGTTCGACATGGTGATAGCGGTTGGTGTCGGCGTGCTGCTCGCTGCACTGCTCTTCATGCGCCGGATGGTCGAGATCTCTGGAGCAACTCTCATTGGCGGCGAACACGACCACGGCGTCCATGGTTTGCCTCCCGGCGTGATTTTCTATGACGTCGCAGGACCTCTGTTCTTCGGTGCAGCACAGAAAGCCCTCGACGCACTCACCATCATCGAAGGTGACATCCACACCGTGATCATCGACCTCGAGGACGTCCCAGCCATCGATGCCACCGGGCTCGCGGCTCTCAGCTCCAGCATCGAGCATCTCAACGCTGCCTCCATCAAGGTCGTGCTCGCCGGTGTCCAACCACAACCACAACGGGCATTCATGAAGGCGGGCATCGTCGATCGGCCTGGTCTACTCGAAATCACCGTGGACGTCGATTTGACCCTCGGACGTTTCACGATATGACCGAGATGCTCTCGAACTCCTGATCCCTCCCGTTGATTCTACGAGCTGGGAATAGAACGTCCATTACAGATGTTTTCTAAGCCTGAGTGACTCAAGTTTCGTAGGTCTTACAGAATCGAAGGATATGTCAGAGCAATCCACCAAAATCACGCTTCCGCTGTTCCCGTTGAGCAATGGTGTCGTCTTCCCTCACATGGTTGTCACCTTGCGCATGGAGACCGAGGAGGGAAAGCTTGCTCTCGCCGCCGCTCGGGCCGGCAACAGCGAACTGCTCCTGGTCCCAAGGGTCGATGGTCAGTTCGCAACCGTCGGAACGGTCGCCACCATCCAAGATGCAGACGACCAGGGCAACATTGTGATCTCGGGGATTTCCCGTGCCAGGGTGGGTACAGGTTCCACCGATGCCAACGGTGCACTTTGGGTCGAAGCGGAACCCATTTCAGAGCTCGATGTCATCAACGATCCTGTACTCGACGACTTGGTGGCCGAGTATCGGGCCGTCGTCACCGAAGTTCTCAACCTCCGGGGCATCGGTAGGATCGCTGACCAGATCCTCTCCGTGGACAATCCTTCACAGCTTGCGGATCTCGCCGTCTACTCCCCCGACCTGTCCCTCGAACAGAAGGTCGAGGTACTCGAGACGCTGGATCTGCGAGCAAGGCTCGGGCGCCTCCTTGATTGGATGAAGGAAGTCCTTGCCGATCTCAATCTGCGCAAGAAGATTCGTGAGGATGCGACCGAACGCATTGACAAGGGTCAACGTGACTACATCCTTCGCCAGCAGATGGAAGCCATCCGCAAGGAGCTTGGCGACGACGACGATGTTTCAGGTGAATACCGGAAGCGTCTCGAAGAACTCGACTTGCCAGAAAAAGCTACTGAGGCGATCACCCGGGAAATCGATCGTCTCGAGCGGATGAATGAGCAGTCACCGGAGCACTCTTGGATAAGGACTTGGCTTGATACGATGTTTGAGGTGCCGTGGGGGACGGAAACCGACGATCAGCTCGATCTCGACGAGGCATGGACCGTTTTGGATGCCGACCACACAGGGCTCCATGATGTCAAGGAACGCATAGTCGAACATCTTGCTGTCCGAAAGTTGCGCAAGACGCGAGGCATAGAGGGAGAGGAAGACCGCCGTGCCGGTGCGATCCTCCTTCTGGTCGGACCACCTGGGGTTGGAAAGACCTCACTCGGAGAGTCAATAGCGCGTGCTTTGGGACGCAAGTTCGTCCGTGTCGCCTTGGGTGGCGTTCGCGATGAGGCCGAGATCCGTGGGCACCGACGCACCTACGTCGGTGCACGTCCCGGTCGTATCGTCAGAGCTCTCATCGAGGCCGAGACGATGAACCCGGTGTTCCTGTTGGACGAAATGGACAAAGTCGGGAACGACTGGCGGGGAGATCCATCCTCGGCTCTGCTTGAGGTTCTCGATCCTGCCCAGAACCACACGTTCCGCGACCACTATCTCGAGACCGACCTCGACCTGTCCAACGTTCTCTTCATCGCGACAGCAAACGTGTTGGAAACGATCCCAGCACCGTTGCTCGATCGCACCGAAGTCATATCCATTGACGGATACACCGACGCAGAGAAGGTGGCAATCGCACGCGACCACCTCCTACCACGCCAACTCCGTGGAGCCGGTCTCGAGCCCGAGGAGCTGGCGGTCACCGACTTGGCATTGGCCACGGTGGTCGACCGGTATACGAGGGAGGCCGGTGTCCGGAGTCTTGAGCGGGAGCTCGGGAAGCTCGCCAGAAAGGTGGCAACACAGGTTGCGCGCACCTCCGAAGAAGCCCGGATCGTCGTCGACGATGAGCAGGTTTCGGACTATCTGGGTAAGCCGAAGGTCTGGAAAGATGAGGCGAAGGACCGCACAGACGTCCCGGGTGTAGCCACCGGCCTCGCTGTCACCGGTGCAGGAGGTGACGTCCTGTTCATCGAAGCAACATCCAAGGCGGGCGACAGGGACCTGATTCTCACGGGTCAGCTCGGTGATGTGATGAAGGAATCTGCCCGAATCGCCCTCTCATACCTTGAGTCGAGAGCGACGGAACTCAGCATCGAACCCGACCAGATCGACCGAAGTTTCCACCTTCACGTACCTGCCGGTGCCATTCCAAAGGACGGGCCCTCGGCAGGAATCACCATGACCACGGCACTGGCATCGCTCATGACAGGGCGCAAGGTGCGGGGTGAAGTCGGAATGACAGGCGAGGTCACGCTCCAGGGCAAGGTTCTACCAATCGGTGGATTGAAACAAAAAGTTCTGGCTGCACATCGCGCCGGACTCACCGAAGTGATCATCCCACGTCGAAACGAGGTGGACATCGATGATATCCCCGAAGCGATCCGCAATGAAATGACGTTCCACGTCGCAGACGACATGGGCCAGGTCCTCGAGTGGGCCCTCGTGAAGTAGGCCGTTGCCTGGCAGATCTTCCTTCGTGAAACGGCGACCGAATTTCTACGCCATCACGAACAGCCGACCCGCGCCAACACCATGATTTCACAGAAGAACTCCGTGCTTACCTGCCACCCGTCGTCCGTCAGAACAGCCTCACCCTCGAGATCCGAAAACGTCGTATTCCCTGCGAACAGCAACGAGTAGACGACCCTGGCGTCGTTACCGTCGATTCCGACCCTGTCGGGCTGAAGCTCGATGCCGCCCATGCCGTCACCGGCGGCCGCGTACTTGCCGACAGTCTCTTCCAGACCGGTCGCATCTGTGATGAATGGCGCCTTCTCGTCGAAGCTCGTGGCACTGTCGAAGACAACGCCATACATGTCAACAATCGCGTCAACATCTGGATCCTCACCAGATACGACGGGTGATGTCTCAATCCCATCCGACGCCACCGTCGTCGCAGTCGACGGAGCTGTTGTCGATGTTGCGGTCGTAGTCGGTGCCTCAGTGGTCGTGATTGCGGCTGCTTCCGTGGTCGTTGTCTCCGGTACAGCGGCTTCCTCAGACGCGCTACAAGCCGCAGCCACAATGGCGATAAGAACCACCATCACAATCGATCGTTTCATGCTCGACTCCAAACTTTCAGGGTCTTGGGGACATATGACGAAACACGTTGTACCAGCTTCCTCATCCGACAGCTTGTCGAAGAAAGAAGCACCATCAGAGTCCAGAATGCCCTTCCATGATCACGGACGCAGGAGTCCCGTGGGCCGGGAATCCGCGGGTATCGTCGTAGGATTTGGGAATGTCGCCCTACGAAGCTCAATGTCCTTCCTACTATTTGATCCAGTGGGCAAAGCCAACAGCTCTCATGGGGCGAGCGCTCAGGCATCGCCAAGCCGCTCGGGCCACTGCAGCCGAGCAGGTTGTTCTCACGACCGTTCGCTCACGGGTGGTCGGAGGGACGTGACCATCGGGCTCAACTCCGCGGATCAGGCAAGCCGCCCTCGGGCGTTGATGTCGTGGAGTTCGGGAAAGGACAGTGCTTGGGCGTTGCACAACGTCCGCCAACGCGGTGATGTCGACGTGGTTGCGTTGCTGACCACATTCAATAGCGAGTTCGACCGGGTCTCGATGCATGGAGTGCGCCGCGCTCTGGTCGACATACAGGCGCAACAAATCGGACTCCCGGTGTGGTCGGTCGAACTCCCGTCGCCCTGCTCGAACGATGAGTATGAGCAACGTATCGCCAAGGTCATGGAACGCGCCCAAGACGCCGGGATTACGAGGATCGTGTTCGGCGACCTGTTCCTCGAAGACATACGCGCCTATCGGACCGAGAGACTTGCCGGGACCGGCATCGAGCCGATGTTCCCGATCTGGTGCGGCCCGTCGGGCACCTACGCACTCGCTGACGAGATGATCAAAGGTGGGCTCCGAACGGTGATTGCCACTGTTGATTCCCGTCAGCTGGATTCGTCCTTCGTCGGCAGGATCTTCGACACTGACCTACTCAACGACCTTCCTGCCGGAGTGGATCCCTTGGGTGAGAACGGCGAGTTCCACACCTTCTGCTACGACGCTCCGATCTTTCATCACCCGATCGACTACACGATCGGAAACACCGTTGAACGTGACGAGTTCATCTACATCGACCTGCTCGCCAGATAGCCACGAATACAATGAATCGGTGATTCTGAAGGTGGGAAGGACTTGTGGGCGATACTGGGATCGAACCAGTGACCTCTGCAGTGTGAATGCAGCGCTCTCCCGCTGAGCTAATCGCCCCAGTGGATGGCCCACATGGTACGACGCATGGACTGTCAACGGCGATGTGCTGCTCTACGATCCCACCATGAACATCGAGCAGTTTGAGGCCGAGGTCGACTCGGTGCTCGCGTCGCTTCCTCCGTGGGTGAACGCACAGATCGACAACTTGATTGTCGTGGTGGAACCACGGCCGTCGCGGGAGCAGAACCCGACGGGTGAAGGACTTCTCGGGCTGTACGAAGGCGTGTCCCTCGCCGACCGCGGTGTCGACTATTTCGCCTTCACACCCGATCAGATCACCGTGTTCTATCGGCCACACATGGATCTCAGCCTTTCTGACGAAGAACTTCGAGCAGAGATCCGAACGACGGTCCTGCATGAATTGGCGCACCACCTCGGGATCGATGATGCCAGACTCCACGAACTCGGGTGGGGATGACACGGTACTGAGCCTCTCCGTGCCCCCGTGTCGATCGGTACAATGAGAGTCCCGACGCGAGAGGATGGCGATGGAAGATCTCATCAAACAGATCCAGGACAAGACCGGCCTACCCGCAGACAAGGTCATCGAGGTCGTCACCATCGTCACTGAATTCCTCAAGGACAACCTGCCCCAAGACCTGATCGATCAGATCACGACGTACATGTCACAGGCCGCCTCAACTGCTGGCGGAACAGCCTCCTCGGCTGGTGGTGCGGCGGCAACTGGCGCTACCGGTGTTGTCTCTGTCGCTGCGGGTGTCGCATCCTCTGCGCTTTCCAAGGTGCTGGGCTTCGTGAGCGACGTGCTCCCCGGTGGCAAGGATTCTGCAGACGAACGCGCTCCGAATCTGAGTCTGAATAGCCAGATGATGCCTGACGTCACAGATCACGCTCCTGCTTGGCCCGACGAGGAGGGCCCCTACGTCGCCCTGATCGATGCCTCAAGTGACCTCGAAGCCGACATGATCGCGTCCTACCTCGACGCTGTGGCCGAGTCGGTCACCGATCCGATCACTCGGCTTCGCATCCCACCATCGAGGAGACAGCGGCGCTTTGCCAATGTCGATCCCGCCATCAGCGAGCGTCTCTGCAGGGAGGACGACCCACTTTGTGTGCCTCTTCGTGTTGCGTGGCTCGCCGAAGAACACGAGGGAAAACGCAAAGTCCGGTTCAAGGATGTTTTCATCCCTGGCGACCCACGAGATCCGGACATGTTCCGCGCACATTTCATCAAGGCGCGCTACCCAGACCGCGTCCGCATCGTCATTGGCCACCCTGCACGGCGAAGCGAGTTGGAGAAGTGGTGGACCGAGCCGTTGGGCCGAACGGTCGCCGACGGGACGACCCTCGGGGAGTTCGTAGCACTCAAGGCCTGGCTCGCACTCGAACGCGCTGAACGCAACCTTCGCGGCCTCCACTACAAGGTCCCGAGATTCCTTATGGAGGACCTGTTCTGGAGCCGAGCGTTCCAAGCAGGCGTTCACCGCCTTGCCAAGTCCGAGAACAAGCCGGAGAAGAGAATCGTGCAACGGACTCGGCGATACCTCAAGGAGATCGCGGCTCAGCACTCACCATATGTCATCGATATCGTCAACGGCATCACATCGGCGATGATCGCCACCGCACACCAGAACGTCGACTACTCGGCGGAGCAGCTTCACGAGATCTACCAAATCGGCGATCGAACACCTCTCGTCTTCTTGCCGTCGCACAAGTCGAACTTCGATCATCTCGTCTTCCAGCACGTGCTCTATGAGAACGAGCTTCCCCTCAACCACACGGCCGGTGGCATCAATATGAACTTCTTTCTGATCGGGCCGCTTCTCCGCCGATCAGGAATCTTCTTCATCAGGCGGGAGTTCAAGAAGAACGAGCCGTACAAGTTCGTCCTTCGCCAGTACATCGACTACCTCCTCGAGAAGCGATTCGCCCTTGAGTGGTATGTCGAAGGGGGACGCTCCCGATCCGGCAAGCTCCGTGAACCGCACCTTGGGCTGCTCGCCTATGTTGCAGACGCCTACCAACGCGGAATCACAGACGACGTAGTCCTCGTGCCGGTCTCGATCGCGTATGACCAGATCACGGACGTGTCCGCGTACACCGCCGAGCAACGCGGCCAGCAGAAGGAAAAGGAGTCTTTCCTGTGGTCGATCAAGTTCATCACGGGTCTGCGAAGTCGTCACGGGAACATTTACATCCGATTCGGCGAACCGCTCAAGATGTCGGAACACCTCAGCCCGACCCTCGACCTGCATTCGGATAAGGGAAGGCTTGCGCTTCCAAAACTTGCGTTTGACGTATCAAGTCGTATCAATGACGTGACTCCGATCACGCCGATCAGTCTTGTCACCATGGCGCTGCTCTCACAGGGTCATCGGGGATTCACCCCTGCCGAAACGATCGAAATCCTTCATCCATTCGTGGAGTTCGTGCACGACCGCTGCCTTCCGACGTCCACGTCGCTCGCGATGTCGACGCCCGAGCAAGCCAGAGCGGCTCTGGAACAACTGGTGGAGAACAGCGTCGTGACCCGTACCGAAGGCTTGACGGACCACATCTATTCGATCACCCGCGATCAACACCTCGCCGCGGCGTACTACCGAAACACCATCATCCACTTCTTCATCCCGGTAGCAATCGCCGAGTTGGCACTTGCCCTCGGGTTTGAGTCAGACGAGATGCTCGAGGACTCCGTTATCGAGCGAACGCTTGCTCTTCGCGACCTGCTCAAGTTCGAGTTCTTCTTCGCCCCGACGGAGGAGTTCGTTGAATCCATCCAGGGCGAATTGGCCCGGTACCGCATTGGAGAAACGGGCCCTGATGACCCAGTCGAAGTCAACCTTCGCGCCATGCTTCCTGCCAAGAGCCCGATCGTCCTTCGCCCCTTCCTTGAGGCCTACTCAGTCGTGGCCGAGACCCTGGTGCTCGAAGGCAACGAACCCATAGAGGCCGAAGTTCTGAAGAAACGTTGCCTCAAGATGGGGGAGCAGATGTACCACCACGGCCGGATTCGAAACCGTGAGTCGGTTACCACCGCCCTCTACGCCTCCGGCATCAAGCTTGTGGACAACCGCGGGCTGCTGTCGGGCGACATGGAATCGCGCAGAGTATTTCAGCGGGAGCTTTCCGATATTCTGGTCGCACTCAACGCGATCACCGACCTCGACTAGCTCCGAATCACTAGCAAAGTCTTCGCGACCTGATCATTTTGTCTCAACTCAGCACCATTTCCGTCCGATACACTCCGATAGAGGCGGAACCGCGCTGAGGCGCGTTATGGAGATTTGATGACCACCGATCAGATCCGGGCGGCGGATACGACCAATGACATCTCGCGTGATGCCGCCGCGGTCGTTGACAAGGCCAGCGAAGAAGCCAAGCAGATCGTCGCAAAGGCACGGTACGACGCCTTCCGGATGGTGACCGACGCCAGAGCAGAAGCAGAATCGATTCTGGCGGAGCGGGATCACGCCGATGCACCGAATCCGGCGGTAAGCGCCGAAACCGCGCACGATGATGGTGCCCAGGAGTTGGAGTCCATCAACGCCGCGCTGCAATCCTCCAACGCAGCGTTGCAATCTGTCAACGCAGCGTTGCAATCTGCCAACAGTGCCCTCGTCGCCGAGAATCAGTCCCTTGAGCACCGGGTGGAACGGACGCGAGCACTGCTCACTGACCTCGAAACACGCCTTGCGCGGATTGCGGCCACACCGAATCCTGCAACACCGACTCTGGTGACGGCACCTGTCCACTCAGTCGACACAACGCCGGCACCCGCTCAGCCCGATATGACCGAACCTCCTCCACCCGCCATCGAGCCGGGGCGCAAGGCCATGAGGGCAGCTGTCACTTCGTCGCCCGATTCCACACCGGGCGTCGAACCACCACCGGTCGAGTCGTCGGCCGTCGCTGTGGATCTTGACTATTCCCCCTCGGTACCAGCACCGGTCCCCATGGCGGAGCCAGACGCAGACGCCGCCCTGAAAGGCTCGTTCTACAGCAGACGCTCAGCCAAGCTCCCCCACATCGGCGAGAACGCCGGCGAAGACTCATTCAGCGCGATCCGCTCCATGCGCGCCGGGCTTGTCGAGTAACCAGTCTCAACGCACAGGCACGCGAGTCGGCAATACTTACGCCGTGGAACGAAACGTGCTTGGTACTCAACTCGAGATGTGTTCGATTGATCCCGTGACGGGGTTCTTTCGCGACGGAACCTGTCGGACTGGCCCACAGGACCGGGGTAGCCACACAATCTGTGCAGTCGTGACAGGAGAGTTCCTTCTCCATCAGCGTTCCATCGGAAACGATCTGAGTACCCCGATGCCGCAATTCGACTTTGCGGGCCTCAAGCCGGGCGACCGGTGGTGTGTCACGGCGAGGAACTGGGCCAGGGCGCACGACGATGGCGTTGCGGCACCGGTTGTACTTGCGAGCACGCATGAGCGCGTGCTCGATCTCATCCCACTCGAAGTCCTCGAGCGCTATGCCGTCGATGTTCCACCCGATCCAAGTCAGCTCGGGGAAACACCCGACGCGTGACGCTTTCTGGGATGCGGGTCGCTACCAATCCACAATGCTGTGACGGCACGGATGTCACGGGTAGCGGTCCATCCACCGACTGCTACGCGTAGAAGGGGTTCGCACCGAGAGCGTGATCTGTCACATCGACAACCTCTTCGATCTCAGGGATAGCATCGAGAATCGCTCGTTCAATTCCCTGCCGCAGCGTGACGGCGGCAAGGCCACAGCCCTGACACCCGCCACCGAGTTCAAGTTGCGCAACCGAGCCCTCGACGGCGATGAGGGTTGCCACACCACCATGGCTTGCAATCGATGGGTTGATCCGCTCGGTAAGCAGCTGACGAATCTTCTCTTCCGTAGTTCCCGTCAGTTCGATATCGCCGAGTTCGCCACCGGGAAGCGCTGGTGTCGGGACGTTTGGATTTCGCATCACGAGACCGGGACCAGCGCCATCTCCCGAAAGGTCGAGTACGGCACCTCTGAGATTCTCGACGGAGTCAAGCGCGATTGCGACATCGAGCCCACCGTGGTTCTCGACGATGTCAGAAGGGGTGACGTCCTCTGGCCGCAAAAAGGAAGTTTCATAGATGAACCCCTGGGCCCCGACGCCGGTAATGCGAAGTCCCAGATGGAGACCGGGGAGATTCTCTCCCTCGCGCAGGGCCAAAACCTTGTCACGAGCCGCGTCAGATATTTCAACGATACTTGTGGGTGTGTCACTCATATCGCTAGAGGATACTGCGGCGAACTACTGCTGCGACCGATACGGGACAGCGATCAACTCATGCGTCGCCAGATCGACAATCTGTTCCACATCACTGCTCGCGTCTGCGATCCAGTGGGCCAGGGTTTCACCGGGCACCCGTACGATCCACCACATGACATCGTGGGTCGATGATGCTCTCCGTTGCCGCCAGACAGTTCGACCGTGCTTCACGGCATCACCCTCGGTTTCGTAGGTTCCGAGAACCGTTTCCGTGGCACCGGAAAACGGTGTGCCCGGCACGGGTGCAGGTTCGCAGAACTCGACCAATTCAAACGACATTCGGAAGCCTCCTCTCGATGCTCCATGGTACCAGCTGGGTAGGCACCGCCTGGCTTAGGGCGGATAGGATGCTGACCATGGATCTCATCGACCTCTATACACCCGAGGACATCACCGCTGCTGTTGCGAGGGTGGGCATTGAGATTGCCAACGACTATCGGGACAAGAACCCCCTGTTCGTCGGTGTTCTCACAGGCTCGTTCGTCTTCGTCGCAGACCTGATCCGCGCCGCGGCAATTCCGTCACAGGTCGACTTCATCCGTGCCCGCTCGTACGGAAGCTCCATGGAATCTTCTGGTGCGGTCGAGATCACCAAGGACATAGAACACGACGTCACCAACCGACATGTGATCCTGGTCGAGGACATCCTCGATACCGGCCTCACTCTGCGTTTTGTCGAGGACCGCATCAAGGTCGGTCGGCCGGCATCGATCGTATCGTGCGCCTTGTTGTCACGCTCGGGTCAACCCAAACCGGAATACTGGGGTATCGAGGTACCCCCTGGCTTCGTTGTCGGCTATGGCATCGACTACTCCGAGCAGTATCGATGGCTCACCTCGATCAAGACGGTTGCCGGAACCGGAGACACCGATCTCCACTGACATGTGCGGAATTGATTCGGAAGAAACAGCGAAACGCGTCGTACCATGTGCAGGTCGAACGCATAGGTCGCCACCTACGCGGCCTCGGGCACTGGCGCGCTGTGCCCCCAACAGACCGGGAAGCCGATGACAGCTGCGATGACCGCCGATCTTCCGCTCATTATCCAAGGTGGAATGGGCGCCGCTGTATCCGACTGGCGGCTCGCAAACGCCGTATCGCGGACAGGGCAACTCGGCGTGATATCGGGTACTGCTCTCGACGCCATTCTGGCTCGCAGGCTCCAACTCGGTGACCCGGGCGGCCACATGCGTCGGGCACTCGAAGCATTCCCGATCCCGGACGTCGCGAAGCGCATCATCGACAAATACTTCATCGACGGCGGCAAGGATGAAGACACCCCGTTCATCACAAAGCCGATGATCAGCCACAAGGCATCACAGCTCACCAATGAACTACTGGTTGCCGCGAATTTCGTCGAGGTCTTTCTCGCCAAGGAGGGCCACGACAATCCTGTCGGCGTGAACTTCCTCGAGAAGATTCAGATACCAACACTCCCGTCTCTGTACGGCTCCATGCTTGCTGGCGTCGACTACATCCTGATGGGTGCAGGCATCCCCAAGGCCATCCCTGGCATCCTCGATCGGCTTTCGCAGGGTTCCGACGTCGAGCTGAAGATCGATGTCAAGGGACTGACAGCCAAGGGCGATCCCTTCGTGCGGTTCTCACCAAGGAAGTTTGCACAAGATCTTGTTGCGAAACTCCCCAGACCGAAGTTCCTTGCGATCGTGTCTTCACACATTCTTGCAAAGATGCTTGCGACCAAATCGTCTGGTGAGGTGGACGGCTTTGTCGTTGAGCTTCCCGTCGCCGGTGGACACAATGCGCCACCGCGTAAGAAGGGTGAATTCAACGAGATCGGTGAGCCAATCTACGGCGAACGGGACGAAGTCAATCTCGAGGAAATCGCCAGTCTTGGGAAGCCGTTCTGGCTCGCAGGCGGCTATGCCGAGCCGCATCAGGTCAAGAGCGCGCTCGAAGCAGGGGCCGTTGGTGTGCAGGTGGGAACCGCTTTTGCATACTGCAACGAGTCCGGGTTCACGCGAGATATCAAGGATCAGGTCATCAGTCAGTCGCGAGACAGCGCTGTGAAGGTGTACACCGATGCCGTGGCATCCCCGACCGGTTTCCCGTTCAAAGTGATCGAACTCGAACAGACGTTGTCGAATCCAAAGCTTTACGAGCAAAGGGATCGCATCTGTGACCTCGGGTATCTCCGCCATGCCTACGAACGCGACAACGGGAAGATCGGGTGGCGGTGTCCGTCTGAACCGATCGATGAGTATCTCGAAAAGGGCGGCGAACTCTCCGAAACCGTTGGACGGAAGTGTCTCTGCAATTCCCTCGTTGCGAATGTCGGTATGGCTCAGGTGACACCAAAGGGCACCCTTGAGGAAATGCTTATCACGTCAGGCGATGACGCCGCCTATGTGGCCCGGTTCGCACCCGAGGGCTCAACCGAGTATTCGGCAAAACACGTCATCGACTACCTGTTGAGCGACGTCGCCGTCTGATTCGGACCGCTTCGAGTTTTCTTGATGTTCCGTCCATAGCGTGACGCCTCCACGGACCCGGACGTTCATCCCAACGATGGAGCATCGGTTCGCCCTTGACTTCGGCCTCGCCACACTCGCAGTCGCAGCCTCATCACTGGCTATCGGCGCACTTGCAGAGGTGTTCACGGCGCGGAGTCTGCTGCTGAGTTTTGGGTTGACATGGACCGCTGTCACCGCTCGGATGTGGGCCGATCTACCTCCGCGAGTTTCTCAAACCGGCTGGATCAGGTGAATGCCCTGAAGAGGAAAGCTGCAAACTGTTCCCGTGTCACGTTCTTGGTTGGGCAGTAGTACCCGGGGCTGCAGCCCTTGGTGACACCGGCGGTCGCGAGACGGTCGATATCGACCTCGAAGATCGATCCATCGTCATCAACGAAAAGGTTGCCAGCGCCGACATCGCTGAATCCGAGGGCCCTCCCCAAAAAGGCTGCCATCTGGTCGCGTCTGAGGATGTTGTTCGGGCAGTAGTGGTCGTTGGCCGGAGGGTTGCATCCGAGGGTGATCCCAGAGAATGCTAGCTTTTCGATGTCATCCTCGAATAGGGAACCGTCGTCGTCGCTGAAGGGGTTATCAAGCTGTCCCTGCAAGTTGAGTGCTCGGCTCATGAATGCCGCGAGTTGTGCGCGAGTGAGGGTCTGCTTGGGACAGAATCGATTGTTGAGCGGAGGGTTGCAACCAAGCGTGATGCCTTGGGTCTTCAGCCATTCGATTTCGGTTTGGAAGATGCTGTCGTCATCGTCAATGAATGAACCGACGAACGCACCCGGTGGACTTCCAAGGAGAAGCTTGCCTGATCCAAACACGTTGTCGACGCCGGCGACGCCGAGATCCGTCGTCATCGTCCTGAGTTGCGCTGCGAGGGCTTGCGGTGTGGAAGCTACGCCTGCTTCCAGGAGCAACGCCGCAGCGCCCGAGACGACCGGTGCCGCTGCGCTCGTACCGTTGAAGCAGAACGGGTAGGCGAGGACTACAAGACAACTCGGTGCCGCGATGTCCGGCTTCGTTCGCCCATCATTCGTCGGTCCCTGGCTGCTATATCCGCCAATTGTCTGGCCGGCTGCCGGATCGACTGCGGCGACAGCCAGGACTCCGGGGTTGGCAGAGTCCGCAATGGGATGGGTAACTGAATACGGGTTCGAGGAGTACTCGAAGTTGGCTTGGTTCGCCATGAACTCAATGGTGTCACCGGCAATTCCACCGCCCTTCTTGAAGATGGTGATCCAAAGCTTGAGCGTTGGATGCGAGTAGCAGTCCATCGGCGGAGGGATCTCGATCGGTGGCGCGCCAGCACCTTGATCCAAGTTCGATGTCGCCACGGTATCACCCGTAGCTGCGTCGGTGATCGTGACGTCGTAGTCGGTCGGGTTCGCGCCCCAATCAGACCATCTGATCCCCTGAATTGATCCGCATGTGAAGTCGAGTGCCTCATCGCCCGGCACGAATTCGATCCAACCATCTGCGTCAGAATCCACTGCGGTACCCCGCCAATACCCACCGTCGGAGAGCCCAGGCGTTGTCGCATAATTTCCCCCCGCATTGACCCACAGCATGCCGCGGGCAACCGCGTCGTCTGCGATGGAATCATAGGGACCGGTTCCATCACCCGGCCCATCGAGGAATGCAACAAGGCTGCGCGAGATGATCGACACGCCATTCGCATCAAACCATTCGACGGCTGCCGCGAGATCGGTGACTGAGGAGACGGTTGCGAGGTAGAGGTCGGCACCAGGAGCCATGTCATAGATGAGTTCTGAGGATGCAACCCCGTGGCGACTCCCATCTGCCCAGAGGTTGCAGTCAGCTCCGTACGAGCGACAGAAGGTGGCGGATGCTGGCTTGAGCTGGCCGGCGGCGACCGCCTCGTCCCACGTCACCTGATCGAAGTAGTCGATGACACCGATCGACACTCCGCTGCCGGTGAACCCTGCTGCCTGCCACTGATCTGCGCGGGTAAGACTCGCAAGCTCGCTCCCGGATCCCGCCGTTTCTGCCCCCGCTGCGGGAACAACCTCACTCTGGAACGGATCCCTCACCAGGACAACCCCCGGCACACGAGATAGGGCTGCGTGGCTGCCCTCAGGTACCCGGACGAGCAGCACACCCGGTGCGGTACCGAGTATTGATCCCCCAATCTCCATGATTGTCGATGCAATTGATGGAACGAGGCGATCATCGACAAGAAGCTCTGCGGTTCGCATCGATCCCGTGTTCGCTGTGAACCGCTCTTCGGGTGGCGGTCCACTGCGTCGGCCAGTGGACAGGTCATCGGGGGCGGCATCGAGAGACACCACCAGCGTTTCTCCTCCGGCAGCAGACAATGACGGTGCCGAAACAACGACAAACGACGCCAGGAGCGAGGCGGTCGCAACCACACCGAGCAAGCGCCGTCGGGTCATGCTGTTCAACTCCTCTCAGGTGCCCACCGTATGATCAAAACGAACCTATCACGCTCTCTGGGCATCGGAGTCCGACTCGACGCTATTGCATCGGTTTTCGTCAAATCTTTCTTGACAGTCGATCTCGGATCGACCTCGGTTGAGGCTCGGTGGATTACTGTTTGGATCGATGGAGGTCTGATTTGGACTGGATTGATAGTGCGGTTGAGAGCGTGGCGTTCATCGGCGGCGTTCGAGTGGCCGTCGCAATTGGGCTTGGCCTTGTCCTTGGTTTGGAGCGACAGTTCTCGAACAAGGATGCCGGAGTCCGCACGTACGCGTTGGTGTCGGGCGGGGCAGCACTCTTCACGGTGATCTCGATCTATGGCTTCCCCGGATCCGACACGTCCCGAGTTGCGGCTCAGATCGTGACGGGAATCGGGTTCTTGGGTGCTGGATTGATCTTCCGACAGGGGTTGAATGTCCAAGGGCTCACAACCGCTGCCGGTTTGTGGTCCGTTGCGGCGATCGGGATGGCGGCTGGTACCGGGTATTGGGGACTTGCGATCGTCGTTACCGTGATCGTTCTCATCATGCTCGCTGTAACGGGCAAGCTCTCGCCGCAATTGCGATCTCAGGCCCTACGCGATGCGCACTTTTCTGTCCGGTTGACCGTGGCCGATGCAGCGACGATCCAGAACATCCGAAAATCGGTGACAGCGCTGGTGCCCTCTGCCGCCAAACCGATGGCAGACATGGGCCATTGGGCCATAGGACAAAGCAAGGGTCTGCCGACACTGACCCTTCAGCTATCGGACGTGGAACTCCAGCAACTCGTTCCCATCTTCGAATCCGACGATGCAGTACAGAAGATCCGCATCGAATCCATTCGTTAGCTGAATTGTCCGGGGCGAATGGAGAAGTTGTTGATCCCGCGGGTGGCCTTCACCGGCCCCGAATCCAGTGCCACCGCGGGCCCCTGCGCGCCTGGGATGCCTCGAGAATCTGGCTCGCCTCCCAACGAGATCGTTCGGCCCTTGCACGAGCGGAAATGACCCGACGGTGGATCTGATCGAGCGCATCTTCGGCTTCGGTTGCAGCCGATCGATCAGCAGAAGCATCAATCGACTGCAGTTGGGTTTGGGCTTCGGAGAGCTGCTTCTCAAGCTTGCGAACACGCTCGGCGTCGACCTCGTACGCTGCCTCGGCGGCGATAAGCTCCTCGCCGATCCCGCTCGACGGATCGGTATTCAACACCATCGGCGAACCCGCGTGAAAGCCGGCAGAAACGGGAAGGAGCCTCACGAGATCCATCATGTCAGTGTCGAGTGGATCGACGATCGTTCCGCGCCTGAGATGCATCGGGGTGAGCACCAGGGTGGCGTCGATCGTTTCTGCCAACAACCCGGCACGCGTCGGTGAGGGGAGGATCGCTACATCAGCATCGATCCGGGCCTGGTACAGCATTGAGGCCAACTCATCCTTGAGCACGGAGGGGTTGCCGGAAGGAGTTGTCACGAGACGAATCCGTGCCGATCGCCATTCCTCGTTCCGGGTGCACAGGTAGGCGGCCAAGACTGCCAATCGGCCAGAATCGCTGTCTTCCCACCACACATCGATCCGCCGATCCTTGCGAGGTGTGTCCATGAATCGCTGCCACCGAGCCTCGTCAGTTGAGAGACTCATCACGCTTACGCCGAGGCGTGCTACCTCACGAATCGCGCGCACATAGGAGGCAGCTCTCTCTGGATCATCCGACTCGGGCCAGCCGAACAAGGCCACGTTCGATCGCAGTCTGCCGACACCGAACGCCTGAACGATGACGGGCAGCGCAGCGAGCCCATCGACCGCCAGCACAGATCGCGCATAAACGTCGAGACCCAGCTCATCGATCTCGAGCGCCAGTTCTTCTTGTTCCGCATCAGCCTCGATGCGTTTACGAATTCCTTCCCCAGTCACGATCCGAAACGCAGCAGTCAGGCCGCTGTTTCCTTCTACCCACTTCGCAAACCGAAGCAGCCGCTCCCTGCGCGAGCGTTCTGCCGAGAACACCAGAATCTGCGGGCGCCAGTTGCGGGGGTGTTGGAGCTCCTTCTCCATTGCCCGAATGTTCTCGACCGCACGCTGGAAGTGGTGAGATTCGCTGGCATCCGCCCAGCGATTCGGAATCGCTCTGCGTGAGAGGTACTGGTAGATGCCGACCATGGCCAAGATCGCCGCCGCCCCGGCCAATGGGTTGATGAGCAACATGGTCGCTGCACACAGCAGCGCCCCGGCAAGGCTCGCCCACTTCGAGAAGAACCGGAAGCGAGGTCGGAACGATGGGCTCGCTGCCCTCGCTTCGAAGTAGGTGGCGTAGTTGATGAGACCGTATGAGATCAGGAAGAACATCGACACGACCGGGGCAATGACGTTGACACTTCCGAGGCCGATGGTCACGAAGGCGATCACGAGACTCAGCAAGGTGGCCCTGCGAGGGTTGTTGGTTTCCCCGTGACCGCGACCGAAGCTGTTGAGGAACGGGAAAACGCGATCGGTTGCGAGTGACTGGAGAATGCGGGGTCCACCGAGGAGTGAAGCCATGGCGGAGGAGAGTGTTGCTGCGATGACCCCGACGCCAACGGCTGCCCCGACGATCGCCAGTGCTCGCATCGCCTCGCCCCCGTCCCCGACCAACTCAGCGAGCGGTACACCGCCGGCCAGGAGGAGTATTGCGCCGACGTACACGGCGGTTGACACGCCGATGGCCAGGAATGTGCCAATGGGAAGGCTTCGGCTGGCGTCCTTGAGGTCGCCTGACATGCTCACCCCTTGGGTGAAGCCGGTGACGGCAGGGAAGAACACGGCGAAGGCTGCCCAGAAGCCAATCGCGCCGGGTGCGGGCGACCACGAGTCGGCGAATGTGTTCGCATCGAAGGAGCCGATTGCCCCAACGAAGAACGAGATCAGGGCAGCTCCGAGCAGTGCCATGATGACGAACTGCAACTTCGTGGCGACATCAGCACCAGCCCACGCAAAACCGAAGAGAAGCAGCACAGCGGCTGCCGCGACGGCCTGTGTCAGCAGTCGATTGTCCCACCCTGCCATGGCGGCGGTTGCTTCGGCGAAACCGATCGAATAGAACGCGACGGAAACCGACTGGGCAACGAACAGCACGATCCCGATCGCCCCGCCGAACTCGAGACCGAGTGTCCTTGAGATGAGGTAGTAGTCGCCACCGCCTTTAACGTCGATGTTCGTGGCGATGGCTGCGAGCGAGATCGCGGTCAGAACGGACACGGCGGTCGCGATGGCCATGATCGCAAGAGCACCCGACAAACCGGCGTTACCTACCACATACCCGGTTCGCAGGAAGAGGATGATGCCGAGGATCGTTAGGATCGACGGCGTGAAGACCCCGGCAAAGGTTCCGAGGCCGCCCCGGTGAGCCCTCTCGGCAGATGATGTGGCGGCGGGTTCAACGGACATCGATGCCGACATTATCGCTGCTCAGCGTGGAACACGTTGCGATCGTGTACCACCGATCCCACACGAGTGGTCACTCCACGCAAGACGACAGAAACCCCTGCAGCTGCCAGCGTTTCTGTGCGTGGGCGATAATGGAATTGAACCTAAAGCCTCGAGCCACGCGCCGCGAGGATCGGTTGTTCCACATCGCAATGAGTCGTCAGAGCACCGAAACGGACGAACCTGTCCATTGGTACGAGAATGGGTGGTTCTCAGCGGGAGAATAGATTGGTGGGCGACACTGGATTTGAACCTTGAGTCTCGACCCAATCCCACGGTCAACCGCTGTTCTCACATGGTGATGAGTCGTGAGAGTATCGAAACGGGGAAACCCGTCCCGTTGCCTGGGAATCGGTGATTCTCAAGGCGGGACATACTTGTGGGCGATACTGGATTTGAACCAGTGACCCCTGCCGTGTCGAGGCAGATGAGGGCGATGCGCTGACCTGCGGATTCGTCAGAAACCCGTATGTAGCAAGGATTTCTCTACTCACTACCTTTCGTTGTTTTGCATCATTTTTCACTGCCTTGTGGGGTTTTTGTGGGGTTTTTTGAGGCTCGCCAAACCGTGAATGTATCCTGGCGTGGCGTCCGCGGTCGACCCGGCCTGTGTGCTCGCCTGGCTCCGCATGGTTGCCCAATTCGTCCAAATCGACGCGAGACCGGATGAGGGCTCCAGCCTCGTGGTCAGCTTCTACAGCACATACGCATGAGCGGTTTCCTAGACCGATTTGGGGATCTTGCGTACCAAGGTAAAACGGCGGAAAGCCTTACAGGGCTTGGGTTTTCGCCTTTCATCCGTTTGCACTATTTCTCACGTTTTCACTCCTGTTGCGGCCCAGGTGCGGCCCAGGTGTGGCCCAAGATTGGCCCGGAGCTTTCGGAATCGGGGCGAACGAGGAAAACACCGTCGCACTCCGGTGGAGAACACGGCAGCAGCGCAGGACCTATCTGCACTGTTCTGTGGGGATAGGTCGAGGCGGACCGACGTCGGGCATCTGCAAGTTACAGCGGGAATCGCCTGACCGATTGGCCGACGAGGAGCCAATAGCTCAAGGTGTTCAGCCGGGGCCGCCGGTCTCTGGGAGACCGGGAGGTGATCAGAATGTCGTTTCATAGATGGCGCATTTCGGCCTTTTTGGGGCCAGTGGAAATTGACGAATCGTTTGCAAACGCTAGCCATCCGCCAGCCCGAGGGATGCGGCGTACACAGATTGGGTTGCAGCGAGGTGTTCGATCCGGCAGGTGTACATTGCTCTGCTCAAGCTGTCTCCATCGGGATCATCGACGGAAATCGTGAATGAGCCATCTTGCTCGAGGGTCGCCGACCAACCAGTAGGGTGCCCAGCACTCACCACGCACGTGCGGAACCGGGTGACTGCGTCCGTCACCTCTTGAAAAGTGATCTGGCCGTCCGAAAATGCGGGAAGCTGCACCTCGGGAATCGCGACACCGATCTCACGTGCGAGGTCTAGCGCTGGCGGAGCTCCCAATTCGGGCGTCGACAATCGCCCTGCAGCGAAGCTCACGCACAGTCCAGCAGCCACGAGCACAGCGGACGCCCAAACATTGAGTCTGCTGATGGTCATTGTTCCTCCCCCTTGGATCAACGCTCGGACGGAGAATCATCGACTGCTCGGACTGTCATTGCACACTACCGCCCGAAGACCATCGCCTCGGCTTCTGCCGAGCATTCCCGTACCGATCTGCGGTCTGCGACCCGGTCGATCACCTGAACGGAGTCGACCTCGATCCCTCGTGCCGTAAGACACTCCAGGACGGCGCCGTGGTAGCTATCGAGTTCGGCGATTGTCGGCATTCGCTCAACGCCATATGCCTCAGCGAGCGGTTGAGCATATTCATCCAGGCACCGAGCCTGAGCCTCATCGGCAGCATCTGCCCCCGATGTCGTACCGTTCTCATAGATCATCTTGATATGGCCGTCACCGGTGAACGACGCCTCGACAACGTCAACGCCCGATGCTTCCATGCACGACACTGCTCTGGCGAGGCCGTCGGCGACCTCATCTACGCTGACCGTTCCGTCCGCGAGTGCTTGATTAACCGCGGGGTGTTTGTCTCTCAGGTCCTGAAGTAGCTGCTCACGGTCGGCAGGCAACGGCCCCTGGGAGTCCGCTGATGCCGCATTAATCACCCAGAACAAGGCGAGCGTCGCCACGGTGAGTGTCGTCAACCAGTAGGCAACCAGACGGTGGCCTGTTTTGAAGGTGCTTGTCTCTTCTGTCATTGGGCAGATCTCCTTTTTAGTGATCGTTACGAAAGCCGTACCAAACAGAATTCTGACGGTTCCAACCGTTGTGGTCGGAGTAGTCATATCCGTTGTTGTGGCTACCGTTGAGGAATACGTCGTACGGAAATGTCGTGTCTGACTCGTAACGCGTCGTCCACGCCGTACCAAGCTTGTAGCGCACTTTCCCTGACACCCCCTTGCATCCGTTCTGCGCGGAGGACCTGGAGCTCTCCACTGTTTCAGCCGAATACTGAGTCGAGGTGTGGTTGCTGGCCCACTCCAACTCGCACTCGTTTGGCCCAACGACCCTGAATCCGTAGTCATAGTGCGCCAAGGCTGCAGTGCCGAAGCCCCAGACGAGTGCAATCGCCAAGGCGAATGACAGAATTCGCCATCGTACCCTCGGCGGACACAAGAAACACGGGCCGTTCAGTGGTTGATAGTGACTGTGTGCCATGTGTTGTTGGGCTCCTTCGACTGGTGCTTCGTATATCCGATCCACGTGTACAGCGTGTCGACTTCGACCCCCAGAGGCATCAGGCTGTCGTAGTCCGATTCAGTTACCAGCGTGTTGTCGTAGTCCCGCATCCTCACCAAAACCTGCGAGGCCTTGCACAAGCCGAGAGAGCTGGAGGCAGGGTTGTCGTTCATCCCTGCCTCCACATGCCCCGCCACGGGCTCGCTCCAATAGGTCCCGTAGCAGTATCCGCTGTTGTAGTCGCCCGACACTGAGTGGGCACCAGCGGTTGGAACCGAAGTGAGGAGGAGGACGAAAACGATTGCAGATGCCACTATGGACACCCCGGTCGGCATTCGGCCCACCGACGTCGCCCATCCGGCCGACCAGACCAAGCCACGCTTTCGAACACCAATCATCTCATTCCTCCTGGATTGGTCGGCAAAACGAGCCTCGATTCTCGAATGTCGCCGGCTCGATACATATACAGACTTGTTTGTTGGCCAGCCCATTCCGGTTCTCGAATTCTCCGAGTCTGCCATTCATTCTCGCCGATCGAAGATCGACGAGGCGCCTACCACCCCTGCCCGCTCGTCTATTGCGCCACCATCGTTGCGAGGCATTCCGCCGACTGACCGAGAACGCCGAAGATTCCGGAATCCTGGTGATGGTGAACGGGGTCGTCGGCAGCAACACGCGCAGGAAACTCGACCCGATGGAGTTCAGAGGTTTCGCACTCGTTGACCCCCTAGCGCCGGTGCTCTTCGTGAATGGTGCGGACACAAGGGCTGCACAAATATTCACCCTGGCCCATGAACTCGCACACATCTGGCTCGGCCAGACAGGGCTGGATGACATCGATCCGACAGAAAGAAACGCAGACTCAGTCGAACGATGGTGCAACGACGTTGCTGCCGAATTCCTGGTTCCCAAAGCAGACATACGTGCCGAGTATTCACCAGAAGAGCCCTTAACGGGGGAACTTGATGGTCTTGCGAGGGTGTTCAAGGTGAGCACGCTGGTAATCGTTCGGCGCCTGCACGAGACCGGCTTCTTGACTTGGAGTGAATACCGGACGGCATATGAAGCTGAGCTAGCTCGTGTTCTGGAACTGCTCAACGACTCCACCGGCAGCGGTGGGAACTTCTACAACACTCAGCCCATCCGCGTGAGCAAGCTCTTCGCCCGCTCAGTCATAGCCAGCACACTCGAAGGGCAAACGCTTCACCGTGACGCGTTTCGGATGCTCGGATTCAAAAAGCTGTCGACCTTCCACGAGTTGAGCCACCGCCTCGGAGTGACCTGATGACGTATCTTCTCGATGCCAACGTCTTCATCCAGGCCAAGAATCTTCACTACGGCTTCGACTTCTGTCCAGCGTTCTGGGACTGGATCGACGGTCAAACTGCCGCAGGCTCGGTGCACAGCATCGAACGCATCGCCGACGAGCTGCTTGGTGGAGCCGACGAACTCGCTGATTGGGCAAGAGACCGTTCGTCGTTGTTCCTCAGACCCGATGCCGCGATTGTCCCAAGCCTCGGCGTTGTTAGCGAGTGGGCGAACACCGCAAAATACGAACCAGCTGCAATCGCGACGTTCCTTCAGGTGGCAGATTTCTACCTGGTAGCCCACGCCCTCGCCCACGACTACGTCCTGGTGACTCACGAGATCGCATCGGCATCGACCAAGAAGATCAAGATCCCAGACGCGTGTATCGAGCTCGGCATCAAGGCCATGACTCCTTACGAGATGCTCAGAGTCGAGAAAGCAAGATTCGTGCTGGGTTCCTGAGGGGGCCAGCCATATCGACGGAATCGGCCATCCAACCGGCTGGCCGGACTATCGGAACCTCGTGACCTCAACTCGCGTGCTTCACCTGACGGGGTCGAGGTGCAGCTGTTCGCATGGTTGTATCGCCGATGATGAAACAGTCCCATCGGCATTGGGTTCCTTTTCCCACGACCACCATTTCCAATTCAGCTGTTGCTCGACCCATGCCGATACATCAGGGTCGTTTTCCATGACGCAGCCCACCACGTCATCCAGCGCCTGTTCGTACTGTGCCTGTGAGACTCGCGACTTGTCGTATGGCCAATCGAGCTCCTCCTCGGACAGGGAAGCCTGGACATCTATCCGATCGCCTGTGGCGTCGTTGACGACGGGGCGGGTGCCGAGGGCATCTTCCATCTGGTGGATATAGAGATCTTGGCAATCGGTGCCTGCGAGTTCCACGGGCTGCCGTGCGGAGTCGTCGATCACGACCGTTACCGCGTCGGGCGATTCGTTGACCGAAACTCCCAGTTCTGCGTTGCAGGAACTGAGAATGATTTCGAGGCGCGTCTGATCCAGCGACACCGTCACGCTCGCAATCGATACCGGCTGCGAACAACCTGCAGCAACCAATGTGGCGAAAAAAAGGGCGACAGCTTTGACTCCTTTTGGCATGGTCGTGGCACCTCCTCGGGTGTTCAAATCATGGGCACGTTCCCCGTAGGTACGGCGACCGTCGTGGTACAGAGTTGTTTGTTCGACGTCTGATTCCAGTTCTCGACTTCTCGGGGTCGCCGGATCGCCGGGTTGGTCCGGGATCGGGTTGGTGGTGATGCAGCGGCGGCTGAACGCCCGACCTCTACTCGTCTTTGTGGCTTGGAGCGGCAACACTGATGCTTCCTGCAAATATCACTGCTGGACCGATTGTTGCCGCTGGCCCATCGTGACGACTTGCCGGGTCAATCTGTTGGAAGACTGGTCGTGATGATTGTGGGTTCGTAGATGGAAGATGCCACTTGGGTGCCTGGTGGAATGCCGAGCCTTGGATTGCCGGCAATGTCGGTAGTCGTCTCTGAGATGAGGTGTCCCTCGTCGGTGAGGGTGAACCTGATGGTGAGGTTGTCAGGTTGGGTGGAAACAATGGAGAACGTGGTCTGTCCGGGCGATTCGTCTTCGACCGTGGGGTCGAGGTCGGCGATTACTGCGATGGCGGCGGCACGGAGCGCTGGTGTTGGCCCCACCTCTCGGATGAGGTCGAGTACCACATCGAGGATTTCGACATCCATGGGTCTCTGTGAGTCTTCCGGAATGAGCTCAATGATGACATCTCGTAGCTCCTTCGGGTCAGTGGGCCAGTCGCGTTCAGTCAGGATGCTGGTCGTGTTGCCAAAGGTCTCGGTCACGGTTTGACCGACCTGGTCGATGGCGTCGTAGCCCGCCGCGAAATAGTCCACCTCATCGGTCGCGTTGAAGAAGGTCGGCTGGCCGATCGTCGTGACAATGCTGGTGGTGCCATCTTCAGAGTTCCAGATTTGCCGGTCTGTTGGGATTAGGTAGGCAATCGGGGTGGCTCTGTGTGGAAACGGATCGATTCCGGTGACGCCGAGATTGATCGTTTCACTTTGGGTGTAGGCGTACTGGCCCTGTGGGATGGTCAGGGGATCCAGACGCTCGGCAGCTTCGGCGATCTCGAGCAGGGCTGCCTGTGCAGGAGAGGGTCGAAGCGCGGCGACAGCGACGAATCCAACCACCAACGCAACTGCCGTGACCGTAGCAACCGCAGCGAACATCGGTCGACGTCGGGATGGTTTCTGGTTCACGGTTGCGGTTGCGCGGGTGTATGCCTGCCAAGCCCGTTCGCGGTCACCGGCACTCGGCGAGGGGTTGCCAGCTACACGTCTCAGCGTCTGATCAATCGGATCTTCGTCGTAGTTGTCCATGGTCTCGGTTTTGTCTCGTCCTCTTGATTTCAATCAGTTGTTTGTCTCAAATGCCCAAGAAGTTCACGGAGGGTGCCTCGGGCCCTGGCGTGCCGGGACCGAACCGTCCCGATCGGTATCCCCAGCGCTTCAGAAATCTCCTTGTACGTGAGCTGCTCCACAGCCGCCAGAACTATGACATTGCGATCGCCCACTGACAGACGGGCCAGGGCATCGTTGATTACTCGTCTGCCTCCTTGTGCGGTGACGCTGTCAACGAGCCGGTCCATGTCCTCGTCTGCGGGCACATCCGTCAACCCGAGCATTGCCAGATGGAGCCGTTCGCGGCGCCGCGTCTGGCGGATGTGGTCACCGATGACATTTGTGGCAATCCCGTACAGCCAGGGCCGAGCCAGCGGACGGAAGGTGTCGTAGCGTGTCCGGAGGCGAAACGCCCTCCCGAACACCTCAGCTGTCAAGTCTGGTGCGGGCCCGCGTCCCGCCCTGCGGGCCACAAAGCGGTAGATGGTGTCGTGGTAACGGTTGAAGATCTCTCCGAACGCCTCGGGATTGTCGATCGACTGGGCTATCACTTCAGCGTCGGATACGGAATCCATACCGTGACGGTACTCGCCCACCGCAGTAGCAACCGTGGTCATGGGTGATATGACACCGACTCAGCTTTATTGTTGAGCGTGGTCAGGTTGTCGGTCGTCCCGGCCCCAAAAGTGTCCTGATAGGCCCCGGTCTTGGATGGATTGTCCCAATGCCGAAGACGCGCACAGCCATTCCACGACGACGATATCCGGTTCGCCCAAGCCGTACCAGTGTTCCAGTATCCCCCTGTGCATGAGCTCCCAGTAATACTGATCGAGGATCCCGTCCCAGAGGCTCCATCGAAATGGATCCCGAGCGTGAACGAGGAAGCAGTCGGGGCGAGCGACCCACTGTCGAGCACCTTCGACGGCGAGGCGTCTGCTGGCAACTGGAGAGTTCCATCGCTGGCATCGAGCATCGCCTCAGCGAATGTTGAATAGCAGCGGGCTGGACCTGTCACCAGTTCACCATCTCGAAGCCTGTCGACGACATCGACCACGCAATGGGTCTCTGTGGCGGCCAACGCGGGCCACGGAAAGAACATGGTTGTGACGAGAGTCAATGCGGCAATTGCCGCCGCACTTCGACTGTGATGCATGGCGTACCTCCATCGATGACCATTACCCCGTTGTTTGCTCCTAAGCCAAAACCAGTTCGCGGCTGAACCCGACTCACCCAACGAAAAAAACAACGGGATTGCACAAGCATGTTGCCCCTAGTTGCCTACAACCTCGATGGACACGGCGATTCTTAGGAGATCAGTCTTGGCCACCCCAGAGCCCGTTACTTCGATTACGGCCCCCGCATCTCTCTCGAACCATGTGATTCGACCGCCTACGGCTTGAAAGGGAGTGTCTGGAAGCTCCGAAGACGCACCCGATGCCGGCAAACGTGCGATCGTGAACGAGGTCGACGCGCCTCCACAGCTGAAGTTCACGGCACCGAGACTCGGCGCAGCGCCTGGCCCTTCAAAAGTCACGGGAAGGCAGTCTTGGGGTATCCAACCGACACGAAGACCGAGCGACTGTTCCATGGATTCAACTGTAAGTTCACCTGCGCCCGAATCACCCGACGACGCTCCTGGCTGCGTGCCCTGCGAGCACGCAGCCAACAGAGCCAACGCAACAATCATCGTCGAGGGTCTAGTAGAGGCCATATCCGGTTCCCGACAACGCGTTGCCGATCTTTGTGACTACCGCTTTGTTCCGTTGGCTCCCAGTCGGACCGTCAGGCCTAACACCACCGAGCGCTTGATTGTCTTCACACTTGATCATGGTTCTTGCTTTGCTGATCGTGACTCATCATTTCGAATCGATTGCTGGGATGACGAGTTCGTCTATCCATGACCCCTCCCTTTGTTCGTTCCAAACCAATAACAGTTCGCGGTTGAACCCGATTCACCCAACGAACAAACAACGGGACAGCGGGCGGGCGGCGCGTGAGATCCCATATCCATCGGTGACACTCACCGCCGACCGCCCGTCCACGGCCGAGGGGTGAGGAGCGTCGACTCTCTCGGTCGCCGGTGGTGCACTGGACGATCGCCAGCTGCCGGTTCCACATCTCGGGGATGCCAACAGGTGGGCGATGCGTTCTCAACACTAGGTTGCCGATCTCAGGTGCTCTTCGGTTCGAGTATGTCGAGCGGGTCCTGTCGTGTGGCTACGTAGGCCGGGTAGACCCCGGCGAGAAGTAACACCAGCAGCGCCCCAGCAACGAGCTTGGGGATGGTCGACAGCTGTATGAGCCTGACGTTGACCTGGAAAGCGTCTTGTCCGAAGGAGTCGGCGGCGGGCTGGATCGCCACGGAAATGACGAGGGCGAGAACTGTTCCGGCAATAAGCACCACCAGGACGTCGGCGAAGATGAGGGCGGCAATGTGCCTGTTGCGTGCTCCGACCGCTCGTGCCAGCCCAAAGAACCATGTGCGGTCGCGAACGACAATCAGTTCGGAGACGAGCAGCCCAAGGCCTCCGAGGATGAGTACGCCCCATCCGATGATTGTGTAGACGAGTTTGATGCCATTGCTCGCACTACGGATGCTTTCGCCTGTGTCGATGCGAAGGACGAACACGGTTTCGCCGATGTCGACTCCGTGTTTCAGTGCATCGATTTCGAGTTGGCGCTTGACTGCGGTTTCAATGTCATTTCGCTGGTCTCGCTGTTGGTCGGTGATCACGGAGAAGCGATAGGTGATCGGCTGGTTGGTGGCGAGGTTTGCGATTCGTTCGTATGTGGTGTCGACAACCAGGCCAGCGCCCCATTTTGCCTGCTCGGATTGTGTGGGTATGTAGACGGCGGTCGCAGGAATCCGTTGACCATCGAAGCAGATCTGTGTGTCAAGCGGCAGGCCTTCACCGAACGGGATGTCGGCTGGGGTCCCGGCGGAGTCACGCAAGATCAGGATCGACTGCGGCCCGAGTTCTTCGTACGGAGGGCAATCGGGTGTGATCGGGGGTAGCACCTGGATTGTCAACGGGGTGCTTGAGGCGTACGGGGCTACCGCAGCATCGACTTGATGGGAAAGGGCCACCGGGTCAAGGCCGAAACTCGACGAGAGGGCGATCATATAGGTTCCAGTTTCACCGACGTCCTCCGATATGGCATCATCGAGACCCTCTGACGACACTCGGGATAGTTCAGTGACAACCAGGAACACGCTCATCCCTACTGCCACAAGAATCACGAGAAGGACCAATTTTGCCTTGGACGTCCAATTGAATCGGATTGCGAGCCACGCGATGCGGTTCAGTTCGGCCACGGCATCTACCTCAGCTCTCCCTTGACAAGCTCGAGCCGGTGACTGGCCATGGAAGCGATGGTGCTGTCGTGTGTCACCATCACGACGGTTGTCCCGAACCGTGATGACAGCGACAGGATTGTTTCAGCGACGCTGTTGGCCGTTTCCTCGTCGAGGTTGCCCGTTGGCTCGTCGGCCACGAACAATGAGGGGTCGGAGAACAAGGCGCGCCCGATTGCTACGCGTTGGCGTTGACCGCCAGACATTTGGTTCGGTTTGCGACCAGCGACCTCCCCTATGTCGAGTTGTTCGAGGATCTCGGTGGCTCGTTGGCGGGCAATGCGACGCCGACCGGTTTGGGATCGGAAGAACCAAGGGAGCATCACGTTTTCCGCGGCCGATAGGGAGCTTTCCAGGTGGTACGACTGAAACACGATTCCGATCGATGTCGAACGCAAGGATGCAATCGTGTTGTCCGACAGCCTTGAGACCTCAACGTCGTCGAGAGTGACGTTTCCCGCCGTCGGTCGCCGAAGCAGTGACAGAACGGAAATTAGAGTCGACTTGCCGCTTCCCGATCTGCCCACGATGGCTGTGGAAGTTCCGCGGCGGAATTCAACGTCGACATCGCGAAGCGCCACAACCGGGCCCAGCGGGGACGGATACTCAACGGTGACCGATGACAGCACCGCCGCATTCGCGCTCAACCTATTGCTCCTCGAGAGGGACGAGCTCGGCACCAACCAATACGTCGGACGTGATAACCCGCAAAACACCGTCGGTCACTCCCACAGTGACCGGGACCTTAGAGACCTCGCCGTCGAGCACCACGTTGACGAAGTATCCATCGGTCACCTTGTCGTATCCAACAAATACGTTGGGTACAACGATGGCTCCCTTCATCAGCTCCGACTTCAGAATGACCCTCGCCCGAAGACCCGGAGCGGTCTCAATGTGGGCCGGCAGCCGGCAGTGAAGCGCTGAGGAACTAGGAGCCGCCCCAGCATCAGACTCGTCAGCCAACTCAGGTGCTTGTATCCAGAGAGCGTCGCAGTCAACCTGGCGTTCACCTGCGATCGTCTCGATCACGGCCTCACCTGAAAAGCGCAAAGATCGATAACGCAAGTCCTGGATTGGTGTCAGAGCGACGACGACATCGATGCCCGGTGACTGCACGATCGGTGTCGTCCCATGGAACCCAAACACTCCCCCGACCGGGGCGTCGATCGGACCCTCGAGACCGCGGAGACGCTCAAGTCGAGCCGTATCGATGCTGCCGGCCCCGTTGACGTCGAGCGAACGTTCGATCACTGGGTCAATAACTGCCGCTCCGACACGCTGCCCCCGCTCCACCGGGTCGCCGACAGCCACGGAAGCCACGAAAGTCAGCTGGGCCAGCGATATCAGGCCAACACTCAGGCCGCCTACCGAGACACCATCAAGATTGAACGTGATCTGAAAGTCGTCCCGGCGGATCTCCACCGCGCGGTCGACCAACGGATCATCGGATGACATGCCAGGATTGCCAGGATCAGAGACTGCGGGCGAACACGCGGTCAACAGCACCGCTGCAGCAAGACCAAGAGCCCAGGTTCGTCGGTACCTCACTCTTCTCCTTCGACAACGTCCCTGATTGTCGGTCCGGACGCCTCACCGGGGTTCGCCGGGATCCACCGACCGCAACTCCCCTCAGCGGTGAGCCAGAAGCGAAGCTGCTCCAGTTCACCGGAATCGAGCCTGGTCTCGAGTTGGGCGTACGAGGTCTTCCAGTCTGTATATGACGGCTCTCTGGGGCTGACCGGTGCCGGGAGCGGACCAAGATCAGGGGCTACCCCTCTGGTGATCCAGTCCTCGTAGACACGAAAGGCATCTCGACAAACCACAAAGTTGATCACAATGCCCTGAGCCATGCTCTCCTTCGTGTCCTCGGGTTCCTCTTCGATCTTCTGCCGAGCTACCGGATTGACTAGCACCTCAGCCACGACGACCTCATCGAGCCCCTCAAAAAATGAAGCGTCAACCGATAGCGGTTCCGCTGAATCACAACCGGTAACCACCAACAGAAAACCTACAATGAGAGCTACGTTTCGTTTCATACGAACCTCAAGTCGAACCGTGTGCGGCCGGGGGACCGGAGATCCACTCCGGTCACCCGCTTGCTTGCGTCAGAACTAACTGCATATTCAATCCTCCTTTGAAACAAGCGAGGCCCGGAATTGGCGTTGCTGGCACCCTCCAGGACCGTTCCCGTTCAACCTGCATCCTCCCTTCACAGCTCCGACAGCAACCGGCTCTTGCCGACCAACCTATTGTTTGTCAGTCACCGCAGATTGGTTCTCGTCCCGCAAGTTCTCCGCGGCAAAAGCGCACCAGCGTGTACCCGGCAATCGACAACGCGTACAAGTGGTGTCACCTTCCGATGGCGTTCCGTCCGTGCTCCTGTTCCCTTGTCAGGAGGCGGAGATGACGCTGGACTGCACGCTGGGTGACGATCCATGCGGCACGCTCGATGACATCGCTGCTGGGCGGTCGCGGTCCGAGGAGGTCGGTAGCATCGTCGGGTATGTCGTGTTCGGTGCGGAATCGGATTGCCCGGTCGACGGCAGCGTCCCATGCCCCCTGGCGTTCGTGGTCGCTGGGCCGTTCACCGAGGCTGTTGGTGACCCAATCCGGTGGCTGGAAGGCGATAGTTGCGAGCTGGTCGCGGTGCCGGTCGCGGATCTCGAGTTCAAGTTTCACGTATTCGACGATCGGTTCGTTTGGAACGTCGTTCGTCTCCGTCAATCGTTCCCCTGCGCCTAGGGCGGCGAGGCTGTCTTTGACTTCGGTGAGTCGTTGTTTGAGTTGTTCGTCGGTGAGGGTGTTGGGTCCGCGTCCTGTGTCGTGGGCGGCGGGTTCAGCGGCGGTGCGGGCAAGGGCGGCGATGAGTGCCGGGAGGCGGTCGGGGTGCTCGTGGGCGAGGTGTTCGCATTCTTCCTGGCTCATATCGGGATTGGTGAGGTAGATCGTGTTGGCTTCGCGACCTCGGCTCATGGTGACGTAAATCCATTCACGGTCGACTCCGTCGCTCGCGACGGTGTGGGCACGTCGTGCTGTGGCTCCTTGGGCTTTGTGGCCGGTGAGGGCGTATCCCCAGTCGAGGTGACCGTCGTCGAGGTACCAATGCGGCACGTTCGCTGATCGACCGTCGCGGTCCAAACGGATGGTGACCGTTCGGCGTTCGGTGTCGATTCCGGTGATCGTGGCGAGATCACCGTTGAGGACGCCAAGTCGATCCCGGTTCTTGAGGCACACAACACGGTCACCGGTCTGGAAGTCGCGGCCCTGAGCCTTCAGAGTGGGTCCCTTGAGCAGTCCGGCTTCGGCAACCAAGGTACGGGCTCGTTGATTGAGTTCATCAACGGTGGTGTTGCGGTGACCGATGAGCAGCACCTGGGCAGGATCACCGACCTCTTGGACGTCGCGGTACCAAGCGTCGACTGCCTGGCCGATGGTGTCATCGTCGGTGGGTGCGACGCTGATTTTGCCGCGTCGGTTGTACATAGCAACCGCCCGCGACACTGAGCCTTCACGTAGTTCGGTGAGTGCGGTTCGTTCCCACCCTTGGCCCTGTCGGACATTCTCAGTCAACTCGACGACCGGGAGACGGGCCGTCAGCGCGGCGAAGAGACCACCGGCGTCTATCTCGGCGAGCTGGCGGTGGTCACCGATCAGGATGAGCTTGCCCGATGCAGCCTCGACGAGGTCGGAGACTTGGGCGAGTTGACGGGTCCCGACCATCCCGGATTCATCAACAACAACGATGGCGCCAGCGGGGAGCCCACCGGCTGCCTTGGTCTCCCACAGAAACCGCGTGATCGTCGTGGACGAGATACCGGTGGAGGTTTCGAACCCCGCAGCCGCCCGAGCAGCGAGAGCCGCACCCACGACGGGCGTGCCGGTCTGTGAGGCGAGGTCGCCGATAATGGACATGACGGTGGTCTTGCCAGTACCTGCGGCTCCCACCCCCACGTCGATGGCGTTGCCCGATGTGGCGAAGCGGCGGACCATCGCCCGTTGCCCATCGGTCAGACTCAAGTCGGCGTCGAGGGCCGCGTCGACTTGCGAATCCGGTACGGCCCAGCGGTCGGCCTCGATCCCGGCGATGGCACGGTTGATGATCCGCTGCTCGATCGTGAGGAGTTCGGTGGTGGTGTAGCGGCGTTCATTGACAAGTCCCGGGAAGGTCACTCCATTCTTCCGACGCAGAATCCTGGGCCTGGCCGAATCGACGAGCTCGAGAAGGCGTTCGAGTTCAATCGGGTCAAACTCGATGGGCGGATCTACGCCAGCATCAACGGCCGTATGGCTAGGCAAGATGGCGACCACATCTGAACGGTGCAGGAATGTATCGGCGAGGGCTTCGACCTCAGCCCGTCGTCCGCCCTCGGGAAGAGCCTCTGCCGCTGCCATGATCACATCTGGGCGCCCGAACGTCGATGCTTGGGCAGTCAGTCCCTCGGCGGATGCCAACCGGTCAAACACGGGCTCAGGATCAGGGATCGTGACCTCTTGGCGCCGCCCAAGCAACAATGCCACTGATTCGGGTGTCACTCCCACTTCGGAGCCCCGTTCCATCCAATGCGGGATGAGCGTGTCGAGTGGGTGGTCTCGTTTGGGGCTGCGGGTCGCAAGGGTTGCGATCTCGTTCACACCAGGAGTATCGGGAAGGTTCCGAGCGTCACGCCAGGATTCAATCTGTTGGCGTCGCTGGGAGAACGCCACGATCTGGTCCCGGGTGAACCCCTCGATGTCAGCCATACCTTTTTGGACTGGTTGCCAGCGGACCCCGAGGCGTTCCGTGAGACGGCTCCGCAGCTCAGCTTCGTGGAGATAGCCAGCTGCGAGCTTGTGCCGATACAACAGACGCCCGTCAACAGCACGCCACACCCCATCGACACCTTCCACCCTGTTTCCGACCACAACATGGGTATGGAGCTGTGGGTCGTCGGCACGGCTCGTGAACTCGGTGAAACACGCAGACACGTACCCGTTGGCACGGATCGGCCACGTCTCCACCCGCTGACGAGGAAGACCGTCCTCGTCGAGGATCGGCTTGCCCTCGTCGTCCAAGACCGGTGTCCGGGACGCTCCCCGGGTAGAAGATGCCACCGACTCCAGATAGGTCAAAGCCTCGGTGGTGGACTCCCCAAACGCTTCAACCACGTGACGTCGGACCTCGTCGTCGCCAAATGCCCAGAGAAGCGATACCGATTTGTCAGCAGAAAAGGTCAGATCCCACGCAGCCACCCCATCCTTTCGAATCCGACGCCCCAGCTGCTCCCCCGTCGCTGGATGTTGTCCGTCGAAGAGCCGAACCAGACCCTCACCCGACACAGTGCCCGCCAGGCCCAGTTCGGTGGCGCCGCTGCCATGCCAGCGACCCTTCGCCGTCCCGCCCCGCAAGTAATAGTCCTCACGAGGCGAGATCTCCCCGAGCTTTTCGAGGTAGTAGTCCTTGTGGGCCTTGGCGATACTCAACATCTCGCCGCCCCCACGATGTCTACATGTATACATCCCGCAACTTGTTGCACATGCGTGTGGTGAAGAGGACGGTTTGATTGGCAACGGCTGACAGGGTGCCGCGACGCGATGTTGATGGCTACTTGTCGGTACCTGTTGGTTGTCATCGGGTTCTTCTCCTCGATCTGGCTCATTGGGCTGATCGTGGAGGAGGACCCTGTCACCAGAATGTCAGTAACCCTGTCAAAGGAGAGAAATCTCGCCGAATCCCACCGCGGCAACGAGGGGAATCGGCCGTTAGGCGCTGCAACGCCTGGGAAACGGCAACCGTGCGGTAGCCACGGCAATATCCAGGAACGTCGGATCTTTCCAAGGATTCCGCCCTCGAAACGTCGCTCTGTCAGTGAGCGTCGTCACATTTGAGAGTCCTGAAGACGTCAATAGCAATCTGATAACAGTCTGATGACAGGGTTACTGACAATCTGATGACAGGGTTGCTGACACTCTGGTGAGAGGGCTCGCCAAACAGACCTGGCTCCAGGTTGCTGAGACTTTGGTGAGAGGGTTGGGCGGCACGATCGACGTGTAGAAACAACAGAACATGAGACCAGCTGAGACGATGCGGTAGATCAGCTCCACCACCGAGATTGTCGGTGTACGAGCCCGTCATGAATGATTGGCATCTCACCACGCGAGGTGGTCGTGAGATAGCATCGGATTGACAGGGTCGTGGGTCACGACTACTCAAGGGAATTCGACATTCAAATCGCAGTCCGACACGAAGGAGGCTGAATGGCATCGATCAATCCGCACATGACCACCAGAGGTGAACGCAGATACATCGTGCGTTTCCGAGATCCAGCAAATCGCCAGCAGCAGAAGACGTTCCGGCGCAAGGTCGATGCTGAACGGTTCCGCAACGCCGTTGAGGTATCCAAGGACCAAGGGACCTACGTCGATGGGCGTGCAGGGAACGTGACCTTTGCGGTTATCGCCGATCGTTGGCTTGGGACCCGTAGCGATAAGGCCCGCTCAACCCGTGACCGTGACAGCTCGTACTTGCGGTCATTGATCCTGCCGACATTTGGCGATCGGATCATCAAGTCGATCAGGCCATCTGAAGTCGAGACCTGGCTCGCTTCGATGGACAAGGCACCCAACACCAAAGGCCGAGCACTTCAGATTGTCCGAAGCGTCTTTGATCTTGCTCGCCGGGACCGACTCATCGCCTCGAACCCGGCAGCCGATGTAGGGCCCCCTCCGATGAAACCACTTCGCACCGGACGCGCACTTACCGACGGCGAGATGAATGCCATGATCATCGCCGCTGAGGAAGTCGACGAACGAACAGCGGTGATCGTTCACCTGATGGCCCGCTGCGGACTTCGCATCGGAGAAGCCCTCGCCTTGCGGCGCCAGGACGTGGACCTCGATTCCAACACGCTCACCGTCGCTACGACGATGACCCGCGAGGAAGGCATCCGACCGGTGAAGGGGCGCGTCAGGGAGGACGAGGGTCGGGTCATACCCATCCCGAGCGATGTCGCCGAACGATTGCGCCATCACTTCAACCAGCGACCCATCACCAACATCGGTGGGTTCATCGTGACCTCGCCACGCGGTGGCCCGCTCCACTACAACAACTGGCGAGCCAGGGTCTGGGTCAGGATCACACAGCGGATCGACTTCGACGTGACGCCGCACGACCTACGACGCACCGCAGCAACCCGCTTGTTCCTCGTGGACCGTTGGACACCAGCTGAGGTGCAGGCCTTCATGGGACATCTCGACCCTCGTGTGACACTCGGAATCTACACCGTTGTTGCATCCGAAAAGCTCCCCCGACCGTCCACTTTGCGCATGCAGATCATTTGACGTGTGGGGTTTTTGTGGGGTTTTCACCTCGCAAGCGACACACGGAAAGTCCGAGAAACGACAGAAACCCATGCAGCCGCAAGGGTTTCTGTACGTGGGCGATACTGGATTTGAACCAGTGACCCCTGCCGTGTCGAGGCAGTGCTCTGCCGCTGAGCTAATCGCCCTTTCGGGATTCGGAAGATAGCGGCGGGTTCAGGGAAAGCGCAACGCTCAGGCGGCAAGGGCTTTCTTGGCGCTATCACGTCTCCACAGCAGCAGGGTGATGACACCGATGATGACCTGGGGGAAGTACGTGAAGGCCCTCCATACCAGCGTTGCGGCGAGCGCGTCGTTCTGTGACATCCCGAATCCCGCGAGCATGCTGGTGATGATGGCATCCGTTGTACCGAGCCCACCGGGTGGGATCGGAATGAACGTCGCCAAGCGCCCGAGCGCAAAGGCAGCGAACGCCTCGGCGAGCGTGATGGGACCGTCGAAGCCGCCCTGAAGCGCCACCACGGCGAGATAGAGGATCGAGAACTGAGCGAGTTGCTGTGCAACATTGGCCGCCGTGATGAGAATCCAGCGGTCTGCCACGACGTCGATGATCGAAATCCTGAAGTCAACGAGTGCCTCGGCAGCATCGAACGAGACTTCCTTGTGGATCAACCCGGCACCCCAGCCGATGACCGCGTTGCCCCATCCGCCGATCTTTCGAGCCAGGTTCTCGCTCCGCAGGATGAGGGCAAGCCCACCGACCATCAGCACAACCAGGATCGCGGCGACCACGGTGAGGAGCACATCGTCTGCACCGGTCTGTCCGGTGATCGTGAGCCCGATGATCGCCAAGAGGGGCAGAGACAGGGTGACAAGCGTGTTCCATACGCTTGTGATGCCGATGACCGCCGTTGTCGGCGCCGGACCGTATCCGTAGCTCGACAGCATTCCGTACTGGACCGCAAGCCCCCACGCCCCGCCACCGGGGATGACATTGGAGATCATGAACGATGTTTGGCGCGTGTAGAACCCGTGCTTGAAGCGAAGCTGTGGCATCGCAGCCGTGTACGGAAAGACGTAGAGGATGATCAGACCAACCGTGGCCGCCGTGATGAGCCCGAGTTGCCACGCCGTCATGCCCTGGATCGCTGTCCACGCTGCTGCGTAGTCGCCGAACTGGGGCAGCACCACCACGAAAACAATGACGAGAACAATGAGCGTCAGAATCGTTGCGATGATCTGCTGCTTGCCAAACTTGGGTTTGGGTGGCTGGAGCGGATCGGGTGTCTGTTGAACGTCGTCGGCCATTGTGTGCCTTTGTGCGATACGGACCAAGAAACTCTCGGGTAGTGGGACTCTAGGCGTTTGGAAGCACCGAATACGGGTTTGGAGGCGACGGCGGGATTCGAACCCGCGTACAGGGTTTTGCAGACCCTTGCCTAGCCACTCGGCCACGTCGCCGAATAAGAAAAGCGGCCACAGCGGACCGCCCTCCTCTCGGAGCGGACGACCGGGATCGAACCGGCGACCTCAACCTTGGCAAGGTTGCGCTCTACCAGCTGAGCTACGTCCGCGCTGGCGTGATGGTATCACGGGGAGGTTCTTTCTACGGTTGAGCGACGCCGGTGGATCCGAAGCCCCCAGTGCCCCGATCTGTGTCATCAAGCCTCTCAACCTCGACGAATTCTGGTGACTCGATCCGCATCACAACCAGTTGCGCGATGCGGTCGCCAACGTCAATCACAAACACGGCATCCGAGTGATTGATGAGTCCAACCCTGAGCTCGCCCCGGTACCCCGAATCGATGAGTCCGGGAGCATTCGCAACCGTGATCCCGTGTTTGATCGCCAAACCCGACCGGGGAAGGACGAAGCCCGCAAAGCCCCGCGGGATCGCCATCGACAAACCGGTTCCAACGAGGACGGTCTCTCCTGGCCCAATGGTGTGGCCCTCTGCCGCTGAAAGGTCAGCACCGGCATCCCCGAGATGGGCGGCGACAAGCATGGGAATCCGTTGATGTGAGCGAGCGACAGGTATCTTCATGGGCGGATTCTCCCACGGAGCGCGCACACATGACGACCAAGTTCCCAGACGACCACGACGAAGGCGATGGCTCGTGGTTCTTGGAGGCAGTCGGCGCAACTCCACCTACGCCAACGGCAGCCGACGCAATGGCCGAGCTCACGAAAGAGAACGAGGTGATTCCACCTCCGGACCCGGACGACACACAGGAACCTGAAGCGGCACAGACTCCAACCGTTGCCTCTGCTGCGAGGGTCAACGCTGATGCTGCCTCGGAAAACACTGCCTCAGAAAACACTGCCTCGGAAAACACTGCCTCAGAGAGCAATGTCTCGGAAGACTCTGTCTCGAAGGACGCAGCGACCATTGCCATGCGCACGACCCAGATCACGACATCATCATTCGATGGTGATCCCGGGACGACAAACGCCACCTACGACCGCTCCCGTCGGCCACCCAGCAGTCCAACAACAACACGCCCGATGCCTCCGCCGCCGCCTCCCCCAATTCTGGCACCAGCAGCCACCATTGCTGCCCCTCCCCCGGCTGCGGCGGTTGAACCACCACCTGTCGACGCAACCCTCGCTCGACCGCTCCAAACCAAACGATCGTTTCGCTGGCCGATCGTGGTGGTCCTCGTCCTCTTGATCGCTGTCGTCGCTATTGCCGCTCTCTGGCTGCCGCAGGCGACTGAGTCAGAAGCGCTCAAGGTTCGCCAGTCGTACTACGACGCCAGCTCGGCGGTCCGCAACCACTTGCCTCCGACCCAAACGGCACTCGATGCGATCACCACAGTCGATTCATCCCCCGAGTCACTCTCGGCAGCAATTCCGATCATCGCAACGCTTGACAGCTTGGCATTCGATATGGAGGCCACCGCTGCAGAGCCTCTGCCCAGCGTGCTCCCCCTCGTTCCCAAGGGTGCGATCGACGAACTCAAGCCACTCCAACAACAAACAGCCATCCTCGGCGTCGAGGGAACCCAGATGGCATCACGCCTCGGAAATGGCTACATCTATCGCACGACCATCCCGGGTCTCATGGACACCGGGAATCTTCCGACATCGGCTTCAACCGAAACGATCAACACGATCAGTGTGACCCTCGCAACCTCACTCTCGACGGATGCGGCAGCGGTGGCAGGGCTCCCGGATGACGCCACCTTCAATGACGTGCGGGAGGAAGCCTTGACCAGCCACGCGCGCTACACGGATTGGCAGTCCGAATACCTCTCGGCGCTCACGTCAGAGAACACGGAGCTCGCACTCACCTTGGTCACGGAACTCGATGAAATGCGAATCAATCTGAACGCCGCCAACGCCACTGCACTCGGAGAATTCAGGACAGAAGTGGACGTCTGGATCGTCACGTACGCCGGCCAACTCGAGGCGCACATGGCGGAACTCACTCAGAGCTGATCGATTCCCCCTCGAGGGAGGCAGCCTCACGTTCAAAGTCGCTCGCATCCTGAAACTCTTTGTACACGGAGGCGAACCTCAGATACGCGACGTCGTCAATGTCGCGAAGCCCCTCGAGCACAATCTGGCCGATCTCGTCTGCGTCGATATGACCCGGTGAGGTGAAGGCAGCACGTTCGACCGTCGTCACAAGGTCATCGACAGCATCTTGGGGCACGGGACGGTCGGCAAGGGTTATCTCAACACCCTTACGAATCTTGGTGGCATCAAATGCCTGCCGACGCCCGTCACGCTTGATCACGATGACCGCGGTGGCACGCTCGAATGTCGTGAATCGATGCCCACATTGGGGACACGCACGCCGCCGACGAGTCGCAGTGCCCTCTTCGGCTTGTCGCGAGTCCACAACCCGGGTGTCGTTCGTTGTGCACAGTGGACATCGCATGGAATCATCGTACCGCTCGATCGGAGAACCGAACCGGGGTGACAGATGTACGCCTATGACTCGATGCTTGGGATTTCGATGACCTGGCCGATCTGGAGTGAGCCGGCATCTATTTCGTTAATGCGCTCGATCACCGCCACAACCTCTCTGCGATCGCGATCGGGAGGGCCGTAGTCCTCAGCGATCTGCCAGAGTGTGTCCCCTCCTTTGACCCGGTACGAAACGGTCTCGCCCGCTTCGAGGGAAGCCTGACTTGCCGAGGACAGGAGGAGAAGCACCACAACGATCGTGATGGAGATGATGGAGAGCGCCCGAATACGTGCGCTTGCGATTGTCGTCATACTTCTCTCTCCTGCTACCTCGTGCATCCGGGTCGTTGAGGAGTACCTCGGTCACCCAGCTCGGAGCCGAAGCTCCTACGATCCAAGGTACGGATCGGGTGTGACACTTTTCGGTGCTTTGGGCGCCGCACCGGCGGTGCCCTCGTTTCTACGGCCCTTCAGCCGAGGAAACCACCCGACCGAACGCCTGTTCGATCGCAGACAACAAGGTATCGAACGTCTGTTCGATTGTCAAGGATATGTTCTTCTCAGCCGGGTGATCGAACATATGTTTGGTCGAAACGCAATCTCGTAGTAGTCTCGTCTTGACGAACGGAGGATTTGTGACCGATCCCAGCACACTGACAGCACGACAGCGAGAGATCCTGGAACTCATCAGCTCGACGGTGGCGAGCCGTGGCTATCCCCCATCGGTGCGCGAGATCGGTGATGCGGTCGGTCTCAGCTCCCCATCGACCGTACACAGTCATCTCTCGACGCTTTCCAACCAGGGGTTCATCCGACGCGATCCCTCCAAGCCGCGAGCCATCGAGGTCATCCAACCCGACGGGGCGATCCCCATTTCACGGGCAGCGGTGCGTGACGTTCCCCTCGTCGGCTCGATCGCTGCAGGATCACCGATCCTCGCTGAGGAAGACATCGAAGAGGTCTATCCACTTCCGACAGAGCTCGTCGGACAAGAGCCCGTGTTCATGTTGACGATCCGCGGGGATTCGATGATCGGAGCCGGCATACTCGATAGGGACTATGTCGTCGTCCAGAAGCAGGCGACTGCCCGCAAGGGACAGATCGTCGCTGCACTCGTCGATGGCGAAGAGGCCACCGTCAAGCGCTATGAGCGCACGGATATCGGGATCGTGCTTCATCCTGAAAATGATGCCTACGAGCCCATGGTGTTCACGGACGGTGTCGAGATTCTCGGTGTTGTTGTCGCCGTGCTCCGCAGGGTTGACTGACAACTCGTTAGTCAACGACTCCCGAGAACACCACCTCCGCGGCGCCCTCCATCCAAGCGCCGTCGTCATCAAACGAAATTGAGAGCGTCCCTCCCCTGAGATGTACCGTCACGGGCTGTTCCACACCATGGACTGCATGGGCCATGTACGCCGAGGCGGTCGCACCCGTCCCTGATGCAGGTGTTTCTCCAACACCGCGCTCCCAGATTCGAGCCTTGATTCCACCTTCTTCGAGCACCTCAACGAACTCGACGTTGGTCCTGTTTGGGAACAGCGCATCGTTTTCAATAAGCGGTCCGCTCTGGTCAACCGCCACAGCCTCGACATCGTCCACAAATACGATGGCATGCGGGTTTCCGATCGACAGGGGATGTATTTGTAGATCTGCGATCGAAAGTGTTTCTGTCCGATAGCCGATCGGAACACCCACAAAGGCTCGAACTGTCTCTGCCTTGACCGTGACGGGATGATCCCCGACAACCGTTCGCACCGTGAAATCCGTGTCTGCGACCCAACCCCGATCGTAGGAGAGCCTTGCGACGCACCGGAGGCCGTTTCCACACATCTCGGCTTCACCACCGTCAGCATTCCAGTACCGCATCGAGATCGTGGTCAGGTCGATCGGCTCGATCACCAGGACCCCGTCAGCTCCGATACCCGTCCTGCGATTGCACCACTTGACAACATCCGCTGAATGTGGCTCGTATGGCCCGTCGAACACGATGAAGTCGTTTCCGAGACCTTGCACCTTCACGAAGTCCACGATGTAGCCCTCTCGATGTGTTTGATGACGTCATCAATACGCTGCTGGTCGTCATCCTGCCACGCCATCCATGCAATGCGGGGATCTCTTCGGAAGAACGTCCGTTGTCGCTTGATCAGGGCGCGGGTCGCGCCTTTGGCGTCGATGATGCCTTCCGCCAAGGGTATGTCCCCGTCCACCGCAGGCTGCAGTTCCTTGTAACCAACAGCCCCGGAGGCATTGCGACCGAGGCGACCCGCAAGCTGTTTGACCTCGCCAAGCAGCCCGGAATCCAGCATCGCATCAAAGCGAGTGTCGGCCCGTGCGTGCGCCTGTTCCCCGGAGTCGATGCCGATGCTGAGGTGAGCAATGAGGGGCTCATACGCACGAAATGCAGCCGATTCGGGCTTCGTGGCCCTGACTGTGGGCCCTTCACCGGTGATTCGGATCACCTCCACTGCTCGAATCACCCTTCTCGGATTGTGCACGTCGACAATCGAGCCTGCCTCTGGATCGAGGAGCAACAATTCGGCGACCAGATCCTCCGTGGCCACTGCCTCGAGTTCTACGCGTAAGTCAACATCCGTTGGAGCGAACAACGCCGGATCAACAATCGCGCGGAAATGGAGACCTGATCCTCCAACAATCAGAGCTCGACCACCTCGGTCTCCGATACCCCTGATCGCCGCGCGGGCATCAGCCTGGAACATTGCAACGTCATAGTCCTGCGATGGGTCCACCAGGTCGATCATGTGGTGCGGGACGCGTTCGCGAACTGTCATGCTCGGTTTTGCGGTGCCGATATCCATCCCGCGGTACACCTGCATCGAGTCGACCGAGACAATCTCAGCGCCGAACCGCTCAGCGACCGCCTCCGCGATGATCGACTTCCCCGACCCCGTATGACCGACGATTGCTACAACACTCAGAGCAACACACCTTCAAGATGGTGGGCGGCGGCACGAACGACGCGAACATCAAGGAATGTGCCAGGCTGCCACGACCCTTCGAGATGCACAATCCGATTCCCTCGTGTCCGGGTCGTTGCAAAGGCCGAATCCTTCTTTGACGGACCCTCCACCATCACGTTTGCTTCACGTCCGACCTGCAGCTGGTTGTTCTCAAACGTGATGGCATCCTGGAGGGTTGTCAGGCGATCAAAGCGCTCTTGGATGACTTCCGGATCGACGTGTCCATCCATATCCGCTGCGGGGGTTCCAGGTCGCGGCGAGAACTGGAACATGTAGGCATTGTCGAATCGTGCTCGACGCATGACATCGAGTGTCCTGTCGAAGTCCTCCTCTGTCTCACCTGGGAAACCAACGATCACGTCTGTGGAGGCTGCGAGGTCGGGAACAATGCTCCGCATCATCTCGAGTTTCGCCAAGAAACGTTCGGCGGTGTACCCACGATGCATACGTGCAAGGATATGGTCACTTCCCGACTGCAGGGGAAAATGGATCTGTTCACAGACTGCTGGCGTCTCCGCCATGGCGAAGGCAACATCCTCGCGAAAGTCCTTCGGGTGTGGACTGATGTATCGGATTCGCTCGATCCCTGCCACCTCACCGACTCGCCGAAGGAGATCTGCAAAGAGGGGCTTGTGGCCGTTGAGGTCCAGATCACGCCCATATGAGTTGACGTTCTGCCCGAGCAGCGTGATCTCCTTGACTCGGGAGGCAGCAAGCCCCTCAATCTCTCGAATCACGTCTCCCGGTCTACGGGATATCTCCGCTCCCCGGACGATCGGAACGATGCAGAAGGTGCACGAGTTGTTGCATCCGATTGTGATCGTGACCCACGCTGAGTGTTCCGACTCTCGATGGACCGGAAGACCACTCGGGATATCTTCGGCCCGCTTCGTCTCGTCCCAGATCTCGGTGACAGGGCCCCAATCCTCGGCGTGATCGAGCAGGTCAACAACGCGGTGTACGTTGTGTGTGCCAAAGACGACATCAACCCAGCCCGCTCGCTCTTGAATGAGATCGCGCTCTTTTTGGGCCGAACAGCCTCCGACGGCTATTCGCAGGTTCGGGCGCTCCGTCTTTGCTCGCTTGAGCGAACCCAGATATCCATAGAGCTTGATGTCAGCGTTTTCCCGGATCGTGCACGTGTTCAACACGATCAGATCTGCGGTATCGACTGAATCTGCACGCACCATGCCATCGGCTTCGAGAAGGCCCGCTATGCGTTCTGAGTCGTGTTCATTCATTTGGCACCCGTAGGTGCGGATGAAGTAGGTCTGGCCCACCCGCGTGCGCGGACGAACCTCTTTGACACCCGGCATTCCAAGCATGACGGGTGCAGACATGGTTACCGCAGGCACGGCTACTTCAGACACAGTTCCTTCAGACATGACACTCCTGCGAGGCGACGACCAGACCGGCGTTCCTAGCGGGCGAAGCCCTTGGCCCGGTATTCGCGGATGACCGTGACCTCGATCTGACCCGGATACTGTAAGTCGTCCTCAAGCTTTTTCGCGATCGAACGTGCAAGATCCTGCGAACCAAGGTCGTCGAGGGATCCAGGATCGACCACGACCCGGACCTCACGTCCGGCCTGAAGTGCGTAGACCTTTTCCACACCATCGAATCCACGAGCGATCTCCTCGAGCCGCTCGAGCCGACGAACGTACGATTCGAGCGCCTCACGCCTTGCCCCCGGCCTCGCGGCACTCACGGCATCGGCGGCCTGGACAAGGATTGCCGTCAATGTTCTCGGCTCGACTTCGTTGTGGTGTGCCTCTATCGCGTGCACAACGCCTGCTTCCTCGCCAAAGCGGCGAGCGATCTCTGCCCCGATCAGCGCATGGGAACCGCCAACCTCGTGGCTCACTGCTTTGCCGATGTCGTGAAGGAAAGCAGCACGTTTGGCCTCGGTCTCGTCCACGCCCAGTTCTGCGGCAAGCATTCCAGCGATATGCGCCGATTCAACCAGATGGTCGAGCACGTTCTGTCCGTAGCTCGTCCGATACCGAAGCCGTCCAATGAGGGTGGTCAGCTCAGGATGGAGCCGGTTGAGTCCCACCTCGAGCATCGCCCATTCACCGGCATCACGAATCGACTGTTCGACCTCATCGCGCGCCTTCTCGTACGCTTCCTCGATCGATGTCGGATGAATCCGACCGTCCTCGACCAGCCGTTGGAGGGTTCGGCGGGCAACCTCACGTCTGACAGGATCGAACGTCGAGACACTCACTGATTCGGGAGTGTCGTCCACAATGAGGTCCACACCCGTGACTGCCTCGAACGAACGGATGTTGCGCCCGTCCCTTCCAATGATGCGGCCCTTCATGTCGTCCGAAGGGATCGCAACCGCAGATACGGTCGCCTCTGACACCACGTCTGAGGCCACTCGCTGGATCACGGTCGCAAGAATCCGCCGTGACCGCCTCTCAGCTTCCTCGCGGGCCTTCGCTTCCATGTCACGTACGAGCACCATCGCGTCTCGTCGTGCCTCGTCTTCGACCTTCTGGAGCAACTCTTCCTTCGCCGCCTTGCTGTCAAAGCCAGCAAGAGCCTCAAGCTCAAGTCGTGCATCCTCGGCCATCCGTGCCGCCTCAGCTGACACTTCCGTGGCCTCGCGCTCCTTTTCGATCGCCATTTCCTCACGTTGGGCCAGGTTCTTGGCTCTCTGTTCGAGCGTGACCTCTCGCTGAGTCACTCGTGTCTCGTGTGAGCCAATCTCAACCTTTCGGTGTTCGAGGGTGGCTTCTTCTCGATCGCGGAAGGTGTCGGCCTTCGCGCGACCCTCCTCTTCGGCCCGCGCAAGAATGCGTTGTGCCTCAATTCGGGCGTCAGCGAGGATTTCTTCGGGGGCCTGTGGGATGCGGACGAGTTTTCGTCCAAGGTACAGACCCACGAGAAACACCCCAGCGATGATCGCCCCGGGAATCAGGAATCCTGTTATCGAATCCATGTCGTTCTCGCTCCTGGCGAGACACAAACGAAGTGGCAAATGACGGTGCCGAACCACGCAGGGCTCGGCACACACACGACATACGTTGGATGGGTCGGTTTACCCGGTCATCACCATGTATCTCTGCTTGGTTCGGTCATGTCTCAGTTCGGTTTCAGTATTTGTGTGCGTGTTGTGACTCGATGCTACAACACGAAACGCCATCTGGAAACGCGAAATGTGAGATTGTTTGCTAATCGCTCTCAGATTCCTCGGAACCATCACCATCAGCCGCACCGTCAGTTGCCCCGTCAACAACGGCTTCAGCCGATGCTTCGACGCCATCATCGATGACACCCACCGATCGCAAGACCTGATCCTGGAGCTGCATTGCTAGCTCAGGGTTCTGTCGGAGATAGTCCTTGGCCTTCTCCCGTCCCTGACCGAGCTGGTCTCCGTCGTAGGTGAACCAGGCTCCTGCCTTATGCACGATGCCTTCCTCAACCGCCACATCAAGGAGGCTTCCCTCTCGTGAAATCCCTTCACCAAACATGATGTCAAACTCAGCGAGACGGAACGGAGGCGCAACCTTGTTCTTGACGATCTTGGTCCGTACGCGGTTTCCGATGTTCTCTGTTCCGACCTTGATGGCCTCAATGCGGCGAATATCGATCCGCACACTTGCATAGAACTTGAGCGCGCGCCCACCGGGTGTCGTTTCCGGCGACCCGAACATGACACCGATCTTCTCTCGGAGCTGGTTGATGAAGATCGCAGTCGTGTGTGATCGGTTGATCGTTCCTGACAGCTTGCGAAGTGCCTGTGACATCAGGCGTGCCTGGAGACCGACATGGGTATCCCCCATGTCACCCTCGAGTTCTGCCCTCGGTACCAGCGCTGCAACGGAGTCGATCACAACGACATCAAGCGCACCAGAGCGAATCAACATGTCCGCGATCTCGAGGGCCTGTTCTCCGGTATCGGGCTGCGATATCAAAAGCTCATCGATATCCACCCCGATCGCTTTCGCATAGATGGGGTCAAGCGCGTGCTCCGCGTCGATGAAGGCAGCATTGCCACCGTTGCGCTGAGCCTCGGCGATGACATGGAGTGCAAGGGTCGTCTTTCCCGACGACTCGGGCCCATAAATCTCAACCACGCGCCCACGGGGAAGACCACCGATACCCAGTGCAAGATCGAGTGACAGCGCACCCGTGGGGATGATGTCCATCTTCGTGATCTCGTCGGTGCCGAGTCGCATGATGGCGCCCTTGCCGAACTGCCGCTCGATCTGAGACATTGCGATGTCGAGATTCTTTCCCTTTTCCGCCCGTTCTTTGTCTTCAGGTGATGTCGCCATGTGCGGTTCCTTTCATCAATGTCCCATCAACGTACTTGCCACGTATGACAGATTGTGAGTTGCTGTGGACGACACCCTAACCGAACACGTGTTCGATACCAAGGCATTCGCCTTGAGCTCACAGCTCACAGCTCGTACACATGGAGAGGCACGTAGGTGATGCCGTTCGGCGTCTCGGTGGTTTGGAACATCGTGACGGCTGTGACCTCGATCTTGACGGGGGCGAGTTCAAGACGGCCAACAAGGGATCGAACGTCGCGCGGTGGGCGGATGCGCGACAGCGTCAGATGGGGGACGAACGGTCGCCCCTCTGGTTCGAACCCGACATCCGTGGCTGCTTCATCGCAAATCCCAGCGAGCGCGGACAGGAGTCCTGACCGATCGGCGATCGACGCAAAGAGAACCGTTGCCTTCGCCAGCCTCGGAAACGCATCGAGACCCTCCGCCGTCACCGTGCCGCGGCCGGGAGCGGAGAGCCTGAGAAGGGAGTCCGTCCGCCCCGCGAGCCGGTCCGTTTGGACCTCGGTTGCCTCGCCGACGAATCGAAGCGTGATATGCCAGTTGGCTGGTCTCGTACGTCGACCCGGGATGCGAACCGCGGCCCCGCTTTCAGAGAGGGTTGCCGCAAGGGCATGCCGTGTGTCGTCGGCGAAGTCAACCGCAAGAAAGACGTTTCCAGGCACGATTACTCGGCTTCAAGGGCAGAGCGCACCATGTGGAGAGCTGCAGTCGCCGTGTATGCCCTGATGCGCTCGCGGTCCCCTGGCATGGTGAAGGTTCGCACGTATTCCGTCGTCGGTGTCGCAACCGCGACAATCATTGTTCCAACGGGCTGCTCCATCGGTTCGGGCCCAGCCGAACCGGTGACGGCAACCGCAATGTCGGTTCCGAGGACACCTCTGGCGCCCTTCGCCATAGCAACAGCGGTTTCCTGCGAGACAACGCCATATTCCTCTATGACACTCGATGAAACACCGAGAATCCCTGTCTTCAAGTCGGTCGCATACGCAACGATCGAACCGCGGAACGTGGCGCTCGAACCACCGATCATGGTGAGACGTCGTGCAATGAGACCGCCTGTCGCCGATTCTGCCGATCCGATCGTCCATCCACGGTCCAAGAGCTGGTTGTGGATCACTCGCTCAACCGTTTCGTCATCCACCCCGAATATCCGATCGCCAAGACGTGCACGAACCTCCGCTTCGACGGGGGCGATCAGCGCCTCCGCCTCGACGGTCGAAGCGGCAGCTGCCGTCAACCTGATCTTGATTTCACCCGCCGAAGCGAGAAAAGCCACCGTCGGGTTCACGGAACCGACGAAGAGATCATCAAGCACCTCGCCGACCTTCGCCTCGGACATCCCCCAGCTGCGGAGCATCCGACTCGTCACCACGCCAAGAGCGGTTCCCGATTCGGCAAGAAGGAAAGGCATAACCGTCTCGTCGAGCATTGTGCGCATCTCAGCAGGTACACCCGGAAGACAGATGACCCAGCAGTCCCCGATCTTGATGCGAAACCCCGGTGCCGACCCCTTTGGGTTGTCGATCACGACGGCACCCTGTGGGCGATACGCCTGCTTCATGTTCGATTCCGGGAATTGACTGTTGCGCGCCTCCCACTGGGCACGCATTTCGGCCGCGTACTCCTCGTCAAGCATGAGCGGCATTCCGGAGACCGCAGCCACGCTCTCGCGTGTGGCATCGTCCTGGGTCGGGCCGATTCCCCCTGTGATGATCAACGCGTCGGATCGCACGACGGCTGCTCCAATCGCCCCATCCATACGATCCCTGTTGTCTCCGACGACGGATTGCCTCATGTGGGTGAGTCCCGAGTCTGCTAGCCGAATCGCGATCTCGGAGGCATTGGTGTTGACGACCTGGCCAAGGAGTAGTTCGGTCCCAACGGCAAGGGTCTCAACAATCATGGCTCCACCACAGACGCCGAGAGATCCGTTCCGTACGCACCGTCGATGCGTGCATGGACCCACTCGCCAGCACTTCCGTTGTCGAGGAGGATCATGCCATCAATCTCGGGAGCTTCCCGATAGGAACGACCGACAGCCTGACCATCTTCGACCTGATCGATGAGGACCGCAAGAGTTGAGCCAACGACAGCAGCGTTTGCTGCCGCAGTGATGTCATCTTGAATGTGCTGCGCCTCCCGTAAGCGCTCCATGATCAATTCGTGGGGTAGCTGATCGGGAAGGTCCGCGGCGGTCGTGCCTTCTTCCCTCGAATATGGGAAGAAGCCGGCCCAATCGAGTCTTGCTGCGGTGAGGAACTCACAAAGCTCTGCATGGTCCTCTTCCGTTTCACCGGGATATCCCACGATGAATGAGGAACGGGTCGCAGCGTCTGGAACAGCGTCACGAATGCGATCGATGAGTGCAAGATGCTTGTCACCACTCCCGGGTCGGCGCATCGACCGAAGCAGAGAGGGTGAGGCGTGCTGAAGACTGAGATCGAAGTAGTTGGCGATGGTCACGTGCCCGGCCATGACATCGATGAGTCCTTGACGGATCTCCCGGGGGAACAGGTAGTAGAGCCTCATTCTCTTCAGGCCGTCAACGTCCGCTGCATCTGCAACAAGTTCTTCGATCGAACCGGCATCGTTGTCCCGACCGTATGCCGCAAGGTCCTGCGCCACGAGGACGACCTCTTGGACTCCCCCAGCAACGAGACCCTCGATTTCTGCGATGATGCCCGTGCTTGTACGTGATCGTTGTTTCCCCCGGATCAGGGGTATTGCGCAGAAGGCGCAGGTCTTGTTGCATCCCTCAGCAACTTTGACGTAGGCGAAGGGCGTTGTTGGTGTCGGACGATTCACGACCTCAAGGATGTCCATGTGCGATCGCTTCACGCCTGAGATCTCAATCGGCTGCCAGCCCGTCATTGCGTCGAGGCGATCCACGAGTTCGGGGTATCGGTCAAGGCCAATCACGGCGTCGGCCTCGGGGAGCGCCGCCACAAGCTCGGACTCATAGCGCTGAGCCATGCAGCCCATCACGACAAGCTTTGCATCGGAGCGCTTGGCTTCGGCAAGATCGAGGATCGTCTGGACCGACTCGCGACGGGCGTCTTCGATGAAACCACAGGTGTTGACCATCACCACGTCGGCGAATTCCGGACTCTCTGCATCGACATAGCCAGAATCGCCGAGCACGGAAGAGATCTTGTCCGAGTCAACCTGGTTCTTTGAACAGCCGAGCGTGGTCAGCCAAATGGTGGGTGCAGACATTGAAGCGAGTGTATCGCCACATCTAGAGCGGAATGTACCGTCGCTCACGTTGCGAGAACGTCACCCGCTCGCGGTATCCGACCGAACGTGCGAATTCGATCGCGGTATCGCGATCACGAGCGGTCTCCCCAGGACGATGTGCATCGGAGGACACCGTGATCGGGACGCCATGTGCGTGGAATCGAGTGAGGAGATCGGGATGTGGGTACATCTCGTTCGTTGGCTGGTAGAGCCCAGCCGTTGAGACTTCGATCGCAACCCCGGACCGGCCCGCAGCGGCAGCCAACCCCTCGTGGAGATCGTTTGGTGGTTCGGAGAGATGTCTCCCGAGCTTCTTCACTACGTCGCTGTGGGCAAGTACGTCGACAGTTCCCGAAGCGGCGAGTTCAGTCTCGATCGCAAAGTAGTCCTCGTATGACGCCTCCACTCCCCGGCGATCGAACTCGTAGAGCTGGCTTGGCAGATCGAAACCCCACTCCCGAATCCAATGGGTGGATCCAACCAGAAAGTCGAACGGATACCGACCGAGAAGTGCAAGCACAGCCTCGATCGTCTCAGGAAAGAAATCGACCTCAAGCCCGAGCAGCACTGGCAGACCACGGTCCTTGGCATCGGTGACAACTGCCACATACCGATCAAGCGAGAGCACTCTTTCAAGCGCTACATGTTCAGCTGTCAGCTTTGCAAGATCGGGTTGCTCAGCGTCCTCCCACCACCGACCAAGCACCTCCGCGGATTCGTGGCAGCGATACAGGTGCTCCGTGAACCCGATTTCGTCAGCGCCATTGGCCAGCCCGTGCTCCACGAAACTGTCAAGAAATCCATCTGGGTAGACGCCAGGCTCTGGTCCGATGCCGTCGTAGGCACCGTGGGGATGAAGATGTACATGATGGTCGCCCATGACTGTCAAGAATAGGGTCGGTCATCCCTCGTCAATCTGCGGGAGGAATCTCGACATCTCGGTCGGTGAGGATTCCCTTGATCAGACCGATCCGCGCCTTGATCTTGGGCATACCCATCGCATCATCGATTCCCTTGTTGATCTGAACACCGCCAAGGTTCCCCATTTCGGCGGCACCCGGACCACCCGTACCTGCCTGTCTGACAAGGTCGATGCGCTGGCTCTCGATGTGTCGCATCTGGGACCGTAGACCGCCAAGTTCGGCCAGAAGGTCCTCCGTTGAACGCTGCTTATCAAGGTCCTGGGCGCGCGAACGGGCTTGGATACGAAGTGCATCCTGACGCTTCTTGAGTTCAAATCGCTCGGCGAAGGCATCGTCTGGAAGATCGAGGAGCTGTCGCTGGACTTGAGCGAGCTGTGCGGTGAGGTCTCCTATGTCGTCCATCACCAAACAGTACTCCGTTGGGTCAGCGGCCCAACACCGTGATGAGATCGGCCATGAATGATCGTCCGGCACCTCCGTCGATGACGCGGTGGTCGTATGAGAGTGACAGCGGGAATTCGGTCGCGATCACGATCTCATTGTCGCGAACAACCGCTTCGGGCTCGGCACGTCCGATCGAAAGAATGGCAGTGGTTCCGTACGGAACGATCGGTGTCCCGAAACGACCGCCAACAGCACCGATATTGGAAATGGTGAAGGTCTGCCCGGTCAGCTGCTGCCGATGAAGTGTGCGATCCTTTGCGCCTTTTGCGAGGTCGCGGATCTCGCCTCCGAGCGCTTCAATCGACTTCTCATCAGCGTCAGCGATGACGGCGACCATGAGCCCGTCGGGTGTGTCAACGGCGAACCCAATGTCGTAGCGGTCGTGTTCGATGACGGCGTCGGGGGCGAACGTTGCGTTGAACGCTCGGAATCTCTTGAGGAGTGGCACGATCTTTGCGATCAGCAGGGCCTCAAGGGGAACCTTCCCCGCATCAGCGCGGGCGGCGAGCAGCGCTGATGCGTCAACAGTTCCATAGGTCGTGACGTGGGGAATCTCATTCCACGAACGTGTGAGATTGCGGATGATGGCTTTGCGGGTCGCGCTGAACGGAACACGCGTATGGGGCCCAAGGGACTGCGACGCCGCCTCACGAACATCGTCCTCGGTGATACGACCTCCCGGACCCGTGCCGGGAAGGGTCTCCACATCGACACCGAGTTCTGAGGCGAGCCTCCGCACCAGTGGCAGAGTCTGAACACCCGACGCAACGTCCTGTATCAAATCTGATTCGAGTGTGCCGACGATCGGCGCGACCTCGTCGGTTGATTCCCCGCGATCGGTTGATTCCCCGTAGGTGATCTCGGGAGGAGCCACGGACGCTGCCCACAGCTCTCCTTCCTCGCCGATCACAGCAAGAAGATGTTCCACGGCAAGCACCTCATCTGGTGCCGCGCCGTGATGGAGGACGACACCGCCGATCGGTGCAGGGATCTCGACGACCGCCTTGTCGGTTTCGACCTCGACGAGGGGTGCATCTGCCTCGACTCGGTCGCCGACTTCGACAAACCAGTGCAGGATGGTGGCCTCAGCAAGCCCTTCTCCGATGTCGGGTAGGTAGAACGCGGTCGCCATCAGGCCTCCATGGTCCTCATCGTGGCGTTGACGATCCGATCGACACCAGGTGTGTAGTGCCTCTCTGCCCGCCGCAGCGGAACGATGATGTCCCAGCCAGTGACGCGTTCAATCGGTGCTCTCAGCGAATACAGCGCCTTTTCGGCGATGACCGCCGCTATCTCTGCGCCGAAGCCTGCGGTGCGAGGAGCTTCGTGGACAACCACCGCCCTTCCGGTGTGTTCAACCGATGCGAGAATCGTTTCTACATCGAGCGGGACGAGCGTTCGGAGATCGATGACCTCAGCGTCGACACCGTTGGCCGCCAGAAGTTCGGCGGCCTGGCGGGTCTCCTTCATCATTGCCCCGTAGGCAATGAGGGTGACATCTGACCCGACACGCTCGATTGACGCAACACCGATCGGGATTTCGTACTGCCCGTCAGGGACATCTTCCTTCAACGCCCGATACGCCCGGATCGGCTCAAGAAAGATGACCGGATCGGGATCGGCGATTGCTGCGGTGAGGAGGCCCTTGGCATCGATCGGCCGTGACGGCACAACGACTTTGAGTCCCGGAACGTGTGCGTAGATTGCTTCGAGGGACTCGGAGTGATGCTCAGCAGCACCGATGCCTCCGCCATAGGGGATACGGATCACAAGCGGTGCCGTGAAACGGTGGCGGGAACGATTTCTGATACGCGAGACGTGGTTGACGACTTGGTCGTATGCGGGATAGGAGAACCCCATGAATTGCATCTCGGCGATCGGCTTCATGCCGGCGACAGCAAGGCCGAAGGCTGCACCGACGATGCCAGATTCAGAGACGGGTGTATCGACGACACGATCGGATCCAAACCGTTGCTGAAGTCCGTCGGTGACTCGGAAGACTCCACCGGTGGTCCCGACATCCTCACCGAGGAGCATCACGGAATCATCGGCCAACGCCTCGGCGAGCGCTGCGTTGAGGGCTTGAGCGATCGTTCGTTCGGCCATCAGCCGTCCCTCTCAAACATGGCCTGCTGGTCGATCAGCGGCTGGGTCGGTTGCGCGAACATCGCGGAGAAGATCTCTGCCCCGCTCAACGGTTCCAATGCTTCAGCTTCGGCGACCGCGTCCTCGACCTTGGTCGAAGCGTTGTTGGTGACCTCGTTTTCCCAGGTCTCATCCCATGCGTCGTTTACCTGGAGATGGAGTCGGACGCGACGGATTGGATCTCTGTCGCGCCACGTGTTCGTCAGATCCTCGGTGCGGTATCGGCCCGGATCGTCGGCCGTTGTGTGCGGTCCGACGCGGTATGTCATCGCCTCGATGAACGTCGGGCCCTCCCCCGCTCGAGCAGCGTCGACAGCCTGCGTCGTCGCGCTCACTACGGCGAGGAGATCGTTGCCGTCGATCCTGATGCCCGTCATGCCATATCCAACGGCCTTGTCCACGAGTGATGCCGCGGCTGTTTGTCTCTCGAACGGCAGCGAGATCGCCCACCCATTGTTCTGGCAGAAGAAGACTGTCGGCGTTGCAAAGACGCCAGCAAAATTCATGGCTTCGTGGAAGTCACCCTCCGATGTGGCGCCATCGCCGAACATGGTGAGGGAGACGCGACCGCTCGATTGCAGTTTGTCTGCCCACGCGGTCCCGACGGCGTGGATCATGTGTCCACCGACGGTGATCGACGGGGGTAGCACGTTGATCCCTTCGGGTGTTTTGCCGCCTCGCTCGTCTCCGATCCGGCCAAGGAGGAGGTTGACCATCGGATATCCGGCAAACCACATCGCCGCAGCATCGCGGTACGTCGCAACAACCCAGTCATCGGTATTGAGCGGCGCAACCGCACCGATCTGACACGCCTCCTGCCCCTCAAACGGCGCGTAGGTCGCAAGCCTTCCCTGCTTCTGCATGGCTGTGCACTTGCGGTCATAGACCCGTCCGACCACCATTGCCTCGTACAGCTCGCGCGTTCGTTCGATGGTGATCGGAGGCTCGCCAACAAGCTTGCCTCCCTCGGACAGTATCTGAAGTGTCTGGTGCGGCATCAGCGGCAGGCTACCTCGCTCCGATCAGCGAAAGATCGAGCGGGCTCAGTGAAGCGCTGTGTCGATCGCCACATGACGGTCGGGTTCGGCGTATCGTGTGCTCGAACCGGCGCCAGGAGCTTTTTCATGCATATGCAAGACGACTTTCCCCTGCTGTTGAGCACGCTGTACGACAACGCCGTGTGGCAGTATGGGCAGCAGGAAATCGTGTCGGTCGAGGCTGATCTCTCGATTCATCGAACAACCTATGCCGAGACAGACGTTCGGATACGAAAGCTTGCAACCGCCATAGCAACAATGCTCGGTGTGGGGGAAGGCGAGCCGATCGGTACGTTCGCATGGAACAACCATCGGCACCACGAGCTGTACTGGGCGACAAGCAACACCGGTCGCGTGTGCCACACGCTCAACATCCGGCTGTTTGCGGACCAATTGACATACATCGTGAACCATGCCGGAGACAAGGCCATCTTCATCGATCCTGACCTCGCACCGGCCATCGCACCCCTGGTCGACACCTTCGAAACCGTTGAGCATTTCATCATCATGGGTCCCTCAACGGATGGCTGTGGGATTGACGGAGCGATCGCGTACGAGGATTTGATCGCCGATGTCGAGCCCCAGTCCGACTGGCCGATGCTCGACGAACGCAGCCCCATGATGTTCTGCTACACGTCGGGGACGACAGGTAACCCGAAGGGTGTGGCGTACACGCAGCGTTCCACGTATCTGCACACAATCTCGAATCTGGCCATGAACCCAATCGGCACAGAGGACAATGTGCTCCCCGTCGTCCCGATGTTTCACGCTGCGGCGTGGGGCTACCCCTTCATGGCTGTGACCGTTGGAGCAAAGCTCACATACCCCGGCCCTGACATGACAGGATCGGGGATCGTCGGGCTGATCACCGATGAGCATGTCACGTTCTCTGCTGGGGTTCCAACGGTATGGCTCGGCATCCAACACCACCTTGAAGCCAACCCCGATATCGATCTCAGCCATGTTCGGGCGCTCTTCTGCGGGGGTGCCGCTGTTCCACGATCAATGATCGACTGGTTCAAGACACATCGTGGGGTACGGGTCATCCAGGGTTGGGGGATGACCGAGACAAACCCTGTTGCGTCGGCTGCAACGCTCAAGCCGTGGATGCAGGACTGGGACTGGGAAAAGCAACTCAATGTCCTCGAGACTGCGGGAAGGCCGGTGCCGGGGCTCATCGTCAAGATCGTCGACGACATGAACGAACCTCTCCCCCACGACGGTGAGGCGTTCGGCGAGCTTCTCATCCGCGGACCATGGATCGCAGCCGAGTACTACAAGGACGACCGCTCGCCAGCATCGTTCGTTGATGGTTGGCTCCGTACCGGAGATGTGTGCAAGATCACACCCGACGGCTACATCCGAATCACCGATCGGGCGAAAGATGTCATCAAGTCGGGTGGTGAGTGGATTTCATCCCTCGATATCGAGAACACCATCATGGGCCATCCCGACGTTGCTGAGGCCACCGTGGTTGGCCTGAAGCATGCCAAATGGCAGGAGCGACCTGTTGCGTTCATCGTCGCGAAACCTGGCACGAACCTCACATCCGACACCATCAAGGAGTTTCTCGAGCCCAAGATCGCCTCATGGTGGATGCCGGATCAGATCCTGTTCATCGATGCGATACCCAAGACGGGTACGGGCAAGTTCGACAAGAAGGTCGTGCGAGCCGAATACGAAGATCTTCTGGTCGATGCCGACTAGCGAAGGATTGTTTCGGAAGGCCACTTCAGTCAGAGCCGATGGCGACGGACGCTGGCAAACCCAGCTGGCTGACGGTTGGGACATCTTGGGCAACACCAACGGTGGGTACATGCTCGCGATCGCTTCACGGGCATCGAGCGAAGCTACTGGTGGCCGGCTACCGGTGACGATCACCGGCCACTACACGAGACGTGGACACGGTGGGCCTGCGGAAGTCGAAACGGAAGTTGTGCGATCGGGCAGGCAATTGTCGGTCGTGCGCAGCCGGCTTCTTCAGAACGGTCAGGTGATCCTCGAAGTCCTCGGAACCTTCACGGAACCGAGGGGCGATGCCCAGTCAGTCCTGCTCACCGACGCGACGCCGGTCGACCTTCCTCCTCCCGATGCGTGTGTACGTTCGATTCCTGCCGATGCCGCACCGTTTCCACCACCGTCTGTCGGCAAGATCGATCTGAGGACCAGCCCGCGTGTCGCTGGGATGTTTGAAACCGGTCCCTACGGTGAAGCGGCTCTTGAAGGCTGGTTCCGGCTCCTTGACGGTGAACCGCTCGATGCCCACGCATTGATACTCGCGAGTGATTCGTTTCCACCGACAGCTTTCACAGCCGGCCTCCCAATCGGGTGGACACCGACGATCGAACTCACGGTGCATATCCGAGATCCCCACGTCCAAGGATGGATCAGGTGCGAATTCCGGAGCCGGTTCGTTTCCGGAGGCTACATCGAGGAGGATGGCTTGTTCTGGGACGAATCCGGCAGTCTCGTTGCGCAATCGCGACAACTCGCAATGGTCTCAACGGACTAGGAGCTTTTCAGCTCTCAGCTTTCAGCCTGTGGCACCGCGTACGTGCCTTGCGCTACGGCGACGAGGCGGTCGGGTGCGCCGTCTACCCAGACTTCGATTGTTCCAACGATTCGACGAGCGCTCGACGAGTTGACAACGGCGCGAGCCAGAAGATCGGCGCCTTTGGCCGGCCGAAGAAATCGAATGGACATTTCGGTTGTCACCGCCATCGGCTCCACACCAATGAGCGTGAATGCAGCGAACCAGAGTGCCATATCAGCGGCCGAGAAGATGGTCGGTCCTGGGATGTACCCACCCGGTCTCAGCCGTGTGTCATCGAATGTCCAGCGAACGACAGCGGTGCCCTTCCCCAACGTGTCACAGCGCAAGCCCATGTCATAGATCGATGGAAAGGCTTCCTCCACCGCAGTATTGAGAGCCTCAACGGTCAAACCAAATGCGTTCTCTGTCACGTGTCGATACTCTAGATCCCAACCGCCAACCTGTTCTTCGCGGTCCCAGGTTCGGGTGTCAGTGGTCGGTCAATCGATCCACAATGACGAAGAGCGCCACCAAGGGTGACGCTCCTCTGTTGGCCCGGAATGGCAAGTTCCTAGCCGAGAACGCTCTCCAGTTCATCCTCTGAGATCAGTACTGATCTTGCCTTCGATCCGACCGAAGGACCGACGATGCCCCGTGACTCAAGAATGTCCATCACGCGGCCGGCTCTGGCAAACCCGATGCGCAGCTTGCGCTGGAGCATCGAAGTCGAACCGAGTTGGCTTCGTACGATGAGCTCGATCGCCTCTCGCATGATCTCGGGATCTTCCCCATCGAAATCCTCCAAGTCAGCTGCTTCCTGCTTCGCTTGCTCGAACACTTCGGCGTCCCGATACTGGGCATCGCGCTGCTCACGAACCCAGTCAACGGCAGCATGGACTTCAGCCTCGGTGACGAACGATCCCTGTATGCGCTCAGGCTTGGGTTCACGAGATGTCACCACGAGCATGTCGCCAAGACCTACGAGCTTGTCCGCCCCGCCCTGGTCGATAATGACGCGGGAATCCGTCTGGGATGCCACCGAGAAGGCAAGACGAGAAGGCACGTTTGCCTTGATGACACCGGTAATCACGTTTACGGACGGGCGTTGTGTTGCAAGCACGAGGTGTATTCCAACCGCTCGGGCCATCTGGGCGATCCGGACGATCGAATCCTCGACGACCTTGCCGGCAACCATCATGAGGTCGTTGAGCTCATCAACAACGATGACGATGTAGGGAAAACGATCGAACATCTCCTCGTCGAGGCCACCGGCGTCGTACTGCTCACGGTATGAGTCAATGTCACGAACACCGGCGTCGGCGAGAAGGTCGTAACGACGATCCATTTCCGACACGGCCCATTGGAGGGCGTCGGCAGCCTTCTTGGGGTTCGTGATGACTCTCGTGAGAAGGTGCGGCACGTCGTTGTACTGACCAAGCTCCACACGTTTCGGATCGACGAGGATCAAACGCACCTCTTCCGGGGTGGCTCTCATGAGGATCGACGTCAGAAGAGAGTTGATACAGGACGATTTTCCGGCACCCGTTGCACCTGCGATCAACACGTGCGGAAGCTCGGTGAGTCGCAACATGCGGGCAGCACCAGAAACGTCCATGCCGAGGGCAACAAGCATCGGGTCGTGGTCAAGTGTTGCGATGTCTGACCGGAGGATCTCGCCGAGCGTGACAAGATGACGTTTCCGGTTTGGAACCTCGATCCCAATTGCTGACTTGCCAGGAATCGGAGCAAGGATCCGCACATCGTGCGCCGCCAAGGCATACGCGATGTCGTTACTCAAATTCGTGACCTTGGCGACCTTGACCCCAGGGGCAAGTTCGATCTCATAGCGTGTCACGGTGGGTCCTGGAACAATCCGCGTGAGGTTCGCTTCGACCCCGTGCTGGCGAAGGGCGTCCTCGAGTGCTTCGCCGGTCTCCTTGAGACCTCGTCCGTCGTGGCCATTGTTGGAAGACACAGACAGGATGTCGAGTGGCGGAAGCGTGTAGCCGTCCATCTTCACCGGTACAGCGACCTTCGGCTGAACGGGCTTGGCGTTTTGCGGTCCTGTTGGCTCTGGATTTCGCTGCTTCTTCGGTCGGGTGTTCGGCGCTGGCTCCACCGACTCGGGTTGGGTTGAGGCGATGAGAGGCCTATCCACGAGCACGGTCGAATCTGCCTCCGCGTCTGATCGACCAAAACCGGAGAACCGAACAAATCCAGTGAAGTAGGTGCCGATCTGGCGGAAGACATCCCCAAGGGATGCCCTGGTGATCAGGAGAGCACCCACACCGATCACAGCGACGAGGACCACTGATGTACCCCAGTAGCCGATCAGGCGTTCGAGTGGGAACGTGATGAGCGATCCAACCGCTCCCCCGTGCTCTGACACAGATTCGGTTCCCCCCGCAAGCGGCACATTTCCCGTGAAGAGGTGGAAAAGAGCGACCGAACCGACGAAGAGGATTCCAACACCAACCACGGTGCGGCCGTGATCGTCCTTGTTGATGAGACCGATCAGAGAAGCTCCAGCAATGATGAGAGCGAGCGGAACAGCGAATGCCCAGACACCGAATAGGACCCTCGCCACTCCCGATGCCGAGGAACCAACCGGCCCCGAAAGCTCGAAGAACGAGAGGGTCAGAAGGAGTGATGCAACGATGAGGACGACACCCCAAACGTCCCTGCGATGGTCGCCGAGTGATTCGCCGATCTTTCCCGGCACTGCCCCCAGCGCGGAGGTCGTCCGTTTCAGTCTCGACTGTTTCTTCTTTTTTCGTGCGGTACTCCGCCCCTTGGCCCCACCCGATGTGGTGCGAGTGGCCATGGGAGACGAACACTACCCCAACTCCCGAGCAGAACAAACCACCGATCGCGCGTGGTCACGCGCGAAGAGTTACATCCGTGTAATTCGGTACCACGATCGTCAGACTTCGAACACCACGGGAAGCACGACAGGTCGGCGTCCTGCATGCTTCTTGACAGCCCGTGCCGCTGAGTTCCGGACCCGTTGACGCAGCGTGTCCATGTCGATGGGTACGTCAAGACTGCCGACAGAGTCGATGATCCGACTGCGGATCAGGGTGTGGAGCTCTTCCTCATCTGCGGTAACCCCGTGGGAGTCGATGTCGGGTCCGATCAGGATCTCGCCCGTGCGGAGATTGATACCGATCGTCACCGTCATCACCCCATCGTCTGCAAGGTGTCTGCGATCGCGAATGACCTCATCATCGCCGCCGATGTCTGTCCCATCGACATAGACATACCCGGATGGGACGACGCCCCGCTCAACCGTGAGTTTGCCATTCTTGAGAGTCACCCGATCGCCGTCCTGGCAGATCTCGACTTCGGGAATCCGCATCTCACGTCCGAGTGCGGCGTTTGCATGCATATGTCGGTATTCGCCGTGCACCGGAATCATCGCCTCTGGTCTGACCGTGTTGTAAAACGTCTTGAGCTCCTCGGCTGCTGCGTGACCCGACACATGCACGTGCGTGTTGCGACCGTGGTACACCGTCACACCTGCTCGATACAGGTTGTTGATCACCTTCGACACCTTCTTCTCGTTACCAGGGATCGGCGTCGCCGAGATGATCACCGTGTCGGTATCGGCGAGCGACACCGACCGATGCTGTCCGGCTGCCATGAGAGAGAGCGCTGCAAATGGCTCTCCCTGACTCCCGGTCGAGATGATGGCCGTGTCTGCTGGCGGCATATCGACGAGTTCGTTCAGCTCGACAAGTCCATTCTTGGGGATATTCAGCGACCCGAGGTCGGCGGCGATCTCCGAGTTGCGCAACATCGAACGACCGATGAATGCAAACTTCCGATTGTCGGCCACAACTGCATCGATTGCCTGTTGGACACGGTGCACGTGGGAGGCAAAGCACGCCATGATGACACGCCCTTCGGCGCGTGAAACGATCTGATTCAGGCGCTCTCCAACGGTGATCTCTGACGGTATATAGCCTTCACGCTCGGCATTGGTGGAATCGGCGAGGAGCAGCCTGACTCCCTTCTCCCCGATGGTGCCGAACGATCTGAGATCGGTCGGGATACCGTCGAGTGGTGTGGGGTCGAGTTTGAAGTCGCCACTGTGGAGAACGATGCCTTCGGGCGTGTTGAACGCAATCGCCGCCGCGTCTGGGATCGAGTGTGACACGGGAATGAACGTGAACCGGAAGGGTCCATCCTCGACCCAGTCGTAGTACTGGACTGGCCTCAGGTCTGGTACGAGTCCGTATTCTTCGATACGTGCTCTGGCGAACCCGACGGTCAGCGGTGTCCCATAGATGGGAACATTGACCTCACGCAGGAGGAACGAAAGCGCTCCGATGTGATCCTCATGGCCGTGGGTGAGAATGATGCAGGAAAGGTCGTCTTTCCGTTCAACCACACCGGAGAAGTCCGGGAGCACGAGGTCGACACCGAGCATGTCCTCTTCGGGGAACATGAGGCCGCAGTCGATCATTGCCATGGAGCCATCGATTTCGATGGTTGCACAGTTTCTTCCGACCTCGCCGAGGCCACCGAGGAACCCGATCTGGACCGTCACGATGCGCGGTACTCGGCGATAGCGTCGAGTGCGTTGCCGACGAGTTCGAGTGTCTCGGGCTTTGCAGGAAGCAGGGGAAGCTTCGGATCACCCACGTGATCCCAGTATTTCGTAAGTCCAGCCTTGAGCGGCATGGGATTCGGCTCGCTGAAGAGGGCCGTGTTGAGTGGTGCAATCAAGTCGTCGAGCTCCTTGGCCGTTGTGTCGTCGCCATCGATGACGGCCGAGACCATCGCTGCGATCTCGCGCCCTGCGAGGTGTGAAGAAACCGATACGACGCCGACTCCGTTGGCTTCCACGATCCGTCGTGTGTGTCCATCGCTTCCGCTGTATACGGCAAACCCCTCGGGGAGCGCTTCGATGCAACGACGTGACCAATCCGGATCGTCAACCGCGTCCTTGACGGCGATGATACGGGGATGCTCGGCGAGTTCGCTCAGGGTCTCGATCTCCACGAGCGTCGCTGTCCGTCCGGGGATGTTGTAGATCATGAGCGGCCGGTCGGTTGCGTCGGCAATCGCAGTCATGTGCGCCACAATGCCGGCCTGTGGCGGCTTCGAGTAGTACGGCGTCACAGCCATGACACCGTCGACCCCGGCAATCGCTGCCGCCTCGGCGAGTTCGATCGACACCGCGGTGTTGTACGTCCCGACACCGGCGACGACCGTCATTTTGTCTCCGGTCGCGTCTACGGCGGCCTTGAACAGAGCAATCTTTTCGGCCTTCGACAGAACGGGTGACTCCCCGGTTGTCCCGGCGACGACCACCCCATCGGAACCGTTTACCCCAAGGTGGTGAATCAACTTCCAGAAGGTTGCGTAGTCGACGGATCCCTCAGACGTGAACGGTGTGATGATGGCGGTGAGGACCCGCCCAAAAGGTGCGCCCGGTCTGTTCTGCATCCCATGAAGATATCACTAGTCGGACGAGGAATTACGGATGACGGACGACAGACGACAGACGACAGACGACAGACGACAGACGAGACTTTCGGATTGCGGAGGCGGAGCGACAGATCAGTTCTCCGTCGTCGGTAGTCTGTTGGTATGGCATCAGCAAGTCCCCATGTGCGTGACGTATCGATGGCGGAGTTTCAGCAGGAGGTTCTGCTTCGGTCCCGCGAGGTGCCCGTCTTGGTCGACTTCTGGGCAGAGTGGTGTCAGCCGTGCAAGACCTTGTCCCCGTATCTTGAGGCACTCGCCGACGAGTATGCCGGCCAGTTCGAGTTGGCCAAAGTGGACGTCGACGCAAACCAGGAGTTGTCGGCGCAATTCATCGTCCAGTCGATCCCTACGGTCATTGCCATCAAGAACGGAAAGGAAGTCGGACGATTCCAAGGGGCGATCCCCGAGGCATCCATCCGAGAGTTCCTTACCGAAGTGCTGCCGACAGAACTCGACCTGATGTTCGAGCAGGCGCGAACGGCGCTGATCACAGGAGATACACCCGGCGCGGAACACATCCTGCGCCAAGTTCTTTCCGAGAAGGCCGATCACCAGGACGCAGGAACAAGCCTCGCTGCCCTCCTCATCGATCGCGGGGATATCGACGAGGCAATGATTGTTCTTGGGAAGCTGATACCCGATGCGGATGTCGAGCGACTCCAGGCAGCGGCCCGCCTCAGACAGAGCGCCGGAGGCGACATCGCAGAGCTCGAAGCGGTCGCCACAGCCAATCCCGACGATGACGCTGCCCAGCTCGATCTTGCCCGAGCTCTCGCAGCGCACTCAGAGTACGAGCCTGCACTTGATCGGATGCTCGCGATCGTTGTCCGCGCTGGTGATGTGAAGGAAGCGGCCAGACTCGCGATGGTCGATATCTTCGATGTCCTTGGGAATGAACACCCGCTGACCCAGACGTACCGCCGAAAGCTCGCGGCGGCATTGTTCTAGCCGTTGAGCGTTCAGCGTTGGACGTTAGGCGATTCCCAGGAGGGAATCGAGGCCGACAGCAAGGGGGGCTTTCTGCGCCGATACCGAACGGACTGCGAGCAAGATTCCCGGCAGGAACGCGTCGCGGTCCATCGTGTCGTGGCGAAGCGAAAGTGTTTCACCCTCGGAGCCAAACATCACGAGCTGATGGGCGAGCAGGCCCGGCATCCGGACCGAATGCACCGACACGCCATCAACGGTCGCTCCCAGCGCCCCAATGTGAAACTCCTCGGATTCCTTCGCACGTCGCTGTGCTCCCCCGGCAGCGGCAATGCGAGCTGCCGTCGCGATCGCCGTCCCCGATGGGGCATCAATCTTTCGATCGTGGTGCATCTCGATGACTTCAGCGACCTCGAAGTACTTCGCGGCCATCTCGGCCATCTTCATCATCAGAACGCCACCGATCGAGAAGTTCGGGACGACAAGGCAGTTGCCTGGTCCATTCCCCCACAGCTCCTCGAGCGCCGCAAGCCTCTCCGCATCGAAACCGGAGGTGCCCACGACAACGTTCGAGCCGAATTGTCTCCAGTGCGCAAGGTGATCCATCACCGAAGCCGGCGGCGAGAACTCCAAAATGACATCACATCCGTCGAGGGTTTCAGGATCCTGACTGATCGACAGCCCGGCGATATTCCCTGCGGTGTTCTGGTCGTACAGTGCGATCAGGTGAAGATCGTCCGCCTCAGCGAATGCCCTGGCGGCAAGGCTCCCCATCCTGCCCGAGGCCCCGGAGACACCGACTTTCACTGGACAAACTCCTCAAGATCATCGGCGGAAAAGGGTCCGACGGCGCCAAGCACGTAGGGACCCTGGTATGCCGCCTTGACGGCCTCGAGCACTTCGTCCTGAGTCACGTTCGAGATCACTTCTACCGTTTCGTCGACGGTGAGATGCTCCATGCCGGTCAGCTCGGTTTGACCGATGCGATTCATGCGGCTGAGAGCATCCTCGAGTCCGAGAGCAAGGGCGCCCTTCACATAGCCCTTGGCTCGGTTGAGTTCCTCATCGGTCAATCCATCATTCATCAGTCTGGCGATCTCCGTGCGGACAAGACCGAGAACCTCAGCGGTCTGACTCGGAGCAGTGCCGACGTAGACGGCGCTCGCACCGGCGTCTGCGAACGGCATCCGAAAACTGTGAACGGAATAGGCCAGGCCACGGGTCTCGCGAATCTCATGGAACAAGCGCGAGTTCATACCACCACCAAGAACGTGGTCAGCAAGCATCAGGGCGTAGCGGCGCTCATCGTCGCGTGCAAAAGACTCGCTTCCGAAAACGAGGTGGGCCTGCTCGGTGTCCTTGGTTCTGACCTGCACCCGCGACGAAACCACCGGCTTGGTCAGCACGTGGTCGGTTTGGAGACCGGACCACTCTCCGAACCGTGCCGCAACCTGATCAATGACGTCGTCAGGGAGGTTCCCTGCGATCGATATCACTGTCGAATAAGGCGTATAGCGACGAGACCAATACGCATCGATCGTTTCGCGGGACATGTCCGTGATGGACTCCTTCGTCCCGAGGATCGGTGGCGACAGCGGGTGGTTGGACCACAACGCCTCGACGAACTGTTCATGGGCGACATCGGTCGGGTCATCCTCGTTCATGTTGATCTCTTCAAGAACGACGTGACGTTCGCTGTCGATTTCAGCCTGACGGAATGCGGGGCGCTGGATCATCTCCGAGAGAATCTCAAGACCGAGCGGGAAATCCTCGTCTCGCAGACGCGTCCAAAAACACGTGTACTCCTTCGACGTAAACGCATTGTGCCGCGCACCAACTCCGTCGAACGCTCCGGAGATGTCCCTGGCAGACCATGACTCCGATCCTTTGAACAACAGATGCTCCAGAAAGTGTGACGCACCCGCTTCGGGACCAGCCTCGTCTCGGCTCCCCGTGGCAACCCAGCACCCGATCGCGACTGATCGAGTCGACGGCATGTGGTGCGTGATGATTCTGAGCCCGTTGGGGAGAGTTGTTAGTTGGTGTTCCATCGTTGCTCGATGATAGGAACCCCTTGGTTGACCGAAACTCGATGGACGGTTTCAGCGTCGCCGACTACTCAAGCGGACCGGGGGGCTTTCTGAGGAGCTTCGTTCGCGATCGCATTCTCTTGTCTTCGATCCGTTTCTTCCGCGCGGATCGCGACGGCTTCGTAAATCGCCTCGGAGGTGGGTCTGGCTTGGCTGCACCGTCGAGCACCGCTTCGAGACGACGGCGTGCCCTTTTCCGATTCGTCGCCTGGGACCGCGATCGGTCCTCCACGATCCGGATCTCGGAACCAACCTTGTTCACGATGCGGGCTCGTGACCGCTCATCGATCGCTGTTGACGTCTCGACATCGAACCGCAGCTCAACACGTGTTGAAGACCTGTTTGCATGCTGGCCGCCGGGTCCTCCCGTGGGTGAGAATCGCCATTGGAGTTCCCGATCAGGAATGTCGAACGACAGGGTGCCCTCCGTGAGACTTCAACGGCATCGTACACTTGGCGGTTGATGCGCGAACGAGACGAATCCGTACTTCACGAGATCCTTCCCCCGGAGGAACGGGCGATTGAAGCCGTCGTCGCTCGCTATCAGCGGGTCGCGCCAGCGGTAACCCGATTTGCCAGGTCGCTTGCTGGCAACGAGGAACTCCAGGTGCGCCTCGGCACGCAAGCCGCCTCCACGCCCGAAACGATCGTTATCGACCCTCGATCATTTCAGACTGCATATGCACGCTCGGCACCCGTCACACCGGCCGAGGTTGCACTGACATCCGCACTCCACGAAGTCATCCATCTCATAGCCACCGACCTCGACGAGGAACGTCCGATTCCCAAGGAGTGGCTCGCGTTTGCCACAACCGTCGAGGAAGACCCTGACCTTGAACACGAGGGACCGATGGTTCCCGTCGGCCTGTTCCAGCTCGGAGAGATGGATGACGACCTCATTCGGCCGGACCTCGAGGAAGACGACATCGACTTCGGCGACGGAGAGGCGACGGACGCACGCGCTGTCTCGGTTCTCGACGCACTCCACACCATCGGTGGACCAGCTGCCGAAGCACTCTTCTTTGCCATCGAAGATGCCAGACAAGAACGCATCCATTTCGATGCGTATCCGGGTGCCGGATCAGTCCTCAAGGACCTCTACCGCACATCGGTTGGCCACGCCATGGGGAATGCAAGGCCACTTGGTCAGTTTGCGCTCGCATGCTTCATGATCGTTGGGGGGCATGAGGAGCGAGACCTCATGCAGAAGCGTCTACCGGCAAATGTCGCGGTAGCGATCGACGACGCCATGGGATTCTTGGATCCCGTATTCGATGTCGATGACGCATGGTCGATCGGAACGATCGCTCTTCAGCTGCTGTCAGTCGCCAAACTGCACAACCTCGTGCAGGAAGGCGCGGCCACTTCGAGCCAGAAACAACTCCAGGACGAGGTTGACGGGGCGGCCATATCCGAGACCGTTGACGCGGTTCGGATGGTGACACCGTCCCTCGCTGATCGCGAGTCCTACGACCAGACGCGACAAGCTGCTCAAGCCGTCAGCGCTCAGGACGGAGTCAAGGGCGAAGCTGATCAGGCTGGCGATCCCGCTACCGACCAGATCATGAAAGTCTCGACTGCCCCGACAATCTTCCTCCCCTCGGGTCAGGGCGGCAAGCTCCTTGTTACCGATCTTCCCTCCGGGTTTGCTGCGTTCGCACCGCAGGGCCGCGAGATGCTTGAGAAAGCGAGCGCCGACTGGGGTGTGGCCCAGCATCGGGTGTCTGGTGAGCTGTATCCGCTGTTCCTCGCAAACCAGCGGCGTGGCTTGCGCTCTGGGTTCGACGCGGGTGACCTCTCTCCCTACACCCCGCTCCTGCTTGGTGCTGGTCTCTATGAACGCATGTTCGAACGTCGCGACCTTCCGTCTCGACGCTCGTATGCGGTGAGCCTGCTCGTCGACGGATCGGCATCAATGCTCCAGCCTCGAGAGACCGGAGGGAGAAAGGCACCGTGGGCGATGGCTGCCGCACTGCTTGGTGCGTGGACACTTGCCAAGCTTGCAGATGAGCTCCAACTCGATTTTGAGGTTGCAATCTTCAATCGTTCGTTTGCAGCCAAACGCGACGACACCGAGTTCACGTACCGCGACATCCGTTCGAAAGCGACCGCAGGGCTTCGCCAATCCCAGGGCGGCAATGCCGAACGGCTCACGCGAACCGTCAACCATTATCTCGTCAAGGGATTCAACGATCGGTGGCGAAAGAGTGAGGACGTCCTCGCCGGTCTCTTCTTCACCGCCGCCGCTCCTCAGGAGGCGGCACGAGAGGCTCGGAAGGATCCGAAAACCGCCCCGCCAGTGTCCATGTTCGACAAAGCGGCAAACGTGGACGAATTCAACGTGGCACACGCCGCAGAACGACTTGCCGGCCAACACGCGTCGCACCGAATCATGGTGGTGCTCGCAGACGGCATGACCAGAGGCTCCGTTCAAGCCCTCGCTGAAACCGTTGCTGATGTCGAACGCGGCGGTGCGACCGTCCTTGGAATCGGTATCGGCGATGACACCGTTCGAGCGGCTTATTCGCGAGCACAAGTCGTTGAGCAACCGCTGCAACTCGCTGCAGCGATGGTCGAAGGTGTGCGTTCAACGCTGTACAAGTCAATTGCCGCATCGGGAGTCGATTCCTGGTGGGCGCACGAGGGGGAACGAGTTCTTATGGATCACATGGCAACAGGAGCAATCAATGGCTAAGACCGTCACATTCACCGACCCAACCGGCGCTGGAGCCGATGTTGAACTGCCGATCACCGAGGTCTCAAAGGATCTCGATGACTATGCGTCGCGGATGGATCACATTCCGACCGTGGACGGGTTCTACATCGACCTCGGCATGCAATACCAGCTTGCGCGGCTCGAACAGATTCGGCGTTCGCACTTCACGGACAGCCCACTCCACCTTGCACTGCGAGGTCACATGGGAACGGGAAAGGACCACGACCTCGAGCAGTTTGCTGCGATGCTCAAGACTCCGTACTACCGGATCCCCCTGACGGGCGAGGTTCGCGACATCACGTTGATAGGTTCTGTGAAGCTCCACGGTGACGGAAAGGGCGGGACGGAGAGCCGCTGGCAGGATGGCGACATGACCCGTGCGTTGCGAGGACCAGCGCTTGTCAACCTGTCTGAGCTGAACGCTGCCGGAGCTGAGACCCTCTTCGCTCTCCATGGCCTCCTCGACCGTCACAGAGCGCTGGAGTTGCCGACCGGTGAGATGGTGCGACTGCGTGACGATGTTCGCATCTTCGGCACACTCAACCCAACCGACCTGCGCGACTACGCAGGCACACAGACCCTCAACAAGGCCTTCGCCGATCGCTGGATCATCTGGGAGAAACTGTTCCCTGGCGAGGATGATCTCGTCCTGATGATCGAACGTCGCCATCCGGACATGACCCCCAAGGTGCGGGAACTACTCACGAAGCTTGCTGTTGAAATCAACACATCGTTCTCGGCCGGCGACTCACGTACGCGAGTTGAGACACCAATGTCGCTCCGTACCGTCCTCGATCGCTACCCAGCCGGGTTGCGGATGTATGCAGACCGCGAGGATCCGATGCGTTGGGCATGGCAGGAGTTCATCCTCCCTCACATCGATCAGTACGACCGCGATCACTATGAGACCGTGTGGTCAGCCGTCGTCAGGAAGGGCCCCGCCGGCGACCCCTTCGGCGGATAGACATCGCCACCCGAGGACCAGCTGACGAGGATCATGGCTCGTGTTGCGTCTTGCGCGTCAGTCGTCGTCGGTGTGGTGGTGAATCGTGGTCGATGTGGTAGCCGTTGGTGTGTATGGCGATGTGGTGGTGGTACCAGCACAGTGTGGTGAGGTTGTCAGGTTCATGGCTGCCATCGTGGGACCATGGGATGATGTGGTGGGGTTCGAGGCGGTATTTGCTTTGGCATCCGTCGATGGTGCAGCCACTGTCACGGAACAGGACACTGTCACGGATCGCTTTCGGGATGGCGCGTGCGGAACGTGAGGTCACGACTGGCTTGCCTCGTGTGTCGAGACCGATCACACGAACCGTGCCCCCACACAGCAGCGCTTCGAGGGTTTCGGGTCCGACCCGTGGGCCGCTGGGAATTTCGGCCGTGTAGCCACCAGCCATGTTGACCGTATCAGTGCGTGCATCGACAAACACGGTCACTTGGCCAGACATTGCGCTGTCGACCCCTGTGGTATCACCACTGAGGGAGTCCTGCATCAATGCCACCAACGCATCGGCTTGGCGTTGACCTCGTGAGGATTGTTCTGCACCCACAAGAAGTCGGAGTTCGTCAGCTTTTTGGGCAATGGCCTTGTCGACAATGCGTCCCATCAATCCTGGTAGCCGTCCATGGATCGTCCATGCGCCTTCGTCAAGGGACGGCTGGATCGTGAAATGACGATCAGCGTGTTCTTTGCGTTCATCGCCTGCTGTCATGTGTCGGCGACGGACCCGCATCTTGCGCAGATCCTCCAAATTGAGTCCCCCGGTTTCGAGTGCTTCAGCTTCGGTGGCACCGGCCTCAACAAAGCGGTGCATCTCAACAACCCGATCAAACGTCGCACCCCCATATCCCAACCGGCGTTGGATCCCACGACACTTGACACCGTTGCGAGCCGCTGTCACCAAACCAGCTGCAGTCGTCTTTGAAACATCAAGATGCGACTGAACCCACTCGCCAAGAGTGCGTGACGCGTCACTGCGATGAGCGTTGATCTTGGCCAACTCGTTGACGATCGTCACCTGCTCAGCACGACGCTCAGAAATCTCAGCCTCAAGAACAACCAGACGCTTTCCAAGCTCTGAAACTGAAAACGGTGCAAACAAACTTCCCATACCAACAACGTACCAGCGGCGTATGACAGATCCTCAGAGATCAGACGTCAGAAGTCAGAAGCGGGCTGCTCAGTCGCGGAAGTTGATGTATTGGAGCGGGAGTCGGAAGTCGAGCCCTTTCACTGCAGCAATCACGTCTTGGAGGTCATCGCGTTTCTTGCCCGAGATTCGCAACTGATCGCCTTGGATCGCAACCTGGACCTTGAGTTTCTCGTCCTTGATGAACTTGGTGAGTTCCTTGGCCGCGTCCTGGGCGATTCCTTGGTTGAGGTCGAACGCGGCCTGGTATCGGCCACCAGCGATCTCCTTTGGCTCTCCCCCACCGATCGACTTGAGACTCACGTTTCGTTTCACCAGCTTGGTCTTGAGGACGTCGACGGCGGCCGCCAGGCGACCATCTGAGTCGGACTCGACCACGATCCCGTCGTCGGTGAGCTTCACGGTTGAGGACGTCCCTTTGAAGTCGTAGCGGTTCACGATTTCACGGGAAGCCTGGTCAACGGCGTTGCGGACTTCCTGTATGTCTACCTGGGAAACGATGTCGAATGAGGGCATGTCTCCAGCCTAACGACCGAAGGCGCATCTCACATCGAGCGAGTCACCCCAATGGACGACCACAACTCCCGACATATCGGTACTACCGAGGCTGCAGCGTTGCCTCGGTGGTGACAACGGACGCACAAGGCAACTACCTTGGTGTCATGACAGACAAACCAACCCCCCTGTCTCTCGACGCCCAGATTGCCGAACTCATCAGTCGCGTCGTTCCGGTCGGGTCGAATGGAACAAGGGACCAAGACCTTGTCCACGAGATCATCAATACAGCGCTCAAACTCGTGAAGGACAACACGGACCGGGGCGACGTGAAGATCATGAATACCGCCCTGAAGGAGTTGCGATACTCATTCCTGGTATTCGACCCCTACCGCGACTACCCGAAGGTCGCTGTGTATGGATCAGCAAGAACCGATCCCTCGGAGGCGAACTACAAGCTCGCCGAGGAGTTCGGACGGCGAATGGCACAGGACCACAACTGGATGGTGATCACCGGAGCCGGTCCGGGGATCATGGAGGCAGCCAACAAGGGAGCTGGCTCCGAAGCAAGTTTCGGGGTCAACATCAGGCTGCCCTTCGAGGCAGGGGCAAACGAATATCTCTCGCCGGGGAAAGTCATCAACTTCAAGTATTTCTTCACCCGAAAAGTACAGTTCGTCAAGGAGTCCAACGCCTTCGCCCTCTTCCCCGGAGGATTCGGAACCATGGACGAAACGTTCGAACTTCTCACGTTGATCCAAACGGGGAAGTCCGACATGCATCCGATCGTGATGCTCGACGCTGACGGAACCGGCTACTGGGACGCATGGGTATCGATGTGTCACGTACTCGAACAACAGGGAATGATCTCCCCCCATGATGCAAACCTCTACAAGGTGGCCGCCAACCTGGACGAAGCTATCGACGAAATAGTCAGCTTTTTCCGGGTCTACCACTCACAGCGGTATGTGAATGGAAAGTTGGTTCTGCGACTCAATTCTGAGATCCCTGATGACCTGGTCGCGACGTTGTCGTCTGAATACGCTGACATCATCCCGAGCGGCGCGATCACCAAGGTGCCAACGAGCCAGGCGGAGATCGATACGGACGATGTTGTCAATCTCCCACGTATCTCGTTCGATTACGACCGCCGAAGTTTTGGTCGCCTTCGTGCCCTCATCGACGACCTGAATGCTGCAGGATCCGACACGTCCTGAGTCCGGCAAGCGCTCCACGTACGGTAGAATCTGCCGATGCGCGAGATTCTCTCTGACTTGGTTGCCGAACAGCAACAACTGGACCAATTCCTCCAGACACTGCGAGTTCGCCAGTGGCCCCTTGAGACCGCCGCCGCTGGATGGAGCATTCAGGACACGGTCAGTCACCTCGCGTTCACCGAAGCATTTGCCGCGGAGGTGCTCGATCAAGGTGCTGCGCGAATCAAGGCCGAAAAGATCACGGACATCGACGAGTGGACCCAGCGAGGCGTCGAGCAGGGCCGCGGACGCAGACATCAAGAGATCATCGAGTGGTGGCGCTTCGGGAGAGCCGATGTTGTCGAGGCGCTTTCACGGATGGTGGCAACCGATCGTGTTGCATGGCTGCACGGCGAAATGAGTGCGCGTTCGTTCGCATCAACCCGTCTGATGGAAACGTGGGCCCACGGTCTCGATGTGAAGATGGCGATTCTTGGACGAATCGAACCCCTTCCGGAACCACCCGAAGAGGACGAGGATCCTGATCCGCTTGCCGACACCGCCCGCCTTCGACATATCGCTTCCCTCGGACAGCGAACGCTTCCCTTTGCTTTCGAACAGGCCGGAGAGGAATTCCCCGAGTCGGGAATCCGGGTAGAGGTGATGGGACCCCTGTATGCGGCTTGGCGCTTCGGACCAGAGGACACCGACCAGGTCATCAAGGGCATGGCGGGTGACTGGTGCCGAGTAGTCGTTCAGCGACAGGCCGCCGAAGACACCGGACTCCAAGCGGTCGGCGAACATGCCGAAAAGGCACTGCAGCTCGCCAGGGCGTACTGACGTCTCAGCTCTCCGCAATCGGGAACCCACCTGCGGAGGACTCCACGCATCCGTAATCGGCAATCGAACCGAAATCCGTAATCCGATCTCGTCTTACCCACAGAACCATGCATAAGTCGATTTTGTCATTCGCTGAGTCCTCAACAGATGGTCGAGATATCTGCCAACGGCCCTTTGACACCAAGGGTTTTGACCACCCTCTACCTGGGGTTGAAGGTTCCTTCATGATCCACGCTCGGGATTCGTGTCCTTGCTACAAAGCGTTTACTGTTGCCTCTGATCGCCAATCATTGGACACTCGTGCCAGACCCCATCGACAAGCTACTCGCTGAAGCCCGAGCGCTGAGCCACAAGATCAGTAGCCTTGGCCCTGATGATCAACGCGTTCCGGGCCTCATTGAACAGCGCGACGAACTGCGAGTCCAGGCGCGACTGGCATTCGACAGCCACCGGCATCCCGAGGCGATCGCAACCCAGATCTCCGCACTCGAAGACAGACTTGCGGAGATCGAGTCCTTGAAGATTGGCGAGAGTTGGGCCGAACGTCGATCGGGACCCTACATCCAAGACCCGAGTGCATACAGCCACACCATCAACAAAGCCATCGGAGACGAATATGCCGACGAGATAGCCTCGATCACGACACAGCTTGCCCGGCTCCGGCAAGCCGCAAGCAATGCCGAGAGCGCTGGCACCTGACACACGATGTCGAAATCGAACCTAAGCTTGGGTCGATGCATGTCCTCGTTGCCACAGCAGGTGCCCTCAGCCCGACTCCCGTTGTCGAGTTCGCCCGTCATCTCATCGGCGGCACAGGTTCAGTAACCGTCGCAACCGTCGTTGAAGTGCCACGCTCCTTTCTCGAGGAGATCAACCAAGGTGACTGGCACCCGCTCCGGGAATCGAATGTCACAACACCGAACGACACCGTGATCGCCCAATATCTCGAGGAGCGAGCTCACCGGCTGACCGAACCGCTCAGGCTTGCCCTTGAGAGGGCACGAATCCCGTGTGAGCTTCTCGTCCTTGAAGGCGAGGATGCCGCTGCAGCGATATCCATGGCAGCATCGGAACTCAATGCGGACGTTGTCATCTTGGGGGCGACGAAGCAGATCTTTGACCGTGACGCGTGGGAATCGGTATCGAGCCGAGTGATGCTTGAGTCAGGAAAGGCAGTCCTTGTCGTTCCGGAGGCTCGCAAGGATCCTGACGACGTCGAAAAGGTTGAGGATCTCGCTCAGGTCGTCGAGTCGAGCATCGTTACGTAGGCCACAAGCGCTGCCCATGAGGAGGGAACAAACCCACCACGATTGGTCACAAGCTCGTGCCTCACATCGGCAATCAGCCACCATCTGACATCTGTCGTGGCACCCGGCTCGGGTCTCGGTGTTCCCTCTCCGACAGCCACAAGGACCGTGTGCGTGGCGGGAAACGCACCCTCAATGCCTGCAATGACGACGAGTGGTCGGACCGTTGATACTGAGCGCCGGTCGTCGATGCGGTCATCGATAATGCCCTCCACGTGGACGAGAGCAACACCGGTTTCCTCAAATACCTCGCGGGTCACCGCAGCAGCAGGTGACTCGGCGGCAATCCACCGTCCACCTGGGATTTCGAAAAGACCACGCACCGACTCGATGGGTGAGTCGCGCCGCTGGAGCAAGATGTGGTCTCCCGAGCGATCTGTCACGACGGCGCGGATCACCGGAATCATGACATTGTCAGGTCCACTCACGGGAACATCGACTTCGACATGGCGCGAACCATCCCACATCGTATGTCTTCCGGTCATTGTCGTCCGTTCACTGTCGTCCGTTCATGGTGCCACTTCACTCCTCACGCACTTGAGATCAGCGCCGTACCCAAGATCTCGAATGCTCTGTTCGAGCGTTGAGCACGCAGCCACCCAGACAGCTTGACCGTCGGCGAACGCAGAGCCAGCGAGTACCGCTCCGACGCCGTCGATCGAGGTGGTCCCATTGACCGCCGAGCGCAGTGCAGGCAAGGTGTCGTGGACAGTGCCGACGACATCGACATATCCATCGTGTGGCACGACCAGATCGCTCGGAGGCTCAAGTTCAGAAAGCGCATCGCGAAACCGACCAATCGTGCCGTCGAGTTGTGTGAGGTATCTCACCGTTTCCTCACGCACGAACACAGCCGCCTCTTCGATCGCGGTCGGGGCGCCGGCTGCCGCCAGTTCAGCGACCTTCCGTTCGACATCTCCTTGGTACTTGAGGGAGTTTGATTGTGATTCAGCGACATATACAGCAGCGGCGGCCGATACTTGCTCGGCGTATTCGTCGATCGGCAACGCGGTATCGCTCGCGCAGGATGCGAGGCAGATCATTGCGGTGATCGCAATCACAGCAAGTCTCATGTGAGCTCCGGTGCGGCGTCGCGGAATTGCGTCTGGAAAAGATGGGTGTAGAGACCTCCCACAGCGAGGAGTTCATCATGGGTACCTGACTCGACCATTCTGCCCGCTTCGATCACGAGAATCCTGTCTGCACTCACAACCGTGGAAAGCCTGTGCGCAATGACGAGTGAAGTGCGTCTCCTCATGATTCGCTCGAGTGCGTCCTGAACCAATGCCTCAGAGACCGCGTCAAGATGCGATGTGGCCTCGTCGAGAATGAGCACTGAGGGATCCTTGAGGATCACTCGTGCAATCGCTACCCGCTGTTTCTCACCTCCCGACAGCCGATACCCACGCTCGCCGACTCGGGTTTGCATCCCGTCTGCGAGTGAATCAATGAACTCAAGAATGTTCGCAGCCTCTGCCGCGGATCTCAGCTCGTCCATCGTCGCAGCCGGCTTGGCGTAGCGAAGGTTCATTTCGATCGTGTCATGGAACAGGTATGTCTCCTGCGTCACGACACCGACAGCGCGAGCGATCGAGTCGAACGACAGGTCACGAACATCGATGCCATCGATAAGCACGCGTCCCTTCGTGGCGTCGTACAGCCTCGGAACGAGATAGGTCAGCGTCGTCTTCCCGGCACCTGACGGTCCCACGAGTGCAATCGTCTCTCCTTGCTGCGCACGAAATGACACATCCTCAAGTGCCCACCCGGCAGGGGAACGCTTCTGTACCTCGTCGACCTGGCCCGTTTCGCGCCATCCGTACCTGCGCACCGACTCAAGACCGGAGCCCACTGTCGCGTCGTAGCTGAACCACACACCGTCGAATTCGACTGATCCCTCCACGGCGGTCAGCTCGACGGGTTCATCGGCCTCAGCAACATCAACCGGCATATCAAGCACCTCGAACACGCGCTCGAACGACACGAGCGAGGTGGTGAATTCGACGCGTGCCGTCGAGAGAGCTGACAGCGGGCCATAGAGCGAACCGAGGTATGCGCTGAGTGCGACGATTGTCCCAACGGTCAATCCCCCGTTGATGACGAGGTACGCACCAAGCCAGAACACGAGCGCTGTTCCAATCGCAGACACGACGCCGAGAGCCATGAAGAACCACCGACCGATCGTCGCCTGCCTGATGCCGAAGTCCCGTACCTCACCGGCATACTCGGTGAATCGTCCGTCTTCATGGGCGGCACGACCGAACAGCTTCACCAACAAGGCGCCTGAGACAGATAGCGTCTCCTGCATCACCGAGTTCATGTTTGCGTTCGACTCCATCTGTTCGCGGCGGATATCGCGCAAACGCCCGCCGACCTTGCGAGACGCAACGATGAACAGAGGAAGGATGAGGAGCGACAGCAGCGTGAGTCGCCACTCAAGATTGAGCATGACGATGAGCGTGGCCACGACCGTGAAGACATTCGCTGCAAGTGTGACAAACGTACTCGTCACGGCCTGCTGCGCTCCCACGACATCGGAGTTCAACCGCGACATCAACTCGCCCGTCTTGGTATTCGTGAAGAACCCAAGCGACATGCCTTGCAGATGGGCGAAGAGTTCCCGGCGAAGGTCGAAGATGATCCCCTCACCCATCGAGGCGCTCGCCCAGCGCTGGGCAACACCAACAGCGCCGTTGATGAGCGGGATGGCGATCATGGCGAGACCGAGCCACGTCACGAGTTTCAGGTTCTCGTCTGGAATCGCCGTGTCGATCAACCCACGCATGAGGAGTGGGGGGAGCAGTGAAAGCCCTGAGATCACGACAATGGTGATGACCACCACGATGAGCTCAAGTCGATAACCAGTCGCATATCCCAGCACACGCTTGAGCAGAACCCTGTCAACCTCCGGCTTGGGCTGTTCCTCGTCGTGCTGGAGATACGCGCCCCATCCTCTGTGCATCAGCGCACCAGCAATTCGGACAGAGGCATGGCGGACTCGGCAATCTCGATGCACAGCTGTTCGGAGATCTCCGTTCGACAAAACAGTTCATACCGCATCAGGGCGTCGGTCCACCCAACGCTGAACCCGTCTGGAACAGCGATCGGTGAGATCGCACCTTGTTCGGAAAACGTGCCGATCGTGGCGACACCAACTCGCAGCACACCGATCCGTCCCGTGTCGGACTGGTATGGCTCGGTGGTCCAAAGTCCGAACGCTGCGGATGTATTGGGGTCAAGCGTTTCGGTCACTTCGTCATAGACGAGTTGGCTTGTCACCCACCGCACCTGCTCTGGCACCAGCGAGGGGAACTTCAGATCCGGGAGTGCATCGGCGATCTCACCTCGGGAGGCCTGCACGAATCGGCTGTTCCCGACGCGCGTATTCCAAACATCAGCGATCACCTGAGCTGATTCCCCACGATGCTGTGGATCCTTCTGATCGTTGTACCACACGACATCGACGGCACCAACGGCTGCTTCGCCCGAAAGGCCAGCATCGATGGATGGGAGCGCCACGGTGGTCGTTGTCTCCCCCTGAACAAACGCACGTGTTCGCTCGCCTGCGCCGTCGAGAACTCCGGCTTCACCGCACGCCGCGGTGAAGACGACAAGAAAAAGGAGAGTTGCAAGGCGTTTCACACGTGAAGGATGGCATGGAATCCATCCAACCGACATCACCTCTACCACTGCGATCTACTCTGGCGACCGATGACCCACGAAACGCTTGCCGTACTTTCGAACGCCTCAACGGGCGACGGTCCCCTCGACACGGCTACTTCTCGAGCGATTCTTCAGGCCGTCAGTCGCGGAGATATGGGTGAGACATTCGAGATCGGATCGACATCAAGGATCGTTGCATTCGGCAAGCACGACACAACTTCGCCATCGTTCGCCGAAGCCGTCCGCGTCGCTGTCGATCACGGATTCCAACCAACTGTTCGGATCGCAGGGGGACGGGCCGCCGTATTCCACGAAACGACCCTCCGCTTCGGCTGGACCCGAACCGTCGATGATCCCACGACCGAGATCCACGAGGGGTTTCGTCAGATGTCGACGATGGTCACCGATACGCTCGCAACATTCGGAGTGCACGGTGTCGTTGGGGAGATCCCAGGCGAATACTGCCCTGGCTCATACAGCGTGCATATTGCAGGACGCAAGGTAATGGGTGTCGGGCAACGTCTCATTCGCAATGCTGCTCACGTCGGCGGAGTTGTTGTCGTCGCGAACAGTGAGGCGATCAACGACGTACTCATACCGATCTATCGCCTGCTCGACCTCCCCCTCGACCCGTCCGTAACCGGTTCGATAGCTGATGCCATCCCAATCGTCGTCAAGGACTTCGCCGACACCCTTGTGGCCAGGGTGGCGCAAGGAAGACCCGCCGCGGAGATAGCTCTGTCCGACAGCGTGTGTGAAGAAGCGCTCCGGTTCCGACCTGACCACGACCCGCTGCTGTCGTCGGTGACTTCCCGCGATGCTGCTACTTGCGCTCCCGACGAATTCGATCAAGACTCGCAATGATGAACATCCTTGTTGTCAACGGACCCAACCTGAATCTCCTCGGTACAAGGGAACCCACCATTTATGGGAGCGAGACCCTCGCCGATCTCGAAGCACAGTGGCTCGAGCGTGGGAGCCTGCTGGGGATTGAGGTGAACTCGTTCCAATCCAACCACGAAGGCGCAATCATCGATGCGATCCACGCGGCTCATGAAACGACCGATGGCATCGTGCTCAACGCAGGTGCGTTGACTCACTACAGCCTCGCCCTCGCCGATGCCCTGGTCGCGGTCGGCATTCCGTATGTCGAGGTCCACATTTCCAATATCTACGAACGTGAGGAGTGGAGGCACCATTCGGTGTTGTCCGAGCACGCCGAAGCGGTGATCGTCGGCCATGGAACGGCCGGCTACCTCGACGCGATCTCACATCTCAACACGTTGCTCGGCGGACTCAGCTGACCAACGCCTGAATCCGTCCGAGTCCCTCGACAAGGTCGTCGTCGGAGAGAGCAAATGAGAACCGAGCATATCCAGATACACCAAATGCCTCACCAGGCACGAAGGCAACCTTTGCTTGGTCGAGCACGATCGAGGCGAGTTCAAGCGACGTCGAAGCGACCTGCCCCCCAATGCTCCTACCGAGCAGGCCCGTCACATTCGGGAAGGTGTAGAACGCCCCACCCGGCTCCTGGCACGTCACACCGTCGATCGTCCTGAGCATCTCGATCATGGTCTTGCGCCTTCGATCGAACGCGACCCGCATCGTCTCTGCTGCTTCCAAGGATCCGGTGACCGCTTCGAGTGCCGCTGCCTGGGCCACGTTGTTGACGTTTGATGAAAGGTGGGACTGGATTCGTCCAGCGGCCGAGGCAACTTCTTGTGGGGCGATCATCCATCCGACACGCCACCCTGTCATGGCATATGTCTTGGCAACACCGTTGACGATCACACATCGATCGGCGATCTCGGGAACCTCAACAGGCATCGAGGTGAACACGGAGTCGCCATAGATGAGATGCTCATAGATCTCATCAGTCATCACCCAGATTCCCCGCTCAGCAGCCCACTTGCCAACCGCTATCACCTGGTCGCGTGTGTAGACCGAGCCTGTCGGATTCGACGGACTCACAAAGATCAGCATCTTTGTGCGCGCCGTAGTCGCTGCCTCGAGCTGATCCACCGTGACCGTGAAATTCGTTGACTCCTCAGTCGGAACCATGACCGGCACACCCCCGGCCAAGGCGACGGCTTCGGGGTACGTGACCCAATACGGTGACGGAAGGAGCACCTCGTCGCCAGGATCGAGAAGGGCCTGACACGTGAGATAGACACCCTGCTTGCCGCCGTTTGTGATGATCACCTGCGACGCTGCCGCATCAAATCCTGAATCTCTCCGTGTCTTTGCGGCAACTGCCTCGCGAAGCTCAGGCTGTCCGGCAGCAGGCGAATAGTGATGCGAGGCTGGGTTCGAGGCAGCACGAATCGCGGCTTCCACGATCGGACGTGGTGTAGGGAAGTCCGGCTCGCCTGCTCCGAATCCGATGACCGGCTCTCCTTGAGCCTTCAGCTCGTTCGCCCGATTGGTGATCGCCATGGTGGCCGATGGTTGCACAGCCCTCGCTCGCTGTGACACGGATTCAGCCGCCGACGATTTGCCTTGTTTCACTGCCGCTACGCTCCTGCCAATCGGTCGTTGTGGTCTGCGAGCGGAACGATAGGCATGTCAGTGAAGTCCCCCATCACCATCCCACCCGATCTGCTGCCCGACGACGGGCGGTTCGGGTCGGGGCCATCAAAGGTTCAGAAGACCTTTGTCGACGATCTCGCTGGAACCGGACAGGCGTTCCTGGGAACGAGTCACCGTCGCGACACCGTGAAGTCGGTGGTTGGCAGCATCAGGAGCGGACTTGCCGCGTTCTACGACCTTCCAGACGGGTATGAGGTTGTACTTGGCGTCGGAGGTGCAACAGCGTTCTGGGATGCAGCAGTGTTCGGTCTCATCGAGGAACGCTCTGTGCATTTTGTCTGCGGTGAGTTCTCCCACAAGTTTGCAGCGTCGGTGCAAAGCGCACCCCACCTCGGCGAACCGATCATCCTTGAGGCCCCTCCCGGGGACGCGCCGTCACCCATCGCAGTCGACGGGGTGGACGTCGCTTCGTTCATCCACAACGAGACCAGTACCGGCGTCACGGCACCATTCGAACGTCTCTCCGATGCACTCGTGGTCATCGACGGTACGTCGGGTGCCGGTGCCATCCCATTCGATGTCCCAAGCGTCGATGCGTACTACTTCTCACCCCAGAAGGCGCTTGGTTCCGAAGGTGGACTGTGGCTCGCACTGATGTCACCCGCAGCGATCGATCGTATCGCAAGGCTTGCACGGTCACAGCGCTGGATTCCCCCCTTTCTCTCCCTTGCCACGGCGGTCGACAATTCACTGAAGAACCAGACATACAACACGCCTGCACTCGCCACGCTGTATCTCCTCGATCGGCAACTCAGCGCAGCGCTGGAACGTGGTGGGCTCTCGTGGGCGTCGCAGCGATGCACCGACTCATCGAATCGGCTGTATCGCTGGGCTGAAGACAACGATGCGATGGCGCCATTTGTGTCAAATCCGGCGTTGCGCTCGACCACGGTGGTCACGATCGAAGTTGACTCCAGCATCGATGCCGATGCCGTGTCCGACGCCCTCAGGTTCAATGGCATCGTAGACACCGAGTCATATCGCAAGCTCGGTCGCAATCAACTCCGAATTGCGACCTTCCCCAATATCGACCCCGACGACGTCACGGCGTTGACCCGCTGCATCGATTTCGTCGTTGACCGACAACGGAAAGCTGAGAGCTGAAAGCTGAGAGCTCTTCTTGGTACGATCTTGGGATGCTCAATCTCATGTTCATGCGCCACGCCAAGTCGGATTGGGACGCGGAGTCGTCTGATGACCATTCGCGACCATTGAACGATCGTGGCAAGCGTTCAGCCGAGCGGATGGGGGTTGTCGTCCGTGAACTCGGACTCGTCCCCGAACTGGTCGTGTCGTCAACGGCACTCCGCGCCCGATCGACGGCAGAACTCGCCAGGATCAGTGGTGGCTGGGACAGCCGCCTCGTGCTCGAAGACGATCTCTATGGGGCGAGCGTGTCCGAGACTCTCGCTGTTGCCGCCCATCACGGCGGTTCGGCTCATCGCATCATGCTTGTTGGACACCAGCCAACCTGGGGCATGGTGGTTGCCCATCTGACTGGCTCCCGAGCAGAGATGCGTACAGCCACGATCGCCGATATCGAGGTTCACGCGGAATCGTGGGATGTCGTCCCCCAATCACGCGGAGCACTCGTATCCCTCCTCCAAGTACGGACCTTCTTGCACACCGGATAGCGGAAAGCAGGCATCCCGCCAGTGCATATCCTGCAATCGCCCACAACAGCGAGGCATTGATGATTGATCTGCGGAGCGACACCATCACAAAACCATCCGACGGCATGCGTCAGGCCATGGCAAATGCAATCGTCGGGGACGATGTCTACCACGATGACCCCACCGTGAACGCACTCGAAGAGTACGTCGCATCTGTCTTGGGAACAGAAGCAGCCATGTACGTACCGACGGGCACGATGAGCAACCAGGTCGCGATTCGCGTTCACACCCAGCCTGGTGATTCGGTCGTGATCGAAGCACTCGGGCATATCGGAAACCATGAACTCGGCGGTGCGGCCCATCACTCGGGTGTCACACTGAACCGAATCCAAGGCACCCTCGGCACGTTCACCGCCGACCAGCTCGTTGAAGTGGTCCCGGTCCCCCATCCAGCGATGCCGTCACACCTGTATGACCCGCACACACTCATCTGTCTCGAGAACACGCACAACCTTGCAGGCGGAACGATCTGGCCCATCGATCAGATCCGCAGCGTCACAGAAACAGCAGTTGAACTCGGGATGGCTTGTCACCTCGATGGAGCACGAATATGGAATGCGGCCGCGGCCTCCGGCGTGGGACCAGAGGAGTATGCAGCCCTGTTCGACACCGTGAGTGTGTGCTTCTCGAAGGGTCTTGGGGCTCCCGTTGGATCAGCTCTTTGTGGTCCGGCCGAAACCATTTCTGAGGCACGGCGCTTCAAACAGATGTTCGGGGGTGGGTTCCGTCAGGCGGGCATCATCGCTGCCGCTGCGCTCTACGCACTCAACAACAACCGTGAACGTCTTGTCGAGGATCAGGTCAACGCACGCACGTTCGCAGAAGGAGTTGCCGAAATCGGGGGTGTGACGGTCAACCTTGACGCTGTTCAGACGAACATCGTGAACTTCGGCGTCGAGAACCCCGGTCGCATCGTCGACACGTGTCTTGACGATGGCCTTGCGATGTTGGTCAACGGACCGCGAGAGATCCGTGCGGTCTTCTCCATGGAGGCTGACGCGGCGGATGCACACAAGGCGGTCACGATCGTTACTGGAGCGTTGAGCGACCAGTGATTTCAGCGGCGGATCCGAACGCTATTCGGTGTCGTCCGCAGCTTCAAAGGCAAGAGACGCAGAGTTGATGCAGTAGCGCAATCCGCTGTCGCCAGGGCCGTCAGGGAACACGTGACCGAGATGCGCGCCGCAGTTGCTGCAAGTGGATTCGGTACGAGCCATCCCGAGTGAACGGTCGACATGTTCGTCAACAGCATCCGGTGATGCTGGGTCTGTGAAACTCGGCCAACCGGATCCAGAGTCGAACTTGGTGTCGGATGAGAACAGCGGTTCGCTGCACACGACGCAGCGGTATACACCTCCGGCTTTGTTGTTGAGGAGTTCCCCAGTGAAGGGACGCTCAGTCGCTGCCTCCTGCGTCACAGCAAATTGCTCGGAGGACAGTCGATTGCGGAGATCTGATTCTGAGTACTTCGATGACATGACAGAAGCGTACTGCATTATCTGATGCCGACTGTCGGCTGCCAGACCTCTAGAGGGAGGTGCTCAGCATCAACAGGGCAGCCATCAAGAGACACGAAACGGCGACGATCGTGAAGGTGAGCATGCCCCCAAGCACCTCGGTCTTACCGACAGACTTCAGCGGTTCAATCCTTGTCGGCTCAGCCGGCTCCCTCTTCTGCTTCTTCTTGCCCTCGGTCTGCGATTCGAGACGAGCGGCAAGCGGAATCGAGGCGCCATTGGGATCGACGGATGCCGCCATAGCCTCAGCGAATTGTCTTGGCGTATCGGGGGTAAACATAACCACTTCGCCCCCAAGCACCATCTCGAAGGCTCCCTGTCCGGCCGAAGTGACCGTGCAATCATCCTGGGCCCACGATCCGAGTTCCAACTCCCCCGCAACGAGCTTGACATCCCTCTCGACGGTTTCGAGGACAGCGCCGAGCCCCGGGCCTTCCTCGCCCGGGAGCAGAAGCGTTCCTGCAAACGCCTGACTCATGTGCCTCCTATCGCTCTCCAAGAGATATGTCGGATCCAAACCCGTTTGAGTAAAGCGATTCCTTGAGCTGTGGTGCCTACCGAAAATCTCTCGAAGCAACCTCGGGTGCCGGCCACGGCATGAGACGCCGCGCCACGAGGTTCGTGACCCCGTCGCGATACTCGAGGGTCCCGGTGATGACCACACCGACAGCCTTGCGGGCAACCTCGTAATTCGCCTCCCACACGGGCGGCATGAGTATGACGTTCATTATTCCTGTCTCATCCTCAAGGTTGAAGAACCGGACGCCGTGGGCTGTTTCTGGACGCTGGCGGTGCGTCACGATCCCAGCCACCATGATGGTGGAGTTGTGCTTCCTCAGCCTGAGTCCGTCAGCAATCGCCATGACACCCCTAGCGTCAAGTTGATCCCTGATGAGCGAAACCGGGTGCGTCAGCGAAATCCCTGTTGACCACAGATCTGCCTCAAGGGTCTCGAGTGCCTCCATACGGGGAAGATCGGGGATCGCCGACCCATTTCCGAGCGCCAACCGATCCGGCCCAAGGTCCGCTAGCGCACCTGCAAGCCACATGCCGTCTCGCTTGCCGACCCCAAGCGAACCGAAAGCGCCCGAAGCACTCAATGCCTCATGGCTTGTGACAGACAGACCGGTCCTTTGCGCAAAGTCTTCGGGCGAAACGAACGAACCACCGGTGAATCGGGCCGCTTCGATGCGGGTGATATCCGACTCGCCGAGATCACGTACATATCGCAGTCCAAGTCTGAGTGCGACCGGGGTGCGGATTGGATCATCGACAGCACCCATCCCCCGTCGCCATCCACCTGCGAGATAGGTCGCGATGTCAGATCCATGGTCGTCGTGAGGCTCAATCGTGCAGTCATGGATCGAATGGTTGATATCGGGTGTGAGAACTTTCACACCGTGGTGCACAGCATCGGCAACAAGCGAGTTGGGTGAGTAGAACCCCATCGGTTGTGCGTTCAGGAGCCCCGCAAAGAACTCTGCTGGCCAGTGGTACTTGAGCCATGATGCTGCGTACACGATGTAGGCAAACGACACGGAGTGCGACTCGGGGAATCCGAACGAAGCGAAGCCCTGAAGCTTCTCCCACAAATCATCAGCAGGCTTTCCGATAATCCCATTGGCGCGCATCCCTGAGTACACCTCATCACGCAACTTTGCCATCTCCTCGTCAGACCGTTTGTGGGTCATCGCCTGACGGAGTCGATCCGACTGACCGGGTGAGAACCCGGCGCAGACCCGTGCAAGTTCCATGAGTTGCTCCTGAAAGATCGGGACGCCAAGTGTCTTTGCAAGAATCGGCTCAGCGGACGGATGGAGATAGGTGACCGGTTCCTCGCCATTGCGTCTACGCAGGTATGGATGCACCGACTGGCCCTGAATCGGCCCAGGTCTGATGAGAGCGACTTCAACAGCAAGGTCATAGAACGTGCGAGGTTTCATCTTGGGGAGTGTCGCCATCTGCGCACGCGACTCAACCTGGAAGATCCCAACAGTGTCTGCCCTCGTGAGCATGTCATAGACAACGGGTTCCTGTGGGATCAGCGCAAGGTCGACGTCAATTCCATGGGTGTCTGCGATGAGGTCGACCGACAGGTGCAGGGCGTTAAGAGCGCCAAGGGCCAACAGATCAAACTTGACAAGCCCCATCATTGCCGTGTCGTTCTTGTCCCACTGGAGTACCGAACGATCAGCCATCCTCCCCCATTCGAGTGGAGTTGTCTCCCACAAGGGTCGCCGAGTGATGACCATGCCACCCGAGTGAATACCGAGATGACGTGGAAAGCCATCGAGACGATGACATACGTCATATATGTGATCTGCCGTGAGACCCTCCGGGAGATCCACAGCCTCCCTCAGCGCCTTCGGGCTCCGTGTGTCGAGGTATTTTGTGAGTCCGTTGACCTGCGCTTGTGTCAGCCCAAAGGCCTTCCCAACATCTTGGAGGACTGACTTGGCTCGGTACGTAATCACGTTCGCAACCATCGCTGCTCGTTCGCGCCCGTAACGTCGATAGCAGTACTGAATGACCTCCTCGCGTCGTTCGGCTTCAAAATCAATATCAATGTCGGGTGGCCTACCCCGCTCATGGGAAAGAAATCGCTCAAAGGGGAGGCCAAGCCTGATCGGATCGACACGGGTCACCTTGAGGCAGCGACACACGGCCGAGTCTGCACCCGATCCCCTGATCTGACAGTAGATGTTGCGGTTGCGGGCGAACTGGACGATGTCCCATGCAACAAGGAAGTAGCCGGCAAACCCGAGGGACTCGATCACCCCGAGCTCATGTTCGAGCCTTCGACGTGCTTGAGGGTCGATTCCGTCCTCTGAACCCGGATAGACGTCCCGTGCTCCCTCATACACGAGGGATGCGAGGTATTCGTCCTCGGTGGTGAATGACCCAGGCATCGCGAAGTCGGGTAGTTCGGGGGCAAGAAGATCGAGATCGAACGCCAGGGATGTACCAAGGTCTGCTGCGCGCTCGACCGCACCGGGGTATCGCTTGAACCTGGCAGCCATATCGTCAGATGTCCGCAAGTGACGCAGGTCAGTTGCGGGGCGAAACCCGTCAGAGACCTCAAGTGATCGTCGACCTCCAATGGCTGCGAGCACCTCACCAAGATCGGCATCGTGGCAATAGGCGTAGTGAACGTTGTTGGTCGCAACCGTGGGTATCGACAACCTCGCTCCGACCTCCGCGAGTAGTCCGTTGCGGTCGTCATCCATGGGGAGCCCATGGTGTGTCAGCTCGATGAAGAACCGGTCTCCAAAGATGTCCTTGAGACGAGCGGCTTGCTCCATAGCACCGAACAGATCTCCTGTAGCTGCAGCGCGTGGTATTGCGCCCTGCCAGCAGCCCGAGAGTGCAACCAGAGAACCGTCGTGTGCTGCCTCGGTGAGGTCACGATATGAATAGAGCGGTGCGTCCTTTTGACCGCGGAATTGTCCTCGCGTCACCAGCCTGCTGATTGCGGCATATCCGTGTGGATCCGGTGCAAGAAGCACGAGGTGGTCGGTCTCGGGGCGTTCCGTCGGCTTGGTTCCGTGCATACGCCGGATGCGACCCCTTCGAGTGAGGTCATTCACACCGGTAATCGGAACGATCTCGTCAACCGGTTCGAGAAGTGCGGTGATTGATTTCTCGGATGCTGCGATATTGCGTGTAGGCATACCAATTTCGGTTCCATAGACGACGGGAAGACCTATGGCTGAAGCGTGTGCGTGTACCTGGACGGCACCGCGGAACCCATCGTGATCGGTAATACCGAGCGCCTCATACCCGAGTTCGGCAGCTCGTGCCACCAGTTCGCCTGCCCACGAAGCACCATCGAGGAACGAGTAATTCGTGTGGCAGTGCAGCTCGGCGTATCGACTCATCCATGCATCATAATCGAACACACGTTCGATTACTTGTGAGGATGCACGCGAAGGACGGTTATCGCGCTCTGCTCGATTCGGTTTCGCATTGGATGTTGGTGGCGTATGGTTGATCCATGACCGAGTTCTCTGTTCGTCTCGCAAACACCCCGGGCCAACTAGCGACACTTGCCCGGATGCTGGCGGATGCAGAAGTCGGTATTGAGGCCTTCGCAACAATCGCAGATATGGACCAATCCCATGTGCGATTCATCGCAGACAACGACGCTCGTGTCCGCCGTGTTCTCCAACTCGCTGGCGTTCAATATGACGAGACCGATGTCCTCGACACCTTCATCCCTCGAGGAACATCCGGGTTGGCTGCGATGGCCGAAGGCCTCGCAAAGGCAGGCGTGAACATTGACTCGATGTACCTTCTCCACACCGATGCCCAGGGCTACCACATCGCGGTCACCGTCAGCGACCCCGATCTCGCCCGAACAGCCCTGGCGGGCTGAAGTCCAGACGTCGGACATCGGTCATCAGATTCCGGTCATCGGTCATCGGACGTCGGACGTCGGTCATCGGATTTCGGTAGATTGCGCTTATGAACCTCGGATTTGGTCTGCTTTCTGGTCAGCGTGCACCTGACGACCCACGGTCGTGGGAGGACGTCTACCGCGAGCTGATCGAACTCACCGTTCACCTCGAACGTCGCGGCTACACGTCGGCGTGGACCACCGAGCACCATTTCGTCGACGACGGCTACATGCCGTCATTGCTCGTGACCTCCGCAGCCATGGCAGCAGTCACCTCCCGTATACAGATCGGAACTGGCCTGGTGCTCGCTCCGCTCCACAATCCGATCCGACTTGCTGAGGATGCTGCGACCGTCCAGCTGATCTCGCAGGGGCGTCTCCTCCTTGGGCTTGGCCTTGGCTGGTCGGAGACTGAGTACGCGACATTTGGCGTGGACATCACCAAGCGTGGAAAGGCCATGACGGAGATCCTGCAATTCCTCCCCAAGGCGTGGACAGGCGAACCGTTCACATGGGACGGCAATCTATATACCTATCCCGAACTGGCGGTTCGACCAGCACCGTCAGGTCCGATTCCGATCATCGTGGGAGGATCAGTCGACGCTGCGGTGAGGCGAGCCGCTCGATACGCAGACGGGTTCTTCTCGAACGCCTCTCCCGAGCGATTCATCGCCCAGGTTGCTGCGGCAACCGAAGAGATGGAGCGTATCGATAGGGATCCGTCTGGCTTTCGCTGGATCCACTACAGCGTCATGTACCCGGGACATCGCGACGAGATCCTCGAGCACGTGTGGCACCAGATCTGGAAGTACACCGACATGGAGGATTCGGTGACTCGTGGAGGTCCGATTGCCCGAACACCGCCATTGACGAACGACATTGCCGATCGGGTTCGCAGCCGTATTGTCGGTGGATCGCCGGAGGAGATCGTCCACACGATCGGTACATTGCGCGACCGCGTGGGGGTGCCGGTGGAATGGGTCGCTCGATCCCATTTCTCGGATCTCCATTACGGACCGCAGGTCGAACTCGTCGACCGGCTCGCCCAAGAAGTCGGCCCCCACCTGCCTGCGGACTGACGTCGGACATCGCACAGCAGACAGCAGACAGCAGAGAGCCTCGGATTGTTCCGAGGCTCTCTCAATGCTGGGCGCTTACCACATGGCCTCATGGTCGATATTGACCCGCCGCAGTGCGACGTACGTATCTTGGCCATCAGCGCATATCCCGACCCCATGGTATCCCAGACAGCAGACACACGTCAACGGTTACGCAGAACTGTCACAGCAGGTTCATACGGTGAAACTGCGGAGGGTTGGCAGAGAGGCCGAATGCGGTCGATTGGTATTCGGCTGGCCGGTTACGTACTGGTCCGGGGTTTGAATCCCCCACCCTCCGCCTTTGGGAACGAAGGCAGAAGTCAGAAGTCAAACCCCTGATGAGCAGGAGTTGCAAAGCAACCCAACGTCGGCGGTAGCCGACGCGCTGAAAGCCAAGAGCTGTGGGTCCTATACCGCGTCGACGGCCGAGAGGATCCAGGCGATTTCGTCTTCGGGATCCTCGATACCGAGATGCAGGTTCCAGCCCCCGATACGGTCGCCCGGATCCCAGAGGACCCAACGAAGTTCGTCAGCTTCGCCCCCAAGAACCGAGAGATCCTCAGGCGGTTCGTCGTATCCAAGCGCTTCGAGAAGCACCCACCACGCACCGGCGCGCCCTGTCGGTGTTCCTCGTCGGCGTCCGTGACCCCCACCGCTCGCACCAGCCCACACCATCGCCTCCATCGCGGTTGACGGATCGACATCAGCGATCCGGGCGCGCCTCGGTCCCAGAGCCCGGATTCCTGTCTCGATCGTCCCATCGACGGTGATCGCTTCTGACTTTCCGAGCGAGTCCTCCCACCAAGGTTTTACGAGCTCCATCATTGCATGGCATACGCTGTCCTCGTCCTGGGGATCGTCAGACTCGGGGAGGTCCGTCCAATCCATATCGATGTCGAAGATGTCGTCTGGAAAGACGGCGCGGTCCGACTGGTAGACGGCGACCGGATACTCCGGCTCCCACGCCTGGAGCTTCAACGGGACAGAAAGGACATGGGTGTCGATCCCATGGCTGTCGACCGTGTCGCCACGGATGGATCGCTCGTGAGCGATCATTGCCTTCACCGTCGGTGCCAGGTCGTGGGAGGCGAATTCCTCCCACGGGTGTGTCGAGGCTGCGACCTCCCAAAGCGGCCCGAGAGCGAACCGTCCTCGACCGTCGGCAAAGATCCCTGCCCCAAACGAGACTGCCACCGGCGCTTCGAGTGCAAGCCGATACTCGGCGAACTGAGCAATGGCCCACACCTGCTTGCCGCGCTCGACAGCCTCCTCACACCTGTCCCTGAGATCGACGAGCTCATCCCACCCGCGGCGCTCACACACCGCGTCGATGCGGCGCGAGAGGCCCGCAAGATCCGATGCCTCAATGAGCGGTGTCAAGATGTCAGTCACACGACAACCCTAGAGGCAGCAGCCGCAGTGAGCTCAACAAATCCTTCGATTAGCCGACTCGCGGTTCTGCACAGGTATCGACCGCAATGTCGATGCCGGACGCTCCGAGGAAGCCGAGCGTGGCTGGGAGATACCGATCGCGTACCGTGACACACACCTGGAGTAGCGTCGCTTCGACATAGACGACAGCACTGCTACGGGCGAGCGCCGTCCCGACAGCCATCGATTCGTTCCTTGCACGCAAGGCATCGACCGCCACCGCATCGGCGTACGCTCGATCCTCAGCAAGCATCGCGGCCCCAGCCTCAGCCGCGGCATCTGCGGCGGCGGCCGCGGAGCGGTATGCGAATCCGAGCAGGGTGAGTTCCACGACCAGGGCAACCATGACGAAGGACGTGAAGAGCAGCGCGCCAAACATGGGAAGCATCGAGCCACCCTCAGAGCGTTCGGTCAGCGTGCCACCCATCATCAGCGACTACTGCGATAGGGACTGATCGGCATCTCAAATTCTGCCGACACGGTCGTCTGCACTTTCGAGCCACCAACAGCGATCAGCTCCACGTCGAGGGACGACGAGACTCGCACGGTCTCGCCGTCAAGGTCGACGTGGATCTGTGATTGACGATCTCCCACAGGCATCTCTCCGTGACGGGCGTACCAAACAGCGACCGTCCGAGCCTCATCGGTAACGACATCCGTCGCCTCTGCCATCCGCACGGCGACGAGCAGAAACGGGATCGTTACCAACAGGACGGCAAAGCTGAGCACAAGCGTCTCGATCAGGGTGGTGCCCCTCTCCCCGAGAGTGGTGCCCCTCTCCCCGAGAGTGGTGCCCCTCTCCCCGACAGACAGTTCGGTCACGGTGGCACGACAACCGGAGCAGCCCGGGTAACGGAGATCCGAATCGGAATGAGGTCAGGTCCTGGAGGTGCCCAATCGAACGAGACGGTCCCCGTAGCCAGGCGACCGTCCGATGTCACGGAGATCTCGGCATCAATCGTCCCCGGGACGGTGGCACGCAGATCACGACCAAGTCGCTGCTGGACGACGGCGAGATCTCCGCTCGTAGCAGCGCGCCGAACCGCGCCTTCCACAGCAGCGGAGGCAGCACCCCTCGCAACCACGAGAAACCCGATCTGCACGATGAGCGTGAGCACAACAAAGAACACAAGCATCGACGCCAAACCCTCAAGCGTTACCGATCCGTCGTTTCTGGATGGCACAGTTAGCCGAAGAAACCCCCGAATTCGCCAGCGACGTTGCTCCAGATGTCGCCGGCAGTGCCCCGAACCTGTGGCAAGAGGAGTGCAATCACCAGGACGGCGATGGTCGCCAACCCAAGCCATTCGACGGTGGTCGCACCCCGTTGGCCTATCAATCTGTCGAACATGTTCCCTTCCTTCCTTTCGTGTGGTCACTGTGTACCCGATAGTTCCTTCAGCCCAACCAAGGTCGGATACAGGAGAAATAGCAACGCAGTCGGCACCATGAGGGCCAAGACAGGGCCGTAGGTTGCGACAGCGCGCCTCCCGCCTTCAGCCGAAAGATCTCGCTCAATACCAGCCCTGAAGTCGATGGCAAGCTCACCGAGCATCACCGCAAGTCGACCTCCCGACTCATGCGCGTGGCCGAGCAGTTCATAGAGACGTCGTCCGTCTCTGTGGGCGGTGGTGCGTGCCGCTGCCAATAGGCTTGAAGCGAGTCCCTCGCCCTCATCCTGACGTGAGATCACCGCGGTGAGTTCCTCAATCGCGACACCATTCATCTCGGAGGCGACGGTCCGGATCGCCGACGACACCGAGTCGCCGGCCACAACATGAAGTGCGATCGCGTCCGAGACGATCGGGAGTTCAAATCGGAGACGTCGTGAACGTCGCTGCTGTGCGTTCGTCGTTCGTGCGGACCAAATGAAATAGCCAGCGACAGCGCCGACAATGGTCAGGGCGGGAACGGACCGGCCCGCACCCGACAGAAACAGGTCGCCTTGTGCGACCAGGGCACCGACGAGACCTCCGGCGACGGCTGATGGCAGCCACGGCATACCTCTCCGCATCGGCTGAGGAGGCGCCGTCGCGGAGGCTTCAGGCATCAGATAGCGCCCGAGCCGATCAGCCAGCACCTCTGACGTACCTCCTACAACGAGAAGAAACGTTGCCACCGCCGCGACGAGTGCAACAACAATCATGATCGGAACATCCGCGGAGCATCTGACAGTGCCGCAAGCTTGCGGGCAAGCAGGTAGCCCACGAGGGTCAAGGCAAGTCCGATCCCGACAACAATGCCGCCGGTCGGGGTACCAAAGGCACTCGATGACTGCGGGTTCGTGGCGATCGACAAAGCGAGAATCCCCCAGGGCGCCGTCAGGGCCACTCCCGCGGTCCAGCGCTGCTCGGTCATGGCGGCGTCATGAGCGCTACGAAGTCGAGACTCTCCGGCCACGGAGGCGCTCAACATCGAAAGAACCTCACCCACCCGGTGTCCACCCGTCTCGTTTGCAACGATGAGAGTCATTGTCACGCGATCAGCGGTCGGGTCGTGTGCCCGATCTCGGACCACCTTCATCGCTTCGGTGAATCCGCCGCCGAACAAAAGGTGTCTGCGTACGTCCTCGAGGGTCTCGGAAAATGGCTCTCCTACCCGCTCAGCTGCATCCACATAGGCGTCGGGAAGCGTGAGACCGGCCGCTACTGAGGACCGAATGTGCGCGAGAAGGTCGGGCCACGCCGCGGACGCAGATGCCTGACGCTTACGTTCGCGCGAACCGGCGATCTGAAACGGGATGGTGACAGCGAGCATCCCAAATGCAGCGGCTGGCACGGCCGTGCCCATCAGCCCATACGTCAGGACGAAGACCACGAGCCCGGACCCAACACCGAGCAAACCTGATCGGAGGTCGAATGATGGGCGATATCGGGTCATGACCGGTACGACGCCACCGGTCAGAATCCATACAGCTCCCGCAGCTGAGAGGACAGCAACGCCTCTCACAATGAACCAGCCCGTAGGGTGTTGTAGCCACCTCGCTGATAGATCTGCTCCACGGTGAAGACATCCCCGTCGAGCTGCTGTGGCACGGACAGGATCTCCTCCACATATCGCCCCGATGCGTCGCGACGGAGAAACACGACGAGATCGACAACGGACGCGACCGTTCGGCGGAGATACGGGATGGAGATGTTCTCGCCTGCAAGAACACCGTATGACACGAGCTTCTCAAGAGCCTCTCGACCTGAGTTTGCGTGAATGGTGGCGATTCCCGAGCAGCCCGCGTTGAGTGCCATCAACATGTCGAGTGCTTCCGGTCCTCGCACCTCCCCCACGACTATCCGATCGGGGCGCTGACGCAGCGCCTCACGCACCAGGTCACGCAGCGAGATTTCTGAGCCACCGTCGAGTCCGGCATCTCGCGTCTGCATCTGGGTCATATCCGGCAGCGGCACATCGATCTCAAAAACTTCTTCGCACGTCACCACTCGCCGGTCGGGTTGAACCTCACGCAGCAGGCAGTTGACGAGGGTGGTCTTGCCAGCACCGGGTGCTCCTGCCACCAAGATCGTCTTGTCGGTGCGGATCGCGTCGCGCAGCATCCTTGCGACATGCTCAGGGAAGGTATCGCGAGACATCAGGTCGTCGAGCGACGCGGCAGTGACAACGAACTTGCGGATCTGGATGTTCATCCTGTCGGCGTGAGTCACCGGTGGTCCGGTGATGTGCACGCGGCTTCCGTTGTCAAGTTGTGCCGAAACAATGGGATTCGACTGGTCAACCCTGCGCCCGGTTCCGACAAGCAGTTGGTCAGCGACACGTCGCACCGTGTTGGCATCGACTACAACATTCGCAAGCTCCTTGACGCCGTTACGAACGATGAAGGTGCGCATACCGCCAATGACAATGATCTCCTCGACAAGAGGGTCATCGAGCATGTCGGTCAGGAAACCGAACCGATCCGGGGCCGCTTGCACAGTCATCGCGTGGCACCCACATTCTCGAGCGATTTCACCAATACCCGATCCGGCAGCTTTCCCGTGGCCGCATTGCGCCGAACCTTGGGGCGATCATTGATCACAGCCACGGGGTCGAGCCCGGTCCATCGACGGACCGCAGCCATCGTCTCGCTTCGGTTGTGGGAGCGCGCCTTGTTGATGACAATCTGGGGCGTCGGACCGAACCAGTCGCTTGTTGTCTGAGCGGCACGAACGATCCCTATCGGTGTCGCCTCGACAACCAGCAGGACGTCATCGATCGAATCAAGAAGGGTGTCCGAGATTGGATTGGATCCCACATCAAGCACAACCGTGGCATAGCTTGAGGCCGCTGCCTCGACCAATCCAGCGAGCATCTGTTCACGGACCGGTGGCTCGCCGTTTCGATGCGACCCCGTGATGACGTCCATCCGCCCAACCCTTCGGACACACGACCGATCGAATGTTCCGTCTGAACGAACCATGTCTGCGGCGTCGGTCATGTCAGGTCGTGGCGCGACACCGAGGCGTACCGCCAATGCCGGTGCGGTCAGGTCCGCGTCGATCAGCACCGTCTTTCCTCGTTGGGAATGTGCCATTGCAACGGAGCAGGCGACCTCCGTACAGCCGGGCGCACCACGCGGTCCAACAACGGCGATCACGTGACCCCGACTTCCCGACAACGCTGCGACTGCAGACGGCGCGACGAATCGGATCGCCTGAATCAGTGCTGCGATGTCCACGTCGTCGGGAAGTACCTCTGCAGCACCGCCAAGTTCGAGCAGTGAGGCAGAGGGTCCGTCACCCGGTGGATGGATACCGATCACGGTACACCCCAGACGAGTCCACGCCGTGATCTGATGCGGCGTAACCCAGGCGACCTCGGCGCCAGCGACGATCACGTCGATCTCGCTGGCGCGAGCCTCGATGTCACGGGGTTGGAACGCTCGCAGGACCACGCGGATGGCCGCCGTATCTCTCGCGTAGGCGACAAGACTCGGCTCCCACTCCCGAGCTGAAAGCACCGTCGCGACACGCACGGTCATGGTGCGATCCTCACAAGGTCGATTCCACCGTTGCGACTCGCACCCGCTAGCAAGAGGGCGAGTTCCTCATCTACGGCGAGGAGAAGATCGACACGGTCTGCGTTGACGCCCTCGACTGCAGGACGCGATTCCACCACATATACGCCAGTCGCAACCAGGTCGGTGACGGGAGCAGATTCCAATCCTTGGTCGGAGGTCCGATAGATGTCGACTCTGTCGCCAGCAACAAGCCTTCCGAGTACCGCGTGGGATTGGTCGAGAGATAGGGCAATCACGTTCGGATAGGCCAATAGTTCAGGAGGCTGCAAATTGGATGGAATGAGTGGCTCGCCTGCGTCGACCGGTGCTCGCAGCGACCACTCGGAGAGATCTCCAATCGTGGTGCCTTCCACCATGCCCACGGATGAAGCGACGTACCTGACTGTCACATCATCCTGCGTCAACGCACGGCCAGGAACCAAGTCATTTGCCGCGACCAACACGCCAACCCGAGGATCCGGTTGCGTCAGCATCAGAACCAGAAGCCCGGCTATGGCGGCGAGGCCCAATCCGACGAGCCGCTTCCGATCAAGCCATGGAATCGACAGCTCGTCGAGCCGAATGCTGACAGCCATCAGCGCGCCTCCATGGCAACGATGTGATCGATGGCGAGCCACCTCGCAGATGACCCGTCCTCGAGCACCACGTGGTCGAGTCCAACCGAGCGAACGATTCCGTTGTATGTGTGCCCATCGACTGCTGAAACAACGACCCGCTCACGGCGATCCTCAGACAGAATCAGCCGGTCTCGAAGGGACATGCGTCTCAGGGCCGCTGAACGAGCGGCCTCCTGCTCTGCGTCAAGGGTGTCGTCGAGGCGTGATCTGAGAGCTCTACCAATCTGTGCAAGGTCCGGATGGCTGAACGGATCCATGGCGCGCTCCCCAATGTCGCTCGTCGCCCAGATCTATGCCCACATTCAGGAAACTCCTCTGAGTGGTCGGTTGCAAGGGGGTCATACCACGATGTTTCGCGAGATACGCGCGGAAGTCGCGGCCTACCGACGACTATCGCGACTTCGAGGGACGATGACCGCTGAATTGGCTATCCGTGCAGAACAGAATTCGGACTGCGGGTCCGTATCCTGCCTCGAATGGGAATTGCGTGTGGGATCGTTGGGCTGCCGAACGTCGGAAAATCGACGCTCTTCAACGCGCTCACCGGAGGTGAGATCGCTGCCGAGAACTATCCGTTCACCACGATCGATCCGAACGCAGGGATCGCAATCGTCCCCGACCCTCGACTTGACGCGCTGACTGCGATCGTCCATCCGAAGGAGACCATTCCGACGGTGGTCGAGTTTGTCGACATCGCAGGGCTCGTCGCCGGTGCGGCAGACGGGGAAGGGCTCGGCAACAAGTTTCTGAGCCATATTCGCGAAACCGACGCCATTGCACATGTGGTTCGGTGTTTCAAGGACGACAACGTCGTCCACGTGGATGGCAAAGTCGACCCACTCTCGGACATCGCAACGATCAACACCGAACTTGCCCTCGCCGATCTCGAGACGGTCGAACGATCCCTCGACCGTCAGGGACGCAAGGCGCGGTCCGGAGATGCCGATGCGAAGGCGGCTGTTGCCGTGTTGGAGCGCATCAACTCCCATCTTGGTGATGGGAATCCTGTCCGAACGATGTCCTTCACCGATCGGGAGCGCCTCATCGTTCGAGATCTCTTTCTGTTGACGGCAAAGCCCACCATGTACATCGCCAATGTGGACGAGGCAGGGCTTACTGGCAACGAGATGACGCAGGCAGTCATCGATCATGCAGCGTCGGAAGGGTCTGACGTTGTCACGATCTGTGGCGCACTGGAAGCCGAGATGGCGACACTTGAACCGGACGATCGAACCGAACTGCTTGCGGAATACGGCTTGGACGAACCAGGGCTCCACAAAGTCATCCGGGCCACCTACGAGATGCTTGGGCTCCTGACCTACTTCACCGCCGGCGAGAAAGAGGTGAGAGCATGGACCGTGAGAGCGGGTTCAACGGCACCCCAATCGGCAGCGGTCATCCACACCGACTTCGAGAAGGGCTTCATCCGAGCCGAAGTCATCTCCTACGACGACTACATCGCTGGCAACGGTGAGGCCGGCGCCAAGGACAACGGCCGCTGGCGCCTCGAAGGCAAGGACTACGTCACCCAAGAAGGCGACGTGATGCACTTCCGCTTCAACCTCTGATATTGGAGCCTTATCGAGTACCGCGCCTGATGGACTAGCCGATTTCGTCGCCGTGGGCCGTGAGTGCCCAGATCAGCAGCAACGACAGCGCGAGAATCGCAATGGCCCATCCTGGGTAATACGGCATCACGACGAATGCATCAAGCGCAGCAACGCTCGCTGCGACAACGCCGAGCACACGCGCCCACGTTTGACCGCTGTACACACCAAGGGAGACGGTGATCGCAAGAATGCCAACGAGAAGGGTGATCCATCCCCAGGCCGCGAGGTCGAGGTACCAGACCTTGTCTGCACCAAAGACGACCCACTCGTTATTGATGATCATCGCGAGCCCGTAGAGGATGTTCATGGCGCCCACGATGGCAAACATCGTCGTCGCGTACAGGACCCACCCGCTCGGGCCTCTGTTGTTTGTTGTCATTCCCGATCCTTCCTTTGTCGACACCGATTCGACCCGTACGTTACACCGGCGGTTACCACCGGCCCAGCTTTTCCGACGGCTCCAACGGCGACCGATCTGTTGCACGAGTTCCGTTAGAGTCGACGCATGAGTGAACGACGTGAGTGATCGTCCCCAGGGCGACGACTGGTGGCTTGCCTCCGACGGCAAGTGGTATCCGCCGCAGAGCAGATCAACGCCGCCACCACCCCAGCAGGAGCTGGCCCCGGTTCCTGCCGCGCCCTACGGGGCACCCGCGACGGGTCATCTCTATGGCAAGCCACCACCGCCATCGGGGGGCCGTCGCTTCGTTTCAGCCGGTCTCACGGGCACACTTTTCGGGTTTCAGCTCGCATCCGGCGTCCTGGCGATAATCGCTGGCACCCTCTACTTTGCAACATTCGCATTGTGGCTGGATTTCCGCAAAGACGGAGACACCAGGCTTGGCGACGTGGTGGAGCTTGCCGACGTGAGCGACGGGGCTGCCGGTATCGCATTGATCTCCGGATTGGTTGTGTTCATTCTGCTCATCATCTGGCTCAACCATGCCTACAAAGCCGCTGTCTCTCGCGGTGCTGAGTCCCAGGCGTGGTCATCGGGCTGGGCCGTTGGTGGATGGTTCATCCCGCTTGCGAACTTCGTGATCCCAAAACTCGTCATCAACGAAGTTGACCGGATGTCCCAACCCGAGTTGGTTGAACCGATTGGAACCTCGTGGCGTTCGATGCGGCGGACAACGATCTCCGACTTGTGGTGGGTCTTCTACATCGCAGGCATCGTCGTCTCACAAATCGGGGCGGCGATCGAAGACGTCGACGCACTCTGGGTCGGGGCGATTGGATACATGATCTTCGGAACCGGTTTCATCTTGGGAGCTGCCGCAATTCGCACGATCGGGCAGCGGCTCCGGCCCCCCCGACCGTACTGAGAAGAATCGTCACAACTAGCTCCACAAACGGCGACAATGGGGCCATGAATACGTGGAAGATCATCAGACCATCCTTGGCCGCTGGCGCATTCTTAGCCGGTCAGATGGCGCACGCCATCAAACGAGATGACCTACCGACTCTGGAGAACCAGGATCCGTCCGGTAGATTCGGCAATCCCGATTCCCCTCCCCTCACGATCGTCTATCTCGGTGACAGCTCCGTAACCGCGCCGGGCGTCGAACCCCTCGACTACTCGTGGCCACGGCAGATCGCTTTACATCTGGGAGAACGGTTCTTTGTCAACGCCATCAGCGTTGCCGTCGGTGGATCCAAGGCACGAGATGTGCTTGCGACGCAACTGGACCAGGCGATCGCACTCAAGCCAGACATCGCCTATCTGTCCGTCGGCTCCAATGATGCCCTCCGTGGCACCCCTGTGCCGCGCTTTGAGGCCGAATACGATCGGATCGTTGCCCGCCTCCATGCAAACGTCCCGTCGGTCGGGCTTTCAGGTGTCGGTGATCTCGGCACAATTCCCCGACTTCCCGAATTGATGCGAGGCGTGGCCCGAATCCGGGCACGAGCCATCGACCACGCGATCGGGCGTGTGCGGGTGAATTACCCACGAGCCATCAAGTCGAACGCGTGGAACGTCATGCATCCAGCCTTTGAAGAACACCCCGAGATGTTCGCCAGTGACCTCTTTCATGCCTCAGCTGAGGGGCATCTTCTCTTCGCGTCCGTTGGCAGGCCCGTCGCCGACAAACTGGTCGAGGTGTGGCAGGCACAGGTCTACAGCACCCGCGCAGACACCTAGTGCGACGAAGGTTTTGATCGATCCAAGAAATGTTGGATCATCAACGAGACCCTACCAATGGCTCCCGTGTTGATGCCTTCGGGAATGATGACGTCTGCGTACCGCTTAGTGCCTTCAACGATCACGGCCGGTTGCGGAACCAGAGTGATTGTTTCGTCGGTTCGACGGTGGGTCTCGAAGTCATACACGGGTCGCGCAATGGACAGTCCGTCGCTCAGAAGTCAGCGATGTCGATCGTCATGGCTGCAACGCTACTGCTTGCCTGGAGGCTCCGAAGTGTCAGCCGAATCCGGCATGGTGTCGATATCGAGCGAATCACTTGCATTTCGAAGGGTCACGTCTCCCGAAAAAGAGGAAAACTCAAGGCTCATCGTCCCTGCCCGTTCACCGGGTGTGGACGTGATCTTGTTGTGGATCGTCCCCGACAATGTCTTGATCGAAGCCTTGACCTCCATGCCAGGAACGAGTCCGAGCCGAGCATCCCCACTCATGGTGGAAACCTCAAGTTCGGTTCCTGCGAACCTTCGAACGATGACGTCGCCGGAGGCTGACTTGATCCGAGCCGTACGTCCGACCTCGTGGACCTGGACATCGCCCGAAGCGGTGTTGACCCGCAGGTACTTCGCCGACCGAAGACGCACATCCCCACTTGCTGACTCGATCGTCGCCTCGCCGTGCACATCGGAGATGTACGAGTCTCCAGAAGCGACATGAAGCGTCAGCTCACCGACGGGTCGATCAAGACGTATGTCGCCGCTGGCAGCTCGGATCGCGACCTCGCCCATGGGAAGTCTGACCCGCACAGCACCAGCGCCGGTGTCGATCTTGAGAGATCCGCCGGCGGGAGCGGTGACACTGATATCCACGCCCTTGGCAAACAATCTGCGCTTCAATTGCTTGGCCACAACGGCGACATGGTCTTCAGAGGCTTCGATCGCTACCGCATCCACAGCTTCATCGCTCCCGCTCAGGACGACCGTGACACGCGCATTCGTCCCTTCTTTGACAACAATGTCGCCGTTGTATGACGAGATATCGATTGCCGGTGATCCAACGACGTCGAAAGTGACCGTACGCTCGCTCATGTCTCAATCGTCCCATCGAAACGAGAACTCGTGGTTGTCTTCGTTCGGTTGGTCTTCCCCGCCAGGGCACGGACCACGAACGTGTTCACGGAATCGCCGGCGTCGGCAGCTGCGCTTTCCAGATCAACTTTGAGTCCCTGTGGCAATCGCACCGTCATACGAGCTCCGAGATCCTCGGCGTTGACGGCAATGGGGTCGTTTGCCGGTTGGACACGAAGCGTTGGCTGTCCCTCACGCAACACCACCTCGACCGTTCGATCCGGAAGCTGTGAACCGACCTCAATCGCTGCTTGCTCCGCTAGCGATGATCCGGCCTGCCTGAGTGCGGGCTCAAGCGCAGCCAGGATCGCATCGCCAGCAGCCTCAACCGATTCGTCATCGGCAGCGAGCCGTAGTTGGCCTTGCACGACAGCCCTGAACTCGGCTACGACGCTATCGATGTCCATCGATCTGTTCCGACCTGGTGCATCGGTGCATCCACCAAACTCACCAGCTGGTGCTCACGTTCTTCCGCAGTGCTGTTGCGCAGCAGTGTGCGTGCAAGCACGCTTTGTGGGTTCTTGTACCACATCATGTCGCTTCCTCCTTTCATGACTTCTTTATGATGTCAGCATAGTGTCATACTACTGTCTACTTGTCAACTTCTTCGGATTCCAGATCACAGATCCCTGATTCCAGACAGAAGGAGCAGATCCGGAATCCGGAATCCGGAATCCGGTATCTGGAATCTGAACTCTGGTATCTTCGGAGTACCACACCGGGGAGCTCGGAGATACCGTGCTGAGAGGGTGGCTCTGCAACCTGCACTGCCATCGACCCGTTGAACCTGACTGGATAATCCCAGCGGAGGAAGGGGTGGAGCCGATCGAACCTTCAGCTTTGCGAGCGATCATATTTGCCGGCGGAGAAATCGGTACCCGACCCTCCCCCGATACCGACGTATTCGTCGTTGCCGCCGATTCGGGATGGGACCACGCTGCTGAGCTGGGACATCGCGTTGACCTCCTCGTAGGCGATCTTGATTCCATTTCCCAAGCCGGCCTCGTCGCTGCTGAATCCTCAGGTACAGCAATCGAACGACATCCACAGCACAAGGATGACACCGACTTCGCACTGGCGCTCGACGCCGTGATCGATCGGGAATACTCGCAGCTCGACATCTATGGGGGTGAAGGAGGACGCACCGGTCACCTCCTTGGTGTCGCTACTGCCTTGACCCACGAACGGCTGCGACACATGGCCATCACGTGGCATGTCGCGACTGGCTCGGTTCATCCACTCATCAATGGCGGAACCATCGAAATCGATGCATTCGTCGGTACGACGGTGTCCCTCATCGTTGTCTCCGATTGCACCGGCGTGTCGGTGGAAGGGCTGACGTGGCCACTCAGCAACGAAACGCTCAAACGGGGAACCTCTCGGGGACTCAGCAACACAACCAACGCCGAGCGGGCAACCGTGTCGATCAACACGGGGGCAATGCTCGTGGTCGTGGAAGGAAACACATCCCAATGAGCAGGAACACCGCAAGAGGTACCCCGGCGCGCGTTCTGATCATCGCAGCGGTCGCCGTTTCACTGTTCGCCACTGCATGTACGTCGGCCGCGAACCCGGGCGAGATCGTGTTGTTGACGCACGATTCGTTCGCTGTCTCCGATGGTGTGCTCGAAGAGTTCACCACTCAAACAGGGATTGTCGTCGTCCAGCGAACCGGCGGTGATGCGGGAACGATGCTCAACCAGGCAATCCTGACGAAAGACAACCCGATTGCCGATGTGATCTACGGGGTCGACAACACTTTCATCTCACGGGCAATCGACAACGACCTCTTCATCAGTCATCGTGCTTCCGGAATTGACAATGTGTCCGAATTGCTGCTCGTTGAAGGGGATCTTGCGACACCCATCGACTATGGGGATGTGTGCGTCAACTACCACATCAAGGAAATGGAAAGCCGAGACATACCCATTCCCGGCAATCTCGACAACCTGCTCGACCCCGCATACAGGGATCTCCTTGTCGTTGAAGATCCGGCAACCTCCTCGCCGGGACTTGCGTTCTTGATGGCGACGATCGCTACCTATCCCGAAGGCGAGGACTACGACTGGCGGGCCTATTGGGCGGATCTGTTTGCAAACGGAGTATCCGTCGCATCTGATTGGTCCGAGGCGTACTACACCCAGTTCTCCCAGGCTGGCGGTGATCGGCCACTTGCCGTGTCATACGCTTCGTCGCCGCCCGCCGAGGTGTTCTTCGGTGAACTCACTGAGGCACCTACCGGTGTGATGACGGAGGGGTGTTTCCGCCAGATCGAGTATGCGGGAATCCTCAAGGGCACCAAACAGGAGGCGAACGCAGCAGCTCTGATCGACTTCCTGTTGTCCCCAACGTTCCAGAATGACATTCCGCTCAACATGTTTGTCTACCCGGCCAACTCACAGGCAACACTGCCACAGGTGTTCGCGGACTACACCGTGTTCCCTGATGCGCCGGTAATCATGGAACCCCACACGATCGACGCGAACCGTGAAAGGTGGATAGAGGAGTGGACGCAGATCGCCCGCTCATAGACCGGAGCATCAGTCCGGTGCCTGCCGGATCCAGGTCTGCCGGGTCGAGGCTTGGCCGGGCAGCGCTTGTCGCCATCCCCGCAGTCTTCCTCGGATACTTCTTCGTGTATCCGGTGATCTCGATCACGATCCGTGGACTCACCGTTGACGGATCCATCCACCTCGGGGTCATCCGGGATGTACTCAGCGACCCAGCGCTCCAGCGAATCGCTTGGTTCACACTCTGGCAAGCGACCGTTTCGACAGTGCTGACCGTGGTAATCGCCATGCCTGCGGCATGGGTATTCGCGCGCTTCGATTTCCATGGCAAGCGAGTGCTCAGGGCCATAACGCTCATCCCATTCGTGCTGCCGACCCTCGTGGTTGGCACCGCGTTCCTTGCTCTGATCGGACCTCGTGGAGCAACCGGTGTTGACCTGACCGGCACTGTGTGGATCATCCTGATGGCTCATGTGTTCTACAACTACGCGATCGTTGTACGAGGTGTCGGGGCCTATTGGGAACGCATTGACCCTGCTATCGAACAGGCAGCCCGGACGCTCGGCGCCTCGCCTGCCACCGTGCTTCGCACAGTCACGCTTCCTCTCCTGCGACCGGCGATCGCCTCAACCAGCGCTCTCATCTTCCTGTTCTCATTCACTTCCTTCGGTGTGGTCCTCCTTCTTGGCGACCTCACCCATACGACGATCGAAGTCGAGATCTGGCGGCAGGCAACAGCATTCCTGCGTCTCGACATAGCCTCGACACTTGCAGTCCTCCAGCTGATCGGTGTCGGGGTGGTGCTGATCCTGTACGGTCGGTACCAACGCAGAACCGCGGTGGCATTCCGCCACGATGTGGTCCGACCACCAAGGCCAACAACCCGACGGGACAAGGTTCTGGTATCGGGCATCGTGGCATCGATGATTGCCATCATCGGTATCCCGATTGCGGTCCTCGTGTGGAAATCCTTCGTGGAGCCAGCAGGTGGACTCGGATTCGGGAACTACTCGTCCTTGGCGAGTCTCCCAACACAAAGTGCTGCATTCGTTGATCCCATCGAGGCGATAGCGAACTCCCTTCGCTTCGCCACGATTGCTGGCCTCATCGCGCTCTTCATCGGTGTTGTCGCGAGTGCAGCGCTCACCTATTCGTCGCGTCGTGTGTCGTCACTCTTTGACATATTCGTGATGCTGCCGCTCGGCACCTCAGCGGTAACCATTGGATTCGGGTTCCTTGTGGCACTCGACTGGCCAGTCGACCTACGAGCGTCACTCATCCTGATCCCCATCGCGCATGCCCTCGTTGCAATACCGTTCGTTGTTCGGACGACAACGCCAACGCTCGGGTCAATACAGCGCCAGTTGCGAGATGCAGCAGCAACCCTTGGTGCGAGTCCATGGCGAGCGTGGTGGTCCGTCGAATTCCGGCTCGTAGGACGGGCAATTCTTGTGGGAGGCGCATTTGCGTTCGCCATCTCGATGGGTGAGTTCGGTGCCACCGCGTTCATTGCTCGCCCTGGCTCACCAACGATGCCTATTGCGATATTCAAACTGCTCGGACGGCCTGGAGGGTCACCGTTCGGCGCTGCACTCGCCATGAGTGTGATACTCATGGTGGTTACCGCGGCCGCCATCTTGATCATCGACTCGATTCGACCCGAACAACGGGGCGAACTATGAGCCTCACCGTAAGGAATCTATCTGTCGCATACGGTTCGGCCGTTGCTCTTGACTCGGTCGACCTCAGCATTTCCACCGGTGAGCGGTTCGCCATCATGGGTTCCTCCGGTTCGGGGAAGTCGAGCCTTCTACGAGCTATCGCCGGAATCATCCCTTGCTCGGGTTCCGTCATCATCGATGGACAGGACATCTCCCAACTCCCGACACACCAGCGACCGATCGGTTTGATGTTTCAGGACTACGCACTCTTCCCCCACATGAACGTTGTCGACAATGTCGCATTTGGGCTCCGTATGCAGGGGCTCGGCCACTCCGAGCGCACAGCGCGGGCACGAGACCTCCTGGACATCGTTGGCCTCGCGAGCTTCGCTTCGAGAGATGCAGCGACGCTCTCGGGTGGTGAACAGCAGCGGGTTGCACTCGCGAGGACACTGGCACCAGAGCCCTCGATCGTCATGTTCGACGAACCACTCGGATCGCTCGACTCTGCACTGCGCGAGTCACTCCTTGACCAGATGCGCCGGATTGTCAGCGAGCTTGGCACAACGTCGCTCTATGTCACCCATGACCGAGGTGAGGCCTTCGCCTTCGCCGACCGGATGGCAGTCCTCGTCGACGGCGTCGTTGCACGTATCGGATCGCCACGGGAGGTGTGGAACGACCCGGGAACAGTCACAATCGCACGGTTGATCGGTCATCCAAATGTCGTATCAGGCAGCCTCGGAAGAGACGGATCCCTATCACTCCCCATGACCGCAATCGTTCAAGAAACAGGTGGAAGCCACACCGGCATCGTGGTTGACACCACCTTCACGGATGGTCGTTACATGGTGACCGTCTCGCTTGACGGATCGAGGGACCGCGTATCGTTCCTGACGGATGATCCGCCAGCCATCGCAGCGCCGATCGCTCTTGCTATCGACGAGACCCAGGCGATCCCGCTGCGTCACGAGTGACAACCCACTCGGCTTGTCGAGAAAGCGATCCGTCCCACTCCGCCTTCATCCGGCGAGATCGACGGCGCTCATGATCGACCCGAAACCTGCCTCAAGCGTGACTGCCGTATGTCGAGCAATCTCGCGCGCTCGATAGACCTTGTGTGTCGGTGTCACAATGTCGAAGGTGTGAGTGGCGTCAAGGACAAAGATCAACTCGTACCCGAGATCCGAGGCCATGCGCGCTGTCGATTCACAGCACATATTCGTCTGGATACCACACACCGCCACACCGGTTATCCCATGCTCCTTGAGCCATGCGTCAAGATCGACATCACCGTAGAACGCAGAGTGAACCTTCTTCGTTACGAGAAGATCGGGTTCCCCGGTCACCACATCCTTGAAGGCATAGCCTGGTGAACCTTCTGCAAGAGGCGAGGTCCGATCCTGGGAGGCATGACGGACAAACACGATCGGCCATTCCTGCTCGCGCCATGCCGCTATGAGACGCTGAACGTTGTCCTCACACTCAAGGTTGTTTCGTGGACCCCAATACCTGGAATCATCAAACCCCTTCTGAACATCGACAACGACGAGCGCTGTACTGCCTTTCCAATCTGGCATTTACTGATCCTCCGTCGCGATCGATGCAATACGAGCCTGTGTCGCTGAAACAAGCCGTTCAAGCGACAACGGGTACACCGTTTCCGGTGTTCCTGCAGCAGACCAGACCCAACGGTAGCGACCAAGGCTCTCATCAAGAACAACCGGCATGGATGATCGGTGACCAACCGCGGGAGTTCCACCTGCTGCGTAGCCCGAGATTTCGCGAACTCGACTCAACGGGGCAGGACATGCGGCCGTCGCTCCCATCGTGGCGCAAAGCTTGACCTCATCAACACGTCGGTCACCTGAGCAGATAACAAGAACGGGTTCGTCGTCGGCGAGGAAAACGAGACTCTTTGCGATAGCGCCGAGATCACAGCCAATCGCGTTCGCAGCATCCTGGGATGTCTTCGTTCCCTCCGGAAACCGGATGGGTGCAGCAGCGATCCCTGCGGCGACAGCTGCTTGCACGAACCGCTCACTGCTCTCCTGGAGCTCCTGACCGACTCGGTGAACTCCTGACTCGGTCGCAAGCCAATCGACGCGCTTGTCATGTGACGCTGTTGGAATCTCTTCGACGATGGTCGCATCCACCGTGATGCCAACGAGGATGACTCCCCGCGGGAGTCGGGAGATCAGATTGTCGTAGTAGCCAGCACCACGACCAAGCCGGTTTCCGGAACGGTCGAAAGCCCGCCCCGGGACAAGCACGACATCAATGTCGTCGAGCACCACCGAAGGGCTGGTCCTGCTCGGCTCATCGAATCCATAAGGATGACGCACAAGCCCATCGGGTACCAGCCGATGAATCACGAGAGCATTGTCTTCATCGATTCGGGGAGCAAGAAACTCACATCGCTGGAGCGTTGAGAGCCCTGCAAGGTCGATTTCGTCTCCCATGGCGAGATAGGTCACGACTTGACCCTGGAGGGGTGGCCATGACTTGAGGTGATGTACAACGGCATCTGAGTGCGCAGCACGCTCGACATCGCGGACCGCATCGCGTATCGCTTGCTTTTCCGCCCGAATATCGGCCACCGCTGCTCCCATCGAGGACGGCCACGATACCGCCTTGCGAGACCCACCGTCGCTCGGAAGGCCCGCGTCAACTCAGTAGTCTGTTCTGGTGAGCAAGAAACAGGACGACGAGCGAGTACGGCCGATTCCGATAGAGGACGGCGACGTGACGTGGTTCGATGACGAGCCGCTTGGACGTCAGGAGCCAAGCGGCGTGCGTCGCCCGTGGCTCCCCATCGTGCTGTCTGGAATCGGGGTTGTCATCATTCTCGGATCCGTCGCAGGGTTCGGCGCTCTGCAGGACGACGATCCTCCACAAGCGTTCACGAACCCCACTGCATCGGATACGGCTGATGACGACGCCACAACCACGACGATCTTCGGCCTACCTCTCAACGAGACGATTCCTGACATCGAGGACCGCCTCACCTTGATCGTTTCAAGCGAAGACGGTCCCGCAGCGCTGCAGTGGGATCCCGACTTCATCCGCCCAAAAGAGATCATCCTCAGCTTCCGGCCCGCTGAGGATTCGTTTCACGAAGCCTCGTTCGACAGTGGTGGCCGGTTCATTGCCGTCGCTGAGAAGCTGCAGAATTCTGTGACCTACAGCCTGTCGCTCGGTATCCCGACCAACCTTGAGACCGGGACTCTGCCTGGAGTCCAAAGCCATGTGTGGCATGCAACAGAGGTGGGTCGTCTCGCATGGATCCAACGGATGGCAGACGAATCCTCCATGCTCTATACGGCCGACGTGGATCCGCTGACCAAGTCGCTCATGCACATCAGCGCCGTTGGGCCAGTGACCGACGCCGAGCAGCTTGTTCGCTGGGACTCGCAGGGATTCCTGCTCAACAGCCAACTACAAACGGCGATGTGGCGAGCAAGCGATGACGCAACGTTGGTACGTTCGAAGCCAGGGCTTGTTGCTGCAGTATCGGCGACGACCATGATTCTGGCACCGAGCGGTGTCTTTCCGACACATCTGACCGACGCCAATCTCGCCACACGATCCGGAGATGCCATCCGCACCCTCTTCGACAGGCGAGTGATGGAAGATGACGCAACTGCTCGAGTCGCGATGAGCACAAACACTGATCTGATCGTGAACTTCCGCGGCACCATCGGAACCGCTCACTTGGAGGTCCACGGTCCCACCGTGCAGAACACACAGCACCTGACGTATCGCCGCGATCTCACGCCGATCGGGTTCTCGACGAATGACAGGTTCGTGGTGTTGAGGCTTGACGGAACGAACGATCTCGTGTTCGTCGATTGGGCAGCGGGAACCTTCCACACACTCGACATCCCCGACGGCTACGAGGTGCTTGCCTTCGACATCGGTTGACGATCAACGGACCTCAACTCGCCACACACTCATAGGTTCCGGCGAAGCGCCTCGATGACATTTCCTTTTGCTCCGATCTCGATACTCCCAAGCCCAAGCCAATCCGCAAATCGTTCCAACTCCGACGCCAGGGCCGAAGCCACCGACGCAGCATCGGTCCCCTCTTCCCGGAACGCCGATCGGACGAGAAGCGCACCGTTCTTGCGGTCGGCCTTGAGATCGACTCGCCCGACGAGCGCTCCATCCACCATGAGGGGCAACACGTAGTATCCGTACACGCGATCGGGTTCTGGGACATAGATCTCGATCCGATATCGAAAGCCGAACAGACGCTCGGCTCGTTCGCGGTACCACACGACTGGGTCAAACGGGCTGAGCAGGGTCGTTCCCGAGATGGTCCGCGGCCGTACCGCGGCAGGATCCATATAGCTCGGGCCCTTCCAGCCAGCGACTTGTACCTCAACGATCAACCCCTCATCGGCAAGCGTGGCGACGATCGGACGGGCCTTTGGGATGTTGAGGCGGAAGTAGTCAGCGATGTCATGGAGCGTGCCTATCCCGTGATGTCGCGTCGCGGCGAGAAGTAGCTCCCTGTAGGCCCCTTCCTCGGATATCTCGTGGGCGGCAATCACCCGTTCGGGGATTGCGCGTCGTGGGATGTCATAGAGCCGAACAAAGTTGTCCGTCCTCAACGCCGTGAGGTGGCCATTCGCAAAGAGCACCTCAAGCGCCACCTTGCCGGGCCCGTAGCCCCACCACGATTCGGTGCGGGTAGCCGGAACGTCAAGATCTCGCACGGTAAGGGGGCCGTGGTCAGCAACTTGACGCAGCACGTCGTCAAGGACTTCAGGGTGAGCCTCCAGGAGTGCCTCGGCACGGCGCCACGGCTTCATCTCAGCCATCTTCCACCGCCACAGTGGATATCGATCGATGGGAAGCACCGCTGCCTCATGCGCCCAGTATTCAAAGTGTTCCCCACTCGTGTTCAACCATGTATCGAGTGCAGATTGGTCATATGGTCCGAGCCGTGCGTAGAAGGGCATGTAATGCGTCCGCACGCACACGTTGACGCTGTCGAGTTGTACAAGTCCGACCCGATTCATCACGCGGCGAAAATGCCGCACATCGATACGACCTGTCGGTCGAGGATCCCCGAATCCTTGCGCTCCCAGCGCAATCCGTTGCGCAGCGTCAATTGATATCTGCCTCACCTGGCCACCTTCTCCATCTCGTCTACGCTACCGACATGTCGAAGACGTTGACCGCAGCTGCCCGTACGTTCGTCTTCGTTCCGCTGTTTTTCCTGCTCACGCTTGCGTACTCCGCGTTCATCATCGTGTACGGCGTCTTTCGGCCAGCTGCACCGGTGTTTGGGCGGATCGTGAGGAGCTGGGCAAGGACATTTCTGCGCATACCGCCAGTGCATTTCACCATCGAAGGCATGGAACACGTTGAGCCACATGAACGCTATGTCGTTGTTGCCAATCACCTCTCGACATTCGACATTCCTTTGCTTTTCTCCGTTCTGCCAATCGACGGCCGGTTTCTTGCGAAGAAAGAGCTGTTCCGGATCCCCCTCGTCGCGCCTGCCATGCGCAGAATCGGCATCATCGAAGTTGATCGTCAAGCGGGAGGCTCCAGCCGGCAGGCGATCATCGATGGTGTCAATCTCGCAGCCGAACGCGGCCATTCCCTGATCGTGTTCCCTGAGGGTACGCGGAGTGAAGCTCATGAGTTGCTCCCCTTCAAGAAGGGAGCGTTTCGCATCGCCATCGACGTCGGACTTCCCATCCTTCCTGTCATCATTGAAGGCACCGATCGCATATCGACACCGGGATCCAAGCTCTTCTACCCAGGTCACGCCAAGATCCGAGTCCTGCCACCAATCGAGACCGCTGATCTCACGAACAGGGACGACCTGACCTCGTTGACCCACACCATCGAAAAAGCAATCACAAAGTCCTACAACGAACTCCACAACTGATTCCATCCATCGGTCATCGGCGTTCTGACGTCCGACGTCCGACGGCTGACTGTTTCAGTCATAGATACCTATCAGGTAGGTCGATCCCTCCCTGATCTCACAGAGATACGCACCAACCGAGGTGACAATCTGATAGCGATCCGCCGATGACTCCCCACTCCACCACCTCCCAACGCTCCGCCATGGTCCTGCCCATGACAGCACCGGTACCCAGCGGCTTTTCATCCGAACATGTTCTGGCATTCCGTCTACCCACGACACCTCGAAGGGAACGGGATCTGGTGGAACAAGCGCTGGTGCAGGTGTTGGAATCTGACCAGGCCACGGGGCCTGCGGGTCGTGAGAATGGGGCGCAGAGTCATCCCCCCACCGTGTCCAGTGCACTCGTTGACTTGGATCTCTCCCACCTTGGGGTGACGCCACCAAGAAATTGTCAGCACCGGCAATCGCCTGAACCTCCACAAAGGCACGCTGCATCTCCTCAAAGGATCCGGCATCTTCCTCCAGGGCCATCTGTCTCCCGGAACCGGAGAGATCAGCTGGCTCAAGACGAAGTGTCACAAGGCCACCCCGTACGCCAGATGACACACCATCGATCCAAGCTCGAAGCTGCCAACGGATCCTGTCAGCAAGTGTCTGGTCGTTGAACGGGTCGCTGCTTCGCCACGTCCGCGCCCTGACTGTCCCATCCCCTGCGGTTGCCGTCACGATCACCCGATGGGGAGCAACCCCCGAGAAAGCCAGACCGGAAATCAAACGCTGTGCAAGGTTCCTCGCGGAAAAGGACGCCTGCTCGAAGTCGTTTATTGGCGGATCGAAACTGGACTCAACGGAAGGATCCTTCTGGATTGCCCGTGGATCGACGATGCGGTCGAGTCCTCGTGCGAGGCGGTGGGCGTCGACGCCCACCCTGCCAAAGCGTGACACAATCGCCTGTTTGGGAAGCTCTGCAAGGGATCCGAGGGTGGTGATACCGAGCCATCGGAAAGTCGCTGCGAGATCATCGCTTGTCAACGTTCCGATATCGAGGGATGCAAGGAAGGCAGCGTCGTCGGTGACGACAAACTCCGGTGCTTCGACTGTTGTTGCCCGTGCTGCCTGATGCGAAGCAAATGGGCCTGCAGCCAACCCGATGCGATAGTCTCCGCCAAACTCGGACAGCTCCTTGGAAACCCGCTCAACCAGGGGCACCTCTCCTCCGTAGTAGCGGACTGCTCCGTCGACCGGAAGAAACAAAAGCCCAGGCGAAGCAATCTCCACCCGAGGCACAATCGCTTCGATCGAGGCAACCACAGGCTCGAAACGAGCCATATCTGTGGTGGCATCACAGACAATGGTCACAATGGTCGGGCAGATCGCTTCAGCCGACCTTCGCTGCATTCCTATGGTGATGCCTGATGCCGCTGCAAGCCCATTGCATGCAACAACCGTGTTCGCCCCATCAACAGCCTGAGCTGGCTGATCATGCGAAACGTCTGGACGTCTGAGCGCCCATGTGGGGTACCACACGCAGATCGTTCGTTCCATCGTCCTCTACTTCGATTGTTTGTTCCATGCCCCGCGTCGATTTGCCTGAGGCGTCGAGCAGGGTTCGTCTCGTCCTGAGTCGCCCATGACCAGCATCCGTTCCAAACCAGGTGACTTCTCTGACCTTGAGGTGGAGGTTGGCTACCCCACTTGGGAGTTCGCCTATGACGGGACGAAGCACCAGTGGTGTGCGCTGTGTGCGTGCCTTGGCAACAAGCTTGCGAAGTGATGCATCCTTGACCCCCGGAGGAATCTCGGCGTAGACCCCTCCGACACCATCAAGGAGGGTTGCCACAATTCTTCCCCATGTGATGATGTCAACGCTGCGTACGACGACCAGCTGCGCGGGATCAATTCCCATCTCCCACGCAGCGGCGGGACTCATCCATCCGCGAACATCGACGCAGGCAAGGGAACCCTTGTTCGCATAGGGAGCAAGAAGCGCCAGACCGATCCGAGTCAGCCCGGAGCCCGGAATCCCAGACAGACCAGCGACCTGTCCGGGGCCGAGCGTGAAGATTCCCTCAGCCTCTCGAATCCGCCGATCGTCATTCTGTGGGCTGTAGCCGACCGTGACGGTGGGTTCATACCCTGGGTATGCATCATGCTGCAGGCTGGCAACCACGACTGGTGTCCTTTTGTTCGACTCACCAGCGTGACGCCTTCCGCCGGAAGGGCAGCATAATCGAACGTATGTTCGATTACAAGTAGGAAGAGACTTGCGCAGATCGCGCTATGCGTTGATCATCTCGTCGAGCTCGGCCCGCGCCGCAGCGGCCATCTGCCCTGGTGTAACGCCCATCGCCTCGAATGCACCACAAGGAGTGGGTTCGCCCAATTGTGCCGAAACGAGGATGAGGTACGCGCCATACAGTTGGGTGCGTTCGGACCTGACCATGTCGACAACCTGCTTGAACACCCGCTGTGCGGATTCCTCCGTCTTGAGGGGCCCCTTCCCCTTCACCATCGGGCCGACACCGCCCCGATCGCCTTCGTCTGACGATGCATGCATTTCGTTGATGATTCGGGTGAAGTCGTCTGGGTCGACCCCAACGCGGGTGAACGCTCTCCTGGCAGATCCATCCGGAAGATCGAACGCGGCGATAATGAGGTGTTCAGCGCAAGCAACAGGGACGCCAGCCGACCGAGCGGCAACATCTGCCGCAGGGAAAAGACGGTTCATCGTCTTGATGTCGCCGATACGGTTCCGACGCTTCTTCCGAGCCAGGGCTCCTCCGTTCATGACCGAAACCAAACTGTACCGCGAGTGGTCTCAGCAGTACCGACACGGGTAGATTCAGGGCCAGACGGAACTACCCAAAGGAGCGTCTCACGTGTCAGTTGCCAAGGTGATCGAGATCACATCAACTTCCCCAGGATCCTTTGAGGATGCAATCCGAAAAGGCATCGTCAAGGCGCAGCAATCGGTCGAAGGTATCCGCGGTGCGTGGATTTCTGAGCACAAGGTCGAACTTGCCGAAGACGGCACAATCAAGCACTTCCGCGTCGACATGAAGCTCACGTTCGTCCTGGACTGAACAAGCTCTCAGCTCTCAGCTTTCAGACTTCTGACGTCGTCTCTTTTCCCGTCCTCCCGCTTGCGGGGGGACACGGCGCCTGCGAAGCAGACGCCGCAGGGGGGCTCTTCTGACTTCGGGAACCCGAAGCGGGTTCCTTGGAGTTCAGCAGCTGAACTCTTGACTTCTGACTTCTGACTTCTGACGTCAGACCATCAATGGGTCTCGGTCATCAATCTGCTCAAAGACGCGTCTGGCCTTCCCGGTCTCAGATCTCGGTATTGAGCCCGGATCGCCGATGAGGACCGAGGTTCGCGACCGAAGCCGTGAATGAAGTCCGGTTTCGAGGCGTGCACGGATGCTGTCTCGTTGCGGCATGCGGTCAGCCCCTGCGAGTTCGCAACGAACAACCATTTCCACCATCGTCCCTCGTTTGTCGAGAACAATCGCCCACTGACCGGATACCCCTGGCTCGGCGAGGATCATCGATTCGATTTCCGACGGGAAGATGTTGATGCCGCGGATGATCAACATGTCGTCGGCTCGACCCGCGATCCGATCCATCCGCTGGAACGTGCGACCGCATGGCGATGGTTCATCAATCAACCGGGTGATGTCGCGGGTGCGATACCTGATGACAGGGAGCGCCTCTTTTGTCAGCGTCGTAATGACCAACTCTCCATAGTCGCCGTCATCGACCGGCTCACCTGTCTTGGGGTCGATGATCTCGGGATAGAAATGGTCGTCGAACACAAACGGCGCACCCTTTCCCTCGACCGATTCCATGGCCACGCCCGGACCGATGATCTCGGACAGGCCATATACATCAAGGGCATCAATCCCCCACGCCGCTTCGATCTTGGCACGCATCGACTCGGACCAAGGCTCGGCCCCGTGGATGCCGTACTCGACCTTGATCCGGCCCATGAGGCCAGCCTCTTCGGCCCGTTCGGCGAGGAGGAGTGAGAACGACGGCGTTGCGCAAAAGCCGCGGGCGCCCAGGTCTGCCAGGAGCTCCGCCTGAAACGCAGTATTGCCACCCGATGCAGGAACGACGGTGACACCGAACAACTCGGCGCCTCCATGGATCCCGAGACCGCCGGTGAAGAGCCCATACCCGTGGGCATTGTGGAAGACGTCGTTCGGGCGAGCTCCTGCGCAACCGAGAACTCGCGCATTTACCTCACTGAACACGGCGAGGTCGTTTCTTGTGTAGGCAACGATCGTTGGCTTTCCCGACGTGCCTGACGAAGCGTGGATCCGATTGCACGCGGAGACGGGAACGGTCAGCATGCCGTATGGAAAGGCGTTGCGCATCTCAGACTTCACCGTGAAGGGAAGTTCCGTGATGTCGTCGATCGATGCGATATCCCCCACTCCAGCCATCTTGTTCCGCCAATACGGGACCTGTGAGGCCTTCAGCCGATCGACGAGCTTGACGAGCCGCGCACTCTGTAGGTCGCGCTTGTCTGCCTTCGACATCGTCTCGAGTTCGGGCTGATACACGCTGCGGCGCTCCCTGCTTGGCGCACCACAACAGTAGTTGCATAGTTAGAAACTGCACAATCCATTCTCGACAAACCTCCGGCAGACGTCGGTCATCGGGTATCGGGTATCGGCTCTGGCTTCTCAGATCAGCGGGTCGTTGTCGTTCGTTTGTTCAAAGACCCGCTTTGCCTTACCGAGCTCGGATCTCGGCATTGAACCGGGATCGCCGATCAGCACCGATGTTCGCGATCGCAGGCGTGAGTACAACGCTGCTTCGAGTCGTTCACGGATGTTGTCTCGTTGCGGAATGTCGTCTGGTTGGGCAAGCTCACACCGAACGTACATCTCGACCATCGTTCCGCGCTTGTCGAGCACGATCGCCCATTGACCCGAAACTCCGGACTCGGCAAGAATCACAGCCTCGATCTCGGATGGAAACACGTTGACACCGCGGATGATCAACATGTCGTCCGAACGACCGGTGATCCTATCCATCCTCTGAAACGTCCTACCGCAGGCTGAAGGTTCATCGATGAACCGGGTGATGTCGCCGGTGCGATACCTGATGACCGGAAGCGCCTCTTTTGTGAGCGTGGTCAGGACCAGTTCACCGTATTCGCCGTGCTCGACCGTATCACCCGTCCTGGGGTCGACGATCTCGGGATAGAAGTGATCGTCAAAAACGAAGGGTGCTCCCTTGCCCTCCACTGATTCCATGGCGACACCCGGACCGATGATCTCGGATAGCCCGTAGATGTCGAGGGCGTCGATGCCCCATGCCTCTTCGATCTTGGAACGCATGGACTCTGACCACGGCTCCGCTCCAAGGACCCCGTATTCAACCTTGATCTGACCCATGAGTCCTGCTGCTTCGGCACGTTCTGCGAGGAGCAGCGAGAACGATGGAGTAGCACAGAAACCCCTCGCTCCGAGGTCCGCCAGCAGCTCGACCTGAAAAGCCGTGTTACCACCGGACGCTGGCACCACGGTGACGCCGAACAGCTCGGCTCCCCCGTGCAGACCGAGGCCACCAGTGAAAAGTCCATACCCGTACGCAATATGGAAGACGTCGTTTGGGTGGGCACCGGCACAACCGAGCACCCTTGCGTTGACCTCAGAAAACACAGACAAGTCGTGTTTCGTGTATGCCACAACGGTCGGCTTGCCTGAGGTGCCCGATGATGCGTGGATCCGATTGCACGCACCCACGGGAACGGTCAACATGCCGTACGGGAACGTATCACGCATTTCGGACTTGACCGTGAAGGGCAACTCCGCGATGTCATCGATGGACCGGATCTCGCCGGTGTTCGCCAGCTTTTCCTGCCAGTACGGCACCTCGGATGCCTTGAGGCGCTCCACAAGTGACACAAGCCGGTCGTTCTGCAACCGTCGTTTGTCCGCCTTCGGCATTGTCTCGAGTTCTGGCTGATACATATCGTGGAGCTCCCATGGCGTCGGTGTCCAACAATAATTGCATACAGCGACACTCAACAATCCTTGAAAGGGAGAAGGCACCCTTCTCGTCGAGTGGAAACGAGAAGGCCGGCTCGTGAGAGCCGGCCTTCTGCTATCCGTAATCTGTAATCCGTTGTCCGGATTCTCGTTTCAGTTTCCTGCTTCGAACTCGTCTTCGAACGAGACGACCTTGCGGCCCGGCTTGTCGGCAGCCTTCTCCGCTGGCTTGTCATTGCGATCACGGTCACGGTTTCGGCTCGAACCTCCGTCGCGTCCGCCACGATCGTTGCTGCGTCCGCTGCTGTTGCCGTTGGAGCGCTCCTGTCGGGGCTCGTCGGAGCCACCTTCGTCGCTGTCGCTGCCTGAAGGAGCGTCAGCCATGTCGAGGGAGACCTTGCCGCGGTCATCGACCTCACGAACAATGACCTTGACCGCATCACCCAGGTTGAGGACGTCCTCGACCCTGTCGATGCGCTTGCCTCCACCGATCTTGGAGATGTGCAAGAGTCCGTCACGGCCGGGGAGGATGTTGACGAATGCACCAAACTTGGTGACGTTCACAACCTCTCCGTCGTACACCTCTCCGACCTTGGCCTCTGGTGGGAAGCCGATCGCAAGGATCCGCTCCTTCGCCAGGTTGAGGGATGTCGTGTCAGGGGCACCAACGCGGATGGTGCCGTCATCGTCAATGTCGATGGAAGCACCCGTCTCTGCCTCAAGCTCACGGATCGTCTTGCCCTTCGGGCCGATGACCTCGCCGATCTTGTCCTTCGGAATCATCACAGCTTCGATCTTCGGTGCCGTCTCGGCAAGCTCAGCACGGGGCCCATCGAGACATGCCTTCATGGCTTCGAGGATGAACATGCGGGCCTCGTGGGCCTGGTTCATCGCAGCGATGAGAACGTCGGCAGGAAGACCTTCGATCTTTGTGTCAAGCTGGAGTGCCGTGATCATGTCAGGCGTGCCTGCGACCTTGAAGTCCATATCACCAAGGTGATCTTCAACGCCGAGGATGTCCGTCAGTGTGACGAACTCACCGTCGTGGTAGATCAGGCCCATTGCGATTCCGGCAACCGGAGCATGAATCGGAACTCCAGCGTCCATCAGTGACAGCGACGATCCGCAGACCGATGCCATCGATGATGAGCCGTTCGACATCAGTACCTCGGAAACGAGCCGGTACGCATAGGGGAAGTCCTCAGCTGGTGGAATGACCGGAAGCAGCGCCTTCTCTGCGAGGGCACCATGACCGATCTCACGACGCTTCGGGCCACGCATGAAGCCTGCTTCACCGGTGGCGAAGGGAGGCATGTTGTAGTGATGCATGTACCGCTTCGAGTCCTCAGGGGAAATCGTGTCGAGCATCTGCTCCATCTTGAGCATGCCGAGTGTCGTCACGTTGAGGACCTGGGTCTCTCCACGTTGGAAGATCGCTGAGCCATGCATGCCAGGAACAACGCCAACCTCAGCGGTCAGCTGGCGAATCTCGTCGGTTGCACGACCGTCGATACGAACACGGTCTGCGACGACTCTTGAACGCATGACGTTCTTCTGCACCTTCGAGAAGGCTGCCTTTGCTTCCTTGAGTCCATCCTTGTCATCAGCATCAAGAGCGAGGGCTTCGAGCACCTCATCCTTGACGGCAGACTCGGCATTCTGACGCTCGTGCTTCATGACGATCGTGCCAAGAGCCTCAAGCTTCGCCTTTGCGAGCTCTTCGACCTTGGCGTACATCTCGTCCGAGTAGTCCGAGAGGAATGTCCATTCGACGGGCTCCGGCTCGCCAAGCTTTTCAGCAAGTTCGAGCTGGAGATCGATCATCGCTGCGATGTATTCCTTCGAGATCTCAAGACCGGCAGCAACGGTTGCCTCATCCGATGCCTGTGCACCGGCCTGGACCATGCGGTAGCCCTCTTCGGAGGCACCAGCCTCAACCATCGAGATATCGATATTCCCTTCAGCGTTGCGCTTTCCAGCAACAACGATCTCGAACACGGCTTCCTCACCCTGCTCGTAGGTTGGGAACGGAACCCAGTCACCGTCGATAAGTGCGAGTCGGATTGCACCGATCGGGCCCTCAAACGGGATCGGACTGATCGTCAGAGCAGCCGATGCACCGTTGAGTGCAAGGATGTCGTGCGGGTTCTCAAGATCTGCAGCAAGGATCGTCGCAACGACATGGGTGTCGTGGCGATAGCCCTCTGCAAAGTTCGGCCGAAGCGGACGGTCAATGAGACGACACGTCAGCGTCGCCTTCTCGGTTGCCCGACCTTCGCGACGGAAGAACGAACCGGGGATACGCCCAACGGCGTAGGTCCGTTCCTCAACATCGACGGTAAGTGGGAAAAAGTCGACGCCTTCGCGGAGTCGACGGCTTCCGGTTGCGGTCACAAGGACCTCTGTATCGCCGACGCGCACCACTACGGCACCATCAGCGAGTTGTGCGAGTTTGCCTGCTGATAGAGAGATCTCTACCTCGCCGACGCGCTCGCGAACGGTGGTCTCTGCCACGCGTTTCTCCTTCTGTAAGGGAGGAACACACAATTGGCAGTGGTCAGTATTCGAGAGTTGTTCGAATACACACCACTGTCAACTGATGCGAATCCTCCGGTGATTGGTCACGAGCCAGATATGACACAAGGTGGCGGGTGCCACCTTTTCATCGTTTCGACTAGCGACGCAAACCCAATTTTGCGATCAGGTTTCGGTAACGCTCCACATCTTGTTCCTGGAGGTACCGAAGCAGTCGCCGACGCTTACCAACCATCATCAACAGACCCCGCCGGCTGTGATGATCCTTTTTGTGGATCTTCAGATGCTCGGTCAGGTGGTTGATTCGTTCAGTCAGCAGCGCAACCTGGACCTCCGGCGAACCGGTGTCCGTGGCATGCGTGCCGTGTTCATCTACAACAGTCTGAGTGTCGTTCACGAGGTACTTTCCTACGCGAGTAAGTGGTCGGGCGAATGCCCACGGGGGATGTTAGCGGTGGGCGTACATATAGCGCCCCCGTCCAGCGCAATCGTCCACCAGGATGCTACCGATAGAGCTCGGTACACGAACCTGGTTCATCGATCTCGGCTCGGACACAGTCGGCGACGACGCCACTCTTGAGGACTGACGTGTGCGCATGCGACATTCTCAGCAGGGCAAGCATCGGATTGATGTTCACGAGCAACGCTGCGCTCGGCAGGAAATCGCGGAGCTCGAACACGCGCAGTCCCTCCGGCCTGCCCCAAAAGTTCGGCAGAACGGCATCGGTGTTGCGGATCGCCACGACCTCCACGTCCGCCGACTCACCGAGGTGAGCCCGAATGTCGCGACAGCCGTCGTCGGTGCACCGAACGGGATTGAATCCGCCGTCATCTGGGATCATCCCGAATGGCCAGAAACCGCCGAGTGATTGGAGTAAACCGTGGGCGCCAGCAGCAATGGCTGGATCGAGGAGTGCCGCGCCCCGATATCCATCGATCGGTTGGCGACTCCCCTCGTCAAGGTCGGCGATGAGTTCAGCGCCAACGGCGCCCCCGCGTGAGTGGTGCACGGTGTAGATGTTTGCGTTGTCCCTTGAGAGCTCACGCAGCATCGCATCGAGGTGATCTGCAGCATCAACCGTCGAGACCCTGTGTGATGACTCTGTCGAGGACTCGCCCCCATCCACAGCGCTGTAGTCGAATGCGACCACTCGCGACGTCGGAATCCCCATTGCGGTCGTCAGGTATCGGAATGACTCGGGCGAACCACCATCACCGTGGACGACGACAACCAATGGGTCGTCGTTTCTGCGCCTCTTGAAGACAACCGATGCACCGAGAGCGGCCACCGTGCCGACGGCAAGGGGTATCGACATGGGAAAGAGCGGTCGAGACGGGGGTTGCCCTGGAGCCGTCGAACCGATGGACGATCGAACGATCGGATTCGGAGCCAACCCGATCCCGTCGCCAGGAACAAGGCCGTCGACTGCTGTCGGTATCGGCACGGACAACAGGGCGATGGCAGCGACCGACCAGAGCATCAGCTTCCCCTTCGTGGGAAGCGCGGTGCACTGTCAATCTGACGGAAATCGCGACCAGCTACAAGACCCCCGTTGAAGGGACCGTGGCCCCCGGTGGTCATGCCCGGGGTGGGAGAACTCCCTTGGCCACCTCAATGTCGGCCTCGATTTGGGCGACCAGAGCATCTACCGATGTGAACCGTTGCTCGTTACGGATTCGGTCGATGAAATCCACCCGCACGGTCTTGCCGTACAAATCGATGTCGATGTCGTAGAGGTGGACTTCGATTATCTCATCGACACCTCCGAAGGTGGGGCGGGTTCCCACATTGCTCACGCCATCAAACATCTGACCATCGACGGTGCAACGGACTGCATACACGCCACCGGCGGGGTGTACGACATCACCTGGCATCGTGATGTTCGCGGTCGGGAACCCAATGGTCCGTCCACGCTCGTCGCCGGTCACAACGGTGCCTTCGATCTCGAATGGCCTACCGAGCATGCGGGCTGCAAGCTCAACAGCCCCGGTGGCTATTGCTGCCCGAATCGCAGATGAACGCACTTCGGTTCCGTGAAGGTGGACGATTTGAGTCTCCACAACGTCGAACTCGAAATCTCCTCCGAGCAGCCGCAGGTCGTCGACGGATCCCGCGGCGCGGTATCCGAAACGAAACCCTTGCCCGACGGCGACCAATCCGGCATTGAGGGCTTGTACGAGGAACACCTCAACAAACCGAAGCGGGGACAAATGGCGCATGGCGTCATCGAAATCGATGATGCCGACAGCATCGAGCCCTGCCTCTTCGAGCAGAGAAATCCGACGCTCGACGGTTGTCAGAAGGGGTGGGGCAGGGTTCTCCGAAACGATTTCCTCTGGCAGCGACCCGAACGTCAACGCACATACTTCGAGTCCACCAGCTGCAGCACGCAGTGCCTCAAAGACGGCCATGTGTCCGCGATGAACGCCATCGAACACACCGATCGCTACGGCGTACGGTGTACGCGCCTCATTCCACGATGCTGGATCGCCGTGAAAGATCTTCATCCGAGAACCACCTCTGGGCGGAATTGATGTTCGACACGACGGTACACCGCAATGAGGGCACCGGTTCCATCGGTGACACGCACGAGGTCATACACCAAATCGCCTCCAACGTCGTCGACTTCAAGGACAACGCCGTTCCGAACCCGAAACGCCGTCGCATCCGACACGGGGAGTTCCGGCAGATGCGCCAATGCTGACGACGCCTCGATCACGTGTTGTCCAACTGAACCAGCCTCGAACGCGGAAACGACTTCGTCAACGGCCAGGGCGTCCTCCACGCGCATGGATCCGTTCCGAACCCGTCGAAGTGCCGTGAGGTGGGCACGGCCGCCGAGGGCTCTCGCGATGTCATCAGCGAGCGTTCGGATATAGGTGCCCGTCGAGCACACGGCTCGAAACGTCACTTCCGGATAGTCCGATGGCGCGATGTCCACGAGTTCAAGTGAGTGGATGGTTACCAGCCGGGATTCCCGCTCGACAATCCTTCCCTCGCGAGCCAGCTCGTACAGGCGTTTCCCTTCGACCTTTCGTGCCGACACCATCGGCGGCATCTGAAGGATGTCTCCCCGGAACCGCTCCATCGCCGCCTCAACGTCCTCGACCGTTACCGGGAGCCGCTCGCGCGACAGGATGGCGCCATCAGCATCAAGAGAGTCGGTTGCCACCCCGAAGAGTGCGGTGGCGACATATTCCTTCTCCACGTCTTGAACAAACCGGAGGAGACGCGTAGCCCCACCAACACCAAGAATGAGGAGACCTGTGGCCATCGGATCGAGTGTCCCAGCATGGCCAACCTTGCCCCCTACGGTATTGCGCACCTTTGCCACGACATCGTGGGAGGTCCAGCCCTGATCCTTGTCGATCAGGAGGAATCCCGGTGGAAGATTCATCACGACAGCTGAGAGACGATCTGTCGAACAATCGCCTCTGGATCCGAAGTCGAGGTGAAACCCGAGGCATTGTGGTGTCCCCCACCACCGAATGATCCCGCGATTGCTGAAACGTCAACGGTGCCCCTCGACCGGAGTGAGCCTTTGTAGACGCCGGGCTTCGACTCTTTCAGAAGGCAGGCAACCTCGGTCCCGCGCGCCATGCGGACAAGATCGATCAACCCGTCCACTTCGTGGTACTTCACGGCTCCCGCCTCAAGATCGGCCATCGTCATCAACGACCAAACGAAGGCGTGGTCGGCATCGAGGACTGCCCGGGCGAGCACCTTTGAAGCCACCGAGTAGTAGCCGAACGATTCTTCTTCGAACAGTCTCTGCCCAATGGCGTCCGGCTCAACCCCCGACGCCAGCAGATCCGACGCGATCTCATGAGTTTCTGGCGATGTCGATGAATACTGGAACCGACCGGTGTCGGTAACGAGGCCCGTGTAGAGCGCATCCGCCACCGGTTTCGTGATCGCCCAGTCAAGTTCCTTCAAGACCCGATAGACCAGCTCGGTGGTCGCCGCCGCCGCTGGGTCGATGAGCAGCACATCCCCCCACGAACCATCAGAGATGTGGTGATCGATGACTGCAAGGCGCTTTGCCTTCCCCATCGCACCTGCCAATGCCCCAACCCGGTGCTCGACAGACGTGTCGACGGCGACAGCAAGGTCAAGATCTGTGGGGAACGCAGAGGGTTTGACGAGAACCGATGTGTCGAGAAATGACATCTCCGCAGGCACAATGAACGGCTCGTCGAACGACGCAACCGCAACCTTGCCGGCATTGCGAGCCGCAAGGGCAAGCCCGATCATGGAGCCAAGAGCATCTCCGTCTGGCCCGACGTGGCCCACAACCCCGATTGAATCAGCAGCGCTGATCGCTGCCGCCATCTCCACCACAGCGTTCGCATCAATCATCGCCAGTGTCCTTGGTTTCGGTCAAACTGCGCTCCTCACTGCCGACGTCCGACGTCGGGAACCCGGCTTCGCCCGGTTCCTTGGAGTCCAGCAAGCTGGACTCCTGACTTCTGACTTCTGATAGGTCCTTCACCATCTGATGGATCTTCAGTCCTTCATCTATTGCAGGGTCGACACGGAATTCGAGCTTCGGGGTGTAGCGGAGCTTGGATTGAGAACCGATCTCACGCTGGAGCCGCGGCGTTGCCGAAGCCAGAGCATCTGCGGTTTCCTTCTTCTCGTCATCGGTTCCCAAAACCGAGTAGTAGACGATCGCATGACGCAGGTCCGGACTCGTTTCGGTACCCGTGATCGTCAGGAACCCGATTCTTGGATCCTTCAGATCCAAAACGGACTCGGCAACGATCTCGCGGATGAGCTCGTTCACTTTTCGCATCCGTGGACTGTTCTGGCGAGCCATGGCGACCTCTCAACCGGGTGCGCAGAGGGTATTGAGCGATGGACGACTAGGTTCGGGCGATTTCCTTGACCTCGTACGATTCGATCGTGTCGCCATCTTTGATGTCACGGAAGTTTGCGAGGCCGATTCCACATTCGTATCCGGTTGCGACACTCGCAACGTCGTCCTTGAAGCGACGCAATGACACGATCTTGCCGTCATACACAACAACTCCATCGCGGACAAGCCGTACCCTGGCATTTCGATTGATCGAGCCTTCGGTGACGTACGAGCCAGCAACCATTCCAAGCCTTGGCGCACGGAACACCTGTCGTACCTCAGCGACACCGAGGAAGTTCTCAACCTCATCGGGGGAAAGCTCACCGACGAGAAGTGATTCAACATCGTCAAGAAGCTCATAGATGATTGAGAATGTGCGGATATCGATGCCTGCCTTTTTCGCAGCCTCACGAGCAGGAGCGTCAGGTCGAACGTTGAACCCGTAGATGATCCCACCGGAGGCTTCAGCAAGCGAAACATCGTTTGTGTTGATTCCGCCAACTGCTGAATGGACGATCGAGACATAGCCGTCATCCCTGCTGATCTTCGCAACAGTCTCCTTGATCGCCTCAAGCGAGCCGTGCGTGTCGGCTTTGACGACGATACGGAGCTCCGAGTGCTCCTGTGTGCGGATCTGTTCGATCAGCATGCCGAGACGATCCGTCGCTGATGGTACGAAGAGTTCAAGTGCACGGTGGTCGTCAACCTTGGCTTGAGCCATCTTCCGAGCGGTTCGTTCGTTCTTGGCCACCTCGAACATGTCACCAGCCGTTGGGATCTCATCCCACCCCATGACCACGACGGGCGTCGACGGTCCGGCAGCTTTGATCTCTTCACCAAGGTCGTTGAACATTGCACGAACGCGTCCAGAGATCGGTCCGGCAACGATCGCGTCACCCTTCTTGAGGGTTCCCCTCTGGACGATGACCGTCGCTATCGGTCCACGGCCGACCTCGATCTGGGCCTCGATAACCGTGCCAACGGCAGGAGCCTTCGGATTTGCCGTGAGTTCTTCAACCTCTGAAACGATCGAAATCATCTCAAGAAGGTCATCGACACCGTCTCCGGTGAGCGCAGACAGCTCGATCGCTGGCGTTTCTCCACCGAGTTCCTCAACCACAATCTCGTGTTGTGTGAGCGCGGCCCGCACTGCGTGCGGATCAGCGGCATCGAGATCAATCTTGTTGATCGCGATAATGATCGGAACTCCAGCGGCTTTTGCATGGCTGAGAGCCTCCACGGTCTGAGGCATCACCGAGTCATCTGCGGCAACCACGATGATCGCAATGTCGGTTACGTCGGCGCCGCGTGCTCGTAGCGCCGTGAATGCCTCGTGGCCCGGCGTATCGATGAACGTGATCGTCGATTCGCCTTTTGTGACTTGATATGCGCCGATGTGCTGAGTGATACGTCCGGCTTCGCCTTCAATCACGTTCGCATGTCGGATCGTGTCAAGGAGCTGTGTCTTGCCATGATCGACGTGGCCCATCACGGTGACGATGGGTGGACGGGGCACGAGGCTTCCCGGGTCATCCTCGTACTCGATCAGGTGTCGTTCTCGTATCCTGGGTTCATCCTCTTCATCGGATTCGGCAACAAGGATTTCCCAGCCGAGTTCCCGACCGAGCGGTTCGATGGCGTGGACCGGGATCTCACCACCACCAGGCACCATTTCACCCATGAACATGAGGGTCTTGACGATGTCAGCTGTCCGAATCTGGACCAACCGTGCGAGATCGTGCACCGTGATCCCCGGCTCGACAAGAAGCACCCTCTCCTCGCCGTCATCTTCGTCGGACGTCGGACGTCGGACATCGGACATCGGATCCTCGTCGTCTGACTCCTGACTCGCATCTTCGGTCATCGGACTTCGGTCATCAGACTTCGGGCTCGCTTCCTCGGTCATCGGTGGTCGGTCGTCGGTCATCGGACTTTCGTCGCTGACGTCTGACTTCTGATCCTCTTCATACGAAAGCCGAACGAGTGCCGCCGCATCCTCATCCAGTCCCGATGACGCCGTCTTTACCTCAATACCGAGTTCCTGTGCGCGCGCAAGCACATCCTTGGATTCTTGGCCAAGGTCTCGTGCCAACTCGTAAACGCGTACTTTGGCCACGGTCATTCAGCCCCTTCAGAGGTCGGTTCTTCGTCGGGTTCTTCAGCGGCCTCGTCGTCTGGCTTCGCGTCCGGCTCCTCGCCAGGTTCGTCAACAGTTTCTGAATCGGCGTCGTCATCATCCCCAACCGCTGCCGCAGCAGTTTCAGAGTCTGCGCCAGCGGACGAAGAAACTGCATCGTCAGCGTCAGCTGACGACCCGTCCCCTTCAGCAACCGTCTCGAACTCCACGGCCTCATCATCCTGGGCATCAAGTCCCAGGTCTTGGGACTCAGATTGGATATCGATCTTGTAGCCACTCAGTCGAGCGGCAAGGCGGGCGTTCTGGCCTTCCTTACCAATCGCCAGCGAAAGCTGGTGGTCGGGAACAATCACAATGGCCATTGGAATCTGGCCCTCCTCAAGAGGCTCTTCCGGCTCGACAAGCCTGACATCGAGGACACGAGCAGGACTCAACGCCTCGGCAATGAAAGCGGTGACATTTTCGTCCCACTCGACGATGTCGACCTTCTCACCCTTGAGTTCGTTGACGACCTGCCGAACACGAGAGCCTCGCGCTCCGACACATGCACCAACCGGATCAATATTCGGATCGTTGGATGCGACAGCAATTTTCGTGCGATGTCCTGCTTCGCGGGCTATGACTTTGATCTCGATATCTCCGTCAACCAGTTCGGGTACTTCAAGCTCAAACAGCGCCCTGATGAACTCGGGATGGCTGCGGGTGACGACGATGGGTGCACCCTTGCCCTCTCCCCTCACCTCAAGAATCAACGCCTTGACACGGTTGCCGCGTTCGAGGCGCTCGAAAGGAATCTTCTCAGATCCGGGAAGCATCGCCTCCGCGTCGCCGAGGTCAAGGATTGCAAACCGATGGTCTGACTGCTGCACAATGCCGGTGATGAGGTCGCCCTCGCGTCCGTCGTAGAGGTCGAACACCTGCTCACGCTTGGCATCGCGAAGACGCTGCAGAATGACCTGCTTCGCTGTCTGGGCGGCAATTCGTCCAAAATCGTCCGGTGTGTCTTCCCACTCCTCAACGACATTGCCTTCCTCGTCAAGTACCTGGCCATACACGCTGATCTCACCGGTGTCGGCATCAATCGTGACTCTGGCCTCCTCGGCGGCCCCTGGTGTCCGCTTGTACGCCGACACGAGTGCATTGGCAAGAGCTTCGAGGATGATGTCGCGCGGCACGCCCTTTTCTCGTTCGAGGAGGTCAAGTGCGTCCATCAGGTTGTAATCCATCGTTGCTCCTAGGCGTGCTGGGTTTTCTGACCGGGCTTCTCCCAAACGAACACGGTGCGTGCAGTCGAAACATCGGTATATGTGATCTGTCGTTGGTTCCCGTCAACGTCAACGACGAACGAGTCGTCGTCGGCGCTCAAAAGGGGGCCAATATGCGTCTTTTGGTCATCGATAGGGGCGAATGTCTTGATCTTGACGATGCGACCGATCGATTTGTCGTAGTGGGTCTTCCTCCGGAGCTTGCGTTCGAGCCCTGGGGACGACACTTCAAGGGTGTATGCACCTTGGATGGGGTCTTCAGCATCAAGCATCCTGCCGATTCCACGTGACAGTTCGGCGATGACATCGACTCCGAGCGGATCCGAGTCGGCATCTGGTGTGTCGAGTGTGACGCGCACAATTTGACCACCGTTGAGGACCTCAAGGTCGTCGAGATCAACTCCAACGGCAGCGACGTGTGGTTCGATCATGTCCCACAACCTGTCTTGTACGCTGCTCATCGTGCTCCTTGCACACCAAAAGAGAACCCTGCCAAACAAAGAGGCGGGCCACGGCCCACCTCTGCAGAGATCTCGGTTCGTTGCTTGGAGTATACAGCTCGCAGCCCGCTGGTCGGTGTCGGCCCTACATGACGAGCGCTACCACCTCGGCAACGATCGCATCGATCGGAATCTCGCGTGTTTCACCTGAGCGGCGTTCAACGAATTCGACGACGCCATTGTCGATGCCGCGTGGCCCAATCGTGATGCGATAGGGAACCCCGATGAGCTCGGCGTCGTTGAATTTCACGCCGGGACGTTCATCCCGATCGTCGAGCAGCACCTCGACACCGGCTGCTGTCAAATCATCGTAGATCTTGGTGCTCACGTCGATTGATCGCTCGTCGTCTGGCCTCAACACGGTTGCCACGACATGAAAGGGGGCAATTTCAATCGGCCAGATGATTCCACGGTCATCGTGGTTCGCCTCGACGGATGCAGCCATGTTGCGCTCGACCCCGATGCCATATGAACCCATGACAACGGGGACGGTCTTGCCATCCTTGTCAAGCACCGTGACCCCGAGTGGTTCGGCGTAGAACGTACCGAGCTTGAAAATATGCCCAACTTCGATCGCCTGGAATATGCGCAGCGGATCGCCACAGTCGGGGCACGCCTCACCATCGATCACTTCCCGTACATCGACCCACTCTGACACTGCGATGTCCCGATCGATGTCGACCCCGCGAACGTGCCAGTCGTTCTCGTTGGCACCCGTGGTCATCGATGTTCGACCACGAAGACCTTCATCTGCGAGAATCCGCACCCCTTCAACACCGACCGCCCCGAGACTTCCGGCGTCAGCACCAAGGAGTGCCTTGATCTCGTCTGGCTGCGCGGGCCTGGCCTTGGTCGTGCGCGTCACATCCATGAGCTTCTGTTCCTGGAGTCCATGATCTCCACGGAGAAGGACAAGCAACACTTCGTCGTTGAGGACGTACACCAGCGTCTTGATCTGACGATCGGCGGCTGCCCCCCCGTCGAAAGATGCCAATTCGACAATCGTGCGCACGCCGGGGGTTGGGAAACGCTCAACCTCGGACGAACCCACGGGGTCTTCGATTGGGGGAACTGCTGATGTCGCCTTCTCAACATTGGCCGCGTATCCGCAATTCGAGCAGTGGGCAACCTCGTCCTCACCGACATCGCTTTCGACCATGAACTCGACCGATTCCTTGCCCCCCATGGCCCCCGAGGAGGCTCGGACCGCTACCGCAGACATTCCGAGGCGGTCAAAGATCCTCACATAGGCTTCATAGTGGCGGTCGAACTGGATGTCGAGTCCTTCAAAGTCGAGGTCAAAGGTGTACGAATCCTTCATGGTGAATTCGCGCACTCGCAGGAGCCCAGACTTTGGCCGTGCCTCGTCTCGGAACTTCGTCTGGATGTGATACCAGAGTTGAGGAAGCTGTTTGTAGGACGTCAATTCTGATGAGACCGTTGCGAAGATCTCCTCGTGGGTCGGTCCGAGCACCACCTCAGCACCCTTGTTGTCCGTGAAGGTCATCATGATGTCCGCCATGGTCGCCGAGCGACCCGTGCGGTCCCAAATCTCCTTTGGATGGAGTTGCGGCAGCATGAACTCCTGGCCACCGATGGCATCGATCTCCTCGCGGATGATGTCCATGACCTTGGTGCGGACACGTTGCCCGAGGGGCAGCATTGAGTAGATGCCAGCCATGAGCTGGCGCATGTACCCCGCACGAACCAGCAACTTGTGGCTTACTGCCTCGGCATCAGCCGGGTCGTCGCGCAACGTAGGAATAAAAGCTTGGGACCAACGCATGGGGGCGAGGTTACCCGTCCCGCTCTGCGACTCGTTGGACAGCAGCTTGCCGCTCAACTGCGTGGTTCACATCGCCCTGGATGCCGAGCAGCTCGATACGTGTTTCCTCGGCAAGATCCGCAGCCGTGACGTCGGCTGCCGCCATACGCGCCTCCAGGCCCTCTTCAGAGAGCAGGAGCGCTTCTTCCACGAGGGCGTCCACCATCTCGGCCTCGGGAACCACTCGCACGACCTTTCCCTTGATGAACAAGTGTCCGCGTCCACGCCCTGCGGCAAGCCCCAGATCTGCCTCGCGGGCTTCCCCCGGTCCGTTCACAATGCAGCCCATTACGGCAACCTGGATCGGCAAGTTCAACTCGCCGAGACGCACGTTTGCTTCCTCGGCCACGGCGATCACATCCACTTCTGCCCTTCCACATGAGGGGCAGGCAATGAGGTCAAGGGAGGAACGCTCTCGCAGCCCGAGATACTCAAGCAATGATCGACCAGCCGTTGCCTCCTCGACCGGATCAGCGGTAAGAGAGAAACGGATGGTGTCCCCGATCCCCTCCGACAGCAAGGTGGAGATCCCTGCAACAGACTTGATCAGACCCCCCGGTGGTGGTCCGGCCTCAGTGACGCCCAGGTGGAGCGGATAGTCGACCGTATCCGCGAGAAGCCGGTACGACTCGATCATGAGAGGCACGTTCGAATGCTTGACGGAGATCTTGATGTCGTGAAAATCGACATCGTTGAGGTACTTGGCCTCCAACAGGGCCGATTCGACAAGTGCCTTGGGAACGGGACCACCGTGCTTTTCGAGGAGGTCCTTGTCGAGTGACCCTGCGTTGACGCCGATTCGGATCGGGATTCCGGCATCAAGCGCTTCCCTGGCAACCACTTTGATGTGCTCTTCCTTGCGGATGTTGCCGGGGTTCAGTCTGAGTGCAGAAACGCCAGCCTCGATTGCAGCGAGGGCGAGCTTGTACTGATAGTGAATGTCGGCGACGATCGGTACCGGAGAGCGCGGCATCATGACAGCAAGGCCCTGCGCTGCTTCCACGGTGTTGCACGTGACTCGCACGATGTCGGCACCAGCACCAGCCAAGGCGTAGATCTGGGCAAGGGTGCCGTCCACATCATGGGTCTTGGTGGTAGTCATCGACTGGACAGAGACAGGCGCCCCACCACCGACCGGAACCTTTCCGACCATGAGGGGACGAGTCATTCGGCGGTCATAGTTCATGTTCTCTTGCTATCCGATCGGATCGAAGATGTCGAGGTAGACGCCCATCAACCCAAGGCTGACAAGAAAGATGAACACCACCGCTGCGACAGGAAGGAGCTTTTCCACATTGGGCGTTCGGCCCGAGATCTTCTCGTATGCAGCGACAGCGAAGTGTCCCCCATCAAGTGGGTACAACGGTACGAAGTTGAGGACACCGACAAAGATGTTGACGAGGGCGAGAAGACCAAGTGTCGACTCGAGCGGGCCGGCGATTTGCACCAAACCGATGGGACTGACGGGTCGCACGGTTTCGAGTACCTCATCGTCTCCGCCGAACATCGCCATGACAAGCTTCGGGAAGCTGAGAACCATCTCCCACAAACCTTTCGCACTCTGGACGATGGCCGTACCGACCTCGCTGAGTGCCACCGGCACCATTCCAACGACTCCATGGTTCTCGCGCTCGGCCTCAGGGCTGATGCCGAAGAAGCCAACCATCTCTGTCACCGGTTCCCCCGACGCGTCTGTGACAACCTCGCCGGTTTCGGAATCACGTACGTCTCGTTCCACCACGGCAAGCGTTGCCTCAAGATCAACCGGCGATGCATCACGGAGTACACCGATGGTGACGGTTTCTCCTCCATGGGTCGCTGTGAAGTCTGAGAAGTCGTCCCAATTCGCTACCGGACGGCCATCGGTCGACACGATGACATCACCCTCCATGGTTCCTGCCAACGCCGACGGCGCCGGTGCTGAGCCATCGGGGATCGTCTCGGAAACCTCCGCGACCGTGGTCGACCGAACGGGGTTGTTGTATGCGTCGGTGACCACGACGCCGTAGGCAAGTCCGATTGCATAGAGGATGACGAAGGCGATGATGAAATGACTCGCTATTCCTGCGAGTACCACGACCGACTTCTTCCAGAATGGGGCGACCCGATAGGTACGCCCTTCGTCTTCGGGTGCGATCTCCTCAAAGGGATTCATACCGATGATGCGGACGTAGCCACCAAACGGAATCGCCTTGACGCCGTATTCAGTCTCTCCCCTGGTTGTTGACCAGAGCTTGGGGCCAAACCCGAAGAATGCCTCGGTCGCCTTCATCCCGAAGGCTTTGGCCGCGACAAAGTGACCTCCCTCGTGGATGACGATCATCAGGATCACTCCGATAATCATGATTGCGGCGCCCATGGGTCTCCTGTATGTGGGGTGACTTCCGAAAGTGCGGTGATGTGGGTTGTTGAACGGTACCGACGGATCCCGCCAACTGGCGGTGTCTCCTAGCGAGAGACGCGTTCGATCGCTTCAATCGCTGCTACTCGCGCCCATGAATCGGCTGCTTCGACCGCTTCGACGGATTCCAGGTGAAACACTTCGTGGCGTCCAAGGACCTCGCTGACAACGTCGGCGATGCTGAGGAACGGGATTCGTTCCTCCAGGAATGCCCCAACAGCGACCTCGTCGGCTGCGTTGAGCACTGCTGGCGCTGACCCACCGGCTCTTCCGGCTTCATAGCCGAGGGCGAGGCATGGAAACGTAGTGCTGTCGGGTTCTTCGAATGTGAGTTCTGTCCCGACAAGATCGAACGGCGTGTGTTCAATGGGAATCCGCGACGGGTACGTGATCGCTGCCTGGATCGGTTTTCGCATGTCTGGGAATCCGACCTCGGCCTTCACGACGCCGTCGGTAAACTCGACGAATGAGTGGATGATGCTCTGGGGGTGGATGACGACATCGATGTCGTCAAAGTCGATACCGAACAGATGGTGCGCCTCGATGATCTCGAACGCCTTGTTCATCAGTGTTGCCGAATCGACCGTGATCCGCGGACCCATCGACCACGTCGGATGTACCAAAGCGTCAGCGACATTCACAGAAGTAAGGGCGTCGCGATTCTTCCCGCGAAACGGGCCTCCGGACGCCGTCAAGATGATTCGGCTGACGTCGGTTTCAGATTCCCCAGCAATGCACTGCCAGATCGCCGAATGCTCAGAGTCCACCGGCAGAAGCTCTCCTCCACCGGATTCCACGGCATCCATGACCAATGAGCCACCCGCGACGAGGCTCTCCTTGTTGGCGAGCGCGAGACGGTTTCCTGCGTACAGCGCAGAGAGAGAAGCCTCAAGCCCGGCTGAGCCGACAACGGCGTTCAGGACCGTGACACCTTCAATTGCCGCAGCCTCGGTGATTGCACCCTTACCAAAGTGGACACGTTGCCCGAGAACCGACCGGAAGTGGCCGGCGGCGTCGCCAGGCTCAACCACGCAAATAGCAGAGGAGGGATGATCGATTCCGAGCGCGAGGAGGGCTTCTGAGGGTGTCCGCGCTGCGAGGGCAGCGATCGGAACGCCGATGCGACCTGCGACTTCAACGGCCTGACGACCGATCGACCCCGTCGCGCCGAGAATGACAAGCGGATTCAGAGCAGTCCCGCAAAAACGAAGACCGCCCACGCTGCCGGAATTGCGAACAGCAACCCGTCGATCCGGTCAAGGAACCCCCCATGGCCCGGCAGCACGGAACCCATGTCTTTCAGGCCGAGAGATCGCTTCGCTGCCGACATTGCAAGATCGCCGAGCGGTGTGAAGATCGCTGCGACGGCACCAATGGCGAGGCCCGAGGTGAGTTCGAACGGCTCGAAATAGTGGAGGAAAGCTCCGATCGCTATTGCTACCAGTGTCCCGGCAACGAGTCCCTCGACCGTCTTGTTCGGCGACACCCATGGAGCAAAATGCGTTCGGCCGAGGGACCGACCGACAAAGAATGCGGCAACATCAGCCCCTGCGACTGCAAGAACGACACCGAGGATCAGTGTTTGGTAGTCATCAGACCTGGCGATGAGCATTGCAAACGAACCGAGCCCAGCCCACACCATCACTGTGGTGGTGAGCGCGAGGTTTCCCATCGGATCCACCTTGCCGGGGACCACTGCGTAGAACAGAAGCAGGAGAACTGTTGCAAGAATGAAGGCGATGGGAATCGCCGCAGCGTTCCACCAGTACGCACCAAGGGACGCACCGATGATGCCGATGAAGCCAAAGAGGGAAATAGGAGCACGCTCGGATCGCAAGAGAGCGGTGTAGAACTCGCCGGCACCGAGCACGAAGACTGCGATCGCGAGGACGACAAGTGCCGGTCGCCAGAAGAGTGACGCAGCGAGAGCAGCCACAAGCACGACACCGGTGATCACGCGTGCTATGAGATCGCCAGAGGCTCGAGCCCGAACCTTGCGGTGTCCCTCTGCCTCTACGACGTCCTCGAAGCCGACAACGGTCGGTTCGAGGCCAGGGATCTCAGCTACGAGCGCTACTTGTTCAGTGTCTTGTGAATCGGCAGCGGCGATCGCCTCGGCGAGTCCTGCATGTTCGCGGGTTGTTCCATGGAGGCCATCACCTTCTCCGAACGAGAACTCCTCTTCGACTTCAAGCATGAATTCTTCGACAGGATCTTCCTCGGCAAGGTCGTTTTCGGCCACGGCAAGCTCTTTTTCGGCACCATCGAAATCCGGAATCGTTTCGGTCTCGCCCGTGACAGCGTCGCCCCACAGATCACCAAAGGAAACTACTCCTGCCGTGACTGGCGCCAGGGGAGGCTGATCGGCGTCCTCGTCTTCGCCACCACTGATTACTTCGAGTTCACCGGTATCGGCGTCCGCTCCCCCATCAAACGGTTCGAATTCGATGAACGCCTCGGCGGTATCAAAGGATTCGGGCTCTTCGACAAGAGCGATCTCACCCGTCGATTCGGCAGCACCAGGTGCCTCGAAGATCGAGGCACCTTCCGTGTCGTCCTCACCCTCGGATGAAGCCACAAGAGGATCGGTCGGAGGTGCCGATTCCGCAGAGAGCCAATCGTCGAAGTCTGATACGTCGGAGTCGGATGGTTCGGGTTCTTTGCGCGGATCGTCTGGCATATTGCTCCACGGTACCGGAATTCGGTGTCAGAGTTGCGTAACGCGCAACTATGGACTCACACTTCGAGTAACTCTTCTTCCTTGCGTTCGAGAGCCCCGTCAATGCTGTCCGTGTGCTTGTCAGTGAGCTTCTGGAGCCGCTCCTCTGCCCGATAGACATCGTCCTCGGACACGTCCTCATCTTCTATCGCATCTTTGACATGACGCCTGATGTTGCGGATCGCCACGCGACCCTCTTCAGCGAGGCTCCGGACCACCTTGATCAGGTCTCGCCGTCGCTCCTCGGTAAGTGCGGGGAAAGCGAGACGGATAATGTTTCCGTCGTTTGACGGGTTCAACCCAAGATCAGCTTCTTGAATCCCACGCTCAATATCAGAGATGGCACCCTTGTCGTATGGCTGGACAATCAGCATTCGGGCCTCGGGTACGGAGAATGACGCCAGCTGCTGGAGGGGAGTCCGCGTTCCGTAGTAATCGACCATCACGCGACTCAGCAATCCGGCATTCGCACGTCCGGTGCGCACGCCGGCGAACTCATGGATCGTGTGCTCCACAGCCTGATCCATCTTCGATTCCGCCTCCTTGAGCAGTTCGTTGATCATTCGCTACTCCCAGCCTCAACAAGCGTGCCAACAGCATCGCCTCGAACGGCCTTCCCGATATTCCCGGGTTTCAACATGTTGAACACGCGAATCGGTAACCCATTTTCCATACACATCGTAACTGCCGTTGCATCCATCACCCCGAGCTGTTCGGAGATGGCGTGCATGTAGTCAAGTTCGGGCATGAATTCCGCATCTGGATGTGTTGCAGGATCCGCTGTGTAGATACCGTCAACCTTGGTGGCCTTCAAGACTGCATCTGCACCGATCTCAGCGGCCCGAAGCGCGGCGGTGGTATCAGTTGTGAAGAACGGATTCCCGGTGCCAGCAGCGAACACAACGACCCTGCCCTTTTCGAGGTGCCGGATCGCCCGGAGCCTGATGTAGGGCTCTGCAACCTGTTGGATGTTGATGGCCGTCTGCACGCGGCATTCGACACCAGCACGTTCAAGAGCATCACGAATCGCCACGGCGTTGATCACGGTTGCGAGCATGCCCATGTAGTCGGCATTTGCCCGATCCATATTGCGTGCCGCTCCCGAAAGTCCCCGGAAAATGTTTCCGCCACCCACGACGATGGCGATCTCATGGCCTTCGGCGCTGGCAGCAGCGATCTCGGCAGCCGTGCGGTCAACGGTTACCGGATCGATTCCGTATCCGAGTTCGGCATCAGCGAACGCTTCACCTGACAGCTTCAGTACGACTCTGCGTTTTGCCATGTCGGTGCTCCCGAATCCGTTGGTCACTCGCCGATCGCGACCCTAGCCATCGATGAGATAGAAATGTTCTCACCCATCTTGACGGCCAGCTGCTGGACGAGTTCGCCGACGGTTCCCTCGAACTTTTCGGATCTCACAAACACCTGATCAACGAGAACGTTGTCCTTGTAGAACGATTCGATACGTCCTGCGACAATCTTCTCGATGATCTCGTCTGGCTTGCCCTCATTGCGGGCCTGCGCAGCGATGAGTTCCTTTTCCTTGGCAACGGCATCCGCTGGAACGTCGTCCCGAACGATCCACTGCGGCTGTGCAGCAGCGGCGTGCATCGCGATGTCGTTCGCGGTCTCCCGGAATTCCTCGCTCTTGGCAACGAAATCAGTTTCGGATGCGAGACCGATCAGGACACCGAGGACAGGGCGACCTGATTGGTTGTGCATGTAGACACCAACAACACCCTCGCCCTGTTCGCGGTCGGCACGCTTTGCGGCGGCCGCGATTCCCTTTTCGCGAAGATAGTCAGCGGCCTTGTCCTTGTCGCCACCTGTCTCGGTGAGCGCCTTCTTGGCATCCATCATCCCTGCCCCGGTGGACTTCCTGAGGGCTTGGACGTCTTGAGCGGTGAAATCAGCCACCGTTACTCCTTGGTCTCTGTCTGCGGCGCATCCTTGCGCTTTGCGTTCGCAATCTCGGCGCCAGCGATACAGCCGTCCGCGACGACGCCGGCAAGCAGTTGGGCCGCACGAATCGCGTCGTCGTTCCCTGGGATCACGAGATCGATGAGGTCTGGATCACAGTTCGTGTCGACAAGCGCCATCACCGTGATGCCGAGCCTGTTGGCTTCTGCGACCGCTATGTGCTCGGCGTTGATGTCGACGATGAAGACGGCATCGGGTTGGCGGCGGAGGTCGGCGACACCACCGAGTACTGCCTGGAGCTTGACGAGTTCGCGGCGGAGACGCAGGCGTTCCTTCTTTGGAAGCTGATCCATCTCACCCGATGTCTCCATCTGCTCAAGTTCGTGCATGTAGAGGATCCGCTTGTGGATGGTCTGGAAGTTGGTGAGCATCCCGCCCAGCCAACGATGGTTGACATAGGGCATGTTCGATCGTTTGGCGGCTTCCTCGATTGCAGGCTGTGCCTGCTTCTTGGTGCCGACGAACATGACGGTTCCGCCAGCGGCGGTGATGTTGTAGGCCATCTGATACGCCTCCTCAGCCGCTTCAAGCGTCTGCCGAAGGTCGAGGATGTGAATACCGTTGCGCTCTGAGAAGATCCAGGGACGCATCTTGGGGTTCCACCGTGAGGTCTGATGACCGAAGTGGACGCCAGCTTCGAGCAGTTGGCGCATGGCGATAACAGCCATTGTCTGTCTCCTTGTTCGGGTTGTGCTTCCGATCACCCTTCAAGCCCCCGAACGTCCGCTTCCGGACGCACCACACGGGGATTGCAGTGAACGTGATTGATGAATGCAGGATACTGAGGAAGCCCTGCTTCCGCTATCGATATGCCGGTTCGATGAAACGGTTGCGCAAGCTCATGACCGCCTTTGTGTGGATCTGGCAGATCCGCGATTCCGTGACGTTGAGAACACCGCCGATTTCAGCGAGGGTGAGGCCCTCGTAGTAGTAGAGGGTGAGGACAAGGCGTTCTCGATCAGGGAGACGGTTGATGGAGTCAGCAAGCAGATACCTCGTCTCCTCCTTCTCGAAGTTCCTCGATGGGTCGACCGCTGTCTTGTCGGCGATCATCTCCGTCATCGATCCCGATTCTCTCTCAGTCGGGTTCAGGAGTTCGTCGAGGGCTACGAATCCGAGGTTTGCAATCTCGCCGAGGTGATCCCGAAGTGTTCCGACAGGGACCTCCATGGCTTCAGCGACCTCCTCCTCGGTGGGGGTGCGCTGGAGTCGGTGCTCAAGCTCGGCCATGGTGCGCTGAATCTCTCGCGCTCTGGCTCGTACCGAACGCGGCACCCAGTCAAGGGCACGAAGTTCATCGAGGATCGCGCCCTTGATGCGGTTGACAGCGTACGTCTCGAATTTGAAGCCCCTTTCGGGTTCAAACTTGTCGACAGCATCAATGAGGCCAAATGTTCCGAATGAGACAAGGTCTGAGTGATCGACGTTCTTGGGAAGGCCGGACCCGACCCTGCCAGCGACGAACTTCACCAGCGGCGAGAAGTGGAGAATCAGACCCTCACGCGCACGCTCGTCTCCGGTCGCCTTGTAGGACGCCCAAAGATCATCGAGCTCGTGCTTTTCCTTCTCAGGCACGCGGGTGACTTCTTTCGTAGGTCTCTGCCATGTGCTTGCGGGTCACTGAAGTGTATATCTGCGTCGTTGCGAGTTCGGTATGACCCAACAATTCTTGTACAGAACGCAAATCGGCTCCGTTTTCGAGGAGGTGTGTCGCGAACGAGTGGCGAAGCGCATGCGGGAATGATCCCACGCGCCTGCTCACGATGCGACGAATACTCCTAGTAGTTAGGTTACCACCCCGGGCACCAATCCAGAGAGCGTTCGACGTACCACCGGCAAGCAACTCACTCCGAGAGCCCGAGAGGTATCGATCAACGGCATCAACGACGGTCCGGCTGAGCGGTACGGCCCGTTGCTTGGATCCCTTGCCCTTGACGACAATGAAGACGCGGCCGTCAAAGTCATCCGATCGCAATGACACGAGCTCCGATACTCGAAGACCGGTGCCGTACAGCACTTCGAGAATGGCACGATCTCGGATGTCGACGGGATCATCACCGTCGACACTGTCGATCATGACACCAAGCGAGAGCGATGGAATGGCCTTGGGAAGTGTCCCCGGACGTTTCGGATTCGGTACGCCAACAGCAGGATTGGCGTCGATGAGGTCACGATTTGCGGCGTCGTGAAGGAAGCTGCGGACAGATGACGCCTTGCGTGAAACGGACCGTGGTGCATAGCGGCGAGTCGACAGGTTTGCGACGAAGCGCCTGACAAGCCTTCGATCGACCTGTTCAAGATTCGTGATGCCACAGCGATCACAGAACTCAACGAATCCACTGAGATCGCGCGTGTACGCGTCAAGCGTATGAGTTGAGAGTCCACGTTCGATCGCACAGCGCTGCACATACGCATCGACGGCCACGGAAATGGCCAGGGAAGTTGAACGGGTCGGCATCAGCCAATGGTGGCTGCACAGACCTCATTCGTCAACGTTCTCGGATCAAGCTCATCGAGGACTGGCCACAGGACGCTCGACGATTGGGCGCAACAGCTCGAGAACCATCGACAGATCATCGGGACCGAATACCGGGAAGGCTCCATCCCGAATCAGTGCATTGGTGCCGACCGACGTCCTGCGATCGACATCACCTGGCACCGCGTACACAGGAACTCCGTAGTCGAGTGCGATGCGGGCGGTTATCAAGGCTCCTCCGCGGGCCGAAGCCTCAACCACCAGAACGACATTGGACAAGCCAGCGATGATGCGATTCCGAGTGGGGAACCGCCAAGCGTCTGGCCGCGTCCCCGGAGGAAACTCCGAGACAATGGCTCCACCGGCATCGATGACCTTGCGAAAAAGAGATCGATTCTCTTTCGGGTAGACCACATCGATTCCACATCCGAGCACAGCAACACAGCGACCATGGTCCTCATCGAGTGATCCTGCATGGACGACACCCCGATGGGCTGCGGCGTCGATGCCACGAGCGAGTCCGCTCACGACGTTCCATCCGAGCCGCGCCGCTGTGTATCCGTACGCCTCGGCCAACTCAAGACCGTACGCCGTGCACGACCGGCTGCCGACAATGCCGATCGATGGGCCCTCACTGATACGTCCGTTCGCGAACAACCACCGCGGTCCTCCATCGACACATACAAGACCCGATGGAAATCGGGGATCATCCGACACAACAAAACTGATCCCGAGAGCATCAAGCTCAGCCTCCCGATCTTCGCCGGGTACCACAATGGCATCGCGTGCGACAGCTGACACATCCGTCTTGTTCCCGATGACCGCAGCGACGACGCTTTCGACTGATCCGTATCGCGCGACCAGCGTGTCGATCCTCCGCGGAGACAGCGCCCCGAACGCCAATCGCAGTGCTGCACGGCGATTCATGTGACATCCCCGCGTAGCGTCATGGCCTCCTTGATATGTACATCAGATGTCAACTTCGATCTGTCGAGGTCGGCGATTGTTCGTGCGACCCTCCGCACGCGGTCCCATCCGCGCGCTGTCAGACGAACCGCCTCAGGTTCCGACAGGAGGAAGGATCGGACGGATGGATCCTCGAAAGGGCTGAGATCCGATGCCGACAATGAACGGTTCAACTGCCCCCTCCCGCGTTGCACCGCCCTGGCAGCAACAACCCGCTTACGGACATCGGCGCTCGATTCTCCCGGCGGCGCCTGCATCTCGATGGGACGCAGCCGCTCTACACGAAGGCGCAGATCGAAGCGGTCCATGAGAGGGCCCGACAGCCGGGCCCGGTAGCGGTCGAGGCGTGCGCCGATGCACTCGCATTCCATCTTCCGGTCCCCTCGATAGCCACAGGGGCACGGGTTGGATGCCGCGACCACCTGGATCGCAGTCGGAAAGCGGATGGACGCAGCTTGGCGTGACACGAGCACATGCCCAGCCTCCATCGGCTGGCGAAGGGAGTCAAGGACAGCTGGCGGGAACTCGCCGAGCTCGTCGAGAAACAGGACACCGCGATGTGCCCGCGTCACTTCTCCTGGCGTTGGGATCCCTGCACCTCCACCGACGAGAGCGGCCATCGAGATGGAGTGGTGTGGTGCCCGAAACGGAGGGCCAGAATCACCCACACACTCGGCCCCTGTCGCCGCTGCGATGAGCGCCACTTCCCGCTCCTCGTCCTCCGTGAGCTGAGGAAGCAGTGTGGGCAGACATGACGCCAGCAGCGACTTGCCTGCGCCCGGAGGACCAACCATCAACATGTGATGCCCGCCGGCCGCGGCCACTTCAAGGGACCGTCGAGCCACCGGTTGCCCTCGCACCTCTTTGAGATCGGTGCCGACTGGCTCCCCTGGAACAACGGGAGCACAGGCAACAGCTACTGATCGACCGCTCACCACCTCAACGGCATGGCGCAGATCCGTGACCGTGCGGGTCACCGCGACCATGCTGGATGGAACACACGATGCCGGAGGGACGAGAGCAACTCCCGACGTACGCTCTGCCACACATGCGGCCACCACCGCTCCACGAGTCGGCTTCACGTTGCCGTGGAGGGACAACTCACCAAGCGACACGAAGTCGCCCGCACGCTCACCGAGACCCTCGACTGCTTGAACGACACTCAGGGCGATCGGCAGGTCGTACAGGGCACCGGTCTTGGGAAGATCGGCAGGTGAGAGGGATACCACAACCCTGCCCGTCGGGAAGCGAAAACCAGAAGCCTTGACGGCCGACCGAACTCGTTCACGGGACTCGCGCACAGCCGCATCGGGAAGCCCAACAATGATGAACTGGCCCCTCCCGCCGCCGACCGTCGTTTCGACCCGGACCGGACGAGGGTCAACGCCAACGAGGGCACATGAGACAACGAATCTGTTCATACATCAAACGTATATCGGGGGTCTGACAAGAAAGCGTTCGAGCTGTTCGTGGGTGACTACCGACCCTTGAAGTCCGGTGGACGCTTCTCCACAAAGGCTGCCGAACCTTCGACAAGATCCTCGGACGCGAGCAGGATCGCCTGACCCTGCTCCTCAAACGAGAGCGCCTGTTCAAAGGTCATCGAAGATGATCGATCCATCGCTCGCTTGATCATCGACTGGGCCAGTGGTGCTCCCACGGCGAGATCTTCAGCGATTTCCGTCACCCGGGCTTCGAGCGTGTCGACAGGGATCACTTCGGAGACAAGTCCGATGTCGAGTGCCTCTTGCGCACCAAGAACACGACCGGTCAGGGCAAGTTCTCGTGCTCGGGCAAGGCCGACGAGGCGAGGGAGGAGCCACGTCCCACCGAAATCCACAGTGAGGCCACGTTTCACGAAGATCTCGGCGAATCGGGCACGCTCTGACGCAATGACGATGTCACATCCGATCGCAAGGTTCATCCCTGCCCCGACGGCAACGCCGTCGACGGCGGCGATGGTCGGCTTCGAAAGGCGGTGAAGGGCGTTTGCTGCAGCATTGGTGCGTCGCATGCGGGCGGCGTTGTCAGCTGCACTCGGGACATCAGCAAGATCTCGATGCATGTCGGCACCGGAACAGAAGTTGTCGCCATCCCCGTTCACCACCAGCACCCTGGCGTCGGATTGCTCAAAACCGTTGAACGCAGCAGCAAGCTCCGTCCATCCATCGGGTGGAACTGCATTCATGCGGTCCGGGTTCGACATCGTCAACCACACGACGGCTCCACGGGTGGCTGTGGTCACAAACTCTGTCATGACGTCAGAGTACCCGTGTCGGGCAATGCACATCGTGGCGCTGGTTTCAGGGTCCTTGCCGTAGCATCCGACCATGACCGGAAACTCCATGCCAATTCGTGGCGACCTAGACGGACCACTGACTCCCCTCGACGGACCCGACGATGAGATCGTTCAACCGATCCAGCCGTATCAGGCGCGCAAGCCCTACATCTGTCCCGGATGTGAGTCGATCATCGATGCAGGTGTCGGCCATCTGGTGGTGGTACCCCAGGACACGCCCGATCTTCGGCGGCACTGGCACCGGGGCTGCTGGTACAAGGAACGTCGCAGGCGCGGCGATCACCGTTCAGTCAACGCCTCGTAGCCAGCGGATCTCGACGCCGGTCAATGAAATCGCAACTGCCACGATGTCGATGCGGTCAATGTTCCAGTCAATGCTTGCGACTGTACGTGTGATCAGTGACATCTTGCGTTCGTCGACAGCTTCGATCGGATCCGAACCGTCCGACGACGTCTTCACCTCAACAGCAGCGGTCCGGCCCTCGTCTTTGACGATCAGATCGATCTCTCCCCCATCGGCCCTGACGTTGCGAGCAACCACGCGACATCCCCTGTCGACGAGGAAGCGCGCAGCGATGCTCTCGCCGAGTGGTCCCGAAGTCGGCACGTTGGGTCTCACGTCTCGACCCTACGGATTGGGGCAGTCCATTTCTAGTGGTACCGCTAACGGTCTGTGCTGGCGTCGATCTCTTCGATGTTGACGTCACGGAAGGTCATGACGCGGACACTATTGACGAATCGGGCCGGTCGGTACATGTCCCACACCCACGCATCCTCAAGGGTGATTTCGAAGTAGGCGGAACCGCCGGCGTCGAGCGTCTTGACATCGACCTTGTTTGCGAGGTAGAAGCGGCGTTCGGTCTCGACGACGAATTTGAACATGCGAAGAACGTCGCGGTATTCGCGATAGATCTTCAGTTCAACGTCGGATTCGTATCGTTCGAGGTCCTCGTCACTCATGCGAATAGCGTAGGTCAGTGACCTGTCCTAGAGAATGCACTTGTGCAGTGCTAGAGCCCACCCCATCGGCTCGGGGGCCAGATGATGACAAATGCCTTCCCGACAACATCGTCAATGGGAATGGGGCCGAAGGATCGGCCGTCGGACGAATGGCACCGGTTGTCCCCCATCACCATGAGGTGACCATCAGGTACCGTCATGGGACCGAAGTCCGCCGTCCCACAGCTCGACGGTGGTTGTGCATCTGCTGCGAGGTAGGGCTCGTCGACTGCTGCACCGTTGACGAACAGCTGGTTCTGCACAAGCTCCACTTCATCACCGGGCAACCCGATGACACGCTTGATAAATTCGGACTGAGGCGTCGCGAGACCGATTGATTCGAACAGATTGCGAAAAGCGCTCGATACCACGTTTTCGGATGGTTCCTCGAAGCCGGGACGCGGATCGTCGAACACGACCACATTGCCTCGGGCGATCTCTCCGATGGTGTAGGAAATCTTGTTGACAAGAACTCGGTCCTCGATCTGGAGGGTCTCCTTCATCGACCCAGACGGAATGAAGAACGCCTGGAACAAGAATGTCTTGATGACAACCGCAACAACGAGCGCCACAGCGATGAGGATGGGGAGCTCAAGCCAGAAGGGCATCGCCTTCTTCGTCGGGGGCTCTATGGCCTCGAACTCGCCCGTGTCCATGTCGACTTCTGCATCAGCTGCACGCTGATCGTCGGGATTGGTGGGGATCACGTCGAAACCATACCCGTGCTCTCGATAAATCCCGCTCCGTCTGTTGGGGTGTAAGACCTTCCACCGAGATAGTCGTGCCACAGCATTCGGGCGGCGGTAGACCGGTTTGGGGACCATCCCGCAGCGATCCCGTCGCAGGTTTCTTTGTCGGGAACACCATCGAGTCCGAGCACTCGACTCATGGACACGTAGAGCGCTCGGTCCCCAGTGGGCCACACATCGGGTGCATCGTTTACGAACAGCACGAAGCACGACGCTGTCCAGGCGCCGATGCCTCGTACACCCACCAACTGCTCCATGGCTTCATCCTTTCCGAGGTGCGAGATCGCATCGAGGTCGAGGCCATTGGATTCCATCAACTCGGCAATCCCGCGGACATAGCCCGTCTTCTGCCGGGAGAATCCGTCGCTTCGGAGTTCATCATCGTTGAGAGCGAGGAATTTCGATGCTGTCACTGAACCGATGCGCGCCTCAAGCCGATTGAACGCCGCGTTTGCGGAAGCAAGGGAGACCTGCTGCTCGAGTATCAGACGTGTCAGCGTCGCGAACGTTGCGGGCCGGCGCCAACGTGGTGGGTAGCCGTTCTTGGAAAGGAGCCCGGCAAAGAGAGGATGTGCCCCGGCGAGAGCGTCAACGCGCATTTGATAACGCTAATGACAACTACGAGTCGCGCTTTTCCTTGATACGTGTGGCCTTGCCGACCCTGTCGCGTAGGTAATACAGCTTGGCGCGACGCACGTCGCCGCGACGCGAGACCGTAATCGACTGAACGATTGGTGAATGCAATGGGAAGATTCGCTCAACGCCGACGCCGAAACTTATTTTTCGAACGGTGAACGTCGCCTTTGCTCCGTGGCCGCCCTTGCGAGCAATGACGACGCCTTCGAAGGCCTGGACTCGCTCTCTTCCACCCTCGATGACTCGAACATCAACACGCACCGTGTCGCCGGATCCAAAAACCGGGATGTCGTCGCGCAGCTGCGCCTGTTCGATCTGTTCGATCGTGTTCACGGGGTCCTCCGAAAATACAACAGTGAGGTGATTGAAGTGAGATTCTACAGGCCCCGTATTCGTACCGCCCGAGATGGGACCCAGGAACGTGACCCTAGCTATCGAGGAGGTCCGGTCTGCGACGGGCGGTGCGTTCCATGCGTTGGTCGGCGCGCCACTCGGCGATCTTGGCGTGGTCACCACTCACAAGAACCTCAGGGACGTCCCACCCGCGGAAGCTTGCAGGTCGCGTGTAGTGGGGCTCTTCGAGGTAACCGTCTCCACGAAAGGACTCGGTCCGGGTCGATTCGGGGTTTCCGATAACCCCGGGGAGAAGGCGGGCAACGCCTTCGATGATTGCCGCCGCGGCGACCTCTCCTCCGAGAAGCACGAAATCGCCGAGGGATACCTCCTCGTCAATGAAATGATCCACAATGCGCTGGTCGATTCCCTCGTAGCGGCCGCACACGAGCGTGACCTCTGGCGTGGTGGCGTATCGGTCGAGATCATCCTGTCGCAGTGGTGCCCCGCTCGGGGCGAGCAACACCCGGTGTGTCCCACCCAGTGGGTCCAGGGTCAGGGCAAGGGGCTCTGGCATCATCACCATTCCCGCTCCCCCACCGAAGGGGGCATCGTCGACCTGTCGATGGACTCCCTCGGCGCGGTCCCTCGGGTTATGAAACTCAATCTCAAGACGTCCGGTAGCGATGGCCTTGCCGACAAACGAGACCTCAAGTGGAGTACTGAAGAACTCGGGAAACAATGTGACAAGGTGGAACCGCACGGCTATTCCCTCACGCGGAACGCATCAACCAGGAGGGCTGCTGTGTCCTTCGCTATCCCTGCTACCTGCCCCGTCGGGTCGCCGGAGTCCATCACGACCTTGCCTCCAGTCATGATGATCTGCTCAATCATCTTCCCTGCCAGCCGCGGTGGGTATGCCGTGAAGATCCCTTGGACCACACCTGCTCGGTAGACGTTTGCGAATTCCGAGGCAAGGCCCTCGTGGGCCTCGGCAATATCGCGCTGGGCTTCGGGACTCAACCGGGGAACCTCCGTGTGGAGGATGAGGCCCATGTGATCTGTGCCTACGAATTCGACCATCCGTGCGGCAAGTTGCCCAAGACGTTGGTCTGGGGGAAGGTCCGAGTCGACCGATGCGAGAATCTCTTCCGTGGTCTGGGGAAGATCTCGGCGAACGAGCTGGATCAGGAGGTCTTCCTTGGAAGAGAAGTGCTCATAGAACGTTGTGCGCCCGATGCCGACGGAGGCGGTGATGTCAGCATGCGACATTTCTGAGTAACCGACGCGGGCGATCAGGTCACGGGCTGCATCAAACATGGCATCGCGCAGTTCTGCGGTGGAAGCTCTTGTCGGCACCACGCAAGGGTACCGATGATCCAATATTCAACCCCTACCTCCCGGTCGGATCAAATGCCGACAGGACGTCGGAATCAATCGGTAATAGCGTGGCCGCATGACAGCACGTATCACCATCATCATCAGTGTTCTTGTACTGGTACTCGCCGCCTGTTCGACCAGTTCCAATGAACCCACGACGACGCTGCTCACGTCCTCGGAGGGGCCCGTCTTTGTGGGAGCAGACGACGTCGGGAATGACGTATCGGACACGTCACGGATCGTTGTGCTCAACGGTGACCTCGTTGAGGTGATCTTCGCACTTGGTGCGGGCGATCGCGTCATCGGACGCGATCTGACAACAACGTATCCACCGGAGGCGCTTGTCGTTCCCGACATCGGATTGGGGAGGATGCTCAATGCCGAAGCAGTGATCGGGCTTGCTCCGACGCTCGTGATCGGCGATACGCAGATCGAGCCGGTCTCGGCCATCGAGCAGATTCGAGCGGCGGGAATTCCGGTTGTGGTTCTTGACCTCGAGTCCACGCTCCCCGGCGTGAGCCGCAAGATCCAAACAGTTGCCGACATCCTCGACCTTGAAGATGAAGGCGCTGCGCTTGTTCAAGAGGTTGAAGCCGATATCCAAGAGGCGCTTGATCTCGCAGCACAGGCATCTGAATCGCCGCGAGTCGGGTACATCTATGTACGCGGTCCCGAAACACTGCTGATGTTCGGAAACGGGATGCCAACGCATTTCCTCATCGAAGCTGCCAACGGAATCGACGCCTTCGGCGAGGTAGGAGTGACCTTTGCCATGCCACTCGATGCCGAGCAGCTTGTCGCTGCCGGCCCCGATGTATTAATCACACCTATTGAGGGGTTCGACTTGATCGGTGGAATCGACGCGTTCCTTGCGCTCCCAGGGGTTTCCGAGACCCCCGCAGGTGCAGCCAAAGCGGTCATTACCTATGACGAGGCCCTCTTCCTCGGGATGGGACCCCGCACAGGTGAGGCACTGATGCAACTCGTCCTCGACCTGCATCCGGACTTGACCACTCCGTGAAGCCCTTCCGGTCGGCCACGTCGATCGTATTGGTCGGGCTGTCGTGCGTCATCGTTACCGTCATCGTCTCTGTGAGCGTTGGCTCAGTTTCGGTTTCGGTATCAGACTCGCTTCGCGTGCTCGCAGATCATCTGCTCCCCATCGATGTTGATGCTTCTCCGCTCGCAGATGCCATCGTTTGGAACATCCGTATGCCGCGGGCGATCGTTGCATTGCTGACCGGAGTGGTCCTCGGTGTGACAGGCACTGTGCTCCAGGGTTCGCTCAAGAACCCAATTGCTGATGCCCAACTCGTTGGATTGTCTTCAACCGCCGCAGTCGGTGCCCTGCTTGGTTTCTGGCTCGGGTACGCATCAGGTGGGCCGACCATCGCTGTGGCGGCTGGAGCCATCTCAGGTCTCGTCGGTGCGCTCGGCGTTCGATGGCTCGCTGCCAAGGTCGGGGGTGAACCGAGTCGCTTCATCCTTGTCGGGGTCGGTGCGGGCCTCGGTCTCGGAGCCCTCGTCGCGACCGCCTCGATCGCGATCCACGATCCACGAATTCCAGATGTCACGTTTTGGTTCTTCGGAGGTCTTGGTGCCGCGACATGGGGAGTTGCTGGCGCACTTGCGATTGCCGCCTTGCTGACGCTCGGAGGCGTCATGCCACTTGCTCGGAGGCTCGACGTACTGAGCCTTGGGCACGAACCGGCACGACATGTTGGCGTGAACGTTGCGACAACCCTCGCGGCTGTCCTTGCACTTGTTGGGCTTGGCACAGGGGCAAGTGTCGGTGCCGCCGGAGTGATCGGGTTCGTGGGTTTGGTCGGCGGACGGGTCGCTTCACGGATGGTCGGACCGCACCACAGAGTCGCTGTGCCGGCGTCGGCGTTCATCGGGGCGGTGTTTGTGGTCGGCGCCGATGTGGTTGGCCGCGTCGGTGCGCGAGGTTTTGAAGTGCCGGTCGGCCTCATCACGACGGTCCTCGGAGGTGCCTACCTCGTGTGGTTGATTGCCAGAAACAAGGTCCCGGTATGAAACGTGCCAGTCTGAGTCGGTTGGAGATCGGCTCCCTATCGGTCATCCTCGGGGACCGCACCGTGCTCACGGACCTCAGCCTGACCGTGAATGGTGGTGAGTTTGTTGCCGTGGTTGGACCGAACGGTTCAGGTAAATCAACACTGCTTCGAACAATTGCGGGAGATCTCGTACCGACACACGGGTCTGTCCAGATTGACGGCGTCAACCCTGCCACGGTCGATGCGGCGACCGCTGCAGCAATCCGGTCATATCTTCCGCAAGCACATGTCACCGACATCGGCTTCGATGTCGCGACGGTGGTCGGATTCGGTGCGTACACGAGCGACGGTATCGAAGAACCAAGAGAGCGTGTGCGTGCTTCGATGCACCGCGTGGGAGTGACCGACCTCGCTGATCGCCCGTTCCGAGAGCTATCGGGCGGCGAACAGCGCAGGGTGACCATTGCACGGGTTCTCTGTCAGGACGCACCGGTGGTTCTGCTCGATGAGCCGACTGACAGTCTCGACCTTGGACACGCCGATCGAGTGATGTCTGTTGCAGCCGACGAGGCATCAATCGGACGGATCGTCGTTTCGACAAGTCACGACCTGAACGTGGCAGGCAGACACGCAAGCTCAATGGTTCTCATGCATAACGGTCGCATCATCAAGTCAGGCACACCAAGCGAGGTCCTCGACGCTGATCTGCTCAGCGACGTCTACGAGACAACGGTGACCATCCTCCTCCATCCCACAACGGGCACCCCTGTCGTCTGTCACAACTAGCGACAGGTGGCGGAGCGACAGCTCCTACGTTGGGACGGTCACGGCGACGTCAGGCGAGAACCCGACTTGTTGGGAGAACTCACGGAAGTCAACGTCGTTCTGCTTGGCATACGCAACAGCGAATTCCGTAATCGCGTCTGCAAAGACTCGGCCCGACCCCATGTATCCGGACAATGTCGCTGCATCCCCGGTGCGGGCGTGACATTGCGCAAGGGTCCAAGCACACGCTTCGGCGTATCTCTTCATCCTGCGCGGGCCGTAGCTCTCGATCGTGAGTGACGCCTTCATGTCTTTGAGCTGCCTGACGTAGTAGTGGCGTCCGTCAGGACCAGTGGTCCATCCGAGAAAGAGGTCGGACATGGTCTGCATCGCCCGCTGCCCCTCTACGACCCGCCTCCCACTGTGTTCGTATCGACTTGCAGGAAAATGGCCCTCAAGGACAGACGCTCCGGCTTCCTTGATCTGGAGAAAGAGCGGATCTGACATGTCCCTACCTTCAAGAAGCACAATGAAGCAGCGGGTTCCGATGCTTCCGACACCCACGACCTTGAGAGCAGCGTCCGCCGCCTCGAACCGTTGGAGCAAGGCAGCGATGTGGTCCGGCATCGTCACGGAGTATTCAGCGAGGGCTGCATCGACGATCGCGCGGGGATCTCGACCTTGGATGGTGTCGAGATCTTCGAGGCGAACGATGAAGGGTGGAGCACTCACAATCTGATTGTGACCATCGACCAATTGGGTGAGCTTGCCGAGAACTCTCCGTGAGTCCTGTCGATTCGCCTTCTCTGTCAGAGCTTGAAAACGTTTGAGGTCCTTCGACTTGGCATCTCCTCCAAATTCGGCCATGACCCGCTCAGCATCAATGTGGGCATACCACACTTCAAGGAGACCCTGGGACGCAAAGTGCAACATGGTGTCGCGGTAGTGGCTTGTGCAATGGAGAGCGATTGCCTCCTGATCGGCCGGATCAATTCCGTTGTCAGCGGCTGCTATCACGAAGGATGCAACAAGACGTTTGATATCCCATTCGAACGACGCGGGGAGCGTCTCGTCGAAGTCGTTGATGTCAAAGATGAGTCGACGTCCTGGAGATCCGAAGAATCCGAAGTTGGCCAGGTGTGCATCCCCACATGCTTGGACGATGAGGTTGGAGGTCGGTGTGCCAGCCAGGTCCGATGCCATCAGCTTCGCCCCCGCCCGGTAGAACGCATAGGCGCTCTCACCCATCCGCTGATGACGCACCGGGATCAACCAATCGAGTCGCCCCTCTTCCTGTGCCAGGAGGACCTGCACGGCGTCGATATCTTCGGGACGACGGAACTCTGCGTGCGATGACCGAGGGACCACGGACCGTAACTGTTTCCCACGTTCATACCGCTCCTGTACCGATTCCATACCGCCTCCTTTTTCATCCCGCATGCTAAGAGGTGTGCGATCTGTTGGGAAGTGAGAAACGCCGGTCTCCGAGAAACGCAGCGAGGTTCAGCCAGCGCGGTTCAGATCACGATTCCCGATTCGATCGGTTGGTAGACCGTGTTACGGCGGACCGGGTTGCGGTCGAGGTCGAGGATCGCATCGCGAAAGTCGGCGGCGGTGACTTCGGTGCCATGGGATGCGCCCGCAGCTCTCGATATCGACTCGTCCATCAGTGTTCCGCCCACATCGTTGCAGCCAGACCGCAGCAGCGCGGCTGCACCGTCGAGGCCGAGCTTGACCCACGACGCCTGGATGTTGTCGATGAGACCCAGGAACGCAATCCGTGACACGGCGTGGACAAGGATGACTTCGTCCCACGTCGGACCTGGCCTTGATTGTCCGCGCAACCAGATCGGCGAGCCCATGTGAACAAATGGCAGCGGGACAAACTCCGTGAAGCCGCCGGTGCGACGCTGAATCTCGCGCAGCACCTCGATGTGGTTGGCCCATGATCGGGGACTGTCGACATGACCGAACATCATCGTTGAGGTTGTTCGGAGACCGATGTCGTGTGCGGTGAGCATGACTTCCGCCCATTGGGCTGTCCTGATCTTGTCTGGGCACAGGGTGAGCCGGACGTCGTCGTCGAGGATCTCTGCAGCGGTACCAGGAAGCGTTCCGAGACCGGCATCTTTGAGGGCTATGAGGAGTTCGCGGACAGTGACACCCGCCGTTTCTGCGCCCTGCCACACCTCAAGGGGTGTGAAACCGTGGATGTGCATGCTCGGGACCCGAGCCTTGATTGCCGTGACAACATCGATGTAGAACTGGCCTGTGAAATCGGGATGAATACCGCCCTGGAGACACACCTCTGTTGCACCTCGGTCCCACGCCTCGACCGATCGTTCGACAACCTCGTCGATCGAAAGCAAATACGGATCTCCACGGAGGTCGAGCGAACGGGGACCTTTTGAGAAGGCGCAGAATCCGCACTTGAAATAGCACTGGTTCGTGTAGTTGATGTTGCGGTTCACGACGAAGGTGACATCGTCGCCAACGGTTTGCCGTCGAATGACATCCGCTGCATCGGCGATGGCTTCAACATCGCCGCCGTGTGCGCGGAAAAGGGTTTCGACCTCGTCGAGTGAGGGAGCGACACCGGCGAGGGCTCTCTCGAGGATGTCGCGGATTCCACCAGAGGCGTCCTCCACCATTGCCGAGGACCGACCACGCCATGCAGCGTCCGGCCATGCGGCTGAAAGGCGGGCGTCGGCTTGGGGTGTGTCGAGGTTCTTCCCCGGAGCCCAATCCGATCGCGGTCGCGCCCGCCCCGAACCGTCGATCTGATTGAGATACGCGCTGAAGGCACCCTTTTCGAGTTCGGCGGCAGCATCGTCATACTCGACGTCCAACGGGAAAGCACCGCGCTCGATCAGTGGCCTTCCAAGAGCATCACGCAACTCGCCGATTCGTTCGGTGTCCCAGTCCCGCAATAGGAGATCTTCGGCTCCAGCCTGCACGGCTTCGAGGGCGTCCTCGACCGTGTCAACAAAGACTGATACGACAGCTTCGGAACCAGGAAGGGAAACGAGTTCAGCCGCTTCTGCAACCGCGCTCCGATTCGTGCGCAAGTACCGGGCCCTGGTGAATGACAGAGCATCGAGGACGGCGATGCGTGAGTCCGAGTCAAGGATGGTCACCCGCCATCCCTTCACGCGACGTTTCGCCAATGTCTTGGCTTGTGAGGGCTCGATCACATACCCCGGAGCATCGACGGAACTGTCGCCGCTTGCGAGGAGAAGCCCGCCCTTTTGGGCGCCGACGACATCGGAGGGCAGCGGTGTCCCGACCTCGACCGCCAACGTGCCTTCCCTTCGGCGAGTGGATGCCCAGATTTCGTTGACAGCGTCGACCGGTCTCAGCTGGAGGAATGTGATTTCGGTCATCGCACTCCTTGAGCTCGGGCGTCGGTGCGAGGAATGGCAGCGTAGCCATCGGTTGTCGCGCTGGAGACGGCATCGCTCAGCAATGGAGCATCGATCCAGCGTTTCGTCAGGAATTCGGGATGCACCGGGAGTCTCGGACGGAGAGTGAAGCCGCCGTCTGCTGTCACCGATTCGAGCCGCTCGAGTGCTGGCCATGGAGCCTCGGGGTTGACCCAGTCGATCGTGAGAGGACTCACTCCACCCCAATCGTTGATACCAGCTTCGAGATAGACGGAGAAGTCCTCGGTGAGGTTCGGAGGGACCTGGAGGTTCGCTGCCGCTCCAAGAATCCAACGTGCGAGCGCTACGACCCGGATGAAGTACGGAATTGTCGGCTCCGGACTGAAACGCATCCGTGTATCGGCCTTCGCACGAAAGTTCTGGATGATGAACTCCTGGATGTGGCCGAATTCGGACGCAAGATCTCGCAGTGCAAAGAGACTATCGACCACTTCACGAGGCGTTTCTCCAATACCAACAAGTATCCCCGTGGTGAACGGCACGGCCTGCCGTCCGGCTTCTCGGATCGTCTCGACCCGCACAGCCGGCACTTTGTCTGGGCAGTTGTGGTGTGGCATCCCCGGTTGGGTGAGGCGGTCGGAGATATTCTCAAGCATCATCCCCATCGAAACGTTGGTTGGTCGGAGGCGCGCAATATCGGCCTTCGACATGATCCCTGGGTTCGCATGCGGGAACAGCCCTGTCTCGGCACGGATGAGTTCAGACATCATGGCCACGTACTCGATGGTCGACGATGCACCCTGATTGTCGAGGAATTCGCGCGCCTGTGGCCACTTGTCCTCCGGGCGGTCCCCGAGCGTGAGGAGCGCCTCGGTGCAGTGCAGCTCGTCTCCTGCCAGCACAATCGCAAGAACGTCGTCTGGGGTCAGATACTCACCTCCGTTTCGCGGAGGCTTCACGAACGTGCAGTAGGTGCACGTGTCGCGACACAGCGTGGTGATCGGAACGAACACTTTGCGCGAGTATGTGACCGTTCGCCCGTGACCCTGATCGCGTAGGTGGCTCGCGGACGCCATGAGTTCCCTCGCATCTGAGGAAGGGTCGAGGAGCCGCAGGGCAAGATCTGGTTCGGGGGTTCCCAGCACGAAGGGAAGGTATCACGGCTCGACGGCATCAGATGCGATGTCGGCAGACGAAGTACCCTCCCCGAATGCGTCGATCGATCCATACTGTGGCTGCGCTCGCTCTCGCGGCAGCATCCTGTTCGTCAGCGGCATCGGGCACATCATCGACGACTGCTCTCGTCGCGGTGCCGACAACGACAACAACGACGATCCCGTCTGATGAGATATGCAAAATCGGTGATCTTCGATTTGGAACTGAGGGACTTGTCGCAGCACTCGGTGAGGATGTTGGCGACGCCACCACAATCTCGACGATTCGATGGGAGGATTCAGCGACGTGCGAACGCGTAGTAGTTGCGTTTGCATCGGATTCTGGTGCTCCCGCAAGCTCACTTGGACCGACGGGTGTATCGGTTCTCGCCTACGCTGGAATCGTCCGCGTGGTTCTTCCGGAAGGTCTCGACACGACAGCGGTCGCTGACATGCTTTCCGACGGAGACCTTGCCCATCGCATTTTCGTCGTACGAAACGACGAGGGTCGAATCTTCATCGACATCCACGCGGGAGCTGGTCACACCATTGGGGCACGAGCGTCCACAACATCTTCGCCATCGACGTTGATCATCGACATCATCGACGTGGAGTCCGACAGTACGCCCGCAGGTGCCACCGTATCTCCAACTTCGATCGTGGTAACCCCGACACCGGGTCCGACGATCTATCCCTTCTCTGTGGAGGGATACGCGGCTCCAAGCCTCGAAGAGATCCGCGTCGAGGTGCTGACCTCTGGGGATCTCGTCGGAAATCGATCGCTGCCGCTTGCGGGATGGACTGACGCATGGCAGGGGTACCACACGATCATCCCCGATGGCCCTTCTGGCATGGCCGACATCTATGTCGGAACCGTCGGTCCCGAGGGCGAACAGGACATAGGTGCGACCGTCACGGTCGATCTTCCGTAGACGCCGTTCTGTGAGCCACATTGGACGGCGGTTTGGAACTCCAGAATCCTCAGGGAGCGATGTCGCGCAGCGGACTGGCAGCGAGGAACGTGCCGTCGGCCGCGTCGGCGTATACGGCCCAAGTGTACCCGTCTCCGATGTTCGGACCGGTTCTCCCCTCCGGTATCTGGAGCCTGCCACCGACGAATACCTGCGGCTCCGCGGTCACCGCCGACCAGTAGGGCGCACCGACAGCGTCGTAAACGATCACCGTGTATATGGCTGCCGATGGCACGGACTCCCATTCGAGAAGGGGTCGGATGCCTTCGCCGGTGGTCGGTGTCAACTGCGTGATCGGGTCTGCGTCATGGACGACTGGGTCACCAGCCGGTGCAGCCGTCGTCGTGGTCGTTGCGGAGGCTTCGGCTGAAGTAGTGGTCGTCCCCACATTGTCGATCGTCGTAGTGGTTGACGCGTCGTCACTGCTGCTCGAACATGCAGCCGCCGCTACAGCGAGAGTCCCGATCGCGATGCATCGACTGATGCTCATGTTGCCGACCCCGTGACGACGAGAAGGACATCAGCGGGACTCAGGTCGCCGGAACCGATCGTCTCCATACCAAGCATCTGGGCTGCACGAGCCGTCCGGACGATCTCGGTCTCGGTCTCTGGCGCATTACCCCAATCTTCAACGAGTTCCTCGAACTTCTGGTTGATGTCAGCCTCCATACGTGCTTCCAAGTCAGCGGCGGTTTGACCCGCAGGAGAACCTGCACCGATGGCACCTGCCGCTATCGCAGCGGAAACGATGGTGTCGTTGGTGATCCCTGGGTACAGATCAAGAAGCTGATTGAGGACGTCTTGCATTGCTAGTGCCAACTCCGTTGTGAAGGCGGGATCTGGCGGACAAGGCGATTCCTGGGCAAGCTCGGCCTGGAGTTGCTGGGACCGGTCCAGCAGGCTCAACGCACGGCCCATGTACAAACCAGATCCTCCTGGCTCGAGACCTGGTGCTTCGGACGCCCATTCGGCGACGTCTTCAACGAGATCCTCTACTTCTTCTGCTTGTTCGGTTGCATCCACACCGGTCGAGGCGGTGAAGTAGCCCCGGATATACTCGTCGAAACCAGCAGCCTCGATCTGTTGCTTCACCCTCAGATCCCAGCGACCGACGATCGTGTCGCACAGCACGATGACATCAGTGAGCTGTTCGTCGAGCGGCCCGCTATCAGAGGAGGTGGACGATGCGCCGCCAACGGGCCCACCGACCTCGACCGTATTCGTGGACTGATAGGTGCCGGTCATCCGGTAACCAGAAGGCGGACCCTGCAGCATCCCTGAGGCCGAAATAGGACCTCCACCCTCTATGGAAAACAGCGCAGCGCTGGTACCGAAGAAGCCGAGAACCTTCTGCTCGCCGCTCCACGAGAAGGGACCTGACATCGTTCCCTCATCCAACTCCAATTCCAGTGGACCGGATCCTTCGACAAACACGTTGACCGCTCCGCCGCCTGGTACGTCATACGTGAAGTGGCCGTTGAGGGTTACGACGCCCGTGAAATGCCCACTCGCAACCGGACCGCTGGTCTGGGCAGACGCCCCTGCTACAACCGCTGACAGTACGAGCCCAACCAACACAGCAACAATGCTGCTCCGCTTCACAGTGTCTCCTCCGGGTCTCGGGCACCATAGGCGAGGCCGCGGCAAGGGCGCAATAGGGTTCTGGCTTGAGACCACCGACCTTCATGTCAAGTGGAACCCCGGGCACGCGAATGTCGGCCCCTACCAAGTGTTCTTGTGGAGTTGGTCCTCGAGGGGGCGGCGCTCGCGAGTGGTGCCTGAGCCCATCGGTAACTCATCCTCATCTCGATAGCCGATGGCGATGAGGCCGACCATCATCCGATCGTCTGGGACACCGAACTCGGTGCGTACCGCGTCCTCACCGTAGCCAAGGCCGAAAAACCACGTCGAAAGGCCGGCATCGACGGCTGCGAGTTGAAGCTGCATTGCTGCCATGCCACCACGAATACTGCGGCGCTTACGCACGACTTCTGAGAACTCCATCGAAGGATTGTACGGGTACGCACCAAGCCAAGAACGGAAAGCCAAAGGCCAATAGCTACGAGCGGCAGCATCTGCGATGTTGCCTCACATGTTTCGACGGTACTTGCCGCCGACAGCGAAGAGGGCGTCCGAGAGCTGGCCAAGAGAGCAGACCTTGGTGGCCTCCATCAAGGTCGAGAAGATGTTCTCGCCGCGCAATGCAGTCGCCTGGAGTTCTTGGAGTGCCACTTCGGACCGCTTTCGCTCACGGTCGTGAAGAGCTGCGAGGTCGGCGATCAGCCTTGCCTTGTCGTCGTCGTCTGACCGAATCACCTCATCGGGTGTGACGAAAGGCGATCCCTCCGCGGACAAGAATGTGTTGACGCCGATGATCGGTAGCTCGCCGCTGTCCTTGAGGTGCTCGTATTTCATCGACTCTTCCTGGATCTTCGATCGCTGGTACATCGATTCCATCGCTCCGAGGACGCCACCACGCTCGGTGATCCGGTCAAACTCCACAAGCACCGCTTCCTCCACGAGGTCCGTCAGTTCTTCAATGATGAACGACCCCTGAGTCGGATTCTCAATCTTGGCGAGACCGAGTTCACGGTTGATGATGAGCTGGATCGCAAGCGCCCTGCGAACCGAGCCCTCCGTTGGCGTGGTCACAGCTTCGTCGAACGCATTCGTGTGGAGCGAGTTGCAGTTGTCGTAGATCGCGTACAGTGCCTGAAGGGTGGTTCGGATGTCGTTGAACTCGATCTCCTGCGCGTGTAGCGAACGTCCCGATGTCTGGATGTGGTACTTGAGCTTCTGACTGCGCTCGGATCCTCCGTACACGTCGCGCATTGCCTTGGCCCAGATCCGGCGAGCAACCCTGCCAATCACGGCGTATTCGGGATCGAGTCCGTTTGAGAAAAAGAAGCTCAGATTCGGGACGAAGCCATCGATATCCATGCCGCGTGCGAGGTAGTACTCGACAAACGTAAAACCGTTGGCGAGGGTGAACGCAAGCTGTGAGATCGGGTTCGCGCCTGCCTCTGCCATGTGGTAGCCAGAGATCGAAACCGAGTAGAAGTTCCGGATCCCGTGCTCGATGAAGTACTCCTGGATGTCACCCTGCATTCCGAGTGCAAACTCGGTGGAGAAGATGCAGGTGTTCTGTGCCTGATCCTCCTTGAGGATGTCGGCCTGGATCGTGCCCCGAACCTGCGTGAGGGTTTCAACCTTGATGCGCTCGTATGTCTCTGCTTCGAGAACGTCGGATCCCGAGACTCCAAGGAGCATGAGCCCGGAGCCATCGTGTCCCGGCGGCAGATCGCCGTGATAGGTTGGACGGTCACCACCGAGCTCGGCGAAGATCTCCGCGATGCGGCTCTCTACCTGATCAGCAAGCCCGTTTGCGACGATGTACCGCTCACATGCCTGATCGATTGCCGTGTTGAGGAAGAACGCAAGCATCATTGGTGCCGGACCGTTGATCGTCATCGACACCGACGTTGTGGGGTCGCTGAGGTTGAATCCGGAATAGAGCTTCTTGGCATCGTCAAGTGTCGGAACCGATACGCCAGAGTTCCCGACCTTGCCGTAGATGTCTGGACGCAGATCTGGCTCATGGCCGTAGAGGGTCACCGAGTCGAACGCGGTCGAGAGCCTTGCAGCTGGCGTTTCGGCGGCGAGATAGTGGAAACGCCGATTCGTTTGCTCAGGACCGCCTTCCCCTGCGAACATACGCGTCGGATCTTCCGCCTCCCGCTTGAACGGGAAGACACCCGCTGTATACGGGAAACGTCCCGGAAGGTTCTCCTGCCGCAACCACGACACGCGGTCGCCCCAGCCGCCGATTCTCGGATGGATCACCTTCGGAAGCACCATTCCAGACAGGCTCTCAATCTTGTTGTCGATCTCGATGGTGCGTCCGCGTACCTCGTAGGACACCGAATCGGCAGCGTACGCCGCAGCGGTCGTATCCCATGCAGCGAGTTGCTCGGCAACATCCACCGGAAGGGGCTCGATATCGGGAACAGTGGAGCCCGGGACCATCGCTGTGAGCCTCTCGATTGCCTCAAGATTGGCCGCTGTCTCGGCAAGACGTTCGGTGTCGGCGTTGTACCCACGAATGGCAGCAGAGATTTCGGATAGGTACCGGACGCGGGACCGAGGGATCAGCGGATCAGTGCGTGCAGTCCCCTGCCTGTGCTCGATAGGACCGAGGGCATCAGGAAAGGCTCCCCTGATCGCCCTGATGATGGCTTCGTACAACTGCTGGGTTCCGGCATCGTTGAAGCGTGACGCAACGGTTGCAAAGACAGGAACGGCGGCATCATCGACACCGAACAGCTTGTGGTTCCGTTTGTACTGCTTGCGGACATCGCGGAGAGCGTCGGCAGCGCCGAGACGGTCGGCCTTGTTGATGGCGATGACGTCGGCGAAATCAAGCATGTCGATCTTCTCGAGTTGAGTCGCCGCACCGTATTCGGGTGTCATGACGTAGACGGCAACATCTGACGCATCCACGATCTGTGTATCGGACTGTCCTATACCCGATGTCTCAAGGAAGATCAGATCGAAGCCCGCCGCCTTTACGATCGAAACGGCATCGGCGACGTGTGGCGATATCGACAGATTGGCCTGCCTCGTTGCGAGTGACCGCATGTAGCTGTGCTCGCCTTCGACGGCATTCATCCGGATCCGATCACCAAGGAGCGCGCCTCCGGATCGACGACGGGACGGATCCACTGAGATGATTGCGATCTTGTTCGTCGGGAAGTCTCGCCGGAACCTGAGGACCAACTCGTCGACGATCGACGACTTTCCGGATCCGCCCGTGCCAGTGAAACCGACGACCGGAACCGTGCGGGTCGCTGCCGCGTGTCGGAGCGTGCTGAGAAGCTCAGAACCAAGATCTGGCTCGTTCTCGGCAATCGTGATCGCTCGTGCGATAGCAGTTCCCTCTCCGGCGAACACACTCTCAGCAAGGTTCTTCGGCATTGGCTTCTCAGACCGTGCGTTCTCGATCAGGTCATCGATCATCCCCTCAAGACCAAGAGTTCTGCCGTCGTCGGGTGAGTAGATGCGTGCGATTCCCGCGTCGTTGAGCGCGTCACCCTCGTGGGGAAGAATCGTTCCACCGCCTCCACCGAAGATCTTGATGTCGGCACCGCCCTCGTCATCGAGAAGGTTGCGAAGATACGTGAAGAATTCCATGTGGCCGCCCTGGTACGACGTGATTGCAACGGCATGAGCGTCCTCCTCGATGGCAGCTTTCGCGATGGCGGCAGCGCTGCGGTCATGCCCAAGATGGATGACCTCAACTCCTTTCGCCTGGAGGATGCGTCGCATGATGTTGATGGACGCGTCGTGGCCGTCGAACAGCGATGTCGCAGTGACAATTCTGACGGTGGGAGCATCGGCCATGAAGCGGATGATAGGAGTGCATTCCCGGTCCCGGCCCAGCATGGTTCACGGGTCGCCGAGGAATCCTCATCAATCTTTCTCTGGACAATTGGTACTAGTTGGGTATAATCGAACACATGTTCGATATCACAGATGCACCAATCCAGCCTCTCGCCTTTGACTCCCAGGTGCTCGATCCTGGGATTGCAACCATGGAACCCGGCATCTTCCTTGCAGCCGCCTTGACAAGTATCGACCTTGACGCATTGTCGGGTCACGACCGAGTCATGGTGCTCGAAGCCCATCAACGCATGGCGTCGTACTACGCGGCGAAGATGTACGAAGACATGGGAGCCGTGGCGGACGCCTATCAGGTCTCCGAGGGATTCGATCGCCTCGATGCCATTCATGGCGCCACAGCCGAGGTACGGGTCGCCTTGCATCTCACCCGACGCGCAGCTGACACAGAGTTCGAGTTCTCGGTGCAGCTCGCCACACGACTCCCCCGCGTTGCCAAGATGCTCAAGCGGGGGTTGATTGATGTGCGGAGGGCGAAGGCCATCGATCACGCCACTGTTCACTTGTCGACGGCAGCGGCACAATCAGTTGTCGACCGCATCGCCGAGGTTGCTCCGAATCTGACCACCTCTCAGATCATGGCTCGCATCAGGAAGCTCGCAATCGCAGCAGATCCAGCCGCCGCTGAGGAGCAATACCAGTTCGCCGTTCAACGGCGGCGCGTGGTGATTGAACCCACCACTGATGGCACAAGCCACCTGTACGCATTCGACCTTGCCCCCGACACGATGGCCGAAGCCTCAATGCGCATCAATGCTCTCGCCAGATCGCTCAATACCAAGGACGAGACTCGCACGATGGACCAACTCAGAGCTGACGTGCTCGTCGACCTCCTCCTCGGAACCGCAACGTCTACCGAAGGCCGCAGAGGGAAGGTGGATATCCGGGTCGATCTCGACACCCTTGGTGAACTCACCAGCCATCCGGGCGAGCTTGCTGGCTACGGACCTGTCATTGCGGACATTGCACGGCAGGTTGGCCTCGCCAACATCGATGGGGAGTGGTTGTACACGCTCACCGACACCGAGACCAACACGCCACTCGCCACGGGGATCACAAGCCGACGACCAACCGTCTCCACCAAGCGAGCGGTGCAATCGGCGACGACGTCGTGTGTGTTTCCAGGCTGTCGTATGCCAGCCAGCACCTGTGATCTCGACCACACCATGTCGTGGGCCTGGGGCGGCGTCACCGCCCCAGGGAATCTGAAACCGTTGTGCCGACATGACCATCGCATCAAACATGTCCACGGTTGGGCATATCGCAAGAACCAAGACGGCACGATCACATGGACAACGAGGCTCGGCCACACCCGCACGCAACCGGCGGAACCGCCGTGACCAGGTTGCCGCCGCTACTACGTACTTTCCTCAAACAGCCCCTCAGGAAGATCAACGGTGAGCTGATCGTGTGCGACATCGACCGTTGGAACCAGCGCCTCCACAAAGGGAACCTCCGCGGTTGAACCGTCGGGAGCGATAACGACGAGCCGATCTTGAGCCGCACCGATGATCACCTCGTGCACGATGCCGATCTTCCCGCCGTCAACACTCATGACTTGGCAACCGACAAGGTCCTCGGGCCACCATTCATCGTCTGGCAGCTCACGGCGTTCCGTCGATGGCACGGTCAGCTGGGTCCCCTTGAGTGCCTCCGCATCATTGCGGTCCGTGATCTCAACGAACGAGACTCGGAAGTCATCTTTCGCCGATCCCACCGATGCGACCGTGAGTGTCTCGTGTTCACTCTCGTCGGTCGTGAACGATGCTCCCTCGATGAGTCGAGTACTCGCATCTTGCACAAGACCACGAACGACGACATCCCCACGGATGCCGTGCGCCTTGCGCACATACCCGATGGGGATGCGATCAGAATCTGGCTGGCCGTCGGCCATGTCAGTCGAGGAAGTCGACCTCAACCGAGAGGCCTTCTTCGTCTCCAGCAGCGTTTCCGACGTTGCGGATCGCACGGGCAACACGCCCACGCTTTCCAATGACCCGGCCCATATCGCTCTTGGCAGTACGCACCTCAGCGACGACGGCATCATTGCCGTCCGAAACGATCTCGACCTCAATCTCGTCCTTGTTGTCGACGATCTCGCCGACGACGTAGGTCACGACCTTCTCAACGATTTCGCCCTGACTCATACTTCACTCGATTCATCATCGACGGACTCTTGCTCGGCAACCTCAGGCGCTTCACTCACAGGCGCCTCAGATTCTGTGGATACAGTATGGATGTCGCCCTTGGCGACCCTGAATTGAGTCCAAGCTCCGGAGATCTCGAGGAGCTTCTGGGCTCGCTCAGTCGGCTGTGCACCGGTGTTGAGCCAGTAGAGCGCCCGGTCGTTGTCAATCGTGATGAGCGATGGATCCTGGCGAGGGTCGTAGATGCCGAGCTGTTCGATGTACTTACCGTCACGTGGCTTGCGCGAATCCATCACGACGACGCGGTACGTCGGCTGCTTCTTCTTGCCAAGCCGCGTAAGGCGGATCTTGGTTGCCATCTCTGGTCACCTCTTCTTCGTTGTGCGTGCCATGCCCGGCATGTTGAGTCCAGGGATGGGACTCTTCCCGCCGGCCATTGCCTTCATCATCTTTTGTGCTTGCGAGAACTGCTTGAGGATGGCGTTGACATCCTGCGGCCTGGTTCCCGATCCCGCCGCGATACGGCGCTTGCGGCTGCCGGTGATCGTCTTCGGGTTCCGTCGTTCCCCTGGGGTCATGGACCGAATGATCGCCTCCACGCGGGCGAGATGACTCTCGTCCACCTGGACATCGCGCAGGGCCGAACCTGCGCCCGGGAGCATACCAACGAGCTGTTGCAATGGCCCCATCTTCTTGATCTGCTGGAACTGTTCGAGGAAGTCTTCAAGGTCGAAGGACGCATCCAGCATCTTCTTGGCGGCCCGGTCTGCCTCGTCTCGATCGTAGGTTTCTTCAGCTTTCTCGATGAGCGACATGACGTCGCCCATGCCCAGGATCCGCGACGCCATCCGATCCGGATAGAACACATCGAGGCCATCGACTGACTCGCCCGTTCCCACAAACTTGATCGGAACACCTGTCACCTCTCGGGCCGAGATTGCGGCGCCGCCACGAGCATCACCATCGATCTTGGTCAGGATGAGACCGGTGATATCGGTGTACTCGCCGAAGCCCTTGGCGACGTTGACCGCTTCCTGCCCGGTCATCGCATCCACCACGAGCAGCGTCTCGTCGGGGTTCGCCACCTTCTTGATTGCCTCGAGTTCCTTCATGAGGTCGCCGTCTATCTGGAGACGACCGGCCGTGTCGACAATCACGACATTCGCGGAAGCGATGCGAGCCTCTTTCATGGCAGCTTTCACCAGCTTCGGTGCCCCCTTGCTGCCACGATCGGAATAGACGGGTACACCGATTCCTTTACCGAGCTGTTCGAGCTGATCGATTGCCGCAGGTCGCTGGAGGTCGGCAGCAACCAACATCGGACGCTTCCCCTTGCCTTTGACATGCTTCGCGAGCTTTGCCGCGGTCGTCGTCTTCCCTGATCCCTGAAGACCGACCATCAAGATGACGAGTGGTGGTACCTCTGCCCGTGCGAGAGGAACCGCCTCTTCCCCAAGCGTGACGATGAGTTCTTCGTGAACGATCTTGATGACCTGCTGGCCGGGCGTGAGGCTCTTGGTCACCTCGACTCCGACCGCCCGTTCCTTCACCCGTGCGATGAACGTCTTGACAACATTGAGGTTGACATCTGCCTCAAGCAGAGCGATCCGGACCTCTCGAAGTGCCGCGTTGACATCGTCTTCGGACAGGCGCCCTTTTGATCGGAGCTTTCCGAAAACGCCACCAAGCCGTGCACTGAGCGAATCGAACATCACCCCAAGTGTATGGAGACACCCTTGCCATCGGGTATCGTCTGACCCATGAATCTCACAGTTATCGATCACCCCCTCACGCGCCACTACCTGACCGTCCTTCGGGACAAGGACACTCCCCCGCCACGGTTCAGGGAGGCAGCCAAGGGCCTGACCTACACGCTTGTCCTCGAAGCCACGAAGCGGATACCGCTCGAGGAGTTCCAGGTTGAGACACCCATGGAGACCACCACCGGATACCGAGTGTCAAAAGTCGTGGCCGTACCGGTCCTGCGCGCTGGGCTCGGGATGCTCAACGCTGTGCTCGAGACCATACCGAACGTCAAGGTCGGGTTTGCGGGTGTCGCACGCAACGAGGAGACGGCTCTTCCCCAGGAGTACTACTCGAAACTGCCGGATCTCTCAGACGCCACCGTTCTCATATGTGAGCCGATGCTTGCGACCGGAGGTTCGCTGTCGTGGGCCGTGGACAAAGTGAAATCCTCAGGTGCCAAGAACGTCACCGCCCTGTGCGTGGTCACGGCGCCACCCGGTGTCAAGAAGATGTACGAAGACCATCCAGATGTCCACATTGTCACCGCATCGCACGACCGCGAATTGAACGAGAACTACTACATCGTCCCGGGCCTCGGAGACATGGGCGACCGCCTGTTCGGGACACAGTGACGACCCACGCGACGCACGACAGCGACACCTTTACTGATGCCGTCACCTCGGTGATCGCATCAATACCAGCCGGCGAGATCAGCACATACGGCGAAGTAGCCGCCGAGGCTGGGTTTCCCGGAGCTGCCCGAGCTGTAGGCAATCTGCTTCGAGCGACGCCAGGATTACCGTGGTGGAGGGTGATTTCTGCGTCAGGACGACTCGTACCTGGCCTTGAACGTGAGCATGCCCAACGGCTCCGGGCCGAGGGAATCACCGTGACGAGCGGCAAAGTGAGGATGGAACAAACAACATGAGCTTCTCGATGGTCGAACAGATAGTGGCAAAACGCGACGGCGAAGAGCTGTCGTCCGATGCCCTTGCGTGGATGATCGCGGAGTACACGGCAGACCGGATCCCCGACTACCAGATGTCGGCATTTCTCATGGCGGTCATCTTCAACGGTATGAGTCCAGCAGAACTCGAACCGTGGACGGAAGCAATGCTGCACTCCGGTGACGTCCTCGATCTGTCTGACGTCTCGAAACGAAAGATTGACAAGCACTCAACCGGTGGGGTCGGGGACAAGATCTCCATTCCACTCGCCCCGATTGTCGCTTCATGCGGTATCGCAGTGCCGATGATGTCGGGCAGAGGGTTGGGTCACACCGGCGGAACGCTCGACAAACTTGAGGCGATTCCCGGCTTTACAACGCAAATATCCCCCGACGCCTTCGCAAACCAACTCAACGAGATCGGTGTCGTCATGGCGGGACAGTCGGAGCGTCTGGTGCCTGCAGACAAACGGTTGTATGCCCTTCGCGACGCCACCGGAACGGTTCCGTCAATGCCTCTGATCGCCTCGTCGATCATGTCGAAGAAGCTCGCCGAGAACCTTGATGGTTTACTGCTCAATGTGACTGTCGGAAGTGGTGCGCAGATGAAGACGTTGCCAGACGCGATGGAGCTTTCCGAGATGATGGTCGGTGTCGGTCGGTCGCACAATACGCCAACCATCGTTCTCCTCACCAACATGGATCAGCCGGTTGGAAGAGCCGTTGGCAACGCAAACGAAGTCGCCGAATCAGTGGCCGTCCTCAAGGGGGTCGGTCCCGAAGATGTGACCCACCTCACCACACTCTTTGCGACCGAGATGTTGATGCTCGCCGGCACCAACGATCGGACCGACGCAGCAGCGACGGTCCAAAAGGCCATCGATACCGGCGCAGCATACGAAACGCTCCTCATGCTCGTTGAGCGTCAAGGTGGCGATCCCGCTGCAATTGACGATCCGACAATGCTCCCGGGCGCACCTCACACCCATGTCATCACAGCCGATCGCGATGGGTACGTCACGAAGGTCAATGCCTACGACATTGGTACCGCTGCCGTTCGCCTCGGCGCTGGCAGACAGACAAAGAAATCCATCATCGATCCGGGAGTCGGGTTCTCGGTTGAAGTCAAGATCGGAGAGGAAGTTACGAAGGGACAACCGTTGACCGTTGTGTCCTATCGATCCTCGGCAAGTTTGGAAAGCGCTCTCAGCGTGCTCAAGAATACCTTCGGCATCTCCGAAGAACCTGTAGCCACCCCCGACCTGATCCTTGGAGAAGTTAGATGAACTACCACACGCTCATGGCCGCGTCAGCATCCATCCGGATGTTCACAGGCGTCGATCGATACGACGCTGCTGTCGTCCTCGGCTCGGGACTCGGCTCGTACGCGACCGCCTTCAAGGACGGCGTCGAGATCAGATATACGGACATACCCGGATTCCCGATTCCGAAAGTCGTCGGACACACGGGATCTCTGGTCGCAGCTCCCCTCGGCGACAAGAATGTGCTGCTGTTTTCCGGCCGCGTCCATGCCTACGAGGGATGGGACATGGACGACATCGTATTTGGGGTCAGAACAGCCGTTGCGTGCGGTGCGAAGCGCATCATGCTGACCAACGCCGCTGGTGGCATCAACCCTGAGTATTCACCAGGGGATCTTGTGATGATCTCAGACCATCTCAATCTGACGGGGATGAATCCGCTCGTGGGCCAGAACGACGATCGGGTCGGTCCACGGTTTCCCGACATGTCGGACGTGTATTCGCCGGACCTTCGATCGAGGCTCGCCGAAACCTTCCGCGAATGTGGGCTCACACCACACGAGGGTGTCTACGCATCCTTTCTCGGTCCAAGCTATGAGACGCCAGCCGAGGTTCAGATGGCCAAGATGCTCGGAGCCGACCTTGTCGGGATGTCAACGGTCCCCGAGGCGATTGCCATCAGACACATGGGTGCCGAGGTCGTCGGTGTATCTCTCGTGACAAACCTCGCTGCTGGCATTTCGCCAGCACCCCTCTCCCACGAGGAAGTCACAGAAACCGCCGAAATGGCGAGGTCCGCTTTCACGAACGTCCTGGATCGCTTCCTGCCCTCGCTTGCCACACCCGCAGTCGACTGAGCCGGTTTACGCCAATCGCGCGGTCGTTCATAACATGGCCAGTGAACACCGATACTTGGCCCACCACTGAGGAGTCAACGCCATGAACATCGCCGTCTGCGTCAAGCAGATCCCTGACCCGGCGACGCCGTACGCACTCGACGGTGAAAATCACTGGGTCATCAGACCGGAGGACCAGGTTCTCGATGACACGGACCGTTCCGGTGTCGAAATCGCTCTGCAGCTTGCGGAGGCGACTGAGGGCACCGTCACGTTGTATTCGATGTCACCTTCGGGTTCGCTCCAAGGAATACGTCAGGCCCTCGCAATGGGCGCCGATGCCGCGGTGTTGATCGACGATCCAACCCTCAAGGGGGCAGACGCTCTCACGACAGCTCGCGTACTCGCTGCCGCCATGCAACAGCAGGGCTTCGATCTTGTCGTTGCCGGGACGGAATCCACCGATGGCTACTCGGGTGTCATGCCCCAGATGATGTCCGAGATCCTCGACGTTCCATGCCTTTCCTTCGCACGTAAGGTCGAAGCCGGCGACGGATCGGTCACCATCGAAAGGCAAACCGCGGATGGCTACGACGTCGTGGTAGCCACAATTCCGGCTCTCATCACCGTGACTGCTGGAATTGAGCCACGCTACCCAACCTTCAAGGGCATCATGCAGGCAAAATCGAAACCAGTGACGACTCTGACATCTGCAGATCTGGGAATCACCAACACCGAGCATCAGGTGATTCGGTCTGTCGAGCCGGTCGCGGCCCGCGCTGCAGGCGAGATCATTGAGGACGACGGCGAGGCCTACCTCAAGATCATCGAAGTACTCGAACAAGCGAAGGTGGTGTGACATGTCGATATGGGTCTTCTCGGAAGAAGCCAATGGCCTGCCATCTGGCGGTTCACTCGAACTCATCAGCAAAGCACGCACACTTGGCGAGGTAGCAGTGTTCTATCTCGGTACCGGATCAGACGCCGCGTGGGCGGCGCTCGGAGACCACGGTGCAGGTTCGGTCCATCACCTCGATGCGGGCGATGTACTCCCTTCCGGCCCTGCAGCGGCCGCATTGGCGGATCTGGTTTCGAACGCCACCGTGGTGCTCTTCGGCATGGGGAACACCGATCGCGACGTCGCCGGCCGCCTCGCCGCCCGTCTCGGGCGCCCCGCAGTCTCGAACGCCCTCGATCTTTCCATCGACGGTACGGTCACCGTCGCATCAGAGATTCTCGGTGGCACGCTTGGCGTCACAACCGAGGTCACGGCCGAAAGCCCCGCGATCGTCGTCGTGAGGCCAAAGGCGTTCCAAGTAGAGCCGAATGGCGGACCACCACCAACCGTCTTGTCTGTGCCGTTGGTCGATGCAGGACGCGCCAGCGCCGCATCGGTAACAGAACGACACGTTGAAGAATCGGAAGGTCCCGCGCTCGGGGAAGCGAATGTGATCGTGTCGGGCGGCCGCGGTCTCGGATCCGCAGACAAGTTTGAGATGATGGATGAGTTGGCTGGATTGCTTGGAGCTGCCGTCGGGGGCACTCGTGCTGTGGTTGACGCTGGATGGGTGCCGTACAGCTACCAAGTGGGCCAAACCGGAAAGACGGTGAAGCCATCGGTGTACATCGCGTGCGGCATCTCGGGTGCCATGCAACACATCGTGGGTATGAAGGGATCCTCAACGATCATTGCCATCAACAAGGACCCCGATGCGCCGATCTTCGCCCTATCCGACCTGGGTGTCGTTGGTGATGTGCACAAGGTTGTACCCCAACTCATCGCTGGACTCAAGGCGCGGGTCTAGGCTCCTCCAGATGGCCATCGGAAGATCAGGCGAAGCAGCGCATGTCCGCAAGCTCGGGCGGGGCGACTATCGGATTGTCGCCAACATCGAGATCGATGCACCTATCGACCCGATCTGGTCTGTCCTGACGGACTGGGAGCACCTCGCCGATTGGAATTCATCCTTTCTCGCTTTGACGGGCGACTTCAAGGTTGGTGGCCGGGTACGCACGACGTTTCGCGTGCTCGGAATCAAGCGTCAATATGAGCATGAGCTGATCGACTTTGTTGAAGGTCGCCAGTTCGGTTGGTCCGATCCGTTCTTGTTCGGGATGACGGATCACCACATCTTTCGTGTCGAACCCATCGACAGCGATCGCACTCGGTTCTACCAGACGGACCGTGTCTATGCAGGGTCGAGTTTCATGTTCGGGGCTCTCACCGCACGGCTCGTGATGAGAATGCATGCAAGATTCAATCAGGCTCTCGCCGCCGAGGTAGCCAAGCGAAAAGCGGATTACTAGTCGGAGAAGTCCAACGCTTCGGGTCCGAACGACATGGGAAGCAGATCTTCAAGCGTCATGCTGAGCGGTTCACCTTCTTGCGTGCGAAGAATCACTGTCTCAACCCCGAATTCGCGCATGATCTGCCGACAGTTGCCGCAGGGGGTGCAAAGGTCTCCATCGAGACAGACAACGGCGACGGTACGTATCCGTCGTGTTCCCGCAGCCACCCCCGTTGTGATCGCATTCGCTTCAGCGCAGATCGTCGCCGGATATGCCGCATTCTCGACATTGGCACCGCAATAGGTGTTTCCATCGTCATCGACCGCGACGGCGCCGACACGGAACGACGAATACGGAACATAGGCACGCGTGGCAGCGTCGGCTGCCAGTTCGAGTAGGGCCTCGGGGGTCAGGGCATCAATCATGGCGAAGTCAGTGCCTCCACAAAGTCTCTCGGTTCAAATGGGATCAGGTCGTCGATCCCCTCGCCGACGCCAATGTACTTGATCGGTAGCCCGAGTTCCTTCTCGACGGCGATGGCGATACCGCCTTTCGCTGTTCCGTCGAGTTTGGTGATGACGACGCCGGTGACGCCAACTGCCCCAGTGAATGCTCGTGCTTGGGCAATACCGTTCTGACCGGTCGACCCATCAAGCACAAGCAGAATCTCACCGACTGCGCCAGATTCACGCTCAACAACGCGCACAACCTTCGCAAGCTCCTCCATCAGGTTTGTGTGTGCATGGAGTCTGCCCGCCGTGTCGATGATCACGACATCGGTGCCGTCCGTCTTCGCCCGATCGACGGCGCCGAACGCCACACTTGCCGGATCAGCTCCCTGATCACCCGAAACAACATCAACACCGATTCGCTTGCCCCATGTCATCAACTGCGTATCGCCAGCCGCCCGGAAGGTGTCAGCCGCTCCGAGCACCACAGACGCTCCGCTCGCGGTCAACTCATGGGCAAGCTTCGCGATCGTCGTGGTCTTTCCCGCTCCGTTGACACCGACCACGACGATGACCGCGGGCTTTCCTCCAACCGACAGGTGCCGATCCTTGGAGGAGAAGCCGTCGATCAGAACATCCCGCAACGCAGACGAGACCTCGGCGCCGGTCTGTGGCGCCAACGCCTTCACTGCTGCCACGATCTCACTCGATGTAGAGGGTCCGACATCGGCGAGGATCAGTGCATCTTCAAGCGTCTCCCAGCCGTCGCTCGACGTTCCGGAACCGAACATCGATCCGAGTGCACCCGAAATCGCAGAACGCGTTCGCGCCAATCGTGGTCGGAGCAATCCTGTAGCCGACGGTGTCGCATCCGGCGGTGTTGCATCCTGAGGCATTGCATCCGGCGGTCTCGGCCCGGCCGACGATGCTCGTGACCGGAGCAGTACGAGGACCAACCCGACGAGGAGGCCAACGAGGATGATTCCGACAATGATGCCAGTAGTGATGCCAGTGTCCACGGGTCAAACGGTAACGGGAGACATACGCTTTGAGATCACCTTGGACGATTCACCAGGCTCCATCGTGACGCCGTAGAGCACATCAGCGGCATGCATCGTCTGTTGCTGATGGGTGATGATCACTAGCTGCACTTCCCTGCGAAGGGTGTCAACGAGCGTCAGGAACCGATGGAGGTTCGCATCGTCGAGCGCTGCTTCGACCTCGTCGAGGACGTAGAACGGACTCGGTCGTGCTCGGAACACGGCGAAGAGGAATGCCAGGGCTGCAAGTGATCGCTCGCCTCCTGACAGCAGTGAGAGTCTGCCAACCTTCTTCCCTGCGGGTTGGGCTTCGACAAGAACTCCTGCGGTGAGGGGTCTATCGCTCTCCGTGAGACGGAGCCTGCCTGTTCCGCCAGGGAACACGAGTGAGAAGTTCTCTTCGTAAAACCCCGCTATCTCGGCGAAGGCGTCCTCGAACAGCGACTCCATCTGAACATCGAGTGCGGTGACCACCTTCTTGATCTCAGACCGAGAGGCATTGAGATCGTCAAGCTGGTCTTCAAGAATCTCAACCTCAGCAGCGATCTCGGCGTACTCGGTGGCTGCGAGCGGGTTGATGGGTCCCATCCGGCGAAGATCAGCTTCAAGTGAAACCAGACGCTCCTTGGGATCAACGCCGTCTCCGAGCAAGGGAACCCCTGCAGCGAGCGCCACATCCTCCTCGACGTCAGCATCTCGTCGAAGACCCTCGGTCACAGCTTGATCTCGTACTCGAAGCTCAGCAAGCTCGATCTCAAGCTCCTGGACCATTTCGGCCGCGCCCCGTCGCTCAAGCTCGACCACTTCGCGGCGTTCCTCAGCCTTGACGAGGTCTGCGTTGGCTGATCCCGACTGCTCGCGCAACGTACGCTGACGTCCCCGCAGGGTCTCGACATGGGCACCGACAACCGCGCCCACGCGGTCGGCTCGGGCCTCGATCCTACGAAGCGCATCGATTGCCTCGTCTGTTTCGGGGAGCAACGTCAACTGGCGAAGGTCGCTTTGAACAACCGTAAGCCTTCGCTCTGACATCCGGCGACGTTCCACGATCGAGGCGAGCTCACCGGTTGCCTCTTCGCGCCGTTTGCGGCTCTCGTCCCGTAACTTGGCAACCTCATGTCTTCGTTCGTTCAGGGCATCCCATGCAGCCTGGCGCTCCGCCTCTTCCCCCTGGAACTCTGCAACACGATCCCGCAGTGATGCAATGCGTTCGGCACGGGACTTGCCGGTCTCATCCAGTGCGTCGAAGCGATCCGTGAGCCTGCGTGCTTCTTCGGCTGAGGCAACATGGGATCGTCCGATGAGAGCGAGTGCCTCTGTGAGCCCAGCAACCTTTGCTTCCTCAGCTTCGAGTGCTTCGAGTGAGACACGCTCGGTCTCACGGGCAGCGTCGAATACACGACGAGATGTATGGAGACGATCCTCAGCATCCCGCAGCGCAGACACCGATTGCTCCACCGCGACTCTTGCTGCCTCAAGGGCGGCTGGACCAGCACCATCTGGCTGTGCGACGGAGACCCCATCGACTGAAATCACGTCTCCTTCAGGTGTCACAGCCCGAACAGACGGTTCGGCCGAAACGATCTCCCAACCGTAGATCCAGCCCTGGACAACCACAACATCGCCAACAAACCGCGACGCGAGCTTCTGATCTGCCTTTCTCCCAAGCATGTCAACCATCGCATCAACGCCGAACCGCATCGCAATCTCACGGGTGTTTTCGACGGGTCGAGTGTCTGGGGTGACAAACGAGATGCCGCCTGTTGCTGATGCCTTGAGAGCCTCCACCGCGGACCTCACCGCAGCAGCTCCCTCCGTGACATAGGCGTCACGCCAAACTCCGAGAGCCGCATCAACGGCGTCAGCCATATCGGCCGGAACGTCAAGCCGCGATGCCAGCAATCCCATGATTCCATCGGTGTCTCGAGCGATTTCCAATGCCCGTTCGTCCACAAGTCCAGCCATTGCTGCCTCGAGCGCCTCTACTCGTGCACTGGCTCCTGCAGCCGCAAGACGGCGTTCAGCGACTTCCGCTTCATCAATCTCCCAGGCAGCCTGTACCGACTCCCGACTGGATTGCGCTTTCAGATATGCGTCCTGAAGCGTCGTTACCAAGGCATCGGTCGTTTCGATTTCTCCGTTCAACCGATCGGTCTCCGCAAGCTCCTCTGCGATTCTCGATTGCACAACATCGAGTCTCGATCGAATCTGATCTGCCTCGGCAATGTCGCGGTCGGCCGCTGTTTCCAGCGATCGAAGATCACCTCGCAGATTGGCAACAACGCCCTCCGTTGGCAGCTGAATCTGCTCTGCAAGCGCTCGCTCCTCGTCCTCGTGTGAGAGGAGAGCGGCTTCGGCGCGCGCCGCGCGTTCGGCTGCGACAGCCTCGGCCTCGGCCGATGCTGCCAATATTGCGAGAAGGTCCTGCTGTTCGAGGTCAAGATCGTCGCGACGTTCATCTGCACCCTCGAGTCTGGCGTTGATCGAACGCCGACGCTCTGCCGCAACAAGCCCAACTCGTCTCAGCCGCTCCCGCACGGTTTCAAGTCTGGCCGCAGCCGATGTGTCACGACTGAGCTTTGCTCCTACGTCTCCAGCGTTTTTTCTGAGACCCTCGAGCGAGCGAAGCAACGCTTTGAGTTCGGTATCGGCCGTGTCACGTACCTTCGCTCCGTTCTGGCTCTGCCTCGACGCCTCATCGGCTCGGTTTCGGATCGAGCGAAGCTCTTCGGCCCCGAGCCACAGCGTCAGGGCTCGTGCCTCCTCCCGAACGGAGTCATGCCGTTCTGCAGCGGTCGCTTGCCGCTTGAGCGGACGCAACGCCTTCTTCTTCTCACCGAGGATGTCATGGAGTCGCTCGACGTCGTGATCAGTGCGTTCGAGTCTGCGAATGGCGCGGTCACGTCGCGCCCTGTGCTTGGTGACGCCGGCGGCCTCTTCGATCACGGCTCGGTGATCCTCAGGGCGTGCGTTGAGAACCTCACCAACCTGTCCCTGATTGACCAGAACATGTTGCTGTCTTCCGATACCGCCGTCCGACAGCAGGTCCTGAATATCCATCAGCCGACACGCAGCGCCGTTGAGTTCATACTCAGACGTCCCATCGCGAAAGATGCGTCTCGTGATCGTGATCTCGGAGAGGTCGAGGGGAACAAGTTGTTCATCGTTTGCGAAGGTCAGTGTGACCTCAGCTCGTGACAACGGAGGACGGGTCTCGGTCCCGGCGAACACGACATCCTCCATTTTCTCCGTTCGGAGAGACTTGGTACCCTGTGTACCCATGACCCACGCGATCGCGTCAAGGATGTTCGACTTGCCAGATCCGTTCGGCCCAACAACGACATTGATCCCGGTTGAAAAGTCAAGGCGCGTGCGGTCAGCGAACGATTTGAACCCGCGAAGTGTCAGATGTTTGAGTTTCACAGCTCAGCAGGTTACCACCGCGAATTACAACGGTGTGGTTCCACAGCAGACGTCAGACGTCGGATTACGGATTACGGATTACCGATTTCGGTGAGGGCATCGGCGGAGGCGGCTAGGGCTGCGGCCTTTTTTGAACCGCCACTTCCCTCGCCGACGGTTTCGCCGTCCACAATTGCACGGGCTCTGAATACGGTGTCGTGGTCGGGACCTGAGCGTTCGTATTCGAATGTCACAGTGTTCCCGTTTCGGGCAAGGTGCTCCTGGAGAAGAGATCGGGGATCAGTCACCTCAGCGCCACCGATGTAAGCAACGATCGGCTCCGACCAGAGTTCAGCAACCACACGCGCTGCGCTGTCGAATCCAGCGTCGAGATACACCGCACCGAGAAGGGCCTCAACCACATCAGAAAGGATCGAATCCCGATCTGCACCTCCACTGTTGCGTTCGCCGGCACCGAGCCGAAGGTGTTCGCCCACTCCGATCGTTCGTGCAATGATGCTCAGGGACGTCACGTCGACAACCGAGGCACGGACTTTGGTCATTTCGCCCTCAGAGCCCCCGTCCATTCTCGAGAAGATGATCTCGGTGGCGGCAAGCTCCAGAACCGCGTCTCCGAGGAACTCAAGACGTTCGTACGATGTGGCATTCGCATGCTCTGCGACATACGACGAATGGGTCAACGCAATCTCAAGCAATCCGGGATCCGAGAAGTGGTAGCCAAGGGCATCTTCAAGATTGCGGTGGGTTCGGGCCACTTTGGGCTCAGCGGGCTGCGGCTGCGATTCCATCACTGATCTTTTGGACGAGTCCTGAGCTGGCGCCTTCCGAAGCCATGGAGATCGCGTTGGCCACGGCGACCCTCGACGATGAGCCGTGGGCAATAACCACAACGCCCTTGGTTCCTACAAGATGTGCGCCACCGACGGACTCCGGACTGAGGCGCTCGCGCATCTCCATGAATGCTGGCATCAGGCTGGCTGTCAGCTCCTGATACTCAGGTCGTGCCATGATCTCGAAGATGAGATTCTGAATGACCTTTGACGCGCCTTCACTGGTCTTGAGCAGCACGTTGCCGGTGAACCCATCAGTGACGATCACGTCCGCCTTGGCCGTTGCGATATCTCGCCCTTCCACGTTGCCGACGAAGTTGATTGCATCCGAGGAAGCAAGAAGGACATGGGCTGCCTTCTCGATGTCTCTGCCCTTCGTCGGTTCTTCTCCGATGTTGAGCAAGCCAACCTTGGGGGCTTCCACGTGTTGGTACACCTGGGACAGGGCGGTTCCCATCACCGCAAACTGAAGGAGGTGCTCCGCCTTGACCTCAAGATTCGCCCCCATGTCCATGACCAGTTGGCCCGTAGGGAAGAACGACGCAATCGCAGGTCGTACGACCCCATGGAGACGGCCGATCACAAACGCAGCGCATGCCATGACCGCACCCGTGGACCCTGCCGAAACCAGCGCATCGGCTTCTCCGTTGGCAACCATGCGTGATGCAACGACAATGGAAGCGTCCTTCTTTTCACGGATGGCATGAGCCGGATCGTCACCCATATCAATGACTTGACCTGCATGATGCAGGGTGATGTTGGTGCCGCGCCCTTCGACGAGTGGCCTCAGTTGTGCTTCGTCCCCGACGAGGACAACATCGATGCCGTCAGACTGCGCGACAAGAGCACCCTCGACAATCTCGTGTGGAGCATTGTCGCCCCCCATCGCGTCGACGGCGATCAATGGCATTCGGTGCTACGACGCTGGCGTGACCTCGCGCCCGTTGTACGTTCCGCACTGTGCGCATGCCCGATGAGGGGCGTGAGGTGCGTTGCACTGCGAGCAGCGAGCGATCGTTGGTCTGGCAACTTTCCACTGGGCCTTACGTCGCCGGGTACGGGACCGCGACATCTTTTTTTTCGGTACAGCCATGCTGAGTAGTCCTTTGATCAGTCTTCGGGTTCAAACAGGTCCTTGAGGGCTGCGAAGGGCGAGCGCGACTCGTCCCCGTCACCCGAAGCACCTGTATTCAAGTCATTCTGTGCGCTATCCACAACTCCGGTGCATGCATCGCCGCATGTCGTCACAACCGGGAGCGAGAGAAGGACCTCATCGCGGAGCATCTGTTCGACATCAATATCGTGGCCATCGAGGTCGTACGTCTCGTCATCGATCGCCCGATCGAACAGCGCACCGATTGATGCAGAACGCTTTGTTGTTGTCGGAGACAAACACCGATGGCACGTGTCGTTGGTGACAAACGACACAGATCCCGTCACCGCAACACCGCCCGAAACGGGATGGAGCATGATGTCGGCAACGATCGGTTCTTGTTCAGACAGCTCGATCAGGTCAAGCCTCCAATCCACAACGGACTCGACGCGCACGGATCTTCCCGATGCGTCAGAACCGAGCAGATCGGCCACGTTGAGGACAAAGGGACTGCGTTGCATCCTCGAAGGGTAGCGAGCGGTGTGTCGCTCACTAGGTGCTGATCGGTGGAGGTTCGGCTGGGGGCAGTGCCTTGTGGAGTTCAGCTCTCGCTTCGGTGACGTAGCGATAGAGCTCGCCAAGTACCGTTTCGGCCTCACTCAGATGACGCTCCGCGTAGTCCTCCGCCTCAAGGCGGATTCTGCGACCCTCGGACTCAGCGTTCCTCACGAGCGAATTCGCCTCGGCGACAGCTTCTTGAACAACATAGTTTTCCGAAACAAGCTGATCTGCTTCAGCACGCGCGTTTGCTACAACTTCGCGCGCTTTCTCGTTGGTTCGAGCGATGTACGACTCGCGCTCACGCACCATCCACCGGGCAGCTCGTAGTTCCTCAGGAAGATCCTCGACGGCTTGGTGGAGTCGATCCAAGATGTCCTCCTGATTCACCATCACGTTGTTCGAAAGTGGGACTGCTCGCGCCTGCTCGATCTCCGTGATCAATTCCTCGAGTACTTCAAAGATGGCACCGGGGACAGGCGGGGCTGGCGGTGATTCTCCGTGTTGATCCGGATGCTCGATCATGCAAGACGCTCCTTGAGTGCTATGGCAACAGGTTCTGGGACCAGGGCATCGACCGACCCGCCCAGGCGAGCAACCTCCTTCACCAACGAGGAGGAGAGATACCCGTACTCAGGCTTTGTCGCGACGAACAGCGAGACGACGTCACTCGAAAGATGACGGTTCATCTGTGACATCTGGATTTCGTACTCGAAGTCAGTCACAGCCCTGAGACCCTTGATGACCGTCTTGGCTCCGATCTCAAGGGCATAGTCGACGAGAAGGCCCTGGAAACTCGCAACCGAGACATTCGGCCATTTGGTGGTGCACGCCTCCAAAAGGGCAACTCGTTCGTCTGCCGTAAACAGCGGTGACTTGGATGGGTTGTGAACCACCCCAACGACGACCTTGTCGAAAAGACCGACACAGCGTTCGACGACGTCAAGATGACCCTTCGTCGGCGGGTCAAAACTCCCGGGAACCAGTGCGGTGATCACGCTTCGATCCTCTCCATCATGGTGACAACAGCATCACCGTAACGCCGCTGTTCGGTACAAGTGAGGAAATCGGGGACATCAAACGTACTCCTTGCCTGGCGGTGCACAACGACGATTCCTCCTTCTGAGAGGAAGGAGGTGAGTGACTCAAGCACCGATGTCACGGATCGGTCATCGTCAGCGTACGGCGGGTCGACGAAGATGATGTCGAAATCACCGGGTATTGACGCGAGGGCCTTCGCTGCTGTCGAGCGCACAACCGTCCCTCCGAGCCCCACGGTCTCGACATTGGACTCGATGATCGCTGCCGCCTGTCGGCTGCTCTCAACGAATACGGCAAGCTCCGCCCCCCTGCTCAACGACTCAAGACCGAGTGAACCAGACCCTGCGAAGAGGTCCAGGACCCTGGAACCGGGGAGGCGGTTGGCAAGGATCGAAAAGATTGACTCGCGTGCCTTTCCGGTCATGGGTCTCGTCCCCTCCCGCGGAGTTCTGATCGTCCTTCCCTTCGCGATCCCTGCGATGATTCTCACAGCTCTACACCCACCTCGACCGCTTCGGGGAGAAGCCCGAGGAAGCGGTCAGCCTCGTCGAGAACCGCTTCCACGAACTGCGAGCTTCGGTCCGTCGTGACGGCCTGCGCAGCGACATTGGCAGCGGCGTCGAGAATGTCGACGTCTCGGATCACGTCGCCGAGACGCAGGTCGGTCGCTCCCGATTGGCTCTCACCGAATATCTTCCCCTGGCCGCGGATCTGGAGATCGCGCTCGGCCAGAACATACCCGTCGTTGGATTCGAGCATCGCATCGATACGTGCCGCCGCGTCGTCTGTGGATGCCTCAGCGGCAAGAAGGCAGGATCCTGGTTGGTGTCCGCGACCAACGCGACCTCGAAGCTGATGGAGTTGGCTCAGCCCGAATCGCTCAGCGTTGCGGATCACAATCAAGGTGGCGGCTGGGATGTCGATACCCACCTCAATTACGGTGGTGGCCACCAGGACATCGAATTCTCGGGAGCGGAACCGGCGCATCGTGTCGGCCTTGGCGTCAGACTTCATTTGCCCGTGGAGTAGCGCGATCCGGGCATTCGGCTGTGAGGCGGTCAAACGGTTGAATTCTGAGGTGGCCGACCGCACGTCGACCTTGTCGGACTCCTCCACGAGCGGACACACAACGAAGACCTGTCCTCCGGCTTCGATGTGTGAGGCCACGGCCCCGTCCACGGCCTTGTCGGCTTCGGCACCTTCGGGAACGGCGGATGTCTCAACGGGAACTCTGCCAACCGGCATCTCAAAGATCGAGGACACCCTGAGGTCGCCGTATTGCACCATTGCCAGCGTCCTTGGTATGGGGGTGGCCGTCATGAGGAGAAAGTCCGGAACCAGGCCATCGTCGCGAGCTGCACGCAGCTGCACGCGCTGCTCAACGCCGAACCGGTGCTGTTCGTCGACGACCGCGAGACCGAGGGATCGCATCTCGACATCATCCTGGATCAGGGCCTGGGTTCCGAAGGCAATGTCGATGGTCCCATCGGCAAGCCATGCCAATCCCTGGGACCGGCTGACATCCCCCCGCACAAAGTTGACCGTGACTCGGGAACTCGTGAAGAGACCGATGCGGACCGGCCGGGTCAACGGGTTGACCCCACCGAAAAGCGATGTCGTTCCGCCAGCCGCGAGATCCTCCTCGGGAGGTGCCATCCGCGCATCACGTAGGATCTGCTCGGTCCCGAGGTAATGCTGGGTTGCGAGCACCTCCGTTGGCGCCATGACTGCCCCCTGATGTCCGCCTTCGACCGATGCCAAGAGCGCTACGACGACGACGACGGTCTTTCCTGAGCCGACCTCGCCCTGAAGAAGGCGGTGCATCGGGGTTGTACCGACCATGTCCTCCCTGATCGAAGCAAGCGCCGATTCCTGACCAGCAGTCAGCGTGAACGGAAAGTGAGCGAGGAACCGAGTTGTCAACTCCCCCGTCTCGACGTTCGGGACACCACGACGCGACGCGTATTCGTCGTGTTCGCGAGCTTTGAATGCCACCTGGATACGCAGGAATTCATCGAAGATCAGCCGCTTCCTCGCCGGTCCGATGTCGCGCATCTCGTCAGGAAAGTGGATGCTCGACAAGGCTGTGGATCGATCAACGAGCCGAAGGTCTTTCAGCGTCTCCTCCGGGACAATGTCGACGATCGGGAGTGAACGCCCGAGTGCATTGCGGATGTGTCCGCGGAGGTTGGACGGCCCGAGTCCACCAACGCCGGGATGGACCGGAACGACACGATCGGTCAGGAGGGAGTCTGGCCTTCCGTATTCCTGCATATCGGGACTCTTCATCTGTCGCTTTCCCCGATAAAGCTCAATCTTGCCAGCAAGCAACACCTCTGTACCGACCGAACCCCTCTGATACGGGTTGAACCAGACGCATTCGATGGTGCTCGACCCGTCAGTCACGACAGCCTTGACCATCGTCTTGCCACCCCTGATCCTGATCTTGTTGAAACTGACGATTTCGCCCCCGACGGTGACCTCTTCGCCGATCGGAGCACCTGCGATATCGAACAGATGGTTGCGGTCGAGGTACCGGCGTGGTGTGTGCAGCAACAATCGTGCGATCGTTCCGACGTTCGCCGCATCGAGCTTCTTCTTGGTGCCAACGCCAATCCCTCGGAGCATGTCGACGGGAATATCGTCGAGATACGAAAGTGTGCGCTTCAGCGGTGTCGGCTCAGCCATATACAGCAAGATTACGGACGTCGGACGTCGGACGTCGGGCGTCGGATTTCGGACCACGGATTGGACCAGCAGATTGTGAGGGGGCCAATAACTCGGGCCCTCCTGCTATCTTTGCGAACGCCTCAGGAGGATTTTCACCATGGCATACAGATGCGAAGTTTGCGGCAAGGAGCCGTGGACGGGCAAACAGGTCAGCTTCTCGCACAAGCGTTCTTCAAAGACCTGGCGCCCCAACATCCAAAAGATCCGGGTCAAGTACGGATCCAACTCGCGCCGGGCCCGGGTGTGCACGTCGTGCATCAAGGCAGGAAAGGTCGAGAAGGTCTAATGGGCCAGGGAGTCGTCAAGGTGTACGACAGTGCCAGCGGTGTTGGCATCATCGTGCGCGACGATGACCGGTCCGAGGTGCTCCTCAAACCAGGCAGTCTCGACGGTTCCATGTTCCGCTTCCTCCGCCAGGGGCAGCGCGTCCGCTTCGACATGTCAAGCGACGACACACCCGTTGCATCAAACCTCCGCTTCGGCTCAGACGGCTACTGAGCGGTCGCTGGCGCCTCGCTGCCTTCTGGGCTGTAAGCCGTGAGCTGGAAGCTGTAAGCTTCCATTCATGGTTCAAGCATATGTTCTCATTCAGACAGACTCGGGGCGAGCTTCAGAAGTGGCAACGACGATCGCCAAGATCGAAGGGGTCACCTCGGCAGAAGCGGTAACCGGGCCATACGACGTCATCGTGTCGGCAACCGCCGAGGATGTTGATGCGCTCGGTCACCTCGTCGTTACCAAGATCCAACCCGTGGCAGGCATCGATCGGACGCTCACGTGCCCGGTCATCAGGATCTGATCGCGCCTCAGCGAATCGAGAGTCTTCCCCGCTCCTCGTGACGGGCGAACGCTGCTTCCACCAGGTGCGAACAGAGCGCCTCGTAGGTAATCCCTGACGCAATCCACATCCTCGGGAACCCGGAGATCGATGTGAAGCCAGGCATCGTGTTCGCCTCGTTGAACAGGAAACACTCGGTCGTTGTGTCGTAGAAGAAGTCAATCCGAGCGAGTCCTGTTAGTCCGAGCAGGTCGAAAACCGACTCGGCCATCGCACGAACCGTCTTGGTTTCCTCCTCGGTGAGATCGGCCGGTGCAACGCATTCGCTCGTGTCATCTTCATACTTCGCCTCGTAGGTGTACCACTCAGCTTCGAGCACGATCTCCCCGGGAAGGGATGCCCTCGGCCCATCAAGAACCGCCACCTCGATCTCACGGCCGGTGATGCCCTCCTCAACCACAACCTTCGTGTCGTAGCGGAATGCGTTCGCAATGGCCTGTGTGAGATCATCCACGTCGGTGATCTTGGAAATCCCAACAGAGGAGCCTTGCGCTGAGGGTTTCACGAACAGGGGAAACCGCAATTCGGCTGCTACCGAAGACACAATACTCTCGGAGTCGAGGTCCCAGTCCCTCAGGTGGATCGCTCGCCAGGGCGACGTTGCCATGCCCGCCTGACTGACAAGTCGCTTGGTGAGATCCTTGTCCATGCACAGCGCGCTCGCCAACACGCCACATCCAACATACGGTGTGTTGCACACCTCAAACAACCCTTGCACGGTTCCGTCCTCCCCCATCGGCCCATGGAGCACCGGGAACACCACATCGAACTCGACGGATTCGCCGCCAACACTGAGCACCCCTTCGGAAACGCGAAACGTCACCGGTCTGCCCTCCGCGCGGAACGGCCTATAGCCGGTGTCGGCGAGGAACCACTGACCCTCTCGATCGATGCCAACGGGGATGACGCGGTGACCGGATTCCGAAAGCGCGTCGCTCACCGACACCGCCGAAACGCAGGAAACCTCGTGTTCGGATGATCTTCCGCCGAAGAGAAGAAGGACTCTGGCCATCGGGTCAGATTACCGTGTGCCACAACATCTTCAGGGGTTTGGTTGACCGTACAAGACGACCGTCTCACTATCGACTACCGGATCAGGGTGGTTCACACCGGTCTGATCGTGTCTTGGCTCGCGCTGTTGACGCTTGGCCTCTGGGCTCTCGGACTCACCACTGACGACCAGAGCAGCCTTCTCATGACGTTCGGAGGACTGGTCTTCGCGCTGATTGTGCTGACGCTTGTTCCCTGGAGGCGAACCCTCGGATCCACGATCGCGGATTGGCTTATCGCTTTCTGGTGCGTTGGAGCCCTGCTGGCGCAGCTCGTGATCGAGCTGCGTGTGAGCCACATCCCGACCGCGGTTGGATTCTTGATGGTTCCGTTCTTCGCCGCCGCAACAGCGATCGCCGTGCGACCGGCACTTGTCGTCGGCGTCGCTTCGGTTGCGAGCTACTGGATCGCGCTCGGAGAGACGACCGGATATGTCACCGCGTCATCAAGCACGGTGCTGCTCGCCTTCGTGGGTGCGACCGTGTTCGTCATGCTGATCTCGGTGCGGATCCGAAGCCAGATCCAGGAATCCTCCATCCGCTACGAGGAGCTCGCATCGCGAGAGTCTGAACTCGTGCGCCAGGAGCGCGAGCTCGCGCGACTCTACGACGTGTCGCTTGCGATCGGTGCAGGAACCAAGCTCAACGACGTACTCCCCGAACTCGTTGGCCGTGTCGCGGATTCTGTTGGAGCACGGATCGGTCTTGCAATGCTCTACGAACCCACGAACGAGACACTGGGACTCATGTCGCCGATCTGGGTGTCCGGGCACACCGTTCCCGCCGACGATCTCGTCCTGACACTCGATGAACCCGGTTTGTCGCAACGCGTCTTCATGTCCGGCGACGCAGCCAAGATCAATGTCTTTGATGCCGACCATGCATCTGATCGACTCGCAGCGGCACTCGAGGCAGAGCGCGTGGCCGCAGTCTCCCTTCGTATCGAAGACCGCGTCTTCGGGGTCCTCCTCGTTGGTGACAAGAAAACCGACTTCACAGACGAGGACCTTCGTACCTTGGAGGCCGTTGCAGCTCCAGCTGCGTTGGTTCTGAACCAGTTGACTCAATACGAGCAGGTGAGAGCATCGGGTGAACGCATGGCCGAACTCGCGCAGATGAAGACAGATTTCGTTTCCGTCGTGTCTCACGAGCTCCGCACACCTCTTACATCGATCATCGGAGCGTTGAGCACCCTGAAGCGGCCCGAACTGCTCCCGGAGGATCCCCGAGCTCAGCAGCTCATCGACATGGCTGACAAGCAATCCCATCGCCTTCGAACCCTGATCGAGGACCTCCTCGTTATGTCACGACTCGAAGCAGCAGCCCTGCCGGTTCGACCGGCGGGCATTGAAACCGAAACGTTCATCACGGAACTGCTCGGGAGCCTCCCAGACGGAGAGCGCGTCCATGTCACGATCGATCCAATGACCCGCCACATGGTGACCGACCCCGACCTATTTGCTCGCGTGGTAACGAACCTTGTCGAAAATGCCCTGAAGTACGGAGGCGGAAGCAACATCGAGATCCAAACAACGGGACTCCGGGATGAGGTTCGACTCAGTGTCATTGACCACGGGCCCGGCATCCCGTACGAAAAGCACGACCTGATATTCGAACGTTTCACCCAACTTCAGCCGCATGCAACCCGCTCCACCGGAGGGGCGGGCCTTGGGCTATCCATCGTCAAAGGCCTTGTCGAGGCGATGGGTGGAAGAGTGTGGTTCGAACCCACCGTTGGCGGAGGTGCAACGTTCACGGTGGCGCTTCCCTCTCCTGGGGTGGTCCCTGAGAACTCCGCTGTGGGGCGTCGCTGAGTGGCCCGTCGTTCAGGTCGCTAGGCGTCAAGGCCCTCGCGACGGCCTGCTGCATTGCCGTGGAAGCCACCATCCACGTGAACTATCTCGCCAGACGTCGACAGGGCGAAGTCAGACATGAGCACACACGCCATCTTGGCAACAGGATCTGGATTGTGCGGATCCCAGCCGAGTGGTGCCCGCACTGCCCACAGATTCTCGTACTGGGTGAAACCGGGGATTGACTTGGCCGCAACCGTCGCGAGCGGCCCTGCCGAGACGAGGTTGATTCGGATGTTCTCCTCGCCGAGGTATCGCGCGAGATACCGGTTGACTGACTGGAGAGCTGACTTGGACACGCCCATCCAGTCGTACCCTGGCCAAGCGACCGAGTTGTCGAAGTCGAGCCCGACCATCGCCCCCCCGCCCGATTTCAGGAAGAGCGGCCGAAGGCCAACAGTGAGCGTCTTGTATGAAAACGCCGACGTCAGGAATGCTGTGGCAGCCGATTCGGCCGGTGTATTGAGGAACTCTCCGCCGAGCGCATCTGCGGGAGCGAACGCGATTGCGTGCAACGCCCCGTCCAACCCTCCCCACTTCTTGTCAAGGGCAGCGACGAGGGCGTCCATATGGCTGGCATCATTGATATCGAGTTCGTGGACTTCCGCCTCGGTTGGGAGTCGCTTGGCCGATCGTCGCGTGAGGGACATACCACGTCCGAAGCCGGTGAGGACAACCTCGGCTCCTTGTTCCTGAGCCACACGGGCCGTATGCCACGCGATCGAGTCATCGGTGAGCACGCCCGTGACCAGGATTCTCTTTCCCTCGAGCATGGATGTCCTTTCGTTTGGTTCTGAGCCTAGAGCGATGCCGAAGGCTGGCCTCGTCAGCTCACATTCATCCAGGCGCGTATTCCGAGACCCATCACAAACAGCAGCAAGATGCCATAGGTCATCGCTGGCCGCCGCGCCATTGTGGAACGATACAGATATGCGAGTGTGAGGGTGATGGCTATCACCACGCCGTAGAACACGTGGAACGAGTTCGATGGGCGCAGATCGTTCGAATAGAGGATCACTCCGGCACCCACCTGAACCAAGATTGCCGTGATGGCTATCGCCCTGGCATAGCCGAACCAACGCGACGGTTCCCGCCTGACCAACGCGAGGATCAGGCCCCACACACCGACGACACCGCACGATCCGACGGAAAAGTAGAACCATTCCTGATGGAACCGGAGCACGGTGCTGATGTCCATTGGGTGTCTTGCCCTTTCGTCAAGGATTGCAGTTTCGACGATACCCTGCCGTCATGATCGAACTGCATCCGCATGACATGGCCCACGGAGGCGAAGCCGTCGCGCGAAGTGACGGCAAGGCCCATTTCGTTGCGGGTGCCATGCCGGGCGAGGTTGTCAGAGGAACCGTCGTCGAGGACAAGGGTTCATGGGCCAGAGTTGCTCTGGTCGAGGTCGTAGATCCAGCAGACGGCAGGAGGAAGCCCCCGTGCCCTCATGCAAACTCCTGTGGCGGCTGTCAATGGCAGTTCGCAGACGAAGCGATCCAGAGGGAATGGAAGCGGTCAACGATTGTCGGACAGCTTGAGCATCTCGGCCGGATTGCCTCTCCCCTGGTCCATTCGACAGTCAGCGCTGGCCATGATCTGGCGTACCGTAACCGAATGGATTTCCACGTCGCCGACGGTCGACCCGCCTTGTATCGGGAGCGGTCGAATGACCTTGTACCACTCGGCACATGCCTGCTGCTTGCACCTCCGATTCGGCAAGTGTTCGATCGACTCGGCGACCTCAGCGGCATATCACGTTTGACGCTTCGATGCGGCATTCATACGGACGAAACAGTTGCACTGATCGAAGGGGAAGTACCAGACGACATCGAGACGTGGGATGTCGCTGTCATCCATCGGGACAACACTTCGTTCCGCACTGTTGCCGGAGACCCGATGCTTTCGGAAATCGTTGATGGAGTGCGGTTCGAGATTCCACCGGAGGAGTTCTTCCAGAACAACACCTACGGTGCTGAAGTTCTGGTCTCCCTCGTGCGCGACATCCTCAAGGTCACCGCGGGCGAGACCCTGCTTGACGGGTATTGCGGTATCGGCCTGTTCGGCGCAACCGTTGGGCGAGATGCTGGTCGCGTTATCGGCATGGACTCATCACCCCGAGCAATCAAGTACGCACGGCGCAACATGGCGGCAGCCGGAATCGATGCAAACATGCGAACCGGATCGATGACAAAGGACATCGAATCGTTCGATGAGTATTGGGACGTGGCTGTTGTTGATCCCCCACGCAAAGGTCTCGGTGAGCGAGGCGTTGCAGCCATCACGTCTGCCATGCCAAGGACCATCGCGTATGTTTCGTGCGATCCTGCATCATTTGCGCGCGATACGAAATTGCTCGCTGAATCCGGCTACGCGTTCATCGATGCAACCCCTGTCGACATGTTTCCTCAAACATTCCATGTCGAAATCGTCGGGAGATTCGACCGAGTACTCCTCGTCGACGGCGGAGGATCGGGGCAATAGCCCTACATCCCGTCGAGGATTTCCTTGCGCTTCTGCTCGTATTCGGCCTCAGAGATGAGTTCCTCGTCACGTAGCGCTGCGAGCTTGCGGATTGCCTCAGCGCCATCATCCTTCGGACGCTTGACGCCGCCCCCTGCTGACAGGTCCATGGACCTTGCTTCGCGGGTCTTGTAGAGAAGTGCCTGGAATGTGTCCGGGTGTGGGATGTTGTCAAAGCCACTTTGTCCGGTCTCGCCCGCAGACTCAACCAGAAGATCCCCCGCCCCGAGCATCCGCTCAAACATCGATTGAGAAAAGTTGACATTCGCAATACCTTCGAGCGGGATTTCGATCCCGCGCTGGGCAATGAGGCCGCGACGCGTGATCAACCGCTCTGTTGTGAGAACGTAGCGGGTGAACCACCAATCGACGAGCGGCCTGACCACGAACCAAATGAGGACCAGAACCAGCGCAGCGACCTTGAGCCACAGACCCCAATCGAACCAGAGAGCCAATGCGGCGAAGACCGCGATCGCACCGATCCCCCAAAGCACAGGAACGAACAGAAGCTTCCAATGTGGACGAAACGACGTGATGATCGCTTCGCCTTCGGTGAGTGCATCTTCGGGCCAAGGCATGGGAAGGAGCTTACAGCTTTCGGCTTTCAGCTCACAGCTTCAAGCAGTGAGCTGAAAGCAACGAGCGAAGCGAGTCCGCGAGAAACCCCAAGGAAGCCGGAGCCCCCTTGGGGTGTTCTCAATGCCAGCCCTTGTGGTCTTTCGACCTCCGGTCTGGCGCCCCGCCGATGTTGCCACCTGCGGTGCGGTCGATGCGAACCGAGGCTCGCACCTGTACCTTCCAGCGACCCCCGCCGACCGAAGCCTGCGTGAGTGGAACCGAAGTCCCTGCGCTACGAGAGCGCCACCTTCCGGTGTTGGCTGGTCCGTCTCCTCACCTTGCGGTTCGGTTCGGTTTCCCGCCTGCTCCCTCCCGTTGCCGGTTGGGAACCCCGCTGATTGACGGTCCCCGGCTTGCGCCGGTTGCGTTCGAGCGGTCCCGGTTTGGGTTTCCCCTCTCCGGTTCAAGAACAATGCCACGCCGTGTGCAGCTTCGCAAGCCAGATCGCCGGTTCGTTTTCGCGAGTGACGAGTAGTTTTCGCGAGTCGCGAGAAGGACAACGTAATCCAACAGAAACCCCGAGGAAGCGCTGGCCGAAGCCAATGCCCCCTCGGGGTTCGTTGCCCCGGATACCCGATGGTTTCCCACCCGGTTCCCGGGAGTGTCCTTTCGGCTGCCAGCTAGGCCGTCACGTCCGATTGGACTGATCTCTCGAAGGCTGGGCTCCCTCTCGAGACCGTGCTCCTGAGGCTTGCGCCCTTTGAGCACAAGCGAAACTAGAGACGGGCAATGACGGTCGCAACCGAGATCGCTGGTTCGTTTTCGCGTGGTAGGAGGAGTTTTCGCGCTGCAACTCTGCCAGGTAGAACATTTCCTGTCACAGCGTGGCGGTATGGTCATGCCATGACCTCAGATACCCACGAGCGCACACAGCTCACCACGCTCTCCCCGTCTCGGGCAAGTGACTTCAAGCAGTGCCCACAGATGTACAAATTCAAGTCGATCGACCGTATCCCGACGGAGCCGACGATCCATCAGGCACGTGGCACGGCGGCGCATCTGGCTCTCGAACGTCTCTTTGAGCAGCCGCAGGCGCAACGAACGCCAGAGGCTCTGTACCGCCTCTTCCGGGATGCATGGGCAGAGCTCAAGACCACCGAATACCCGGATCTGTTCGATTCTGTTGAGGAGGAACGCGCATGGGGCATCGAGAGTCTTGGCCTGCTTGCGGGATACTTCTCGATCGAAGATCCGACCTCCTTTGAGCCAGAAGCGCTCGAGATGGATCTCACCGTTGCGATCGATGACATGACGATCCGAGGCATTCTCGACCGGATGGAACGCATTACGGCGACCGCTGGCGATGGTGCCGAACGCGAACTCCTCGTCATCACCGACTACAAGACAGGCAAGGCACCGCCTGAGCGGTATGCATCCAAGGCGTTCTTTGCCCTCAAGATATACGCCCTGCTGATTCGCACCACGCAAGGCATCACGCCAGATCGCGTCCGGCTGCTGTATCTCAACGGACCAACCGAGTACACGCTCGACATCACCGATAGCCAACTCGACGCAATGCATCAGCAACTCACCGCATTGTGGCAAGCAATCAACAAGGCGATCCGCACGGACACGTGGCCGACAAGTCAGTCCGTGCTCTGCGACTGGTGTGACTTCAAGGACACCGTGTGTCCGGCATTCAACACCGCCGCTGAGATAGCGGTGAACCGGGCAGCGATCGACGCTGCGTCCTGACGGACAGGCCATTGATGGACACAATGGATGTATCGGAAACTCGTATCGACCCACCTGAGTGGGATGCCCACGTCGCGCCACCCGGATATGCGCAGATAGTCGTTGGGGGTCCCGGCACCGGAAAGACTGAATTCCTTTGCCGGCGTGTCGTGACCGCGATCGATGACGGCTGCGATCCGGCAGCGATTGCAGTTCTCACGTTCTCTCGCCGCTCGGTCAACGACGTTCGCACCCGGTTGTTCGCCACAATCGGGTCGGCGTCCTATCGGGTGCAGGTCGCTACGTACCACTCGCTGGCAAACCGGCTTGTCGAGGCGCATCACCTGGCGCTCGGTTGGACGGCCGCGCCGACGGTGCTGGCTGGTCCCGAGCATGAACGATTCGTCCTGTCAATCCTCGAACAGGAAGACCCAAGCAATTGGCGGGCACCGTATCGACCCATCGTCAAGACACAAGCGATGGCATCGGAGGTCACCGACTTCATTCTTCGGTTCCACGAACAGACGATGACGCCCTCCGATCTGGAACGCTCGTCCGTTCCTGAGTGGGAGGGGTTGGCCGGGTTTCTTCGACGGTACGACGAGGAGCTAACCGCATCGGGTCGCATCGATTATGGACGTCTGCTGAACGAAGCGGTGTTGGTACTCGAAACGAACCCCACGATCGCGGCTAGCTATTCCCACGTCTTCGCCGATGAGTATCAGGACACGTCCCACGCCCAGGCGCGGCTTCTGTTCGGTCTGGCGCAGCATGCGAAATCACTCACGGTCGCCGGGGATCCGTACCAGTCGATCTACTCGTTCCGCGGCACCGATCTCGACAACGTCCTCAACTTCCCTGCCAACGCCGCGAGTGCACTCGGCACGATGGCTGATCGACTTGTCCTGACGACCTCGTTTCGTGTTCCCGATCAGATTCTCGAGGCCGCAGTCAATGTCACCGGCCGATCGCTTCCGGGCGCTGCCGGAAAGGTCAAGAGCGTTCGCAACCGTGGCTCCGTCGCGACACACGTGTTCGACAACCCTGACGCCGAAAGCGAGTGGATCGCCCGCGACATCGAGCGCCTTCACCTCGTCGATGGCATTGAGCTCTCGCGCATTGCTGTATTCACCCGTTCGGGTGGCAGCTTCCAGCATCGAGTGGCAGCATCCCTCGACCGGCGCTCACTCCCGCACACCCTCACCCTTGAGCAACTCGAAGACCAGCCAGTGGTGCGCTTCGTGCACGATCTGGTTGCCGTCGCAGGAACCGATGGAAAAGATGTCGACCGAGTCGACATCACGGACACCATGCGAAGCATCCTGCTGGGGCCCTTCATGGCGGCTGCCCCAGCGACAGTCAACGCGGTTGTCAGAGGAGTGGGCGACGGCGCGGAATGGTCGTTTGAGATCGCTGAACGGATCTCCCATGGGCGTGCGCTCGCGTCACTCCTCGACGACAACACATGGGCGACGGAGATGCCGGCCGAACAGGGGCTGTGGCACTTGTGGGAGTCGCTCCCCCAACTCCACGTCATCGCGGTTGACGACGACCGAACCCCTGATCGGAAGGCGTGGTCGGCATTCGCCCAGTCCGTGACTCGTTTCGGTTCGCGTGCTCCCGACGCGACACTACGTGACCAGCAGATCCTCTCGGCAACCTCTGACATCGAGGCCGATCCCCTCTTCAGCTTCCGATCCGGGCCGGCGACGGGCGTAGCGATCGCCACACTCCACGGTGCAAAAGGAACCGAGTACGACGCTGTGTACATTGCCCATGCCGTTGAGGGACTGTTGCCCGATCTTCGGACGAAGGACTCGTTGCTCAAGACTCGATTGCTGAACCCGCAGCTCCCTGAAGATCCCAGCGCGTATGTGCAGTTTCGCCTGAGCGAGGAACGCCGGCTTGCGTACACAGCAATGACGCGGGCGACCGACCGAGTGGTTTGGACCGCGACTGTCGTCGACAATCCGTCCGAGCAGATCGAACCGAGCCGCTTCCTTCGCCAGATCGGTGAACCGATCCGGCCGACATTCGTCGATAGACCGCTGACACGTCGCGGTTATGAAGCTGCCCTGCGGCGGACAATGCACGATCCGCTTGCGACCGATGTCGAGCGGCTTGCAGCGATGACCATTCTCGCTCAGGGACCGGACCACGGTTTCGAGAATCCGACCGAGCGCTATGGAGTCGCAGCCAAAGGCAGCGATCGAGGCTTTGTCCCATCCGATCATCGACTGTCCCCGAGTCAGGCGAATACCTATGACCAATGTCCACGCAAGTTTGCCTTTGACAGATTCGCCACCCGACTGCGGACGTCAACATTCAACATGGAGCTTGGAATCCTCATCCACAAGGTGCTTGAGCTTGCCGAGGCGGAAATCATCGAGGCCGGTGACGAACGAAGTACCTTGGCAAGGGCACTGGAAATTCTCGACAGCCTCTGGGAGAACTACGACTTCGGTTCTGGGCCTGTGGCTTCGTCGTGGCACCGCAGAGCTGTATCAATTCTTGAGCATCAGTATGAGAAGTGGCCGGCGTCCGGTCGTCCGATCAAGGCTGAGGTCTCACTCTCACTTCAACTTGACGGAACGAATTGGAGAGGGACGGTCGACAGAATTGAACGTGTCGGCGACGCGTTGAAGGTCGTCGACTACAAGACGTCGAAGTCGGTGCCGACGCTGCCTGAAGCCGCTGAGTCGCTCCAACTCGGGTTCTATGTACTTGCGACGGCTGCCGATCCTGAATTGGGAAACAACGGGCCGGTCTGTGGAGCCGAGTTCTGGTTTCCTGCACCCGAGCCAGGCAAGGATGCGATCAAGACCCGATCGTTCGATATGGCGAACCTCGATGCAATCCGAGAGCGCCTTGAGACGATCGCACATTCCGTCCACAACGAAGACTTCCCTGCGACCCCGAATGGGGACTGCCACCGATGTGATTTCCTGTCCGTCTGCCCTGCCCAGAAAGAGGGACGGGAGGCGTTTGCCAGATGACTCTTGTCCCGACCAACGAACAGCACGACATCATCGCCTATCCCAAGCGGCACGTCCGAGTCGCTGCTGGCGCCGGGACCGGGAAGACCACGACCATCGTCGAACGCCTCGGTGCTTTCGTCGAAGGAGGTACGTCACCAACGAGGGCGCTCGGCATCACATTCACGGTGAAAGCCGCCGATGAGCTCAGAAACCGGCTCAGAGATCGACTGGCATCCACGAAGGACAGCGAAGAAGTCGAGGTTGCCACATATCACGGATTCGCGACATCAATCCTCGACGAGTTCGGTGCATTGGTTGGGTTCGAACCCTCGTCGCTGCTGCTCGACGACGGACATCGTTCCGAGCTCGGACAGCTGGTTCTGAGATCGACAGCAACCAATCTGGACCTCACCGCAATGGATGCCCGGGTTGGTGATTTACTCGATCTCAGTGACGCCCTCGATCGTCACCTTCTGTCAACCCATCAACTTGTTGAAGGTGCCCCCGCTCCTGGTGATGACAAGCACGGTGATGACCAGATCATGGAGACGTGGGCGAAACGTATCGATTTGGCGGCTGTCGCGGCCACGTACCGATCCGAGAAAGCGCGGCTCGGACTCATCGAGTTCTCCGACCTGATTGCCAAGGCCGTGGACCTGGTGACCTCGTACTCCGATATCGCCGAAGAGCTGGCCGCACGCTATGACGTCGTGCTGCTTGACGAGTACCAAGACACCGATCCTGCCCAACGGATTCTCCTCACCACCATCTTCGGACCGTCCTCCGCAGTCACTGCCGTTGGCGATTCCGATCAGACGATTTACGAGTGGCGTGGTGCATCCCTTGACAACTTTGACGCTTTCCCAGAGCACTTTCCACGCAGCGACGGCGAGCCAACGGAAACCCTCCCTCTGAGCCTGAATCGTCGCTCCGACCGGCTCATTATCGATCTTGCCAACACCATCAAAGCCGAGCTGCCCTCGATTGAGGGGTCTGAGCCACTTGTACCTCGTCCCGAGGCCGAAGACGGATCCTTGGTGGTGGCGTGGTTGCGATCCGAACGCGAGGAAGCGTCGTGGATAGCTGAGGACATCCTGCGTCGGCACGACAACGGTCTCGCGTTCGGCGACACCGCGATTCTCGTGCGGAAACGCGCCTGGATCCCCCTGCTCGTCGCAGCTCTGCGTGACTTCGATATCCCAACGTCAGTCAGTGACCCTGGCACCCTGCTCCAAATCCCCGAGGTCGCAGATGTTCTGGCGTGGCTACGGATCGTTTCGAATCCCGATGCCGAGCCGGCGCTGCTCCGAATTCTCATGGGAGGTCAGTACCGGCTGGGAATAGCTGATCTCAACGCTCTCAAAGCGCACGCTGACAGTATCGAGGCCGATTCAATCATGGCATCGGTCATGGCTTCATCACAAGTCGAAGACCTCAGCCAGACAACTGCATCACAGCTCGCCCGCTTCGCGACGATCCATGAGGAGTTGATGAGGTATGCACAGGCAAACACGGTCGCCAATACGATCAATCAGATCATCACAACGATCGGATTCTGGGACGAAGCAGCAGCTCTGCGTCCCGGTGAGGCAACGACGGCACGACTCAACATTGCCCGGTTCCTCAATGTGGCCAACGGCTGGCGTCCCATCGAAGGTCGTCCCACAGTCAGTCGATTCCTACGCTACATCGACGCGCTCAACGAATCAGGCAGGGACGAAGCCCTCACCCCTCCGACAGCATCCGTGGTCGACGCCGTCGAACTGACCACTGTCCACGGGGCGAAGGGCCTCGAGTGGGGAACCGTGTATCTCCCTGGCCTTCAGGCGGATGGCTTCCCCATGTCTGCAAGGCGTCACGACGACCCCGATAGACACGCCATGTTGCTGCCTTATGAACTCAGGCTCGACGCCGACAACCTGTCAGATCTCGCCTCAACTTCAGGAAACAGCCGAAAGGATCATCTCACGGAAAGGAACACTCAAAGCGAGCACCGGCTTGCGTATGTCGCAGTAACACGCGCCAAGCACGCGATCACGATGTCCGGTCATGTGTGGCAGGATCACCTCAAGCGCCCGAAGAAGCCCTCGCCCTACCTATTGATGGCGCGAGACTTGCCAGGAGCCACCATCGGACCATGGGTCGAGGAAGCGGGTGAACCGCCCGTGATTGCAGCGTTCTCCGACACCAACACCGTGCCCGATCCGCTCTTCGGCCATGATGTCGGCGCAGCCTTTCGCAAGATCATCTCCGACCCGTCGACCATCGCTGCGGACTATCCCGAATTGATGGACGCTGTCACCGAACGAACCCAACAGCTCAAGCTTGAGATCGGGGATCTTTCTGAGCCAACAGCAGATCCGGCGCCCCAGCCATTCTCGACCGCCGTGACGAACCTTGTTGCACTCGCTCAATGCCCCCTGAAGTTCAAGTGGATGCACCATGACAAACTCCCACGACGTCCTTCCAATGCTGCCGTTCGAGGAACCGAGTTCCACCGAAGAGTCGAGCTCCACAACCTCGGAGTAATCTCGCTCGACGATGCTCAACCGGCGAGCTATGACGCGGTGGATGCTGACGAAGGGTTCGTCGAAGACAGAGATCGGACACCCTCGGATCCTTGGAGCGTCTTCGAATCATCACGTTTCGCACATATGAGGGCTCGCTTCACGGAGGCTCCCTTTGAGTTCGCGATCGGATCGGGATCCATCCGAGGCAAAATCGATGCCATCTACGAGACATCGCCCGGAATCTGGGAGATCGTCGACTACAAATCCGGACGTCCATCTGCAGACCCGGCTCGGTTGGTCCAACTGAAGGCGTATGCGGTCGCCGCTGCTGAAGGTGTGGTGTCATCTGAGACACCCGAGGCAATGAGCGTGTCATTTGCCTACTTCGGAGGTACCGAAGCCGTAGAGGTATCCGAAACCGTCGACAATCAATGGATTGCGGAGGCGAAGATCGAGATCGCTCGTCTCGTCGAGGTCGGTGCCAAGGGACCGTGGACCGCGACTCCATCATCGGCGTGCCATTTCTGTGACTTCGTCGTCCACTGTGACGTCGGGAAGCAGTTTCTGAAGGGTGAAGCTACAGGACCTTCCCATCCCGGCTCTCAACGATGATGGTGACGGGGCCATCGTTGACGAGGCTTACTTCCATCATCGCTCCGAAAACTCCGGTCTGAACTTCAAGCCCACACGACTCAAGTTCGGCACAGAACTGCTCGACCAGTGGTTCTGCAACCTCGGGTCTGGCCGCTGTGGCGAAAGAAGGACGTCGTCCTTTGCGGACGTTTCCGGCGAGCGTGAATTGGGACACGACGAGCACCCCGCCTTGGACATCTCCGACAGACCGATTCATCTTGCCTTCCTCATCGCGGAAGATGCGTAGAGAGGCGATCTTGGATGCACATGCCACGGCGTCGGCTTCGGTGTCCGCGACCTCGACACCAACGAGCACCACGAGCCCTCGCTCGATTTCGCCGATGGTCGACTCATCGACTTCCACTCGGCCTGATCGAACTCGTTGCACCACGACTCGCATCGTCAGTACCCTTTCTTCGGACAACGGGAACCTACACTCGCAGCGATGATTCTCGACTCCATCACATCGTTCGTGCGCGGCTTCGCCATGGGCGCTGCCGATCTCGTTCCCGGCGTCTCGGGGGGCACGATCGCCCTCGTGTTTGGCATCTACGAGAGGCTCGTCGCGTCGATTCGGGCTGGCTCGTCTGCCCTTGGGAGTCTCGTGAGAGCCGACGTGGCCGGCTTCCGAAAATGGCTTCGACACGTTGAGTGGAGCTTCATCATCCCACTCGGAATGGGCATCCTCGTTGCTGTCCTCTCGCTCGCAACGGCCATCAGCAATCTCCTCCACAACGAGCCGGTCCTGATGGCATCGCTGTTCGTCGGCTTGGTTGTCGGGTCCATGCTCGTAGCATGGAACATGCTCAAGAGGCCCGACCCAATGCACCTGTGGGGCGCACTCGCTGTCGGCGTGGTTATCTTCTTCCTCCTTGGGCTCCGGTCGGGAACAACCGAGGACACAGTCCAACAGGTCACTGATCCCGCAGTGTGGGCCTATCTCGGCGCCGGTGCCATCGCAATCTGCGCCATGATCCTGCCGGGCATATCCGGCTCGTTCATCCTGATCATGCTTGGGATGTACACACCGGTGCTTGCTGCGGTCAAGAATCGCAATGTCGGTGTAATACTCATCTTCATGGTCGGAACGATCGTCGGGCTCGCCCTGTTCTCCCAGATTCTCCATCGTGCACTCACGACTCACCACGACATCGTGCTCGCTGCCCTTGTTGGGCTGATGGGTGGATCACTTCGCGTCCTCTGGCCGTGGCCGCTTGGCGTCGATTCGACAGGGCTCGGCTCCCCAGACTCCGATATCGCTCTTGCGATCGGGATGGCCGTGATCGGCTTTGCGTTCGTGCTCATCGTCGCGAGATCTGCGACGCACATCGAGGGTCCAGGCACACCGTCGACCGATTGATCTAAGGAACCAATTTGGTCTGCGCATCGACCGGCGCTGGCAACGGTGGAGAGAAGACGCGGAACACAATCGGAGAGAGAATCGCAGTCACGCCGACAAGAAGTACCGCCCCGGCTGACAACCCCTCATCAATCACACCAATCTGCACTCCCACCTCGGCGAGGGCAATGATCACGCTCAACTGACCGGCCAGCAGGACACCTGACCCAAGAGAGTCACGCAACGACAGCCCTCGGAACATGAGCAGGGGGGCAGGCAGCATCTTGGCAAGCACCGCCACGGCAATGATCGCAGCGGCCGTGCGGAGGACAGTTGAGTCCTGCAGCGCGTCGAGCGGAAACGCCACACCGACGGAGATGAAGAAGATCGGGATCAAGAAGCCATACGCGAACCCGGAGATCCGTGCCTCGAGGTCCCCCGAGTTCCGAAATACAAAGGCGAAGATCGCGCCAGCCATGAACGCTCCAAGGATTGGGTCCATGTCGAGCGCAAGGGAGAGCCCGACGAACACGAACAGCAATGCAAGCGAGAATCTGATACCGATCTCATCGGGGTCGTGGGAGGTGAAGAGCCGTTCCGCCTGTTGGGGGAACCACCATGCCAGCGTGCGCATGAGCCACAACGCAACAAGGAGAATCACAGCAAAGAGCGGGACCGCAAGCATTTCGACGCCCCAGCCCGAGCGATACCACACGGAAAACACGATGATTCCCGTCGCAGCAAGGAACTCGGCGAGGATCCCCATGACAAGCGTCAACTGCCCCTGTCGGGTCCCGGATCGATTTCCTGCACGAAGCGCGGGAACGATGATCCCTGCCGAGCCTGCCGATATGAGAAGGGTCATGAAGATTCGTTCATTTGCATTGTCAAGTCCGACGAATCCAAGTCCAATCCAGGCAAGTCCGACGAACATCGCATAGCCGAGCAGTCCGCCGATGATCGGCCCTTTGCCTTCACGCTCAAGTGAGGTGAAGTTGATCTCAAATCCCGCGAGGAACATCAACAAGAACAGTCCGACCTCGGCGAGGACAAGAATGAAACCCTCAGACGTCGATTCCGCCGCGATCCACCCGAGTACCTGGGGGCCGATGGCAAGGCCAAACAGAATCTCAAGCACGACCGCGGGAATTCCAAGACTTCGTGCGATCAGCGGCAGCGAGAATGCGCCGAATCCGATAACGACAAAGGTCGTTGCACTTGGAAGGACGCTGTTGGCTGCTTCAGCCGCGAGGACGAGCATTGTCAGTTCACCGCTGGCACGAACAACACGGAACCCTCGCCCTGTGCTGCCGCCCATACAGCGATGCCGGGGTTCCACCGGCCGACTCCTCCCTCAGGCATCGATACGACCAGGAGTCGGTCGGGAGCCATCACAGACTTGATCACGCGTACCGGATTGCCGCGGACGACGTGACGCTCGACATGCACATCCTGGACCGATGCCTCCCTACGGAGCCAGTCAGTGGCACGCTTCCTGTTCATGAGGTCATCTCTGCCCATGAACGTCGGATTCGCAACAGCGACACCGATCACTTTCCCTCCAGAGCGTCGTGCGATATCGATTGCTGCGCGTGCAGCGGTGTCGGAGGAAACGGTCCGGCGCACGGGAGCAACGATCGCTTCAAAATGAACATCATCTCTGGCGAGGAGCACTGGGACGCCCGCAGATTTCAACGCATTGAGCACCTTGGGGATCCTGCTATACGGGCGTAAGAGCGACCGCTTCGGCATCGGGGCGACAATCGCACCGACACTCTCCTGACTTGCAACATCGAGCCTCGCTGTGTACGGATCGCCATCGACGGGACGAAGCTCGACTTCAACTCCCAACTCGTCAGGGGCCACCAGCGCCACGATCTCCTCAAGCTCGGCCGCCGAAGCTGCATTCTTCATCGAATCCGGGTTTCGATACAGAATGACGACGCTTGCCGCATTGGAGTTTCGGACAAAATGAGCGGCTTCGGCGACGGGACCTGCAAGGTCGGCCCGGGATGACAGCGTGACAACGACCTTGCGTCCAAAGTTCAGCGGGAACCGCGACACCCCTCCTGCGAACGTCCGAACAAGGAGCGAAAAGTCTGCAGCAGAACCAACAATCGTTACCCGATCCCCGGTAAGGAGTCGTGTTGCGCCGTGTGGGACAACGAGTTTGCCATCACGCAGAATGGCCGCCACCACCCACAGGTCCGAATGGATCTCCTTGAGCGCCTTGCCCTGTACCGGTGAGTCCGGTGTGATTTCGAACTCGATCGCCTCGGCCTTTCCAGCAGAAAAGGTCGTCGAAGCCAGCTTTCGCGGCTCCATGACAATCTCCATGTCGCGGGCTGCAAGCAATGCGGGAACAACAACCCGAACCCCCAACGCCCGGTACTCGTCGGACCGTTCAGGTACGCGTGCCAATGCAACAATGTGTTCCGCACCTGCGTCTGCGGCAAGTTTCACGACCTCGAGATTGACCTCATCGGATCCCGCAGCAGCGACGACAGTTGCTGCACTATCGATGCCAGCACCGCGAAGAATGACGGCACTTGAACCATCGCCGTGAATGGTCTCAACGTCGCGCACGCGCTGGACCGCCTCAAGACGAGCGACATCGGTATCGATCACAACGATGTCCCAGCTGTCTCCGAGGCGTCTGATCAACTCACGTGTGGTGGCGCCTGCTCCAATGACGACCGCTCTCATGATCCTCCGATTGGGTGCGATGCTCGGCCATTATGCCCGGTTTTGCCAAACCGACGTGCTCGCGATTCTACGAAACACCAAATCGTGGCGCAGGTGCTGGTCTCGGACCATCGGGATCCTCGACGATTGCCGCTCGTTCGGCGTTGTGGGGATGCGTCGCTGCTTCAGCGATCGTAAGAACCGGCGTCACGCACGCATCTGACCCGTCGAAGACCAACTGCCAGTCGTCCCGTGGGCGTTGTACGAACATCGATGCAAACAGGTCCGCCAATGCTGGCCAGTTCTCACGATCCATTCGGTCAGGGATTCCGCCCTCATCGATGCCGAGGCCTTCGAGTAGTTCGGAGTAGAACGCTGGCTCCAGGGCACCGACCGCCATGAATCGGCCGTCCTGTGTTCGATACGTTCGATAAAACGGTGCTCCCCCATCGAGCAGGTTGGCTCCCCGTTCGTCTTCCCACATGCCAAGGTTGTATATCGCTCGGATGGGCCCGAGGAGCGAGGCCGCCCCGTCGACCATCGCCACATCGATCACACAGCCCATGCCTGTCTCGTTCCGCTCGACAAGTGCACCCAGAATCCCGGCGACGGCATACATCCCTCCCCCTCCGAAGTCTCCGACAAGATTGAGCGGAGGTACGGGAAGGTCCGCGGGGCCGATTGCATGAAGTGCGCCGGTGAGTGCGATGTAGTTGATGTCGTGCCCAGCCATCGTCGCGTAAGGGCCTCGTTGGCCCCATCCTGTGACGCGTGCGATCACCAATTGTTCATTGTTCTGCTGCAGGACATCAGGTCCGAGGCCCAAACGTTCCAGCGTCCCAGGTCGGAACCCTTCGATCGCCACATCCGCATTTCGGATGAGCGCGAGCGCCTGGTCTCTGCCCTGATCGGACTTGAGGTCAACGGCAACGACATCGCCGATGACGCTCGAGGTGGTTCCGAGAGAGCCTGGCAGGCGATTGCCCCCCGGGCGGCCGATGCGCGTGACCGTCGCTCCCATGTCCGCAAGGATGCCGCACGCAAACGGAACGGGACCGATCGCTTCGAACTCAACAACGGTGACGCCATCGAGGGGACGGCGCCGTTGGCTGTCCGTGCTGCTCAAAGGGAACACCAGCTTGTTACGAGAAGCTCAAGGAACCGCTCTCTGTCGACGTCGAACATCACCGTTGCGTTCGACTCTGATCCGTCGGTACGTTCGTACGTGTTCCCCATCTCATCATCATTCATATATTCCATCGCGACCGACATACGCCTGCCACTGAAGAGTGTCGGATCAATGAGATATGCAACAGCGCAGGGGTCGTGCATCGGTGCACCCTCCCAGCCGTACTTGTCCATGTCGTACTGCTGATAGAAGTCGATCATTCCCGCGCATGCTTGTGCAATCACCGAATCATGCTCGCGGAGTCGCGTGATGTGAGACGGTGGGAACAGAGCCTTGTGGGTCACATCGAGGGGCAGGATCGTCATTTCGATGCCGCTGTTGAACACGATGGCACCAGCGTGTGGATCGACAACGGCATTGAACTCCGCGAGTGGTGTGGTGTTGCCTGGCTCGTCGAATGCGCCGCCCATCCATACGATCTCACGGATCTTCGGGATGATGCCTCGTTCCTTTGCTATCGCCATCCCGATGTTTGTCAACGGCCCCACGGGCACAAGGGTCACGGAGTTGTCGTCGGCGGCCATGCAGGTGTCGATGATGTGATCGACACCGTGCTTCGGGTCCGCAGTCCGCTGAGATGGCGGGATGTCGGCGCCGTCGATGCCTGTGTCGCCATGGACATACTCAGCGGTGTATTGAGCGACAATCAGGGGAAGCTCACACCCCCGATAGACGGGGATGTCGTCACGTCCGGCAAGCGAGAGCAGTGCGAGCACGTTGTCGGTGACTCGCGGTTGTGGCACGTTTCCCGCAACCGATACAACCGAGTGGACCGAGATTTCGGGTGCTGCGAGGGCGAGATACAGGGCAAGCGCATCGTCTTGACCGGGATCAGTGTCGAGGATGATTGATCGTGAAATGTCAGCCGCCTTCGGTTGTGATCTTGAGCAGTGTTCCTGTCTGGGTCACGATGTATACCTCGCCATCGCTACCGGTGCCAAAACCAGTCGGATTCCCCAGTGACCCAATGCTTGGTGACCAGTCGATGACGTCGCTGGTCCTTGACACGGACCACATTCGACCTGTGCAGTAGTCGGCGTAGAAGTACTGACCTCGAAGGCTCGGGATGAGATCACCTCGATACACCACTCCCCCTGTGATTGAGCATCCCTCGCTGTGGGAGTACTCAGCAATCGGGAGTGTGAGGTCGTCTGCATCGCAATCAGAATGGAAACACGACGATCCCTCCATGATCGACCAGCCGTAGTTCAGCCCTGCCGCCGAAGCAGACGCGACATTGACCTCTTCAAACTTGTCCTGGCCAACGTCCGCGATCCACACATCGTCGCCGTCGAATGCAAAGCGCCACGGATTGCGAAGACCGATCGCCCACACCTCCGGGGAACCTGCATTGCTGTCTGCATAGGGGTTGTCGGCTGGGATCCCGTAGGACTCGACGTCTTCGATGCCGACGACTAACCGCAGCATCGCACCAAGCATCGTCGTCTGGTCCTGACCGTTCCCAAACTGATCATTTGCGCCGCCGCCGTCACCCGTTCCGATCCACAGGTAGCCATCGGGTCCGAACGCGATCATCCCACCGTTGTGGTTTGTCGCTGGCTGGTCAATCCTGAGAATGACCCTGCGAGAACCCAGGTCGAACACACCATCCACGACCTCGAATTGCTCAACGATCGACCGAGGCCCCGGAGCGACATAGGCAACATACGCAAGATGGTTGGTCGCAAAGTGCGGATGGAACGCAAGACCGAGCAGCCCTTGTTCTCCCCCAAAGACCACATCGCCTGAGATATCAAGCACAACCTCATGTTCAGCCCCATCCGCCCTGACGATCGTACCCGTCTGCTCGACGATGAGATCTGGCCCACCGCTTGGGTCCGGGACGAGGAGTACCGGATTGTCAAACCCGTCGTCGATTTCGTCAACCTTGAGCATGACATCTTCAGGAGAAATCGTGGTTGTGGTGGGCGGCAGCGGCTGCGTCGTCGGTGTAGTCGATGTGATCGGTGAGATAGCGGACGTCGTTACGACGGGAGGGCGCAGGGTCGAACTTGTTCCACCGTCCGACACAGGGGTTGACGTACAACCCACGAGGATGACGACGAGGCCCATCACGGCGAATACGAAGGGTCTCACTCTGATTATTCGTAGGCCTCGGATTCCTGTTTGGCGAGGAACTCGTAGATCTCGACCATGTCCACGCCTGGGATTGTTTCGACGGGCATGGCGGCGAGAACATGAGAGTTGGGCCGAACGGACGGCCACGAGTGGCCGTTCCATCGCTCTGCCATCGACTCGCTCACCTGTCGGCAGCACTCCCCATCAGGACACTTCGACACACTTCGCCGCTCCGTGTTCCACCCACGGAACCATTTCGCATCCTCGAACCTCGCCCCAACCGTGATCGCAGAAACTGGCTCCCGTGCAGATTCGACGAACGTCGCACACCAGAAGGTGCCAGCAGACGTATCGGTGTATTGGTAGTGAATTGTGTATCTGGCCTCGGACGAGAAGGCCTGGCGGGTCCCCCACTCTCGACAAAGGCGCTGGCCCTCGATCGCCCCGGCCGAGTTCTTGGGAAAGGGAACGCCGTTGTTCGCGTAGGCCTTCCAGATGATCCCCTGGTCGTCGGATCGGACAAAGTGGGTTCCGATCCCGAGATGCTTGGTCGCAAGATTCGTGAACCGGTGGCCAGCCATCTCGTACGAGACGAAGAAGCGATCCTTGAGATCTTCAACCGAAAGATTGCGCTCGATCTTGGCCGCCTGCATGAATGGAACTGCTGCAGATTCTGGGACTAGGACAGCCCCAGCAAAATAGTTCGCCTCGACACGCTGTCTGAGGAACTCGCCGAAGTCCTTCGGATCCGGGTGAGCCATCGCGAAGTGGCCAAGCGTCTGGAGGATGACCGACCGGGATTGCTTCGAGTCAAAGTTGTCGCGGCCGTGCACGAAGATCTTGCCATTGCGCATATCCGTTACCGACCGAACCGATGCGGGAACCTCGGTCGTACGTATCACCTTGAACCCGAAATGCTCGGCGAGTGCGTTGAGGTCACCCTTCGACATCGCACCCTGTCCCGAGTATTCGATGGCGCTCACGGCCTCTGAAGCCAATGCTTCAATCTCGGCAAAGTAATTGCCGCGCTCGGTCATCTCCGCCCGTAGCTGTGCGTTTGCCGCCCGCGCCTCATCACGCGTGAATGGGGCTGCAGCATCTCGCCCGCGGAGTTCCTCGTAGAGGCGAACGACATGTTCGAGGGCAACATCAGGCATACGGGTCGACGGCTTGAGATACGGGAGACCCAAATCGCGATAGGCCTGATCACGTTGCGCCCGCTCGATTGCCACCTCAAGCTCTGCCCTGCGCGAAGGTGCCTCGACACTGAGCAGGTCGGCAGCATCAACACCGAGCGCGATCGACAAATCGTTGATGAGGCCGAGCTTGGGTTCCTTTTTCCCGTTCTCAAGGAGCGACAGATAGGGCGCCGGTTTTCCCACATGCTCACCAAGGTCATCAAGAGTCATCCCTCGTCGTTTGCGATGGTGCCGGACCCTACGTCCGAACATCAACGGGTCGATTGTTGCCACAATTACCTCAGAAGACTGGCTGATTCGATAACTCTGATGAATCTTACCATGCTGTGGGTTTGCGTTTTCGCAATAATCGCCGTTTCCTATGAAGGCTGACCCCTTTGTAGACCGTCCCGTCGATTCAGGAGCGATCATGGCACGCATCGAGATCAACGGTCCCCTGACCGATGCCACTGAACGCGTTCTCACCCCGGCCGCCCTCGATTTTCTGGTCGACCTCCATGATGCGTTTGACGAACAGCGGCGCAATCTGCTCAACGTCCGGATCCAACGACAGGCCGATCTCGATGCCGGTCTCGGGTATGGCTTCCTTGAGGAGACCACATCCATTCGCTCGGGAGACTGGACGGTGGGATCGATACCACCGAACCTGCTTGACCGGCGATGCGAGATCACGGGTCCGACTGATCGCAAGATGGTTATCAATGCCCTGAATTCGGGTGCAAGGGTCTTCATGGCCGATTTTGAGGACTCAAACTCACCGACGTGGTTCAACATGCTCGAAGGCCAGATGAATCTCCGTGACGCTATTCGCCGCGAGATCGACTACACCTCTGAGACGGGGAAACGCTACGAACTCAACGACACCACGGCAACACTGATGGTTCGCCCCAGGGGCCTGCATCTCGTGGAGTCACACGTCAGCATCGGCGGGAGCCCGATGTCGGGCTCGCTGTTCGACTTCGGTTTGTATGTTTTCCACAACGCCCACGAGTTGCAGAACCGTGGCAGCGGGCCGTACTTCTACCTCCCGAAGCTCGAGAGCCATCGTGAGGCGCGCTGGTGGAACGGGGTCTTCGTGCATGTCGAAGAGATACTCGGGCTCGACCGTGGAACCATCAAGGCGACTGTCCTGGTTGAGACGATCCCTGCCGCGTTCGAAATGGACGAGATCCTATTCGAGCTCAAGGAGCATTCGGCAGGTCTCAACGCCGGCCGTTGGGACTACATCTTTTCAGTTATCAAGAAGCACCGTCAGGTCGACGGTTTTGTGCTCCCCGACCGTGATCAGATCGGCATGACCGTGCCATTCATGCGGTCATACACGGAGCTGCTGATCCAGACATGCCACCGGCGAGGCGCCCACGCGATGGGTGGCATGGCGGCGTTCATTCCGAGCCGGAGGGACAACGAGATCAATCGGGTCGCCATCAACAAGGTGACCGAAGACAAGACACGAGAGGCGAATGACGGATGCGATGGCACATGGGTTGCCCATCCGGATCTTGTTCCGATTGCCACAGACATATTCGATGCCGTCCTCGGCGACAAGCCCAACCAGATTGCACGGGCACGTGATGATGTCGATGTATCGGCGGTCGACTTGACGACCTTTGTCGTCGATGGAGGAACGATCACGGACGAGGGTGTGAGACACAACATTGATGTCGCCATCCAGTACATGGCTTCGTGGCTCACCGGGGTTGGCGCGGCCGCCATTTACCATCTGATGGAGGACGCGGCGACCGCCGAAATATCCCGCAGCCAGATCTGGCAGTGGGTTCGCTCTGGTTCGACGACGGACTCTGGAACCGTGATCACCCCCGAGCTTGTCCGCAAGATCGCAGATGAGGAAACCGATACGATCCGAACTGCCATCGGGCACGAGGCATTCAACGCTGGCCGTTTCGACGATGCCAAGGACCTCTTCGAGCGCGTGAGCCTCGCAGATGACTTCCCGGATTTCCTGACACTTCCCGCCTACGAGGTTCTCGAACAATGAAGATGCTCCAACCAGCAACCAAGCCACAACTACAGCGACAGCACGGGAGAACACGATGACGAACGAGAGTCAGATCGCCGCACGGGCCCAAAAGATCCAGGAGGACTGGAACACCAATCCGCGCTGGGAAGGTGTTGCGCGCGACCACACTGCCGAAGATGTCGTACGGCTCCAGGGATCGTTCGTTGAGAGCCACACAATCGCAGAACAGATGGCAGACAAGCTGTGGAACATCCTCACCACCGAGGACTACGTGCACGCCCTCGGGGCGATCAGCGGTGGACAGGCTGTGCAGATGGTCAAGGCTGGACTCAAGGCGATCTACCTATCAGGATGGCAGGTCGCCGCTGATGCCAACCTCTCGGGTGCCGTCTACCCCGACCAGTCCCTGTACCCGGCCAACTCGGCGCCAGCACTTGTGAAGCGCATCAACAATGCGCTCAAGCGGGCCGACGAAATTGAGTGGTCGGAAGGAGAGCGGTCGACCGAGTGGATGGTCCCGATCATTGCCGACGCCGAATCCGGCTTCGGTGGCGCGCTCAACGTGTTCGAGCTGACAAAGAGCTTCATCGAGGCCGGCGCTGCGGCAGTCCACCTCGAGGATCAACTCTCATCCGAGAAGAAGTGTGGCCACATGGGAGGCAAGGTGCTGATCCCGACCGGTCAGCATGTCAGAACTCTCAAGTCGGCCCGCCTTGCCGCAGATGTACTTGGTGTCCCGACGCTCGTCGTCGCACGCACAGACAGTCTCGGTGCAAACCTGCTCACGACCGATGTCGACGAGCGCGATCGTCAATTCACTACGGGCGAACGTACCCCTGAGGGCTTCTTTACCGTGGACAACTCCATGGAGGCAGCCATCAGCAGAGGTCTTGCATACGCACCGTATGCCGATCTCATTTGGTGCGAGACCTCCACCCCAGATCTTGACGATGCGCGAAAGTTCGCAGATGCGATCCGTGCGCAGTTTCCGAACAAGATGCTTGCGTACAACTGCTCGCCCTCGTTCAACTGGAAGCGGCACCTCGACGACGCGACGATCGCAAGCTTCCAGAAGGAGCTTGGCGCCATGGGCTATCGGTTCCAGTTCATCACGCTTGCCGGGTTTCACTCGCTGAACGCCGGCATGTTCGATCTGGCTGTCGGTTACGCCGAGCGCGGTATGGCGGCATACGTCGAGCTGCAGGAGTCCGAGTTTGCGATGGAGTCCGCTGGATACACGGCTACCCGCCACCAGCGCGAGGTTGGCGCGGGCTATTTCGACCAGGTCAGCCAGGTCATCACAGGAGGACAGTCTTCAACCCTCGCATTGGCAGGCTCCACCGAGTCAGACCAATTCTACGACGCCGAATAGGGTTCCAGCGCGTACCCAGGGTAAGAACATACCGTGGCGGTCGGTCACAGCCCAAAGAATGGACAGTCAACGACCGGCTCAGGCGAAGTGCGGAATGACCTGGGTTGCGAAGAGATCCATGGTTGACGGGTCAGTCGCGGCGTCTGGGAAGTTGAGGATCATGTAGCCGCATCCCTCTGCCTCGTATCCCTTGATGATTTCGACAAGCCGCTCGGGAGTTCCAACCCCGGCCTGATCAGTGCCGAACCACCGATCCATGGTCGCGTCGCCGTCAGATACAACCTTGGCGTAGCCATCCCTGAGACGAATCCGTTTCGCCTCTACTGCGGACTCCGACTCGGCAAGGAGTACGTTCAGACTCGACGACATCGTAATCTCGCCCGGGTCACGGCCGAGGCGTTCACAGTGACCTTCAAGGACGTCGCGCTTGTGCGCAAACTGGACAGGATTGCTACCGAAGTTCGTGTAGTTGGCGTATCGCGCTGCGGTACGGAGGGTCAGTTGCTCGCCTCCTCCAGCAACCCAGATCGGGATGTACGGGTCCTGGGCAGGCTTGGGCTGACAGATCGCTCCGTCAATTGAGAAATACTTTCCATCAAACGATGCTTCATCCTCGGTCCACATATTGATCATGATCTGGACCGCCTCATCGAGCTCCCCGAGGCGTACCGAGGGCTTGGGAAACGGGTAGCCGTAGGCGTTGAACTCGTGCTCGTACCAACCGCCACCGATTCCCATCTCGAGGCGTCCCCCCGAAATCACATCGATGGAGGCGGCTACCTTTGCGAGGTATGGCGGTGGGCGATATCCGTTGCACGTGCACATCTGGCCAAGTCGAATGGTGTCCGTGGTCACGGCAAGTGCCGCCATCAACGTCCAAGACTCATACGTGACTTCTTGGGTTGGTTCGGGAACCGTGTGGAAGTGGTCGTACACCCACACCGACTCGAACCCGAGCGACTCGGCCTGTTTCGCAACGCCAAGCATGGTCGACCAGTGATCGGCGGTGTCGATATCGACAAGGTCGACGCGCCACCCTTGCGGGACAAAAGCTCCAAATCTCATGGGGCAACCCTAGAACTGCCTCGTTCCGTGGGCTGCCGAAACCAATATTGCTGCCACATCTTCAGGACGCTCATCCTGGATCGCGTGGCCGGTCTCCACCAGCACAGTGGTTTCGACGTCCGCGAGCGCCTCGATGATCGGGGTAGCGCTACCGACCGGAACCATTCTGTCGTGTTCGGCGAGTATGACGGTGGTTGGAACCCCTGTGGCGGCAGCCGCTTCAACGGACCGCGTGTAGTCGTTGCATGCGTGGAGATCGGTAGTGATCAGGGATGCCGATGCTTGGAGCCTCAACGTATGGTGGCTGCGCCTGCGGGCTTCAATCTCATCGGACGTGATAGCCGACATCGAATGCTTTCCCATGAACGCACATGCCTCCGGTGCGTCCGTTGCGGCCATCTCAAGCAGGAACGGTGCGACGGCCATCGGGGAGCCGGTGGCCATCAGGACCGCCTCGACGACCTGTTTGTTGCCGCGGCCCGCTACCTCGAGGGCGATCAGCGATCCCATTGAGTGCCCGGCTAGCACCACGTCGTCAAGCTCCCTGTCGACAAGAAACGCCTCAACCCAGTCTGCATAGCCCTCGATGGAACTTGGCTGTGGATCGGGATTCGATCCGTGCATGGGGAGGTCGACGGCAACGCACGCAACACCTTCGGATCGAACGATGGCTACAACTCCCTCCCAGGCTTCGGCGAACTCCCCGGCTCCGGGGATGATCACGACAGTGCGTGAGTCGGACACTAGAGGTCGACGGCGTCAGCGAGGCGATCACGGTAGGTGTCGACGGAGCCGAGCAGGATCGACGTCGACTTGGCACGCTTGAAGTAGAGGTGGGCCTCGTGCTCCCATGTGAAACCGATGCCGCCGAGAATCTGAATTGTGTCCCCCGCAGCGGTGAGAAAGGCACCCGAACACACGGACCTTGCAAGCGGGACAGCGATCGAAGATTCGGCTGGATCCTCAAAGGCAGCTGCGGCGTGACTTGCGACGGATCTTGCGTGCTCGACGGCAACCAGCATGTCAGCGCAGAGGTGCTTTATTGCCTGGAACGAACCGATCGCTCTTCCGAACTGAAATCTGGTCTTGGCATACTCGACCGATGTTTCGAGACACCACTGGGCACCGCCGACCTGCTCGTTCGCCAAGCAGACAACCCCCATGTCAATCGCGGTTTGGACCGCGGATTCCGCTCCGAACATCACATTGGCAGCGTCGACGGAGACACCGTCAAGGCGAACCACAGCGAGTGGCCGAGTTGGATCCAGCGCGTGTGCCGGAATGACCTCAACACCGTCAGCGTCTGAATCCACGATCACAAGAGCAACCCCATCAGGCGTCGATGCCGATACAACAAAGAGGGAGGCGTTGGTGCCATCGGTCACGTACCGCTTGGTTCCACTCAGCACGAAGGAACCATCTCGTGGTGAGAGTGATGTCGTTCCGGATGTCGGATCGTTGTCGTGTGATTCCTCGTAGACAGCAAGGGTCGCGATCGTCTCCCCGCGTGCGATCGACGGAAGGAAACGAGACTTCTGGTCATCGTTGGCCGCAGCCAAGATGGCCGTCGACGCCATCACACTTGAGAGGAGGGGGACGGCGGTCAACGTGTGGCCAAGCTCCTCGAACACGATCCCTGCCTCAGTCGCTGTGAATCCCGCTCCGCCGAATTGCTCCGGGACGTGGAGACCAATCAGCCCCATCTCCGCGAGACCATGCCAGGCCGCAGCATCGAATGCGTTGTCGGTCGTCGACATCGAACGCACTGCGTCAAAATCAACCGTCGCGCCCAGGAACTCTCGAACGGTGGACGCCAGCATGTTCTGCTCGTCGGTACGGGCAAAGCTGATTGCGTCAACCACGAGGCACCTCGCTCCACGGGACGTTCTTGTCAACCCTTGGTTCGCCCGGGAGACCGAGCACCCGCTCTCCGAGGATGTTCCTCATGATTTCGGATGTTCCCCCCTCAATACTGTTGGCCCGAGACCTCAAGAACCACCGCTGTGGTGAGAGGATCCGTTCCGTCATCCGGGTGTCATAGACCGTCGGTTCGAGGGTGTAGCCCTCGGGAATGGTCGCGCCATCAAAGCCCATCATCCCCACGGTGAATGCTGTGACCTCCTTGTTGAGGTCGGCCCAGGCAAGCTTCCCTGTGGAACCCTCTGGCCCAGGGACGCCGGCCCGCATGTTCTCGGTGGCGCGAATGGCCGTGAGGCGCATCGCCTCGACCTCACCCCACAGTCTGGCAAGCTCCCGGCGATCAGCTACATCCCCGGAACCGGACTGCTTCCAAGTGTCCATCGCTATCCCGATGGTTCCGCTGCTGCGCGGCGGCGTATTGCCCCCGATGGCGACACGCTCGTTCATCAACGTTGTCATGGCGACTCGCCACCCGGCGCCGACATCGTCGATCCGGTGCTTGTCGGGAACCCGCACGTCGTCGAAGAACACCTCGTTGAACTCCGCCTCGCCAGTGATCTGGTACAGCGGCCTGATGTCGACTCCATCGGCTTCCATGTCAATGATGAAGTAGGTCAGGCCCTTGTGTTTGGGTTGATCAGGATCGGTCCGCGTGACAACCATCCCCCACTTTGCGAGATGGGCAAGTGTCGTCCACACCTTCTGGCCATTGATGATCCACTCGTCACCATCTCTTACGGCGCGCGTCGCAAGCCCAGCAACGTCGGAACCGGCTCCCGGTTCTGAGAACATCTGGCACCACACCTCGTCGACGACGAACATGGGGCGCAGCCATCGCTGCTTCTGTTCGTCGGTTCCATGTGTATGCAACACTCCCGCACCCATTCCGATACCGAGGATGTTCGCGATCCGATTCCACATGGGAGCATCGGCATCGTTGAGCCTGCGCGTCACGAGTTCGCGATATCGCGGGCTGACACCGAGCCCTCCGGATCCCTCCTCGAAATCGACCCAGGCAAGTCCTGTGTCGAACTGCGCTCCCCAGAACACTTTCGGTTCTGTCGACTCCGGTGGATAGTCGGCCAGCAGTCTGTCAATGGCCTCGTTGACACGAGCTTCTGCATTTGCGTCCGTCACAGGTGAGCCTTTCATTGCACGACTTTCATGACAAAGAGAGTGAGGGTGTCAGCGATGAGCGCAGGCGTGTCCTCCCCCTCGATTTCGACGACGACATTGTTGGTCGCGAGATACCGCCCGGGACTACGTTGCGTGAAGTCTGTCAACGTCGTAACGGAACGGATCCTGCTTCCTACAACAACAGGATTCAAGAAGCGGACCTTGTCGGACCCGTAGTTGATTGCCATGGCCATCCCCTCAGGACCGACCGATGACGAAGCTCCGAGGTACGGCAGGAGAGCCAACGTGAGAAATCCGTGTGCAATCGTCGCGCCATACGGTCCTTTCGCTGCAGTTTCGGGATCGATGTGGATCCATTGGTGATCGAGGGTCGCGTCAGCGAATTGTGAGATCCGATCCTGGTCGATGGTCAGCCACTCGGATCGTCCCACCTCGGTGCCAACCATTCCGGCAATGTCTTCAATCGGAACAATGCGCATTGCCCCACCTTCCACCAGACATGGTCACATCCTATCGGTGCTCATGACACGTCAAATCTGAAACATCTGGCAGTATCGGGGCCACGTCGAGGAAGGAATGCGCATTGGAGATCAGCGAGAAGGTTGTCGTGGTGACCGGTGGCGCGAGCGGTATCGGGGCCGCCATGGTCACACGATTCGCCGCTGAAGGTGCCGGTGCCGTCATTGTGCTCGACATGGATGGGGATGGGGCAGCCCGCGTCGCAACCAATGCAGGGGGTTCCGCATTTCAGCTCGATGTGGCAGACGATGTCCAGACGCGATCCGTGTTCAGCCAGATCGAGGGCGAGTTCGGAAGAATCGACATTCTCTGCTTGAACGCTGGGATTGCAACCGCTGGCTCTGTCGATGAACCGAACGAAGTTTGGCAACAGACATGGGACGTGAACGTGATGTCACACGTCTATGCGACCCGCTGTGTGCTTCCGGGGATGCTTGGCAGAGGCACCGGCTATTTCGTACACACGGCATCAGCCGCCGGCCTGCTCACCAATATCGGCGCGGCGCCATACTCGGTGACCAAGCACGCAGTCGTAGCGCTCGCCGAATGGCTGTCGGTGACGTACGGCGACCGTGGCATTCGTGTTTCTGCCCTGTGTCCCCAGTTCGTTGACACGCCAATGCTCGATGTCTTCGCTGGTGACAGCGAGGAGATGAAGACATGGGTTCATTCCATTGCAGTGACACCCCAGGATGTCGCTTCGGCCGTCGTGGCAGGTATTGCAGCCGAGACCTTTCTGATCCTCCCCCATCCTGACGTCGCTGACTACTTCGAACGAAAGGCGGGCGACTACGACCGCTGGCTCGCTGGGATGCGCAAACTGCAGGCGTCCATGTCGCAGGAACCGTTGTCCTAGGAGTCATAATCAGGGGTGGCTCTCAATCGGCGATGCGGAGAACAACCTTCCCTCTCGCAGCGCGCGTCCTGACCATCGTGTAGGCATCAAGGAAGCCCGTGAGCGGGAACGAAGCGGTCACCCGCGGCCTCAATGTCCCGTCTGCGATCAATGCGACGAGCTCTGCCATTTGGCGATCACTTGTTTCAGGATCCGCCTCGGTGAGACCTCCCCAATAGACCCCGACCACAGACGCTTCTTTCAACAGGGCAAGGTTCCAAGGTACTCGGGGAATCTCACCAGCCGTAAACCCAATGACGAGATGCCGACCTCGCCAGCGCAGTGATCGAAATGCCAGCTCTGAGAGCTCACCGCCTACGGGGTCGTACACCACGTCAAGTCCGCCACCATCCGTCAGCTCTTGCACCACCGTCCGCAGGTCCTGTGTCGTGTAGTTGATGGTTCCAACCGCCCCGAGTTCTCGACAGAAAGCGAGCTTGTCATCCGAACTTGCGGCGGCAATCACGCGTGCACCCATCATCGTGCCGATTTCGATTGCCGATGACCCGACACCTCCTGCGGCGCCGAGTACAAGCATCGTCTCACCGGCCTTGAGATCGGCTCGGTCCGTGAGGGCGTGGTAGGAGGTTGCATACGCGATGATCGTGGCGGCAGCGACGTCGAACGGGATCGAATCCGGCATGGGGACACACCGTTTCGCGTCAACCACCCACCTGTCTGCAAAGGCTCCGACGACGCCAACAGCGGCGATCCGATCGCCAACCCGGAGACCGTGCACGCCAGGGCCGACGGAGGCAACAATGCCTGCACCCTCGAACCCTGGCGAAAACGGGGGTTCAGCCTTGATCTGGTACTTCCCCTGAATTGTCAGAAGATCGGGGAAGTTCATCGCGGCGTATACAACAGCCATGACGACCTGCCCGGGCCCGGCCTCGGGTTCGGGAATATCGTCTGCCATGACTAGGAGCTCAGGTGGTCCGTATTCGGTGCAAACCACCGCTCTCATGGAGTGTCCATGGCGCTTGACAGAAACTTCATCGTCTGCTCGTTTCCGCTCTTGAGTTCGGCTTGTCCTTCGGGAGAAAGGATGTCCTCAATGCGGCTGGCAATCATCTCGGGGGTTCGGTCCTCTGCCTTGAGCCAAATCCCCGGTGTTTCGTATATCCGCACGGCGGCATAGCCACCTGCTCCTGCGGCGAGGATCATCCCTTGGGGGGCGTCACTGGAAACAAGATAGAGCACCCCAGGCGTCACCTCCTGAGGTTTGAGCAGCACCTTCGCCTCATCGGGAATCAGTTCGTCTGTCATACGTGTGTGCGCGACAGGGGCAAGTGCATTGACCCGAATGTCGTACTTGTCGCCCTCAGCACGAAGGGTGTTCATGAGTCCGACGACCCCAAGTTTCGCAGCCCCGTAGTTCGCCTGCCCGAAGTTGCCGTACAACCCTGACGAAGAGGACGTGACAACGATACGTCCGTAATGGGCTTCTTTCATATGGCCCCAGACGGCCTTGGTACAAATCGTCGTTCCGGTCAGGTGCACGTCAACGACGAATCGGAAGTCCTCGATCGTCATGTTCGCGAAACTTCGGTCTCTCAGAACACCGGCATTGTTGATGAGAATGTCGATCCGACCCCATCGATCGACAACCTCGCTGACCATTGCATCGATCGCGGCTTCGTCGGTGACGTCGGCGGCATTCGGCATCGCTTCGCCACCGGCTGCTTGGATTTCGGCAACCACTTCTTCGGCTGCTGTCGCGGACGATCCGGTTCCGTCTCGTGCTCCACCAAGGTCGTTGACGACGACGCGCGCTCCCCGCTCAGCGAGCGCCAGGGCATGGGACCGACCGAGGCCGTGCCCTGCCCCCGTCACGATCGCTACTTGCTCATCGAAGGTGATCATCCCAAACCCTCCACTCGGTTCTTCCATGGTCTTGAGCGAGTGTATCGAAGGTGATTCCTGCGCGGTCAGGTAAGGAGATAGCCGCCATCGATGGTGATCGTGTCGCCCGTGTGCCAAGCACTTGCATCGGACGCGAGGTACACGGCAATCCCCGAAAAGTCGTCTGGTCGGCCGAACCGACCGGCAGGAATCCTCGGGAGAACCTTCCCCGCGAACGCATCACCCTCGATGAACTCATCCGTCATGCCTGTAACAACCCAACCAGGAGCAATCGCATTTGCACGGATACCGTACCGGCCGTACTCGGCGGCAATACCCCGGATCAGCGCTCGGACAGCCGCCTTGGTCGCCGCATAGTCCTCACCGCGGGCATAGCCCACGTCTGCCGAGATCGAAGAGGTCACGATCAGTGATCCTTCACCGCGCGGTTGCATGTGCTTGAGCGCCTCACGGAACGTCCAGAACACGCCTTCCATGTTCACACCGAACATTCTCCGCCACGACTCAGTCGACATTTCGTGAAACCGTGTCGATCCTGCACCGAGTCCGGCATTGGCGAAGACAGAATCGACCTTTCCGAAGGCATCGATGGTCGCGGCGAAAGCTTCGATGACGGCGGATTCGTCCGCCACATCGACCCCAAGTGCGATTGCCTCCGCGCCCCTGGCCTGCAATGTCGAAACGGTTTCCGCGTTCCGCTGGTCGTTCCGGCCCCAAATGGCGACCTGTGCCCCCGCCTCGGCGAGCGCTTCCGCTATTCCTCTGCCGATACCGCTATTGCCTCCGGTGACAACACATGTCTTCTCCGACAGGTTGAACAGGTCCGTCATTGATCCTCCGACCATCTCGACATGTGCTCCCCGATCCTAGGAGATTCAGGCTACGGAGGTCGTGAGGATGCATCGACTTCCCTGAAACCACTTGTACCGTTGCGTCATGTCAAGAGGTCTGGTTTCAATCGTCGTGGTGGCGACGCTCATCGCGGTCGGATGTGACTCGCGCCCACAGGCGCCCGAGTTCAACGAGACCACAACGACATCGACCACGCTGCCGGGTGTTGAGGCCATCACGACGACCACACTGACACTGCCACCCCCCGAAATCAGGGTTGTGGGGCGTGTCACCGACGTGGTCGATGGCGACACGATCAAGGTCGATCTCAATGGCGTCTCGGTGGATATTCGACTGCTTGGTATCAACGCGCCGGAGACGGATGAGTGCTGGGGTCAGGAGTCAACGGCGTACTTGATGTCGCTCGTCGACAACGACGATGTCCTGCTGATCGAAGGGTCAGAAGACGTAGACGCTTTTGGACGGTTGCTTCGGTATGTCTACCTCGATTCGGTTCCATCGCCCACGTTCGTCAACGCCGTACTTGTCGAGACTGGCCATGCAGTTGGTATCCAGGACGGATCCGAAGTGGCGCCGACGCTCAAGTCCCTTGAGGCGAGGGCGTTCCAGTCTGGCTATGGGATGTGGGGAACTTTTGCATGCGGAGACCGCGAGGGTGTTGCGGGAGATCGGCCGGTGATTCGTGTGTCCGAACTTGCGTTCGACCCCGGAGGGCCTGATGCGGAGGTACTTTCAGATGAATACATCACCATCGTCAACGAGGGCTACGACAAGGTGTCGATGTCGGGGTGGACACTCAGGGACGAGTCGACAAGCAACCGCTTCACCTTTGATGCTGGCATCGTGCTTGATGTCGGCGATGCCGTTACCGTCGTGACCGGATGCGATGGCGGACCCACTGGCGCGCTGCACTGGTGCTCTGATCAGGCTGTGTGGTCCAACGGTGGTGACACGGCAATGGTCATGGACACACTCGGCAATGCCGTTGTGTGGTACACCTATGCTGGGGACTGACGACGGATGACGGACATCGGACTACCGATGTCGTTCCGCTATGGATTTCATTTCCATGAACAGTCTCAGGTAGTCGGGTCCTCCAGCCTTGGCGTTTGAGCCTGACATGTTGAATCCGCCAAACGGCTGGACGCCAACAAGTGCCCCGGTGATCTTGCGGTTCAGGTACAGGTTCCCTGCATGGAACTCTCGCTTTGCCCGTGCAAGACGCTGGTCATCATTGGAATACACACCACCTGTGAGACCAAACCGGGTTCCGTTTGCGACCGTCAAGGCAGCGTCGAAGTCTGAAACTCTGATGATCGAAAGCACCGGTCCAAAGATCTCGTGCTGGGCAAGCCGCGAATCGGGTTCAACATCGACGAAGACCGTTGGCTCGATGTAGTAGCCGCCATCTTTTTCGATTGCGTGCCCGCCCATCACCAGAGTTGCCTCCTCCTTGCCAGCCTCAATCTCAGTCATGATCGAATGGTGCTGGGCCGCCGAAATCACAGGACCCACCGGATAGTTCTCAATCGCAGCCCCGATCGTCAGTTTTGATGCGAGCTCCACAACGGCATCAACCAGTTCGTCATGAACCGCGTCGAAGACGATCAGGCGACTGCACGCAGAACACTTCTGACCTTGGAATCCGAATGCCGAAGCCACTGCATCAGCAGCAGCAGCCTGGATGTCGACCGTGTCATCGATGATGAGGCCATCCTTGCCACCCATCTCCATGTAGGACCGCTTCAGCCATTTCTGGCCCTCACTCACCTTCGCAGCACGTTCAGCGATACGAAGGCCGACCTCCATCGATCCTGTGAAGTTCACGAAACGCGTACGCGGATGATCCACAAGTGCATCACCGATTTCTCCGCCGGATCCTGGCAAGAAGTTGACGACTCCAGCCGGCATGCCTGCATCCTCGAGAACCTTCATAAAGGCCCACGCGACCAGCGGAGTGTTCGACGCCGGCTTCAGAATCACCGTGTTGCCAGCAGCGACCGGGCCCATCACCATTCCCGCAGGGATTGCAAGCGGGAAATTCCACGGAGGAATCACAACGCCGACTCCAATTGGCTGGAGCGTCGACGTGTTGGTTTCTCCGTCAACCTGGACCACATCAACTGGTTCGCTCATACGGAGGGCCTGATGGGCGTAGTAGCGACAGAAATCAACAGCCTCAGCAACATCTGCCTCAGCTTCACCCCAATTCTTCCCTGCTTCGTATGACTGCCACGCCGCAAACTCGAACTTGCGTTCCAAGATGAGATCGCCGACGCGATGGACAATGCCTGCCCGTTCCTCAGCTGTCTTTCGTGACCAGTCAGCGAATGCGTCCCACGCTGCTGCCATTGCCTGATCAACGTGACCCTTTGTCGCGGAGGCAGCAGTCCCGATCCGCTGCGCAGGGTTCGATGGGTTCACCGACTCGATGGAGCCCTTGGTGTCGATGTGCTCACCGCCAATGACAAGAAGCGCACGCTCGCCCAGTTTCGCCGCAACGGCGTCAAGCCCACCGCGGAATCGAGCTGAGCTCGTCTGGTCTGAGAAATCGGAATATGGTTCTGGAACGTATGGCGCAAGCACTATGCCTCCTGAAGATGGGTAGGTGTACAACAGGCTACGACAGGCTCGGCACCATCATGCCCGGATCACCGAAGAATCCGCTGCAGTCGTCCGGATTCCTGCCGATATTCCAACCATGCAACAACCCCATGTTCTCGTTATCGAGGATTCTGCCTCTGTCCGGAGGCTGATTGAGGTGTGCCTCCGCGTCCTCGACGTCACGATCTCGTCATCTACTGATGGAATGGAAGGGATCAAAGCGATCCGCGAGCGAAAGCCTGACGTTGTGGTTCTCGATATCGGTCTGCCGGGTATGGATGGCTGGGAAGTACTCAACCAACTCCGATCTGACGCGGCAACGGAACACCTTCGGGTTCTCATCCTGACTGCCCATGCCCAGCCCGAGATGGCAGATCGTGCTGCCAAGGGCGGAGCGGATGCGTTCATGACCAAACCGTTCAGACCACTTGACCTACGCGAACAGGTGGAAAAACTCCTGAACATGTAGTCCACGGCATGGGCCTCCGATACCCTCAACCGATGCGCCGCGCCGTCCTCATTGCCAACCCTTCAGCCTCCCAGTTCACTGGCGGTCTGTTTCGGAAGGTCGCCACGATCCTGTCTGGCACATTCGACCTATCGACCCAGTGGCCGGTAAGCGGACAAGACACGATGCGACAGACTGCGGCGGCTGCCGAAGACGCGGTTGATGTCGTTTTCGCAATGGGTGGCGACGGTGTCGCACATCATGTTGCAAACGGGCTTGCAGGATCCGACACGGCACTTGGCCTGATCCCCGTGGGGACCACCAATGTCTTGGCGCGTATTCTCGGCATCCCCTCCAAGCCCGTGAAGGCTGCGCACGCCGCCACGACGTACAATCCACTGCCAACGCGGGTCGGGCGAATCTCGGCAACTTTGGCTGGAAAACGTATCGAGCGAGTGGCAACATTCTCCATCGGTATCGGCTTCGACGCCGCCGTTGTGGAAGCTGCAGAGCAACGGCCATACGCCAAGGTCAGATTCGGAGGCATTTACTACGCCTCGACCGCTGTCGGACGCCTCACATCGGATTGGCGAACACGTCTGCCCAACTTGCGAATCGAAGCCAATGGTGAATCGTACGATGCGGTTGCCGCCCTCACGCAGGTCCACCATCCGTACACCTACTTCGGACGGGTTCCGCTTCACCTGACGACGGAGGACCCCCACGGAATGGCAACGCTTGGGGTGGACAAGCTTGGCTATCGCAACGCCGCATCACTTCTGTCACGGGCTGTTTTGCGCCGCACCCACTCCGCACGCTCAGGTGCCCATCTGTGGACGGAATATGATCGAATCACGGTTGATGCCGATCCACCGGCACCATTCCAAGCCGACGGCGAGCTGCTCGGAACAGCCTCACACATCGAGATCGAGCCGGTGGAACACGGGATGCTTGTGCTGAGACCTGAATCGGAGGTCTGACGTCGGACGTCTGACCTGAGCAACGGTCAGCGGTAGGCGGGGAGAGGACTATTCCTCGGTTCGCATTCGCATGACCACCTGATCGAACGGAATCTCGATCCCCTCAGTATCGAGGCGGTTCTTGATCCTTCGAAGAAACTCTCGCTTGACGAGCCAACGATCGTCTGGGGTCAGCGTCATCAGCACGCGGATGTTGACTGCGGAGCTGTCGAGCTTGTTCACTCCCAGCATCTCGGGATCGCTGATGAACCGTCCTGACCACTCCTCGTCGCCGGCGAGAGAGAAGGCCTCGTCTTTGACGACGTCCATCGCCTTGTCCACGTCTGTGTCGTACGACACCGGGATATCAACCACAACTCGCGAGAACTCGGACGTCAGATTTGAAGCGACCTTGATCTGCCCGTTCGGAACGAAGTGTTGGTTGCCTTCCAGATCCCGCAAGACCGTCGATCGAAGCTGTATTGATTCAACGGACCCGGTCACACCCGCAATCGATACGACGTCACCGAGCGCGTACTGGTCCTCAACGAGAATCAGAAAACCTGCAATGACGTCACGCACAAGGTCCTGGGCACCGAATCCGACGGCAACTCCGACGGTGGTGCCGACCGCGATGAACGGCGCCATTGGTAGACCCCAAATCGCCATGATCGTGAGCGCCACAATGACCCAAAGCGTTATCGACAGCACCATCCTGAGTACACCTGAGATCGTGACGAGACGCTGCCCGCGTTCACGATCCGCTGGATCACTTGATCCGTGGAGCTCATTCTCGATGCGGATCTCCCACCGACGAACCCCACGCCTGATCACGCCCAGAAACACCCATGCAGCAAGAAAAACAACCAGCGTGGAGATGATCTCCCCACCATGGTCCGTCCAGCGGTCGCCGATCCACTCGGTGATGTCATCCCAACTCATCAGTTGCTTCCTTCCGGGCTCTCGACGCAACGACCTGGTGTGTAGCTATTCCCAACAATACGAAGGACGCCATCGCAAGTGCGGCATCCGCTCGTTCGTCACCCCGGAGTCCCTCGAATGAGTCATCGATGTGTTGCCAGAGCCGATTTGCGGCATGCGCTATATCGACCGTAAGCCCTTGAATCGCTGTTTCCTTGCTGTCGAGTCGTTCCGCCAAAGCAGATTTCAATTCGTCGGTCGACAGGTCAACGGTTTCCGATGCTGCGGCTACGGTTGTGATGACGTGTGGATCGATGAAGCCGTCATCCAGCAAGTGTGCTCGCAAACTTGTCCTTACCAACCCAATGTGCTCATCGAGTCGATCGGCTTGATTCAGAACGAAGAGCATCTGGTCCGCATGGCTCCGGAGAGGCTTGAGGAAGGAATCATGGATGATCCGATCCGAGTACTTCTCAGGATCAAAGACCCAAATCACCGCGTCGACGACATCGAGGACCGACTCAACGATCCTGCGATGGTCGGTGAATGTGCTGTCGAAATCAGGAAGATCCACCAGCACGAGATCACCGAGACCGGACACCTCAACCATCTCATCTATCCCGAGGCTTGCCACGAATCCGGACAAATTGCCAGCGACGTCGGACGGGATTGCCGCCAAACACCTCGACGTCGTTGGCCGCTCGATTCCCACATCGGCAATCTGGGCACCACAGAGGGTGTTCATCAGCGAGGACTTCCCTGACCCCGTTCCACCGGCCAAAGCCACGACCAGAACCTCTCCAAGGAAGCCGGTCCGTCGTCGCAGGTGACCACGAAGGGAAGCGACCTCCTCCCACATGTCCGGATCGGCAACCGACTCTGACCTCGCGAGGCATATGTCGAGGAGATCACTGAGCTCAGATAGATCACTCACCGGCAAGGTCCGTGCTCCCGACGGCAGTGGCCGCTGCGAACAGCACACCGGGTCGGTACTCACCTGCTGCATCAACGATCGTTCTCCAATCGTTGCTTCGAGCGTCTACAGGTCGTTGCAGGATGTCAAGGAGCTCTTGATGGCATGCCGAGATTGGTTCCTCACTCGCGTGCTTGATCAGTCGATTGAATCGCCTGGGAGTGCTGATGGTCGGATCAACCGACACAAGCCATGACCATCGGTCGAGCAGCGCCATCGCCGAGTTCTTCCGGAATCGAGAATGTGTCTCTGATCGGAATCGTCGACGCACGGAATCGTTCCACTCTTCGAGTGATTCGATGGTCGCATCAGTGTTGGTCTGGGGCAGGTGCGAGCGAACTCGGCCGGCGAGGCCACCGGCCCGGGATGATTCCACAGCTTCATCGAATGAGGAGACGGCCGACATGGCAGCCGTTGCCAGGAGTCCACGAATCTCCGTCCACTCGGACGACGCGTCCACGAGTGGAAGCTCAAGCGTCGGAAGCTCGACCGTATCGATGGAGCGATTTAGCGATCCAACCTCTCGCGCAGCTTCAGTCAAGCCCGTCGCGATCCTTCGACTCGCACCGGCAACGGCTCGCGACAATACGGCCCAGCGAGCCTCCGTGAACACATCAAGGGGAACATCACGCACCAAGTCGGTGACGACGACAGCATCACCCTCGACAATCACCACCGCTGGCTTGACACCGATGCGCTCTGAAATCGCATCCTCGATTTGCTCCCGAAGAGCCATGTCGCGCGGCATCCGATTCGCAACGACACAGAAGGAGTCGGAGGATTGCGCTGCAGCAAGAATCTCGCTGGTCGCTTCGTCTCCATACCGAGACGGCGTAACCACCACAATCGACCGTGCAGCACGTCCCATGATCTGGCGCACGGTCTCATCAGCAGCATCCCATGGCGGCGTATCGACCACAACGAGTCCGACCGGGAGGCCGTCGACATTGACACAATCAGTTACTCCCTCGATGGGCGACGGGCCTGCCGCACACACAGCCGTCGCTGCGGTTGTCGTCGGACGGATCGGGGACACCAATACGACGTCTGAGCCGACAATCGCATTCACGATGCTCGACTTGCCACTCCCCCCGCGCCGACCACTGCCACGATCGATGGATGCACGGCAAGAATTTCAAGTGCGTCTGCACCCGCACGAGCGTCGTCGAGGACATGGAGCAGGCTGTCGTCGAGAAGCAGCGTTGGCACATCCGACAGAGCAGACTTGAGATCGGAAATGGTGCTGGTCATGGGCCCATTCCAGCAGAACGTGACACCCAGCATCCGACTTCAGTCGGCGGACCGACTTCAGTCGGCGGACCGACTTCAGTCGGCGGACCGACTTCAGTCGGCGTCATCGATTCCAGCGAAGAGATCGTTCTCACCGGTGTTCCAGCCAACCCGTGAAGCCATCATCTCGAAGTCCTCCCATGGATAAACCTCTTCAACAAGCTCCGTAGGTACTTGGAACCAATGGCCATCCGGGTCAATCTGAGTGCGGTGGGCGCGAAGCGCGTCCCTGCTCTGCTCGACATAGCCCGTTACGTCGATCCGCGTTACGTCACGTTCGAGCATCGGCCTGCTCTCCATCATTTCCAACCAGCGGTCGTACGGTGAGTTTCCGGTGCGCTCGAGCATCGCCTCATGGATCGTACGAACGCGATCTCGCGTGAAGATCGTCGGCGCGTACATCTTCTTGATCTCCCACGGCTCTCCCAAATCGGGAAACCGATCCACGTCGGCTGCGGCATCAAAGACCAGCATTGACATCTCGTGAACCCTGAGGTGATCGGGATGCGGATAGAACTCATGGTCGTCATATCCGATGAGGACATCGGGCCGTACATCGCGGACGATGCCAACAAGTCTCGCGAGCACTTCGTCGACCGGTTGGTTGCAGAACGCCCGAGGATCAGCGTTGTCAAGCGAGTCTGGCATTCCCGAGTCGCGGTAGCCCAACAGGATCACCTCGTCGTATCCCTGGATCGCAGCGGCTTCAACCAACTCGGCCTCCCTCACCGACTTGAGATTCGCCTTGATCTCGGGCCGGTCCATGGCAGGGTTGAGGATGTCTCCAGCCTCCCCGCCTGTGGCCGTAACGAGTACGCAGCGGACTCCGCTCGCTGCGTAGCGAGAAATGGTTCCGGCACCCTTGGATGATTCATCGTCGGGGTGGGCATGGAGGGCGAGCAGCGTCATGGACATCGGGCGAGTATGCCGCGACGGTGCCCCTTCTGACAGTCGACGGGGTGCACAATCAGAGAATCCTGGTCGCCGTCAAGCCCTCGGCGCAGTCGTCAAGGAGAGGACACCAGGAACAGTGTGGCCCTGCCCTCCGTTCGAGGTCGGTTCCAGCCGCCATTGCTCTCCGGAGCGCTTCAATCATCGCGCCGACATCAGCCTGGGTTGCCAGCACTGATTCCTCCGTCGGTTCGAGATGCACATTCTCCCCCGTCGCCACCGACATCGCCTCGGCAGCTGACGGGATCTCATCGTTGAGGAGCTTCCACACCATTGCGTAGAACTCAAGCTGAGACTCCTTGTCCGAGAGATACGTGCCTGTCTTCCAATCCACAATCCGCGCACCATCGTCGGAGTCGAACACTGCGTCCATGCTGCCGCGAACCGTGATACCACTCCCGGCATCGAGGTCAAATCCCATCTCCGCCGCCCGAAAACCGTCGAATGGCAGCGCTTTGAAGCGATCGTAGAGCGCTTGGACTTCGAGGGTGATCGCATCGAACTCAGAGATACTCATACCGAGTTCGCCCATCATTCCACCAAGATGGGTACCAGCCGCGACACGACACACATGATTGAAATCCTCAGCCGCGATCTCGCCTTGGTCGAGGTGTGTCGCAAAGATCTTGTGCGCAAGCTGTCCCTTGAGTGATGCGGCCGACGGCTTCCCATAGAACCCTTGGAGTCGTCCAAGGGCTTTTTGGGGGCATTCGAGATACGCGGTATAGAGCGTTGCCGAGACGTTGAAGGAATCCCCGGATTCGACATGATCAAAGATGCCCATCACGTCATCGTACGACAGGGCGGGCGACCTGGTGGTCGGACTACTCGGGAATCAACGTCGTATCTGACCCTCATCCATATACTCGCCGAACGGCCAATTCCCCTGTTGGAGCCCGAATGTCCACCTCCAGAAGACGACTCACACTGTTCATCGCGGTTCCCGTGATGCTCTTGTTGCTGCCGCTTTCGATCTACTTCGTCGACACCGCCTCTGCTTCCGATCAGGCGGCACGAAACGTATCGATCGAAGGCACCGACGTCTCGCGCCTTCCATCCGACGAAGTCACAGCCGTTGCAAACGACTACGCGGACACGCAAACTGAAAACACCATCACCGTGTCGGTCAATGACCAGCAATTCACGCTTGATCCCCTCGAAATCGGTACATGGTTCGATACGAACACCGCGGTCAGCCAGGCCCTCAACGCCAACAAGGATGGCCTGTCCGGCTGGCTCCGGGCCTTTTCCGAGACCGTCGACGTACCGGTTGAAGGCTCAATTGACGAAGACCTGTTGGGAGAGAAACTCACCGAGTGGGAGACGGAAGCAATCCCAAACCCTGCATTCGAAGGATCGGTGACGATCACCAATCAGAAGGCGATTGTCGAGTATCCGCATTCTGGTCTCGCAATCGATCGCACGGTCGCCAATCGACTGGTGTCCGACGCTGTGATGGACGGCACAACGGACGTCATCGTTCTCCCGCTTGTCGATAGCGAACCCACGCTCACCAACAGCGACCTTGATGCCGCTGGCACCCGTGCTCAGGAAATCATCGATCGTGGCGTAACCCTTACGAACGATGAATACGGTTTTGTCTTCGAAGTGGCCCCGTACACCATGGCGCAGGCTCTCTCAGTCACGACGGTCAAGGGATCCCCCACAACGATCAAATTCTCGATCGATCCAGCCGTCATCGTTCCCCTCGCCGAGGGCCAGCGAGAGAATCTTGAGGTCAATCCCATTGATGCCTATTGGGACATCATCGAGGTTGATGACTTCGAGGATTGGGACGAGAACTACGAGATCACCGACAGTCCCCAAGAAGGCGTCGAGGGCCTTCCGGAGAACGACGTCATCACCCTGGTTCCCTCCAAAATGGGAACAAGCCTTGACGTCGACCTCGTCGTTGAGGCTGTCCAAGTCGCTGCCCTTGGCGATGGCACCGGAGAGCTAGTGCTTGAGTTCACCGCAGAACCAGAGTTCTCGACCGAAGACGCACTCGCATACGGCGATCTCTATGAGGTATCGGAGTTCACGACCTACAAGCCGGGGACGAACCGCTCTCACAACATCGATCTCATGGCAGACACGATTGATGGCTACATGGTCATGCCAGGCGAAGAGTTCTCAGTCAACGAAGTGATCGGACGCAGAACTCTCGAAAAGGGATACAAGTACGACTGTGCAATCGTAAGTGGTGAGCTTTCCTGTGAGGACGATGCCGTCAACGTCGGTGGCGGCGTGAGCCAATTCGGTACGACCATCTTCAATGCCATCTTCTTCGGCTGCTACGAAGACGTCGTCCACCAACCGCACAGTATCTACTTCTCCAAATATCCCGAGGGTCGGGAAGCAACGCTCGGATACCCGTCCCCCGATGTGGTGTTCCGCAACAACACAGACGCACCGGTCATCATCAAGACGAGCCATACCAAACGCTCGATCACCGTCACCTTCTTCGGGAACAACGGTGGGATGATCTGTGGATCAGAACGCTCCGAGCGCAGCGGCCAGACAAGTGCTTCTGTGTCTTACCAAACCGATCCAGAGGTGTTCGTCGCGCCAGGCGAGGAGAAGGTCAAGTCAAAAGGCTCCGGAGGCTGGTCCGTCACGGTCACGAGAGTCTTCTATGACCCGCAAGGAACCGAGGTCGACAGGGAGCCGTTCTATTGGCGCTACCGCGGCGAGAAGAACGTCATCCTGGTGCATCCGTGCGATCCACGGGTCGGGGGCAGCGGCGATTGTCCGGATCCAGTCCCTGCCGTGGTTGGCATGTCCGAGGCAGCAGCAAGAGCGGCGATCACAGCCGCTGGATACACGGTGACGGTCAACTATGTCGACGATCCGGGTGCACCCGACCGTGTCGTCAGTCAGTCCCATTCCGGTGGATATCCAGATCCAGGTACCGCTGTCACGATCAACGTCGACAATACCGCGATCGCCCCACCGCCTGATCCCTAAGCCATTGAGATGCCACGAGTTGTCTGGCCCTGTTCCTACACTCGCCTCAACGGCAATACACCCCATCGAAACCACGAATGAAGCACCGCAGAGCCCTATTCATAACGGTTCCGATCGCGATTCTGCTGCTCCCGCTTGGCATCTATCTCGTTGATCGCGCCACATCTGACGATGCCATCGCGCGCAACGTCACGGTTGCCGGCGTCGACGTTGGAGGCCTCAATACGGCGGATGCCACCGTCGTCGTCGAACGCTACGAAGGCGATCTGCGAGCATCGACGGGCGTCTTCACAGTCAACGATTCAACGTTCAAGCTCAGCCCTGTCGAGATCGGGCTCGAAGCCGACGTACCGTCTGCAATCACTGCAGCAAGCACAGCCCGCAAGACTGGTGGCCCGATCTCACGCTTCGCCGCGTGGATCATCTCGTTCTCAAAGCAGGAGGATGTTCCCCTTGCCATTGCGTTCGATGACCAAGCTATCGATGACGTATTCACCGCATGGGAGGAGGCCGCCGTCGCGGATCCTGCGTTCGAGGGCGCGGTCGTCATCGAAGCGGGAGTCGTCACGCCACAGTATCCAAAGACGGGGCAAGGCATCGATCGAGCATTCGCTCGAACTCAAGTCGAGCGTGAGATGTCGCGCCTGGACAAGTCCGGCGTTGTGGTGCCGGTTGTCGTGATCGATCCGATTCTCACAAACGAGCAGGTCGATGCCGCCGCAGCCGAAATTGTGGAGATGATCGATGACTCAATCGAACTCATTTCGAGCGAGGTCGGATTTCGCGTCACCTTCACGCCCGAACAGCTTGCTTCTGCCGCTGTGGCAGAGGTATCCGAGGATGGCACCGAGATGGTCACCCGGTTCGATGCTGTAACTGTCCTCAAAATCCTTGAACCTCGCAAAGGTGAATACGAGATCCAACCGGTGAACGCCCAGGTGGACGTTGACTTCGAGACGGATGTGATTTCGGTCATCGCTGGTCGGTCCGGCACGCTCCTCGACGTCGAGGGACTCGTCGCGTCGATGAAGCAAGCAGCGCTCGGTTCGGGAACCGGAGAGTTCCCCCTTGTCGTCGGGGCCGAGCCCGATCTCACGACTGCTGAGGCCCAGGCACTCACAACCCTCAAACCGCTCGGTGGATTCACTACCCATCATCCCGCCCGTCAAAACCGCGTCATCAACATCCAGACCATGGCCGATGAGGTCGATGGTGCCATCGTCGAGCCCGGCGCCGTGTTTTCGCTCAACGAATATGTCGGACCAAGAACCGAGGCGAAGGGCTATGTGGCTGACGGTGCGATCATCAACGGGGTTCCCTATTGTTGCGACCACCCGGCAAATATCGGTGGGGGCGTGAGCCAGTTCGGAACCACTTTCTTCAACGCCGTGTTCTTCTCTTGTCTCGAAGATGTCGAGCACCAACCTCACTCGCTGTACTTCGACAGGTATCCGATGGGTCGAGAGGCGACCCTCGGCGTGCCAGGCCCAGACGTTGCTTTCCGGAACAACACCAACTCCCCTGTGATCATCAAGACGGCGTACACAGACAACTCGATCACCGTGCGCATGTACGGGGACAATGGCGGTTTGGAGTGCACCGACGTCACCTCCGAGAAAGAGGCCATCGTCGAATTCGAGGAGGAACTCGTAGCTGACGAGCTCGACGAAGTCGCCCCTGGCGAGCGGAGGAAGGAACGTTCTGGTTCAAACGGATTCCTTGTTCGAGTCGACAGGCTTGTGACACATCCTGACGGTTCCCAAGAGACCGACATGAATCTCGTGTGGCGCTACCGGCCTCTGTCAGAGCTGTTCACCGTCCACCGGTGCGAGGTCACAGGCGAACCGGTGAACTGCCCGGTTCAGCTTCCCTCGCTGACCAACAAGACATGGGAGGAAGCCCTCGCTGCTCTCGATGAGCTCGGACTCCTCGCTTCCAAGACCACAGGGTTCGTTGAGGATCCAGGGAAACACAACATCGTGTTGACGCAGGATCCTGCTCCGGGCGAATGGGTTCCGATCGGATCAACGATCAAGCTCACCGTCGGGGTATTCCAGGAATAGCTCAACCCTCCGGTTAGGAGTTCAACCCTCCGGGTAGAACAGGAAGAAGTCTTCGATGAGCTTGGAGGTCGCCGTGGTTGATGCATCATCCCAGGCGGCGCCCCTGGCCACGACCAGAGCATTCTGATCCACGTACACCCGGGTCAAGGCGTCGTCCGCCTCGAATAGCTCGGATGCCAGCTTGGCAGGAAACGTATCCGACGATGACGCTTCCTCACTTGAGGCGAACCCTTCTCCATCGGTGCCGGTGAGACTACGGTTCGTGGTGAATACGGCCGAGTCTTCAATCACCGTTGTGGATTCGACTTCGATTCGCTGTCCCACGGTCTACCTCCGTTGTGATGGTGAGGGGATGCTAGGCAAAGGGTTGACCACAACCACGTTTACACATGAGCGTCCGGGTGCAGGACATCCCCAGACCCAACCATGTGGAGTTTCATCAGGTTCGTCGAGGAGGATTGATTGGGTGGGACGCCTGCAATCATGACAACGCCATCACCGGTAGTGGCAATTCCTTGCTTCACGAGCTCTGCCTCGGCGAGCGCAATCATCTCATCGGTTGATGAAACCCGCTGGAGCATCATGGGTGTGACGCCTCCGAGCATTGCCATGTGTCGATAGGTCGATTCGATCGGGGTGAATCCGTAGATATTCGCTGTTGGCCGATACTTCGATAGCAGCCTCGCCGTAGTCCCGGATTCGGTGAACGCGATAATCGATGCGAGACCGAGCCGGTCGGCCGTATCAACCGCCGCCTCGGCTGTCGCTGAAGCAAAAACGGCACCCTCGGAAATGTTCGATAGGTCTGCGGCGCGGCCGTACTCGTGGGAGGACTCTGCCTCCGTCACGATGTCGGACATCAGCTTGACCGCTCGCGCCGGGTACTCGCCAATGGCTGTCTCCGCTGAGAGCATCACCGCATCGGATCCATCGAGAACCGAGCGGTACACGTCGGTCACTTCGGCTCGGGTCGGGCGTGGACTATGGATCATCGATTCGAGCATTTCCGTCGCCGTGATCGAGATCTTCCCCGCGGCGTTGGTGCGTCTCAGGATCTCGATCTGGGCACGTGGAACTGATTGGATCGACAGCTCAACACCGAGGTCACCACGCGCAACCATCGCCCCGGTGCATTCCGAAAGGATGTCGTCGAGGTTCATGTATCCAACCGCCGTCTCGATCTTGGCGATGAGAGCGACGTCGCCAGCGACCTCTCTGACCGAGCGGAGGTCTGCTCCGGTGGTGACGAAGGATGCCGCCACCGCATCGATACCGAGCGTCGCTCCAAATTCGAGGTCCTCGACGTCCTTTTCGGTGACGATCGGGATGGTGGTCCTCGCACCTGGGAACGCGGCACCTTTGTGGTCGTGAAGGATGCCGCCAAGCGTCACCGTCGCCGTTATGCAATCCGGCGCAACATGGGTTGCGGTGAGGGAAATGAGCCCGTCCGAGAGAAGAATCACGCCACCAACCGACATCTCGACCTGGTCGAGATACGCCACGTGCACCTCATCTGGGCCGCCGATCGCCTCCCCAGGGACGACTCGTACTGTGGCGCCGTCCTCGAGATCGATCGTCCCTCCCGGAAAGGTACCGACGCGAATTTTCGGGCCCTGTATGTCCTGCATGATTGCAGCGGGGCGGTTCAGGTCGGACGCGACCTTGCGAACAATGCCAACGCGGCGAGCGTGATCATCCTGTGTTCCGTGGGAGAAGTTGATCCGCGCAACGTCCATCCCGCGCTCCATGAGCTCGGCAATGACATCTTCGGAGTCCGTTGCAGGCCCCAATGTTGCGATGATCTTGGTCTTGCGCCGCATCAGATGCACATTAGGACTCCGCATCGCGACAACGGCCGATGCGTAATTCGACCGCCGTGGATTCCCACCGAGCGCGGCAAACGATTAGCGTAGGGGGCGCGCGTGAAAGCGCACTATCAACAAAGGGATGACGACAATGAAGAAGGCACTCCAACTCTTCGTCGTTGCGCTCGCGGTGGCCATGGTCGCCACGGCGTGCGGCAGCGACGACACGGCAGATCTCGAAGGCAGCACGGTCTCGGTCGGCGTCGAAAACGCCTACACACCGTTCAACTTCATCAATGAAACGACAGGTACCGCAGAGGGCTTCGACTACGACATCTGGAGGGAGATCTGCTCACGCCTCAAGTGCACGGCAGAGTTCGTTGAGGCCGGTTGGCCAGCGGTCATCGAAGAGACCGGGCAGGGCGTCTATGACACTGCTGCCGACGGGATTTCGATCACTGAAGAGCGCAAAGAAGTGGTCGCATACTCCGATGCCTACATGACAACGATTCAGCGTCTCATGGTGCGATCAGATGAGACCCGGTTCACCTCTGCCGACGATTTCATTGCTGGTGATTACCGGCTTGGGACTCAGGTCGGCACTACCAACTATGAACTCGGTGTTGATCTGGTCGGCGATAGCCGAATCGATGCGTACGAACAGTTCGGTGTTGCCGTCCAAGCCCTCATCCAAGGCGATGTCGATGCTGTGATCATCGATGACGTTGCCGGTCAGGGCTATGTCGGAGCCAACGCCGATGCCACGAAGCTCCTTGACGATGACCTTCAATCGGATCCACTCGGATTCATCTATCCGAAGGACTCCGATCTGATCGAGCCTGTGAACCAGGTTCTCAAGGACATGGCAGCGGACGGTACGCTCGACGCACTGATCAAGAAGTGGTTCATCGACTTCGAGGGCTGAGCAGCAAACAAATGGTGAGGCGAAAGGGCTGGACACACCGTCCAGCCCTTTCGTGCGCTACAAACTGTATGTTGCGGTGTACCACGGAAAGAGTTCCATGACGATCCCCAAGACCATCGGTACAGACCCAACCCCACCAGGGGCGAAAGCTACATACGAATGGTCTGGCTTCCCTTGGTGGTTCATTGGGATCATTGCAGTCATCGCGTTTCCGCTGTTCAAGATCCTGACGGACGAAACCTGGAAATCTGGGTTCGACTTCATCAAGGACGGCATGTCCCTCACGGTGATCGTCACCCTTGCAGGATTTGTCTTCGCAATGGTGGTCGGATTGATCGTCGCGGTCGGACGGATGTCCAACAACGTCTTCACGAAGAACCTCGCGATCTTCTACATCGAAGTGATACGTGGCATTCCGGTGCTGGTCACAATCATCTTCGTGGGGTTGGTTGCATGGCCCGAGCTGATGGGCGCTCTCGGAATCATGGGGCGCTCAGGCATCGCCTCCCCAGTCGTGAAGGCAACGGTGGCCGTCGGAATTGTGTATGCAGCGTTCATTGCAGAAGTACTTCGCGCTGGCGTCGAGTCGGTCAGTACCGGCCAGCGCGAAGCCGGGATGTCGATGGGACTCACCAGACTTCAGGTATTTCGACTCATTGTGTGGCCCCAGGCAATCAAGAACATCATGCCGGCACTCGGAAACGACCTGATCGCGCTGCTGAAGGACTCATCGCTCGTGTCAATTCTGGCAGTTCGGGAGCTGACACAGATGACGAAGCTGTGGACCGGTCAATCGTTCCAGTTCATGGCTGGGTACCTGATTCTGGCGGCCTTCTACCTGCTGTTGACTGTCTCGCTCAGCATCGGGCTGCAGTGGTACGAGCGCCGGATCTCCACACCACGATGACGACCGACACGGAGCTGACCTCCGGACTTGGGCACCTTGTCGAACGCTTCGATCACGTGTCAATGGCGGTAAGAGACATCGATGCCGCATCCGGGTTTGTGGGACTCGTTGCTGGGGAACGCTTTGACGGCGGCTTGAATGCAGGCGGGGACTTCCACTGGGCCCAGTTCCATCTCCCTGGAGGCGGAACCCTCGAAATGATCAGTGCCGTCGACAAGGATGATCCGAGCCATTTCATCAACCGCTTCATCGACCAGCGGGGTGAAGGTCTCCACCATCTGACATTCAAGGTCACCGACATCCGCGCAGCATCAGCCGCCGCAACGAGGCTCGGTTTCGTCGTCTTCGGTCTCGACGTTTCCGACCCGATATGGAAGGAAGCATTCGTCCATCCGAAGTCGGCAAACGGTGTACTCGTTCAGCTCGCTGAGTTTCCTCACGACTTTCACTGACTGCGGAACTCATGCGTACGGCGATCATCCCCATACGGAGCTTCACAGGGATGACAAGGCTCGGCGATGTACTCGACTCACAACAACGTCAAACTCTCAGTGCCAACCTTGCCGCGCGTTCCGTCGCTGCGGTCACGGAGGCAGGGCTCAACGCCATCGTCCTTACGGGAGATGCGGCGGTGACAAAGTGGGCATCCGAGCGGTGCACAGTGGTCCCAGATGATGGGGGTGGCCTATCGATTGCCGTAACGAGCGCCGTAAAACGACACGCCCTGCCCGATTGGCTCGTTCTCCACGCCGACCTTCCCTGCATCACGAGCAACCACATCAAGCAGTTCAGCGACGCTGCCTCTGGAGGAGGTGCGGCGATCGCCCCAAGCCTTGACGGCGGAACCAACGTGATCGCAGGCACCGGCCCCTTTGCCTTCACGTACGGACCGGGATCCTTTCACGCCAATCTGGCACGAATGCCATACGCCGCTATCAGCGCACGCTGGGAACTGAGCCTTGAGATCGACACCCCCTCTCAGTTCGCTGCGCTGGCTGGCCTTGGCCTGGCACCTAGCCTTACACCGTGACCCACGACATGCACGCACCCGGTACATACGACGAACTCACTCCCCAGCCCGAGCCACTCGCGATACCAGGACGTGCCATGACGATCGGTGCACATCCCGACGATGCAGAGTTCGGCGCAGGGGCGACGCTCGCCCGGTGGGCAGCAGAGGGGTGTGAGGTCACGATTCTCGTTGTCACCGACGGCTCAAAAGGCTCGTGGAGCGAGAACGAAGACCAGGATGCTCTCATTGCGAGGCGGATAGCCGAGCAGGACGCCGCCGCGGATGCTCTCGGTGCCCGAACAACGATCCACCTCGGGCACGTCGATGGTGAACTGGAGTATTCGAAGTCACTCAGGCAGCAGGTTGCGATCGAGATCCGGAAGGCACGACCAGACGTTGTGCTGAGCCACGATCCGTGGCAGCGCTACCAGATGCACCCAGATCACCGCGCGACCGGCTTTGCTGCCGTCGACGGTGTCGTATCGGCTCGCGAGCCACTCGCTCTCACCGACTCTGGTCTCCCAGCCCACCGTCCGGAAGCACTCTTGCTGTGGTCAGCAGATGAACCTGATCACGCTGAACGTGTCGACGATCAGTGGCTCGATGTGAAAGTGAAGGCGCTGCTGTGTCACTCAAGCCAGAGCGAGACCACCATGGGCGGCGCAAAGGCATCCCTGGACCGCGCCGAGGCATTCATATCCCAGATTCGTTCGTGGCACATGGCGAATGGCACGAAACTGGGTGTCGGTCCGGCGGAAGTGTTCAAGAGGTTGACGCCGTGAGGCAGACGTCAGAGGTCAGAAGGCAAGAGTCCAGCTTGCTGGACTCCAAGCAACCGGCCGAAGTCGGGTGCCCGAGGTCAGAGGTAGGAGCGTTATGAGTGTTCTTGTTTTGGGGACCGGGATTGTTGGGTCGGCGGCGATTTGGGACCTACTTCGTCGCGAGCATGAGGTTGTTGCTGCCGATGCCAACAGCGAAGCAGCTCGTACGGCGGCTGAAAAGTTTGGGGTCGAGGCGTGCACGTTTGATGTGACCGATGAGGATGCTCTCCGCCAACTCCTTGAGCTCCACCAGGCGGTGGTATCTGCTGTGCCGTACCGCTACGGAGCAGTGGTTGCCAAGGCTGCCATCTCCACAGGAACCCACTATGTGGACTTCGGCGGCAATCCAACGGTGGTTGCCAAACAGAAGGCTCTGCACGGCGATGCGAAGGCCGCAGGCATCATGGTTGTGCCCGATTGCGGACTCGCCCCCGGCTTGGCCAACGTCATGGCCACCCAGCTCATTGAGGAAGTGATCGCCGAGGTGACGAGCGAGGTCGACGCCGGGGCGCCGATCGACAGCGTTCAGATTCGGGTTGGCGCACTCCCCCAGCAGCCAACGGGTGCCCTCGGCTATCAGCTCGCCTTCAACTCTGCTGGTCTCATCAACGAGTACGCAGAGCCTTGCGAAGTGATCGAGGCCGGTCGATACGCAACGGTTGAACCGTTGACACGCTTCGAAACGGTTCACTGGGACACCTGGGGGCCCCTTGAAGCATTCTCGACGGCAGGTGGTACATCAACCATGAGCCAACTCCACGCTGGAGAGGTAACCGACCTGGAATACAAGACCCTTCGGTTCCCCGGCCACGGGCGGACGTTTCGAGCGCTGTTCGAGATGGGGATGTTCAGCGAAGAAGCAGACGAATCCGGAGTCGCACCACGCAGTGTCCTGATCTCTGCCCTCGATCGGTCGCTCCCTCGAGGGATGCCTGACCTCGTACTGGTCCGGACTTGGATCGATACAGGCGGGAGTCGTTCCACGATGCAGATCGAGGATGTCGAACAAGACGGATTCACCGCCCTCGCCCGCACCACAGCGTTCCCAGCAACGGCGCTCATCCATCTCATCCTCGGAGGAAAGGTCAATCGGCCGGGCGTCTTGACGATGAACGAAGCAGTGACAGGGATTGAGCTTCTCCCTGAGCTGGAATCGGTCGGTATCGTCGTCGAACGACAATGATCGACACACGCGATGGGCACTAGTGTGGGCGCATGAGTTCTCCCAAAGTCGCTGTCATTCCTGGAGGAACCGGGTCGGTTGGCCGGTGCCTGATCCCGCTACTGCTCGACCGGGGGTTCAAGGTCGCAACCACGTACCTGCTCCCCGAAGAAGCTTCCGCACTCGAGAACGCAGTCGACTATGAGGAGGACCGACTCATAATCCGCCGAGTCGATGCCTCCAACGCTGATGCTGTGGCTTCGTTCATGGCGGAGGCGGCGGATGCCTACGGTCCGTTCAATGTGATGGCATCCCTTGTTGGCGGATGGAGCGGTGGTCGAGATGTCGTGGAAACCGATGATGTCCGACTCGACCGGATGCTGGACCTGAACCTTCGCACGGCATGGAACACCACTCGGGCCGCACTCCCTCACGTGTCGAAGGACTGGGCGCGTATCATCCTGATGGGATCCAAGCATGCGTTGGACGCCCCCGCAGGTCAAGCGGCGTACAACGTCGCAAAGTCCGGCGTGCTCGCACTGGCGAAATCGGTCGCAACCGAACTGCTGGATACGAACACAACGTGCAACGCGCTCCTTCCCTCGGTCATCAACACTGACGCCACTCGTTCGGCGCTTCCCTACGCGGACTATGTGAACTGGCCACAGCCCGAAGACATCGCGGTTGTGATCAACTTCATTGCGAGCGAACAATCCAAGGTCATCAACGGAGCGTTCATCCCCGTGTGGGGCACCGCAATCATCTAGTGGACTGTCACTCGTGAACTACGACGTCATCATCGTCGGTTCGGGTTTCGGCGGCAGTGTCAGCGCAATGCGTCTTGCCGAGAAGGGCTATAGCGTCTGCGTTCTTGAGGCCGGGAAGCGGTGGAACAGCGAGGACTTTCCGAGGACGAACTGGAATGCTTTCAAGTCCTTGTGGTTTCCAAGATTCGGCATGCGCGGCATCCAACGCCTGTCTCTCCTCCCCGATGTGATGGCGCTGAGCGGTGTTGGGGTTGGCGGTGGATCGCTGGTCTATGCGAACACCCACTACGAACCACACGACCGGTTCTATGGAGACCCTCAATGGGCGGATGTGACCGACTGGAAAGCCGAGCTGGCCCCGCACTACGAGACAGCGCGGCAGATGCTCGGGGTCGTTCCCAACCCGCTCGAAACTCCCGCGGACGACGTCATCCGTGAGATCGCCGCCCGCGCCGGAGTGAGCGATACGTTTCAACCGACACCGGTAGCGGTCTTCTTCGGAGACCCAGGTATCGAGGTGGAGGATCCGTATTTCGAAGGTGCAGGACCGCGTCGCTCTGGGTGTGTGGCATGTGGCAACTGCATGGTTGGATGTCGCTTCAACGCCAAGAACACGCTCGACAAGAACTATCTGTGGTTCGCCGAACGACTCGGTGTCACTGTCATCCCCGAACAGCAGGTTGATGATCTTGAAGCCATCGAAGGTGGTTGGCGAGTGTCCTCCCAGCGCCCGGGAACCCTCATTCGTCGCAAACAGATGAGCCTCACCGCCGAACAGGTCATCTTCTCTGCAGGTGCGCTTGGAACAACCCGGCTCCTTCTTTCCCTTGCTGAAAGGGGACGACTTCCGAACATCTCTGAGCGAGTCGGCCATCTCGTTCGAACAAACTCCGAGGCAATCCTTGGGGCAGTCGCGTCCTCACACGACGTCGACTACTCAGAAGGGATCGCGATCACATCGTCGATCCATCTCAATGATCACACGCACGTTGAACCCGTCAGGTACGGCAAGGGATCGAACGTGCTCGGTTTGTTGGCAACAATGCTTGTTGACGGTGGGCCGGGGCTCGCACGGCCACTGCGGTTTGCGAAACGCATCGCGCGGAATCCGATCGAGTTTCTCCGATCCCTGTCTGTGTGGAAGTGGTCCGAACGTGCGATCATCCTGCTTGTGATGCAGAGCAAGGACAACAGCCTGCGTCTCACCCTGAAGCGTGGATGGTTCCGCACCAAGCTCACGAGCGAACAGGGCCACGGCGAACCGAATCCGACCTACATCGCGGAAGCCAACGATGTAGCGCGAACCGCTGCTGAGATCATCGGTGGAAATCCGATGAGCGCAATCCATGAGGTGCTGTTCGATACACCGACGACTGCCCATCTCATCGGTGGCTCTCCGATCGGGTCGAGCCCTGACAACGGCGTGATCGATCCGTATCACCGCGTGTATGGACATCCGACACTCCACGTCGTAGATGGTGCCGCCATCGGCGCAAACCTTGGGGTGAACCCTTCCTTGACGATCACCGCGATGTCAGAACGTGCGATGAGCGGGTGGCCAGTGGCAGGACAGCCCGATGAACGTCCTCACCAGGATGAACCGTATCGGCCCCTTCTGCCGATGCCGAACCACTGAAGGCGGTCAATCGGGTGACGCGCTTCGCATCCCCGCAGAGACCGACGTCACGCGCTGTCGCACTCGGATCTCGCCGACGTCCTGCAACTCACCTGCGTTCGATGCTGTATCCATCTCGGCGGCCCATCTTCCGTAGAGGTTCGACAGCGGCCATGCACTGAGACCGTGGAGCAGCACGCTGAGGCCAACCGTTGCTGAGACGATCGTGAGGGTGATCTCGGTCGAAACGGGATCGTATCCGGCGACGACCGTGCCCGCAAAGACAAGCGATGCGATACCTCGCGGTCCGAACCATCCAAGGAAGAGAACCGTTCGGAATGTGAATCTGGATCCGATCATTGCGATTCCTACCGGAACCATGCGGATGATGGTGAGGCTTGCAATCGCATACACCATCACCTCCCACGTGATATCTGCGATCCGAGGTCCGAGGATCAAGGCGCCGAAGAGGACGAAGGAAAGCATCGTCATGAGGTAGGAGATCGCTTCTGACAGAGTGCAGATGTCCGGGTATCGGTCGCGAACCAGCTTGCCAAAAACAAGGCCGGCCACAAAGGCAGCGATGAAGCCCGAGCCATGCAGCGGCGTTGCGATGAGGTAGCACAACACCGCAACAATCGGTACCGACATGAGTCGCCATTCGCGTGACATCCATCCGCGTTCGGAACACAGCGCTATGAGCTTCCCTCCCACATAGCCAACGATGAGACCGACAACGATCGCGATGCCGATCTCCTCGACAAACAACCGAAAGAAGCCGGTTACCGACGTCATCTCCCCAGATGCTCCGGCAATGGCGATCGCAAGGAAGGGAACCGCGATGCCATCGTTGAGGCCGCTCTCTACGGACAGGCCCTGACGCACAGGACTCGGAACCATATCGTTCGTGACAACCGCTTGGCCGAGGGCGGCATCGGTTGGTGCAAGGGTCACGGCTACGACGGCTGCTCCCCAAAAGCCAAGTTCTCCGAATAGTGCAGCGGCAAGAGCAATGCCAACCGCGATCGTCCCGATCAGCCCGACGGTGAGAAGGCGCGAGGGGATCGTCAGTTGTCTCCTCGCTGCCGCAACGTCAATAACGGCAGCGTCGGTGAAGAGGATGATGACAAGGGTGCCCTCCAAGATGACCTGGATCGTGTCGCTCGTCAGACCAACCGTGACAAGGTCGAATGCCTCGGGACCGACGAGAATACCAAAAAGCACGAAGATGATCGGACCGGTGACCGGTGTTTTGGCGAGGTATCTGGAGAACAGTGCGTAGGCAAGGATGACCCCGACCAGAATCGCCGCACCCACCATGAAGAGCCTCCGTTGCCAGAAACCCACACCCTAGTTTGATAGAACCCGCTGACGTCCAAAGGATTGGCACATCATCCCACCCAGCCGGCTATGGGCGGCGCTCCTGCCGACGAGCATGGCAGCGGTGCGCGACGGTACGCTGGTCCAGGCGTCGACCATCCAAGGAGGACGCAGGACCCAGAGGAGGTCGTGATGTCCAGTTCGGTCGAAGCGTTCGTCGTGCGGCAGGGCGAAGGCAGGCTGATCTCGGGTCCCGCAGGTGGTCCCACGACGATCACCGCTCACACCGGCAATACAGGCGGTACATTCACCTTCCTCGAGAACGTCATCGGCCCGAAGCAAGGCCCACCTCGGCACGTCCACCGACGTGAAGACGAGATGTGGTATGTCCTCGATGGGAGTTTCCGCTTTATCGCTGACGACCGGATATTCGAGGCCCCTGAGGGAGCCTTCGTCTTCGTTCCCAGAGGCACCGCACATTGTTTCCAGAACCTTGAGGACCGGCCGTCGAGAATCCTGGTCATGTTCACTCCATCGGGGATGGAACGCTTCTTCGAGGAGCACGCTCTCCTGCCACCGGGCACTGTCGATCCAGACCGGTACCGAGAAATCGCAGAGCGAAGCTGGATGGAGGTCGTCGGCCCGCCGCTCGCAGTGTCACACCCAACCTGAAGCGGACATTGCTATTCCGTGATGTTGCAGGACACACATATCGACAACTTCGTACGTCCCGTGGGCGGCACGGTGGCGCAGGGCTCGTTAATGTTTCCGTCGCCGACCATTGAAGAAGGAAGGAAGCAAGCATGTCTGCGCCGTCTGTGACCTTTCGCACCACCCTGTCATCGTTCGGGAACAACACCGGCATTGAGGTGCCACCAGAGTTGATCGAGGAGCTCGGTGCTGGGAAACGACCGCCGGTTCTGGTGAACGTGAATGGCCACGAATACCGCAACACAGTTGGCGTAATGGGCGGCAAATACTTGGTGAGTGTCAGCGCCGCGATTCGCAAGGCGACCGGTCTGGCCGCGGGGGATCCCATCGCAGTAACCCTGACCGTCGCCACCGAGCCTCGAGCCGCCGAGGTGCCAGACGACTTCAGGGCGGCATTGGATAGCGAGCCCATCGCAGCAGCATTCTTTGCGGAGCTGGCCAACAGCCTCCAGCGCTACCACATCGACCGGATCAATGGCGCCAAGACTCAGGAAACCCGAGATCGGCGAATCACAGGAGCAGTCGATCTCTTCCTTGCCGGCAAGAAGCGCTGAACACGGCAGTTCACGAAGGAAACAGCTGTTTAGCAGCGACCACACCAGAGCAACAAGGCACCTCGACCATCCACGATTCCCGAGCGCACGTCGCCATAGCGCAGGCACGCGGGCGCAGCAGTTTCGCTGCGAAACTGCAACGGACCCACCGAAGGTGGGTACGCGTAGCCCCGACCGGATTTGAACCGGCGCTACTGCCTTGAGAGGGCAGCGTCCTAGGCCGCTAGACGACGGGGCCGCGCACGGATCAAGATCCGTGTGGCTCGGGGGGAAGGACTTGAACCCTCAATATCTGGACCAGAACCAGGCGTGTTGCCAATTACACCACCCCCGAAAGCGTGGCAAGGATACGATTCCCGACCCGATAGTGGCAACCTCGGTTCCTGCTGCCCGATTCCGTCAAGGCACCGAAATTTCAGCCCAGTTCGGGTTGTCGAAGCGCTGCACTTCAAGCTTGTTGCCGTCGGGATCGGTGACCCACATGTGGTAGAGCTCGTAGGTATCCGAGTGCTCCGGCTCACTCACATCGGTCCACCCGGCATCGGCGACCTGCTGGTACCAGCCGTCAACATCGTCGGCGACGATCGTGGTGATGACCGGTTCGGCATCGCTGAACTCATTCCGTTTGCATACGCCGATGAACGAGGATTCAGTCACTCGGTAGATGAGGCAGGTTCCCTGATCAAGGACGAGCACCAGCCCGAGTACGCCTTCAAAGAAAGCAGCGGAACGTCCGAGATCGTTTGACGGCAGGAAGGTGATCAGCGCGTCGGGAGTCATGTCAGCAGCGCACGTGCCGTGGCGATGCGCGAAAGCGTCTCGTCCTTGCCGAGTATCTCGATCGATTCGAACAGCGGAGGACTGACGGTTGATCCCGAGATTGCAACCCGGATCGGTTGGAAACCTTTTCGGGCCGACATTTCGTTCGCCTCAAGCACACCTCGGAGTGCTGCATCGATAGCTTCGGTTGACCAATCATCGAGCACTTCGAGTACGGAAGCCGCACCGTCGAGTGCAATCGGGGCCTCTGGGGTCTCCATGACCTTGGACCATGACGCCTCGTCGTACGCGGTTGGAGCAACAAACGCGAAACGTGCTTGGTCCACAATCTCGGAAAGAAGCTTCGTCCGCTCCCTGACAAGAGGACCCAACGCCACAAGCGACGAAGCCTCATCAGCGGTGAGTGTCCTGCCGAGATCAGCTTCGAGCAGCGGGCGCGACACATCAGCAAATGCGGCGTCTGACATCTCACGAATGTACACACCGTTCATCCACGCAAGCTTGTCTTGGTCGAATACCGCAGGGTTCCGTGAAATTGAGGTTCCGTCGAAACGCTCGATCATCTCGGACATCGACACGAGGGTCTGATCGTCACCGGGTGACCACCCGAGGAGTGCGAGATAGTTGTTCATCGCTTCCGGAAGAAAACCAGCTTCTCGATATGCGCTCAGTGCGGTGTCGCCGTGGCGCTTGGACAGCTTCTTGCCGTCGGGACCCATCAGGAGCGACAGGTGAGCATATGTTGCAGGGTCGGCATCCATCGCCTTGGCGAGAAGGATGTGTTTTGGGGTGGACGAGAGAAGGTCCTCGCCCCTGATCACATGCGTGATCCCGTAGTCGACGTCGTCAACGGTCGAAGCGAGGTGGTACGTCGGGGTGAAGTCTGATCGCATGATCACAAAGTCATCGACCTGGGCGTGGTCAAACACCATGTCACCGCGGACTAGATCCGTGAACATCGTCGCACCTGGGCGCGGCACTCGGAACCGGATGGTCGCTTGGCCACCATCGAGCATGTTTCGCGATATCTGGGATGGCTCCGGTTCGAGGCTTCCGTCATAGGCCGGCGACGATCCCATATTCCTCGCCCGCTGCTTGAAAACATTGAGCTGGTCGGAGGTCACGAACGAGTAGTAGGCGTGACCGTCCTCGATGAGCTTCATCGCCACCTCGCGGTAGTGGTCGTAACGATCACTTTGGCGGTACGTCCCGTGTGGACCGCCGACCTCTATGCCTTCGTCCCAATCGAGGTTGAGCCACTCCATGTGTTCGAGGATGTCGGTCTGGAAGTCGGTCGTTGAGCGTTCCGCATCCGTGTCGTCTGACCGCAGGATGAACGTCCCACCGAAGTGGTTGGCAAACAGATAGTTGAACAGCGCCGTACGCGCTGCCCCCACATGCAGATAGCCAGTGGGAGATGGCGCAAATCGAACACGGACGTTCGTGTCGAGATCTTTCATGCAGACAACACCGGATTCATCAACGTCCCAATCCCTTCGATATCCACCTCGACCCGATCCCCTGCAACGATTGGCCCGACTCCGGCGGGCGTGCCAGTGAGGATTACGTCGCCAGGGAGCAGTGTCATGACCGAACTCACGAACTCGACGATCTCACCGATTCCGAACACCAGGTCACTCGTAGACCCCTCCTGACGCACCTCATTGTTGACAGAACAAGTGATCCGATGTGGCTCGGCAGGATCAAATTCAGTATCGATCGCCGGTCCGAGAGGGCAGAACGTGTCGAAACCCTTCGCTCGAGTCCATTGGCCGTCGAGTCGTTGTAGATCACGGGCAGTCACATCGTTCGCCGCCGTATACCCAAGGATCGAGGAGCTCGCGTCGTCGGCAGCGACGTTGCGGGCGACACGACCCATCACGATTGCAAGCTCACCTTCGTGATGAACCTCAGCCGATTGGGTCGGGATCTTGATCGGGGACAATGGGCCGATCACCGATGTCGGCGGCTTCAGGAAGATGAGGGGTCGGTCTGGGACGCTGGAGTCCATTTCGGCAGCGTGATCGACGTAGTTCTTTCCAACGGCAACCACCTTGGTGGGGATGACCGGTGCGAGCAGCTTCACTTTGGTTATCGGCAGGACGGTCTCAGATCGCTCCCACTGGAAGAACGGCGAGCCGTGATAGAGACGAATTCCGTCGGGTTCCACGGTTCCATAGGTGATGTCCTCGGCGTCGGAATCGATGCGGACGATCTTCACTGCTGCCTCCGCGTGTTGCGCGTGTCTAGATGTACTCGCGCCACTCTGGGTGCAGATCGAGCTTGCCGGTTACCGCACCCATGAAGAGCTCTTGGGCGCGTCGGGTGACCGGTCCGGGCTTTCCGTTGCCAACGGGGCGATCATCGACCTCGCGCACGGGTGTGACCTCGGCTGCGGTTCCGGTGAGGAACACCTCGTCCGCGTAGTACAGATCGGTTCGGGTGATCGCAGACTCTTTGATGGTCTGGCCATCCTCTGAGAGGAGTTGGATCACCGAATCGCGTGTGATGCCGTCGAGTACGCCAGCCGATGTCGGCGGCGTATGAACCAACCCGTCGCGAACGAGGAACACGTTCTCACCGCTTCCCTCAGCAATCAGACCATCCGCGTTGAGAAGGAGGGCTTCGTCGTAACCCGCCTTGAGCGCGGCGGTCTTGGCGAGAACAGAATTCATGTACCCACCGGTGCCCTTCGCATCGGGCATGGATGCGTTGTGTCCGATACGACGCCATGACGACACCGCCACGCGTATCCCATTGGCAACACCGTCGTCACCAAGGTAGGTGCCCCACTCCCACGCGGCGATGACCATGTGGACGTTCGCTCCTGCAGGGTTGAGACCCATCGAACCGGTACCGAAAAAGGTGACTGGTCTGACGTATCCGGAGCGAAGATTGTTCGCCCGCAGCAGCTCTTTGGCGGCCCCGACAAGCTCGTCGACACCGTACTCGAAGGGAATACCGAGGGCCTTGGCCGAACGCGCCAGTCGAGCCATGTGATCCGTGAGCCTGAATATCGCAGTTCCGTCGACTGCGTCGTATGCACGAATACCTTCAAAAGCTCCGGTGCCGTAGTGGATTCCGTGTGAGAGAACATGAACCTGCGCCTCATTCCAGGGAACAAGCGCACCATCCATCCAAATGTATTCCGTTGGTTCCATGCGTCCCAGTTTGGCATGAACGGTGCCGCTAGTGGTCTGTGTCACCGCCCGTTGATGTGCCGGGCGTGCCAGTCAAGGATGGCCTCGAAACGATCAACGCGATGCCTTGGACTTCCTGACCGCGACATCTCATGACCCTCACCGTGGGGAAACAGCAACAGTTCGGTCTCGACCCCGTTTGTGTACAGCAGCGTGAACAGTTGCTGACCTTGCTCGAGTGGACAGCGGAAGTCGTCTTCGGCATGGATCACGAGTGTTGGCGTTGTGACCGTGTGTGCACGGGACAGGGTGCTTCCGGCCCAGAGTGTGTCAACCCCGTGTGGCATCGAATCGTCGAGATACAGCTCGACAAACCATGGGATGTCCGAAGTCCCGGCGAACGACACCCAGTTGTACACGCCGCGTTCGGCTACGGCCGAGCGATAGTTCTGGTCCATCGATGTGACCATCACCGTGGCGAGTCCACCGTAGGAACCGCCCATGATGCCCATTCGGTCAGTATCGAGGCGAGAAAACTGCTTCGCGGCTTCGTATGGGGCACGCGACAGGTCGAGATGATCCGGCGGCACCTCGTCACTCCACGAGCCGAGATTGGCAACCACATGGTCGTATCCATAGCCAGACGAGCCGCGCGGGTTCACGGCAACGACCCCGTATCCAGCACCGACTGCCACTTGGAACTCGTCGAAGAATCCCCACGTGTACTGAGCTGCTGGTCCACCGTGAATGTGGAACAGCAGCGGAACCTTCTCGTCGCCTTCGGGCAGATACACCCACCCGTGGACTGGGGCACCATCGGATTCAAACGTGAACTCGTGGGGCTCAGCGAGGTCGGCTTGCGACGTGAACTCAGTGTTGAGGTCACTGAGAATCGATTCTGTTCCATCGACAATTCGGTGGATCTCGCCAGGCTCGGTTGGTGTTGAAACCGTGACCATGATCTCAGACAGTTCGGTCCGATCGGCGAATCCGGTGACGACCCTCCTGCCGGTGACGAGCATCTCAACGGAGTCATCCGTAACGGCGGCCACCGATTGCGCACCTCGATCCTCGACGAGGCACACAACTCGTTCGCGACCGGTTGGTCGTGGACTGGTGGCCGATCCCGCCTGTCCGGCCTCCACAAGATGATGCTCGAGGTGTGTCAGCGGAGTTAGGGTCCCGTCGCTCTCAACATGATGGAACTGCGCAAGATCGAGCGTGATCCGATCACCGATGGAACCGGCCACGAGCAGAGATCCGTCTGGTGCGTATCCGCACCATTGCCAGGTACCGACCGGAGTCCGCACCGTCGTCGATCCGGTAGCGGCGTCAACCGTGGCGATATGACCAACGGGATTGATCCAGTGCCGCGGGTCTGTTGAGGTCAGGTACGAGATCGAATCGTCGTCCGGGTTCCACGCAGGATGCGTTTCGGACCATCGGCCCGACGTCAACTGCCTCGCTTGGTTCGTTGCGACATCGATCAACCAGATGTGGGACCGCTTGTTGTAGGTCCATGACTTGTCGTCATAGCGGAATGCCGGATCAGCAATTCTTCGTGGTGAGCGGATTCGCTCTTCGTCGCTTTCGAACCCATCGATGTAATTGGGAACGACCGCAGCGATATGTGTTCCATCCCACGACCATGCGAATTCGGCCACACCACACGCAAAGTCGGTGAGCACCGTCGGGCTTCCATCGGATCCACGAATTGCGAGCTGTTGTGGTTCATCGTTGTGCGCTGCGTGTAGGTACGCGAGCGTTCCATCAACCGAATAGCGCGGTGACGTGTCACCCGGACCATCACTGATCGGGAACGTGTCAAGCCCGTTCCACATCCACAGGGTCTTGACGTACCGATCAGCTTCAAAATCCATCTGGGATACGCCGAAGACCACCTTGTTCTGGAATGGGTGCCCTTGGATGTCGGAGGGAAGGCGGAAATCGCCCAACTGATCTGGTCGCATGATTGTCTCTCGTCGAGCGGTCACCCTACGGGGGGCAACCGCTCTACCGTGTGGCAATGCATCGATTCGTAGCGTCAGGATTCTTCGTCGGGTTGGTCCCCTCGCGGCTGTGGGGATCCGACAATGGTGCTGGGACGTTCGGAGCGGGTCTGGCTGCGGCCTTTGGCCTTGTCTGGTGGCATCAGCCGTGGTGGATCCACGTCGCTGTATTCATGGTGTTCTTCGGGCTGTCAATGTGGTCTGCCGCCCCGTTTGCTGACAACCATGCGGATCCGGGCTGGATCGTGATCGACGAGATGGCCGGAACATTCATTGCGGTGATCGGTCTCGCCGGTATTCCATGGATTGTGGCGGTGGTCGTGGCACGGCTCGCCGATATCTTCAAGGTACTCCCGGGAGTCCCTCGGGCCGAACGACTGCCAGGCGCCCTCGGTATCACCATGGATGACGTCATTGCGGGGTGCTACGGCCTTGGTGCGGGATGGCTGACCTGGTGGGTGCTGCAATGACGAACACTGCCGTGGTCACAGCATCCCTCACGAAACGGTACGGGGTAACTTCCGCGCTCAACAACGTCAGTATTTCCGTGGAGCATGGAAGTGTCTACGGACTGGTCGGCCCAAACGGCGCTGGCAAGACCACATTGCTCTCCCTCCTTGCAGGGCTACGTCAGCCGACGTCAGGTTCGTTGACGGTTGGTGCGCTCAACCTTGGTGTCCTTCCAGACACGCCACTGTTCGATCGCTGGCTCACAGGCCACGAAGTAGTCGCATTGGCCCACAATCTCGCCCCGACGGATATCCCGCGCTCTCGGATCGATGAAGTGCTCGATGGTGCCGGCCTGCACGACGCAAAGCATCGCAAGGTCGGTGGATACTCGCGAGGCATGCTGCAGCGACTGGGGCTCGCCTCGACGGTTGTTGGCGATCCCGACCTGATTCTGCTCGACGAACCAGCTGCGGCCCTCGACCCGCGCGGACGTCGTGAGGTACTGGACATCGTCACCGAGTTGCGTGGTCGCTCGACCGTGATCTTCTCGAGCCACATACTCGACGACGTTCAACAGGTCTGCGACACCATCGGCATTCTCTCTGGGGGCGAGTTGGTGTACGAGGGCTCCCTTGATCGGCTGCTCGCCATCCATGGGACGGACCGAACCTACTGGATCGAAACTTCGGATCCCGAAGCTGTCCGTCGCTCACTCACCGGTGAGGCCTGGGTGGCTTCTACGACCCTCGAAGCATCCGGCGTAACCGTTGTTGGATCCACATCCGATGCAATCCGGGCATCGATTGTCCCGTTCGTGGGTTCCCTTGAGGCTGAAATCACCGCTGTCACCCCGGTGCGTCGCTCCCTCGAGGACGTTTTCCTGCAGGTGACACAATGAATCTGTGGAAGCTCGAATGGCTTCGGATGATCAGGACCTTCCGGTTTCTCATCATTCCTGGCCTCTTCGTTGTCTCAGGGATCCTGGGACCGGTGCTTGCCCGGTTCCTGCCTGACCTCATCAGGGAGGTGGGAAACGGCGTTGAGATCACCCTCCCCGATCCGACTCCGTATGAGGGAATTGTTCAGTATCTCGGCAACGTCGAGCAGCTCGGTCTCCTCGGTGTCGCCATCTTTGCGGCAATGACGGTTGCATTCGATGCCAAACGCGAGATCGCCGTGTTTCTTCGGTCACGAGCATCGATTCCGGCCATTCTCACACCGCGCCTCGTGTCGATCTACGCCCTCACCGTTGTCTCAGTCGCACTCGGAACGGTTGTCGCTATTGCGATGACCGAACTGCTCCTGGGTACTCCACCGGTCAGCGATGTCGTGGTTGGTGCGGCCCTATACGCGTTGTACCTTGGTTATGTGATCGGTGTCACAACTGCTATTTCCTCGTTCATTCGTTCCGTGCTGGTCACAGCGATCCTTTCCGTGGTGGCCATCATCATCTCGGGTCTTCTCACGCTGATCCCGAGTATCGGTGCATGGTTGCCGTCTGAGCTTTCCGGGGCCACGATCGCGCTCATGGACGGAGGCGATTTCGTATACGTCGGATCGATACTGGTCACTGCAGCCGTATCTGCTGGCCTGATCTGGCTGTCGATCTACCGACTCGATCAGCGTGAAATCTGAAGATCGACATGGCAGAGCTGCCATGTCGAGGTGACTACGGCAGCTCGATGTAGCGAACCGCTGCGATGCCGTCGAGACTCCTGATCCGTTCGACACACTCGGCATCGAGCACGGCTTCGAGGGCGATCCCCATCATGGCCCCGCCTCCGTTTGAGGCACGTCCGACAACCATGTCGGCAATGTTGTGCCCTCGGTCGCCGAGGTAGGTCCCAACCCTCCCGATACAGCCTGGCGAATCGTCGTTGCGGACGAGGAGCATGTGGTGGGTCAGGGGAACCTCGACGGCAAAATTGTCAACACCAACCAGCACTGCGCCCTTTCGCGACATGAAGGTGCCAGCGATCGTTCGATGCCTGCCCCCAACGACACCGCTGAGGCGGATAACCGACTGGTAGTCCTCTACTTCGGGTTGGGCCTCCTCAACAACGGTGACGCCTTTGGCCGCCGCGATGAGCGGAGCGTTCACATACGACACAGCCTCATCTGTCGCCCCGGCAAGCGCCCCCTTGAGAGCGGACAACGCAAGGGGCCTGACGGGCTCATGCGCGAGGTGACCCTTTGCGGTGACGACCAATTCGTTCGGAAGTCCCTTGGCGTGCACAACAAAGATTCTGCCAAGCTGTTCGGCGAGGGCAAGGAACGGTTTGACTTCGGGCGAGACGGTTGGTCCGATATCAAGGTTGACCGCTGAGAGAACAAGCTGACCAGAGAGGGCATCTGCAACGGCGTGCGCAACGGCGATACCCGCTTTGTCCTGGGCCTCCTTGGTGCTCGCACCTAGATGCGGTGTAACAGTCACTTGTGGTATCCCGAACAGCGGGCTGTCCGTGGTCGGCTCCGTGTCAAAAACATCGATGGCTGCACCACCACACTTCCCCGATAGCAGCGCCTCGGCAAGGTCGGCCTCGTTTACGATCCCGCCGCGTGCCACGTTGATGATCCTGACACCGTCCTTCATCGCCGCGATTGACTCGGCGTTGATGATGTTCTCGGTATCAGCAGTCCGTGGGAGGTGAACCGTGAGGACATCGGCGGTGGCAAAAACATCGACGAGCGGCATGAGCTCAACACCAAGCCTTCGGGCACGTTCATCTGAGATGTACGGATCGTAAGCGATGATGTGCATGCCGAACGATGATGCACGCTGTGCCACCAATGTGCCGATCTTGCCGAGCCCCAAAATGCCAAGGGTCTTGCCGTGGAGTTCCATCCCCTGGAACTGCTTGCGGTCCCATCGTCCTTCCCGAAGACTCCGGTCAGCCTCGGCCACACGCCGCGCCTGCGCCAGGAGAAGGGCCATCGTGTGCTCCGCAGCCGAAATGGTGTTGGCGTTCGGTGCGTTGACCACAAGCACACCGCGTTCGGTTGCAGCGTCAAGGTCGATGTTGTCGACCCCGATTCCAGCTCGTCCGATGACCTCAAGGGACGGAGCCGCCTCGATCATTTCGCGATCGACCTGCGTCGCTGAACGGACAATGAGCCCAGCAGCGTCGCTGAGCGAGGCAAGAACGGCGCTTCGGTCGGCACCAACAAGATCGATGACATCGCATTCGGCGTTGAGAGCGGAGATTCCCGCTTCTGCGATCGCTTCGGCCACCACGACCCTGTGACGCTGCTTTGGAGTGTCGCTCGACATGCCTGTCACTCGCCCTTGGTCCGGTCTCGAAGGAGCTGTTGCACCACTGTCGGGTCAGCTTTGCCGCCCATGTGACGCATCACCTGCCCCATGAGAAACCCGATTGGCTTGCTGTCACCAGCGGCAATCTTGTCCACCGCCTCAGGGTTGTCTGCGAGAACCATATCAACGGCTTCAAGGATCGCACCTTCGTCGGAGACCTGGAGAAGGTCACGCGCAGCGGCAATGTCGTTCGGGGATCCCTCACCAGCCATCGCAGCCGTGAGGACATCCTTTCCTGCCGTCGATGACAGCTTGCCATCGTTCATCATCGCTGCGAGCTCGATGAGATGCTCAGCAGTGAGATCCGAGTCGCTGACCTCGATCTCCTCACGTCGGGACCATGCAATGACTTCACCAGTCAGCCAGTTCCCGATCAGCTTTCCAGACGCTCCCCCAGCAACGGCGGCCTCAAAGAGATGGGCAAGGTCAGGATTATCAGAGAGGATCTCAGCTGTTCCTGGGTCGACTCCTGCACGGGAGAAACGTGCCCGCATCTGCGCCGGAAGTTCCGGGAGTGAAGCCTTGACCCTCTCCTTCCACTGTGCAGAAACCTCGAGTGGGAGAAGGTCCGGGTCCTGGAAGTAGCGGTAGTCCTCCGATTCTTCCTTGACGCGCATGGATGATGTCACGCCCGTGTCTTCGTTCCAGTGTCGGGTCTCCTGGACGACTACCCCACCACTTTCGAGAACACCGATCTGGCGGTCAATCTCAAAAGCAATGGCACGCTGGAGGGATCGAAGCGAGTTCACGTTTTTCGTCTCGCTCCTCGTCCCGAGTGTGTCGGTACCAACGCGCCGGACGGAGACGTTTGCATCGAATCGCATCGAGCCGGCCTCAAGCTTCGCGTCAGACACACCAAGGGCAAGCACGATCCTCTGCAGTTCGGCACCGTAGGCTCTGGCCTGTTCAGGTGACCGGATATCGGGCTCAGTCACGATCTCGACAAGGGGAATCCCGGCTCGATTGAAGTCGAGGAGCGTGTGGTCCGCATCGTGGATACGCCCGCCACCATCCCCGACATGGGAGCTCTTGCCGGTGTCCTCTTCCATATGAACCCGAGTAATCCCGATCGTTGTCTGCTTGCCGTCCACATCCACGTCGAGGGATCCGAACTCACACACCGGGAATGTGTACTGGCTGATCTGGTAGTTCTTCGGGAGGTCCGGGTAGAAGTAGTTCTTCCGATAGAACAGGGACGATTCGTTGATCGTGCACCCAAGCGCCGTTCCGATGGTCACAATCCCCTCGATTGCCTGCTCGTTCGGTACGGGCAGTGCACCGGGGAGCGCGAGACACACGGGGCAGCACGCCGTGTTGGGTTCATCAGGGATGTCGGCGGGGCAGCCACAGAACATTTTTGATTTGGTCGAAAGCTCGACGTGTGTTTCGATGCCGATGACCGCCTCCCATGCGGGTGCAGCGTTCTTCGTCACTGGCTTCGTTGGCATTGGCTTGGTTGTCACGGTGCAACCACCTGAGAAGACGCGAGCACCGCCCGCTGCGTGAACCCGGCCAGGGATTCAACTGCGGACGCAACCCGATACATGACCTCCTCGCCAAGCGCCGGAGCCATGATCTGGAACCCGATCGGAAGTCCAGCATCATCGACGCCGATCGGGACCGAAATCGCCGGGTCACCTGCGAGGTTGGATGGAATCGTGCACACATCTGAGTAGTACATCGCGATCGGATCGGCGGCCCTTTCCCCGACCGGGAATGCAGTGGTCGGGCTTGTCGGAGAGATCAACACGTCGACCTTCTCGTATGCTGCCGCGAAATCGTTCCGTACGAGAGTCCGTACCCGCTGCGCCTGGCCATAGAAGGCGTCGTAGTAGCCCGCAGACAGGGCGTACGTGCCAAGAAGAATCCGGCGGATGACCTCAGGTCCGAAACCTTCAGCTCGCGAATGCGCCATCATGTCCTCGGTCGTTCCCTCAAAATGTGAGCGGTGGCCGTATCGCACACCGTCGAACCTGGCGAGGTTCGCTGAACATTCCGCTGGTGCAATCAGGTAGTAGGCCGAAAGCGCATACTCCGAGCTTGGAAGCGACACGTCGACGAGTTCTGCTCCGGCAGATGCGAGCTGTGCAGCCGTAGCGGACACGGCAGCCTTGACTTGGGGATCGATACCCTCACCCATGAGTTCGGTGACGATCCCGACCCTGAGCCCCTTGACCCCCACTTCGAGAGAGCTTGCGAGATTTGGGACGGGGCCATCGATGGATGTCGAGTCATAGTGATCCCAGCCGGCGATCGCATCCAGGATTACGGCGGAATCTGCCACCGATCTGGCGAATGGACCGATCTGGTCGAGCGATGAAGCAAAAGCAATCAGTCCGTAGCGAGACACAAGACCATACGTCGGCTTCATACCAACGACACCGCATAGGGCTGCTGGCTGACGGATTGATCCACCGGTGTCGGATCCGAGCGCACCAAACGCCGAACCTACCGCAACGGTTGCGGCCGAGCCACCCGAAGAACCGCCGGGTACGTAATCCGGGTTCCACGGATTGCGGGTCTCACCGTACGCCGAGTTCTCTGTCGACGAGCCCATGGCGAATTCGTCCAGATTCGTCTTGCCAGTCAGAACTGCTCCGGCCTCCTTGAGCCTTCGTACGACCGTTGCATCGTACGGCGGTTTCCAGCCCGCGAGGATTTGCGACGACGCTGTCGTAGTCACACCCTTCGTGCACATGTTGTCCTTGAGCGCAATCGGGATGCCCTGCAGCGGACCAACATCGCTTCCGTCTGCGAAAGCAGCATCGGCCGATTCGGCTGCCGCACGCGCACCCTCTGCATCAAGTGTCAGATAGGCGTGAAGCTGTGCCTCAGTGATCGACGCCCGTCGAGTCACGGCATCGAGCAGGTCGACCGAGGAGAACTCGCCCCGCCGCAGGCCTGCGCCTGCATCAGCGATTGTGAGATCTGCAAGATCGGCCATGGCTATCCGAGAATCCGTGGAACTCGAAACTGTCCATCGTGGCTGTCGGGAGCCTGTGACAGAAACGAATCGCGGTCGAGGCACACATCGATTTCATCAGCACGGAAGCCGTTGACGAGCGGAAGGGGGTGCGACGTCGGCTCCACCCCCTCCGTTGGGAGTCCTTGGACCCGTTCGGCATGGACCAGGATGTCCTCAAGTTGGCTTCCGTACTCAGTGAGTTCTTTCTCAGTGAGAGCGATACGGGCGAGGTTCGCTACTTTGGCAATGTCAATTTCAACTGGCATGCCCACGATGGTACCGACGACCCGTTTCCTTGCGGCGAGCCCTGATTCCTTGCGACAGCCCTCGCGGTGGCCCCGTGACGGCGGAGAACCGGCACGACGGTACCGTGGCTCGCATGCTCCCCCTTCCCTCAAGACGCGAACTCAGGCGGCGCCTTCCGCGGCTCGCCCTTGGCCTCGTCTTGTTCGGTGCCGGGGTTTCGTTGCAGGTCATCTCCGGCCTCGGACTCTCGCCGTGGGAAGTTCTTCATCAGGGAATCTCAAACCGAACAGGGATTCCGCTCGGCACCGTCGGCATCATCACCGGACTTGTTGTACTTCTGTTGTGGATTCCCCTCAAAGAACGGTTTGGTATCGGAACTGTCGCCAACATCGTCCTCATCGGCATTGTCATCGATCTCAGCCTCTGGCTCCTCCCCGAATCGGCGGACGATCTTGCGGTGCGATCCACTCTGCTGGTGTCTGGCATTCTCATCGTCGGAGTCGGATCGGGGCTCTATATCGGGGCGGGACTCGGACCGGGCCCTCGCGACGGGTTGATGACAGGACTCGCCAAGCGTGGAGCGAACATCGCTGTTGCCCGATTCGGGATCGAGATCACGGTGCTTGTCATCGGTTGGCTCCTCGGTGGAACCGTTGGCATCGGCACGGCGCTCTTTGCCTTCGGCATGGGACCGCTCATCGCGTTCTTTCTTCCGATGTTTGCCCTCGAACCACTCCAGCGGGACATCCCCAATGCCCACTTCGGAACCATTCAATGAGGAACTAGTCAGTGAGGAACTGGCGCATCACGTCGTAGGCGACGGCAAGGTTCTCAATGGGCATCGATTCGTCGACCTGATGGGCCTGAGCAACCTCGCCTGGCCCGTAGTTGACAGCGGTTGCACCTCGTGACGTGAGCCGTGCCACATCGGTCCAACCCTGTTTTGCGACCCGGTCACGGCCGATGAGTGCGTCAAGACGCTCCACTTCCGAGTTGCTTTCAGCAATCAGTCCCGCTGGTGCACGATCCTTGATCACGACCTCGTCTGCGTCAGAGGCGATGTCTCGGAGTCTCTCCTCGGCCTCCTCAATCGTGTAAATGGGCGGAAACCGGTGATTGAGGTTCACTACGAAGGTCGGTGGGATGATGTTGTTGGCAATACCACCATGGGCTTGGGTGACGGAGAAGACCTCTCGATAGGCGAGGCCACCGATGTCGACTGTTTGAGGCACCAGATCGTGAAGTTTCGCAAGCCAGCTTCCACCTTTGGTAACGGCATTCTCGCCAAGCCACGGACGGGCAGAATGGGCAGACGAGCCGGTGAATATGACGTCGGCATTCAAGACACCATTGCAGCCAAGCTCGAGATTGAGGTCGGTTGGTTCCATCACAACCGACAACGACGCATCCAGAAGCCACGGGCATTGGTCGAGGACCGCTTCGAGACCATTCTCGGCGGCCGGGCCCTCCTCCTTGTCGTAAAACACACAGACGAGGTCGGCATTCGAGCGCTCGACATCGGCGTCAGCGAGGAGTTCAATCATCACCGCGAGTCCCGCTTTCATGTCTCCGACCCCTAGCCCACGAATGCGAGCGCCGACGATTGTCGCCTTCGGATCTCCTTGGACTGGCACGGTATCAAGGTGCCCGTAGAGGGCATAGAACGGCTTCCCTTGCGCTGGTGATCCCACAACCACGGAGTTCCCGATACGAACCACGGATTTGGTTGCAGAAAAGCGGTCCACAATCCATGTGCAGAGTGCACCTTCGTCCCCTGTCACGGAGGGGATGTCGACAATCTCAATCAAGGTGTCGAGAAGGGTCACACCTGGACCTCGAAGGTGCGCAAGGCATCGTTGAGCGAGGTCTTGCTGTCCGTTGAGGCTGACCGGCTGCCGATGATCAGAGCACACTGCACGTTGTAGGTACCGGCGGGAAACTCTTTGGGTCTGGTGCCAGGGATGACAACGGAGTTCGCGGGTACGCGACCGCGAAACTCGATGGGGTCGGATCCCGTTACATCGATGATCGGCGTCGATCCGGTAATGGTCGTGTTCGCCCCGATGACAGCACCCGCCTCGATCACGGTACCCTCAACGATGATGCTGCGCGACCCAATGAATGCCCCATCCTCAACAATCACCGGCCTCGCCCCCACTGGTTCGAGAACGCCACCAATGCCAACGCCCCCGGACAGGTGAACATTCGTTCCGATCTGTGCGCACGACCCGACAGTGGCCCACGTGTCAACCATCGATCCTGCCCCCACCCTCGAACCGATGTTGACGAAACCTGGCATCACGATGACACCCGGTTCGCAGAAGGCGCCGTATCGCACCATGCCAGGAGGTACAACTCTGACGCCTGCTTCCGCGAGGTTGGTCTTTACGGGGATCTTGTCGTGGTACTCGAAGGGCCCCACATGCATCGTCTCAAGGGGAGAAATACGGAAGTAGAGCATGATCGCTTGCTTGATCCATTGGTTGACGACCCACTCGCCGTCAACCTTCTCGGCTACCCGGATGATTCCTGCGTCGAGATCAGCGATCGTGGACCCCACGGCGTCGGAAACTTCGGTCAGGCTGAGATCACCGGCGTAGGCAGCGGTGATCGCGGCTTCTCTGGCCATGGCTGCTCGGGACATTTCTCTTGGGGACACGGTTCCTCCGCTGATCACTTCAGTGCTTCGACGAGAGCCGCTGCTGCCTGCTCACATTCTTCCAGAGCCGGCACCAATGCAAGACGAATGTAGCCCTCACCGCCGGTTCCGAAGAATCGGCCAGGGGATACGACAACTCCCTGGTCAAGGAGCCGCTCGGTGATGGCAAGGTCGTCTCCGACCCTGACCCACAAGTACAGACCAGCACGGGAGGCAACAACATCCATCCCGAGATTGACGAACGCGGGTTCAAGGATGCGTCGTTTTGCCGTGAAGATCGCTCGGCGACTGGCCGCGTGCTCGTCATCTGACCATGCGGCGATGGCCGCTGCCTGCACGAACTCGGGTGACGCCGTCCCGGTGGTGGAACGCAACTCCTTGAGGGCCTTGATCGCGACTGGGTCACCAACGATTGCCCCCGATCGGTACCCGGTCATACCAGAGCGCTTTGAAAGTGAAAAGAACGCGAGAACGCCCTTGAGGCCATCGTCAGCGACTTCCAGCACCGAAGTCGGTCCATCGGGAAAAGCCTCTTCTTCATACGTGTCGGCGTAGCACTCGTCCGACAACAGCCACGCTCCACGGTTACGGCACTCCCGGTACAGGACAGCCAGGTCCTCGGCACTCGTCACGGCACCCGTTGGGTTGTGAGGTGAACAGCTCCACACGATCTTGGCTGCATCAAACACAGCCGCTGGGATAAGAGATGCTCGCATCACGAAGTCGCCGTCAAGCACAACGCGGTGAAGACGCGCTCCTGCAAAGATCGCACCGCGCTCGTACACCGGATATCCCGGACTTGGGAACACAACAACATCGCCAGCATCTCGATCAACGAATGCGAAGTGCGAACTGAAGATTGCTTCCTTCGAGCCGGAAGTCGGCACCACCTGGGTGGCTGGGTCAACGGTGATGCCGTACCTGCGCTTGACCCAGTGGGCGACGGCAGCTCTGAGTTCTGCAAGTCCTGCGGATGTCGGATACTGGCTGATTTCGGGGATAGCGCTTTGCATTGCCTCAGGAATGAACTTCGGCGTCGGCTCTCTGGGATCGCCGATCGAGAAGTCGATGATGGGAAGACCCGCTTGCCTGCGGTCGATCGCTCGCTGTTGAATCGTCGCCATGGGATAGTTCCCGAAGTCCCGTAGCGCTGGATTGATAGTCATGGCACAACGGTAGCTCGGGCACGCCAATCACCTTCGCACCGATCGTTCCTACCATCGCGGCATGAACACCACTGGGTATCGGGTCACCTATTCGCTTCTTGGACTTGCGTTGATCGCGATCATCGGAGCCTCGGTTCTGTTCATCCCCTCTGGCGACCCAGAAACCCTTCCCGATGCCGTCGAGAGTTACTCGCCGCGCGATGGTGATCTCGTCACGAATCCCATCAAGGTCGTCATTGATCTCAAGCCCAACTACGGGGTGCAGTTCGCCATCGACGGCCAGCCGATCCCCCAGGATCAGGTGGATTCCATCGTTGAAACCGGGAGACATCAGTTCACGCCCGGCGAGGGAAAAGTGATAGAACGCTGGACACCGGGGGATCACACCGTAGTTGCGTCCTGGATCGGTGGTCCGAGCCAAGTGGATGTGGGAACGCTTGTATGGACGTTCACGGTTCAATAGTCAGAAGTCAGACGTCGGACGTCGGATAACCGACAACGGATAGCAGATAACGGACAACGGATAGCGGAGCGAATTCACAGACATGTCAGATGACACTTACACATTTGATCCTGATGCGTGGCATCCGGCGGTTGCAGGGGCGGTGTCCGGTTCAATCGCTGCCATCGTCGCCGCGCTCGTTTCGCTTCCGCTGCGGTCACCGGACGAAATCATCGCAAACAGCCTGTCCGTCGTTCTCGTTTCGATCGCCCTCGGCCTCGTCGCGGGAATGCTGTGGCGGAGGCTGCGTGCTGGTCGTAGCCCACAAAAGACCTTCGCATGGGCGATGTTCGGGGGTTTTGTTGTCGCAATGCTCGCGGCCACGTTCGGACAGGCACTCCTGCTCGACAACCTGATCCAATACGCCGCTCCGCTCTCTGCAATCATCTTCATCACGCTCGGCTTCTTCATACCCCTCCTGTCACGTGTGACAGCCCCGTCATGGGTCGCAGCAATTCCGATCCTCGTCGCTCTCGGTCTCGGTGTCGGCCTGTTCGGACAAGGCAACGTTGACTCCGGCGAGTTGGCCCTCGATGACCTCACACCGGTCACGACCGCAGCGTCCCAGACGACCGTCGCCACCGGTCCGAGCGAGTCCCAGACCTCCTCTCCCGACGAGACACCGACAAAACCCTCAGGCGAAATCTCAATACCCGATGACCTCGCCAGCAGCTACACCGTCTCAAGCGGGATAGTCACCTACGAGGTACCTGAGGTTCTCCAGGGCCTGTCGACGGTAGGAGTGGGACGATCTGAATCTGTGAGCGGCACGATCGCCCCGAACAGTGCCTTCATGTTCACCCTCGACATGCAATCGTTCATATCGGATCAGGCACGTCGCGACTCAAAGGTGAGCGGCTGGTTCACCGATCACCCACAAGGATCATTCAGCGGTGCCAGCTTCACACTTCCGCCGTCGGCAACGGTCGGGACGGCGATCATGTTCGAGGTCACAGGAGATCTCACCGTGAACGACATCACTCACGAAACAGCATGGCAAATCGAAGCCAGGGTCGAGGAGAACGGCACGCTTTCGATCAAGGGCGAAACAGATATCGTGCTTTCCGACTTCGATGTTCCCGTCACCACGGGCATTGTGACGATGGAAGACAGCGCCCACCTCGAGGTCCTCGTCTCGGCCGAACCGACAGGCTGAGCAGGCCGGTGTCAGGCTCGGCGCCCGCACAGCAGCATCACATCAGGCCATCGGGTCCTTGTTTGAGAAGACGTGTGAACGCCCCGACGTCCAGCACGGGGATACCGAGTGATTCAGCCTTCGTCAGCTTCGAGCCAGCACTCTCGCCCGCGATCAAGGCTGACGTCTTTGACGAAACTGACCCTGAGACCTTTCCACCCCGCTCAACGACCGCGGACTTTGCTGAGTCGCGGGTGAAGCCGTCGATTGCTCCAGTGATGACGAAGGTGAGGCCATCGAGCGTCTGTGGCAGGGTTGGGGCAACCCGGTCGGGAAGCGCAAGGCTGACCCCAGCGGCATCGAGCCGAGCGATCAATGCAAGGTTGTCCTTGTCTGTGAACCACGCATGGACAGACGTTGCGATCTCGGGTCCGATGCTGTCGATCTGGGCGATCTCGTCTGTCGTCGCAGAAGCGATCGCGTCGATCGAGCGAAAATGCTCAGCAATCAGGCGCGCCACCGTCCCACCGACGTGGTCGATACCCAGTCCGAAGACCAACCTTCCAAGCGGTTGTTCCTTGGAGCGTTCAATCGATTCGACAAGGTTCGTGGCAGAGACCGTCGCCCACCCTTCGAGGGTCAACAGATCGGCGACTGTCAGCGAGTAGATGTCGGAAGGATCTCTGATGAGGTCCGCTGTCACGAGCGCATCAACCGTCTTGTAGCCGAGCCCTTCGATGTCCATTGCCCCGCGGGATCCGAAGTGATACAGATACTCGCGCAGCCTGCTGCCACAGGTGAACCCACCGGTGCATTTTGCCTTTGCCTCCCCGTCGGGAAGAACAATCGGATTGCCACAGAACGGACAGTTCTTCGGCATGTGCCATTTCTTGAGACCCTTCGGTCGCAGTTCGAGAACCGGACCCACCACTTCGGGAATGACGTCGCCAGCACGACGAACCACGACAGTGTCACCGGGACGGATGTCCTTGCGGTGAATCTCGCCCTCGTTGTGGAGTGTCGCGTTCGTTACCGTTGCACCGCCAACAAAGACCGGTTCCATGACGGCGTACGGTGTCACAGCCCCTGTGCGCCCTACGTTGATCTCGATGGACTTGAGGATGGTGTTCTTCTCTTCTGGCGGAAGCTTGAATGCAATTGCCCACCGCGGCGATCGCGCTGTGAAACCGACCTCAGCTTGATCCGACAGAAGGTCGGCCTTGATGACGATGCCGTCGGTCTCGTAGTCACGGTCGTGGCGGTGTTCGGTTGCAGATGCGATATATGTCTTGACCTCATTGATCGTGCCGACAGTTTCATTGGCAGGATTGATTCTGAGACCGAGTTCGGATAGCCAAGCCATCTGGTCGGTATGGGATGTGAGGCGCGGGCCGCCTTCGACGTAGCCGAGTTGGTAGATCCACACCGCGAGATTGCGCGGCGCCGTCATCGCCGGATCCTTCTGACGCACGGAACCTGCAGCCGTGTTCCGAGGGTTGATGTACGGGGCGCCCCCGATCTCAGCCTGTCGAGCATTCAGTGCGTCGAATTCGGATATGGGAAGGTAGATCTCGCCACGCACTTCCAATACGCCGGGAGCCTCGCCACGCAGCACGATGGGGACGGATCGAATCGTCCGCACATTTGCGGTGATGTCTTCGCCAATGGCCCCGTCGCCTCTCGTCGCCGCACGCGTCAGCTGGCCGTCTTCATACGTGAGCGAAACCGCCAACCCGTCGATCTTGAGTTCGCAGCTGTACCCGCCAGGGGCACGTCCCAAACGTCCAACAAGCCGTTCGTTCCACGAGTCAACCTCCTCAATGCTCGTTGCATTGTCGAGCGAGAACATCCGTTCTCGGTGTGCGACCGGAGCGAACCCTGACGTGAGCGGTGCACCAACCCTGCGCGTCAGACTGTCTGGGTCGACGAGCTCGGGATGGGATTCCTCAATGGCGACAAGCTCGCGGTACAGGGCGTCATAAGTGTTGTCGTCGACGATCGCTGCATTGAGGTTGTGGTAGCGATAGTTGTGCTCTCGTAGTTCTTCGAGCAGCTGGCGATAACGTTCAGCGGGTTCCAAAATGCCTCCGTCCATCGATGATGGTGCCTCCGCCGAGCACGAACTCCCCGTCATACATGACAAGGGTCTGGCCGGGTGCTGGCCTCACCTGTGGTTCGTGGAACGCGAACCACCATCGATCCCCAGCCTCCTTGATTGTTGCATCAACAGGTTCAGATCGGTATCGCACCTTCACCGAGACCTCGTCACCAGCGACCGGGGCGGCGTGCACGAACCGCATGTCCGTCACAACACATTCAGAAACGAGAAGATCCTCGTAGGTACCGATGGTGATTGTTCGTTCCCGCGGCTCGATGTCAAGGACGTAGCGAGGTTCGCCAACGGCAACGCCGAGACCCTTCCGCTGTCCGATGGTGAAACCAGCGGTCCCCTGGTGCGTACCGACAATGTCGCCCTCGGCATTGAGGACATCACCGGGGGCAGCCACCTCGGGGTGTGTATTGCGAAGAAAGTCCCGGTAGTCGCCGGACGTCACGAAGCAGATGTCCTGTGAGTCCGGCTTGGATGCTGTGCGCAGCCCCATGTCACTTGCGTAGTCACGTACCTTCGACTTGGTCATTTCCCCGATCGGGAGCTTCACCTTCGACAGCGCTCGCTGGTCAAGCATGTGCAGGACGTAGGACTGGTCCTTTGTGTCATCGACGGCGCGCTGAAGTCGAAACACGCCATCGACCTCAGCTATGCGTGCATGGTGGCCCGTTACCAGCACATCGCAACCCAATTCGGTTGTTCGATCGAGCAGTGCGTCGAAGCGCACGTTCCGGTTGCATTCGATGCACGGATTGGGGGTCAGACCGTCGAGATACCCCTGAGCGAAAGGCTCGACGACCGCGGCGGTGAACTCCTCAACATAATCGAGCACGTAGTACGGGATGTCGAGCTGGGCTGCCACCCGTCTCGCATCCTCAGCGTCAGACAACGTGCAACATCCCGCGACCGGCATGGAACCATCGGGACCCTCCCACTGTTTGAGCGTGACCCCGATGACGTCGTAGCCCTGATCAAGCATCAGCGCAGCCGCCACCGAACTATCAACGCCACCTGACATGGCAACGAGCGCCTTCATCGGATCTCACCAACCACAGCAAGGACCCGGTTGGCGGCATCGGACCCCGCGCCTTCATCGGTAGTCCAGCCGAACGTGAACCGCACACACTCGCCAGCAGCGGTATCGGAGAACCCCATCGCCTTGAGCACGTGACTTGGTTCAACCGCCCCCGACTGGCACGCCGAACCAGCTGCAGCCGCTATCCCTGCCTGATCGAGCCTGATGAGAAGCGTCTCAGCGAGAACACCCGGGAAGTGGATGTGGGAGTGCTGCACCAACCGCGGCGCAGCAACACCGTTGACCACCGCTTCGGGATGCCCGGCAAGCAGAGTCTCTTCAAACGCGTCACGTTCTGCACCGACCTCTGATCGAAAACGATCGCGTGTCTGTGTGACCTCCCGCATGGCCGCAACCATGCCGACGATGCCCGCAACGTTGTATGTGCCAGACCGTCGGCCAGCTTCCTGCCCACCACCATGCATGATCGGATCGATCGCGACACCAGCGTTGACAACAAGGAGTCCGACACCCTTTGGCCCGCCGAACTTGTGCGCAGCCAACGAAATCAGGTCGGCTCCGGTGGATTCCACCGTGATCGGCTCAGACACGAAGGCTTGCACAGCATCGGTGTGGATCGGCACGGTGGGATCGACAGCCCGCACGGCAGCAGCGATTGCTGCGATTGGCTGGATCGTCCCTATTTCGTTGTTGGCTGCCATGACCGATACGAGCGCGGTGTCTGCATCGACAAGAGCACCAACGCTCTCGGGTGCGACGAGGCACGACGAGTCGACCCCCACGGTCCTGGTCGTATACCCAAACCGGGCGAGGCTCGTGGCAGCGTGGAGCACAGCCTCGTGCTCGATGGCGGATACGACAACAGTTCGGCGGTGTGACGCGAGAGCGACACCACTGACCGCCAGGTTGTCTGCCTCGGTGCCACCGGCCGTGAATACCACATCGAGTGGCCGCGATGCTCCAAGCATTTCTGCCGCCTCCTCCCGCGCCTCCTCCAATGCGTTCTTGGCGTTTCGCGCCGGTTGGTGGAGACCAGACGCGTTGGCGTTTGCATTGGCGTAAGCCCTTCCCATGGCATCCTGGACGCAGGGCCTGAGGACGGTGGTTGCGGCGTGATCGAGGTAGGTGTGGCTCATTCGGGTCCTACGGTTTCAAGGAGGAAATCGGCAATCGTCGACTCGTACCGGGACGCATCGACATTCCACAAGTCGGCGTGTCCTCCCTGTGCGAAAGTCTCGGTGGTGACGAGGCTGGGAATGGCAGACGAGAATGCCTCGAACTGTGCAACGTCCGTCACCGGGTCCTTCGCCCCGTACATCAAGAGTATCGGTACATCGAACTCACCGGCGCGTGCGATCTGATTGAGCGCAGCCCAGTCGAGTCCGAAACGAATGGACGCCAGATTTCGGCCGAGCCACGAGACGACAGCTGGGGTCCCCTCATCGCCTGCATAGTCGACCGCGACCGACTCGATATCGAGTACTGGGGAGTCATAGATGACCCCTTTGACGAGATCCACGACTTCTGATTGATGGAGAAACATCGACACGATGCTCGCTCCAAATCCGGAACCGATGATGACGACGTCCTTGGCTCCCTTGCGGACCGCTAGCTGCACGGCGGCGTCGAGGTCATGCCATTCCTCGATTCCCCAGTAGCGGAGTCCAGATTCACTCGGAGTGGCATTGACATCGTTGCGGTACGAAATCGAAAGAACGGGAAAGCCAAGTTCGACAAGAGATGGGAGAACACGCAGCGATTCGTCAAGGCGGTCATTCCCCCTCCCGTGGACGAAGATCACCCAGGTTGCCCGACGGCCATCGACGAACCAGGCGTCGTGGGGTCCGATGTCTGAGGGTGTGCGGAGCGGCTCCCATCCGATGCCGAGGGCAGACTCGGGATCGCCCGTGTAGGCATCGGTGTCAATGCTCGCAGCATCGCCTTCGGCGAACTCGCCGACCATCGGGAGAACTCCCCGTTCAACCGAATCCTCGGTGACGCGAACGATGGTGGAGACCTGTGCATATGCCTCAGCGCCCTCAAGCCCCCAGACCCCTTCACGAATCGTCTGATCGGTTCGGTCCACAACGATTCGACCCGCGCCATTCGATGCGACGGTCAGATCGAACGCTGGGTTGTCGGCGAGCGGCACCATCAGGGCAGATCGAAGGGCGTTGGCATGCATCCACGAAAGAACGAGGACGAGGATGAACACAGCGCCGACCAGCCCGAGGATCGCGCGGCCGGTCCATGTTGGTATCCGAATCGCCATGAGGTGAAGAGTAGGGATCGATCCCGTTTGGAGTGAGCTGCGGGACTCGTCGTGCTACTCGCCGGTGAAACTCGGCTTTTCCTTTGCGATAAAGGCTGCCACACCGATCCGGGCATCCTGTGTCTTGAATACCTCGGAAAACTGCTCTGCCTCGATCCCGATTCCACCCTCGAGGGTGATGTCCCACCCGATCCGAACCGCTGCCTTCACCGCCGCGTATGCTTTCGTTGGGCCCTTTGCGAACACTGCTGCATCCTCAAGCGCAAGGGCGAGTACCTCATCGTCTGGCGCCGTCTTATCGGCGAGCCCGATCGCGAGAGCTTCCGGTGCCCGTACCTGCCGACCGGTGAGGCACATTTCCTTGCATCGCTGTGGGCCAACGATCCGCGCAAGGCGCTGCGTCCCACCTGCGCCAGGGATGATTCCGAGGAGGATCTCGGGCTGACCGACCTTTGCCCCTTCTCCGAAGTACCGAAAATCGGCACCCATCGACAGCTCAAGCCCTCCTCCGAGGGCAAAGCCGGTGACCGCAGCGATCGTCGGTTTCGGAAGTGCCTCGAATGCAGCTATCGCCTCCACGAGTCCCGAAGCCTGTCTGTCTTCATCGCCGGCGTCGAACGAGGCCTGGAACCCCGTGATGTCGGCGCCCGCAGCGAAGTGCGGCGATCCGGTGATGACGACCGCTCGCACGGACGGGTCCATGGCCATCGAGAAGGCTTCGGAGAGGTCGGCGATGAGAGCCCGATTCAGAGCGTTGACCGGCGGGCGGTTCAGCGTGATCTGCGCAACGCCTTGGTCGACCGAGTAGTTGACAAGTTCCATGGCTGCTCCTTCACGTGCGTCGTGTTCAAGTGATCTCAGGCTACTGCGCGGCGAGCAGTCGGTCTGCCAGCGTCCACGGGTCGATACGTCGTTCGACCAAATCTTCAATGGCATCGCTACTGATTGCGTCAACGGAGTGCTCTATTGAGTCCCGCAGCGCGCCGACGAGGGCATGGCGAGCCCGGTTGCTGCGCACCTGGTCCATCTGATTTTCGGTTGCAAGATGGTCCCTGTGTTCGTTGATTGACCGCCACAGGCCATCAATCCCCGATCGCTCCGTCGCGATCGTGGCAACGACCGGTGGCCGCCACACCGTGGCGGGGCCGATATCGAGCATCGCACCGAGGTCCTTGATCGTCGTGGGTGTTTCCGGTCGGTCAGCCTTGTTGACGACGAAGATGTCAGCTATCTCGAGAAATCCTGCCTTCGCTGTTTGAATCCCGTCGCCCCAGCCGGGGTTCACGACAACAATGGTCGTGTCGCATGCTGACGCGATCTCAACCTCTGACTGACCAACGCCGACCGTTTCGACCACGATCTCGTCGAACCCAAGACCGTCGAGCGCTGCGATGACGGCTGGAGTCGAGCTTGCAATCCCGCCGAGGTGTCCTCGGTTTGCGACGGACCGGATGAAGACGTTTGGATCGTCAGCGTGCTCCCCCATCCGAATCCGATCACCGAGAATCGCGCCACCCGTGAACGGACTCGACGGATCAACAGCGATGACGGCTACACGTCCTGGTCCTGATCGCATTGAGGTGATGAGGCCCGAAACAAGCGTGGATTTGCCCGCACCGGGCGCCCCGGTGACACCCGTGATCCTGGCGTTGCCGCCAAGCAGGTACAGCTCGCCAACGATTTGGCGACCCACCGCATCCCCGTCTGCGACATGGGTGATCAACCGAGCGATCGCCCGTTGATCTCCCCCCTGCGCAGCTTCAATCAATCCTTCAGTCTCCACAAACCGACATTAGGCCATTTCCGCGTACCCAGGGTATGAACCCACCAAAAACGGTGGGTTACAGCCCATAGAACGGGTTCGGCGCGGACGGATGGGCATATCAGGAGAACGGATAGTGGGACAGTCAGCCGGTTGCTACAACGTCAACAACACCAGGAACGCGATCGCGGAGTATGCGTTCGATACCAGCGGTGACCGTTGTCTCAGAGATCGGACAACCTCCACAGGCCCCCACAAGCTCGAGGTTGACGGTTCCGCCGTTGACCCCTGTTAGAACGACGTCACCGCCATCGGCTTGGAGTGCGGGACGGAGGTAGTCAAGCGTGTCGTTGAGCAAGTCGATGTCAATATCTGTGGCACCACTCAGCGCCGGACGTTCCGCAACGCCGCCGATAGTGATGATGCTTCCCTCTACTTCTGCCGTCATGTGCTCCTCGATCAAGTGATGGTATCGCACACTCGCGTACAATTTCCAACACCGCTGTAGTCGAAACTGTTCCTCGCTGGTCGATCAGCGAAGCGTGTCGGGTGGGGTCGTTCTCTGGGCCACCACCCACCCTCACGGTGGGTTCATACCCTGGGTACGCGAAAACGGTGGTCAGGTGCGGGTGATTGTGGCGCCCAATGACACGAGGTTGGGGACAAAGCTGTCGTAGCCGCGGTCGATGTGGTTCACGTTGGTAATTGTGGTTGAGCCTTCGGCGCGCAATGCCGCAATAGTGAGCGCTGCTGCTGCGCGGATATCGCAACCGTCCACCTCGCAGCCTGAGAGGCTTTCGACACCGCGGACCACGACGTGCTGGCCTTCAGCGTGGACGTCCCCACCCATCCGATTGAGCTCTCCGATGTAACGAAAGCGGCCGGCGTAGATATTCTCGGTGACGATCGAAGTTCCGTTGGCGGTCGATAGGTACACAACCATCTGGGGATGCATATCGGTGTGGAACCCCGGGTAGGGCAAGGTTGCGAGGTCCACCGCTTCGGGACGGTCAGGACCGGTAACGGTGATCGATGTCTCCGTTACCGAAACCGTTGCTCCCGTTGCTTCAAGCTTCGCAAGCTCCATGCGCAGGTGTTCGGGCACACAGCCTTCGACCGTGACGGTTCCCCGCGTGGTCGCACCCGCCACAAGATAGGTTCCAGCCTCAAGGCGGTCCGGAATTGTTCGGTGCTCAGCAGGGCTGAGTTCAGTGACGCCGTAAACCTCGATTGTTGACGTTCCCGCGCCATCGATCTTCGCTCCCATCTTGCGCAGGAACTCCGCCAGATCGGTCAGCTCAGGTTCACGAGCCGCGTTGCGGATCGTCGTCGTCCCTTCAGCGAGGACCGATGCGAGCAGAAGGTTCTCGGTCGCCCCTACGGAAGGAAACTCCAAGAAAACGTCGGTTCCGTGGAGACCGTCCGGTGCGGAGGCGTGGAGCACTCCATGACGCAGATCGAACTGTGCTCCCATCGCTTCGAGTCCCTTCACATGGAAGTCGATGGGACGCGCACCAAAGTCATCACCCCCAGGGAGAGCAACGCGGGCTTCTCCACAGCGCGCCAGGAGCGCCCCGAGAACGAGTATCGACGCACGCATCTGTCGAACGAGTTCAAGCGGTGCTTCCGGGTTCGGATTCTCGGGAACGATGATCTGAAGCGTCGTTCCATCTCTGACGCAGCGAGCTCCTACATGCTCAAGCACCCGACCCATGATCTCAACATCCACGATTCGCGGCACGTTGTGCAACGTGTGTTCACCTGGCGCAAGCAATGCACCCACGAGGTGCTTGAGGGCGGCATTCTTGGCTCCAAGGATCGGAATCGATCCCTCGAGTACCGAACCGCCGGTGACAACAATTGCATCAGACATCGCACCGAGGTTACGCGCACAACCGAGATATCCGGCGTCACCAGCAGTGACGTTGTCCTACGGCCGGATCTCAACCGAGTCGAATACGAAGTCCGCCTGTGCTTCCCATGAGTCGTTTGGCGCTCGCATCTCAACCCCAATTCCGCTCGAACCCCCCGTCGGAACCAAGAGATGCCACATCGCACCATCTTGGTGCTTGCCCCACGAACGCTCTGCACCTCCCACAACACGCTGCGAGCGCGAGAACGTACCGACCCCTGCATTCTCGATCAGCGTCCAAAACGATCGAGTGACCTCTGATGTCGGAGCCGGCCAACTCCCCCCGGCGTTGGTGACAATCGCTTCAAGGTTGATGACGCCCGCGGTGAGAAACGTATTCGACGGCGCTACATCATGATGGGCGGAGACATATCCCTCACCGACCTCGTATGACCAACCATCGGGAACATCGATGCAGAACGTTTCGGCGCACACCGTCTCTGAACCCGCTATTGGCGGAGCATCTGGTCCCGATGAGCACGCGGACACGACCACGGCAAGCACAGACACGGCAACGATGGCGAGCTTCATGCGGAGAGGTTACGCCCCGCGGCACCTACCCGATTCGACGCTACGCTCACGTCGGGCAATCAAGGAGTACAGGTGCGGATCGCACTCGGATCAGACCACGCCGGATTCGACCTCAAGAACGAATTGGCCGAACACCTGTCCGCAGCGGGTCACGAAGTCATCGATCTCGGAACCGATTCAACGGAACCCGTCGATTATCCGGACTACGCGGCCGCAGTGGCTCGGGAGGTTGTCCACGGATCGGCCGAGCGTGGCATCATTGTGTGTGGCTCCGGTGCCGGTGCCTCAATCGCCGCGAACAAGATCACCGGCGCCCGTTCAGCTGTCGCTCACGACCACTACACGGCCCATCAGGCAGTTGAACACGACGACATGAATGTGTTGGCGCTCGGAGCCCGCATCATCGGAACGACGACTGCGAAAGAGCTCGTGGATGCATACATCGGTGCGCAGTTCAGCGGCGAGGAACGACACAGCCGCAGACTCCGCAAAGTCGTGGAGCTCGACCGCAACCGCGGCTGATCGATCCTTGTGCCCCAGCCTTGTTGACGCGAATCCCTTGTCGCATGGGCAGCGTCAGCCGATACCATGGAAGGGATGACGACAATGCCTGAAGCAACAACACCGCGATTTGTCAATCGGGAGATCTCCCTTCTCGATTTCCAAGAACGCGTCTTTCACCTCGCCGAATCTCAGCATCTCCCGCTGCTTGAGCGAATCAAGTTCGTGGCAATCGTGTCTTCGAACCTCGACGAATTCTTTCAAGTCCGGGTCGCCGGTCTCGCCGAGCAGGCCCGCAACGGTGTCACTGCCCGCAGTCCAGACGGCTTGACGGCCCAGGAACAACTCAGCGCCATCACTGAGCGAGCCAGCGATCTCCAGAGTCGCATCGACAGCCTCTTCCAGAAGGAGCTTGTCCCGCTCCTCAGCGACGAAGGCATCCACATTGAAACGATCGAATCGCTCGATGCTGATGATCGTCTGTATCTCGATCAGGTATTTGAGGATCAGATATTTCCGATCCTGACACCGCTCGCCGTGGACCCCTCGCACCCGTTCCCGTACATCTCGAACCTCTCACTCAATCTCGCGGTTCTCGTGGCGAACAGTGAGGGATCGGTCCAGTTCGCGCGTGTGAAGATTCCTCCCAATGTCGCCCGATTCATCGCTTTGGAGGACGGCAACCGATTCCTGCCAATCGAACAGGTGATCGGAACCCACCTGTCTCGCCTCTTTGGTGGTCTTGAAGTCCTGGGTTGGTCAGCATTCCGCGTGACGCGCTCAGCCGACATCGCGGTCGAAGAGGAAGAGGCAGATGACCTTCTCGCAGCGATGGAGTCCGTACTGAGATACCGACAGCGTGCTGCCCAGGCGGTTCGCCTCGAGGTCGAATCCGGAACCTCAGCATCCGTCATGACGATGCTGCTCAACGGTCTTCAACTTGAACCGGCGTCCGTCCATGTTCGCGAGGCACCGTTGGGTCTCGCCAGCCTGTGGGAGCTCTACGGTCTTGATCGCCATGACCTCAAGGAGGAACCATGGCAACCGGTGACGCAGCCAGCGCTTGCCGAGGTTGAAGGCCGATCGCCGGACATCTTCGCACAGATACGCAAGGGTGACATCCTGGTCCACCACCCATACGAATCCTTTGCCACTTCCACTGCTGCATTCCTTTCCCAGGCTGCTTCAGATCCAAATGTGCTCGCGATCAAACAGACGTTGTATCGCACGTCGATGGCAGACGACCCTGCGATCGGTGGTGAGCGGGCAATTGTCAGAACGCTGATGACTGCAGCCGAAGCAGGGAAGCAGGTCGTGGTTCTCGTCGAGCTGAAGGCTCGTTTCGATGAAGCCGCGAACATCAACTGGGCGAAGATGCTTGAGGCGGCGGGAGTCCACGTCGTGTATGGCGTCTATGGATTGAAGACCCATTCCAAGGCACTCCTTGTGGTTCGCAAGGAGCACGGTGGTATCACACGCTATTCACACATCGGCACGGGCAACTACAACCCGAAAACTGCGAGGCTGTACGAAGATCTCGCATTCTTTACCGCCGACCCCGCGGTGGGTTCAGACCTTTCCGAGCTGTTCAACCTGCTCACCGGCCACGCACGACCCGTTGGATACAGCAAGATCCTTGTGGCGCCGCACACACTGCGCTCTGGCATCATCGAACGGATCAGACAGCAGGCTGATCTTGGCGCGGACGGTCGCATCCTGTGGAAGATCAACCATCTCGTTGATACCGAAATCATCGATGAGCTCTACACAGCCTCCCGGATGGGATGCAAGATCGATCTCATCATCCGAGGCAACTGCTCGGTCATGGCGGGGGTTCCCGGACTCTCCGAAACGATCACCGTCCGCTCGCTCATCGGACGTTTCCTCGAGCACAGCAGGATCTACAGATTCGGCGATCCCGAACGAGGAACCGCCGTTTACTACATCGGCTCAGCTGACATGATGACTCGGAACCTCGATGGAAGAGTTGAGATCCTGGTGAACGTCTCCGAGCCCAGACTTGTCGAACGACTCGGCAGAATCATCGAGATTGAGATGGGCGACGACTCGCTCGCATGGGAGCTCCAGGGGTCGGAATGGTCGAAAGTGCCGACCTCGGCCGGCATCGATACGCACGCAACACTCCGGGAATTGACCGTTGCGGGGTCACAGCTCGATCCATTGGCTCCACAGGTTCTGTGATCAACCACCCGATTCCACCGAACGAATCCATCTGGGCGGCAGGCTGTGTGGTTGCCCGCGTTGGCGATGACGGTGACCCTGAATACCTCGTCGTCCATCGCCCCCGCTATGACGACTGGTCCCTTCCGAAGGGAAAACTCAACAAGGGTGAAACCTTTCTCGACGCTGCCCTTCGAGAGGCCGAGGAGGAAACAGGGATTTCGGTGAAGAAGCCACGACCCGTCGGATCAGTCGGCTATTTCACCAAGGCTGACAACCCCAAGGTCGTCAAGTGGTGGCTCGTGAAGCCTCGCAGCGGTTCATTCAAACCCAACAGCGAAGTTGACAAGATCAAGTGGCTCCCGTTCGACAAAGCCGTCAAGAAGCTGACCTACAAGAACGACAAGGCCGTCCTTGATCGAGCCAACGACATGCAGCTCGAGCGGTCCGCTGGCACGATCCACCTCGTCCGCCACGCATCGGCAGGATCACGAGATACGTTCGACCCGGATGACGCGAAGCGCAACCTTGACAAGACCGGTGAGCAACAGCGGGAGGCGATTCGTACGCTGCTCATGGACCACCCCATCACTCGGATCGGATCGTCCAACTTCACCCGATGCGTCGAAACCGTCCAACCGCTAGCAGAACGCCTTGGAATCCCCATCGAGCGCGAAGTTGCGCTGATCGAAGGGTCACACCCAGATCGCACCGTTGGACTCATTCATGATCTCCAGCAGGAGGCAGCTGTGCTGTGCACCCACAGCGATGTCATCGGCGACCTCATCAGACAGCTCTTCGAAGCTGGTGTTCCCATGAATGGTCCCATGAAGTGGGCAAAGGGAAGCATCTGGATGCTTCGCACGATCGAAGGACGCGTCGTGTCCGGCGAGTACATCGCTCCGCCTGTTGGTTAGATCGTCCTAGACCTGTCGGTCAAGGGGCTAGACCTTTCGGTCTAGCCATGGGATCAAGTCTTTGACACCACCGAGTACCTCGCTGGGTCGTTCGTGTGCAGGAGCCTCCTCGACTGCTTCGGTACCGTCAGTACCGGTCAGAACAAGAACCGTGCGCATGCCAGCATTCCGGCCCATTGCGATATCGGTTGTCAGCTGATCCCCAACGACCATTCCACTCTCAGGAGCAACCCCCAAGAGGCGCATCGCCATCCGACCTGACCACGGTGATGGCTTCCCAGTCACCACTGGTTCGCAACCGGTGGCGTACGCGACCGCCTTGACCATCGCTCCTGTTCCGGGCATGAAGCCGCCAGCGATCGGCAGCCTTGGGTCGTAATTCGTTGCGAAAAACTCGGCGCCATTCCAGATTGCCTGGCACACCAGATCAAGGCGCCGAGCATCAAAACCTGAATCCCTCCCCATCATGACCGCATCAACATGGTCCTCCGATTCGTACGAGACCAGATCGAGATTTCTCGTCTCCAATGCTTCGATGAGCCCGGCGTCACCAACACCAAGGATCCGACTCGTCGGGTGCAGCTCCACCATCACCTCAGCGGCCACGAGTGCCGAGGTCACGACTTCATCGGCTTTCGCGTCGATCCCCATATCACCGAGCCGTTCCACCCACGTCCCGATCGTCTTGGAATTGTCATTGGTGAAGAACGCAAACCGTATATCGCGGTTGCGGAGTTCAGCGAGAGTATCGAGGACGCCAGGGAGAACCTGGCGCCCTCTCGCGACCGTGCCGTCAATGTCGAAGATGATGCCCTCGACGGGTCGGCTTGCAACGGAGGCTCCCCGCTCCTCGGGAGAGGGGCTCATCCGAAGTACTCGCTCCAGTTCTCCTTGACATGGGCCGCCATGTCTTCGTCGAGGAAGATCCTCGCCGGGCGATCCTCGTCTCCCCACTCGTACGGCGTCGTACAGTCGATGATGACCCGCGAGGTCATGAACCGATCCGAACGAGGGAGCGACGGATCAAGCGGAGTCGACCGACCCCTGCGAAGTATCTGCGTGCCGAATTCGGGCTGATACTTGAAACTCAGGGCATACATGACCTGATCCATGTTCTCGATATCGATGTCGTCGTCCACAAGAATCACCGTCTTGAGTCCATAGTTCCCAGTGGTGGAGGCGAACGCTCCGAGCCCTACCTGAGTGGAATGGCCGTGATACATCGGTTTCATCGAGATGATGGCAAGCATCCGACCAGCCGAGGCAGGTGGCCCATAGACTCCGGTAATACCGGGGATCTGCATACGGCGAAGGTCATTCCACAGCGACGCTGTCCGGTTGACGCTCATGACCATGTGGGTGTCGGTGGTTGGTCGCCCAACCGTCGTTGACCACAGAATCGGGTCGTTGCGGTGGGTGATGGCCTTCACGCGGATGAAGTACTGCTCCTCATCTCCCTTGCCGGAGTAGTGGCCCGTGTACTCACCGAACGGTCCCTCAGATCGGGTCTCGCCTGGGACGATCTCGCCCTCAACGACCCACTCGGCGCTCGCAGGCACCAGCAGATCCGAGGTCTCGGCCTTGACGACCTCGACAGGCGCTCCACGGAGCGCACCGGCAACGTCGTATTCGCTTTCCTCCAGACCGAACAGGGTGCTCCCGCACAAGAACAAGGTTGGGTCAGCCCCCGACACATAGGCGACCGGCATCGGAATCCCGGCTTCCTGATAGTCGCGGAAATCGATCTCGCCGTCTTTGGCCTTGATCATGTAGATGCACAGTTCTTGGCTGTCGCCAACCATTGCACGATAGGTGCCGAGGTTCAGTCGCCCCGTCTTGAGGTTCCTTGTGATGAGGTACCCGGCCGTTCCAAAATAGCGCCCACCGTCTCCGGGATAGAACCAAGGTGATGGGATCTTGAGAATGTCGGCATCGTCCCCCAGAAGGATGTTTTCCTTCGTTGGACCCGTATCGAGCACTTTTGGTGGCACCAGATTCCCGTGGATACGATCGACCCATTCTTGGGAAAGGTTCATCAGGCTCGTGTCCTGGGACATGTCAAGTGCAATTGCCAACCGCTCACGAGCCGTCATGGCGCTTGTAAACACGCGCTTGCCCGGATAGTCCTTGACGTTGTTGAACAGCAACGCGGAGCCACCACCTTGGCGTTCCTCATTCAATTTGGCGACATGGCTCAGTTCAAGGTTCCAGTCAACCTCACGATCGATCTCGTGAAGCTGTCCCTCCTCATCAAGTCGCTTGATGTAGGATCGCAGGTCGTCAAATGGCATGGTGTATCTCCTTCTGGTTTTGATCATGTACGGCAGGTGCCGCTATTCGCTTGGTTTCGATCATCGGCTCCCTACCTCCGGATCGTCTGGTTCGAACTCCTCGGCACCGAGTCGCGCCGAGATCTCTTTGGCTGCGGCCATTGCTGCCTTTATGGCTTGTTCGCCGGGTTGATCGCCACTGCGCGACGTGAACCCGACAACCGTGAGGGCGGCAACCACCCCATCAAGGCCCATGAGCGGAACGGAAACGGCCCGTACACCAAGGAGATACTCCTCGGTGTCATCGACCGCGTAGCCACGCTCGCGCACCAGGGCCAGCTGCGCCTTGTATTCCTCCGGATCGGTGATCGACCCTGGCGTGAACGCCTGGAGACCGTGTGTGGCAATGAGGTCATCGACATGCTCCTCCGGGAGCCATGCAAGAAACACTCGTCCAAACGATCCAGCGGAGAACGGGATTCGCTGACCGATAGCGGCGGACACGTGCAAGCTTCCCACGGGATCTACCTTGTCGATCACGGTGAGTTGATCCTGGTGGAACGTACCGAGCAGTACCGACTTACGCAGCTCCTTGACGAGCGTGTCCATGTACGGCGCTGCAATGCGCCGCACATCGGTCTGCTCGTGTGCGAGATAGCCGAGACGGATCAGCGCTGGGCCCAACTGGTATCGGAGGGTGTGCTCGTCCCGAATCAGAAACCGGTGATCGGTCAGTGTTTGGAGGATCCCAAAGGCCGTGCTCTTGTTCAAGGAGAGCAACCCGACCAGCTCAGTGAGGCTGTACTCGTCCTGGAGCTCGAAGGAGCGGAGGATCTGGATCCCCCGCTCCACGGCAGATACCGTCGCTACCACAGCTGGTGCCCTCGTTTCCGACGGTGAACCATGGTGCAGGTTGACCAGATGATGTGATGAGTTCGCGTCATAGAACCTTGTTCTTGTCAGAGAACCGTAACCCATCGTCACCGCTACGTCAAACGACGAGGATCCCGGGCCTCAATCAAGGAACTTCACCGTCCCTTCGGTGCCATTGACAAGCAGCCTTTGCCCGGTCTTGATTCGCTGGGTCGCAAAGCCTGTCCCGACGACGGCCGGTACGCCATATTCACGGCACACGATCGAAGCATGGGACATCATCCCCCCAATATCGGTTACGGCTGCGGCGATCTTGGAGAACACCGGGCCCCAACTCGGATTTGTGATTGGGCAAACGAGGATCTCTCCGTCCTGTATGTCGGCGAGTCCGTCGGCGTTCAAGATCACCCTCGCAACGCCCTCTACCGTGCCGGGGGAACCTGCAAAGCCGGACAGGTCGTAGTCGGCATCTTCGGCTGCGTCGATTCCAAGCCAATTCTTGACGGAATCGGTCGTGATACCCCACAGCATGATGGTGAAGGGCTCGGTGACAACCTCTGGCGGTTCTCCAAGTGCAGGGAGTGGCGACCATTCGGAGAGCTTTGCGAACAGCTCCGTGCGCCTTGCAACCTCCTTGGGCCAGTAGGCGGGACCCCGCGCCGGCGTCCCAACACCCCAAGACGCAATCAGGTCGTACAGGGCAGCCTCGACCTCGAAACGGTGGAGGTAGAACATGTCGTCGACTTCTTCAAAGAAGCCAGCGTCGACAAAGATCTGCCCGAACTCGCGCATCTTGTTCCAGAACACCGCGTGATGCCAGTGCTCGACATAGAAGTTGTGGTCTTCAATGAATGGGAACACCGTACGCGCAAGGCCAAGCTGCTCGTTGAAGTTCTTGAGATCATCGCCATCGAGGAGTGCCGCGTACTCGGTGGAGAGTCGATCCCGCTCCGCAATCACCTCGTCCAGCGGGCGTTCAATACTCTCGCCAGCCTCGATCTTTCGGATGTAGTCCGCGATCCCAGCAAAGGGGAATGTTTGGTCATTGATCCAGGTCTTGTGGTGGTGGTAGAACCCCGAACCGGTCGAGAAGTAGAACCAAGGATCCTTGGCCTTCTCAAGCGCCGCGATCCAGCGTTGACCCGCGTCCGATTGTTCGAGCGCAGCAATCACTGCTTCTGGATCGGCTCCGTTCTTGATCGCATCGCCAACACCCAACTCGACCGCCTTGGCTGCGAGCTTCTTCAGCTCAGCGTCGGGCCGGAACAGAAGTACGTCGATCCCTGCGACCATTTGAGCCACGACCTGATCAGGTATATCAGGGAAGAGCTGCTTGCAGAACCCGAAGTATGTCAGGTAGGCGGCGTACCCGAGGTTCAAGAACTCGAAGTGGAGATGCCAGATCTTGTGCATGTTCTCGACGACGCGGTTGTATGCAACCAGGAGATCGTATGCCGACGTCAATCCGCGGCCCGAACGCACGACCTCGAGGTCCTCCATCTCAGGGAGAGGCTTGACCTCAACCGCCTTCAATTCCTCGATCGTTTCGCGCGCCTTGTCCTGCCATTTTGCGTAGAGCTCATCCCAGTTCTGGTAGTAGTAACCGGCTCGCTCCATGAAGTGCGCGACACGGGCGCCAACGACTTCCTCGTCCGTGATGGCGTTCGCGCTGATGTAGAGACGACCGTTGAGCACCCGATGGTCGATGCCAAGGGCAGGTGGCACGATGTAGACCCTGCTGTTCATCTCACCGAGCGCAACCCACCAGCTCTCGGAAGTGATCGTATCGAACGGATAGAGAACATCAGGATGATGCATGCCGTCAAAGAACCAGAACTTCGACTCTTCGAGCTCCCTGCGCTCCTCACTGAACAGGTAGTAGTACGGGTACAGATCCTCCCAGCCCTCACAACCCTCTGGTGTGGGAACCTCGAATGGACTTGGGAATCGTGTGTCGGTCATGTGTCTTCCTCCCCATCTGGTAGTTGGCGTTCACGTTCGTAGTGTGTTCTTTTCGGGTTTCGGCGCGGGCTTTGCACTCCTCCGTCAGTGGACACCGCCGCTCTCGGCGGGATCCGAATCAATCGGTCGCAGCCTCACTCCGGTGCGAAGGTTCGCAACGATGAAGTCCAGGGTTGAGCGGTTCGACTCCGACACCTGCACCCTGTCCTGGTCGCTCCACACCGTCTCAGGCCGACTCTGGAGAAGGAGAACATTGTTGGGTGGTTCCAGATCGGTGTCGATCGCCCACTCGAGATCCTGGGGGCGCTGATGGTGTCCTTCGACACTGCGCGCCACACGGCTGAGGGCGATGATTTCGTCGTCAGAAAGACAGGGGACGTCGCGACGATCGTCTGGTACCTCGGTCTTTGCAACTCGTCGCTCGCTTGGAATCGCGCGATACTCGATCATTTTTGACGACACCGTCCGTCGCGCGATCTTCATGGCGATCTTGTCGACAAGGTAGTTGTCAGGCGTCACCTCGCCAGATGCCACGGATTCGCCGAGCCCCCAACTCGCATCGATGGCGACCTTCGAGCGATCGCCGTTGATCGGGTTGAGCGTGAACATGACACCAGCAGAGCGTGCGTTGACCATCTTCTGGATACACACGCTCATGTAGACCTTCTCATGGGCGAACCCCCGCTCCATCCGGTACGCGATCGCCCTGGCGGTGTACAGACTTGCCCAACAGCGCTTGACGTGGGTCAGGACATCATCGATCCCCACGACCCACAAGAAGGTGTCTTGCTGACCAGCAAAGCTCGCTCCTGGAAGATCCTCTGCCGTGGCGCTCGAGCGCACGGCTACGGGAAGGTTGTCGCTCTCGGAATCCGAACCGCTCGGACCCGAGCACAACACAACAAGCTCCTCATACCCGGCTCGGATTCCTGCTTCAACAGCGGGGGGCATCGGCCTCTCGATGATCTTCGATTCAATTTCATCGCTGATGGCGTTGAGTCCGTCGACGTCGTCGGAGTCGGCACCTTCGAGAATCCGAGCGATCTCTCGTTCCAGTCCTCCGTCGCCGAGCATCGCGCGGTATGCGTGCGTCGTAACGGCGAATCCGGGTGGGACGGGTACTCCCGCGCGAATCATGCTTCCGAGACCCGTGCTCTTGCCCCCGACGAGAGCGACACAGTCGTCATGACATTCCTCGAATTTGAGGATGTACCTCGTGTCCGCCGTCACGTTTGCTGTCCGTTGGGACAGATTGTGATGCAGATGACCCACAATATCTGAGCAGTTCGCGTCATAGAACCTATTTCTTGATACAGAACCGTAACGCGCGCGTCCTCGGACGTCAAACAGAACCCAGGCTGTCTCCTGAAATCAGCCGCCACCCCAGCGTTGGACGAGGTTGTTGTCGATGCCGAAGAGGTCGAGGACGCGGCTGGTCGTGTGGTCGATGATCTCCGCAACCGAGGTGGGTCGGTGATAGAGGGCAGGCACGGGTGGCATCACAACCGCTCCGATCTCGATGGCGCGCACAAGCAGCTTCGCATGCCCGAGGTGGAGGGGTGTTTCTCGAGGAAGCAGCACCAATCGTCGTCGTTCCTTGAGGGTCACATCCGCAGCCCTGAGGAGGAGGTTGTCGCTATATGAATTGGCGATCCCCGAGAGGGTCTTCATCGAACACGGCGCAACAACCATTCCCATCGTGCGAAACGAGCCGGATGAGATCGCGGCAGCCACATTGCCAAGTTCGTGAACCTCGTCTGCAAGGCCCTCGACTTCGGCTGGATCGAAATCGGTTTCGAGTTCGATCGTGCGCCGAGCCCCGCCACTGAGAACAAGGTGCGTCTCAACGTCAGGCACGTCTCGCAGTACCTCGAGAATACGTATGCCGTACACCGCTCCGCTGGCGCCGGCGATCCCCACGACAAGGCGATTCATGTCGACCTTCCCACTTTCCTCACCTCCACCACACGGTGATATCGAAGTACGCTGAAGACGTAAACCTACTCACTGCGAAAGGGGACGTCGAATGTCGGATCGGCGCAACGACGTTCTTGCGTACCTGAGAAACCACAATGTTGCAACGTTGGCAACCATCGGTCCTGACGGCCCGTGGGCATCGGCTGTCTTCTATTCCAACGATGGGCTCACCCTCGAATTCTTGTCATCACCGAGGAGTCGCCATGCCCGAAATCTCGCGGAATACCCCCGATGTGCTGCGACCATTCACGAGGACTATCGCCTCTGGTCCGAGATACGGGGAATTCAGATTGAGGGAGTCGTCCAAGAACTCATCGGAGCACGGAAGTCAGATGCCCTCACACGATACGAAGCGAAGTTCCCGATGATCCGATCCGATCAGGCAGACGCACCGATACGGGCCGCCCTCGAACGGGTGGAGTGGTACGAGCTGATAGCGGATCGCTGCTTCTTCACGGACAACACACAGGGGTTCGGGCACCGAGACGAGATCTCGATTCTCTGAGCATCCGATCGTGGATTGGCTACTTGTCGATCTCCGAGGTCCACCACGCGTCAACAGCTGCACATGCGAGATCAAGGGAGTCTTCAACGGTTCTCCCTGTTGACTTGAGCGGTACCAGCGAATGGTCGCCGCCCTCAATGGGTGAGAACGAGCCGTTCGGGGCCGATGCGGCAACCTCCTCGACCAGGTCCGGTGGTCCCATCGGATCCCGGGTCCCTGAGATGAACAGTTGGGGAGCCGTGATCGCCTCAAGATGATCCGTGTCTCGGGGAATCGACTTGCCCATGGCAACGACCGGATAGCCGAAATAGACGAGGCCCGCCGCTGGGAATCCCGCATCTGCCACGACATGCCCGCCGACCCTGCCTCCCATGGACTTGCCAGCAAGAACGACGTCCTCCGTGTAGGTCGCGAGCCGATTGGCAGCGGCGGTATGCACCTCGATCAGTTTCGGCAAACGGTCCGGAGCGTTCCTACCTGCCTCGGTATAGAGATAGTTGAACGTCAGCGTCGGAAACCCGAGTGCGGTCAACCGGTCGCGCATAGCAACCATCCACGCATGTGTTTGACCAGCGCCAGCTCCGTGCGCGAGGACGAATCCTGTCGCCCTCGGCGTTTGTGGCCTTGCGAGTTTTCCGGTGACCGGCCCGAGCGGGGTCTTGATCTTGAGCGTACGAAGCATGGGGACAGAGCATACGGCAGCCCGTGTCCCCCCTTCAGGGGGGACGGGTGAGCGAAGCAAACCAGGGGGTGTCGGTTACCGTTTGCGCTATGAACATCGAGGTGTATCCCACGATTGAGGAAGTGGCGCGTGCAGCTGCAGACCTTGTTGAGGAGGCGATTGCTGCGGAGCCTGAGCTCAGTCTTGGGTTGGCTGGCGGGTCGACGCCACCGCTGGTGCATCGGAGCCTCGCCACACGCGACATTGCATGGCAACGAGTCACCGCATGGATGACCGACGAGCGCTGGGTGCCGCGTGATCATCAGGACAGCAACCAACGCATGGCCCGCGAAACCCTTGTCGATGCAACCGGCGTTTCGTTTCTTGCACCAGACACGAGCGCCAAAGATCCGCGAGCCGCTGCATTGGCATTCGAGCACACGCTCAAGACGTTCGGTATCGGAGGCAATCGCCATTCGGTCGTGATGCTTGGAATGGGTCCTGACGGACACACTGCTTCGCTGTTCCCGGACACCGAGGCACTCACCATCGACGACCGGCTGTACGTCGCAAACTGGGTCGACGCCCAAGACGCATGGCGACTGACAGCGACCTACTCACTCCTGAACTCCGGAGACACCGTGGTCTTTGTCGTCACCGGCGAAAACAAGGCCGAGATGGTCAAGCACATCGCCAACGGAGATCGATATCCGGCATCCGGTGTTGCCCCACGCGGCGAGGCCCGCTGGTTGCTCGATGAAGGAGCAGCGAGCCTGCTCTAGGCGCTCTCGTCAACTTCGTCGACGATTCCGACGACGACGGATCTGATCGGGCCCGTGTCGGTGCCGTACATCTGGCGAGCCGATGTGCCCTCATCGAGAATCAGTACCGTGTCGCCCGTTCCGGCATCGACTCTGTTCGTACAGATCAGGTAGTCCCCCGTCGAGTCCGACCCATCGATGAGATCACAGATCAGTAACCGCTCCCCATCGAAGAACGGGTGGTTGATCGTCGACGTGACCGTCCCAATGACCTGACCGACTTTCACGCTGAAACATCCACGGCGTCGACGATCCCGACGATTGCGTGATCGACGGGAACAAAACGGGGCTGCATCGCTTCAGCAGCTTCTCGGGACGCAACGAAGTACACGAGATCGCCAGGTCCCGCCTGGTGCACGGCATCGGCAGCCACCACACACGCACCGGTCGGTGCTTGGGATGCGTCAAGCGGCTGTACAACCAACAGCTTCATGCCTTCCATTGCAGGGTCTCGAACCGTGGCGACGACCGAACCGCGCACGCGCCCAAGCTTCACGGCGTGGTCTCCTCTCCCGTGACGGTTGACCGAAACATCGAGGACGAGGCAAGGTCGGCACGGATCTCATCGGTCAGCTGTGGAATAACCGTCGACCCGACGAGCCTCGGTCCGCAGCAATCAGACGCAGCGGCGACGCTCGAGAAAACGTCCTCAATGGATCCATCAACGATGAAGAAGGCCTTCCCTCCGAGTCCGTCAGCCAGTCGGAGCACGGCAAGCTTCACGCCGGAATCCTTGACCGCCGCATCTGCACCTTCGATCGCTGCCGCAACCGATGTCGTTTCGACGATCCCGACGGCATCGCCGGTCGATGGCGAAGCGAACGATCCGGCGATGACAGCATCGGCTACCACTCGGTCGATGTCCGGGAGGAAGATGTGATCGACCAACGTGGCTGGTTCGGCATCTGAAACGACATCGAGCGCTACCAGCACCGATCCCGTGTCGCCCGCGACGAGCACTATGTACTTACCGGGATGGGTCGTTCCGGTTGTGATCATCGCAACCGGCGCATTCTTCGCTATGGCATCAGCAACCGAGATGCCCTCTGCAATGGAATCGAACTCCCACAGCCCAATGGCTGGCGACGAGCGGTGTGGATCAGACAATGCGCAACGCCCCGATCACAGAGACACGTCGCTCACGAGAGAAGGTCCGCGGTTTGGTCAGACCCTCCCCGGTAGGACTTGCGATCGAGAAGCTCGTGTACCCCTCGCCATCTGAGCCGAGCCCAGCAATGTTGGATCCGTTTGCAACAAAGATCGAACAGTTCATCGCACGCGCCATGCGTGTGATGGTGTCGACGTTCGTCGAATGGATGGACGCCGTGTGGCGGAAACCGTGTTCTGAGCGAACTGCCAAATCAATGGCGGTATCGACATCCTTGACGCGCACGATCGGCATCACCGGCATCATCTGTTCGGTCCACACGAGACTGTGTTCAGCCGATACCTCAGCGATGACGAGCTTCACCTCCGACGGTACGGATACACCGATCTCATTGAGGATCACGGAGGCGTCCTTGCCGACGAACCTACCGTCGATGACGCCAGGTTTGTTCGGAGGTCCCATCTCCTTGAAGATGACCCGTTCAAGACGCTTGAGCTCGTGCTCCTTGAGCCGGTAGGCACCCACGGCGGTCATGTGCTGCACAAGGCGATCTGCAACGGTGTCAACAACAATCGTTGTCTTTTCGTCGACGCAAATGATGTTGTTGTCGAACGATGCACCGTCGACGATGGCCTTGGCAGCCTTGGCGATGTCTGCGGTTTGGTCGACCACCGCTGGTGGGTTGCCTGGTCCAGCGGTAATCGCCTTCTTCGGTGTTCTCAGGGCCTCTTTGACAACACCCGGACCGCCCGTCACCAGCAGCACCCGCACATCGGGATGTTGCATCAGCGCCTGGGCTGATTCCAGTGTGGGCACAGCGACGCACGTGACAAGGTTTGGTGGGCCACCCGCGGAGACGACTGCCCGGTTGATGAGCTTGACGTTTTCCACAGAGACGTTCTTGGCGCTCGGATGGACGTTGAACACCACGGCGTTCCCTGCGGAGAGGATTGCGATCGAGTTGTTGATGATCGTCGATGTCGGATTGGTCGACGGTGTGATCGCTCCTATGACGCCATACGGGGCATATTCGGTGACCATCATGCCTCGGTCACCCGTCACGACGGTGGGTTCAAGATCTTCGGGTCCGGGAGTACGTTCGATCACCAGATGGTTCTTGAGTACCTTGTCGTCCGCCCTTCCAAGGCCGGTTTCCTGTCTGGCCATGTAGGCAAGGCGCTCGTTGTTTGCACGCATCGACACCCTGATCGCCTCGATGATTTTCTTGCGTGCATCGAGGCCAGACGATGCATACATGCCAAATGCGCGCTTGGCTGCTGCGACCGCTTCGTCGATGGTCGCAAACACGCCGTCGCCAAGGTGTTCGGATGCGGCGGCGACCGCTTCGGCAGCAAGGATCGCCGATCCCGTCTTCCCTTCGATGTCGCCGTGCGCGACGCGCTCTTTCACCCGCGAAATGATTGCTTGGATCTCGGCGTCTGTGAGGTTCGCCATATCAGGTCATCCGGTCATTTCACGTACACGGTTTCACCGTCGACATCCCACTGGTCAACGATCGCCATGATCACGGCGTCGCATGGCTTGTCCTTGGTCACCGCTGTCTGGCGAGCTGAGCTTCCGCTTGCGTACAGCACGACTTCACCCACTCCGGCCCCGACACTGTCAACGGCGATGACGTAGCCACCCTTGGGCTCCCCAGCTTCGTCAAGTTGGCGGACAACCAGCATGGCGAGACCTTCAAGCAGTGGTTCCTTACGCGACGCAACAAGCGTGCCGGTGACTCTCCCGAGATTCACGCCTGCTCCCTTCGTTTCAAGTGGTGGGTCGTGGTTCCTTGATCAACTGACAGCGTCGCGTGCCGCATCGGCCCTTCCAAGTGGCAGGGTGAGGTCGAGGTTGACATGTGGACGCGCAATGACGTGAGTTGCGATCACTTCGCCAACCTTCTCACCGCTGCGAACGCCTGCATCAACCGCTGCTTTCACTGCGGCGACATCGCCTCGGATGATGGCGGTCACATAGCCGCCACCGGTTTCCTCATAGCTGACAAGTTCGACCTTGGCCGCCTTGACCATGGCATCGGCTGCCTCAACCATCGCCGCGAAGCTGCGGCATTCGATCATTCCCAATGCATCGGACATGGATCCTCCTGTGGTTCCGTGTTTCGTTTGTTCCTACGTTGATCTTCCATCGATGCCCTCAAGCGATGCAACCGCTGCACGCCACCCGACCTCGATGTCCTGCTCCTCGCCTCCGAGATAGATCCGTCCGACTGCGCCGAACGCACGAACCTCGAGGACGTTGATGTTCGCAGCTTTCTCTGCCTCGTTCGCAGCAAGAGCGGCATAGGCCGCCGGTGCACACTCAAGCACGTACAGCGTCTGGCCGGGGATGATCATCTGGCCATGGCGGGTCCTGTTGATCAGCTGTGCATGATGGTCATCGATCCGCCTGATGATCTGGCTCGTGTGGACAACTGGCTTGAGCCGGTCGGTCTCGGTGAGCTCGAGGGATTCGAGGATCGCTTCTCCGGCTGCACGGGTCTCGGACTGATCCGGGGAATGCACCTCGAGCAGTCCGAAGACTCGCTCGATGATCTGCATGCCGGGCTTGACACTCGTCGCCTTCAAGGCGACATCGGTGAGCCGGTTGATCTCTATACCCGGTGCAACCTCGACAAATAGGACGGCCTCTCCTGCAAGCGGCAGGAATCCCTGGGCGGTCGTGCCCAGGAACGCTGCGTACTGCGGCTGCAGACTGTCGAGGAACGCATACGACCGCAGTTCAATACCGCTCGCCATCACCATCTCCTTCATTCCAACTCACGATCTGGATTCCTGCCGAGGCGCCGATTCTCGTCGCACCCGCGGCGATCATGTCCTCAGCATCCTCATGTGTTCTCACACCACCACTTGCCTTGATCCCCATGTTCGGGCCAACAGTCTCACGCATCAATGCAACGTCATACACGGTCGCCCCTGCCCCCGTGAAACCGGTCGATGTCTTCACGAAGTCGGCCCGCCCCTTGCTCGCAAGAGCCGAGGCGACAACCTTCTCCTCATCGGTGAGGAGCGATGTCTCAATGATGACCTTGGCAATTGCCCCGCCTTCGTGTGCAGCGTCAACAACCTTTTCGATGTCAGCGAGCACGAGGGCTGTGTCGCCGGACTTGAGGGCCCCGACGTTGATGACCATGTCGACCTCACGGGCTCCGTCGCGTAGGGCGCGCCGTGCCTCCATGGCCTTTATTTCTGGGGGTGTTGCTCCAAGGGGGAAACCAATGACGGTGCAGACTTTCACGTCTGAGCCCCGCAGTCGTTCTGCTGCACGTTTGACCCATGTCGGGTTGATACATACGGACGCGAACCCGTACTCCATTGCTTCGTCGCACATCGTGTCGATCTCAGTTGCGGTTGCGTCGGGACGCAGAAGCGTGTGATCGATGTACTTGGCCAGATCGAGGGGAACATCTTCAGCCATGCCGTGAAAGGACACGCGGTCAGCACCGTGCTCGACGACTTTCCGGAGTTGCTCGGGGTTGGCACAGATATCTGAGCGTTCGGCAAGCGCTGTGAGGACTTCGCGCGTGACGATCTCAATCAGTTCTTCTCTCGCCACGTCTGTCATGAGCCCTCCGCCGACGACCGTTCGAGGTCATCGATCTTTCCGACTCTACGGGCATGCCTGCCATCACCGTACGAGGTGGCAAGGAACTCCTGGGTTATCTGCCATGCGAGTGCGTCGCCGATCAACCCAGCGCCGAGTGTCAGGACGTTCGCGTGATTGTGCTCCCTGGCATTGCGGGCGGTGGACACGTCGTAGCAGAGGGCTGCTCGCACCCCCCGGATCTTGTTCGCTGCCATTGCCGAACCAATACCCGCCCCGTCGATGATGATGCCGACCTGGCTTGCATGCGAGGCAACCCTTCCAGCAACGACGGCTGCGATATCTGGATAGTCAACTGCTTCGGTGGAATCCGTTCCGCAATCCTCGACAGCGAACCCCTGTTCGCGGAGTCGAAAGGCGAGCTTCTCCTTCAGTGCGAACCCACCGTGGTCCCCGCCGATCGCGATCGTCACAATGTCTGCATCGTTGGCTGCTGCGGTGGCTTGGGGTTTCCCGTTCGGGGTGCCGCCAGCGAGGCCATCCACGATCTTGCCAACGATCGCACGAACATCAGCTTCGATATTGGGATCTCGCGCGGTCACAGTTCGGTCGCCTCCTTCCGACATTCTAGAGGGGGCGGCCTCTCCAAGGGTGACCCGTCCCCGATAGGATGACCTCAACATGGATGCAACAACCCGATGGGAAACCGAGGCAATGCGGTCGACTCCGCAGAAGCGATCGAAACCGCCACGCCCGACGGGCAAACGTCAGACGTATGAACCCGGATCCGGGACGTTCGTAACGCTCAAGGAAGCCGAGGATGCCACCGGCATTCCAGCGAACACGCTGCGCAAATGGGTCCGCAAGGATGCAATCAACTCGTATCTCGAATCCGACGGAGAACTAACTCTCCGCATGGTCGAACTCGGCTCGGTGAAACACCGCGCCCAAGAACTCGGCCGAGACCTAGCCGCCCCGCCTTCAGGAGAACCAACCGTCCTTCCGTCAGGGGGGACAGGCGAGTCTGCGAGCCAGGAGGGCACGTCGACCCAGCGTCCCCCCTTCAGGGGGGACGGGCGAGTCTGCGAGCCAGGGGGGCGCGCGAGCCCGCGAGCCCCGTCCTCCAGCCGAAACAGATACAACGTCCGACACCCCCGAAGGATCCATGCTTGTCCCCATTGATGCGTGGAACAAGATGCTCAACCAGCTGGGCAATCTCCACGAGGCCGGACAGCAACTCGCAGAGGCCCGCGAGCGTGCAGCGAAAGCCGAGACCGAGGCGGTGTTCCTCCGCGAACGCCTCGCAGAAATGCGGGAACTGACGTCAGACAACAGACGTCAGACGTCAGAACCGTCCCCCCGGCTCCCGGGGGGACGCGGAGCGTCAGCGACGCAGGGGGGCCCGCAATCCCGCGAGTCCGAAGTGGCCGAAGACCCGGCCTCCCTTCAGGGGGGGGCGCTAGCCAGCGACCACCCCGACACGACGAGCTACTGGCGCTACCTCACGACGGGCTGGAGAAACCGCCAGAAAAGGCGGTAACTCGGTCATCGGTCCTCGGTCTCTCAGTCCTCAGACTCGAAATGAGGCACGCGCACTAGACATCTCCCGGATTCGGGTCCGGAGCCGACAGCTGTGGGCCGCAGGCCGAGAGCTGCCAATTCGACCGTGGGCTGGAAGCTCCATAACTAGTTATCACAAACGAATTCAATTGGTACTAGCGGATGAGTCCTCCGACCTATAGGGTGCGGGCATGGTTAGGAAGACCTTGTTGATAGTTGGACTCGTCGGAGTAATCCTCACGGCGATCGCAGGAGCCGCACTAGCAGCTCCGCCCGCGATGACTCTTTCGTCGTTCGAAGCCACTTCGACGGATGGGGTCATTGACGGCGGAGTCCGCACGATCTCGGTGACCAACATCAATGCAGAAACACTCACAGATCACACGGTGGACCTTGGGCAGGCCCCGTGCGACTGTGTGGTAACAGCCGGCACATCTGGCACAGGGATCCTCGTCGACGGCACGTGGATTGCGGGAGATATCGCTCCTGGCGAGACCGTCGAGATCACATTTCACTATGGGCAACCAACTCCGATAGCCGCGGCGGTTGTCCCACCGAGTACGCCGCCGATCGCTGCAATCCTCTTGGCAGCCGGAATTGCCCTGATCCTGACGGTCGCCGTGACATGGGTCGTGCGACACCCAAGGCCGATCCCGATCTCCTAAAGGGATCTCACCTTGATCTCCCACAGCGTGGAATCATCCGCGTCCGATTCTTCTGTGGTCGATGCCCCTTTGGCCGATACCGCCATTCGATAGCCGAGCCACAGCAGCGATATCCCGATCATCAGTGAGAGCGATAAGGCTGCAGACTCTCCAAGCGCCGTCAACGTGCCACCGACAGCAGGGATGATCGCGCCGGCAATGATCAGAACATTCGCCATTGCGAGCCGCCGGTTTCTCCGTACGGACCGAACAACGGTTACGAGTGACAGACCGATGATCACAAGCGAACCAACGGCGCCGGACACAGCCGCAAAGAGGCGGGGTCCGGGAAGTGTCAACGCCTCAATCGAAAACGTAAAACCGAACACTTCACTTCCGTCAGGTATGCCATCGGTCGGTAGCACATCGACAAACGGAGCGAGGAAGGTTGCGAAGAACCCAAACACGACCCAGAGCATGGTCGGGGTCAGGAATCGTCGAGCGGCCCGTTCCGACACCACAAGAGCAATTGATCCTGCGGCGAGCAATGGGATGTTCGCTATTGCCCCGAAGAAATAGAAGCTTCGGAACGACAGGGACGTCCACCCAAGGGAGAGACCGGCGACAAGTGCCCACGCTCCGAGTGCATATGCAGCAAAGGCCATCGACCACACTTCGGCATGGAGGCGTCGTCGTCTCCTCCAGCTGATGAACAGTTCGAGCGCAAACGCAGACGCAACAACGGCGGCCACAAGGGCAAAGATGACGTCCATGGAAAGATCCATGGAAAAAGGGTACCGGAGCATTGTTGGGATGCCGCTCAACCATCGACTCAGCGACACAACTACTGTTCAACGCCATGGCGGACACTTCATTCACCTCCGAGGGGCTCGGGCACGCATACGGAAGAATTGCCGCCCTCCATAGCCTCAACCTATCCGTGCCTCGAGGCACGACGGGTCTCGTGGGCGCCAACGGCGCGGGGAAATCGACACTCATCAAGATCCTCCTCGGCATCCTTGACCCAACGGTCGGAACGACGACCGTTCTCGGCATGGACACAGCCAAGGAACTCATCGACATCCGATCCGTCATCGGCTACATGCCAGAGGGCCCGTGCCTCCCCCTCGATCAGACCGCCGCCGATTTCTTGGTGTACGCCGCTGGAACTGCGGGGCTTCCTCCCCAAGCGTCGAGACAACGCGCATCGGACGTTCTGACCCTTGTCGGCCTCGATGAGGAACGGTTCCGATACCTCGGCGACTTCTCGACTGGCATGAAGCAACGCGCAAAACTGGCCCAGGCGATCGTGCACGACCCTGAGCTCGTCTTCCTCGATGAGCCAACGGCGGGCCTCGACCCGTCTGGCCGCGACGAGATGCTCAACCTGATCGCACGCCTCGGAACCTTTGGTATCGACGTCGTCGTGTCGTCACATGTCCTCGGAGACATCGAGCGCACCTGTGATTGGGTTGTCATGCTCGATGAGGGCACGTTGCTCCACAGCGGACCGGTGGGCGGCGAAGCGGATGCAGGAACCGTCAGGGTCGAATATGCATCTGATCCTTCCCAGATCGCTGGAGAACTGACCCGAGCCGGAGCGATTGTGAGCGCAAACGGCAACAAGATCGTGGTGCGCTTCCCTGATGGGGATCCGTACACGCTCATTCGAGACGTGTCTGCCCGCCACGACGCGACGATACGTCGGCTTGGCGGCGGAGGGTCAAGCCTCGAGGAGCTCTTCATCCACCACGGGCAGGCACCATGAGCGACTCAACCGGCGCCGTCTACGACCTGGGGTACGAGCCGTATGGCGGTGAACGACGAGGCCGTGGCGGTGCCAGACGGACAATCGTCGCCGACGGCATCCGACGAGTACTCGGTCTACGCCGAAAGGCGCGACGCAAGATCCTGCCGTGGACTCTCGTGGTCATTGCCGTGGTCCCTGCTGTCGTTGCCGTTGGTTTGGCCTTCTTCATCCCGGGAGGTGCCGCGGAGGAAATCGACCTGGCTTCCCAATACGGACAGTTCTATGTCCTTGGCGGCACCATCGCGTTGCTGTTCTCATCCCTTGCCGCCCCTGAACTTCTCATCCCTGACCGTAAGGACGGGGTCCTTTCGATGCTCTCGTCGCGCCCGCTGACATCGAACGACTACGTGCTTGCCAGGTTCGCAGCTGTCGTTTCGGTCGTTGCTGCGTTCCTCCTGTTCCCTCAGCTGATGCTGTATGTCGGTGAGGCCGGAACGCATGCAGATGGCATCTTTTCCGGATTGGTCGACACCGCCCACAAGCTGCCGAAGAGTCTCTTCGTCGGCGCGATCTACACACTGACCCTCGTACCGCTTGCGTTCGTGATCGCGGGTCTTTCCAAGCGAAAAGCGATTGCGTCTGCGATCTATGTCGCCGGCATGCTTGCGGTTTCTGGCGTCGCCGAGGGATTGGTGCGGGAGGCAGATTTCGTCGGCAATCGTTGGTTTGCGCTGATAACGCCGTTCGACACGGCCAACTCGCTTGCACTTTGGGTGTTCGACGAGAGCGACCCCGATTCACTTCTGTCCGTCTGCCGACATCGACCCACTGATCGGACTCGCTTCGCTCATCGTTCTGGCGACCGTATGCGTCTACATCGTCCTCAGGCGGTATCGGAGGCTGATGTGACCACCAATCCGGCGTTCGTTGCCGAGCCAACCATCGAAGTCATCGACACATCGAAGTGGTTCGGCCAGAAAGTGGCCGTCTCCAACCTCTCGTGTTCCTTCGGACCCGGGGTCACCGGACTGCTCGGACCAAACGGTGCAGGAAAAACAACGCTGCTACGAATGATCTCCGGCCTCACCGATGTATCGAAGGGAAGCGTCTCGGTGCTTGGTTCCGATCCCCGCAAGGACCACACCGTGTACCGCAACGTGTCGCTCGTCCCTGACGAGGACGCTGTCTATCCCGACATGACGGGAGTCCAGTTCGTGCGCTACGCCGCGAGGCTCGCCGGCCACACGGACAACGAACGGGTCCAGAAGGCGATCGCAACCGTCGCAATGGAGGAACCGGCGACACGAACCATCGCTGGATACTCGAAGGGGATGCGACAGCGGATCAAGGTCGCAGCCGCGCTCGTGACCGATCCGACGGTCCTGATCATGGACGAACCCCTCAACGGCACCGACCCTATTCAGCGCGCACACCTGATCTCCGTGTTCGAACAGCTCGGACGCGAAGGAAAGACCGTGATCGTGTCAAGCCATGTACTTGAAGAGGTCGAGCGCGTGTCCTCGCGGGTCATCGCGATTGTCGACGGCCGACTTGCCGCCGCGGGATCCGTTGAGGCAATCCGTGCCGCAATGAGCAACATCCCCTACGTGGTCCGAATCGGCACCGACAAGCCACGGGACCTCGGATCCCGGCTGTTCGCGTCCGGATCTGTCTTCAGTGTGGAAACCGCAGCGGCCACACTGACCGTGCGTACATCCGACGTGATCTCGCTCGGGCATGAGACGCCGAAGCTTGCCGTCGAATGCGACGCATCTCTCACGTCGTTCCTCCCCCAGGACGAGTCGCTTGAATCAGTGTTCCGGTACTTGGTGGAGCGACGATGACGCCGGTTCTTGCGCTGTTCCGCGCCACCTACCGAAGCGCACTTCCGCTCAAACGGACGGTCCTGTTTGGCCTGCTTGAACTCACACCAGCGATCCTGTTCGTGCTTTCGGCCGAGAACCGGACTGGGGAGGCAGCGTTCGACACCCTGATCGAAGTCGGTGCAAGCAGCTACTTCTCTCTGCTCGTCCCGGTCGTGGCCCTTGTGCTCGGGGCCTCCGCTCTGGGCAGCGAACGAAGGGATCAGACACTGAGCTTCATTGTGCTTCGACCGATCCGCCGTTCGGTTGTTGGGGCAACCAAGATCCTCGCCACCTCGTGCGCGGCCATCACCATCAACGCGATCGGTGCAGTTGCGCTGTGGGCGGTCTTCTCCGTCCAGCACCGCACCGACGTCGACGTTCTCTTTGGTCTGCTCGTCGGCATGGCTGTTGCCGTGGTGGCATATGTCTCGATTATCGTGCCACTCGGGTTCGTCACCGACCGAGCCGTCGTCATCGGTCTTGCTTTTCTTCTCGTGTTCGAAAACGGCATCGTGTTCGCCCTGCCGGGTCTCGCCACACTGTCCCCGTGGCGCATCGGGGCAGCCGCCTTCGGTGGCATCGTGACACACGCGCAGCCGATCCTCGACAACATCGTCGGCAGCCTCACCATCAGCACCGGCGGTTCGGTGTTCGCCGCCTTGATCTACCTGGCCGTCGGAGCATCACTCACCGGTCTTCTTCTCGCTCGTCGCGACCTGGCCTAGACCTGCATAGGTACGCCCAGATACGTTGATTCGATACGACGGGATGCCCCTTGCCTGCCACGCACTTTGGCAAACCGGCGGTAGCGTGCGTTCGTGCGCACATTCCTTGAGAAGCTCAAACGGGGCGACGTTGGGGCCGCAGCCATCGTCGTGGCTGGCGGCATCTTGTTGTCGCGGGTGCTCGGGATCATCCGGGACATCATCTTCGCCTCAATGCTCGGAGCCGACGGGGTAACCGACGAGTACGTCGCAGCTTTCCGCATCCCTGACTTCGCGAACTACCTCCTTGCCGGCGGATTCCTCACGATCACATTCATTCCGATCTTCGCAAAATACGTTGCCGATGACGACGAGGACGAAGCCTGGTTCGGGTTCACCGCCATCCTTCGGTGGCTCGCCATCGCGATCACGACACTCATCGCAATCGCGTGGTTTGCGACGCCGGCGATCATCAACGCCCTGTACCCATCGTTCACTGAGGCACAGATCGCCAACACCATCGAACTGACACGGATCGTTCTTCCTGCGCAGTTTGCCTTTGTGATCGGTGCGATGTTCGCCGCGGTCCAATATGCCAAGGGGTCGTTCACGGTTCCAACCCTGGCTCCCATCATCTACAACCTCGGAATCATCATCGGTGGCATCACCTACGCGATGGCTACCGGTACAGCAGACCCTGCCGGATTCATCTGGGGCGCCCTGGTTGGAGCATTCGTTGGCAACCTCGCCCTCCAGGTATGGGGGGCCAAACGGGTCGGCATGAGGTTCGAACTGAAAGCACCGTGGAAACATCCAGCAGTCATCACCTACGTCCTGATTGCGTTCCCGTTGATGTTGGGTCAGTCGATCGTTGCTCTCGACGAGACGTTCATGTCCATCTTCGGTGCGAGAGTTGGCGAGGGAGTGGCCACGGAGCTCCAATATGCGAGACGGACGATGTTTGTTCCCGTCGGCGTCATCGCTCAGGCGGCAGCCGTCGCTGCGTACCCGACCCTCGCTCGACTCTTTGCCGAAGGCAACCGAAAACGGCTTCTGGCGACCGTCGATCGGGCTCTGAAGTATGTACTCGTATTGTCGATTGCCGCCGCTGCGATCGCCATGGCGCTTTCGATTCCCATCATGCGTGTGCTGTTCGAACGCGGCGAGTTCTCCTCAGCGTCGACGACGGCTGCCGCGTCTGCCCTCTTCATGTACGCGCTGGCGATTCCGGTGTGGGGAGCTCTCCAGATCGTGACGCGAGCGTTTTACGCACGAAGACAGATGTGGACGCCGGTGATCGTCGGATCGGTCGCGACCGCGGTTGCCATCCCGATCTACTTTCTCATGGAGGGGTCGTTCGGCATCGAAGGTGTCGCTCTTGCCTCCGTTGTCGCCCTCGGGGGATACACGGCTGCGCTCCTCGCGATCTGGTACCGGCCCAAGGACACCCGGGAGGGCATGATGTCGGTCGCTCGATCCGCTGGACGGGCACTCCCCCTCGCCGTACCCGCCGGCTTCGCGGCGTTCGGGGTCTCGTGGTTCGTCGTATCGGGTCTTGAGGGGCCGACGTGGATCGCGGCCCTCATCGGCCTCGCACTGGGACTCGGCGTGTTCGCCGCCGTTGTCGTGTTCGCGGGATCTGCCCTCTACGACGCACTGTGGTTCAACGCAAACCGCCGGAACCATGCACATGCAGACTCCTGACCGGCCTCAGACGTCGGTCATCGGTCATCGGTCATCGGTCTTCAGCTCGGTGGGTACACGCCGGTCGCTTTGGATTCCTCGGTCTGCCAGAACATCTCGGCGACTTCTGCGATCAGGTCAATCATGCCTTGAGATACGGCCGGGTCCATCGACTTCTTGGCATCGCCAGCAGCCTTGGTTGCACGCCAGAACAGGTCATGGAGCCCCGGGAACTGCTCGACATGGTGCGGCTTGAAGAAGTCGGCCCACAACACCGTGAGGTGATGCTTCACAAGCTCCGCTCGCTCTTCCTTGATTGCGATGCAACGGGCGCGGAACACTTCGTCGTCTGAGGCGTGATACTTCTCCGCAGCCTTGAGGCATGACTTGGCTTCGATCATTGCCTGCGCTGGATCGTACACGCCACAGAACAGGTCACAGTGGGCATGGGCTTCATGCCGTGGGCGAAGGATTCTCTCGATGAACTGCACACGTACCTCCGTGTTTCGGGTCTCCCCAACACTACCGCCGGCAATGACCATCCATGACGGCGCTGATTCGGTAACGTGTGGGACAAGGAAGGTCCTGATGCGAAAGCGTGGAATTGTCACCGGGGTCGTTGGTGCGAGTGTGGTCACTGCGGCTGCCGTGCGGGGAATGCTCAGACGCTACGAGATCAAGGAATCGTCTATGGCCCCCGCCCTTGAATCCGGGGATTGGATCGTCGCACGTCGGCGCGTCGGGGACATTGATCGTGGGGACATCGTGGTATTCGACGATCCCGCCGACACCGGTATGAGTCTCATCAAACGAGTCGTGGGCCTCGGAGGAGAGACGGTTTCGATCGAATCGGGCCAAGTGGTCATCGACGGAGCACTCCTCGCCGACCCATGGGCCGGCGGGATCACACCCACGGAAGGATCTTGGTTCGTCCCGGACGGACACGTGTGGGTGCTTGGAGACAACCGAAGCGAGTCACGCTCAGACGGCCGAACGATCGGCCCCATCCCCGTCAACGCCGTCGGCTGGCAAGCCATCGCCCGCTACTGGCCGACCTCGCGGGCCGGATCACTGGCCTGAATCAGATGACCGATGACCGACTTCAAAAGTCTGATCCCGAGAGCGGAAGAACCCGAAGGCCGTTCCCCAGAGCCCGGGAGGACGGGAAGAACCCAACACCGTCCCCCCGCTCGCGGGGGACGCGACGGCTGCGCAAGCAGACGCCGCAGGGGGGCGTCCCACTCGGCCTGATCGTCCTGATTGAACGCCTGTAGCGCTTTGCGGTCGTAACCTTGGGGGATGCCCAACATGTTCAAGCTGTTCACCTTGCTCGCTCTCACCGCGGCCCTTGCGTCTGCGTGTAGCGCCAGCGCGGCAACAGACGCTACGACAACAACGATCGCACCCCTCACAACCCTCGCCACGACCACGACCATCGCTCCGACAACGACGGAGGCCACAACAACGACACTTCCCCCGATCGTTGTTTCAGAGGCCGTGAACGGGCTTCCTGCAGACGAGGCATCAATCAACCGCAGGGCGGTCGTCGTCAAGATCGACAACCACGCCAAGGCACGGCCCCAGTCCGGTGTGATGGATGCCGATGTCGTCTACGAGTTGCTGGTCGAGGGAGGCATTACTCGCTTCGCAGCGGTGTTTCACCAATCCGACACCGACTATCTGGGACCGGTGCGCTCGGGTCGACCGACCGATGTCGGAGTCGCAAAAGCCCTTGATGCCCCATTTCAGATATCAGGCGCACAGGGATGGGTGCAGGACATCTTCAAATCGGCTGGGCTCCGCATGGTGTACGACACCGGTGCAACAACATGGCGAGAAAGGAGCCGGAGTGCTCCACACAACCTCTACGCAAGCACCTACCTGATCCGTGACTACGCCGATGGCAGAGAGTGGCCAGACGACAATCCAGGCAACATCTTCACATTCGGAGAGCCGACGCCAAGCAACACTTCAGCAACAAAGATCCACTTCTCATGGAGTGACCACCCGTCAACCGACTGGGTGTGGAACGGTGAGGCCTACGAGCGATTCAACGGCACGGAGCCCCACATCGTGATCGACAAGGATGGGAACGAGACCACTATCTCCACACCGATGATCGTCACGATCATGGGGAAGAAGCACACGGTTTCTTCTCCGGACGGGAATGGCACGTCACTTCCGACAACAGATACCACTGGCTCTGGTGACGCCTACATCTTCAGGGACGGCGTCGTCATCGAAGGCTCTTGGGATCGGGAGTCCTACGCAGACCCCATCCACCTGACGACTGCATCGGGCGAGGACTTGATCCTCCCGCCTTCAAAGATCTGGATTGTGTTCTACCCGGACAATCGGCCGATCTCCTGGGAGTAGAGCGTCCAACCCGTTGGACCAACCGATGTGAACCGATTGCACCAACCGATATGATCCGCCGGTGACACAGGCATCGGAAACAGCGGAACAGATCAGATCGGGCCGATTGAAAGCCGTCGACGCCGTTGGCGCAGCAATCGAGGCAGCCCTTGACTCGCATGACGAGCTCAACGCCTTCACCCTCATTGACCGGTCCGGAGCGATGGTGAGAGCCGAGGGCATCGACAGGTTGATCGCCGAGGGCAAGGACCCTGGTCCCCTGGCCGGTGTCCCCATCGCGCTGAAAGACATCATCGATCAAGCCGGACTCCCGAACTCGAAAGGTGCCAGCTTCCCCGCACAAATCGCCGAACATTCAGCGGCAGTCGTCCGACGTCTCGGTACAGCAGGGGCTGTCATCATCGGGAGAACGGGACTCCACGAGTTTGCGTTCGGATTCACATCGGAGAACCCTTGGTTCGGTCCCGTTCGCAACCCGTGGGACACGTCAACATCGGCTGGCGGATCATCGGGAGGCTCGGGTGCTGCGGTGGCGGCAGGCATTGTCCCCATCGCGATCGGAACCGATACGGGCGGTTCGGTCCGTGTTCCGTCCGCCCTCTGCGGCGTGTTCGGGCTCAAGGTCACCCATGGCAGAGTGCCCTTGACCGGCGTCTATCGGCTCGTCCCTTCACTCGACACCGTCGGCCCCCTCGCACGAAGCACGGCTGACATCGAACTCGCCTATCAGGCGATGGCCGGATATGACCCTGACGATGGATGGTCCGTTCCAGCGGCGGCGATTCCGAAGGTCGAAGTCGGACAATCGACCATTGGCATGGTCGAACAGTGGATGACCGCTCCCATGTCACGCAACGTCCGCGAGGGGATCGAACGATTCATCGCAGGTGCCCGCGAGGCAGGGTTCAACGTTGTGTCTGTCGATGAGCCATCACTGGCACCCCACCGCTCCCTGGTTGCCGCCATCGGACCTGAGATCCTCGAGATACACGGGGAGCGATTTGAAAAGCACCGTGACCGCTACGGCGAGGATCTACAGGCTCGCCTTGATCTGGCCCAGGACACAACCGCCCGCGATGTCGTCGAAGCACACCGTTGGGGTGCAATGGCTCGCAACACGATTGCGCGACTCCATGGGGATGGGATCGGGATCCTGGCTGCTCCGAGCGTCGGCTCAATGCGGAAACTCATCGGTGAGGACGAGATCGATGTCGACGGAGTCCGCCACTTCCACCGGGCGGTCCTGGCCGCATTCACCGCACCCATCAACCGCATCGGCGTACCGGCCCTTGCCGCACCAATCAGTGGACGCGAACGAGTCAGTGGCGAAGAGGTTCCCGTGTCAGTGCAGCTCATTGCCCCGATGTGGCACGAGGCGTCGATACTGGATGTCACCAAGCGGCTGGAATCGGCGGGCGTCCTCTCAGCCGGAACGCCGCCAACTCCGGAGATGCCATGAACATTGCGATCATCGGATGCGGCTACGTCGGGCTTGTCACGGGAGCGTGTCTGGCAGACCTCGGCCACACCGTTACATGCATCGATACGGACAGCGACAAGATCGGACACCTGCGCCGTGGAGAGATGCCCGTCTACGAACCGGGCCTTGCGAACCTCGTGGAATCAAACTCGACCGCTGGCAGACTCTCGTTCACCACGGACTACACCGAGGGAGTCCCCAGCGCACACGCTGTGATCGTTGCTGTCGGGACACCGTCGCTCGCCAACGGCGCTGCCGATCTCACATACGTCCGGCAGGCAGTCACCTCCCTTGCCGACCATGTGAGCGACGGAACAACGATCGTGTTGAAGTCGACGGTTCCGGTCGGAGCGAACGAAGCCATGAAGCGACTGTTCTTTGAGCTCGCTGCCGAAAAGGACGTCTCCTTTGCCTCGAACCCGGAGTTCCTCAAGCAGGGTGCAGCGATCGCAGATTTCTCTGAGCCGGATCGGATCATTATCGGAGTCACCGATGAGCGCTCTGAACAAGCGCTGCGCGAGATGTATCGCCCGCTCATCGACAACGGCGTTCCGACCGTGTTCACCGATGTGGCGACATCGGAGTTGACGAAGTACGCCTCCAACGCTTTCCTTGCGGCAAAGCTCTCGTTCATCAACGAGATGGCCGACCTGTGCGACCAAACCGGGGCCTCGATCGAAGACGTGGCTCTCGGAATCGGGCTTGATTCACGAATCTCTGCATCATTCCTCAATGCCGGACCCGGGTACGGAGGGTCGTGCTTCCCGAAGGACACACAGGCGTTGGTGCAAACCGGCATCGAACACGGTTCGCCTTCGCGCATCGTCGCTGCAGCCGTTGAGGTGAACGCCAAACGGCGCCAAGCCATGATCGAGAGAATCGTGAACATTCTCGGTGGCGACGTCGCAGGGCTATCAATCGGGGTGCTCGGCATCACATTCAAGGCCAACACTGACGACCTGCGCGAAAGCCCTGCGGTTGAGATCGTCAGCGGACTCGTCAAGCGTGGTGCAGCGATCACCATCTACGACCCACAGGGAATGGACAACGCCGCTCGCCTGCTTCCGACCCTCGAGTATGCCCCTGACCCGTACGCAGCCATCGAAGGGGCAGACGCTGCGGTCATTCTGACGGAGTGGCCCGAGTTTGCCAGCCTCGACCTGGACCAGGTGCGGAACCGACTGGGGACACCGCGAGTCATCGATCTGCGCAACCTTTTTCCGGTCAATGCGATGGCAGAAGCAGGTATCGAATACCACTCCATTGGCAGGCCAACCTCCCTCCCAAAGACCTGATTCGGGGGAATCTCAGCGAAAGGGCAAGGATGCCGCACAAGCGCAATATGCTGTATCGGGCGCGCGTCAAACAATCACACGGAAACAACGACCACGCTGGAAGATTTCCATCAACTTTCCCATGAGGAGCAGAGACGGTGTCGGACGAAACCCTGACCGAACCCAAGCCAGAAGCAGAACCAGAAACAAGTCCAGACCCGCAGCAGATTGATGACGTTGTTATCCGCTTCGCCGGAGATTCCGGTGACGGGATGCAGCTTGCGGGTACCCAGTTCACGGCAAGCTCTGCACTCTTTGGAAACGACCTGGCCACACTCCCGAACTTCCCAGCTGAGATCCGCGCCCCTGCCGGAACGATCGCTGGCGTCTCATCCTTCCAGGTACACATTGCCGACTGGGACATCCTTACACCCGGTGACGACCCGGACTGCCTGGTTGCAATGAATCCCGCAGCTCTCATGGCCCACCTTCATGACCTTGTCAAGGGCGGGCTCCTCATCATCAACTCGGACGCTTTCGAGGACCGCAACCTTGCCAAGGCCGGCTATGACACCAATCCGCTCGAAGACGGAAGCCTCGACGCATACCAGGTCATCACTGCCCCCATGGATGAACTCACCAAGATCGCTGTGAAAGACTCAGGTGTCAAGGGTCGTGAAACGCTTCGCTCCAAGAACTTCTTTGCCCTCGGGCTCATGTCATGGATTTATCAGCGATCGCTCGATCCTGTGATCGATTGGATCGGTTCCAAGTTCGGATCCGACACGCCTGTTGGAAACGCCAACGTATTGGCGCTGAAGGCCGGGTACAACTTTGGGATCACGACCGAGTCGTTCCACCGCACCTTTGTGATCAAGCCAGCACCGCTGCCACCGGGTGAATACACGAATGTCACCGGAAACACCGCAACGGCATGGGGCTTGGTCGCAGCAGCCGAAAAGGCGAAACTCCCGCTGTTCATCGGTTCGTACCCGATCACACCCGCAACAGCCATTCTCGAGGAGCTTGCACGTCTCAAGAACTTCGGAGTCAAGACCTTCCAGGCCGAGGATGAAATTGCTGGTATCGGTTCCGCGGTCGGCGCTGCTTTCGCCGGTCGTCTCGCGGTCACGACCACGTCTGGTCCCGGTCTTGCCCTCAAATCTGAAATCCTGTCCCTTGCCCTCATGATCGAGCTCCCGCTGATTGTTGTGGACGTTCAGCGTGGTGGTCCGTCAACGGGGCTGCCGACCAAGGTTGAGCAGTCGGATCTCTTGTTTGCAATGTACGGTCGACACGGGGATTCCCCACTGCCGATCGTTTCAGCGTCCGCGCCGTCTGATGCGTTTGATGCTGCCTTTGAGGCAGCCAGAATCGCCCTCAAGTTCATGACACCGGTGATTCTGTTGTCGGACGGATACATCGCAACGTCATCAGAACCGTGGAGGCTTCCCGATATTGACTCCCTGGCGGACATCTCGGTGCCGTTTGCGTCTCTTGATGAGGATGGCGGTCCGTTCCTCCCCTACCTGCGTGACCCTGTCACGATGGCTCGACCCTGGGCCATTCCTGGTCAGCCCGGTTTGGAGCATCGTGTTGGTGGTTTGGAGAAGGATGCAACAACCGGCAACGTTTCGTATGACCCTGACAACCACCAGACAATGACCCAGACACGCCTGGACAAGATCGCCCGCATCGCAGATGACATCCCCGATGTCGAGACCTACGGCGAGGGCGACGAACTCCTTGTTCTGGGATGGGGCTCGACCTACGGCGCCATCCGAACCGCGGTGAATCGGGTCAACAGAACCGGACGCCCCGTTGCCCAAGCACACCTGCGGTATCTCAACCCGATGCCGCAGAACCTCGGCGAGCTGTTGAAACGCTACAAGCAGGTGCTGATTCCTGAGATCAACACGGGCCAGCTGTCGCGTCTGATTCAGGCCGAGTATCTCGTGCCGACGGTGTCGTTCAGTCATGTGCAAGGTCAACCGATGCGGGCACGAGAGATCGAGATGCAGATCAAGAAACTCCTTGATGGAGAGGACCTCGAATGACAGACACAGCACGCTATCAGCGCTCAGACTTCCAGACCGATCAGGAAGTTCGCTGGTGTCCCGGATGCGGGGACTACACAATCCTTGCTTCGGTACAGACCTATCTCGCGTCTCTCGACATTGATCGTGACAAGCACGTGTTCGTTTCGGGCATCGGCTGTTCGAGCCGATTCCCCTATTACATGAACACGTACGGGATGCACACCGTCCACGGGCGGGCGCCCACGTTCGCTACCGGGATCGCCGTGTCGAATCCTGAACTCACCGTCTGGGTTATTACCGGTGACGGCGACGGCCTTTCGATCGGCGGAAACCATCTCATCCATGCGCTGCGTAGGAATGTGAACCTCAACATCGTGTTGTTCAACAACCAGATCTATGGACTCACGAAGGGCCAGTACTCCCCCACATCCGAGGTCGGGAAGAAGACGAAGACCTCTCCTTCGGGTTCGATCGACCGTCCGTTCAACCCGGTAAGTCTCGCGCTCGGGTCCGAGGCTGCGTTTGTTGCGAGAACGCTCGATATGGATCGCAACCACACGATTGCAATGTTGAAGGCAATGCATGAGCACGAGGGTGCCGGTCTCCTTGAGATCTACCAGAACTGCAACGTGTTCAACGACAAGGCGTTCATCGATCTGACGGACAAGGACACGCGGGACGACAACCGTATCTGGCTCGAAGACGGCAAACCGATCGTCTTTGGCAAGAAGAACCAATACGGAGTGGTCGTTGACCACGAAGGTGCGAAGATCGTCGAAGTCGGAGTGGTCGGCCTCAACAACATCCACGTCCACCACGCAGACGACCCAAACCCGTCGGTCGCCTTTGCACTGTCGCGTATCTCACAAGGCCCTTACGGCCCGACCCCACTCGGGGTCTTTCGCAACGTGAAGGTCCCGAGCTACGGCAAGATCCTCGAACAGCAGGTGGCAGCCGCACAGGAATCCAAGGGCTCAGGAGACCTCGCAACCCTCATCCGCTCCCGAGGCACCTGGATGGTCGACGCGTAGCGTGGAAGCCGTCACCCCCAGCGTGTTCCAAATGAAGAAGAATTAGTCCGCCGCAGTGGTGTACCACTGGGCCGTCTCAACGAGACCTTGCAATCGCCGTCTTGCGCTGGACCCATCCGAGCACGGACTCGGCAGCCGTGCTATCGACGACGAGGTCCTCGCTGATCCGTCGGAACTGTCCTTCGACCCCCGCCACGCGAGATGCAGTGGCAAGAAGCTGCTCGGGGAACCGGAATATGCCCGCCCTTCGGCCCATCGCGGCCCGCAGAACCGTGACCACGTCACGTGTCGACAGCACCTCCGCATCGGCGACCGGCAACCGATGGATACCGTGGATCTCCTCCGATGCACTCGCAAGGATCACATCGCAGAGGTTGTCCAGAGAGATCATGCTCCGCATGTTTTCGATACTCCCAATCGGTAGCGGAATCGCTGAATTGGCGATTCTCAGCATTGACCGAAAGTTTCCTTTCACCCCGGGTCCGTAGATCAGCGGGGGTCGAAGTACGACGAGGTGCCTTGAGGCATTGGTGGCCCAGCGCGACGAAGCAATCCTCTGCTTCGAGTTTGGTGTGTCCGTACGGGGTAGTGGGATTCGGTGCCGTCTTTTCGGCGATCGGCGTCCCGTGGGTTTCCTCGCCCACGGCTTTGATCGAACTCAGGAAGACGACTTTCTGAACGGGTGTCCGGGCAAGCCCTTCCGTGAGCGCTTCGGACACCAATACGTTGTCCCTGTAATACTCGTCGTACGCTTCCGGTCCCTCCCCGACATGGTGAGCGCGGCCGATGAGATGAACGACACAGTCCACGTCTTCGAAAACGCCGGCCCATGCTTTTGGTGACAACGGATCGTCGATGAATCGGTACGAGTCGTCCCTGGCCGGAGCACTGGAGCCCGATCTCACGACGCTGATGGTGTCCCACCCGGCAGAACCAGCAGACACCCGGAGCGCACTTCCAACGAATCCGTTCGCTCCTGTGATTCCCAAACGCATCATCGAACTGCCGCACACGCATGCAGGTACCTTCGGCACATCACAAGAGCTTCTCGATCGCATCAATCAGCCGACTCCGAAGCTGATCCTTGCTGTAGAGCGAATTCACGGCCCTCTGTGCCCGCTCTCCCATGGCCTCCAAATCGCTCTGAGAAAGATCCAAGGCGGTCCGCATAGCGTCAACGGTCCCGGCGACGTCTCCGTGCCGCTTGCTGCCATCCAATGCCATGCTCCTCGATCAGAGCAGAGATGTGGCTTGGCGACGGCCCCACATACAGGATTGGTCGGGCCGCAGCCATCGCTCCGTAGACCTTGCACGGGTGGTTGATCCCAACAAGCATTTCGCCCATCGTCACCATGTGGACGTCGGCAGCAGCAAGCAACTCACCGAGGTCTTCGAGCGGCTGGTAGGGAAGACACCGCACATTGGTCAGCCCCCGGCGACGAACAAATTCTTCGACATCGGGCTTTCCCCGGCCGCCGCCCACGAAGAAGAAGAGCGCCTGATCGTCGTCCTTCAACGCTTCTGCAGCCTGCAGAAAGGTGGTAACCGGCGCCGACTCGGCATGATTGCCCGCATACATGAAAACGATCTGATCGTCGCGGACCGCACTCTCGGTCCTCAAGCGATTCGCTGAGCGTTCGACCGATTCGGGGAACTGGTCGTGCGGCCACGGAGGCACCACCAACATCGGCCGCGTCACGTTGTATTCGCCCCGGATACGCCGCTCCATGAACTCATCGAGGACCACGAGAAGATCAGCTCTTCGAAAAGCGATCTCGTTGAGTTTGTGCAGCGCCCGCGCGTACAGGAACGAATCGCTTCTCGCCAATCCGAGGTTGATCGCCTGATCGGGATTGAGGTCCATCACCCAGAACACGAGGGCTGCCCGTCTCACCTTTGCGACCAAGAGTGCACCGAGGACTCCGGGTGGCGGCACTGTCGTGACCACGACCGCGTCTATTCGGCGAAGAAATGTCCCGCGAACCGCCGCAGAAACAGTGAAGACAATCCCACCAAGTGCTCGGACCCACAGTGAACCTTTGCCGAAATCGAGAGTCGCAACCTGCGTACCCGCGCCCCATCAACCAGTTCACTTCGGATAGACCAGATCCGGGTTGTCGTACCCCCGCGCAGCGGTCAGCACGTTCACCGAGGATCCCGCGCAACTAGCCCGGTCGACAGATCAGCCAGGTGTTGCCCAACCGCAGCCGGATCGGGGACGTAGACCTGGGAGACGATGAGCACCTCCCCCTTGCTACGCCGCTTCATAGATTCCCATGCGCTGGCCCCCGCGTTAAATCCTGGCTGACACTCGCCATTTACTATCGCAAGTCACCCCGGACCTCACCGAGACTCAGGGGTTTGAGCCCCTACCGGTTCGGTTGGGACGTTCAAACGGTAGTCGTCGGCCCGGTAGTTTACCGGGTTGGTGCAGGCGGCCTCGGTGGTGTCCCTCAATAGACGTGTTGCTGGGGATGCGACCATCCCGGACCGATCCCAAGAGAGGCGCCTGGTCATGGTTAAATGGATCCTCTCCGAACAGGAGTCCAACAACGTGATTCGCCCGCTCCAAGTCGTCCCAAGCATCAGCAATGCGCCAACGGAAGTCAATCAGCTCGCAAGCGGATTCAGCCACTCGCTGCTATTCAGCGAAGTTGACTCGCGAATATGCGGCCCGGGCGACGGTCACATCGTCGGATGAAGATCTCGATCGTAACGATCTCGTACAACCAGGGCCGCTTTGTCGAAGCTGCTATCCGGTCCATCGTGGAACAGCGGCGGGACGGTTGCGATGTTGAGTACGTGTTCGTCGATGCCGGATCGACCGACGAAACACTGGCCATACTGGATCGATACAAGGAGGAGATCGATCACCTTATTGTCGAGCCAGACGATGGCCCAGCGGACGGTCTCAACAAGGGATTCGCCGCCGACAATAGGCGACGTGCTGGGTTTCATAAACGCGGATGACCTACTGGAACCAGGTTCTCTTCAAGTGGTTGAACAAACCTTGCGGCGCGGGCGCGTGGACGGGTGGCACTCGTCGGGGCCTAATGATTATCGATGAGAACGGGGATCCAAAACGCTGGGGGAAAGCCAGGCGTCACTTCACTCCAGCTACCCCTGCCGTTCACCCCCAAGAGGTATCTCGATGGACGGGTGGCTGTTCTTCAGCAATCGACGTTCTTCACTCGCGAAGCATGGGGAGAGGTTGTCTGGGTTCAACCCGACTACCGTACATACTGGGATGCGGAACTGTTCGTGGACATGCTCGTAGTCGGCGTTCGGTTCGAACGGACTTCGGACGTTCTCGCTTCATTCCGCATCTATGACGAGTCAATCACGGGCTCAAAGCGCAGCCCGACAATCATCAAGGCCGAGACGTTGACACTTCGACGCAAGCTGTTGGATGCAAAGGGATTCGAAGCATCGCCCTGGCTTGTGAGATTCCCCCAATGGTTGGTTTGGAGGATCCGGCCATTCCACCGCTTGCTGCAGGCCGTCAGGGGTTCGCTCACTCCGATCAAGATCGTGAACAGTCTGGAGCGCATGGAACAGCTCAAGCTTCACTCTGGATATGCCGCTAGAGTCCCCTCCGGAGCGATGTTTCTCGTTGGAGTTCGCCTCGGTAACACCCCGCGTGGCGTTGTGCAAGAACCACAGGGGAACCTCCGAAACGGAGACACCTACAGCTTCTGGCAGAGAGAGGATCCAATCGTCGACTTGGTCAGTCTGCTCGCAGCAGTTCACCGGCGGTGGCGGTGTTGAGAAACCAGTGGTGGCAGCGTTTGATATTCCGGCAAGTGACTGGATACGTGTCAGAGAGTGTGCTGCGGCTGCTGATATCTGCTCTCGTCGGGATCTTTCGTCGCCCGCTACCTCGGACCTGACGGCCTTGGACTGCTGAGCTATGCGGGTTCGATATTCGCACTCCTGTCGCCTCTGGCGATGCTTGGAATGCGCTCTGTCTGACGTGAAGTTCGAGCAGGCGACAACTGGCAGGTCATTCTCATTTCGGCCCTCGGCCGGCACTAACCCGTAGCCCTGGTGACTTCGATTCTTGGCCTGGTGATCATCGCAACAACACGGAACTTCGATCACGATGCACTCCTCATCGGACTTGCGCTGTCGCCGCTCCCCTTCCTGGCAACGGGAGACAACCTGCGAGCGTTGTACGAAGCCGAAGGTCGAGTGCGGATCATCGTCACTACCGGCATCGTCGCAACTGCGTTTGCGTCTCTCGCGAAGACTACAGTCGTCATCTTGGGCGCACCAATTTGGGCCTTCGCCGCAGCAACGACACTCGAAGCTGCCCTCGTAGTGGTCGGATATCTTGTCGGGTACCGTGGTCGCAATCGATCGGACGACAAGGTCCGCCATTTTGACTCGACGGTTGCACGAAATCTCCTGCGAGAATCGTGGCCACTCCTGATCGCCGGCATGGCGGTGATGATCTACATGCGCTCGGACATCATGATGCTGGGTCTGCTCGCC
>CAVQOG010000007.1:0-12635 GCA_963714375.1 uncultured Acidimicrobiia bacterium
CGCCAATTCATTGAGAAAGGGTGCCCGCCAAGGGCACCCTTTCTTCATTGGTCTGCTTCGTCAGCACGATCCCGTGTCCTTCGGTAGAGTCAGATTCTGGTAGGTGGGTTCTACGACATCGGTTGTGAGTCCGTCCTCTTTTTGTTGATGCCGACTCATTCGGTGTTGTCGAGTCCCGTACCGAGTATTCGACACGCGATCTGGCCCAACTTGGGGCCGGGAGGAGGACCCACGATGAGGAACCTATTGAAGGGGCGGGCACGGTTTGTGCTTGCGCTCGTTGCGTTGTTGGTAGCAATCCCGGCTGTGGCGTCTGCATCACACGTCTTTGACGATGTGAGTAACAATCACCCGTTTCACAACGACATTGCTTGGTTGGCAGAGAAAGGCGTCACCCAGGGATGCGATACCCAGAACTACTGCCCTGACAAGCCTGTCACGCGAGGTCAGATGGCTGCAATGCTGCACCGATTCGCTGACAATGTCGTTCCTCCCGCCTCAATTGGTGTCAGCGGATACGAGAGAGTGTCTTCCACCTCCGGGTACGGTCAGGGCGCCATGACGCACAGTGTCGACTGCCCACCTGGCAAGGTAGTGACTGGTGGAGGTGTCGAAAGCTGGTCCAGGGTAGAGATCACCTACCCGAAGGACGACAACACGTGGGAGGTAAGAGCCACGTATCCATTCCCGACCACCTGGTGGAACATGACCGTGTGGGCGATCTGCGTCACGGCTTAGAAGATCCAACGGAAGATCGATACCCGATGAGTCCGGGTGTACCCAACACCCGGACTCATTCGCGCTCGGTCTGTGAAGCATCGTCAGGGGTGCTTCTGTAGAGTCAGATTCCGGTAGGAGGGCTCCTCGCATGTATGACAATCCCGGTACCACCGAAGCATGGAGGGCAGTGGTGTGGGCGATCTGTGTAACTGCACCGCCAACTCCATAGCCATAGGTCAACAGCAATGGCGGGGCCACGGGGGCCCCGGTGGCTCTCGATGAACTGTGCGCAGTCTCGACGCCCTGACTCCGAGTGAGAACAGGACAGGGTGCCGGCTGGCCGGGGAGTGTCCACGTCAGGTGAGCGTCGGGCAGGGGATGTACCCGTCGCTGCTTGAATGCGGGGATGCTTCGCGACCAATCACATCTCTTTGATGTCCCTGCAGACATTACCTATCTGAACTCCGCCTACTTCGGGCCGAGGCTGCATTCGGTTGCCAAGGCCGGGGAGGATTCGGTGGCGTTGACCGGCCGGCCTTGGGAGGTGGCGCCAGAGGCCTTTTTTGAGCCAGTCGAGAACCTCAGGCGACTCGTCGCCCGGACGTTCAACGCCGACGCCGAGGGTGTCGCCCTCATCCCTGGGATCTCCTACGGCGCAGGGACCGCTGCCAGGAACCTTGCTATCGGCAAGGGGCGGACGGTGGTGACGCTTGATGAGCAGTTCCCGTCGAACGTGTACGCGTGGAGGACCAAGGTCGCAGCCGAGGGTGGCGAGATCGTCAAGGTTCCTCGTACGCCCGATGGCTGGACTGCAGGAATACTCAACGCCATCGACGATCGCACGGCGGTCGTGACGGTTCCCAATTGCCATTGGACAGACGGCTCGATCGTTGACCTGGTTGCGGTGGGGAACGCTGCGAGGGCTGTTGGGGCAGCGCTGTGTATCGATGCGTCGCAGTCATTCTGTGCGATGCCACTCGATGTCGAGTCCGTGCAGCCCGACTTCGTGTACTCCGTCGGGTACAAGTGGCAGCTCGGCTTCTATGGCCTGGCCTATCTGTGGGTTGCCCCCCAGCACCGGTCCGGGGTCCCTCTTGAGGAGAGTTGGATCGGTCGCAAGGGTGCCGAGGACTTTGCTGGACTTGTCGACTACACCGATGTTTACGAGGACGGGGCTCGCCGGTTCGATGTTGGTGAGCGCTCGAACTTCGTCGGCGTTGCCATGTCGAATGCCGCGATGACCCAGATCGACGAGTGGGGGGTTGCAAACGTCGCCGAAACGCTTCGCGGCCGAACCAACGCAATTGCCGCGGGAGCGGCCGATGCTGGGTGGACGGCCGCACCCTCTGACCAGCGATCTCCGCATCTCATCGGTATAAGACACCCGGGCGGGTTGCCAACGGACATCGCCGATCTCCTTCGGAGGAATCGCATCTCCGTCAGTGTCCGAGGGGACTCAATCCGAATCGCCCCCCATCTCCACACAACGGATGACGATGTGGAAAGGCTGCTTGCCACTCTGGCTGGTTGACATGTGAGTGGTGGCGCTCGATATCACGGAGCGTCAGAACGTATCTGATCGGCGATGGCCGAGTCACCACCCGAATTCTCGGATAGCAGCCCTCGCAGCGTGATATCCGCACATGCCGTGGACGCCGCCACCGGGAGGAGTGGCGGAGGAGCAGAGGTAGACGCCATCACCTAGACGGTACGGACGGCGTAGACCGAACTGCAACATTCGGCCGACCGAGAACGCGCCACCGGCGATATCGCCGCCGGCATTATTGGGGTTGTATTGCTCGTAGTCCGATGGCCCCATCGTGTGTCGGGCAAGAATCTGGTCCCGGAAACCCGGAGCGAACCGTTCGATCTGGGCTTCGATGGCCGAGGTCATGTCCTGATCGGAGCCAAACGGAACATGACAGTATCCCCACGCCGTGTGGTTCCCGTCGGGCGCCCGGCTCGGATCAAAGAGAGACTGCTGGGCAACGATGACGAAGGGTTGTTCCGAGTGTTCACCTGCATGGACTGCAGCCTCGGCAGCAGCTACTTCCTCGAAGGTGCCACCGACGTGGACCGTTCCGGCACGACCGCTTGCATCGTCGATCCAAGGGATCTGTCCATCTAGCGCCCAGTCGACTTTGAAGACCCCGGTGCCATGTCTGCGCTTGGACAACCGCCGGACCGCTGATGGGTTGGCACGCTCACCTGCGATGCGCTCCGCAGCGTTCGGCATAACGTCGAGCATGACGACGGGCGATGACGGCAACTGGTCGAATCCGTCGACCATCTGGTCGACTTCGATGGTGCCGCCGAGCTTCACGATCTCAGCAGCAAGTTGATCGATGAGGCGCTGCGATCCGCCTCTCACTAGGGGCCAGCCGTAGGCATGCGCCACGATGGCGAACAGCGTTCCCACGGCACCGGTCAGGACGGAACTGAACGGCGCGATGGCGTGCGCAGCCAGACCCGCGAACAGTGCTCGTGCTTCTTCGGTCTTGAACGACTTCGCAAGCGTGGAAGCCGGGAGCAATCCAGGGAGGCCGAACCGTGCGAGCGTGAGGGGATGTCGAGGTGCCACGGACATCGGGCCAAGTACCTGGTCCATCAGCACGTCGGCCTGCCCGACGAGCGGCGCGATCAGCTGTCGGTATCTGTGACCGTCGGCGCCTAGGCCTGTCGCTGTCTCCTCGAGACTGCGGTGCAAGATCGCAACGCGACCGTCGCCGAGCGGGTGGGTTGCTGGGATGTCAGGGTGGATCCAATCGCCAACACCGATGGATCGGAAGAACGGCGAGGCGACTCCCATCGGATGAATTGCCGAACACACATCGTGGTGGAACCCTGGAAGCGTCAACTCGCTGGTTCTGCTGCCTCCGCCGATCGACTTGGACCCCTCAATGACCAGGACCTTCCGACCTGCTCGGGCCAGCTCCAACGCCGATGCCAATCCATTCGGGCCAGCTCCAACTACTACCGCGTCATATTCAGCCATTGCCGGATTGTGGCACGGGCCGTGCCGCGACAATGACGCTCCTGTCGGTCACACTGACTCGCGTCGGTGAGCTGACGCCAGCTTTTCGAGCACTGGCGGTTGGATATCGGGTGCCGTGGCTACGGCGACCGTTACAGGTGTTGTAGCCCGAAGCGTCGATGTTCTTGTGCCGCTTTCGATGAGCGCTCGTTCACCGAGGATCGAACCCGGACCCACCTCGGCGACGGCATTGCCGTCAATCTCCACCGACAGCACGCCGTCGAGGAGGAGGTACATCTCGGTTCCTGGTTCGCCCTGCTCGGTCAGAGTCGTGCCCTCCTTGAGCCTCTTGATCTTTGGCTTCTTGCCTTCTCGCATGATCGTGACCGAAAGCTGGCGCTCGAGCTCGGTCTCGACAGCGGTGACAATCACGGGTGAATCGACGTCACCCCAAGGTGTGTTGTCGCCGAAGCTCTCCTGCGTCCAGCCTTTGAAATCGATCATCCCGCTCTTGGCGGCGAGGTCCATCGAATCGTCGTAGATCCAGTGGCGAGGCATCTTTGACGCCCCGGCGACCGCGTGGGTATGGGTTCCGTCCGCGTGGAGTGTCAGCGAGAGCGTGGTCCACACCGTCGGTGCGACGATCTTGAGAAACGGTGGGCGTTTGATTGCACGCGGGAGAGGAGCACCCGTCCGCCCGCCTGTCGTCTGAGTGAACGTTGCTGAGGTGGCCGTGATCTGCGGTTCACTGCGCAGGTCGGGGAACGACACAGCAGGAATAGTGATGCTTCCGACGCCGAGGGCGATCGTTGTCGAGCCCATGTGCCCTCTTCCCGAATAGCCAGCGTCGACAACTCGTCCGTCCTCGACCTCGATCCATGCGCGGAGCTCATTGGCAAATCGGAATCGGTCGGCATCACGCAGGGCGCCAAGATCGTCGATGTGATCGGGTAGCGGGTCGTCATAGTGACCTATTCCGATATCCACAGGGACACGGAGCGGTCCGGTCATTGCCTCAGATGGGATCCATGACACTGACGTGATGGCAGATTCAAAACGCATCAGAACCTCTCTTTCGTTGGACAGCGTGTCACATTGCGCCGTTTCCCAGAAGCGTGGATGCGCCACTTTCGGGGTGGTGCCAGCCCCACCCTTGAAGTCGCACCAGCACCGTGGCACGTGGCGCTCGTCTGCGTCAGGATGGAACAACTACAATCGATTGCTGGAGGATCCGCCTTGCCCATTTCGGTGTTTCTCGCCGACGACAACCTCATCGTGAGGGAAGGCGTCAAGGCGCTGCTTGACCTTGAGGACGATTTCGAGATTGTGGGACAGGCGGCCGACTTCGACGGCCTTGTTGCTGGGGCCGAAGCCACCAACCCGAACGTCATCGTGACCGACATCCGCATGCCTCCTGACTTCCAGCGCGAAGGAATCGATGCGGCGAAAGAGGTGCGCAGACGCCATCCGGGCACCGGTGTCGTGATCCTGTCGCAGTTCGATGATCCCGACTACGCGATCTCCCTCCTGTCAGAGGGCGCTGCGGGGTACGCCTACCTGCTCAAAGACCGCGTCGGCGAGGGAAACCAGCTCGCCAGGGCCGTCCGGGAGGTCGCCTCAGGTGGTTCGGTGCTTGATCCGAAGATCGTCGACAGCCTCACCAACCCCGTCCGTTCCGACGCCGTGTTGTCCGAGACAGAGGAGGCGTTGCTCCAACAGGTTGCGGAGGGTCGCAGCATCAAGGCGATCGCCACCCAACTCAACACGACGCCCGCAGCTGCCGACGCCGCGATTGAAGCACTCTTCCTGCGGCTCGCCGAGGGTCTCAGCGCCGGCAGCACCGACAGCCTCAAGCGACTGCGCATGCTCCAAAGGGCAATCGTGGACCGCAAGGAACAAGGGGAGTCGCTCAGCCGTCTGCTCCCGGGGGGCGTTGCCGCCCAGATCCTTGAGGGTGGCCGTCGTCCAGGCGAGACCGACGAACTCGTGGTAACGGTGCTCATGTCCGACATTCGGGGGTACACGACAATCGCGGAACACACCGACCCCTCCGTTCTGGCCGGGCAACTCAACGAACATCGTTCCGCAATGAACGGCGCAATTCTCGGCCACGAGGGCACCGTGATGCAGTTCGTCGGCGACGCGGTGATGGCGGTGTTCGGAGCGCCGGTGGCCCAACAGCACCATGCCTCCAGTTCGCTGGCAGCGGCAAACGCCATGCACGCTGCCCAGCACGAGCTCAACGCAGAATGGGAATCAAAGGGCATGGCTCCGTTCGGCCTCGGAATCGGTCTCTCGACGGGACTCGTCGCGGCCGCTCTGCTCGGGTCGGAGGAGCGGCTTGAGTACACGCTCGTTGGTGACACCGTGAACCTCACCCAGCGACTCCAACAGTGGGCGGAACCGGGTGAAACTGTTCTCAGTCTTCCGACATGGGAGGCGCTCGATGGTGATCGTCCCGATGCCGACGAGCTCGAACCAGAGCTCGTCAAGGGCCGTGACACCCCGGTGTCAGCCTTCCGCTTTCCCAGGCGGGCGGCATGATGTTGCCGATCTCGGACGGGACGCGACGCCGAATCGGAGCCGGAGGAGTCGCGTGAAGACCAGGAACGAGTGGTTGACGGATTCGGCCAGCGTCACACTGGGTAGGGCATTCGCCGTCCTCTCGGTCGTGCTTGGCATGGTTGGAATGGTCGTCCTTGTCGTGTTTGGCGGGTGGGACTTCCTGATCGACTCGCTTAGCTTGAATTTCGGTGCGCTCGCCATCATGTTGGGGGTCCTCACCTGGTTGATGATTCCGACACAGGGCCGAAACGGATCCGTCTGGGCTATCGCGTGGGCGGCGGTGTTCGCTGCGCTCTTCACGTTCGGGCTTGCCGTCGCCGTCTGGATCACCCGAAACTCGCTCCCCGGCCTGACCTTCGCCGAATTCGAGCAAATGAGCCCCGCAGAACTTCCAACCGTAGCGTCCCTTACCGTGTCCTTCAGGTTCTGGCCCGTGGTGCCCGCGTTCTGGCTCCCGCTGACCCTCGGTCTGTTGCTATTCCCGAATGGTCACCCGCCTTCGCCACGGTGGAAATGGGTGGGCTGGTGGAGCATCCTCGCTATCGCTCTCGCCACCATGGCCACTGCCATCGCCCAGAATCCGTGGAGCACCTTGCCGATCAGCTCTGCCGAGAACACTGTTCCGGGCATCCTCGGGTCCCTCAATGATGCCGGGTTCCTTCTTGCTTCTATCGCTGCTGTCGTGTCGGTGGCATCGCTGTTCGTGCGCTATCGGCGGAGCCTGGGTGTCGAACGCAGCCAAATTCGCTGGATCGCGCTCGGTGGGGGGGTCTATGTCATCGGTCTTATCGTCGGTGACAGCTTCCCGGCGTCCCCGAACGTCGATGCCCTGGGCGGTCTCGTCTTCCAATCTGCGCTTGTCGTGTCCTACGGCATTGCGATTACCAAATATCGGCTGTACGACATTGATGTCGTGATATCCAAGACGCTGACATACGGTGCACTCGCCGCCTTCATCACAGGTGTGTATGCGCTGGTCGTGGTCGGGATTGGATCACTCGTGGGAGGCGGCGATGAGCCGAGCCTTGCCCTGTCGATTGCGGCGGTTGCGATTGTTGCGGTTGCGTTTGAGCCGTTGAGGCGCCGTCTCCAGCATTGGGCGAACTTGGTGGTGTACGGGAAACGGGCGACTCCGTACGAGGTGTTGTCTGGGACCACGGCGAGGCTGTCGGGGGCGAGCGATCCTGATGATGCGCTGACGGACATCACACAGCTCATGGTCGACGGAACCGGAGCGACCGAGGCGGTGATCTGGCTGGCGGTCGGGGGAGCCTTGCTCCCACAGGCTGCGACTCCAAAGTCCGCGTTGAGCGACTTGCATCCGGTCGACGTCGGCGATGATCTCCTAGATCGTATCCCCGGGGATCGTGTGGTGGCGGTGCGTCATCGCGGTGAACTCCTTGGAGCAATGAGTATCACGAAGTCGAGAGAGGAGGGGATCACCGGCGCCGATGAACGTGTCCTCGCGGATGTGGCGGCTGGTGCCGGGGGGCTTCTGCGCAATATCGCTCTCAATGCAGAGCTTGCTGAGCGTGCCGATCAGTTGCGGGCGTCCCGGCGACGTCTCGTGGCAGCACACGACGCGGAACGGCATCGCCTTGAGCGCGATCTGCACGATGGCGCCCAGCAACAGGTTGTGGCCATCAAGGTGAAGCTCGGTATCGCACGAACCCTCGCCGAGCGCGAAGGTGCCGAACCCGTCGCTGCACTGGTGACATCGCTTGCAGACACGACTCAGGAGGCGGTCGATTCGATGCGTGCAGTCGCCCATGGCATCTACCCGCCACTCTTGGAATCTGAAGGCCTCGAACCTGCGCTGGTTGCAGCGAAACGGACGATTCCCATTCCTGTCGAGTTCGTTGCTGATTCGATTGGGCGCTATGAGCGTTCAGTCGAAGAGACGGTCTACTTCGCCGTGCTTGGCGTCGTGATCCGAGGGTCCGATGCAGGCGCAACGCGTGCTGTTGTGTCGCTCAGAGGAACAGCAGAGCTCGTCACGTTCCGTATCGATGTGGACGTGATCCTCGCTCTTGGTGATCTCGTTGCGGTCGAGGACCGTTTCGACGCATTCGGTGGTGCCATCTCCACCGCAGACGGCGCCAACGGCACCGTCGTATCCGGAGTGCTCCCCGTTGGGACTCCGGCGGCGGTGTCCCCATGACTGTTCCACCGAACGGGAACGTGCGCCGCCCGAGGTGCACCGTTGCGAGCCGACATTGAAAGCGGTGGCCGTGTCCGAAACCAATCGAATCCGATTCGGGAGGTGGTTGACTGGCGTCTCGGTCAGCGTGATCGTCGCATCGCTCATCGCTGTCGCGATGGCCGGACGTTGGGATATCGCGACAGATGTGCTCGCTCCGACCAACGGTTTGCTCGGTGCTGGGTTTGGTGCGCTTGCGTGGACGGTGCTTCCCAAACAGTCTCGGAACGGTGCTGTCTGGACATACGCATGGACATCATTCTTCGGGGCAGTGTTCGTTGGTTTGCTCCTGGTCCTGGTGCTGACGGCCCCCGCCGCAGTGTTGGACAACTTCGACAATCCAGACCTGACGGACGTGCCACTCATATCGGAACTTGCTGTCAGCATCATGGTCTGGGCGTGGGTTCCGACCCTTTTCCTCCCGCTTACATTGGGGCTTCTGCTGTTCCCGGACGGACAGCTGCCATCTCCGCGATGGCGATGGGTTGCTTGGCTCACAATCGGAAACCTGGCTGCCGCGATTGCGTGCCTGTGGGTGCTGTTCGGTCCATGGAGCACCGTCCCTTTTGACACCTATGAGACTCCGCTGGGCAAGGTTTCCGAGCTGCTTCTCGTGGCTCTGAGCGTGATTGGTCTCGTGTGTCTTGCCTCTCTCGTTGTGCGCTATCGACAAGGCAGCCCGCTGCTCCGTCGCCAGATTCGATGGATTGCTGTGGGAGGGCTGCTGTTTCTCCTCGGTGATGGTTTTGTCATCGCCGATGCAGGCGGATTCACGATTTCGGGCGATGTCGTCACAACATTGATCTATCTGATCACGACCGTGTTGCTTGTCGGTTCGTTCTGGGTGGCCATCACGAGGTACCGGTTGTATGACATCGATATCGTGATCTCAAAGTCGCTGACGTACGGCGTGCTTGCTGCGTTCATCACTGGGGTCTACGTGTTGATTGTGGTGGGCTTGGGGGAGTTGCTCGATAGCGGCGATGGGGCGAGTTTTGGTCTGTCGGTGGCTGCGACCGCCGCCGTGGCTATTGCGTTTCAACCAGTGCGCGCTCGGGTCGAGAAGTGGGCGAACCGGCTCGTGTATGGGAAGCGGGCGACCCCATATGAGGTGTTGGCACGGTTCTCCCATCGCGCCGAGGAGGAGTCGGACGAAGACGTTCTCGGGCGCATTCCTCGCCTGATTGTCGATGGGACCGGAGCGGCCGAGGCGAACCTGTGGGTCGTGTCAGGTTCCGGGTTCGAGCGCGTGTCGACCTGGCCCGAGACCATCGAGAGGAGGACCATCGCGGCCATGGGGGTGTTCGAGGACCCAATAGCCGATGAATCTCTGCCGGTGTTCCATGACGGGGAGTTGTTGGGTGGGATCTCGGTGGTGAGCGTCAGAGGATCGTCGTTCTCGCCGCCTGAGCTCGAGCTTCTTGAGAATCTTGCTGGTGGGTTGGGGTTGACGTTGCGCAATAGCCAATTGACGTCGACGTTGCGTCGTCAGGTGAAGGATCTTCAGCGTTCCCGTGACCGTGTTGTGTCGGCTGCTGATGAGGCGCGCCGCGGTTTGGAGCGTGATCTCGATAGTGGTCCGCAACAGCAGTTGGTGGCCGTGAAGGTGAAGCTCGGGCCGGTGAGGTTGCTCGCGGAGAAGGCAGGTGCCGAGAAGACTGCGACCGTTCTTGCCGATATCGAATCTCAAGCGGCGGATGCGATCAAAGCAGTGCGCGATTTCGCCGCTGGAATCTATCCGCCACTGCTTGGCGCGGAAGGTCTCGCGGTGGCTCTCGGACAGGAAACTCGCAAAGCGGCTGTGCCTGTCGAGTTGGATGTGGACGGGATTGGACGGTATCCCCGGGACGTCGAGTCCACCGTGTACTTCTCCATCTTGGAAGCGCTTCAGAACACCGCCAAGTACGCAGACGCAACGCGTGCCGTCGTCACGCTTTCGGAGCGCAACGGCGATCTTTTGTTCGAGGTACGCGACGATGGGAACGGTTTCGATCCCGGCACGATCGGCCGCGGAGCCGGTCTGAACGGCATCGGCGATCGGATTGACACAATCGGCGGTTCCTGGACCATCGCCTCGAGCCCAGGAAACGGAACCACCGTCACCGGATCGGTACCAGTCAGGGAACGCGGTCTCATACCTGTTGGCATCGCATGAATTCCTCGGGTATCCCAACAGCAGAGCAGACTCCAACTCGGCATCGTCCCGCCAGACGGGACAGAGCAGAGGGACGGCGGCTGTCGGCGACCGTCGCTTGGATTGCGTCGGGTCTCGTCGTCCTGGTGTCGGGAATCGTGGTGTTGCGGGAGATAGTTGATGGGGCGAGACCAGCCGAACTCCTTTGGCTCGTATTGCCGCCGCTGTATGCCGTCATCGGGGCGATTATCGCTTCGCGCAGTCAAGCCAGGCGCGTGGGCTGGCTGCTGATTGTCATAGGCGCCGCGCTTGTTCCTTTGGAATCGATTACCGGTCTGTCGACCATGGAAACGCCTCCGACGAATCTGACCTTTGGATGGTTCGTGATCCTCGTGAGTGATCAGATCTCGTGGATGGTCTGGTTGTTCCCGCTGTTCCTCCTCCTCTGTGTGTTCCCGGCAGGGCGCCTGTTGTCGCGTCGATGGCGATGGCTGCCGATTCTGGAAGTCGCGATGTTCGCGACGCTCACGACACTGATCATCCTTGCCGAAGAGTTATCTCCGTTCAGCGAAGCCTGGACCGTCCCGAACCCGATCGGCATGGTTGGCACGGAGGTTCTCGACTCGCCTCTCGTACTGCTCCCGTGGGGCGTCGGCCTAGCTGCGCTCGCCTCTGGATCGGTGACCTCGATGGTGATGCGATATCGGCGCGCCGACAGTGTGGAGCGAACTCAGCTCAAGTGGGTGCTGTATGCCGTCGTCGTTTTTGGACTGGTGTATGCGTTCAATCTGGCCACATCTGGGTGGAGTGCCGAGTCTCTCCTCCCCGCAGTTGCTCTTGTCGGTGGCGTGGCCGGAATCGCCGTCTCAATCATGGTTGCGGTGTTGAAGTTCCACCTGTACGAGATCGACGTGATCATTTCTCGGTCGATTGCGTTCGGCTTGCTTGCTGTGTTCATCGGTGGTGTGTACGTGTTAATAGTGGTGGGCATCGGGGAGTTGCTCGGCGGCGGCGATGGTGCGAGTTTTGGTTTGTCGGTCGCTGCGACGGCAGCTGTGGCGATTGCGTTTCAGCCGGTGCGTGCCAGGGTTGAGATGTGGGCGAACTGGTTGGTGTATGGGAAGCGTGCAACGCCGTATGAGGTTTTGGCTCGGTTCTCTCATCGTGCTGCGGAGGAGTCGGATTCGGATGTTTTGGGTCGGATTCCTCATTTGATTGTGGATGGGACGGGGGCGGTTGAGGCGAACCTGTGGGTCCGTTCAGGGTCAGGTTTTGAGCGTGTGTCGACGTGGCCAGAGAGCGATGTGTCTCGGCGTATCGACGACGAGGTGTTTGGCGATCCGGATGCGGATGTGTCGTTGCCGGTGTTCCATGACGGTGAGCTCCTCGGTGGAATCTCGCTCGTGAATGCCAGGGGCTCGTCGTTTTCGCCACCTGAGATTGAGCTTCTTGAGAACCTTGTGGATGGGCTGGGGTTGACGTTGCGCAATAGCCAGCTGACGGCAACGTTGCGTCGTCAGGTGAAGGATCTTCAGCGTTCTCGTGATCGTGTTGTGTCGGCTGCTGATGAGGCGAGGCGGAGTTTGGAGCATGATCTCGATAGTGGCCCTCAGCAGCAGTTGGTCGCGGTGAAGGTGAAGCTTGGACCGATCAGGATGTTGGCGGAGAAGGCTGGTGCTGACAAGACCGCCACAGTGCTTGCAGATATCGAGTCCCAGACAGCGGATGCGATCAAGGCAGTGCGCGATTTCGCCGCTGGGATCTATCCGCCGCTGCTTGGGGCCGAAGGTCTCGCAGTCGCACTTTCGCAGGAAATCCGCAGGGCCGCCGTGCCTGTTGAACTGGAACCGGATGGGATCGGTCGGTACCCACGCGGCGTCGAGTCCGCTGTGTACTTTTCGATCTTGGAGGCGCTTCAGAACACCGCCAAGTATGCCCACGCATCACGCGCGGGCGTCAGGCTTTGGGAGGACGACGGTGACCTTCGGTTCGAGGTGCGAGATGACGGGGCCGGGTTCGACTCGGCAACTGTCAACCGCGGG
>CAVQOG010000008.1:0-755278 GCA_963714375.1 uncultured Acidimicrobiia bacterium
TCCTTTACGAAGGGTCTCCCGCGGCAGTGCTATCGAATCTTCTCCTTTGGGGTGTCGTTGCCTACATCCGGAGGGGGTCAAGAGACAGAAACCTGCGCGGGGAGCCCAAGGATGCTTGATAGCGGCTCCGCAACCTCAAGGATGCTCCGATGACCCAAAAACCACTCGTAGTCGGGCTGAAGACCTGCGTGGTGATTGGAGTTCTCGCTGTTGCCTCCTGCTCGTCCCTGGCGACAACGTCATCGGCACCCGGAAGTACGTCCCCCAGGGGTCCACTGACGACGATCGGTGCCACGACCACGTCCTCAGCGGTGGTGACCACCTCGTCCACAACGACAACAGCTCCTCCGACGCCGCCTCGGCTCGATCCGTGTGACGACCCCACTTCGTGTTCGCATCCTTCGGTCACATCTGCCGAGTGGGAACTGCCCGTCCTCTCGATCAGGTTCCTGCCAGACGCCGACGGCGATGGAACAATCGATGTGGAATCCACCGGGTATGTCGGGACGGTTGACTCCTTGCGACAACGAATTGAGGAACTCGATACCGCCGGTAGCTGGTGGATGACGGAATCCACGCGATATCAGGGGTACGCGGTCTCTTCGGAGCCTTCCCTTGGCTTCTCCATCATTGACTCCCTCGAATTCATTGCTGCAGTGCCGATTGGCGAAGCGGTCCCCGGCAAGGAGGGCTGGTACCGGCCCGACTATCGAACGATCCTCACCGGCCTCGATGTGTGCGATTGGGTCGATGACCAAGGAGTCCGTGAGATCTGGATGTGGACCCAACATCACGGCGAGATCGAACCCGCTGAGTCCAACATGTGGAGTCCGGTGGGAGATATATCCAATAGCGAGCGTACTGACGATCTTCCCCCGTGCGGGCACTCGTACACTGTCTATAACTACAACTTCACCAGAAGCGTCGCCGAGATGTTGCACAATCACGGGCACCAGGCGGAGGCACTATTCGGGCGCGGTGATCCCGTCCTTTTCTGGGACCACTTCGTAGGCGGCCGAACCAATGAAGGTGGTCTGGTTGAGCCATTGCGGTGCGGTTGGACGCACACCCCTCCGAACGGTCAAGCCCACTACGACACGTTCAATCAGCGGATCGTCGCGAGCGACTGTCTCGACTGGATCCCTGAGGGAGGCCCAACCTCGCAGGTCAACTGCGCTACGTGGTTTGAGGCTACTTATGGGGATCCAAGCTGCTTCGACGATGGGGGTCTTGCCTTCTACGTCTGGTGGTTCCAGTCCGTCCCCGGTGCCAACAATGACCTCAGGTTCGAGGGCAGCAAGCTGACAAACTGGTGGTCGCTTTTCGCCGACCTGGAATCGGTAACACCCGACCGGAGTTGGCTACTGGAACCCTGAACGGCCTTGACAACCGAGTCGCCGAGTGCCGCAGCCGAGCCTCGGCCAGTTCTGCCGTGCCATGCGCCTTCCCGTCGATACTCCGCTCATCTCAGACGGCCACGGAACGCGGCAACACCGTTGCGCCGATTCCCCTCATTAGAACTCGGTTCTATTCCATTGACGGAACGCGACGAAGGTGAACACGACACAGGCGACGGCTGTCACGGCGATTGCCCCCGGAGTAGTGATGCTCTGACCGGTGATGACGGATGAGACCACGCTGTTGTCCGCACCCTCGACGGGAACCACCAGCGCCCACGGGAGGTAGGAGATGAGCCCAGGAATTCCTCCGAGGAGCTGTTGCCCGAAAGCAAAAGCGAGCGGGATGGCGATAACGGGGCCAGCTGAGTTGAACAGGGTGCCGAGCATCAACGTGAGCGTCAGGTAGAACAAGAGATTGAGTGCAGCTACCGCGGCACCGAGTGCGAACCGATCAACTGAAACATCGATGTCGGCCAGTGTCACTTGGAGAAAGAGCAACGCCGAGGGGATGGCGATCATCGTGGCGACTACGCCAACTGCGTTTGGTACCAGTTTGGAGAGCATGAACGCCGGTCTCGCAACCGGCTTGCTCAAGACCCATGCGGCTGAACCGCTGAGCTTCTCTCCGACTATCGCGTCCTGCATCAGGATCGCCACCGCGATGGAGGCAAACATCGTCATCACTCCATAGATGGTGAAGACCGTGGCTCCCTCGGGAGCTTCGCCCCAGATTGCTGGGGCAACTGATCCGTTGATTACGACCGTCCAGATGAGGGCGTGGATCCACCAGTCCTTGGTGCGCCACCAAGAGCCAAAGCCTGCTCGCATCAGCGTCGAGAGGCCGCTACGCCAGCCAGACTCCAGGGATGGCTGGAGGTCGCCGACGCCGCTATGCATCTGGAGTTCCTTCCACAACAGACACAAACACGTCCTCAAGGTCCAGCTTTCGTCTCCTGAAGTCCCGAATCACGAGAGCATCGTCCGCGAGAAGCAGGCGCTGGAGATGTGCGTCGGCTTGATCGGCATCGAGGACGAGGATTCGCAGCGTCCCGGACGCGTGGTCCCCGTCGATTACGACATCATCCACCCATCGCTCAGCAATCAGCCTGACGCGTGCGCTTTCGAGGTCACCCTGTGCCTGGACCTCGTATGTGGTGCGCCCGTTCTCGGTGAGAAGTTCGGCGATCGATCCTTGAGCGGCGATCCTCCCGTGGCGCAGAATGCAAACCGCATCGCTGACCCTCTGCACATCATCGAGAATGTGGGTGGAGTAGAAGACTGTGGAGTGCTCCTTCAGTCTCTCGAGAATCGCCAAGACGTCTCGCCTTCCGAGCGGATCCAAGGCGGCAGCGGGCTCGTCAAGAATGAGCAGATCTGGGTCGTGTATTTGCGCCTGAGCGATGCCGAGGCGCTGGATCTCCCCGCCGGAAAACGTCTTCACAGGCCGATTGTCCTTCTCGGACAAGCCGACCAACTCGAGCATTTCAGAGACCCTTGACTCGATGCCGTCGGTGGGTCCGACAAAGAAGAATCGAGCCGCAAAACGCAGCGTCTCTCTGGCGGTCATGTGCCCGTAGAATCTGGGGTCTTGGGGCAGGTACCCGATGCGCCGCCGCACGGCTGGGCTTTCGGTGACAATGTCCAGACCGTACACCGACCCGTTCCCACCGGATGGTCGGATCAAGCCAAGCAACATCTTCATCGTTGTCGTCTTGCCGGCACCATTCGGACCGAGGAAACCGAACACCGAGTTGGGTGGCACCACCAGATCCAGAGCATCTACGACAAGAGACTCGCCGTACGCCTTTGTGAGACCACTCGTGCAGATAGCGAGGCGATCTTCTTGTGGTCCGGGAACTTGCTCTAATTCCATAGAGCAAGTGTAATCAACTCCGTTCCACCTCTCGTGGAGCGAAGGTCTCATGGGGTCCTCGGATCTGACCAAGATACAACCCAAAGATTCTCGGTGCCTTCCATCCACAGACGCGAAGAAACCCCTGCGCTGCAAGGGTTTCAGCGGCACGCCCGGCAAGACTCGAACTTGCAACCTCCTGATCCGTAGTCAGACGCTCTATCCAAATTGAGCTACGGGCGCATGGTGAACCCGTAAGGTAGCGCCCCGCACGACTAGAAGGCAGCCGTATCGTTTACCTCCTTGATGCCTCGAGGGGTTCAGTCGATCAGCGCAATAGGATGGGCCGCCGAAACTGAGGAGACCGTGTGAACCCGCAACTGGAAGCGCTCGTGGCCGAGTACTGGCAAGCACATGTCGCCTCCAATCCGAGCGAAGCACACATGCGCGGCGACTACAGCAACATCGCCGCATACGAGCACATCGATCGCCGATCCGAAGACATGCGAATCGCCGGCCTCCGGGGAATCGAGGCCCGAGCGCGAGACATCAAGGCCGAAACACTGTCTTCACCGGAGCAATCAACGCTCGAAACGCTGCTTTACCAGGCTGGTACGCAGGCCTCAGTGCTCGAGATGAGACAGGAGGAATTCGGGCTCGATCCGATCTTCGGACCGCAGGCCTCAATCCACGTCGTCGTTCCCCAATTCACTCTCGAAACTGCCGAACACGCCGATGCGATGCTCGACAAGTACGCAGCATACGCCGGAACCTTCGACGAATCGATTGATCGACTCAGGGAGGGTCTCGCCAACGGCCGAGTGAACGCTGAGTTTGCGGTCACGTCTGTTGTTGAGCAGATCGATACCTGGCTCGCCACACCACTCGACCAAGACTCGCTCCTCAATGCATCCCTGCCGAAAGTGTTCGCCGACTCGGACCGCGATGCCTGGAAAGAGAAGGCGAAGACCGTCATCGGAGACTGCATCCGGCCGGCACTCGGGCGGTATCGGGATTTCATCACCAACGAGATCGGACCGCGTGCACGGTCGAACGATCAGGCTGGCCTATTCGCATTGCCAGATGGTGACCTCGTGTACTCGCGGCTTCTTGAGCGGTACACCACATTCCCGATGCAGGCTGGCGAGATACACGAGATCGGTTTGCAGCAGGTTGCCCGACTCGCAGACGAATACCGCCAATACGGACCCGACGCACTTGGGACGTCAAACATCGATGAGATCTTCGCCATGCTGCGAACCGACAAGAGCCTTGCTCACACCTCCGGTTCTGACATCGTCGCTGTCTGTGAGGCAGCCTTCGAACGCGCAAGAGCCGAGATGGAAAACTGGTTCGGGCGCCTTCCCCAGTCGGACTGCAGGGTTCAAGAGACCACGCACGGGGCCATTGCGTACTACTTCGAACCAGCCGAGGACGGATCACGACCCGGCACATTCTTCATGAATACGACGGATCCAACAGCGTGGGGCCGAGCCGAGGTCGAGGGGACCGCTTTCCACGAGGGCATCCCTGGGCATCACATGCAGGTGGCAATCGCACAGGAGATGGGCGACACGCTTCCCGAGTTCCGGCGACATGAGTTTATCTCTGCATATGGTGAGGGCTGGGCGTTGTACACCGAGCGTCTGTCACACGAGATGGGGCTCTACTCGGGACCGCTCGACCTCATCGGCATGCTCCAGAACGACTCGATGCGCGCTTCTCGCCTCGTCGTCGACACCGGCATGCACGCACTTGGCTGGAGCAGACAGCAAGGCATCGACTACATGGCCGAAAACACGCCGATGTCCATGGGCCAGATCATTGGCGAGATCGACCGCTACCTGTCGTTCCCCGGACAGGCGGTTTCCTATATGATCGGGAGGCTCGAGATCGACCGCATGCGGCATGAAGCCGAGGCATCGCTCGGCGACGCCTTCGATATCAAGGGCTTCCACGATGCCGTCATCGGGTCCGGCTCCGTCCCCCTGGGGGCGCTTGACCGAATCGTCACCGAGTGGGTCGCTTCCCAGCGGACGGGGTCGGTTTAATACCAGAAGTGTTATATTACGTCTATGGCAAGCTCGACCTCTCGGCATCTCATCGTCGAAGCACGTAAGCGCGGCGGACTCACACAGGTAGAACTCGCTGAGCGTCTCGGGACCCACCAGCCGGTGATCGCCCGCTGGGAATCGGGGGCCACCAATCCAACGTTCGAATCCGTTCGCCGAGCAGTTCGTGCGTCTGGTTTCCAGCTTGGCATCACGATGACGCCATTAGACGATCACGACCTGACGCTGGTTCGGCGCGAAATGGAACTCTTGCCCCACGAAAGGCTTTCAGGCATGGTCAAAGCAGTGAATACGCTATCGGCCATGAATGATGCTCGTGACAGAGTTTGATCCTGTTGGAATGCTCCGGTGCCTGGAGCGAAACCGCGTCTCCTACCTGGTGATTGGTGGGATTGCGGCTCGACTCCGCGGTGCCCCGCTCTTGACCCAGGATGTTGATATCACGCCAGCACAATCAACAGCGAACCTCAAAAGGCTGTCAACCGCTCTGAAGGAACTCAACGCTCTCCTGCGCAGCCCCTCCGATCCCGAAGGGGTTCCATTCCCCATCGATGCAGACTTCTTGTCTGGCAGTGAGACGCTGACCCTCACCACCGATTTCGGGGAGCTCGACCTTGTCGCGACCCCCGACGGAACGGGTGGCTACAAGGACCTCGCACGCGATGCCGAGGCCATCCGCGTCGCAGTCGATCCCGATCTCTTTGTCGCTGTGGCATCACTCGCAGACATCATCCGGAGCAAGGAAGCCGCCGGCAGGGACAAGGACCGCGCGGCACTTCCGCTGCTCCGCACTGCGTTGGAGGAATCAACCGATCGAGACGGAGGGAATTGAAGCTCACAGCTTTCAGCTCTCAGCTCTCAGCTCATGTCTGTAATCCGGAATCCGGAATCTGGTTGCGCGGAGAGGGAGGGATTGATCGAAGAGCTCACAGCTTTCAGCCCTTGGCTTTCAGCAGCACCGGCTCGATTGGCGGAGAGGGAGGGATTTGAACCCAAAAGTCTTGCAACCAAGACACGGGCAAGCCGCTCAAGCACCACGCAATGAGTCGTGCAAGACGAAGGGCGCTGGCCCAAGCAGGAGGCATCACAATCGGTGGTTCTCGAGGTAAGCCTCGCGTGGCGGAGAGGGAGGGATTTGAACCCAAAAGTCTTGCAACCAAGACACGGGCAAGCCGCTCAAGCACCACGCAATGAGTCGTGCAAGACGAAGGGCGCTGGCCCAAGCAGGAGGCATCACAATCGGTGGTTCTCGAGGTAAGCCTCGCGTGGCGGAGAGGGAGGGATTTGAACCCAAAAGTCTTGCAACCAAGACACGGGCAAGCCGCTCAAGCACCACGCAATGAGTCGTGCAAGACGAAGGGCGCTGGCCCAAGCAGGAGGCATCACAATCGGTGGTTCTCGAGGTAAGCCTCGCGTGGCGGAGAGGGAGGGATTTGAACCCTAAAGTCTCGCCAATTCCGACTGTGGGCCCTTGCCGCACATCTCAATGAGTCGTGGATCACAAAGGGAGCGGCTCTCGTGCAAGAAACACCGCAATCGGTGATTCTCGAGGTAAGCCTCGCGTGGCGGAGAGGGAGGGATTTGAACCCAAAAGTCTTGCAACCAAGACACGGGCAAGCCGCTCAAGCACCACGCAATGAGTCGTGCAAGACGAAGGGCGCTGGCCCAAGCAGGAGGCATCACAATCGGTGGTTCTCGAGGTAAGCCTCGCGTGGCGGAGAGGGAGGGATTTGAACCCTCGAGGAGGCTTACACCCCCTATTCGCTTAGCAGGCGAACGCCTTCGGCCGCTCGGCCACCTCTCCCTAGGTGACGAGAGGATATCAGGCGTACCGCACTGGTAGCGCCCTCCGACTACTCGCCGGGCACCTGCCACATTCCGACATTCCACGTGAAGCTCGAGGGCATTCCGTTGTGAATCACTCCGGTGACGGCTTCAGTCCGTGTGGCGAGATAGGACGCTCGGTGAAAGAGTGGAATCAGCGGTAGCTCGCTCGCAAGGATCTCCTCCGCCTCTTCGACAATGGCTGCGAATTCGCTGACATCGACCGTCGTCTGCGCGAGGTCGACAAGTTCGCTGTATCGAATTGACGCCTCAGAGGGCGGGTCGCCAAGACCCCAACCCGAGTATTCCTGTGAATGAGCAGGATCGAATCGTTTCAGCATCGCGATGGTGTCTGCGTAGCCGCCGTCGTTCTCCCACGCCCACATCCCAAGGTCGAACGTTCCGGACGGGAGGGTGTCTCCGTAGAACTGCACCGAGTCAAAAAGGGCCGAGTCGTAGCCGACACCAATCGGAGCGAAGGCACTCTCGAGGGCAGCTGCTATCACCGGACGCTCTCGGCCGTCAACCGTGGTCGAAAGCACGCTTACCGGTTGAACAGGGGCCTGGAGGGATGAGACAAGGTTCCGCGACTCAGCTGGGTCATAGCCGTACCGATTCCAAGCCGACGATCCCTTCGGAATCAGAACGCCTGGTGTCGTTGGATCCCAAAGAACACCAGCCGATTCAAGGATTGTTGTCCGATCGATGGCGTGTGCGACGGCTGCCCGGAACGCGGCTGAGTCGTTGTGCGATTCAGGATTTGTTGCCGCTGCACCAGGACCAAGATTGAAGGTGATCTGTTCGACGAAAGGCGTCGACGCCGTCTGGACGGCAACCCCGGAAACTGCGACAGCCGATTCGAACATGTCCGTATCAAAGATCTCGATGACATCCACATCCCCGTTCTCCAGCGACGCGGTTGCATCGACACCCGTGGCAACGAATGACAAGGAATCGGCGTAAGGAAGCTGTCTCCCTGCACCATCCGTCTTCCAGTAGTTCGGGTTGCGGGTCATCGAAGCCGGATCCCCGTTGTGAACCATGAAGGGACCGCCCGCGGGCCACGTCACACCACTCGACGTCGCGATGTTGACATCGGCGAGGACGTGGGACGGGAGAATGATCCAAAGAGCGTCCTCAAACGCGAGCGTCGCATCCTGAAGCGTCACCCAAGCAACCTGCTCGACAGAATTTGTCGCCACAACATTCGCCATGATCGGGTCGACGTGTGGATTTCCTGCCATCGCAAGATCTCGCATTGCCTCGGCTGTGAACGCAAGGTCCGCCCCCGTGATCGGAACCCCATCGCTCCACGTCGCGCGTGGCACGACCTGGTACTGCACCGTGATCGTTCCATCTCCATTGTCGACGATCCCGCCGTCTCCTTGCGTTGGAAGGGAGGTGACGGTGTCTGGGATCTTTTGCCACGTGAGAGGGTCGACTTTGTACACAGTGGCCCACACAGCGTTGCCTGCACTCGCCGATCCCCCGAAGAAGTCGGAAGCGAACGGATTCAGAGACGTGACCGGTGCCTCAAGACCGATCGTGATGTGACCGCCGAATCCGTCGGGTGGGCCGGTGGTGGTCGTCGACGACGAGGGTGTCGTTATAACCGGACCCGCAGCAGTCGTCGTGGTGCCTCCCCCGTCCGGTGTACACGCGACCACCGAGAGGGCGACGGCGACGAGTAACAGTGCGTACCTTGGCATCGGGTCAGGTTACCGACGGTGGAGCATCTGAACTGATGGCCGACGCGGCTCGATGGTCGGGTTCTTGCGATCGAGTCCCAATCGACAGGCAAAGTGTCGGCAGCCGAGCGTACCCATCGCACGGTTGACGGCCTCACCGCAAGAAGGTCATAGGATCACGTGATGTCCAGCAGCCGCCAGCCGACTTCCACTCCGATGCCAGCAACCTCGACTGGAACCAACCGCGATGCATTCGGATCCAGCGAGTGGCTTCTTCTCGCCTCCATCGCCGCGATCTGGGGATCGTCGTTTCTCTTCATCGACATCGGCTTGGAAGCGTTCCGACCAGGCGTCGTTACATTTGCCCGCGTCAGCCTCGGAGCCATCACGCTTGCCCTGCTTCCGCGATCTCGGGCAGCCGTCGACCGTGAACACATGCCACGGATCGTGCTGCTCGGGATCATCTGGATCGCCATCCCGATGATCATCTTCCCGGTGGCACAGCTCTGGATCGATTCATCAGTGGCTGGCATGCTGAACGCCGCGATGCCGATCTTCAGTGCCATCTGGGCGACGTTTCTGCTTCGGACATTCCCAGGATGGAGGCAGACGCTCGGCATCGGAATCGGCTTCGTTGGTGTAATGGCGATCTCCGTTCCCGAGCTCGCCGATTCATCTGCGACAGCAGTCGGTGTCGTTCTCGTCCTCGTTGCAGTAATCCTCTACGGGCTGTCGGCAAATCTTGCCGTGCCGCTCCAACAGCGGTATGGAGCACTACCAGTGCTTCTGCGGGCGCAGCTCGCCGCCCTTGTGATCGTGATTCCATACGGACTGTTGCATCTCAACGGCTCAACATGGGCGTGGAACTCGGCACTCGCGATGATTCCCCTCGGCGCATTGGGGACCGGGCTGGCATTTGTCCTGATGGGAACGCTCGTTGGACGAGTTGGTGCCTCCCGAGGATCGATCGCCATCTACTTCGTTCCCATTGTGGCAATCATCCTTGGTGTGGCCGTGCTCGACGAGAGTATCAAACCGGCAGCAATCGCTGGAACCGTGCTTGTCCTCGTCGGTGCCTGGATCGCCTCTCGGAAGGAATCCTGACGGCTTCGACCCATTCGATCAAGCCTGTCTATTGATGAAGCTTGGCCAGGACGCCTCCGAGCCACTCGATCGATTGAACCGTGATTGGATCAACAACGAGCTGCACCTCGTCGATCCCGACATCGCGGTACTTCGCAAGCTCGATCGCGATCTGCTCCGGTGAGCCAACAAACGGATGGGATGAGGCCCTGCTCGGACTTCCAAGGGGCCGATTCGAGCCCCCAGGTGCACCAACGAGGACCGTCACCGTTCGTAGAACCGCGCCGCGCTCAACACCAGCAGAGTCACACGCAGCATCCACCTTTGCGTTGAGCTCGGATGCACCGTCGGGTGTGTTGCCGTACCACGCATGCCAGCCGTTCCAGATCTGCACGTGCGGAAGTGCGGTGGCGAGCATCCGCGGTCCCTCCGAGCCGATCATCAGGGGGATTCCCTCTGACCTGGCTGGCGGCGCGAGAACGCAGTCGCTGAGCTGATAGAACTCTCCGTCGAAATCGATTCCGCCGACGGTGAGGAGCATGCGGATGATGGTGAATGCTTCCTCGAAACGGCTTGCTCTGCGATCGAACGGGAATCCGTAAGCGTCATACTCGGTGCGGTTCCATCCCGCACCAAGGCCAAGGGTCAGGCGACCGTTCGAGATCTCATCGACCGTTACAGCCTTCTTGGCAAGCATGGCAGGGTTGTGGAACGAAGTTGCTGCAACGAGCGGTCCAAGCTGCACTCTTTCGGTCACGGCTGCGAGCGCAGCGAGCATCGACCACGCTTCCCACGGTCCGGTCGGACCATCTGGCTGGCGGTAGAGGAGGTGATCGCCGACCCAAATCGAGTCGAACCCCACAGCCTCGGCTGCGATTGCCATGTCCCGATACTCAGGCCATGGCACAAATCGCTCTACCTCAGGTAGCTGGACCCCCACTCTCAGAGGTCGCATAGTGTCTCGCTCTCGTTCTGTGGGCTCCAGTGTGGAAAAACCGGGTACTGGAACCCTGGGTACGCGTCTTGGCGGAGGGAGTGGGATTCGAACCCACGGAAGCTTGCGCCTCGCTGGTTTTCAAGACCAGTGCCTTCGTCCACTCGACCATCCCTCCAGATGCGCAAGGTTATTGCCCGGCCGCCACCAACATGCGAGAAGCGCGTTCTGTGGGCTGTAACCCACCAAAACCGCGGGTTCATACCCTGGGTACGCGCCGGGGCGTACATACAGAGGGAGGGCGTCCTCGCGGACGCCCTCCCTCAACGATCGGTGATACGGTTAGGCGAGCAGCTTGGCCTTTTGGGAAGCGAACTCGGCATCGGTGAGAACACCCTTGGAGTGCAGATCAGCCAGCTTGGCAAGCTCATCGGCTGAGCCGGTAGCGCCGGCAGCATCCTGGATATACGCCCGTGTCATCTTCTCGCGGTCAGCGGCGTCTTGCAACGCACGCTCCTGCATCGAGTGCCCGTTGACGATGATGTAGATCAACACACCAAGGAACGGAAGGATGATTATGAAGAAGATCCAGGCGGCCTTTGCAAAGCCGTTCATTCCCTTGGTGCGGAAGATGTCACCGAAGATCGAAATCAGCAGCCAGATCCAGATAACGAACATGAAGAACCAGAGCATGGCCCAGAACAAATTGAGTAGCGGCATCGGTTTCCTTTCATCACGCGGGCGGTTCCCACGTACAAGCCTGTACTGCGAATCATAGGCGACGCAGGGTCACCAGTTTCCTCTGACTTACGGAATTTCTCAACACCTCGAATCGGGATTGCGGAAGAGCTTTCGGCCTACAGCTTTCAGCTTCCGATCCGGAATCCGTAATCCAGAATCGCGGAGGGGGAGGAATTGAATGAGAAGCTCACAGCTCACAGCTCACAGCTTCCTGTCCGGATCCGTGTTCCGGAATCCATAATCCGAGTTGGCGGAGGGGGAGGGATTTGAACCCTAAAGTCTCGCCACCGCCCACCGTGGATCCCTTCACTCACCTCACAATGAGTCGTGAAAGGTGAGAACCTCACACACTCCATGAGAACGTGCAATCGGTGGGACTCGACCAGAGCCCATGTTGGCGGAGGGGGAGGGATTTGAACCCAAAAGTCTCGCGACCACTGGAATCGACCGTCTCAAATCCACATCACAATGAGTCGTGAAAGGTGAAAACCTCACACACCACAAGAGAACGTGCAATCGGTGGGACTCGACCAGAGCCCATGTTGGCGGAGGGGGAGGGATTTGAACCCAAAAGTCTCGCGACCACTGGAATCGACCGTCTCAAATCCACATCACAATGAGTCGTGAAAGGTGAAAACCTCACACACCACAAGAGAACGTGCAATCGGTGGGACTCGACCAGAGCCCATGTTGGCGGAGGGGGAGGGATTTGAACCCAAAAGTCTCGCCACCGCCCACCGTGGATCCCTTCACTCACCTCACAATGAGTCGTGAAAGGTGAGAACCTCACACACTCCATGAGAACGTGCAATCGGTGGGACTCGACCAGAGCCCATGTTGGCGGAGGGGGAGGGATTTGAACCCAAAAGTCTCGCCACCGCCCACCGTGGATCCCTTCACTCACCTCACAATTGAGTCGTGAAAGGTGAGAACCTCACACACTCCATGAGAACGTGCAATCGGTGGGACTCGACCAGAGCCCATGTTGGCGGAGGGGGAGGGATTTGAACCCTAAAGTCTCGCCACCGCCCACCGTGGATCCCTTCACTCACCTCACAATGAGTCGTGAAAGGTGAGAACCTCACACACTCCATGAGAACGTGCAATCGGTGGGACTCGACCAGAGCCCATGTTGGCGGAGGGGGAGGGATTTGAACCCTCGGGACCCCGAAAGGCCCAACGGTTTTCGAGACCGTCACATTCGTCCGCTCTGTCACCCCTCCAGAGTGAGCGAGTGTACCGAGGACCGAGGTCAGAAGTCAGAAGTCAGAGCTGCTTAGTAGGCGTGCGGGAGACGCATCACAGATCGGTGCTGGCGAGGGAGCGCTTCCTTTTTGTCCACTGCACAACTGCGATCACACCGTGTCCGAGGAGCCAGATAAGGGCTAATGGAATACCGACGAAGATGAGAAGCAAGGCGGCGGCGTCGGTTCCCGCCACATCGCATCCCCACCCGATGCCACTGCACTGACCTTCCGGAAGCTTCGATAGAAGCGCGGAAATCATGAGGATGGTGAATGGGGCAATCACGATCGCGGCCCAGATCGCGTGGGGAAGCCACGGCTTCTTCTGGCGTTTGGTCGGGGACCCTGAAGACGTCGGGGGCGTCTGTGTCGCTGACATGGACCAATCGTACGCTGAGAATCTCATGCCGAAGAGCAAAGTAACCGTGCACCCCGCCGTCGGGCGTTCAACCCGTGACGCGTTCTGGCCGATTGACTCGTCCGAGGCCACCCCGGTACACCCGGAGCAAACCGCTTAGGGCTGCTTCCTTCCGGACCTGACCCGGTTCACGACGCTCCGCCGCACCGGGACCTCGTTGTCAACATCAATCAAACCAGCGCTTGACTCACCGATCTTGCACCCTCAGGCGGGGAATTCAGCTCCGCATGAAGAGGTTTTCGGATTCAGGGCACCCCTAGTACCCCACCTAGCACGGTTCCTGTGAAGATATCAGGGATCGGCAGTCAGCACTCACGACGATGGTCCTAACGCAGCCATCGAACTCTCTGTGTGGTGTGCCACAGGTCGAGGAGTTCTCGGTCTCCATCCACAGAGATGGCCGAGTCCCGCCCGCGATTCCAGAAGAACAGATACAGGTCGGAGGCATTGCCCGACGCAATCACATCCGCGGGGCCATCCCCGCGAACCGCCGAGATCCCGTCAGCCTTCAACGTGAGGTGCCAGCGGTCGTCGGTATCTGTTGCATGGACGAGCATCGATCGCGGCTCCGTCGTGGGGAATCGGCTCCCGCGTGAGGTGAATCCGACGAGCAGCTCATCGACCCCATCCGATGCGAACCCCGGATCGAACGTTGTCTCGATACCGGCAGCGCATTGGGCATCGAATCGATGGATGGCGGTTTCGTGAGCCTGGCGACGTGCCCACATGGCGACAGGCGACGGCGCCGGGAGAAACGTGTGCATGTCGTCGGTCGGCGAAGCAGATTCGAGGCACTCCACAAGGTTGGTATTCGTCTTGAGATACCAATCGACCAGGTCACTGTCATCTGGCCAGAAGACAGCGAGATCCGGCCAGGCCTCGGTGTGCTCTGACATGTCATCCGGCAAGGGTTTCGATGCGCGCCCGGCCACATGTGCCGCAGCCCAAAGGTGGATCTCACTCAAGTGACGGACGAGGTCGCGCAAGTTCCATCCTGGACATCCAACGATGTCGACTTCGAGTCCGCCAAGGCGGGCTGCCTCGGCCAGAAGCTTGGCTTCGTTGCCCACAGCGGCGATGTGCTCGGATACTTCCACGGTATATCCTCCTTACTGCAAGTTGCAGTACATCCTACCCTGCATCTTGCAGTAGAGTCAAGGCCATGGCGCCACGAATGACCACCTCCTCATACGCTGTCCTCGCACTCCTCGATCTCAGACCGTGGACAGGCTACGAGCTCACCCAGCAGGCAACGCGCAGCCTCCGATACGCATGGCCAAAGTCTGAACGTCTCCTGTACTCCGAGCCAAAGAAGCTGGTCTCACTTGGACTCGCTACATCAGCCCAGGAGACCTCCGGTGGTCGAACCCGCAACATCTACACGATCACCAACGAGGGCCGCAGGGCGCTCCGCGAGTGGACCGGCACCCGAACGCAGCCTCCTCGCATGGAGGTCGAGGCGCTCTTGCGACTGTTGTTCGCGGACCACGGGTCCAAGGACGATCTCCGTGGCGCCCTCGACGAGCTCGAGAGCGATATCGGTGAGCACCACCACGCCATCGTCGAACTCATGGCGTCCTACCTTGACGGTGGGCATCCGTTCCCGGATAGAACCCATCTATCTGTCTTGTTCGCCACATTTCAGATCGAGATGTTCAAGTCAATGGAGCGATGGATCGAGTTCGCCCGTGATGAGATCGACACATGGCCCGCAACGGAGGGGCTCGGCATGACTGCGCGAACACAGGTTCTGACCCGGCTTCTGGCCAACGACCTATCCCCAGTGGAGAGAAGGGCTTGAAGCCCAAGGCCCCCTCACGCGTAGCCCTGCTGATTCTTAACGTGAGCCCCGCGTTGGCGGAGGGAGAGGGATTTGAACCCCAAAGTCGCGCCAATCCCGACAGTGGATCGTTTGCCCCACGTCGGAATGAGTCGTGTGAGCCAAGAGTCCTCGGCCGCGAGAAACCGTGTGAGCTCGGTGATTCTTAACGTGAGTCCCGCGTTGGCGGAGGGAGAGGGATTTGAACCCCAAAGTCTCGCGACGAATCGGCTGAGACCAACCCCCACATAGGAATGGGTCGTGTGACGCAACGGGCCTCATGCCGCGAAAGGAGCGTGAACCCGGTGATTCTTGATAGAAGCCCCGCGTTGGCGGAGGGAGAGGGATTTGAACCCCACAGTCTCGCGACAAACCGACCGTGAGGCCCCTGCCTCACATCAGAATGAGTCGTGTGAGGCAGGAGGTCTTGAAGCGGCACAAACGAGCCTGAGCCCGGTGATTCTTGATGTGAGCCCCGCGTTGGCGGAGGGAGAGGGATTTGAACCCCAAAGTCTCGCGACGAATCGGCTGAGACCAACCCCCACATAGGAATGGGTCGTGTGACGCAACGGGCCTCATGCCGCGAAAGGAGCGTGAACCCGGTGATTCTTGATAGAAGTCCCGCGTTGGCGGAGGGAGAGGGATTTGAACCCTCGATGCGTTTCCGCATACACGCTTTCCAGGCGTGCGCACTCGGCCAGACTATGCGACCCCTCCAAGTGGGAGAATTGTAGAAGTGAGCACCCAAGTACCGGACTACACCAAGGCGATGGGAGCCGCGCTTGCCGAGGCGATGCTGGCACCACAGCACGGCGACGTGCCTGTCGGCGCTGTCCTTCTCGACGAGTCCGGTTCTGTCGTCGCATCCGACCACAACCGTCGGGAGGAACTCGGCGACGCAACAGCCCATGCCGAGATGCTTGTCCTGTCCGAACGGTCGAGATCGCTCGAGCAATGGCGGCTGACCGGTCACACGCTGGTCGTTACCTTGGAGCCGTGCCCGATGTGCGCGATGGCAGCGCTGTGGGCCCGAGTCGAACGGATCGTCTACGGCGCCCCAGACCTCAAGGCTGGTGGCGTGTGGTCACTTTTCAACATCCCACAGGACGAGAGGCTCAACCACCACATCGAAGTGACTGCAGGTGTGCGCGAGGACGAGTGCGCCGCGCTCCTGACCGACTTCTTCAGGACAACTCAGGAAACGTCTGGCTTCTGAAGCAACGCCGCCCACACAAATCCCATTGGTCCAAGCCTCCACGTGTCAACCAGCGAGAGGGGCGCATTCGCGAGGAGTTGTTGCGGCGGGGGGTGTTTGTCGAGGGTCTTATGCAGATACGAGTACTCGTCGCGAGCTCCCACCGTCATGCCGGCAAGTGGAAGCACGATTGATGTTCCAGCACGGTGGATCTTCGCCTTCATCCTCCCGGTGGGTCGTCCCAAGTCGATGATCCCTGCCACACCCCCCGGTCGAAGAACACGGGCCACCTCTGCCATCGTTGTGTCAACCGAGTCGAGATTCCGGAACACATAGGCAGAGAACACGGCGTCAAACGATTCGTCGACGAACGGCAGCTGCTCTCCAACCGCAACCACCCGTTCATCTGCATCGTTGAGTGCGAGCATCTCCGGGGCGGGATCGAGGGCGACAAGCTGGCGGGACTGCAGAATCGCGTTTGCTGCACCCGTTCCTGCCCCAAGGTCGAGCATTCGGCCCTCTGGGAGCTGAGAAACAACCGTGCTGCGCCATTTCTGATCCTGCCCGAGCGACAGGATCGCATTCAACCGGTCATATCGGTCTGCGATGTCCTTGAAAACCTTGCCGTTGCTCATTTCGCGGTGAGTTGCTCGAACCCGGCATAGCGGGCCAGGGCCTCCGGGATCCGGACCGAGCCGTCCGCGTTCTGATGGTTCTCCATCAATGCAATCAGGATTCGACCGACCGCGATCGCTGTCCCGTTGAGGGTGTGCACGAGCTCGTTTCCCGAGTCAGATCGGTAGCGAATCTTCAGGCGACGACTCTGATAGTCCGTCGTGTTCGATGTCGATGTGACCTCGCGGTAGCGATCCTGCGAGGGGAACCACGCTTCGATGTCGTACTTCTTCGCCGCAGACGACCCGAGGTCGCCAGCTGCCACGTTCACAACGCGGTACGGCAGTTCGAGACCGGCAAGCAGCTCCTCTTCACGGGCAAGCAGGAACTCGTGCTCAGCAGTCGAATCCTCAGGGCGAACAAACGAGAACATTTCGACCTTGTCAAACTGGTGCACCCGAAATATGCCCCGAGTGTCCTTCCCGTACGTCCCTGCCTCGCGTCGGAAGCATGTTGAATAGCCCGCGTATCGGACAGGGAGCTCATCCTCATCAAAGATTTCGTCTGCATGAAACGCAGCAATGGGTACCTCTGACGTACCGACCAAAAACAGGTCATCGTCGGTGACTGAATACACCTGCTCGGCATCACCGGGGAAGAACCCAGTTCCGTACAGTGCATGATCGCGAACCAAGACTGGCGGAATCATTGGCTTGAAACCGTGTGGCATCACCATGTCCATGGCATAGCGAACGAGCGCAAACTCGAGAATTGCAAGGTCGCCCATAATGAACCCGAACCGCGAACCCGAGACCTTCGAGGCACGTTCAACGTCGAGTACACCAAGTGCCGTCCCCAACTCCACATGGTCCTTGGCATCGAAGTCAAAGGATCGAGGACTACCGACTGTGGAAATCTCGACTGCATCTTCTTCTTCGAGTCCGTCTGCAGCAGTGGGATCTGTCATGTTTGGGAGCAGCACCCATGCGGCGTTGAACTCCTCATCGAGGGTGTCCGCGTCAGCTATCAGAGCCTTGTACTCCTCTGCGAGTTGCGATGCATCCGCAATCGCTCCGGCCTTTTCGTCACCCGAAAGTGTGGCGATCGCCTTGCCAGCAGCCTTCTGATTGGCGCGCACTTCCTCAGCCCCGACCCTGGCGCGCCTGCGCCTTTCATCCAGGTCAGCGAGGGCATCGAGGTCGACGTCGGCTCCGCGTCTGGCAAGCGACGCAGCAAGCGCATCAGGCCGTGTTCGGAGAATGGCGATATCAATCATGTTGCAGGCAGGTTACCTACCGACAAGACGTCGCGTTCTGTGGGCTCCAGCCATACAAAAACCGGGGGTTGGAACCCTGGGTACGCGGGACCGCTAACGGCCGAGGGCGCGATCGACGGCTGCCAATTCTTCGGGGGAAAGGCTTTCGGTCCCTTTTCCGCCGGTGACTTGCTTGGTGAAGAACACTGTCTCATCGCGTGCGACAAGCAGGGAAATGATCAGTCCGTCGCCACGCTGATTCAGTAGCGCGACCGACCGTGACTGGTTTCCTGCGATGTTCCCAAACGCGTTATAGGCCACGACACCGATGTAGCTGACCGCGTATGGCAGACGCCCCTCGAGCACCGACACTCGCTCACCGAGTTGCGTCACAGCCTCAGAGTTCGCCGATGATGTCACCGAAAGCTGTTGGAGGAGTTCGACAACGTTGCCGTCGGTGGGGATCACATCGAGCTTTCTGCGAACGGCCTGAACCTGGACGACAGCGACCAGCGCACCAACGATCGCAATCACGCCGATCACGAGCCCTGCGTCGTTCATGATTCCCCGCTTTGGATGAACTTCATGTCCCACGTATCGTCTTCGGGACGGTTGTCATCGTCGATTGTGACCGTCAACTTCACCTGATACAAACTGTCGGGCGTGATATCAAGGTCAGGGAATGCCACCGACGAGGATGTGCCTCCCCCGATTTCGGCGATTGTCTCAGTGATTGACACAGACTCATCCGAATCCGCGTTGAGGAGCTCCAATGTCACGGTCACTGAAGTTGCCACTTCATTTCCCGTGTTTGTCACAACGGCGGTCAGACTCACCATGTCGGCAAACGGGATAAGTGGAATCCCGCCACGGTCGCTCACGGGCTCAGGGTCGAGCTGGCCCGTCACGGTGACATTCCGGTGAGCAGCGAGCTCATACGAGGTCGTAACGTTCAGCACCACAGAAATGGGGTTGTAAAGCTCGGGGTTGGTGGGGTTGGGATCGATGTAGGTGATCGGTCCGAACATGGAGGTATCGATGTCTTCGATTGGCTTTTCGAGGGACTGCAGGAACAACACGTACGCTGCATCCCCTGCGCGGAGTTCGTCGAAGGCAGCCGAGAGCTCTCCGGTCGCTGTATTGGCGGAACCCCCGTCCATGAGAGCGACCAGGACCCGTTCGACCTCTGCGACACCTTCCGACCACGAAAGCGAAGCCGTCGAGAGTGATCCGTACGACGCTGCCACCGTTTGAGAAACCTCGACGTCGAGAAGCGCGTTCGCCTCAGATGCGGTAGCCGTGATTCGTGCCAATCGGTTCATAAGGTCTTGGCGGGATGTGTCTCCAATCGATTCAAGCGCCGATTCGAGCTCAGCTGCTGCTGTGGCATGCAGGGTCGTCGCATCAGCAGCAGCCGCGAAGAAACCAACGGCACCCCGCTGCTCCGTCTGGCGTGTCACAAGATACGCGATGGAGGCGACGACCGCTATAAGCGTCACAATGATCAGCAACCAGCGACGCCGTTTGAAACGACGGTCTGGTCGATAGGACCGATACGTCATGGTGGGCGAGGAGGGACTTGAACCCTCACGAGTTTTACCTCACAGGAACCTGAATCCTGCGCGTCTGCCAATTCCGCCACTCGCCCGACGCTGCGAAAGGCTACCACGGGCCGGCATTAGCGCCCTTGGCAGATCAGTGGATAGCCCATCAGCGGCGGTGTTGCCACCTACTAGCTGCCCGAGTTCATACAATCAACCACATGAATCTCGCCCGAGGCCTCGAACTGAGACTCGAAAACCTTGTCGACGGCGCCAGTGCGACCGTCTTCAAAGGTCGGATGCATCCTGTTGTCATTGGGAGCAAGGTCCTTCGACAATTGGACTTCCTTGTATCAGACTCGGTTGCTGGTCCACAAATCCCAAACGATCTCGTGGTCGCTCTCAACCCGGCCGATATCGATCCAGGATATGACCGAGCCGTACTCATCGCTGAATTGGAAACTGTCGTGACGGAATCAGCGAAAGAAAACGGGTGGAGACTTGCGGGGCCAGTGTCGATCCATGTCCGGACCGATCCGGGGATTCCCCGTGGAGTGCTCGGATGCACGGGAACCGTGGCGAGCGGACCACTCCCCGCTTGGTCGCAGCTCATCGCCGATGACGGATCAGCCGTCCTCAACATCGCTATGAATCGTGTGCTCATCGGTAGAGGACTCGATTGTGACATCCGCATCGCAAACGAACAGGTTTCACGCCACCACGCGATTGTCTTTCTCGAACAGGACTCCGTGCGACTTGATGACCTCGGTTCCTCAAACGGAACATTCGTGAACCATGCAAAGGTCATCGGTGATCCAATCGTGCTGAGACCAGGCGACAACGTCTTGCTCGGCGACCTGTCCTTCACATATCGGCCGGTGAACTAGCGATGCCTGCCCTCTTCTTCAACATCATCAAGCTGCTGTTCCTCGCCATGTTGTTCCTGTTCTTGTGGCAGATTGCTCGCGCCGTGCGAGCCCATGTGGGCGCCAATCCAGGTACTCGCACCGACGGATTCGCAGCTGAAGTGGTCGTCCTCACCGGTGGAGGCGATCCAGAGCGGGTGAGACTCAGACCCCAGGGGCACGTATTCGGACGCTCAGAGGACGCCGACATCCCTATTGATGACCCCTACGCCTCCGAATTCCACGCGCGGGTAGGAGTTGCTGATAACAAGGTGATCGTCCATGATCTCGGATCCACCAATGGCACATATGTGAATGGGCGAAGGGTCACAAGCCCAACAACCGTCGTCAGGGGCGATACCGTTCAGATCGGTAAGACCATTCTTGAGGTGAGATGAAGTACGTCTGGGGATCCGGCACCGACACCGGAAAGGTGCGAGAGCACAACGAAGACTCCCTGTATCCCCCCGAGTCCGGGAGCAGCGAACACACCACCTTGCTGATGGTCGCCGACGGCATGGGAGGGGCCGTTGCCGGGGAGATCGCGTCGCGTGTTGCAGTCGAAGCAGCTTCTGAACAGCCAACCGACAACACAATCGTGCCGACTGACCGTGTCCTTGCCGGGAATGCCGCCGTCATCCTCGCGACTGAAGAGGACCGTTCGCTCGCAGGTATGGGCACCACCATGACGCTCGTTCAGCTTGATCCTGACGGGACCGCAACATTCGCACACGTCGGGGATTCCCGCGCCTACCTATTGCACGGCAGCGAACTGACTCAACTCACGGAAGACCATTCCCTCGTTGGAGAACTCGTCAGCTTGGGGCGGATCTCCAAGGAAGAAGCCAGACACCATCCACACCGGCATCTGGTGACACGAGTCCTTGGACTCGGACCGACCCCGGTTGATACGTTCCAGATCAAACTCGAACCCGACGACAGGGTTCTCCTCTGCTCAGATGGTCTCACCGACATGGTGTCCGACATCATGATCGAGGAAATCCTCAGTGCCGGTGAGGGCGTCGAGCCAACGGCGTGGGCTCTGATCGAACAAGCGAATTCGGCCGGAGGCGTCGACAACACGACCGTCGTCGTAATCGACGCGACTGAATGACGCGTACGGCCGAGACCGGCCTCATCATCGCCGCTGCGATTCTCGCAGCGGTCGGGGTAGGGATCGTGGAGTTCACAAAGGGCAACTGGCTCAACGCCCAAGTCGCCGTGACGTTCGGTGTGTTTCTCATCGCCTTCGGCGGTATCCAGTTTGCGGTCCGTCGATGGGCATCTGCAGCATCAAGTCTTCTCCTTCCAACGGTTGCATTTCTCACGGCAATCGGATTCATCGAGATCTATCGGCTCGACGGCCACCTCGCCGCCATACAGCGCTGGTCGTTGCTGATCGCTGCAGCCGGAAGCGTTGGCCTCCTCTGGTTGTTGAGGAACTCGGGCGTCAGCATCCTGCGTAGATACCGCTATGTACTGCTCGCTTTCGGTGTCTTCTTTCTCATGCTCCCCCTGCTTCCCGATGCGTGGCCACTCCATGGTGCAGTTGTGAACGGTTCGCGTCTTTGGGTCAGAGTCGACATCCCAGGTCTCGATCGAGTTCTCAGTTTCCAGCCAGGCGAAATCGGGAAGGTGCTTGTGACGATCTTTCTTGCCTCGTACCTCGCTGAACGATCCGAGGCGATGTCCACTATTGATCGCAAGATTGGACCCTTCAAGCTGCCAGAACCTCGACACCTCTTTCCCGTACTCCTGGCCGCTGGCATCGCTTTCGTCGTTCTCATCTACCAGAAGGACCTCGGGGCATCGCTGCTTCTGTTCGGCTTGTTCATTGGCATGCTCTACATCGCGACCGGCCGATCGTTCTATCTCATAACCGGAGCACTCGCTGCTATTGCCGGAGGGGTGGCCGCGTACTCGACGTTCAGCCATGTTCAACGCAGAATCGATGCGTGGCTCGACCCGTTTGGGCACTTCTCAGATGCCGGCTATCAGTCGGTTCAAGCACTCTTCGCCATGGGCTCTGGATCTCTGACAGGTTCAGGAATCGGTCTCGGTCGTCCCGATCTCATCCCGGCTGCAGAAACAGACTTCATCTTTGCCGCCATCGCTGAAGAGATGGGGCTGGCCGGATCCCTTGCTGTGATCGCCGCGTTCGCACTCCTCGTTGGTGTCGGGTTCGGCATTGCCATCAGGTCACGGGATCTGTTCCGCAAATACCTCGCCGGTGGGTTGACCATCGTTCTCGCGCTTCAGGCGATCATCATCCTTGGCGGTGTGCTGAGGGTGATGCCCGTGACAGGCATCACCCTCCCGTTCATGTCATACGGAGGGTCATCGCTTCTTGCAAACACAGCGATCATCGCATTGCTGCTGCGCATCTCGGACGAGGAGCGCGCATGAACGTCTCTCTTCGTCGAGCCGCCTACGCACTTCTTGGTGCCTTCCTGCTGCTTGCAGCTTCAGTGACGTACGTACAGGCAATCAATGCGCCTGAGTACCGCGACGACCCTCGCAACCCAAGGGTGGTTGCATGGAGGACCGGTCGTGAACGGGGCCCAATCGTTACGTCCGACCAGGTAGTCGTGGCAGAGTCCCGTCCGAGGCCGAACGATCCGACCCTATTCCAACGGGCTTATCCATTCGACGGCCTTTACGCACACACCGTTGGCTACACATCCGTTCTCTTTGGATCTCGTGGCCTCGAGCAAACTCATGCATCCGAGCTCACATCGGACCGTGACTCGACAATCTCGGGTGTGCTCAACGGGATCCTTGGTGGCGACACCCGACCTCGTGGCCTTCGGCTCACAATCGACCACGGACTCCAACAGGCAGCAACCGAGGCACTCGGTCAGCAACGGGGGGCCGTGATAGCTCTCGACCCGAAGACAGGTGCGGTTCTTGCCCTCGTGTCCTACCCGAGTTTCGACCCCAACAGCCTCATCGGCCTCGACGCTGCGCAGGCCGGCGCGGACCTTGAAAATGATCCGGACCAGCCTTTGAGGAATCGAGTTTCTGATGAGACGTATGCGCCAGGCTCCGTGTTCAAGATCGTGACCACAGCGGCGGGACTTGATACCGGTTTGGTGAGTCCGTCGAGCGAGTTTCCTGATCCGGTGGAGCTTGAGCTTCCTGGAAGCTCGTCGACCATCAAGAACTTCGACGGAGAGGTCTGCCGTGCTGGGACGCAGGTGAGCCTTGAGTATGCATTTGTCCACTCATGCAACACAACCTTTGCACAGCTCGGAATGAACCTCGGTGGTGAAGAGCTCGCCAGACATGCAGATCAGTTCGGGTTCAACAAGGCTGTACCGTTCGATCTCGAAACCCTTGTGAGCTTCTTCCCCAGTGATGGAAGCCTCAACGACAACCTCCCCGCAACCGCGCAGTCAGCCATCGGGCAACTGGACGTCCAAACCACACCGCTCCTTGTCGCTCTATCGGGAGCAGCCGTTGCAAACGGTGGGGAGATGATGGTTCCGTATCTCGTCTACGACATCTTCACATCGGACGGGACAGTCGAATCGTCCACCGTGCCAACAGTCTGGAGACGAGCAATGAGCCCGGCAACTGCCTCCGTTCTGAGTGATCTCATGGAACAGGTCGTCGTGTCAGGCACAGGTAAGAAGGCCGCGGTGCCCGGTGTCCGCATCGCAGGAAAGACGGGAACCGCAGAGGTCACTGGCAAAGCCCCACACGCATGGTTCGTCGGGTTCGGTCCCGTGGAACCCGAACCTGATGAACAATCGATCGTCATCGCCGTTGCCGTCGAATCGGGAGGCGACTTCGGTGAATCCGCAACCGGCGGAAGCGTTGCGGCCCCCATTGCACAAAAGGTACTTGCAACCTTCTTTGAGTAGACGCGCCTGCTAACGCTGGCGTTGGAGCCCTGTATCTGACTTCTGACTTCTGACGTGCACGGCATTAATGGGGTCGCTGTGTACCCTCCGACCCGTGGAAGACCGCTTACTTTCTGATCGGTACCGAATCGTTAGGCACCTGGCCCGCGGGGGTATGGCAGACGTATTTGAAGCCGAAGACATGTTGCTGAACCGTTCGGTTGCAGTGAAGGTTCTGCACGCCAATTTTGCCTCCGATGAAGCATTTGTCACACGGTTCAGACGTGAGGCCCAGGCTGCGGCAAATCTCAGTCACCCAAACATCGTGGCGATCTACGACTGGGGCAAGGACGCTGGCACCTACTTCATGGTGATGGAGTTGATCAGGGGTAAGACCCTTCGCGATGTTCTGCGGGAGGACGGCGCAATCCTTCCAAGGCGGGCCGCAGAAATCGCAGCGGAGACAGCAGCAGCTCTCAGTGTTGCCCACCAGCACGGGGTCTATCACCGCGATGTGAAACCCGGCAACATCATGCTGACCGACACCGGAGCCGTCAAGGTCACTGACTTCGGGATCGCGCGAGCGCTTGACGATTCGGAGGAATTGACCCGTACCGGAGCCGTGATCGGGACCGCAACCTATTTCTCGCCCGAGCAAGCGCAAGGCTTGCCAGCTGATGAACGCTCAGATGTGTACTCACTGGGAGTCGTTCTCTACGAAATGCTCGCAGGTCGACCACCGTTCTCCGGCGAGAGTCCCGTCGCTGTTGCATACCAGCACGTTTCTGAGCATGCAGTCCCAGCCCACGATGTGAACGCTGATGCCCCGATCGAACTATCCGCGATAGCGTCGCATGCGATCCAGAAGCGGGCGGATGACCGGTACCAATCCGCAGACGAGATGCGTGCAGACCTGATGCGTTACCTCGGGGGAGTCGAACCCATGGCGGCGGGCGCCGTGTCTGCTGCTGCCGCCACCGCAATGATTCCTCCACCCGTTGGCATGCCAGCAGGCACCACACCAATGCCCGGCGTAGCCACGGGAACACAGGCGTTCGACGCCCCTGTCCAGGAGCGCTCACAGACCGGCTATTGGGCCGCCGTGGGTGGGCTCATCGTGATCCTCGGACTCGGAATCTGGCTATTGATGAGGCTCCTTTCAGGTGGCGACGGAGCCGTCGACACCGTCTTGATCCCAGATCTCGTTGACGTCGAGGCGAATCAGGCATTCGAAACGCTTCAAAAAGACCTTGGTTTGAACGTACTCCGAGAAGACGAAACCAGCGACACCATCGCCGCTGGCCGAGTGACTCGTACCGACCCGCCGGCTGGCACAAGTGTTCCCGTCGGGGAGTTCGTGAAGGTCTATGTTTCGCTTGGAGCCGAGCAGTTCGGCGTTCCCAATCTCATCGGGGAGAACGTCGACATTGCCCTGGCCAGAATCAGGGATCAGGGATTCTCCGTGGGGAACATCACGTACGAGCCAGCAGACGACACGGATGAGAACATCGTCATCAACCAGTCTCCTCCCGGTGGGACAAGCGCGGCGCCCGGAACTGCTGTCGACCTCGTCGTGTCCTTGGGTCCCGAGGCGATCGAAGTTCCCGATGTCTCTGGCAAATCAACCGATACTGCCATTTTGGAACTCGCCCGTGCCGGTTTCACGAACATCGAAACCTTCAATGAGTTCTCCCAAGATGTCCCCCTCGGATTCGTTATAGGAACGAACCCGGCGGCGGGTGAAGAAATCCCGAAGGAAGCCACGATCCTCCTGATCGTCTCGGATGGTCCCGAGCCTGTCCCCGTTCCCGACCTCGTCGGCAAGACGCAAGCTGCTGCCCAATCCGAGATGTCTGGTCTTGGCCTCGTAATGATCCTGAGTACCGAGACGGTAGAGGTTCCACTCGACTCTGGCCTCATTGGAAACATCGCGGAACAGAGTCGTGACCCTGGCGAAGTCGTCGAGGTCGGCACATCGATAACGGTAAAGCTTGGTGTTGTCAAGAAGGTCGCGGTGCCAGACCTCTTCCAGCTGTCTGTGGAAGCGGCAGAATCCGCGGCTGAAGCACAAGGTCTGCTTATTGACATCAATCTGTCTGCTCCGCCCGTCTCGACGCCGATCCAAACCCTGGACGGGAAGGTGGCGACTCAAAATCCCACTGCTGGTACAACGGTCGATCAGGGTTCAATCATCACGGTCGTTCTGTATCTGTGGGACGGCACGCCACCACCACCCTGAGCGTGGAATCAGCATCGACTGCGGCATCACGGAACAGCAGTCTTCTGTCGTGGTACGCGACCAACAAGCGGGATCTTCCGTGGAGACGGACAACTGATCCGTATCCGGTTCTTGTGTCCGAGGTCATGCTGCAGCAGACCCAGGTCGCGCGGGCCATTCCCCGGTTCGAGGCATTTGTGGATCGGTGGCCAACCGTTGATGACCTCGCCACCGCAACCAACGAACAAGTACTTGCGGAGTGGTCCGGACTTGGCTACAACTCGCGAGCTCTCCGCCTGCGCGACGCTGCGATTTACGTCTCGGATCAAGGCTGGCCCACAGAACCAGCGGCTCTCACCGCTCTTCCCGGGATCGGTCCATACACCGCGAACGCGATCGCTGTCGATCTGCTTCGGAGCACCAAGACCAGCGATCGACACGAATCTGCGGCGGATATTGAGTCGTTGGGATGGCCGACCGCTCGACGGATCAGATCTGGAACGGTACGCGTCCAGTGTCGTCGGCTCCCCTGCCGGCGATTGGAACCAAGCCCTCATGGACCTCGGATCGACGATCTGTCTCCCGAGAGAAGCCGCTGTGCGACCGGTGCCCGGTTGCGGAGACCTGCACAGACCCTTCGATCTATGTTCCGGCCCCACATCAGTCGCGCTTTGATGGCTCGACGCGGCAGTTACGTGGCGCCTTGGTGCGCGCTGACGTCGTGGGGGATGGTCTCGTGGAGGCTGGAGAGAGACTCGGTCGATCACCTCAAGAGATCAGCCGTGCGATTGCGTCACTCACTGACGAGGGATTGATCCGATCGCATGAGCCAGCTTCCTGACAAGAAGTTCGCAAGGATCGCCTTCCCATGAATCGTCATGATGCTCTCAGGATGGAATTGCACGGCTTCGATCGGAAAGGTCCTGTGCCGTATCCCTTGAAGAACGCCGTCGTCTGAGTGTGCGGTCTCCTCGAACACGTCTGGAAGATCGGTTGCAGCAAGCGAGTGATACCGAGTTGCATCAAACGGATTGGGAATCCCCTCGAAGATGCCCTTCCCGTCATGGGTTATCGGGGACGTCTTGCCATGACGTGGTTCGGGAGCGAGGCCAACAGATCCCCCAAACGCAGCGACCGCTGCCTGTAGTCCGAGACAGACACCCAGGGTCGGGATGGTGGGGCTGAGGGTCGTGATGTATTCCATTGAGTACCCGGCGTCTTCAGGACGACCCGGTCCAGGCGAGATCACGATCCGCTCGGGAGCGAGTGCCTCGACGTCGGCAGGTGAGAGGACATCGTTTCGGTACACAACAGGGTCAGCGCCGAGTTCCCCAATGTACTGGACGAGGTTGTATGTGAATGAGTCGTAGTTGTCAAGAACCAGGACTCTCATTCGATGCCACCACCGGAATCGAGTAGGTTGGTCCCCATCCAGTTGTAGATGATGTTCAGCAACAACAACGCCACAACCACAATGACTGTCGCCAGGATCACTTTGACCGCAATGGGTCCCGGTAGTCGCAGGAAGAGTTGCTTCATGTTCCGAGAATAACCGGGGCGTTTGGCCCGTCTATGAGTTCGGCAAATACCACCAGCCTTTGTCGAGAGCTGAACTTGGGATGGCATGTCGTAAGTGTCAGGGTTGCCCCACCTTGGTCCTCCGTCACCCAAAGATCTCTCGGTGACACGATTTCGGTTCCGGTGACCTGATAGGTGTGGACCCCCAATGCAGTTTCGACCTCGATCAGATCCCCCGGTTTCAGCTGTTCAAGCTCGTGAAAGGGCGCACCATACGTCGTGCGGTGTCCCGAGATCACCGAGTTGCCTGGCTGACCGGGGAGCGGAGTGCTCGGCATATGGCCCGCACCTGCACGCAGGGTCTTGGCGAGAGACACCTTCGACGACGGCCCAACCGCCCGCAAGACGTTCTATGGACGGAATTGTGATGATCGCGAATGGCTCACCGACATCCGGTGGGGCTTCAACGAGAAGTGTTGGGTACGTCACCTCGGGATCCACAAACGGGTCTGCCGGATCGGTGGGATTGGCCGGGTCGCATGGCCCGATCGTCGGATCCAGGTAGGGCACCTCTGAGATCTCGACATCGGCGAAGCGGGAAGTCGCCTCCGCGGTCAATCCCTCGTTTGCCTGTTGGGCAAAATACGTCGTCACGAACAACTGATGGCCAACAAAGCCGAGCAGGAAGAGACCGAACCCAATGGTGGTCCACCCAAAGATCCGGATCGCTCGCCTTGCTCCACCATCGTGGAGACGATCGCTTCTGTCTTGTTCGGTCTCGAGTAGGTCTGTCATCGATGCGAGGGTACTGCCACATTCGGTTTGCGAGAGTAAAGGATCGTCAACCGACCATCGCTCACCGACTTGTTCGCACTACTCTGGCCGCATGCCAGTTTCCAAAGGCCGCAAGAACAAGGCCATCAAACGTCCCACTCCCCCAAAGCACAAACCGACCGCTGTGGACACCAAGGGTCCGTCGCCCATGTGGTACGTCGTCACGATGTTCGGCCTCATGGGTGTGGGAACCCTCGTGATTCTTGCCAACTATGTCGGACTCATGCCTGGCGGAACCGACAACGTGTGGCTCCTCCTCGGATTGGCCGGTATCGGCGTCGGATTCACCATGACGATGGGGTACAGATAGAGCCTTTGGCCCTATCTGTAGCTTTCAGCTCACAGCTTTCGGGCTGAGAATCGATTCCGGGCTGAAAGCTGTAAGCCGAAAGCTGAAAGCTCCTAAATTGCTCTCACCATGTCTTCGCGGCAGTGGCGGGGAGGGTCAATTTCCTCACCGATCTGAGCCTCGGTCACCGTGAGGGACAGACCACACACGGTGCATAGGTAGGGGACATCGACTTCCTCAATCGCCGAAAAGTCTGGTTCTGGAGGCGGTCCAGCGGAGATGAACCGGATACTCCACACGGTCATCACAACGATCGCCAATCCGATGAGGGTCGCGATGAAGACAATCATGCAAGCGACTCGATGATCGTGCCGTTCGCAAGCCCTCCTCCTTCGCACATGGACTGGAGGCCGTATCGTCCGCCCGATCGTTCGAGTTCATGTACGAGGGTGGTCATCAGCCTCGCCCCGGATGCCCCGAGCGGATGACCCAGAGCGATCGCGCCACCGTTGACGTTGACCAAATCCCAATCGGCGCCGGTTTCGCGCAACCATGCACCGATAACGGCCGCGAACGCCTCGTTGATCTCATACAGATCGATGTCATCGTGCGTCAGTCCTGCCTTGGCAAGAGCCTTCTCCGTGGCAGGGATCGGGCCGGTGAGCATTGAGATCGGATCGGTTCCTGCAAGCGAGAACGACACGAACCTTGCCTTCGGCTTCAGGCCAAGCTCCTTGGCCTTGTCCACCGATGTGATCAGGATCGCCGCTGAACCATCGGTGATCTGGGATGAGTTTCCAGCCGTGACGACACCATCTTCCTTGAAGGCCGGACGAAGCGTTGCAAGCTTCTCCTTCGTCGTTCCGGGGCGAATCCCTTCGTCCCTCGTAAAGACACCAGGCACCCCTTCAATCTTCACGTCGATGGGGATGATCTCGTTCTCAAAACGTCCCTTCTTCGGTCGCTTTGAGTGCCCGCGTCTGGCTGTCGTAGCCGATGCTGTCGAGTTCCTCACGGGAAATCTTCCACTGCTCGGCGATCATCTCGGCAGACAAACCTTGTGGAATGAGTCCGTTGTGGTAGCGCTCACGCATCTTCTCGCCAAATGGGTTTGACGAACCCATCGACGAACCCATCGGGACTCGGGTCATGTTTTCGACTCCCGCTGCCACAACAACGTCGTAGGCACCGGCCATCACGCCTTGTGCGGCAAAGTGAACGGATTGCTGGGAGGAACCACACTGGCGATCGATCGTGACCCCGGGAACGGTCTCTGGCCATCCGGCACCGAGAACGGCGTTGCGACCGACGTTGTATGTCTGTTCCCCAACCTGGGACACGCAGCCCATGATGACATCGTCAACAAGGGAGGGGTCGAGACTGTTGCGCTCGGCGATCGCCTTGAGCGCCTCAGCTGCAAGGTCGGCCGACTGCCAATCGGAAAGGGATCCGTTGCGCTTCCCAAGCGGCGTCCTCACCGCATCGATGATCACTGCCTCTTGCATGGCGCACCTTCCTTATTCGATTGTGTTTGTCTGCGGTGGAGACGATCGGATTCGAACCGACGACCCTCTGGTTGCAAACCAGATGCTCTGCCAGGCTGAGCTACGTCCCCAAGGCGCCCAAGTGTATATCGCCCCGCCTCGTTCGCGTACCCAGGGTATGAACCCACCCTAGGGGTGGGCGGTGGCCCAAAGAATGGCTCCAGAACGACCCTCAAACTGATTCTCGCCACCCGCGAGATCTGGCTGTTACCAGCTCTGGCCGGCCACCATCGCCACCATGGCAAACAGAAGCAACGCAGACATCGCGTGGCCAGCCATCGACTGCTGGCCTGCAATCTTGGCCACATCTGGATGGCCCGGGCCGTCAGACTCGAGGATCGTCTCCAATCGGTCGAGCCTCGGCTTGAAGAAGAAGATTCCGAGCCCGATACCGATGATGGAAACCGTCATTCCGATCGTGATGAATACGTCACTAAACTCCCACAACGAACTATCGGCTACCAGCCATATCCCAAACGCAAGGGTGAGGACTCCGGCTGGCGCAAACAACCTGAAGTTGGTGTTTCCCACGCGTCGACCGACAGCTCCGATCACCATCGGATCACCCGTTCGCTTTGCGTTCGCCATGATGGCTTCGACGTACACTGTGCCGCCGAACCAAACGGCGGCCGCCAGAACGTGCCCTAGCTCAACCCATTCCATTGGAACCTCCAGATATCTGCGTGACAATCGCCAAGGGCTCTCAGCCGACCCGATCGTTCAGAACTTGAAGACCATGGCGACCATCGCGATGGTCACGATCAAGGTCTGGAAGTGGTCGGCCATCCCGATCTTCTTTGCGATCGCCCCGGCCGCTGGGTCGTCGAACCCGTTCGCCTCGACGAGCGCGCTCAGCTTCTTGCCCTGAGGCATCATGACAAGCAAGCCCATACCAATCCCCAGGATTGCAGCGGCAAAACCAATCGAGATGAACGTGTCGCTGAAACTCCAGACGTCATCACTTTGCAGGATGAGCCAAATCCCGAACCCGAGCGTCACAAAAGCCGCAATCGGCATCATCACGCTGCTGGTCTTCATGGCGGTATAGATGTACTTCGTGTATTCCGATGCCTTGCCCGTACGTTTTGCGACGGCACCGAGACCTTCATAGGTAACAGAACCGCCGAACCAGATGGCGGCTCCGATGATGTGCACAAAGAGAATCCAGTTGTATAGCTCGTCCATGATTGCCTTCCTCGTTGATACGGCGCCCGCATCGTACAACGTGCATCGCGAGTCTGACGAGATCTCACAGCCCGTTTGAGAACCCTGCGGGGTAATCTCCTGACCTCGTGAGGGCCTATAGCTCAGCCTGGTTAGAGCGCATCCCTGATAAGGATGAGGTCCGTGGTTCAAATCCACGTAGGCCCACTCAATGTAGCCACGACCCAAGAATCACGGTTTTGATCCGGGTCCCACGCTCCCAGGCTTCCACCGATAGCGACTCATGGGGAAGTCCCTGACAGGACCTCTGATCTCACGTCGAAGTCTTCAGGTTCAAATCCACGTAGGCCCACTTCATCAGATGGCCGATCGGTCGCTGCGCTCCTTTACAGAGGACAGATCGGTCCTGCGCTCCCTCACAGATGTCGTTGCGCCCTCTGCTGCATGCTGCCCGGGTCGCGTGATCCGTTCCAATATGCTTGTCCATCAAGCTTCGACCATCCAACCAAGGCCATAGGCGAAAGGCGTAACATAGGTTCTGTTGAGGAGGTACGCGATGGTTCCAGAAACCGATCTCTTCCGGGTACGGCGCTGGGTGGATGCTCTCAATGAGGCTATACCCGAGAGCGCCAGGGATCTTGTCCGTAACGACATCGACGTCACCGACCGGGCGATTACCATCGTCGAATGCCGGCCTCCATGGAACCCCGATTTCGGAACCGAGTGGACCCGGTTACCGGTAGCCCGACTGCGTTACACAAAGAGGAGTAGCGAGTGGTCGCTGTATTGGAGCGATCGTAACTCGAAGTTCCACGAGTACGATCTGATCGACCCGAGCACTGACGTGGATGTCCTTCTCGCCGAAGTCGATCGAGACCCCACCGCCATCTTTTGGGGCTAAGGCCCCTCCCGAAGATCTCGCTCGATCCGTCGATGAGAGCTTTCGGATGCCGACGACCGTCAGTCGCCACGTCCGAGTCCTCGGGTCACGGGCGGTGTTGAGGTTTGGTCGGGGGCTCTTCGGGTTCCCTCATCCCTTGCCCGTTGTGCCAACTATTCGTCGCTGGTCTTGTGACGAAAGCGCAAGGTCTTCGGGTCGAGCGAGAGGTCTTCGTGTGTGGCTTCGACTCGGACGCCTCCGCTCGAAAAGAATCGGGTTCCATGTCTCTGTTTTTTCGTATTACAATATTGTGATGTGGAGATCCATCGATCCGCCTACAAGCACGGCATCGAAGCCGACGCCATCCTCCACGCTCTCGACCATGCCCTCACCGTCATCGATCTTGAACCCGAAGCCGACCCACCACAGGTCATTGCCATCGGACCCGACCGCGCTGGCAATCTGCTGGAGATCATCTGGCTCGAGCTCGCCGACGATGTCAATCTCGTGATCCACGCCATGCCTCTGCGCCCCACTTTCTACGGACTGCTTCCCCAATCCAGGGAGGACATGCCATGACCGACCCGAAAGCCCACCGTACTCGCAGTGGTCGAGTCCTCACCGATGAGGAGATCGACACTGTTTCCGCCGCCGTCGAAGAGACCGACTACGACGTTGAGACCCTCAAGAGCCGGCGTCGCGGTCGACCCACGATGGGGTCGGGGCCGGCGGATGTCCTGGCGGTTCGGATCGACCCGGACCTGCGGAAGGCGATCGAAGCCCGGGCTGTGGCCGACCACACGACTACGAGCGAGGTCGTCCGCGAGGCTATTCGCCGGTTCCTCGAGGTCGCCTGACGCAATTCGGTCTCCATTCCGCGTCCCAACACATGCTTTGATCTCGAGTGGCACCGATCTTCCGCGTGCACATCGCGTGCACAAGAGAATGGAAAGTGGTGGAGAATGGCCCAAGGTGCTGAAAGCTAGTTTTCCTTACACCACACGGGTTTTCACCGTTTGCGCATATACAGTCACGTCCCGGTTAGCTTCCGGCGAGGCCGAAGAACACGACCATCACACGCCCAAGCCTGACCATGTCCTGGTCGGCCATGCGGCCAATTTGTTCAACAAGTTTGGAACGGGGCACCGTCGTCACCTTGTCGACCATCAAGCTACTCATCACCTGCAGACCGTTGTGATCGTCGGGCACGACAGGGAGTCGTATCAACGCGGCTGGACTTGGTGCTCAGGGCGCCGAGACGACCTCTATCTCGAGCCACGAAACCCACGAGGGTGACTCGACGGTGAGAATCCTGAGATAGCGGACCGTCTGGCCGATGTCGACTTCCAGCAGCTGACCCCACTCAGTTTCCCCCGAGACCTCGACCAGCATCTCGGAAGGGTCAGACTGATCGCCACCGAAGATCTGGTGGACGCTACGTCCGGACGGGTACTGGTCGACCAACAGGCGCAAACGGTCGACGGCAACAGGCTGTCCAAGGTCGAGTTCAACCCACTGAGGTGGACCGGCGCCCGAAGTCCATGAGGTCTCTTCGTCGCCATCGAATGCGTTGATCAACCCCGCCTGTCCGTTCGATGCGGTCACGGCTTGGATGAGGCTCCCGTCCACTGGTTGTGGAGGGCTGGATTCTGACGGGGCCTCAGGATTGGTCTCTCCTGGGCCAAGCGGAGTGAGGGTCTCACGAAAGAGGATCCGCTCCGGGATCGGCTGGCCGAAGTTGGCACACCAGTCATCGAGTCCGAATCCACACCAGAGCAACTCACCGTCAATAAAGGTGGCGTCGACCGTCACGGACCGCAACAGCTCCGGGTCGGCACCCCCAAGCCTGAGATCGTCAGAGAAGATCACGAAGTCGGCCAACTTCCCAGCAGTCAAGGTGCCTCGTGTATCTTCTTCAAACGTCGACCACGCCGCCAGACTGGTGATGGCGTCGAGGGCCTGGTCTATGTCCATCAGCTCGGACTCTCGTCCCGGCCACGGCGTGTTACCGATCTCACTGATCCCGGTGAGAGCGCCGTGGAGCATCTGCATGACCGAGATGGTGAACGGGTCGCGCAGTCCCTCCAGCGGCGCCACCGCAATACTCCCCACCAACGGCAACCCAGCCTGCGCCATCTCCTGGAACGGCCAGGCCCGTTCGATGCCGTCGTTGCTCAACTGTTCGGCAAAGCCCTCTTCGTGCTGGAAATCCGACTCGATTGCCCCAAGCTGCACGATCGGGACCAGGTCGAGCGCCGCCACTCGAGGGATCTGATCGGTTCGCAGCTCCAATGCGTGCTCCAGCCGGTGACGGCGGTCCTCCCCAGGGGTGAAGACTGCTTCGAATGCCTCCAACGCCATGTCGAGAGATCCATCGGAGATCTGTTTGGCAGCAATCTGCCAACCCTGGTCGTGGTATTTGGCGACCTCGGCCGTGAGTTCATCCTGGGTCCACTTCACGAACCGATCCCAGTCAGATGCGATGAAGATCTTCACGCCGGGTACCCGCAGTCGGCCTCCAAATGTGGTACCAGGAGTTATGCCCCTTTCGGAGAACCAGTCCCCGTGTCGATCGAGGTCGGCACCAGGGGTGTTGACACTCAGGTAAGCGTTCATTCTGAGATCGATCCGACCTTCCTCGTGCCATGTGAAGAAGTCATCCGCGAAATGGGGTTCGAGGTTCACTTCGTTGGTGCCGGTCCAACCACGACTCAAGAGGATCTGGTTCACCTGCTCGGGCGTGTAGTCACCGAGCCGGTTGGGCTGGTACCAGTGGGAGTGAGAGTCGATGAAGCCAGGAAACACGAACCGACCCCCGAGGTCCACGACCACCGCACCTTCACCGGCGAGTTCGAGCATGTCGCTCTCGTTGCCAACACCGTCGATCAGTCCATCGGAGACAACCATTGCCTCAGCGTCGGCAGTGCCGTCCATTGTCACAATTGTTCCGCCGGTGATCACCACGACGCCCGATGGCACCGCCAAGGTGGCCGGCGGCGACGGTGCCGTGGTCAACGTCGTTGTAACTGAGGTGGTCGAGCTGGATGACGTCACCTCGGGCGCTCCCGAGCCATCACAGGCGGACAGAAGCACCGCAACGGAGACAAGTACTGCGATTGGGGAAGCAAACCGTGGCATCAACCACACCATATACGGGCAGCGACCTGCCCACGGTGACATCATCGGCGCTATCGCGGGGGACCCTCCACCCGAGATCGACCATCGTCCATGCGCCATATTGCGACCGACGCGGCGACGATGGCTGCGCCGAAGAAGAGACCGCCGAGGGTGTCGGTGAGCCAGTGGGCGCGGAGATAGATTCGGCTGAGAACCATCAGTGCCGCAAACACGTAAGCAGTCCACAGAAACAGTCGTCTGCGTTGTGGCCACAGGATCGACGCCACGATGGCGAACCCGATTCCGATCGCCGCGGCGGTCACCATCGAGTGCCCGGATGGGTAGGAAAACGAGTGCTCCTGAACCAGCGCATCGACGGGACGATCACGGCCAACAAGCTCCTTCGTCAGCTCCGACAGGACCGCTGCAACCGCGACCATCCCAAGCCATACGAACGCGGCGTGGAGTTGTTTGGCAAACCCAAGGGCTGCGAAGCCGGCAGCGACCACCACAAGAACCAGTGGGACTCGCCCGATGTAGTGGAAAAGCTCAGCCATCGACACCAGCCATGGCACCTCGGCGTCCCGCATGACGTCGGCCACACGGTCATCGAGGCCCTGGGTCCAATCGGCAATCACCAACACGGTCAGCATGAGAAACAGACCAAACAACACAGCGGCAAGGCGAAGTAACTTGGCAGGCGATTCGAGCATCAAGGTTGACTCTACGACCCACTGCCGGTTGAGTTCGGTGCAGGGACCGGGGATACTGCCCCTCGCTGAAACAGCTTCGGACTCACGGAACTACGGGCGGTTCACTGAACCTCGTACACGGTTGCATACTTCTGACGACCGCTGTAGCCGCCGCTTGTGTAGGACAACAGGTCAAACAGCACACCTAGTCCGATCACGACGTAGTCGAATCCGCGGACGCCACCGGGGGCGACAAGAACCCATGCCAAAGTCAGCCACGGTACGAAAAGGAAACCGATGAAACCGACCCAGAAGCTGTCAAACGCAAAAGCCCATCGGTCGCGGTCAACGATCCACCACAGGAACGCAGCTGCCCGGGGGCCGACGAGCGCCATGACGCCTGCCAAACAACACATGCTCTTTTGATCTCCTCCGACGGCGTCACACTACCAGACGCCAGGGAGCCGAGCCCAAAGCTGCGGTGTTGGAGATAGCTCACCCAATGGCAGTGCCGCCCAACGGACGGCACTGCCAAGTCGATGGTGTGTTCAGCCAACAAGGGCCGGTTCGCGGGTCCGTTCGACTGCCGTCTCGGACACGTGGTCCTTCGACACGAGAACCAACAGACTCGGGAGCACAAGGAGTGCAACCATGAGCGACAGGACAATCATCACTGCAGTGAGGAGGCCGAACGTGGCAAAGATGGGGGTGGGAGCCATCGCCATGACTGAGAACCCCAGTACCGACGTCACTGCGGAAAGGACGAGTGCTCCGCCGGTTCCCGTCCCTGCTCGACGCACAGCATCGAGGCGTGAGCCGTCAAGAGCAAGTTCTTCGCGGTATCGAGCCGTGAAGTGGGTTGAAAAGTCGATGCCTACGCCGACGGCAATAGCCGCAATCGTGGCAGTGACGACATTGACGGTGTACCCGGTCGTGGCCATGAACGCATAGACGCCCGTGACAACCAATCCGATGGGGAGCACCGACACGAAGGCATATCGAACCGAGCGCAGCATGACGGATGCGATCAGGAACGTCAGCAAGGCCGCCAATGGCAGGGACACAAGCATCGAACGTGTGAACGAGTCCATGCTCACATACTGGGCGATAACGTCACCAGATACCGCAGCCGACGCGCCAGTGGATGCCTCGAACGATGCTGCAGCGCCCTTGAGCGCCTCGTGTACGGGCACGATGATCTCTCTGTCGGTGAAGCTCCCAACCTGGATCACGAAGGCCGTCGCCTGACCACCTTCGGTTGGGGCAACAATCCCTGGCACATCGATCGCCTCGATGGCAACGTCGCCTCCAGACGTAGGCACACCGTTCGCCCAAACGTAGTCATAGATAGCCGCAACCCCGACTGAGGTGTCTGGCAATCCATTGCTGTCGGCGTCGACCACACCGAGGTCCCGGGCCACATCTGGTGACGCCATGGTCATCCGCACCAACTCTGCGGCATGTGGGCCAACAAGAAGGTCACCGTCGGAGTTGACACCGAACTGAGCGCCGGAACGAACGAGGTCAGCCTCGATCTGTTCCATCGCCAGAAGGGTCTTTGGGTCAGTGAGATCACCTTCGATGTAGATGAACGAGGAACCTTCACCCGTGGATGGGAAGTGGTCGGTCACCTTCTCGATCGACTGCGCAAAATCGGTGTCAGAGGAGATGAAGTCCTTGATCTCGAAGCCGGACTCGACCCGTGAGGCCTGAGCCACTCCGAGGACGGCGACCACAATCGCAATGGGAATAGTTACAGCTTTCCATCGGGCGAGGAAACCAACCGCTGCCCCAACTGGTCGCAGCCCATGGGCCGATCCGGTGTGTGGTCGAGCCATTCTCCGTCCGGCAAGGACAGCGCGTCGATTCCGCCGACGCGTCAGCGCGGCGGGGATGAGGAGGAACAACGTCAGAAAGATCACAAGTGCGACAGCACCCACTGTTGGCATCACCGCGGCAAGTGCCACCGTCAAGCCACCAACAACGGCCATCACGAACGCCCCGAGGGCGTAGACCGGCTTCGAAAACCGTTTGGTCGGATTCGGGCCGACACGGTCTTCCAATCCGACGGTGACACGCGGCGCGATGTGTCCCATCAACACATAGGCCCAGGCGAGCGAGAGCGCAGCTCCTATTCCGAACTGGACAATGGCTTCTATGCCAGAGGCCGCGTTCGACAGGAATGCGGCGACTGATGAGCTGACGGCAAGAAGCATTGCGGTGAACACAGCCGTCATACCGGCGGGGTAGGCACGTCGTACGCTCATGCCCTCGTCCACCTGCATCTCGCGGACACGACCTACCCCGTGGATGTAGAAGTCCACACCAAACGAGATCATCGCAATCGGAACGATGAAGGCAAGCAGCAACGAACCCATCTTGAGTCCCATCAGAGCTGACGTTCCGTAGTAGGCGAGAGTCGTTCCGCCGAGCCCGACGCCAACAACCGCTGCCGACCAGTAGGAGCGGTGCACAACGGCAACAAGCAGAATGATCAAGCCAACAGCAAGAAAGATGAACGGCGCGGACTGGGCAGCAGCCTCCTCGAACGCCAAATCGGCGTCGATGGCTACCCCGATTGCGTTCGTCTGGACCGCGTCGGTTCTGAGTTCCTCTTGGATACCTCGGAGCCACATCTCTGCATCCGCCCGGTCACTGAAACCGGCCTCGTCAAAACTGATCGCCGCCGTGAATGCTGGGGAAGTCCATGACGTTGATGCACCGGAAGGAGGTACCGCCAGCTCGGACAGCGTGTATCGCAGATGTTCGGTGCCGGAGCCGTCGGCAAGGACAGCGTCGATCGCTTGCACAATCTCGACGTCGGTGGATCCCGATATGCCTTCGGACCCGAGCGCCGCGTCAACAGCGTCGACGACCGAGTACAACGGCGGCAACGACGATTCGGTATCCATGCTGAAGACCGTCACGAAGTGATCAGAGTTCTCGGAATCGGTTCGAACGCGTGTGGAGAGTTCGTTCCATTCGCGAAAGGCCGCCGGCGTGAGAACATTCTCTCCCGATTCGGCCGCTTCAATCAGAAACATTTCCTCTGTGATTGTTGTGTCCGATCGAAGAGTTTGATCCGCTCCTTCAAGGGTTGTGAAGACTTCCCCCTGTGGGTCGAAGTTCGCATCGTCCGTATTGGCCACCATGGGGCCGACGATTCCGAGCGCCATCACGAGCACAAGTGCCGCAATTGCCACCAAGCCAATGCGCCTTCCCATCAAATCGAATGTTCTGTAGAGCCTTGGGTTCTTCATGTTGATCCTCCTGCATACCGCGGCGCCGGATGCGCCTGGTTCATGTATCAGGACCAATCATCTGCAACAACACCCGTGGTTCCTATCGGGTATCAGCCTCGCTGCTCCCCGAGACCCTGAGGTCGGCCTCAGGGATGTCCCCGCCAAACATCCGCGTCCGCGATCGTGTCACAATGGCAATCAACGAGACGCGGGGAGGACCCATGCCAGACACAGGAATCGAAAATCTTCTTCACGAGAACCGCCTGTTTCCACCAAGCTCGTCCTTTGCCAGCAGCGCCGTCGCCACCCAGGCCGACTACGACGAGGCCGATGCAGATTTCGTCGCATACTGGACACGCCAGGCGACCGAACGCATCACGTGGTTCAAAGAACCAACGGTGGCACTCGACGAATCGAGCGCGCCGTTCTTCACGTGGTTTGCCGACGGTGAGCTCAACATTTCATACAACTGCCTCGATCGGCACCTCGCATCAGGCGGTGACAAGGTTGCCTACCACTGGGTTGGTGAACCTGGGGACACACGGACGATCACCTATCAAGACCTCGCCGATGAGGTCAACCGGTTTGCAAACGGTTTGCGATCGCTCGGGGTCAACAAGGGTGACCAAGTCGCGATCTACATGGGAATGGTTCCCGAGCTCCCGATAGCAATGCTTGCGTGCGCCCGGATCGGGGCTCCCCACTCTGTGATCTTCGGCGGGTTCTCCGCTGACGCGATCGTCGATCGGGTCGACGACGCACAGGCGAAGCTTCTCATCACCTGTGACGGGGCTTGGAGGCGCGGCACGATCGTGCCGCTCAAGGACAGCTGCGACGATGCAATGGCTCGAGCCGACTCCCTTGAGCACTGCGTTGTGGTCAAGCGCACCAACCAAGACGTCGCTATGAAGGATGGGCGAGACATCTGGTGGCATGACCTTGTGGAAGGTCAAGCAACCGAGGCCGAGCCCGAAGTCATGAATGCCGAAGACCTGCTGTATCTGCTCTACACATCTGGTACCACCGCAAAGCCGAAGGGCATCATGCACACGACCGGTGGCTACCTCACAGGGGTCGCCACGACGCACGCCCAGATCTTCGACCTCAAGCCGGATACCGACGTGTACTGGTGTGCAGCCGATGTCGGATGGGTAACCGGACACTCATACATCGTGTATGGACCGCTCGCCAACCACACGACGAGCGTGATGTACGAGGGAACACCGGATTTTCCTGACAAGGATCGCCTGTGGTCGATCATTGCTGAGTACGGAGTCACCATCTTGTACACGGCACCGACGGCCATTCGTGCATTCATGAAGTGGGGATCGCACTATCCCGAGAGACACGACCTGTCGTCCTTGCGCCTGCTCGGCACGGTTGGAGAACCTATCAATCCAGAGGCGTGGATGTGGTACCACACCAACATCGGGGCCGCACGCTGCCCCATCGTCGATACGTGGTGGCAGACCGAAACCGGTGGCATCATGATCAGTCCTCTCCCCGGGCTTACCGCAACAAAGCCAGGCTCTGCCACAAAGGCAATCCCTGGCATCACGGCTGACGTCGTGGACGTGGAGGGCAACTCTGTTCCCCTTGGGAGCGGCGGCTTCCTCACGATTACAAAGCCGTGGCCGTCGATGCTGCGTTCCATCTACGGCGATGACAAGCGCTACGTCGACACCTACTGGACGAGATACCCTGGTGTGTACTTCCCTGGCGACGGGGCGAAGATCGACGAAGACGGCTACCTGTGGGTACTCGGACGTGTCGATGACGTCATGAACGTATCCGGGCACCGCCTCTCGACAATGGAGGTCGAGTCAGCGCTGGTTTCCCACCCTGCTGTTGCAGAGGCCGCCGTGGTGGGGGCGACCGATGCTCTGTCTGGGCAGGCAATCGCTGCGTTCGTCACACTGCGGAGCGGGTTTGACGAATCGGACGAGCTGCTTGTGGAGCTGAAGGGCCACGTCGCCGACAAGATCGGCGCCATTGCACGACCCAAGACGATCATCTTCACACCAGATCTCCCCAAGACGCGATCAGGGAAGATCATGCGCCGCCTTCTCCGCGATATCTCGGACAAGCGTGCCCTTGGCGATGTGACCACCCTGGCAAACGCCGATGTGGTTGAAGCGATTGCAGAGCAGGCACAGGCACACACCGACGAGGATTGAGGGCAAGGCCTCACAGCTTTCAGCTCACGGCTTACAGCGCAGCGTACGCCCTTCAGGTTTGACCTTTGAGACAACCGCCAGTCTCGATTGTCTCGTTATGGATCGACGGGGATGGGAATCGGTCTTTCCTCGGCGAACGGGTCACGATCCGTCAGCTTCTTCCAGATGTAGACGGCCACGTCCCGGATCGACGCGATGATCGGGACCGCGAGCAGTGATCCGAGGAGACCCCCGACCTGGAAGCCGACCAGAAGTCCGATCAGGATGATCGCCGGGCGCAGCTGAACCGCCGTCCCCATGACCTTCGGGGCGATGATGTTCGCCTGAAGCTGGACAACGACGAGATAGATCGCCACAACGATAAGGGCAAACCACCAGTTCTCAAGCTCGGGCCACCGCGTCGAACCGGTGATGAGCGCGGCAAGCACGCCGGGTATCGCTGCGAGGATCGGGCCGAAGGTTGGAATCATGTTGAGCACGACCATGATCGCACCCATCAAGAAGGCGCCAGGTAATCCCACGAACCACAGAACGACGAACACAATGGTTCCGGTAATGATCGAGTTGATCAGCTGGCCGTAGAGATACCCGGTCCAGACCCTGTGCTGTTTCCGCATCATCATGAGGCCATCGCGTTCATACCCAGCCGGAATGTTTCTGGCAAGTCCGTCGTACATCCGGACACTGTCGGCATTGAGGTACATGGCGACGAGCGCGGTCAGAATTGCCGATGTGATGATCGCCGTGATGATTCCTGCAAGCGTGCGAACACTGTCGAGGGAGCGACCAAGAATGTCGACGATCGTGTTGGCATCGATGACCGTCCCAGCGTCGCCGGTTCCGGCGACCGGATCGCTGATGACATCCATCAAGCCGGTCATGTCGATGGTCAATCCAAAGACGTGGAAGTAGTTGTTCTCATCGATCTCCCCCAATAGCCACACCCGCGCATCGTTGAGGGTTCCGACCGGATCGAGTTCCTTGACGGAGTCCACAACCTCACGAACGACGAGGTAGCCGAATGCCAGCGTTCCAAGGAACACAACCAAGTAGGCGATCAACAGCGCAAGCCCCCTTGGGATATGGAGTCGGCGATGAGCGAACCGGATCAGCGGTGCAATCAGGAACGCTATCAGGGCTGCCAGAGCGGCAATCGCAAGGACGTTGCGTATGAGATAGACCCCAATGACAGCCAGGAGAAAAGACATGGCGATGACGAGGAGCTTTGCGTTCTCTCCCCACTTTGGCGATGCCGGGTAATAGTCCGGAGCGCCCTGCCGCGGCGGACCCGTCGGCTTCGGTGAGTCTGGGAGTTCCATCGTGCGGTCATCATCCATGGACGTACGGTAAACGAAAGCGCACACTGAGGGGAAGTACGATTGCGCCATGAACCTCTACCAGCGGACACTCCGGCGCATGGCCAAGCTCAACTGGGTCAGGCGTCTCCTATCGAAAGCGCTGACGCCTCTCGATCTCAGGCTTCGGAATACCCGATTCGCACCATCGAAGTTCGGAATCGACGTTCCGCTGTGCTACCTCACGACGACCGGTCGCAAGTCTGGCGACGAGCGGGTCGTGCCATTGCTGTTCGTCGAACACGATGGGGGTTACGCGGTCGCCGCGACAAACTTCGGCACCGAGCACCACCCGGGGTGGGCATACAACCTTGAAGCTGACCCAGCAGCTCGAATCGAGATCAATGGCGAGCAGTCAGCGGTCTCGGCACGGCTTCTCGACGAGGCAGAGGCAACTCCCCTGTGGATCAAATTCGAGACCGTCTGGCCCGCATACGACACCTATCAACAGATTGCGCCCCGCGACATCAAGATGTTCGCACTCACGCCTACGCCGTAGCGATTCGACGGGACAACGCTGCGTTGAGTGCGGCAAGGACTTCATCGATCTGGTTGTCGGTGATAACGAGCGGTGGGCACAACGTGATGGTTGATGGAAGCGATCGGGCTATCACGCCTGAGCCAAGCATGTCGGTGAAGACGTCTCCCTCGCTCACACCAGCCGGTAGCGATACCGCCCACATCCCACCGACACCACGTACTTCCGTCACGAGACCCCTATTGAGAAGCGCACCGAGACCGTCCCTGAACGTCGCTTCGATTGCAGGGACCCGAGATAGCAAGCTCTCCCGTTCAATGATGTCGAGGTTCGCCAGGCCCGCGGCACAGGCTGCAGGGTGGCCCGAGTAGGTAAATCCGTGTCTGAACACGAAGTCAGGATCGGCAGCGAGAGTGTGGGCGATCGTGTCTCCAACAATCACTCCGCCAAGTGGCTGATATCCGCTCGTTACTGCCTTGGCAAATGTGGTGAGATCCGGCGTGACTCTGAAACGTTGGCTTGCGAACCAGGTACCGAGTCGACCAAACCCCGTAATGACCTCATCGAAGATCAGGTATGCGCCGTACCGATCACAGAGGTCACGAAGCCCCTCGAGATATCCATCTTCAGGTGGATACACCCCTCCCGCTCCTTGCACGGGTTCGGTGATGACGGCTGCAACCTCGCCAGAGTGCTCCGAAAGGACGGCTTCCATCTTCGCAAGATCATCGGGGTCGACATTCACCACGTCGCCGAGGAATGGTCCGAAACCGACCCTGTTTGGTGGGAGCCCCGATGCACTCGTACCACCGTAGGCGACGCCGTGATAGGCGCGTTCTCTTGAGATGATGACCGTTCGTTCCGGGTGCCCACCTTGAGCTTGGCCAACTCGGGCGATCTTCATGGCGGAATCCACCGCTTCAGATCCCGAACAGCAGAAAAAGACACGGGGATGGTCGTGAGGTGATAGGTCACCGATGCGGTCGGCGAGGGCATCGACAGGGGGATTCGTGAAGCTTGAGAATGTGTGGAATCCGGCGATCTGCCTCATTTGTCCTGCGACGGCATCTGCGATTTCGGACCGTCCGTACCCGACATTGGCGTACCACAGCGAGGCCATGGCATCGATGTAGACCTTGCCATCGGAATCCGTGACTGTTGCTCCGTCACCAGAGACAATCGAGAGGAACTCTTCGGCAGGTTTGGTCGGAGGAGCGAACGGGTGAAGAAATGTTGGTGTCGACATGGCACAAGCGTACCGGCGGAAACTTTCACGTGGCTCGCCGAACCGAAAGACGTCGGACATCGGACATCGGACGTCGGAAAGTCGAAGACCCCCAGAAGGGATGGTGAGATCCGGGGTGTCTAGAAATCGATGCCTTTGCGGGCCGCAACGCCTTTGTCAAACGGGTGCTTGATCTTCTTCATCTCGGTGACCGTGTCGGCGATGGCCATGAGATCTTGGTGGGCGTCACGGCCGGTCACGATGACGTTCACACCCTCAGGACGGTTGTCGATCGTTTCGACGACATCAGCGACATCAATCCAGCCAAAGGTGACCGGATACGTTGCCTCGTCGAGAATGATGAGGTCGTAGTCGCCCGAATTGATCGATTCCTTTGCGACTGCCCATGCATCGGCGGCAGCCCGCTCGGTGGCCTCCATGTCGTCGGACTCCCAGGTGAACCCATCTCCACCCGTGATCCACTCCACACCGAGCTGGTCCGCCATCTTCTTCTCACCGGTCTGCCACTTGTCTGATTTGATGAATTGGATGACCTTCACATTCCAACCCCTGGCGACAGACCGGAGCATCACGCCGAACGCGGAACTCGACTTTCCCTTTCCGTCTCCCGTGTTGACGATGAAGAGGTCTCGTCTGTGTTCACTCGCCATGGCGACTCCCTTGCGATCGCAGCGAAACCACGACTCGGCTCCCCTCTATCTCGATGACTCTGATCGTAGGTTCAAAAACACTCCCGAGCGTTGCTTCATTCAGGACCTCTTCTGGGCTCCCCATCCCAACGACCTGTCCGTGGTCGAGCAGCGTCAGCTCGTCACAAAACTGCGCAGCGGCGGTGAGGTCGTGAATGGCGCTGACAATGGTCACGCCCTGCTCATGCTGGATCTGGGCGATTAGTTCGAGCACCTCATGCTGGGCGGCAACATCGAGGGACGCAGTCGCCTCGTCAAGTACAACGACTGGGGCCTGCTGCGCAAGCACCCGTGCAAGGGACACCCGCTGTGTCTCGCCACCAGAAAGCGATGCAACGTCGCGTTCGGCAAACCCCGAGATGCTGAGCGATCGCAGAGAATCCCACACAATGGCGATGTCTTCCTCTCGTTCTGCGGCAAGCAACCCGAGATGTGGGGTTCTCCCCAAGAGAACGAAATCGAACACGGACATGCCGGGCGGATAGACCGGCCGCTGGGGCACATAGGCGATCCTTCGAGCCGTCGATTTGGCATCCTCACTGCCGATCTCTGTATCACCCAGGGTGATCGATCCGCTGTAGGGAACAGCCCCAACAATGGCTTTCAGCAGTGTCGACTTCCCGGCCCCGTTCGGTCCGATGATCCCCATCCATCGTCCGTCTCGTACCGACAGCGAAATCTGCGAGAGGATCTCGGTCCGTCCATAGGACACACCGACCGATGACAAAGACACGCCAGTCACGACACAATCTCCATCACGACACAACCCCTTTGCTCCGTCTCAGGACCACGGCGAAGAACGGTGCACCCACAAGAGCCGTCACAACGCCGATGGGGATCTCTGTAGGACTCTGGACGGTGCGCGCCACGATGTCGGCGAGGACCAGAAAGGAGCCACCGATCAGAAGCGACAGCGGAACAATGACGCGGTATGACGCTGAGGTCATGAGGCGGACCGTGTGCGGCACGATGATCCCAACGAATCCGATCAGCCCGCTCACAGCGACAACCGCTGCCGTGCCAAGCGTTGCGAATCCGATCAGGAGCAGCCGTACCCGCGATGGATGCAAACCGAGGGTCGAGGCCTCGCCGTCACCAACCGACATCACGTCGAGGAGCCTCCTGAACGCGACAAGAACGACGGAACATCCCACGACATACGGCAACACCAATCGAACCTCTGACCAGCCAGCCGTTGTGAGGCTTCCAAGAATCCATCCGTATACCTCGCGCAGCGTGTCAGATTCCCTCTGCTGGAGGAACGTCTGGAGTGCGGTCAGGAACGCCGCAACAGCCACGCCGGCAAGAATCAAGGTGACTGCAGTCCTCCCGGATCGCACGGTGTACCCGAGAACGTAGGCGAGGGCAACCCCGACGATCGCTCCGATGAACGCTGCAAGGGGAAGCGGGTCAATGAACCAACTCGATGCGTCAGGGCCATAGGCGATGGCAAGTGTGGCGCCGAGACCAGCGCCCGCCCCGGCTCCCAACAGATACGGATCAGCGAGAGGGTTGCGGAACACCCCTTGGTATGCGGACCCGGCAACCGACAGCATCGAACCGACGAGAACCCCGAGTACGACGCGCGGCATGCGAATCTGCCACACGATGTCGTCGGCTCTCGTATCGAGACTGGATTCGACATTGAGGAACGGAATCCGCGACAAGGTGGACGAGATGATTCCCCACGGCGATATCGAAGCCGGACCGATCATGGCACCAGCAATCACCGTCACGACGAGAAGCAAGACTGCCCCAGCGATCCACCACCACGGCAACCGAAGTCCGGAGGGGCGTCCAGCGTTCATGCGTCGTCGGCCGCCAACGACGAGAGTGCTTCGACAATCGCGTCGAGGAGCTCAACAACTCGTGGACTCCATCGAGACGCAATATCATCGTTGAGTTCGACCACGCCACCAGTTGCCACTGCCGTCATCGAACCCCACCCCGGTCGTGCGGATACCGTTGCGAGACTCTGACCACCCCAGATCGTGTCGGCGAGAAGAATCAGGGTCGGATCCGATTCGACGATGAACTCCTGACTGAGTTGCGGGTAGCCGAATCCGTCGGGATCAGGTGCTTCATCAGCAATGTTGGAAAGACCCGTTGGAGCGATCACCTGGCCGATGAATGAAGCTGAGGTTGCCGTGTACAGCAAATCTTCGAGCTCGTAGTAGTACGTCAGCCCCTGCGCCTCGTTCGCAATCGACTCGGCGGCGTCGAGCAGGCGGGACTGGGTGTCGGACACGACATCTACCGCTTCGGCGGTGTGCCCAGTCGCTGCACCCGTTTGCTCCCACTGGACATATGCGTCCTCAAGCGAAACGGCGGTTCCATGGAGAATCACGGGGATACCGAGGGTCTCGAGTCCGGCAATCACGTCTCCTGGATCGAACGAGACGAATACCAGATCGGGTCCGTACTCAGCGATCGCCTCGATGCTCGGTGTCCAAGCCGACAGCTCGGTGATCGGTGCCTCGGGTGGATAATTGGACAACGAATCGACAGCGACGACCTGGTCTCCTGCGCCGATGGCGAACAGCACTTCGGTTGATGTCGGTGAAATAGAGACGATGCGTTCGGGCCGTGCCTCAATCGTGACCGCGCCGTTGCCAGCTTCAATCGTGATTGGAAAGCCGTCGTCCACTCGCTGAACCGTCGTACTCGACGAAAACGCCGAGGTCGTCGTTTGAGCTTGCAACGTAGTCGTCGAATCTGACACGCCATTGCTAGAGCATGCGGCGACAAGCAGGGCGACTGCCATTGTCAACAGGGTGGTTCTTCGGAACACGGGTGTTGTCTCCCTTCTCTGGAGGAGACAACCGCTGCGGGGCGTAGACCCCTCCTCCGGAGGTCAGACCGCCTGCTGGCTTGGAGGCGGCCTGGCTACCTCACGGAGAGGATCACAGTTGCGGGACAGCGCCGGTATCTCACCGGACTTCGCTCCGAGACAGCACCCGGGAAATCCCGGTACGTCACGGTCAGCCTAGCGGAGCAGCCAGTGCGATACTCACGCTCCCTCACCACCGATGAATAGCGGGCCGAGGGGTATCGTTTGGTGATCGTGAAGAAACTCCTTGCCGTGCTGATCGCCGTTCTCATTGCAGCCATCGCCGTCGCGATCCGTCACCGCTCTCCGGTCGAACAGCCTGCCGAACCCGAAGGCTCATGGGAACCAGCGTCACGTCAGACACCAGCGTGAAGGTCGCTGTCGATACCGGCACGGAAGTTGGGAACCGCGCCCTACGAGTTCTTCTCGGTGAACGATCCGTCGATTACATCGGCGTCCTTGCAGGCGGTGTCCCCGACCGGAAACGATCAGGTTCCGTCACCACCCTCGATGGATACGACGTCCTCATGTCAGACGGCACTTCGGACATCCATGGTCTCATCGGCAAGGCAGCGGTCGCGGGGATTCCACTTGTTCTTTGGCTCGATCTCGATCACCACCTTGACTCACCGGGACACATCCCTGTCATCCATGGTGCCAATGTCGCATCAGGTCTCACAGCCGCACTCGTCGTTCATCCCGCAGCAGCATCCCATCGCGAAGATGTGATCAGAATCGGATGGACCGAACCCGGCAAACCTCTGAAGCGAGGTGAGCCCATGCCCTTTCCCAACCCGATAGGGAACACCTGGACCAAAAGACGCGGAACGGGACGTTTCGTTGGATTTCGCAATGACAAATGGGGAGGTGCTGTCGTCGACGTCGAGGGGCCTTCTGGCAGACGAATCGTCGGCGTCGCCGATCACGCTGCATATATCGAAGCCATCACGCTTGCATCGGTAACGCTTCTCGCAGGCGAGGGCGCCTACGACAGCCGATCCCAAGCTGCTGCATCGACTCCTGAACAGCTTCTGAACAAACTGGGCGCTCTGGAACTTGAGGTGGCGGTCTGGCGTTCTTCGCAGTAGCCATATGAAGACCTTGCCTCGCGCCATCATCCTTGTCAGCTTGCTCGCCCTGGCTGCGGCTGCATGCACACCTGCGGGATCCGTCGACACCACAACGTCTGCTGCATCCCTTCCCGGTTCGAGCATCGACGACACGACAACGACAAGCTTCGACGGGGAGTCCTATGCAGGCACGGTTCAGGCACCGGACTTTCCTCCCGGCCTCGACTGGATCAACACCGCTCAACCGATCTCCCTCGCTGATCTGCGCGGCAAGGTGGTGCTCTTGGACTTCTGGACGTACGGGTGCATCAACTGCATCCACATCATCCCTGACCTCGAACGTCTTGAGGCCGAATACGCCAACGAACTCGTCGTCATCGGTGTCCATTCGGCGAAGTTCACGAATGAAGGCGAGACGGACAACCTCGTTGACATTGTCCAGCGGTACGGGCTCAAGCATCCCGTTGTCAACGACAACGACTTTGCTGTCTGGAACCTGTGGGGTGCATCGGCATGGCCGACGATTGCCGTCATCGACCCTGCCGGAAACGTAGTTGGCGTGCGTCCCGGCGAGGGTGTCTACGACGCGCTTGAGCCCGTGGTCGCAAGCCTTGTGGCCGAGTTCGATGTTGCACAGGCAATCGACCGCACGCCAATCACATTCGCCCTTGAGGCCACGACTGCACCACAGCGAGCTCTCAGTTACCCCGGCAAGGTGTTCGCGACCAGCGGACGCCTCTGGGTTTCGGACACTGGCCACCATCGAGTCCTTGAGGTCGACCCGTCCAGCGGAAAGGTCCTCGGGGCGTGGGGATCGGGCAGGCGGGGCTTCGACAACGGTGCAGCACTCGACGCTACGTTCGACGGACCTCAGGGGATGACTCTGAACCCCCAAACGAACGAGTTGTACGTCGCAGATGTCGGAAACAACGCGGTGCGGGCCATCAATCTCTCCACGGGTGCGGTCACGACCTTGGCTGGAACCGGTGTACTTGGGTGGCCACCACAGGCTCGCGGGTTGGATACAGCGACCCTCAACTCCCCATGGGACGTGCTGTACAGCGACGGCTTTGTATACGTAGCCAACGCTGGGACACATCAGATTTGGGCAATCGACCTTGCCAACAAGCTTGCGCTCCCCTTGGTCGGGAACGCCCGCGAAGGAACATTCAACGCTGAGTTCCACAACTCCGAACTCGCCCAACCGAGCGGGCTCGCGTTGTCCGACGATGGTCAGCTCTACTTCGCGGATTCTGAGTCGAGCAGTATCCGGGTAGGTGACCTCGAAACCGCGATGACTTCCCTCGTGGTCGGAGGCGATGAGTCCCTATTCGACTTTGGCGATGTCGATGGCGCCGGGAACAATGCACGGCTCCAACATCCCCTTGGGGTCGCCGTTTTCGGAGACACCTTGTACGTCGCGGATACCTACAACTCGAAGATCAAGCGTGTGGATATTGCTTCTGGCTCCATCTCGTCATGGCTCGGGAGCCAGCCGGGTTGGGCCGATGGGTCTTCGCCACTATTCAACGAACCCGGAGGACTCTCATTCGACAATGGCACCCTCTATGTTGCAGACACCAACAACCACTCGATACGCCTGATCGATCCCACCACGGGTTTCGTATCCACACTGGTTCTGAAGGGGGTCGAGAAGTTCGACCCTCCATCTGACTTCATAGGCGATGTCGTCAGCCTCGACCCTATCCGGGCCGCCGCCGGACCAGGGACCATTGTGATCAACTACGCGCTGCCACCCGGGTTCAAGGTCAATGAGGACGCACCATCATCTCTCACGATCAGTGGAGGACGCACCGTGGCCTCACTTGCCTCGGACGCCGCGGGAGACCTCACCGGGGTGTCACTTCCGGCAATCGTTCCCGTTGATTTCCATGAGGGTGACGCCACGCTCACCCTCGACATCAACCTTGTGTACTGCGAGGAGAACGCAGAGAGCCTCTGCTACATCGACAGAGCACGCTTCGAGATTCCAGTGACGGTCGGCCCTGCCGAGGCATCAACCACCCTCGAACTCACTCGAACCGTGGCTGGTGTCTCGTAGAAACCGGATTACGGATCGCGGACTACGGAGGTGCACCAAGAGCGGTGTCGTGATGCACCGATGTTGCTCTAGAAGGACTTCTCCACGACGAATCGGTGGTAGCGAAACGGCCAAAGCCCTGAACGTCGAATCTCGATGATCCTGTGGCCGTCCCGGTCGGCCCACAACGCCATCTCGGTTGGAGCAAATCGGTCACGGCTGAGGATCTCGACGCGGGAACCGGCGGCAAGTGACTCCATGAACTTCGCAGCGCGAATGAGGCCGGTCGCGCAAGGCGAACGACGGTTGTCGAGCCTTTGGACGGGAACTGTGCCGATCGCCATCAACTATCCAATGAATCCGCTAGGTCGTCGACCTTGCAAACACCCTTGACAGGCGAACACTGCCGGTACAGGGGACAGGTGATGAAGATGACAATCAGGGCGATGATCAGGAGAACCTTCACTGGGATGAGGACACCGGGAAGTGAGGTCCACCACGACGATGGCATGTTGCGGTACACATCGGTTTGGATGAGGCCGGTGATGATGACCGTCGGCAGTGCAAAGCGCACAACCCATCGAAATCGCTGGAGCTGACGGGCAAGGCCGATCACGGCATCGATGACGGGATGCTCTCGTCCGGAGGGGATCGCCACGGTGAGGTTCCACAGGGCGCCGCCGAGCCAGAGTCCAAAGGCAACAAAATGGAGCGCACGCACCGTTACAGCAGCGGTACCCACGGCATCGAAAGCACCCCACAGCACTGCCTGGGTGATTGATCCGACCAGAATGAGGCCGGCAGTCCACCGTCTTGCGACACCCATCCAGAGAAGAACTGCTGTCAGCCCCATGACCGACATCAAGGCGACCCGTTCGCCGGAGTCGAGATACGAGACCGTGGTGATGGCGAATGTGCCTACCGTCGCAAGCACTGCGAGAAATCGGGTGATCAATCGTGCATGGGAAATCGATGATTGTTCGAGAGAAGCGATCCGGGCCGCATCGAGACCCTTCTCGCTGGGTCGCAGGTACACCGTGCGCCACGCCGAGAAGCCAAGCGACAGGGCCATGGTCCACAGAATCAGCCAGCGAACCATCTGGAGGCCGAAGTCAAGACCAAAATTCCGGCCGGTGAACACAGCCCCCGCGATCGAGGCGAGGGTGATCGTCACGAATGCAACCTTGGGAAGGAAGGGTGTGGTGTCGCGCACATCGACGGTGTATCCGTCACCGAGACCGAGACGTTCACCCTGCCTGGCAATGACGTCAACCGAAGGTATTGCGAATCCCGATTGTGCCGGCTGGTCCGACTTCGTGGGGGATTGTGCAGTCATACTATTTCTTCCATCAACCACTAGAACTATTTGTCCTCCCTATTAGTACTACGTTCGTAGTGATAATTCAACTCGAAATGCTGGAAACCTGGCAATTCGAAGACCGGGCATGGAACGTTGGCGTGCAAGTACTCGAGCTTGTCGCCGAAGGTTTGGCGAAAACGGCTGTTGCCCGCAGACTGCATATGGGCGCGGCCACACGGAGTGGACGCTGCACAGCTGTGCCAGAGTGATCTCTATGCAAAATCAACAGGGTGCAATTGTTGTCGTTGGGTCGATGAACGTCGACCAAATTGCGACATGCGACCGATTTCCCCAGGACGGAGAAACCCTCATGGGTGTCTCCTACTCCCAAGGATTCGGAGGCAAGGGCGCCAACCAGGCAGTGATGGCTGCACTTCTCGGGGCCGATGTGCGATTCATCGGTCAAGTCGGTGATGACAGTCTCGGGCAGGCAACGATCAAGAACTTCCAGGCACATTCGGTTGATGTCGCCGGTGTCGGTATTTCTCCAGGCACGCCGTCGGGAGTCGCACCGATATGGGTTGACCGCTACGGCACGAACCGCATTCTTGTCGTCGCGGGCGCCAACGACGATCTGACTGGTGCGATGGTCGACCAACGTCTCGACACAACATCCGGTGTCTCGGTTGTCGTGGCCCAGCTGGAAACACCTCAGGAAGCCACGCTTGTGGCATTTCGCTTGGCCCGCGACAACGGAATGGTCACCGTGTTGAATCCTGCGCCAGCATCGGAGATCGGTTCCGACCTGATTGACGTAACCGACTGGCTCATCCCGAACGAGACCGAGTTCGAACTGCTGGTTGGTCGTCCACCGAGCGAGGAAGCAGCGACCACGTGGGCACGCACTTCTGGCTGCGGGGTTGTTGTCACGCTCGGCGGCGAAGGCGTGCTCGTCGCCGATGGGACAAACCCACCGTGGCGGAAACCGGCCCACGTCGTTGAGGTTCTGGACACGACCGGGGCCGGTGATGCCTTCGTTGGCGGTCTTGCCGCAGGGTTGTCGAACGCAATGAGCCTGGAAGATGCGGTCGCTCTCGGCGGAGCATGCGGCTCGCTTTCGACCACACGTTCTGGCACCCAGGTCTCATATCCCACGCTCGACGAGATCGCGAGTCTCGGCGTGGCAATTCCCAATTTCTCGAAAGGACCGTCATGACCGAGCGCCAACGACGGCTTCCGGCCTGGAACACTCCGGTGCTCACCTCAGTGGCACCGGTGGTGGAATCAGCTCGCCACGTGACGGTGGACACCGAGTCCATCGATCGAGTCGCTGCATGGATGGCATATGAAGACTTCGACACACCACCATCGGGACCGCAATTCGACGTCCAGTGTGAGGGCACCGACCCGATTGATTGGACGCTGCTCAACGCGGCCCTCAACTTTGCATTTACCGATTTCGAGACGGCTGAGCGCTTCGATACGACCTACCTCGGGAACACCTGGGCGGACGCAGAAGCGATGTATGCCTGTTTCGATCGTGCGATCGCGACCGGTATCCCTGTTCTCGAAGGGTCGTGGATGGCCGCGGTCACACGCCCGGAGCTCAACGCCGTTTTCGATGGAACCATCGAAATCCCAATGCTCGACGAACGGGTAACCATTCTCAACGAGATAGGAACGACCTTGGTTGATCGTTACGACGGTCGTTTTCACGCGTTCGTTCGCAGCTGCGAACCGGCCATGTATTGCATTGGCAACGGGCTTCTCGAACGTCTCATCGCTGAGTTTCCCCGTTTCGATGACGTGAGCGTCTTCGAAGGACACACAGTCCACATCCACAAACTTGCACAGCTCGGACTCTGGAGCCTTCACAGGATCGGAGCCGTGCCACTCGATGACATCGCTGCAATGTCAGCGTTCGCCGACTACATCGTGCCGGTCGCACTCAGAGCAATGGGAATCCTCGTCTATACCGACGAATTGGCGGCCACGATCGACTCGCGAAGGTTGATTCCCCGCGACAGCGGCGAGGAGGTCGAGCTCCGAGCGTCAAGTCTGTGGGCGACAGCCGATCTCACCGAAGCGGTCAACGCATTGCGGCCAGATCACATGCAGCTCGTGATCCCCCAAATCGACTATCGACTCTGGAGGGCATACCACGCCTCGTTTGCCCCACACCACCTGACCAGGACAATCATGTATTGAGCCGCGGCCTCGACCAGGGTTCGGACCTCTGTGGTCAGTAGCTCTACGCACTCTCGTCGTCGCAGGCTCCCCGGCCCCCCTACATCGTCGCTGCGCTCCTCTGTTGTCCCCAGCTCTGCTCACTGTCGTGGTCGCAGGCTCCCCGGCCCCCCTACATCGTCGCTGCGCTCCTCTGTTGTCCCCAGCTCTGCTCACTGTCGTGGTCGCAGGCTCCCCGGCCCCCCTACATCGTCGCTGCGCTCCTCTGTTGTCCCCCCTGAAGGGGGGACGCGGGTGTTGTCACACGTGTTCGACGGTTTCGTCTGCACTCATCAACGATCCACCGCTGTCGGCGGGGACATGGACAACTGGTCGCGGGCGTTCTGGTTGGGCGGCGACGTCCGGCACCTCTTCAAGCATGATGAGCTCGACACCACCGACAACGTCGGAGACAAGGTTGTAGAGCACAGCAATGAGTGCGAGAAACGCGGTTGCACCGATCACCCAAATAATCGCCATCATCAGGACGACGCGAAAATACAGTTCCCCATCAGGAGAAAATGCGATCGTGAGCCGCCCGAGGGTATCAGCGAAGTCGTCAGGGATGCCGCGCTGGACTGCGATTGACCAAGCTATCCATACGCCGAGCACACCGGCAAGACCAATGCTCGCATTGATCATGAATCCAGTCTTGAGCACCGTCCACGGATCGATCTTGCGGATGATGCGTCGAACTCGACGAACCGCCATTGCGACTCCTTTCGACGGCACAGCCTACCGGTGGGCTACTGCCGCTCCCTGCCAATGAGACGTCGTTGCTTCCGAAACCGTTCCCAGGTAGTCAACTGCGACCCCATGGTCAGAGGTGCTACTCGTGGTCGGCGGGGGCAATCGCTACGGCTGAGAGTGTCGCGCCATCGGCGAGGTTCATGACCTTGACACCCATGGAGTTGCGCCCGTATCGATTGATGGCGTTGACCTGTTGACGAATCAGAATCCCGTCAGAGGATGTGATGACAGCCTCGTCAGTATCAACCACTGCCCTGGCTGTGGCAAGCGAACCGCGGGTGGAGACAACCTTGATCGCCTTCACTCCGAGTCCTCCTCGGTGTTTGACAGGGAAATCGCTGATCTTGGTTCGTTTCCCGAATCCGCCTGTGGTCAGAAGCAAGATATCGTCGGCTTCCTCGGCGGTTGCGGCACCAACGACATGGTCCCCTGAGCGCAATCTGATACCGATGACGCCCTGCGAGGCCCTGCCGGTTGGCCTCACCTCTCCCTCGCTGAAGCGGATGCCCTGACCGTCCTTCGTGAACATCATGAGGTCAAAATCTCCATTGGTCTGCCGAACAGTGACGACCTCGTCACCATCCTTGAGGTTGATTGCAACGAGAACCTGATTGCGGCTGTCGTAGTCGGAGAACTTGGACTTTTTGACCTGCCCGAGCTTCGTGAACATCACGAGGTATTGATTCGTTTCGTAGTCTCGTGTGTCGATGATCGCCTCGACGACCTCATCGGGTTCGAGGGGAAGCACGGACTGAATGAGGGAGCCCTTCGCTGTTCGGTCCTTGCGCGGGATCTCATGGGCGCGTATCCGATACACCTTGCCCCGATTTGTGAAGAACAACAGGAATGCATGCGCCGTCGTGTGGAGCAGGTGCGTCACGACGTCGTCTTCTCGCAGCCCAGCACCCTTGACACCTCTGCCTCCCCGGCCTTGGGTTCGATAGGCAGAGGCAAGCACCGACTTGACGTATCCGGCAGCTGACATGGATACAACCAGATCCTCATCGGCGATCAGGTCTTCGAGCGACATTGTGCCTTCATCGGGAATGATGCGGCTTCGTCGGTTGTCGGCGAACTTCTCCCTGACCTCGGTCAGTTCTTCTCCGATGATGGCCCGCCGCTTCGCCTCATCTGCAAGCAGGCTCTCGAGGTAGGCGATCGTCTGTTCGATTTCCTCGAGCTCTTCGCGCAACTTGTTCGTTTCCAGCGCTGTCAACCTGCGCAGCGGCATGTCGAGGATGTGGTTTGCCTGAATCTCGGACAGCTCGAAACCCTCCATCAAGGCCTCACGCGCATCGTCAACGTTCGCCGACGAACGAATGATCCGCACGACTTCGTCAATGTTGTCGAGGGCAATGAGAAGACCACGCAGAATGTGGGCTCGAGCCTCTGCCTTCTCAAGCCGGAACTTGGAACGCCTCTCGATGACTTCAAGCTGGTGATCGACGTAGTGGTGGATCAGCTGGGCAAGATTCAATGTTCTCGGGACACCATCGACGAGAGCGACATTGTTGATCGAGAAGGTGTCCTCGAGCTGGCTGTGTTTGAACACGAGGTTTCTGACGACCTGCGGGTTTGCATCCTTCTTGAGTTCAATAACGAGCCGGGTTCCGTGTCGGTCGGACTCGTCGCGGAGGTCTGCAATACCAACGATCGCCTTGTTTCTGACAGCGTCAGCGATCTTCTCCATTATGCGGTCGCGTGAAGCCTGATAAGGGATCTCCGTCACGATGATCGCGGTGCGGTTCTTGCGGATCTCCTGCACGTCAGTGACCGCCCGCATGCGAATCGAACCCCGTCCCGTCATGAGCGCGTCCTTGACACCCTTGTTTCCAACGATGTAGGCGCCCGTTGGGAAATCTGGGCCCTTGACAAACTCCATGAAATCTTCGACGGTCGCTTCGGGATGATCGAGGGCGTGGAGAACCGCTGAGCACACCTCCCCGAGGTTGTGCGGCGCCATGTTGGTTGCCATGCCGACGGCGATCCCCGTCGAGCCGTTGACCAACAGGTTCGGGAACCGGGCAGGCAATACCGTGGGTTCCGCCCTCTCGCCCGAGTAGTTGTCCTTGAAATCGACCGTGTTCTCATCAATGCCGTCGAGCATGTGGGCAGAGAGCTTTGAAAGTCGGGCTTCGACGTACCTCATCGCAGCGGCCGGATCGTCAACCGTTCCGAAGTTTCCTTGCGGATCGATCAGTGGATTCCGGAGCGCGAAATCCTGTCCCAATCTGACCATCGAGTCATACACGGCCTCAGGTGCATGAGGATGGAACCAGCCGACAACATCACCGACAACGCGGGACGCTTTGCGGTATGGGGTACCAGGGCGAATTCCGCTGTCCCACATGGAATAGAGAATGCGCCGGTGCACAGGCTTGAGACCATCACGCACGTCGGGCAGCGCACGAGACACGATGACGGACATCGCGTACTCAAGGAAGGAGTCCTGCATCTCCTGTTCGATGGCGATCGATGTGAAAGTCTCTTGGATCTCTTCTGGCATGGTTGGTGGTCCCTAGCTGATCTCTACGCGTCCAGGAATCGGACGTCTTTGGCGTTCTGCTGAATGAATAGACGGCGGGACTCGACATCGTTGCCCATGAGCGTCGTGAAGGTCTCCTCTGCGAGGAATTGCTCCTCAAGCTCGACACGCAAGAGCGTCCGCACGGAAGGGTCCATCGTCGTGTCCCATAGCTCCCCTGCGTTCATCTCTCCCAGGCCCTTGAATCTTTGGATGTTGATCTTGCGACCCTCGTTCTCTGCCTTGAACCGTTCGAGTTCGTCGTCGTTCTCGATCCACGTCGTCTTCGTCCCGATCTTCGCCGAGTAGAGAGGCGGTTGAGCGATGTAGATGTAGCCGTGTTCGATGACCTCAGGCATGTGTCGGAAGAAGAACGTCAGCAAGAGTGTGCGGATGTGCGCCCCATCGACATCGGCGTCAGTGAGGATGATGATCTTGTTGTACCGAGCCTTCGTAATGTCCATCTCGTCGCCGATACCGGTTCCAATCGCCGTGATGAGCGACTGGACCTCGGTGTTCTGGAGAACCCTTCCAATCCGGTTCTTTTCGACGTTGATAATCTTTCCCCGGATGGGGAGGATTGCCTGAAACTCTGAATTCCGCGCCTGTTTCGCTGATCCCCCTGCGGAATCTCCCTCCACAATGAACATCTCGGATACCTCGGGGTCCTTCGATGAACAATCGGAGAGCTTTCCGGGAAGCCCCCCCGATTCAAGAAGGCTCTTTCGGCGCGTGAGGTCTCGTGCCTGTCGTGCTGCAGCCCGCGCACGTGCGGCGGAGGAGGCCTTGTCTGAAATCTTCTTCGCATCGCCCGGGTGACGATTCAGCCAGTCAGGAAGAGCCTGGTTCATGGCTTTCTGGACGAATCCCTTGATTTCGGTATTTCCGAGTTTCGTCTTTGTCTGTCCCTCGAACTGGGGAGACCGAACCTTGGCTGAAATCACTGCTGTAAGACCCTCACGGACGTCAGCTCCCTCAAGATTGTTGTCCTTCTCCTTGAGAACTCCCTTGGCGCGCGCTATCTCATTGATCGATCTCGTCAGCGCCGATCGGAACCCTTCTTCGTGCGTCCCGCCTTCATGGGTATTGATGTTGTTGGCGAAGGAGAGAATTGTCTCGTTGTATCCAGCTGTCCACTGAAGGGCAACGTCCACTTCGGCGTTGTCATCGGAATACTCGAAGAAGGCGATCTGGGAGTGGATGGGGTCGCGGCTCGCGTTGAGGTGCTTGACGAAGTCGACAATACCTCCGGCATACTTGAACGCCTCTTCGACCGGCTCTTCGCCGCGTTCGTCCACAAATCTGATCTCGAGACCTTTGTTGAGGAACGCCATCTCCCGAAGTCTGGTTATCACTGTCTTGGCGCTGTATTGCGTGGTCTCCTCGAAGATCTCAGGGTCAGCCCAGAACGTGACTGACGTCCCGGATCGCTTCATCGGTTTGACCTTCTTGAGTTTGGCAACCGGTTCGCCGTACTCGAAGCTCTGACTCCACAAAAAACCATCGCGGACGACCTCTACGTCCGTTCTCGTTGACAGAGCATTGACAACTGAAATTCCCACGCCGTGAAGCCCACCCGACACGACGTAGGCGCCCGAGTCGAACTTCCCCCCAGCATGCAGCGTGGTCATAACGGTCGTGAGTGCCGGCAGTTTGGAGGTGGCATGTTTGTCAACGGGGATACCGCGTCCGTTGTCCCTGACCTTGACCCCGCCATCGGCACGGAGCGTCACCTCAATCCGGGTGCAGTATCCGGCCATGGCTTCATCCACAGAGTTATCCACAGCCTCCCAGACGAGGTGATGGAGTCCCTTGGGGCCGGTGGATCCGATATACATGGCCGGGCGTCTGCGGACCGCTTCGAGGCCCTCAAGCACCTGGATTGAGTCTGCTCCGTACGACGCGCCTGACGAAGGTTTTGAGTTTGTCACGGGGCTCCTTCTCGCCTCAACGCAGAGGGGAAATCGAGGCTACTAACACCCTTGTAAGTATAGCTGCAAACCGGCGTAATCCCTTTATTTGCTTGGGTCAGGACCCATTTCACCCCTGTCGGACCCTGACCTTGACCGAGCGGACCAAATCGTCCCCGAATCGGTCGTCGATAGCGCTTTTGAGTTCACCCGTTTGATACTTGAGGAGTGATGCCGCCGAACCGTCGGGAACCTCGACAAGCAGCGCTCCGTCGCGAACCCCGACGGGTATTCCAAAGGTCACCCAATCCGGCGGCGCAAAGGCTTGCCAGTCGTTCACCAGCTGTCCATGACGTACGTCGATACCCACTGCGGCTTTCTCAATGATCGAGCCGAGGAGTTGGCTGATTTCCTTCGGTTGTCTCCGGTTCCCACTTCCGAGATACTTCGCTCTCATGACAACACCTTCCCGTCTCCAACCGACCAACGGCGTCCTCTGATCGGTACTTCATCTTCTCTCGCCGTTGTGACAAAAACCTGACCGGTTGGCATCAGATCAAGCACCCTTGCTGCCCGACTGGGATCGAGTTCGGAGAATACGTCGTCGAGGAGGAGGATTGGGGTCTGGTCACGAACCTCCTCAATGAGGCGATACGCACCGATACGGAGTGCAAGCGCGGTGGTGCGTTGTTCACCTTGGGATGCCTTGGATCGAGCGTTGCGACCGTCGAGCATCAGTTCGGGTTCGTCCCGATGTGGTCCGACCGTCGTTGTCCGTATCTCAAGCTCCTTGCCTCTGCGCTGGGCCAGAGCGGCCATGAAGGCTTCAGCAAGACCGTTGTCATCCATCACACCATCGGTGCCCCAAGTCGACCGATACGACCATCTCAGCACTCCAGACCCGCCAACCACCAGATAGGACTGCTCGAGAAGGGGTTGGAGACCCGTGGCAACAGCTCTCCGGTGTTGGAGCACCTGGGCGCCTGCGAGGGCGAGACGCTCATCCCACACATCGAGCGTGACCGGATCTGTCGCCCGTCCTTCTTGCTTGAGAAGTGCATTGCGCTGGCGCAAAGCTCGGTCGTAGTCGGTCTGCACCGCGGCGGCTTGAGGCCAGAGCCTGGCTGCAAGGTCGTCGAGATAGCCGCGACGGATGGCCGAGCCGCGCTTGATGAGATCCAGGTCATCGGGAAGAAAGGCAACGACCGGAACCTTCGTCAGGACATCGCGCATGCGGGTGGGGCGCTTGCCGTTCACGAGGATCTTCCGTCTGCCCTCCTTGGGTATCTCACATTCGATCACGGTTTCGCTGGCACGACCATCAAATGCTCCACGAATCACCGTCGAAGACGCGCCTTCCCTGATCAACGCCTCGTCTGCCACCCCACGAAGCGACTTTGTCGTGCCGAGATAGCCGATCGCTTCGATCACGGATGTCTTTCCTTGACCGTTGTCTCCGACAAGAATGTTGACTGTGTCGTCCGGCTCAAAACGCAGTGTCTCGTATGAGCGGAAATCCCGCACCTCGAGCCAGGTGATGTTCATGGTTCGCTACAGGCGCACGGGCATCAACAAGTACCGGAAGTCGTCACTCGAGGCTCCAAGCAACAGCCCCGGCTTGAGCGGGTCCGATGTCTCGATCACGACGTGGTCGTCGGCTACTGCCGTGATTCCATCCCGCAAGTAACGGGTGTTGAATGCGATCGTCATGTCGTCACCGCTGTAGTCACCCTCAAGCAACTCCGTCGCCTCTCCAACCTCCTGGCGAATCACCGAAAGCTCCACACCCCCACTGTGCATCGCAAGACGAACAGGGATGTGATCCTCGGCAACCAGGGCAGCACGATCAACGGCCTCCAAGAACGCGTCCTTGGCGACCACCAGCCGATTCGAATGGGCATCGGGGAAGAGCTGTTGAACATTCGGGAATGTGGAGTCGATGATTCGTACCGTCAGCCGACCCTGATCGGTTACGAATGATGCCTCGCGTTCGCCAAGCATCACGGTCATCGATCCCATGCCAACAGTTCTGCCGAGCTCCTTGAGTGCCCGGTAGGGAACAAGCCTCGACCCCTCCGTGGCGACGCCGGGAACATCCTTGACAGCGAGCCGATACGAGTCCGTCGCAACGAGCCTGAGGTTCTCACCGTTGGCCTCAAAGAGAACACCGGTCAATGTGGGCCTTGCATCGTCGGTGGATGCCGCGACACCTACCTGGGCCAGTGCCCTGATGAGGTTCCCTCCATCAAGGGCTATCTCCTCGCCACCTGAGGCATCCGAAATCTTTGGGAAGTCGTCGACCTGCAACTCGCGCAGCTTGAATTGTGGGCCATTACCGGTGATCTCTATGTGTCCATCGACTGATGCCAGCGACACAGCACCAACCGGAAGCTTCCGAACGGCGTCTGCCGTCAACTTCGCTGGAATGACCGTTCGACCCTCTTCGGTGACTTCGACATCAAGGAAGGTCCGTACGGTGACCTCGTTGTCAGTCCCTGTCACCGTGAGCTTTCCTCCAGCTACCTCACACAGGACGCCTTGAAGGATCGGGAGGGGCGAACGCGTTCCAACGGCTCTGCCCGCTCTTGCGAGTACATCTGCAAGATCATCTCGTTCTGCCCTAATTCGCACTTTGTCTTCCTTCTGCTTCTGTTCTGTATTTGTTTAAAGAGTAGAGGTAGTAGTAGGGGTTGTGGATTGTGGAGAAGTTGGAGGGGGCCCGTGTACTCAGGCGGTTTCTCGCTCCACAGGCGATGTGGATGGATACAACGTTATCCACGGCAGTGTGCGAGTGATGCGATGGCCTTGGGATAAATGTCATGTTGTCCTCAGCTGTTGTGTGATGGCCGTGACCTGGTCATACACAGCTTTGTCCGTCTGGAGAAGGTTGGTGATCTTTTCAACGGCGTGCATGACAGTCGTGTGGTCCCGCCCACCGAATGCGGCGCCGATACGGGGAAGGGACAGCCCCGTGTTCTCGCGACACAGGTACATCCCGACTTGGCGTTGACGTGCGAGGGGCTGCCTGCGGGAGCCTCCGACAACGTCGGTCCGTGGGATCTCGTAGTACTGGGCGACGGTCGAGATGATGGCATCTGCTGTGAGTGGGGCCGCAGACTGGAGTTTGACGACATCTCGCAGGACGTTGGTTGCAAGATCAAGGGTGACCCGTTCATGGGTGAGTGTCGCAAACGCCGATACGCGCGTGAGCGCACCCTCAAGCTCTCGAATGTTGTCTGCGATGTTCTCCGCAATGAAACTCAGGACTTCTTGGGGAACACGGACCTCGCCAGCGTCAGCGTTCTTGCGCAGAATTGCCAGACGGGTCTCAACATCTGGACTCTGAATATCAGTTGTAAGTCCCCACTCGAACCGGCTCCGAAGACGATCCTCAATCGTCTTGAGTTCTCGTGGGGATCGATCCGAGCTGATGACAAGCTGGTTCCCAGCCTCATAGAGGGAATTGAACGTGTGGAAGAACTCCTCGAGCACCATCTCCTTGCCCTCGAAGAACTGGACATCGTCGACGAGGAGGATGTTCGCCTTTCGGTACCGCGCCTTGAAGTCGTCCATGGTCTTTCGGCGGATCGAGTTGATGAAATCGTTGAAGAAATTCTCAGAGGTGACGTACTTGACGACGGCAGACCTCGAAAGCTCGAGCCGGTGCTGACCAACGGCATGAAGAAGGTGTGTCTTACCGAGGCCCGATGGCGCATAGATGAACAGGGGGTTGTAGTGGCGTCCGGGCTGCTCGGCGACTGCCTGGGCTGCAGCATGAGCGAAGCGGTTGGATGGGCCCACGACAAAATTCTCGAAGGAATATCTGGCAAGCAGATTCGACGTGTCACGCTGTGCGAGGGGTTCGTCGATACGTTGGCGTGCGTGGTCGTCGAGGGTCCCTTGGTAGGGCTTTGTCTCGATCGGACTGGTATCGGCCTCCGGCTGTGGTGCAACCGTGACAGAAACCTCAAAGGGTTGTGGCCACACGGACGATGCGATCTCGTTGATCTGATGGGTGTAGTTGTCCGTAACCCATGTGGCGTTGAAGCGGTTGGGGGCCTCAAGGGTGAGGGTGTCTCCCTCAAGGAGCACGTCAAGGGGTTTGATCCAGGTTTCCCACTTCGCTGGGCCGATCACATCGCGGAGGCGGCTGTGGAAAAGATCGATTTTCGAGTCAACAGATCCGGCAGGCGTCTGCAAAGCTCCCACTGTGTTTGTCCTCCCGGCACTTCAACCCAAGAATTATCTGTCCACACATCTATCCACAGCGTGTGGAGAAGATGTACCAACCCTGTTCGATCCTCTGGCCAGCAGGCCCGGGGGTCGAACTCCTGTCAAGCTCCTCGGGGAAAGAGCGGACGGCCGCATGTCAACAGCGAAGGCGATTGTATAGAGGCATGCTGTCGCAGTTCAAGAGTGACAAAACCGCGGCAAACCTGCAACCTCACCAGCGTGTCCTGAGGGTTGAAACCCAATGGTACCAAGGGCTGAACGGTGCCACGTGTGAAGCCGATCGGCGCGGATTATCGCGGGGTTCCGAGGTTTTGGTCTTGTAGTGTGTTTCGCGACCACCCAAGAGTTTTCGCGTCCTGATGGGGAGGTGATGGTTTGGCGGTCCCGAGACCTAGAATGTCGCCGTCCCATCACTGTGATGGATGCAGCACTTCGCCCACCAGGGGTACCTCACATGAAACGTACATACCAACCAAATCGACGTCGCAGAAAACGCAAGCACGGCTTCCGGTCGCGCATGCGCACCCGAGCGGGCCGCGCAACCGTCAAGCGGCGTCGCTCGAAGGGCCGCCACGAACTCTCCGCATAGCGAGATGTTTGTTTCTCTCCGATCTCCGGCCGCTTTCTTGGCCGTGTATCGCACGGGAACCCGTAGTCGCAGGGGTGGACTCCTCGTACTCCAGGCGCCGGGTCTTGATGGGACCCCACGTCTTGGTTTTGTCGCTGGAAAGAAGGTAGGAAATGCCGTACAACGCAACCGTGCGAAGCGCCGAATGCGCGAAGCCGCGAGACGCGTTGATCTACCTGTCGGCGTCGATATGGTGCTCGTTGCAACCGTGGACGTCAACGCAGCATCCTTCTCGACGCTCGTCGAATGGCTGTCTGACGCGATTGAGGCCAATCGCATGAAGAGGAAGGGGAACCGCTAGTGGCAAAGTCACGAGGGCGCCTCAATCCCGCGCAGTGGCTGTTTCTTCAGCTGATCCGGGGGTATCAGAAAGCCATTTCGCCCCTACTGCGAGCGAATTGTCGCTACCACCCCACATGTTCTCGTTACACCCATGAGGCGATCGAGATTCATGGAGCCATCAAGGGCTCCTGGCTCGGAATGCGCCGCATCGCACGGTGTCACCCGTTCCACGAGGGTGGCTTCGATCCAGTTCCTGGCTCCGAAGCTGGTCTCAGCACTCCACGACAAGGGAGCCATTCGTGATCCTGGCCGCGTTCGCCCCATGGGAATGGCTGCTGAGCCTGCTCGGCACGCTACTCGCCTTCTACTACGATGTGCTTCCAGAATATGGTATCTCCATCATCCTGTTGACCCTCACGGTCAGCCTCCTGCTCTTTCCTTTGACGGTGAAGCAGACGAGGTCGATGAAGTCGATGCAGGAGATCCAACCCGAGGTCAAGCGGCTTCAGAAGGAACACAAAGGAGACAAAGAAGAGCTCAACAAGCATCTCATGGAGCTCTACAAGGAGAAGGGGGTCAACCCCGCTGCCGGCTGTCTCCCACTCCTGGTGCAGATGCCGATCTGGTTTGCTCTGTACCGAGTGCTGTGGCAGGGATATGGGATACCGGCGGACTCCAGTCTGAAAGGAGTGCTCGACGCCGCAAATCAGGCACTCTACGTCATGGGACCCGACGGAAACCTGACAGGAACGCTGAAGGAAGGGGTAGACGTTGCTTCGAGTACCTTCGAGCACGTTCTCTTTCTTGGGATGAACCTCCTCGTCCGACCTTCCCAGGCTGTGGATTTCGGCAACATCCTCGGGTCGCTTCCCTACATCCTACTCATCGCCGCCATCGTAGTTGCCGGATTTTACCAGCAAGTACAGACAACACGGCGTCGCAAGGACGACCCCAACACCGAGCAAGCCCCGCAAATGCAGGGCATGCAGAACGCCATGAAGATCATGCCCGTGGTGTTCGGCTTCATCAGTTGGAACTTTGTGGCAGGTTTGGGCCTGTACTTTGCAACCTCAAACATTTTCCGTGTCGGGCAGCAGGCCATCATTCTCCGGATGGGGAACGACGACGGACCAAGGGGGAAGGCCGCCGAGATCGAGCGTGCTCCGGATCCATCTGATGAGCCGCCGACGAGCGATGGTCCTTCTCCCAACGCAAGCAAGAAGCGAAACCGCCGAAGAAAGAAGTAGCCCGATGGAATGGGTTGAGGTAGAAGGAAATAGTATCGATGAGGCCGTCCAGATGGCCATGGGAGAACTCGGCATCAAGCACCGCGACGATGCCGACGTCGAGGTGATCCAGGAGCCCAAGGCCGGTTTCCTGGGAATGGGAGGGAAAGCCGCCATTGTCAAGGTGACGAAATCGCAGGATCGTCGACAGTCCAGGAGAGGTCGCGGACGAGGGACCGATAGTCGGTCCTCAAGTTCGTCCGCCAAGGGCAGCAATACGTCTGCTGGCGGTGGAAACCAGACCACAGGGAGTAGCCAGCAGAGTCAAGGAAAGCCCAGTAATCATGGAAACTCCCGATCGGGCTCAAAGGAAACCGACAACCCGAATCGGAAGAACTCAAGCCAGTCAAGGTCAAATCAGAAGCCGTCGAACCAACGGCCCAAGGGAGAGAAGAAGAAAGTGCAGCGAGACGACCGCCCAGAAGCCGCCCCAATAGAGGAACAGGCAAAGGTTGCAGCTGGTTTTCTGACCGGACTGCTCGAAGCCTTTGGCTTGGAAGGAAGCGTGGAGTCACGCATTGACGACGAGGTTTTGTACCTCGACGTCAACGGAGAACAGACGGAGGCTCTTGTGGGAGCCAAGGGTTCAGTGATGTACTCGGTTCTCGAGCTCACCCGAACCGTGGTTCAGCGCAAGACATACGGTGCCCCGCGGATGCGCATAGATATCAACGGGTACGCAGAACGACGACGTGAGGCATTGAAGATCTATACCGGCAAGCTCGCCGAGCAGGTCATTGCAGACGAAGGCGAGGCGATGCTCGAGCCAATGAATGCAGCCGACCGCAAGGTCGTTCACGATGCGGTTGCCGAGATAGACGGTGTCCGCTCCTTTTCAGAGGGCGAAGATCCGCGCAGGGCCGTTGTCATAGCGTTTGATAGGGACTCAAGCTGACAGCTCATAGCTGTAGCAAACCGTTTGCGGAACGAGAAGAGGGCGAGCCATTCGGGGCTCGCCCTCTTCCGTTGGCATGTTTCACGTGAAACGTGGCCACTTTCGGTCGGCGAGTGTTCCACGTGAAACAACTCGATAGCGCTCATCGCCACCCTCCAGTAGGGGTATGGGCCGAGAAGCTGTGAGCTGTAAGCTGTAAGCTGTCAGCTATGCTCGATTCCCACCGTCTTTTCACCATTGGAGCAGCCTGCGGGATCGCGCTGGATGCCCACCAGTTGGAGCTTCTCCTCGATTTCCGATCGTTTCTCGAGTCTGAAGGCATTCGAGCCGGGGCAATCGGTCCAAACGAGGCCGATCGGTTGGTCGACAGACACATCGGCGATTCGCTTGCCTACCTCCTGGGGATGGGAGAGGTATCGGGAAGCGTCCTTGATGTAGGATCAGGCGTCGGATTGCCTGGCATTCCGATGGCGATCGCCCAACCTGACACTTCTTTCGTGCTACTTGATCGTTCCCAGCGGAGGTCAGACCTTGCAGGTCGTGCTGTCCGCATGCTGGGGCTCGAGAACGTTGAGACTCGCACTGAGGACGTCAACAACATCGTCGAACCCTGGGGGACGCTGACATTCCGAGCTTCGCTCCCGGTACCGGAAGCGGCGGTTATGGTATCGAGGCTGCTGAAACCTGGTGGCAATGGGATTCTCGGCCTTTCACGTCTTCGCGGGGTTCCGGAGGTGCCTGATCCACCAGAAGGTATTAGCTTTGAGGTATCCTGCGAACTCGACGGAATACTTGACTCCCCGTTCTGGCTGCTTAGGATGACCAATACATGAACGAACCAACCGCCCCAGACTCAATTGCTGGCATCCGTGGCTGACACCGTGGCATCGAACGGCAAGGTCGTGGCGATAGCGAATCAGAAGGGTACTGCCTTCTGGCGGTTTTCGATCGTTGTAGCTGTATCGGCGGGCGCGGATGGCTGACACTGTGGTCTCGGAAGGCAAGGTATCGAACGGCAAGGTCGTCGCCATAGCAAACCAGAAGGGCGGAGTAGGTAAGTCGACGACTGCCATCAACCTGGGTGCAGGCCTAGCGCTGCAAGGGGAATCCGTTCTCATCATTGACCTCGATCCGCAGGGAAACACCAGTTCCGGATTGGGTATCGATCGATCCTCCATTGAGCTGTCCACCTATGAGCTGCTTGTGGACGACAACGTGTCTATCACCGACGTTCTCGAACCCACCTCGGTGAAGGGGCTTCACGTAGTTCCGGCAACCATTGAACTTGCAGGAGCTGAGATTGAACTTGTCTCACTCTTTTCCCGAGAGCAGCGCCTCAAGAACGGGTTGGCGGAAGTGCTCGACGAATATGACTTCATCCTCATTGATTGTCCACCTTCGCTCGGGCTGCTCACGATCAACGGCCTGACTGCGGCCGACGAGGTGCTCATTCCGATCCAGTGTGAGTACTACGCACTCGAAGGCGTGAGCCAACTCACCCGCAACATCGCGCTTGTCAAACAAAACATCAACCCTGAGCTAGAGGTTGAAGGTGTATTGCTCACAATGTTCGACGGCAGAACGACGCTTGCATCCGATGTGGCGAGCCAGGTTCGAGAGCATTTCGGGGATACAGCCTACAAGACGGTGATCCCCCGAACGGTTCGTCTGAGTGAAGCGCCGTCGTACGGGGAGCCGATTGAGGCATACGACCCCATGTCACGGGGTGCAATAGCGTATAGAGAGTTGGCCCGAGAGTTCAGGAGACGACATGGCCGCACGTAAGGGAGGACTGGGGCGCGGACTTGATGCCCTGATTCCGCAAAACCATCCAATAGGTGGATTCGCTGACATTCCGGTCAAGGATATTGATCCGAATCCAAAACAACCTCGAAGAGATTTTGACCAGGTGGGGCTGGATTCTCTGTCCGCCTCGATCGCCGCCGTCGGGCTCCTGCAACCGATCGTTGTGCGAGTCGACGGTGACCGGTATGTGCTGGTGGCAGGCGAACGAAGGCTGAGGGCAGCCAAGCAAGCGGGCCTAGCGACCATTCCAGCGGTCATACGCGATACCACCGACGATGAGGCGAACCTGACCGAGGCCCTCGTTGAGAATCTCCAGCGTGAGGACCTCTCCGCGCTTGAGGAAGCTGCTGCCTTCAGCGAGTTGCTGGAAGATTATGGAATGACCCATGAACAGGTGGCCGAACGGGTTGGTCGCAGCCGTAGCGCGGTCACCAATACAGTGCGTCTCTTGCAGCTGCCTGTGCCGATCCAGGCGTTGCTTGCGTCTGGATCTCTCTCGGCCGGCCACGCCAGAGCACTTTTGGGTTCCGACGACGAGGCGTACGCCATACATATCGCCGAAAGAGCAGCAGCGGAAGGCTGGACGGTGCGCAGGGTCGAAGAGGCAATTCGGCTTCGTGGAACACAGGGTGGAGGCAGCCGAAGTACCGCTACCAGGGCCATCCGTCCGGCCGCGATCATCGAACTCGAGGAGAAACTCGAGGAGAAACTCGGCACCAAAGTCAAAATCGACTACCGAGGCAACGGTGGCCGAATCACGATTCGGTACGGATCCTCAGACGACCTCGAGCGGATCTACCGGCACCTGTTCGGGGAATAGTCACGATGACCGATGACCGATGACCGACTTCTGACGTCCGACGTCCGCCCTAGTCCTCCGACTGACGGCTTGCTTCGTAGAGTCCTGCGACAGCGTTCGCTGCTATTCGTCCTGCCCTACGGTTCATCGATCGCAACGCGACCACGACGGCCGGTGCCCTCGTTTCCTTGAGTATCGGCATGGTCCGACCGTACGCCCTGATTCCGAGTCGGTCTCCGATGTGCTCGGCTATCGCCATTCCGGCCGCTGAGTGGCTGTGCTCCGAGCTGAAGTAGTAGATGCCCTCTTCAATCTCGTCTGGAACAAAGAATCCCACGACAAGGTCAGCGTTGGACTTGTTTGCCTTCTGGGATCGGAGCCGTGGCGCCGGGGTGGTGTCGATTGAACGACTCACCAACGGGATACCTCCCAGTATCTGGATGGCGAAACTGGCTTCCATCGCGGCGATCCACGTCGCATCAGCTTCTTCAGCGGTGCGACATTCTGGGTCAATGTAGATGAGTTGTCCGGCGATGGTCGGCGGGAGGGTGTCGAGCCACTGTCGTTCGCGTACGGCCTCGCGACCCTCCTTCTGCGTTGCCAGATCAACCAGCCTGAGCTCCTCAGCAACTGCGACGCCTGCGATGCCGTCCTCCGCCATTTGGCGATTGTGCTGAAAGTCGAGGACCCCACTCAGCGTGTCGGGACCGAAGATCCCATTAACCTTTCCGGTGTCGAAGCCAAGTGAGTTGAGTCTTGCTTGGAGTTCGGCAACGTCATCTCCGCGCATCATCGGTATCCGGTGATAGAGCATTCTGTCGCCGAGCCGATAGCCGGCCTCAACCAGGGACCGCCATGTCTCAGGCCCGACGATGCCGTCAGAGGGAAGGCCACGAGAGGCCTGAAACTCGGCTACGGCCATGTGGGTTCCGTCGGCAAATGTGCCATACACATCGTCGCCGCACGGGAACCCGAGCGCCCTCAACCGATCCTGAACATCGATGACAGGCGCACCGCGGTCGCCTTGGTGATAAAGCCTCACAGCTCAATCGTTGCAGAAAATGGAGCTTGAGCAATAGATCACTAGTTGGTGAACTCAGAGAGCTCCGACGCAAGCTGTGCCTTTGAGCGGGCCCCGATGAGCCGTCGCTTTTCTTCTCCATTTTGGAACACGATCATGGTGGGGATACTCATGACAGAGTGGGCGGAGGCGACACTGGGGTTCTCATCGATATTCAACTTCGCCACATTGAGCTTGCCAGCGTTCTCGGCAGCGAGTTCCTCAAGCGGTCCGTTCATCATCTTGCACGGACCGCACCATTCGGCCCAAAAGTCAACGAGCGTTGGGGTGTCTGACTGAATTGTGGCGGCAAAGTCACTTTCGGTGACTGTCATCGTGTTCTGACCCATTGTGTCTCTTCTCCTTGTCCTGTGCAATCAACCGATTGCCGCGGGTGCTGATTCCACCGGGGCGGAGGCACCATGGTGTGACTCAAGCCATCGCTCTGCATCGAGGGCAGCCTGACATCCGAGGCCCGCAGCCGTGATCGCCTGGCGGTACACCTTGTCCGCGACATCGCCCGCAGCGTATACGCCTTCGATGGAGGTGAGCGTTTTGCCGGGCTTTGTGAGGATGTAGCCGTCGTCGTCGAGGTCGAGGTGGCCGACGAATACCTTGGTGTTGGGATCGTGTCCGATCGCCACAAAGACCCCGTCCGTCGGGAAGTCTGTGATCTCATCTGATTCGACGTCGCGGAGCCTTACGCCTTCCACGAGCGATTCGCCGTACACCTCGTGGACCACGCTGTTCCAAATGACTTCGATCTTGGGGTGACTCAGTACACGATCACTCATGATTGTGGAAGCTCGGAATTCATCTCTGCGATGAATCACCGTGACCTTTGAAGCGAACTTCGTCAAGAACAATGCTTCTTCCATCGCGGAATCGCCACCGCCGACAACGACGAGTTCCTTGTCTCGGAAGAAGAAACCGTCACACGTCGCACATGCCGACACGCCGTAGCCGGTCAACCGTTGTTCGCCAGGAACTTTGAGCCATCGTGCCGAGGCACCAGTTGAGATAACAACGCTGTTGGCTTCATGGAGATCCTCGCCAACCCAAACCTTGAATGGGCGTTGTGAGAAATCGACTTCCGTAACATTCGACGCCACGATCCGTGTCCCGAATCGCTCCGCTTGCTTGCGCATCTGTTCCATCAGGTCGGGGCCCATGATGCCGTCTGGAAAACCGGGATAGTTCTCGACATCCGTCGTGATCATGAGCTGACCACCACGTTCCATACCCTCGATCATGAGCGGCTTGAGGCCCGCCCTGGCGGCGTAGATTGCTGCCGTGAGGCCGGCTGGCCCACTTCCGATGATGACCATTTGTTCTGACATGGCGTCTCCTGGGACTATTTGCGGTCTTGGGGGTACCGCCGAATCCAAACGATGGCTCCGGCGAGTATGAGGACTGCACCCACCACGGCGTATGCGACCTCCGTTCCCATCAGCGCCCCCAAGGCACGGAATATTCCTACGAGCAGCCAGAAGATGGCCATGGCGATGGCCGCGAAGAGAATGATGCCAACAGCCGTCCAGGTAATGGCGACAGCAGCGCGGTCGACCGTGAGTTCGCGTACCTTGGTAGCAATCATCTCCAAGAGGTCCGCGATTCGCGCAGAGAGCGGTTGATTCGTTTCGGCCATGAACCGCAGATTAGCCCCCGCTGACGCCGAGCTCAGTCTGTGTTGTCCACAACGCTGCAATCGGTCAGGTCAACACTCACCACCTGGTCGATGCCTGATGCAGTCGTGATACCAAAATGTACGATGGTCTTTCCACCATCTTGATCAGCGCCGAGTATCAGTGCGCTCGTGGCATCCCCTGTCAAATGGTCAATGAGTTCGTCGCGACAGTTGTCGAGGGCAGAGCGATCGATCACAACGCCGCTCTTGTAGCCGAGGCGTTCTAGGACGTCCTGAACCGCTTCCTTGTCGGACTCCCCAGAGAGGGCATGGAGCAACTCGTCGGGGTCGATGTTCTCCATGCCAATGACATCGATCTGGTCACCTGCTTCGTATGTTTGATCAGACTCCGTCACTTCGTCCGCTGCTGGTGGCGCGCCAAGTGATGGGGTCTCCGTCCGGCTGGTTTCAGCGCCTTGGATGGCCCCTATGGTGGCGGAATCGTCGCTTGCGTTCGGAAGAACGACGATCGCGGTTACGACCGCAGCGGTTGCCGCAAGCCCAGCGACCGGCAGCCACCAACGCTGCTTCTTCGACTGGTGGTGCGGTGCGGTTGTCGCCGACTCGAGATGAAGCTCGGCGATCAGATTGGCTCGCAGGGTGTTGCGCTCGTCTCCCGTGAGACGCATCGGTTCGACTTCGGAGAGAGTGGTGTGGACTCTGGTTTGCTCAGCCAATTCCTGTGACAGCTCATGACTCGCCTGAACGCGCGACATCGCCGCATCAGCGGCTTCTGCGCTGAGGCGGCCCTCAACAAGGTCGAGGATGAGATCGCGGTCGCGGTTGTTCATGTTTCTCCGTCGTCAGGTATTAGAGGCTCGCTACCTGTGCTGAGGTTCCCGAGTTCTTTGGCCAAGAGCTTGCGCGCACGAAAAAGCCTGCTCTTGATCGTTCCTTGCGGCACCTCGAGCGTATCGCTCGCCTGCTCTAGCGACATGCCCTGGAGATCGACAAGGACAACTGCCGCGCGGAACTCCACACTCAGGGTTGCAAGAGCGGCGTCGATGTCGGGACGAACCTCGACGGCCCCAAACGGATCGGTACTTGCGACATCGACGGGATCGTGGTCATGTGGCAGTCTCTCGGCAGTGTTCCGTTTCTTGCGACGAAGATGGTCGTAGCACGTGTTCACCGCGACTCGGTACAGCCATGTGGAGAATGCAGCCTTGGCTTGGAAACGATCAGCCTTTCGGAATACAGCGAGGAATGTGTCTTGGGTGGCGTCCAAAGCCTCTTCGCGATCTCGGAGCATTCGGAGGCAGATACCAAACACACGGTCCTCGTGTGCCTCCATCAGCTCATTGAACGCTGTGAGATCGCCTTTGAGGTAACGGTCGATGAGGTCGACGTCGAGGTGGGCGCGGTCTGTCATGTGAGTGGAGAGTAGGCGTCACCAAGCTCGGACGACTGATGTTGTTTCTCATTGCGGGTGGGTGTCTATGACCCGAACCGTACCTCGTTGATCACGGCCTGATAGGAGCCATCCGGGCGTGCCGGAAGGTCGACGAGCCAGAGACGCCAGACACCTCCGCCACGTACAGGGAGCTGGATCTGGACTTCTGAGGTCTGGAGGGTTCCGCGGGCGATGTGCTCCCAGCGGGCCGGGTCATCGGGGATTGCCTCCGCCCAGCTGACTCGGAATGTTGTTCCCGCTGACCCTCGCACGAACATGGACGTCGGCGTTCCCGCCACATCGAACACGAGACCTGCCCCCTCTTTGAGTTCCCCGATTGGGCGGGAATAGGCCTCCGTGCGCCACGATGTCGAAGGGTCACCATCGACAACGTTCTGCACCTCATCGTCGCTTTCGGTTCCGTCACCGAGCGGGTCATATACGACGACGACGGATTCCAGCGAATTCGGGTTCTTCGGGCTGCCAACCTCGATGGGGATGGTGGATGTCGGACTGTTGGCTTCGCCTCCAACGGGGTACAGGAACGGTGAGTCTGGGTCGAAGTCAGCGGCGATTCCGACTGCCGCGATGAGAGCGATCGCCATGCTGATGAGCGTGAGCACAACGAGTGATCGCCACGGTCGGACGGGTGTCGCATCCTTGATGGGATCAAAGGCGACGGATGACAGGTGGGCAGCGAGAGTCGCGGCGTCGAACTCTCCTGCGATTCCCGCCACAAGGGCACGGTCGATGTCGGGATTGACACCGGTCAGCACCGTTGACGGCATCACGGATGGATCATCTGTGCCGGTCAGACCGGCTCGAAGCACTTCGGCTAGGGCACGAGTGTCACTCGCCTGGTCTCTCCAACGCGGTTGGCGACCGAACGCACCGATCTTGGCGGGATGTGCTGCAGAAAAGTGAACGGCGGAGGTGTCAATTGCTCCATGCACCCCGCCTGTGGCGTGGAAGCGCGCCAACGCGACGCAGAGTCCCGAAGCGTTTGGCAAGAACTCTTCGACGGGGAGACCCTCTCCGGCGCGAATGCGGTCGGCAAATGAAACGCCGCCATCCCATTCACTTACCGAATACGCCGAAGCCGATGTCTCCCCTGCAGCGAAGACCTTCTGGAGATGGAGTTCAGTGAGCGCAGCCGCAGCACGAACTCCTCCGAGGAATGTTCCGTGTCGGTCGTGTGATGCCTCTGGTGCGAGATAGCGCACAAGAACGGGCCGATCGAGCTGTGCGTCCTGTGCGAGCCATTCCTCGATATCACCGTCACTACCCAGTCGGATGTTGAGGCGATACCGCTCAGGCAGGCGAGGAGGCATCAGTGCACCCTCAATGCAGTGGGGGGTGCGTGGGGGACCACTATCCAGCCCGCAGGACAGCCAAGGACTCGGGGAGCAGTACGTAGCCCTCGGATTCGTAGAGCGAAATTGCCGGTACGTTTTCTGACTTGGTGTTGAGAAGGAGAGCCCTGGATCCAGCTCGTCTCGCACCTCGTGCCGCTGCACGGATAAGGCTTCGTCCCATACCCTCACCCTGCCACTTGGGATGAACGGCTACTCGCTGGAGGTAGGAAATAGCGTGACCGTAGCCGACAATGGCGTAGCCCGTCGCACCCGCTTCCCCGTCGTTGATGATGAAAGTGTCCGACTTGCCCGTTGCGTGCGTTGCCTCGTCGAGGGCGTTTCGGTCGAATCGCCAGAATCCTTCGAAGGCAGCCTGATCGATGCATAGCAATGTGTCGAGATTGACTTCGGCGCTGCGGTGAACGAGGTGATTTGGGGCAGGGATATCACCATCGAGCGACAATCGCATCAGCGCGAGGTCGATGTCGGGCACGAAGCCTGCGGATTCCCAAGGCGGTCGTGCCGACTCCGCAAGTGGTGTCGACAGGATCGAAGGAGCACCGAGATCGATGAGGCGCTGGGTGCAGTCCGAGAGGAAGCCGGACCCTCCTCGAACAAGCCGGAGGTGGGCATCGTCGAAGGAATCATTCCATGGCCGAGCCTCGGCCCTCGCCCAGCCTCGACGCAAGGAGACAGAGCCCGGCCATGTACCGCGCTGGAAGACTCGATGTGTTGTATCGGCTACTGCCATGTCCTCTCCGCATCACGACATCCGGCGAGTACAGGCTACCTGCGGTTTGGGTAACCGCCGTTCATGAGACAATCCTCCGATGTCGGTCCATCTTGTCACGAACGAACTGAGCCTCAGACACGTTACGCCACCGGGGCACCCTGAACGACCCGAACGCGTCACCGCTGTCATTGATGCCATCAGGTCTTCGGAGCACGACGTGGTGGAGGTGGAGGCCCCGGCCGTCGACATGAGCCTTCTCGCAACGATCCACGAGACCGCATACATCGACCAGATCAGAGCGTTCTGTGTTTCGGGGGGAGGAGCGTTGGACCCCGACACGTACGCGGTGCCAGCGTCGTGGGATGCGGCCATTCACGCCGCAGGAGCTGGTCCCGCCGCAGTCGACCGCCTCTCGAAGAGGTCAGGCACTGCCTTCGTTGCCGTACGGCCCCCTGGACACCACGCCGAACGTCATCAGGCCATGGGGTTCTGCTTGTTCAACAACATCGCGATAACTGCGTCATACCTACGTGCCAACGGTGAGCGAGTTGCGATTCTCGATTGGGACGTACACCACGGAAACGGGACTCAACACTCGTTCTACGAGGATCCGGAGGTCTTGTACGTCTCACTTCACGAGTTCCCGTTTTACCCGGGAACAGGGTGGGTGGATGAGGTTGGTAGTGGACACGGTCGTGGCATGACCGTGAATATCCCGATTCCGGCTGCCACGACGGCCAGTTCATATCTCGCCGCGTTTCACCAGATTGCCATGCCACCAATCCGCCAGTTCGCACCATCGTGGATCCTGATCAGCAGCGGCTATGACGCCCACATGCTTGACCCTCTCGCCGGGCTCAGCCTCGAATCGGGTCACTATGGGTGGATGGCATCGGCGCTCACTTCTGTCGTACCCAAGAACCGGATCGTTGCCTTCCTGGAGGGTGGCTACGATCTGTCGGCGCTCGGGACGGGTGCAGTAGCGACGATCGACGGACTGATCGACGGTACCGAACCCGTCGTCTGGCCGAGTGAGGTCATGGGGTCGGCCGCCAAGACGGTAGAGATGGCCCGCGACGCAATCTCGACGTACTGGGATCTCTAGCGGCTTGTCACCAATTGTGGTCCACTCGAGACACGAACTTCATCAAGACATCTGCTCATCCGGCCGATATCCCTATTTGGGAACCAGCGGAGTAGCGGAGGATTTCATCATGTCGACCACACCAAGTCTTGAGGAGCTGCTCGAGCGTCTCCTATCTCTGGGAGGCTCAGACCTTCACCTCAAAGTTGGATCGCCTCCAACTTTTCGGATTCACGGCGAGCTGCAGATGGCCGACCTTCCGGCGTTGTCTCCAGACCAGACGAGTGAGTTGCTTGCATCGATGTTGCCAACGCACCTTGATCCTCCCTCGAGCGGGAGTGATGTCGATTTTGCGTGGGGAAGGGGGAACCTCGGCCGTTTCCGGGTGACGAGCTATACGCAGCGCGGCTCGATCAACATCGTGGTCCGTGCGGTTCCTCCCACGAGCGACACGTTGGCAGACCTCGGATTGCCACAGCCGATCACGAAGCTTGCGAACGAGCAGCAGGGTCTCATCGTTGTGACAGGACCGGCGGGTTCAGGCAAGACGACGACATGTGCCGCGATCATCGACCACATCAACACCAATCGCAGGGCAAACATCATCACCCTTGAAGACCCGATCGAGGTCCTTCATCGGGACAAACAGTCCATTGTGAGTCAACGCGAGGTGGGTGTCGACATCGATTCCCTTTCGACGGGCCTCAAGTCTGTTCTCCGCCAGGATCCCGATGTGATCTATCTCGGTGAGATCCGCGATCGCGATTCGATCGAAGGCGCACTTGTTGCCGCCGAGACAGGGCACCTTGTGTTGACAACGATGTACACGACGGACGCCGTCGAGACGGTGCATCGCATTCTCGATTCATTCCCCCCCTTCCTTGAGAGAAGGATCAGGCAGATGCTCGGCACGTCGCTTCTTGCAATTGTTTCCCAACGGTTGCTTCCAAGGAACGAAGGATCAGGGAGGGTTGCAGCCGTTGAGGTCATGCTCAACACCGAAGCTATCACCGAACGGCTTGTCGGAATAGAACCGATGGACACTCTCTACGAAACCATCGCAGAGGGTGCGTTCTACGGAATGCGCACGCTCGATCAGGCGATTGTGGAGCGGTATGAAGCCGGAGACGTTTCGTTCTCGGACGCCTTGATGCACGTCGCCTCACCTCGCGAGTTCAAGCTTGCTACCGGCGCGCTGACCGGAACAGCACCGCACTAGCGAACCAACAACGTCGGCAGGGCGCTCTACTCTTGCCGCCATGCCGAGTTTCACGTGCCGCGATTGCGGCTCCTCCTTCACATTGTCCCAGACGGTGCTCGACCGCTATCCCGGCTGGACGCCCGGTCAATGCATGGACTGCCGTCCGCCGTCAGGGAACTCCAAGAAGGCAACCAACAACAAGCTGCCGAAGCCCGTGGATGCGGGAGCGAAAGCTGACCCACGTACCGGCGTATTCACCGACGGAAGCTCTGTTCCGAATCCCGGTCCTGGCGGTTGGGGAGCCGTGTATGTCGTCGACGGCGAGATCATTGCAGAGGCAAGTGGGGCCGATCCCGATACGACGAACAACCGAATGGAACTCACCGCGCTCATTGAGGCGGCATCCCTGGTTCCCGACGGGATCGAGACGACGATCTACTCAGATTCCCACCTTGCCGTGAACACCATCAACGAGTGGGCATCGGAATGGGAACGACGAGGTTGGAAACGCAAGAGTGGGCCTGTGGAGAATCTTGACCTCGTGAAGGCCGTGCACACGACCTATAAGCGCCGCAAGGAACTCGACGTTGTGTGGATCAAGGCGCACGTTGGATACACGTGGAATGAGTATGCCGACGGACTTGCCAATGCAGCGCGTGAGGCCGGGTCATGACGAGAGATCGATTCCGAGAGATCCTCACTCCCGAGATCAGGGCACTCGCCAAGCTCTTTGTGGATGAGGGGCACGAGCTGTACCTCGTTGGAGGATCGGTTCGCGATGTGTTGCTTGACAGGGATGTCTCGGATCTTGATTTCACCACCGAGGCACGCCCGGATGACATCGAACGTATCGGTGGTGCGTGGGCATCGTCGCTGTTCCTTGCTGGCAGGGACTTCGGAACAATTGGATTGATCCAACGGGGACAGGTGCACGAGATAACGACCTTTCGCTCTGAGGTGTATCGGGGAGATTCGCGAAAGCCTGCCGTTACATACGGCGACAGTCTGGCGGATGATCTGTCGCGCAGGGATTTCACGGTGAACGCGATGGCACTGTCGGTGCCGACCGGTGCGGACGAGGATCCCGTGATGGAAGATCCCTACAACGGCCTTGGTGATCTCATGGCTGGCGTTCTACGAACTCCCGGCCCCCCTGAGGAACTTTTCTCTGATGACCCGCTTCGCATGCTGCGCCTTTTTCGTTTCATGTCGACGCTCGGCTTCGCGCCCGATCCGGCAGCTCTGAGAGCCGTTGTTGACATGGCAGAACGGATTGAGATCATCTCGGCGGAGAGAATCCGAACGGAATTCGACAAGCTGATGGTTGGGGTTCATGTCGTGCCGGCACTTGAGGCGTTGATCGAAAGCGGCCTCGCGGATCACTTCATTCCCGAGATTCCGGCTCTTGCCGTTGAGCAGGATCCGGTTCATCGGCACAAGGATGTGCTTGCCCACACGATTGCTGTTGTTGGGAAGGCAGACGTCGATCGCGACGAACCCAGACTGGAAGTCCGACTCGCCGCGCTGTTTCACGACATCGGTAAGCCAGCAACCCGTGAGTTTGGGCAAGGAGGGGTGTCGTTTCATCATCATGAGGTTGTCGGAGCACGCATGGCGCGAAAGCGGATGAAGGCATTGCGCTATCCCAAACATGTGATCGAAGATGTTGGAAATCTTGTGTTCCTCCATATGCGTCCCCACACCTACAAGATGGGCTGGACCGACGCCGCCGTCCGTCGATATGTCAGAGATGCCGGGCCGCTACTCGACCAACTCAACGAACTTGTCCGGTGTGATGTGACGACGCGCAACAAGCAGCGGGCCCGTTCGATCTCCCGCCGTATCGATGAGCTTGAGGAGCGTATTGCGTTGCTTCGACAAGAGGAGGAACTCGACTCACTCCGTCCTCCGATCGACGGTAACCAGGTCATGGAGTACCTCGGTTTGGAACCGTCTCGCGAGGTCGGTCGCATCATGGACATGCTGCTCGAGAAACGCATTGAGGACGGCCCTTACTCAGAAGAAGAAGCCTTCGCCATCCTCGACGATTGGAACTCGGCCGAGTGAAGAGAGCCAGACGTGCGTACTGCTGGCTGTAAGCCGAAAGCTGAAAGCCGAAAGCTCCTCGACAATTGACCACGGTGAGCCTACAGGTATACACATACGGCTGCATATGCGTATACTCACGTGATGACAAGAACTGCTGCTGTGGTTGGGGCCTCTGGGTATGGGGGTGGGGAGCTCATTCGCTTCCTTGACGCTCATCCCGAGATCTCGACCGAAGTCCTCGGAGCACATACCAAGGCGGGCTCAACCCTCGGACAGGTGCATCCGCACCTCTCAGGTGGTGAACGCGAGCTGGTGTCGTTCGAGCCCGACAGGTTCTCTGAGGTCGACATCGTGTTTCTCGCCCTGCCCCACGGGGCATCGGCGGAGCCCGCGATGCAATTGCTTGAACGAGGTGTCAAGGTCATCGATCTCGGAAGTGACTTCCGACTCTCGACGCCGCAGCGGTACCTGGAGGCGTACGGTGTCGAACACCCCTATCCGGATCAGCTCGGCGAATGGGCATACGGAATTCCTGAGCTGTTCCCTGATGCGGTTGCAGCCTCAGATCGCGTCTCGGCACCCGGGTGCTATCCAACTTCAGCTGTCCTTGCGATCGCACCGATAGCAGCCTCCGGTCTGATTCATCTGGAAGGAATCGTGGTCGACGCACTTTCCGGAGTCTCCGGTGCGGGGCGCGGCGTGTCAGAGGCAACTTCGTTCGGGGCGATTGACGAGTCGGTCAAGGCATACAAGATCCTCGAACACCGCCACCAGCCCGAAATGATCCAGGCCGTTGGTGCCTATGCCGGTGCTCCTGTCGAACTTGTGTTTACTCCCCACCTTGTCCCGATGCAACGTGGGATTCTCTCGACGATCTACATGACCGCGACCGGAGGTACGGCGATTGACGACATCCATATGGCCGCGGACAAGGCGTATGGCGATCAGCCATTTGTTCGCCTGAGTGAGGTGCCACCCGAAACCCGCTGGGTGGTCGGCTCGAACAACGCCCTCATCTCGTACCACCTTGACGATGCGTCCCGACGACTCATCGCTGTGTGTGCGATCGACAACCTGGTCAAGGGCGCTGCGGGTCAAGCTGTTCAGTGCGCAAATCTCATGTTCGGATTCGATCAGGGAACCGGACTCCCAACGGAAGGGTGGATGCCATGACCGGTCACTCGGTTCCATCGCCTGCCAAGCCTCGTATCGCATCGACGATGGGCAAGGCAGGCATTTTCTCAGAGGCTCTACCGTTCATCCGACGCTTCCGCGGGACAACCGTGGTCGTCAAGTACGGCGGTTCAGCCATGGTGGACGACGCCTTGCGCGAGAGCTTCGCGGATGACGTGGCGATGCTCCACTTCGCAGGCATCAAGGTGATCATTGTTCATGGCGGTGGCCCTCACATCTCGCGGGCGATGGGGCAGCGGGGAATGGAGCCCCAATGGATCGAAGGTCTTCGGGTAACCGACGATGAGACCATTCGGGTCGTCCAGGCGACGCTTGTCGGTGAAATCAATCCGGACATCGTTCGGCTCGTCAACAATCACGGGTCGGTTGCGACCGGAGTGTCGGGACTCGATGCCAATCTCTTCGTTGCTCAGCCACAAGATGAGAGGCTCGGTTTCGTCGGCAAGATCAAGGAGGTCAACGTCGGGATCATTGAGGGTCTTCAGGCTCAGGGCTACGTCCCTGTTATTGCCCCCATTGCAAGGGGGGAGGATGGAAAGACGTACAACCTCAACGCTGACACGGCCGCTGGCGCCCTTGCTGCCTCTATTGGTGCATCCAAGCTCGTGTTCCTCACGGATGTCGAGGGTCTTTACCGCGACTTCGGAGACGATTCGAGCTTGATTTCTCGCATCACCACCCCCGAGCTTCTGAAGTTTGTCGAGTCTGGCGCGGCCTCGGCTGGGATGGTGCCCAAGATCAGGGCGAGTCTCGCCGCCATCGACGGCGGCGTGAAACAGGTCCACATCCTCGACGGCCGCATTCAACACTCACTGCTTCTCGAGATATTCACACCTGAGGGAATCGGCACGATGGTCACACCGGAGCTCACGGTATGAGGGCAGACACGTTGACACGTCGCAGGACGATCCGTTCGATGCTCGCGTCGAGCACGATCCAGACACAGGCCGAAATCAAGCGTCACCTCGCTGACCATGGCTTCGACGTCACTCAAGCGACGATCTCACGAGACCTCGATGCGGTTGGGGCCGTGCGTGTGAAAGCGGACGGGCACAGTGTGTATCGGCTTGGTGGAGTATCCGATGACGCCTCGAGAGATGCGCTCTACGCGGCTTTCGATGAGTTTGTGGAGAGCATCGCCATCTCCGGCAACCTGATCGTCCTCAAGGTACCGCCGGGGGCAGCGCACCTCGTAGCAAGCCGAGTGGATGGGGCAGCCATTGAAGGGGTACTGGGTTCGGTCGCAGGGGACGACACGATCCTCGTGATCGCCGATGAGATTGTCGGTGCCGAAGGAGTTTCAGCGCGATTGGAAGGAACAGAGGGACGATGAAGCGAGATATCAAGAAGGTCGTGCTCGCCTACAGCGGGGGACTTGACACATCGGTCATTCTCAGGTGGATCACCGAGGAATACGGAGCGGAGGTTGTCGCGTATACCGCCGATGTTGGACAAGGCGAGGAGACGGAGGCGGCCAGGACGAAGGCACTCGAGACAGGAGCGGTTGAGGCGATCTGTGAGGACCTCACCGAGGAGTTCGTGGCGGATTATGTCTTCCCGGCATTCAGGGCATCGTCGCTGTATGAGGGCTACTACCTCATGGGGACTTCTCTCGCACGACCCGTGATTTCGAAAGGTTTGGTTCGAGCCGCGATCGAGACCGGAGCAGATGCGATTGCCCACGGGGCGACCGGAAAAGGCAACGACCAGGTCCGATTCGAGCTTTCGGCGTACGCCCTCAAGCCTGACATCAAGATCATTGCGCCATGGCGCGAATGGGATCTCAAGGGCAGGGCCGATTGTGTGGCCTATGCAAAGGCACACGGGATCCCAACGCCGGTGACCGCCGAAAAGCCGTATTCGATGGATGCAAACCTCCTCCACATCTCGTACGAGGGTGGAGTTCTTGAGGATCCATGGGTTGGACCACCGGCGAACATGTTCACGATGACGGTTGATCCGATGGATGCCCCTGATGAGCCGGAGTTCGTCACCGTCGGGTATGAATCGGGCGATCCGGTTTCAGTCAATGGTGTTCTGCTGTCTCCCGTGGCGCTTCTGACGAAACTCAACGAGCTTGGGGGGAAGCATGGCGTTGGCAGGGTGGACATTGTTGAGAATCGGTTTGTCGGGATGAAGTCGCGTGGGGTCTACGAGACACCGGGCGGGACGATCATGTATCACGCCCACCGTGCGGTCGAATCCCTGACACTTGACAGAGAGGTGGCGCATCTGCGTGACGAACTCTCGAATCGGTATGCGGAGATGGTGTACAACGGGTTCTGGTTTGCCCCTGAACGCGAGGCTCTCCAGCAATTCATGGACGATCTCCAGAAACCGGTTACCGGAGAGGCCCGCATCAAGCTCTACAAGGGCCAGGCGATCATCGATGGGCGTCGGTCCGACACGCATGCCCTCTATGACGAGGCAACAGTCACGTTTGAGGCCGACGATGTCTACAACCAGGCTGACGCGGAAGGCTTCATACGCCTGCAGTCCCTTCGGCTGCGAACGTTCGCGGAGAAGCGTCTCGGCGAAGGGGAATAGCTGATGACTTTGTGGTCTGGAGGACGCTTCGCTGAGGGGCCAGCCGATGAACTGTGGGCATTCACTGTCGATCATTCGGATCGACGGATGCTCGTTGACGATGTGCGTGGTTCCATTGCCCATGCAGCGATGCTCGGGTCCGTTGGACTGTTGAGCGCGGAAGATGCAGAGGCAATGGCTCGTGGCCTCGAAGCGATTGCCACTGAGGCTGCTGCTGGTTCGTTTGTGTTTCTCGATTCTGACGAGGACGTTCATTCGTCCGTCGAGAGACGGCTTGGTGAGATCATCGGTGACCTCGCTGGGAGGCTTCACACCGGACGATCCCGCAACGATCAGGTCGCGCTTGATCTCCGCCTCTATCTGAAACGGTCAGTGGGTGAACGAGTTGCTGAAATCAACGGGTTCATCGAAGTACTGGTTGATCAGGCCGAAGCCGTCGGTGATACGGTGGTTCCTTCATACACCCACGTTCAGCAGGCGCAGGCCGTGCCACTCGCGCACCATCTTTTGGCCTATGCATGGATGCTCCTACGTGACGCGGAACGGTTCGGTGATGCACTCGATCGAATCGACGTGTCTCCACTCGGTGCTGGTGCGTCCGGTGGATCGTCGCTACCACTCGATCCCACATTCTCGGCGAACGAGCTTGGTCTGGCACATGTGTTTGCCAATTCGATGGACGCTGTGGGATCGCGCGATTTTGCAGCTGAGTTCGTGTGGTGCTGTACCCAGACAATGGTTCATCTCTCCCGCCTTGCTGAGGAGCTGATCCTGTGGTGTTCGTCGGAGTTTGGATGGGTGACGTTTTCCGACGCTTTCACAACCGGATCCTCAGCCATGCCACAGAAGAAGAATGCCGATATTGCCGAACTCGTACGTGGGAAGTCGGCCTCTGTCATCGGTGATCTCACCGCCATCACGGCACTTCAGAAGGGCCTTCCGATGACCTACAACCGCGATCTCCAAGAGGACAAGCGTCTCGTCTTTCATGCAAACGACACGCTTTCGGGGTCACTTCGGGCAATGGGTGGGATGCTCGCAACAGCATCGTTTCATGCACCAACTCCCGGTGCCTGGGTCTTTGCTCTCGATCTCGCGGAGGTGCTGGTGTCGCGCGGTGTTCCGTTTCGGGAAGCACATCACATTGTTGGCGGTCTCGTGTCCGACCTCGTCGCAACAGGGAGGACCTTCCCCGATCTCACCACAGATGACCTGGTGACAGTGAACGCTCTTTTCGTGTCTGAGGATCTTGCCCTTCTCGACCCAGCCGTATCAGTGGCCAATCGATTGACACCGGGAGGTGGCTCCATGGCATCGGTCCGATCCCAGATAGCCCAACTCCGCGTACCCAGGGTATGAACCCACCGTGAGGGTGGGCTGTGGCCCACGGAATGCCGCGTTGGTGGTTCATGTAGGGGGTTCATACCCTGGCGATGAATGTTGGGAATCGTGTCGATTCGGTGTCGGTTGGTTCGTCGGGTGGGTGTAGGGGCCGGAACAACCGGTCCACAATCGACGGAGGATCAGATCGTGGCGAAGTACATATTTGGATATCACGGTGGCGCCGGAATGGAGACATCAGAGGAAGACATGGCAGCGGTGATGGAGGCCTGGGGTGCATGGTTCGCATCGATGGGCGCAGCGGTCCTTGATGGCGGAGCTCCAACAGCGCAGGCGAATACGGTTGGTGAGGGTGGTGTTGTGACTTCCGGTGGCGGATCCAATCCCCTGACCGGCTATTCGATTGTGGCTGCAGACTCCCTTGAAGCGGCCGCAGAGATGGCCAAGGGGTGCCCATCCCTGACATCTGGCGGAAGCGTCGAGGTTGCCGAACTCATCGAGATGTAGTTCTGGGATTACGGATTACGGATTACGGATCCCCGACTACGGTGCACGGAACCCAACGTCGTTCGGTTCCGTGTTTCGAACCATGGCTCCCCGGAGCAAGTTGGGCTGCGATCGCGGGTCGGGCACTTGGGTTCCCGGTGGCGAACAGACCCATTCTGTGGGCTGTGACCCACCTAAACGGCGGGTTCATACCCTGGGTACGCGACCCTTGTTGGCAGTGCTACGCGGCGCGGACGGACTGGATGGTCGGGAAGCAAATCTCACAACCTGCGCTGTTGCAGTGTGAGACGGCCTTCACGTCAAGACCGTTGCCGGCGAACCAAGACTCAAGGTCACTGTCGCTCAGCGTGGTCAGATCCACGGTCTTGATGTTCTGTGCAAGTGTCATTGTTTCCATACCCATAACGTATCGATTGGGTATGACACAAACGCGTGTGCACGGGCCTTGGCGTAATATTGCTCTATGGAACTCAAGCGATACAGCGATGCACTGGTGTTCGCCTTTGGAGATCTTCAGCTCCGTGAGCTCACCCCAGAGGTCTTCGATCTGGCATCTTTCGCGGAAATCGTCGTCCCCATTGGGGCAGATCGGGAGCCGAGGGTTTCTGCCAAGGAACACCGGATGTATATCTGCTTTGTCGGTGAAGTCGAATTCTCCGTCAACGATGAGTCCATTCGTCTCACGACAGGCGATGTTCTCCATATCTCCGAGGGTGAGACATACGGGTTCCACAACGGCGGATATCAGGAAGTACGTCTTCTCTTGATCAGAGTTCCCGGCCCTAGCGTTGGACAGAACCTCTAACCGAGGGCGTTGTCAGGCGGCCCCCAAGGGCAGAACGTATCGCCACACCACGATAAAATGGACGATCGATGCCGCGACGACCATCACGTGGAACACCTCGTGGTATGAAAACACACGTGGCCACAATCGTGGCCGGTTCGTGATGAGAAGGAACATGCCGATCGTATAGATCACACCCCCGAGGGCAGCAAGCCCCGAGGCGGTCCAGCCGAGTTCCGACACGAACTTCCACGCCAAGGCGATTCCGAGCCAGCCCATGCCGGCACCGAGAGCCATCGAGAATCCTTGCTTTTCGGTCGGATACAACAGATGCTGGAGTCCACCGACAAGCACAGCGCCCCACGCAACTGCCAGAGCGGTCCAGCGCAGTGGTCCGTCAAGCGTTGCGATGATGATCGGCGTATAGGTACCTGCGATCAGGACGATGATCATCGAGTGATCGAGGCGCTGCATGCGTTTCTTCCAGACTTCGCGCCATGCAATCGAGTGGTACAAAGAACTCGTCGTGTATAGAGCGACGAGGGCCAGTCCGAAGATGATCACGCCAATGCGAAGCCCCCAGTTCGGGGCAACCAGGACGAGGAAGACAGTTCCAACAACTGCGGCGGCCGCGGCTGCGCCGTGGAGTATTCCCCGCACGGGGTTCTGCATTCTGCCAAGTGTCCAACGTGCGGCGTACATCGGTGGGAGGCTACTGGTGAGCACCGCTACGGCGCGCGATATTGTCGAACACCTCTACGATTGTGTGAGTTCGGCGTTTTCGCTCGAACGTGCCAATCGGGAGAACCTGTGTCGGTCAAGGACAGTGCACTCAAGCCGGTCTATCGGATCTATGAGGATCGACTCCGCAAGGGCCTCAACAATGATGCGCTCCCGAACCACATCGGCGTCATCCACGATGGTCACCGTCGGTACGCACGGGCAGAGGGGCTTCCGGACTACGCAGCGTCATACCGCGTCGGAATGGCGAAATTCGTCGAGTTTCTTCAATGGACGGCTGACCTTGACATCGAGGCCGTCACATGTTGGCTCCTTTCCACCGAGAACCTCGCCAGGCCGCAGGAAGAACTGGCCCCCTACTACGCAGTGCTCATTGAGATGTTCAACGAGATTCCAAGGTCGTCAGCCGGCGAGAATGTCAAGGTGCGGTTCATTGGAAGCCTTGATCTCCTTCCGACAGATCTCGTCGATGCGGCGAAGCGGCTTGAATCCGAATGCAGCACGGGTGCCCGCAGAGTGACCATTGCCTTGGCCTACGGGGGAAGGCAAGAGATCGTTGATGCTGTGAAAGACCTGGTTGATGATCTTGCTTCTTCAGGCGTCGAGTCCACGCACATGGCTGACCACATCAATCCTGAAGCGATGTCGTCTCGTATGTACGCATCGGATCTTCCGGATCCCGACCTTGTGCTGCGCACATCGGGAGAAGCGAGGCTTTCGGGGTTTCTGCTCTGGCAGGCTGCCTATGCCGAGTATTCGTTCGTCGATGTCTACTGGCCCGCTTTCCGGTACATCGACTTCCTGAGGGCGTTGCGCGACTATACGCGCCGAGAACGTCGCTACGGCAAGTAGGGCGGCTGCGCTACCGAGAGCGAAGCTCGAGGGGGATATGGTCCTGGTCATTGAAGGTCCGGAGACTCATGACGTGATTACCAGCAAGGGGCAGCACCTTGACCCGAGCAAAGGACGCATGAAAGAGCACAAACTTCTCCCATTCCCACGGTGACGGAGGGATTCCGAGGAGGTGTGTGAGACATACCGAATTCGTCCCACCGTGGGCAACGATGACGATTCGTCCATCCTTGTTGTCGCAATGCCACAGGTTTGGATCCTCCGGATCCTTGGTGACACCGCGCTCGGCGAGAAGGTTGTCGAGCGCTGTGGTGACACGGTCGTGGAATGCTCGGAACGACTCACCACCGTCAAGGCCATTCCACCATTCGTCAGGAGATCGGTGCTTGGTTGTTTTGAAGATGTTGATGACTGCTTCTTCTGAAATCCCGCTCCAGTCGGGCATTCTCACCTCGACGAGCTCGTCCACCGTGTAGGGAGACAGGTTCGTGCGCTCTCCGATGGGTTCTGCCGTTTGTTGCGATCGCAATGCTGGTGATACGACCAGCTCGGTCGCTTGGGGATTGGCTTTCCCAATTCGTGCGGCTGCCAGTTCCGCTTGCTCGAAGCCGAGTTCGGTCAGGTTCGGGTCGGATTGCGAGAGGCCGTCGACAGCCCACTGCGGCTGTCCATGTCTAACAAATACGATGTCCATCCCAAGAGGATACGGCGCCCTGTATTTGAGATTTCCCTGTTCCGTTCAAAGATCGTTCGTGTCACGTTGTGGAGATGTGATGCCGGTGCAGACGCCATGGTTGAGGTGTCGTGCTCACACCCTTGACGGCCGATAGCGGCGGTGCGACAGATCGAGCGTGTCGATGTTCTCGACTGTCGCAAACGCCTCGGGGTACGACGCAGCGACGATGCGCATGACATCTTTTGCTCGTCGGCGTGTGACTACGCAGAAAAGGACCATCACCGGGCCGCGGAGACCCTCGCCTGGCACTTCTGTCACGCCGAAACCGGCCTGGCGAAGTTCGGCCGTTGGCGATGGCGCGTCCATCGGGACGAACACACGAACGACGGACTCTCCGACCGCGACCTTTTCTTCGAGCCATGTTCCGATCCATGTACCGAGGGCGAATCCACCCGCGTAGGCGATTGCCTTCGCCGGCGTGTCGAGCGATGCAAACACGAATGCTGCGGCAATGAGCCAAGTGAAGGACTCCACGAACCCGACGGCAGCAGCGATACCTCGCCGACCGCGCATGATGAACATGACCCGTAGGACACCCGCCGATACATCGACGATTCGCAACCCAACAATGAGTGCGAGGATCCCGACGGTTGCCAAAAGGTCGGTCGATACGATTGCGAGCGCGAACATGACGGACTACCTCCGTTGGAAGACCAACACAAACGAGCTGCACGACCCATTTCGGTGTGCAGCAGCAGCAGCAGGAAGGCTAACGCGCAATGTGGCATGTGTCGCGACCTTTGTGCGACTTCCAACCTGTGATAAGCGCACGGATGTCCCGCGGTGCCCAACGCCAGCCTGCTGTCCCCAACGTCCCGCACAAAAACTCAGGGCCGCGTTGCCGGATCGGCAAAGCGGCCCTGGGTTGGGCTTAGACGGGAGGTTAGGAAGGCATCCTGTCTGGCTACTGTTATCGGGCAGTTGCCGCAAAGACTTGAGCGATAATTTGTGAAATATTCCACCTCCGCGAAACAGGTATTGATCGGGCACCTTCGGGCACACTCTGTGCGAACGGACGGACCCTTCACGCTTCGGTCGGGAACCGTTTCGACTTGGTACATCGATGCGCGGCAAACGACGTTTTCGGGTGAGGGTGCCCGTGCGGTTGGAGCGGCCGTACTCGAGCAGATTGATGAGGATGTCGATGCCGTGGGTGGCATGACAATGGGTGCGGACCCAATCGCAGTGGCGACGGCGATCGCAGCAGCGGAAGCCGGGAGAACACTCAGATCGTTTTCCGTCCGCAAGGAGACAAAGGCACACGGTATGGGAGGTCGGCTCGTTGGCCCGATCGGTGCCGGCGATACCGTCGTCGCGCTTGAGGACACAACCACGACAGGCTCGGCTCTGGTTGAAGCCATCGATGCAATGATCGAAGGCGGTATGCGTGTCGTGAAAGCGGTCGCTCTTGTGGACCGCTCAGGTACCGAAGCTCGTGAACGGGTCCGAGAGCGTGGAATTCCCTATGTTGGTCTTGTGACACCAGCCGATCTCGGCATGGAGGACTAGTGCACGCATTCCGAGCACCGTTTCGGCTCTTCATCATCGGCGTGGTTGGGCTCATCCTTTTGCTTGCCGCCGTTGACATCTTGTTCCTCCACGAGATTTCCACAGCACCCGATGGCTCACCTGCACAGCTCACCACTCGCGGCCTTGCCCAACAGCGCGGGGACATCGTCCTTGGTGCTGCGCTCATTGGTATGGGTGTTGTGCTCCTTGGTTCGTCCTTCGTTGAGCTGCTCAAGCGCAAGCCCGTGGTTGACGTTCGCGACGACGGTCTGTACGCCCAGATCGGCGGCAAGACACCCGACGTGTTGATCCCTTGGGCTGAGGTGGAAACCGTCACAAGTGGCGTTGAGACTGATCCGTACGACGGCGCCACTCGAGAGACGCTGATTGTGCAGGTGCGCGATACCGAAGCGATTCCCGCGTCGCTCGCAGGTGCAACGTGGCATGGCGACGAACTACACATCGATGCTCACGACTGGAATCGTCCCGTTACCGATATTGCCCTTGCAGCACAAGGGGCACGGGATCATGCGATGCGGCCTCCACCATCAGCGACGCCATCCCAGACAAGTCAACCGTCCATGATGTGGGAGACGAAGGTCGATGTCACAACTGAGCAGCCAGCCGTCTCGCCAGCCATTTCCGATGCATCAGCCGATCATCCGATCGGAGATGACGTCGAGGTGGATGAATGAAGATCGGTGCACACGTCAGTCCGAAGAACCCATTGGCCGAGGCTGCGGAGCGTGATGCCCAGGCGGTCCAAATCTTCCTTGCCAATCCGCAGTCGTGGAAGCCACCGATTCCAAGGGCCGACGCCGAGGAGCTCAAGGCATCCGACATTGACTTCTACGTCCACTCTCCGTATCTGATGAACCTTGCCTCACCGAACAACCGGGTGCGGATTCCGTCTCGCAAGACTCTTGCCCAGACCGTTGTCGCTGCGGAGGCGATCGGCGCGCTCGGCGTCATCGTTCACGGGGGCAGCGTTGGCGCGGACGAAGAGATCGAGGTCGGTTTCGAGCGTTGGCGAAAGGCACTTGATTCCTTCGAAATCACCGTTCCGATCCTTGTCGAGAACACTGCGGGTCGGGGCAACTCGGTGATGCAGGACATCCACAACTACGGACCCCTATGGGACGCCATAGGTGACCTCAACGTCGGGGTCTGTCTCGATACCTGCCACACATGGGCTGCCGGTCAGGACATGGAGAATGCCGTGAGCATCATCACCGGATTGACCGGCGGGATCGCCCTTGTCCACGCAAACGACTCCCGCGACGAGTTTGGGTCCAATCGGGATCGCCATGCCAACTTCGGCAAGGGCCAGATCCCGGAAGAGGTCGTCCCGAACATCATCCGACAAGCAAATACGACGGCAATCGTCGAAACCCCAAACGAAGACAACGGCCAAGCCGCGGATATCGCTTGGCTTCGGTCAAAACTGGCGTGAAGTCGACCGGTGGTCGCCCGCTTCATCGCATGCGGGAAAGCATGGCTCAGGAAGCGAGTTGAGTGACTCCGCGACGTTCCATGTCTCCCCAGACACGCGTTGACGTTCCACCGATCATTGCCCTGATACGCCACCACACAGTCATCTGGCGGAGGCCGAGATTTTCGATGAAGACGAGTCCGACGAGTTGCAGCGTTTCCATTGGATCATTGAAGTAGCCGTACCGCTCGTCGAGAAGGAGGGCGAGCAGGGACGTCAACGCGCCGAAGAACAGCGCGATCAGGTACACCACCAGGATCGTCGCTGGGGTCACCCATCCGAAGATCAGTGCAAATGGAATGATCAGGTAGCCGACAAATTCCACAATCGGGGCTGCGAATTCGAAGATGACGACGAACGGCCACATGAGCATGCCGACCGTGCCTTGGCGGGGGTTGAAGAAGCTCGAACGAAAGTCGGAAACGGTCCTCATCAGTCCCCGATGCCATCGGATGCGTTGACGTCGCAGGATCGCCATGGTTGTAGGGACCTCGGTCCACAATACGGCGTTTGGCGCGTACCGTATCCGATACGGGGTACCCGTGTCGCGACAGTGCCGATGGATGCGCATCGTGAGGTCGAGGTCCTCACCCATGTGGCCCGATTGATACCCGCCAATGTCGGCCACGATGTCGCGTCGGAAGATTCCGAACGCTCCGCTCACATTGGGCAGTGCGTTGATGGCCGCCCACGCCGGTTTTGTGGCGATGAAGGAGCGGACGTATTCAAGGATCTGGTACCGGGAGATCAACGACCGGGGTATGCCCGGCTCGACAATGTGTCCGTGGCGAACCGTGCCGCCGTTGAGCGGGCGGATATTCCCCCCAACCGCGACGACGCGTTCGCGGTCCTCAGCGATGAGACGCATGGCATGGATCAGGGCATTCTTGTCAACGATGACATCGGCGTCGGTCGCCATCACGTACGGGAATCGTGCCGCGTTGATGGCTGCGTTCAGAGCGTCTGCCCGTCCCCCGTTTTCCTTGTCAACCACCGTTAGATCAACACCTGTGGAATGTCGTGACTTGTAGATTCCGCGAATGGGTGCCGTAGGGATGCTCGTTCGCAGCGGATACGGCATCTGTTCGAGATCAAAGGCTTCGATCAGCAGGGTCAGCGTGTCATCGCCGCTGCCGTCGTTAATGACGACGATCTCATACCTCGGGTAGGACACCATGGTGAGGGACCGAATCGATTCGACGATTCCGATTGCCTCGTTGTAGGCAGCCATGATGATCGAGACGGGAGGTGCCAGATCGGAGTCGAGCATGTCCTGGTCGCGTCCGAACCGCTCGACGATTCGTTCTCGACGAAGGAACACAGCAGAACCCGCGGCGAGGACAATCATGATGACCTGGAGCGCTATGTAGAACATCAGGAAGAACAGCGAAAGAAACGTCAGCACACCAGTCATGGAGCCACGAAATCCAGGCTCGCCATGGAAAAGGCTGCGGAGCGCGAGTCTGAAGGCAGGTTTCCAACGTGAGCAAGAAGATCGATATCAACGGCGGATTGGATACCGCGCCGTGAGCGTCTCGCTGCCTCCGCCACTTCGCCCTGCATGGTCAGCTGATACAGGGCGGCATCCGCCGCATAGGGATCATCGCCAGAGAGCGCGCTGACGAGAATACCCGTACCGCCAGGGAGCCAACCGATGGCCTCGGCCGCGTTCTGGCGGACCCACCACATCGGATCATTGAGAAGGAGCCGCAGTTGATCGGCTGCAGTGGACGCCGCGAGGTGACCGAGTGAACTGGCTGCTCGGGCTCGGACGGGCCAATAGTCATCGTCAAGGGCGTCGATCAATCCGAGTACCGCACCATCCCCGCCAGCGGAGCCCAAGGCGGATGCCGCTGTGACTCGCCATTCGGGTTGATCCGAGATGAGAAGGCGTAGGAGCAGCGTCTCTGCGTCTGCATCGGACACCTGACCCAGGACTCGAATGCCGAGAGCGATGGTCGACACAGGTGAATCGTTTGAAGCCAGGGCCTGGTCGATCCACCTCCTCACGGGTGGTCCCACCTCGGGACCAAATCGGACGAGTGCATCGGCCAGACGAGCGGCGTGCCAAGGTGAAGCGACGACAGCACGGTTCAGGATTGCAGGAACCGACTCCACATCGCGTAGGCGGCTAAGACCCTTGGCCGCATGGATTGCGACGTGGTTGTTTGGGTCGTCGAGGAGCCGACGCAGATCCTCAACGTAGGTATCGGTCGCCAGATCAACGAATGTGGACACCGCCGCAAGTCTGGCACTCGGCGGGAACCGTCTAGCGATCCGGTCGAGTAGAACCTCAGGCACACCGAGGTGCTCGACCAATTCGTCGACGAAACCTTGCTCCGATCCGACGAGGGACAGGCGGTATTCGACGAGAGCGTTGTGGAACATCGGATCATGGGCCCAGTCCGGGGAGGGATGCAGGGGGAGCATGTTCCTACTGACCATTTCACCGACAACGGCTACGTACTGCGCCGAACGAACGCCCTGCCAGCGCCGATAGAGACGATGGGTCACCTTCATGACCACCAGGATGACGGTCGCAACCAGGGCGGCAGAGCCCGCGATCAACAACCACCAAAGCAAAGAGCTATTCATATATGTGAGGTATCGGCCCCGCAACCCCCACGGTTGACCCATTCCGACGCCGACGTCGTCACACCCCGAGTGGTGGGGCGATTTCTCAGGTTGGCTTGTCGAGGATCCGATCGATCCGCGCTTTGAGTTCGCTTGGGCTGAACGGCTTGCGGATGTAGTCGGCGGCGCCTTCGCTCAGGGAGCTGACGACGGCGTGATGATCGTCGACACCCGATAGGAGCACCACGGGAAAATCCAGTCCCTCGGAACGCCACGTTTGGAGTACGTCGATTCCTTTGAGGCCTGGCATGAGCTGATCGAGGATGACCAAATCGAATGCCTCGTTGCGTCCGAGTTCGAGAGCCGACGGTCCATCAACCGCCTCGACGACCTCATGACCGTCGGCCTGAAGGTGTCGTTTCACAAGCAGTCGAATGGATGCGGAATCATCTGCGATAAGAATTCGTGGCACCAGCCGATTCTAGCGATTTGGGTGCAGCGACTTGACCAAACGGGTTCTTGTCCAAGTTGAAGGACTCCGGCTCCAATACGTCAGCTTGGCTCGAATGGTTGCGATAATCGGGAGCTGTGCATGTTCCATCACGAGTTCTCTACGGCGGAAGGTCTGGCGCACCGGTCGCTCTGATCGCCTCGACGGCGGCTGTCACATTTCTCTTCACAGCGACGCCGTTCCTGCTCACACCAATCTCGGATCGTTATGGGGTCTCCGAGGGCACGGCAAGCGCCATAGCAGTTGCGCAGGTCGGGAGCTTTGCGATCATGAACTTTCTACTGCCCAGGTTGGTGAGACCGAGCGGACGGACACTCCGTATCGCCGCGGTCGGCTTGGTTGTCGCGAATGTGTTGAGCATGCTCCCGAACCAATTTGCGGTCCTCGTCGTTCTCAGGGTCGTAGCGGGTGCAGCGGCGGGGGTCATGACGTGGCTCGCGTGGTCGAATGCGATGAAACGCACATCAACGATGTCGTCGATTGCCGCAACCGGCCCGGTCACTGCCTTGATTGCTTCACCACTGTTGTCCCTCATCGCCACTCACGGGGACCGCGTCGCCTATGGGGCGTTGGCAGTTGCGGCGATTCCTGCGGCGGTACTCATCGCCCCGATTTCTGGAAAGAAGCGGTCTCGGGGCGATTTGTCGAGATCGAGATCAAACAGGGTCTTGCTCGCCGCCCTCTTTGGCCTTACCTTCTTCGGATCGAGTCTCTATCTCAACCTTTCCATCGTCGGGAGGGATATCCATCATCTGACTCCCTTTGCGGCTTCCATTGGATTCAGTCTCAATGCCGTCGGTAGCCTGATGGGTGCCCGTCTTTCGAGTCGTTACAATCGACCAGGATGGTTCATCATCTCGATCGGGGTTGCAGCCGCTGGCACAGTGCTCGGCCCGGTTCCGCTCTACTACTTCGGCATGTTCTGGTGGGGTTTCGCCTTCTGGATGGCGGTGCCGGCCGTCCTCCAACTCCTTGTCGATCGTTCGCTTGACCCATCCGAACGTGCAGGTGACGGCCAGGGTGTCATGGCGCTCGGCCGATCCTTCGGTCCAGCAATGGGTGGTGGCTTTGTTGATGCAGGCGCGTTCTCCGCGCTCGCGATCGTTTCGGCATCAGGATTGGTGGCTTCCGGCTTGACGGTCATTGGCGTCGAGGCAGGGAGAGAACGGCTCCCCCCGACCGATCCAGGCACCATCGACCAGCAGTTCTGATATCCAGTTTGAGCCACCCGACCCGCGTACCAAGGGTATGTTCTGGCTGAAACAGCACACCCACCGTGGCGGTCGGTGACGGCCCACAGAACGGTGTTACCGGAGACTACGCGACTCGTGAGGATGGCCAACGTGACCGAAGGTCACGCGACTGGCTGCGCCTTTAGGCGACGACAACAGTCTTGACATTGAGGAACTCGAGCATTCCGATGTGGGACAGCTCCCTGCCGTAGCCGGAGTTCTTGATTCCGCCGAAGGGGAGTCGCGGGTCTGACGCAACGAAGGCGTTGACGAATACGGAGCCAGCCTCGATCCGATCGCGTGCTATCTGTTCGCCTCGTGCGACATTGCGAGTGAACACTGCGGCCCCGAGACCGAATGGGGAGTCGTTTGCCACGGCGATCGCTTCGTCCTCACTCGATACGGTGATGACGGTTGCGACCGGCCCGAACGTTTCCTCGGAATACACGGGCATGTGCGGTTTCACGTCGGCGAGCACGGTTGGTGGGTAGAACGCTCCCGGGCCTGTGGGAACCTTGCCTCCGGTTACGACGCGGGCACCGAACTGGATCGATCGTTGCACCTGGTCGTGGAGTTCATCTCGCAGATCGACCCTCGCCATGGGTCCGATCCGTGTCGCCTCATCGGTCGGATCTCCAACGGGATACGCCTCCATGGCCGCAGCCAGTCGGGATGTGAACTCATCTGCGATGGATTCGTGGACGATGAAGCGCTTTGCCGCAATACAGGATTGTCCGCCGTTGAGGAGTCGCGACGTGGCACACATCTCCACGGCGAGATCCAAATCGGCATCCTCAAGGATCAGGTATGGATCGCTGCCACCGAGTTCGAGAACGGTCTTCTTGAGCTGTGATCCGGCTCGTCCCGCAACTGCCCGCCCTGCAGCGTCGGAGCCGGTCAGCGTGACAGCACGGATGAGGGGGTTGTCGATGATCTCGCTGACCCCCGAACTGGGCACGACAACGGTCCGGAAGAGACCGTCTGGGAACCCGGCTGCAACAACCATCTCATCGATTGCCAGTGCACAACCTGTCACATTGGAGGCGTGTTTGAGTATTCCTCCGTTGCCAGCCATGAGGGCGGGAGCGACAAACCGAATGACCTGCCACAGGGGGAAGTTCCATGGCATCACAGCCAGGATCACGCCGAGTGGGCGGTAAGCGACGTAGCTCTGTGATCGCTCCGTGGTGATGTGGCGATCGGCAAGGATCGATTCAGCCTCGTCTGCGTAGTAGCGGCATGCCCACGCACACTTCTTCACCTCGCCACGACCCTCGTTGACCGGCTTCCCCATTTCGAGGGCCATCAGTGTCGCGAGCTCATCAGTTCTCGACTCGAGGACATCTGCCAGGCGAAGCATGTGCATCCGCCTGGTCGCAAGATCGGTGTGCATCCATGTGCGCTGCAGTTCGTCGGCAACAGCAATGTGTGCCGCAACCTCAGAGGGCGTGGTTCGGTCATAGCGTGCAACGACGGAGCCGTCGATGGGATTGGTTGAAATCATGCCGTCATCGTACAACGGCCCAAGTTCGCGTACCCGGGGTTGCACGTAGGAATATTGCGACGCTCAGCCCATAGAAAGCCAGCCGCGGGCTTGGTTGGCGCGCTAGATCAGCGAGACAGGCCGGTCATCGGAGGGCTGGATGGGGTGATTGTTTGGACCGTATCGGTCGGCAAATGCCTCGAGTGAGTCGATCCCAACTGACTGCACATCCTCATAGACCACCCACTGGACGCCTTTCGTCAGCGGTGGGGTCGTTCGGGTTCCCGTGTAAACGAACCTTCGTGAGCCTTCGGGCAAGAGACCCGCCACGCTGATCGGTTCGTCGAGGGCGGCGGCTGTGGCGGGAGACGTGATCAGGACATCGACTGGATGCGCGCCGGGAGCGCGATCGAACAGAATCCCAATAACAGCAATCGCACCAGTGGAGTCCTGATGGACGAGATGCAATTCAAGATCGGCTGGCGTCCCTCTGATCGTGTGTTCGCTCGGTGTGTGGCAGTGGGCGTCGAAGAGCGAGAACTGCCGATCGTTGATTGTCAGGATTCCACCGGGTTGGATATCAGCGCTGAGTGTGTTGCCAACATCGCGGAGGCTGACGCGGCTGAGATGGTGATACATCTCGGAAACCCGCTGTGCCGGTTGAGGCTCGGTCGCTTCGAGGTGGATCGGTGAACGCATGGGTGGCATCGTACTCGCCGCCTACCAACGACTCCCCGGGCGCGCAGAAGGGGCGGCACGGAGGACCGCCCCTTCATACTGATCCGCGACCTCAGCTTGCGAGGAAACCCGCAAGATCAGCTTGTGCGACATCGTCACCTGCAATGAACGACTCGACGTTGTCGTGGGCGACACTGTCGTGGTACTGCACAGACGGCGACTTCATGAAGTACGACGAGGGTGCGAGCAGGGGACCACCGACACCGCGGTCCATGCCGATCTTTGCGCAACGGACGGCATCGATGATGACACCAGCGCTGTTCGGCGAATCCCAGACCTCGAGCTTCATCTCGACATTGAGCGGAACATCACCGAACGACGTTCCTTCGAGACGGATGTAAGCCCACTTGCGGTCCGTGAGCCACGGCACATGATCCGACGGGCCGATGTGGACGTTCTCTGAGTTGATCTTGTCCTCGATCTGGCTCGTCACCGACTGCGTCTTGCTGATCTTCTTCGACTGGAGACGCTCACGCTCGAGCATGTTCATGAAGTCCATATTTCCACCGAAGTTCAGCTGGTACGTGTTGTCAATATGGACGCCACGATCCTCGAACAGGCGGGCAAGTTGGCGGTGAACGATCGTTGCACCGACCTGTGACTTGATGTCGTCACCGATGATGGGGAGACCGGCATCGACGAACTTCTGTGCCCATTCGGGGTCTGAAGCAATGAACACAGGGATCGCGTTGACAAAGCCACAACCGGCATCAAGCGCAGCCTGTGCATAGAACTTGGTCGCTACTTCCGATCCGACAGGGAGATAGGAAACAAGGACATCGGCTTCTGCGGCCTTGAGGGCCGCTACCACATCGACGGGTTCGACGAGCGATTCCTCGATCTGGCCGACGTAGAACTTTCCAAGCCCGTCGAACGTCGGACCGCGAAGCACTTCGATCCCGAAGTCCCCGATTTCAGCGAACTCGATGGTGTTGTTCTGTCCGCCCCACATTGCCTTCGCAATGTCTTGGCCGACCTTGGACGCATCGACATCGAATGCGGCAACAAACTCGACGTCACCGATGTGATAGTCGCCAAGCTGCACGTGCATCAGACCCGGAACCTTGAGATCCGCGTCTGCATCCTTGTAATACTCCACTCCCTGAATGAGTGAGTTTGCGCAGTTTCCGAGCCCTGCGATGGCTACTCGTACCTTGGACATGAAGCCCTCCTCCGTGTTGGTCTTTGTCTGCGGTCGTGTCTTAGGTGATCTGTGTTCGGGGTGTGATGCCGACTCTTCGCTCGCTGGCGATCAGGCCATCGAGCCATGCCATGTCGGCTTCGATGGACCGCATCGCATGCTCCATGAGGGCAAGGCGATAGCGGTCCGGGTTCTGTGATTCGGTGCGAGCCTCGACGACGACATCGCGCGCCGACTTGAGTTGGGCGGCAACCTTTGTCCGACGATGTTCAAGGACTCGGGTGCGTTGGCTCTGGGGGAGTTGGCTCAAGAAGGCGAGCCGGATCTGGAATGCGCGATCAGTTTCCGTGGCATCAGGATCGGCGGTGAGCAGTGAGTCAAACAGGTCACGACCGTCGGCGGTGATTGCATACGCCTTGCGGCGCCCTGTTCCCTCGGTTGCCTCGATGGCGCCACGCTTGTCGAGACGCCGCAGCGCGGGGTACAACGACCCGAATGACACGGTCCAGAAGCCGAGTTGTGCAAGGGAGCGCTTGATCTCGTACCCGTGGCGCGGGCGTTCGATGAGCAAACCGAGGATGGCGAAGTCCAACATGATGGTGCGAGTATATCGAACCGATACATCAACGTGTATCGTTTCGATATAGAACGCGAAAATCCGCGTACCCAGGGTTCCAGCACACGCTTTTTGTAGGTTGGAGCCCACAGAGTGCGACGGTGGTGGCCGATGGCGTAGTGTGACGCCGATGACTGTGAACCTTCCTGAGAAACTGGCGATGGTCGGAGTTCCGAGCCAGGCATCCACCAATGAGTGACGAGGTACGAGCGCCGCTGATCCCCGGGGATCTTCAGGGCCGAAGCTTTTGGATCCTCATGGGATACGCCGTCGTTCTCGGTCTCGTCGGCGTCGTGGCGGCCCTCGCGTTCTTGGGGATGACAGGGCTCGGGGAGAAGTGGTACGGCGATCCCGCAACGGGCTGGTTCGACGGTCACCTGTGGTGGATTGGCGTCGCAGCCGGAGCGGGCCTCGTTGTTGGCGTACTGAGGCGCATTCTGCACATGCCAGAGAAGATCCCAGGACTCATCGACGATCTCAAGGAACAGCACGTCGACACGCGGTGGGTTCCTTCGATCGTGGCTGTGTCGGCCGTTTCCCTGGTTGGCGGAGCAAGCCTCGGGCCTGAAGTAGCTCTGGGGCAGATGGGTGGCGGGTCGGCAGAGCTGTTTGCACGGCGCGGTGGCCTTGACGAAGACGACACGAAGAGCCTGACCCTGGCAGGAATGGCGGGGGCATTCGGAGGTCTCTTCTCGAGTCCTGTGATGACGATTGTGCTGCTTCTCGAAATAGCGCGGCCGGCCGGGCGTCGATTCATGCGAACCTTCTACGGCATCCTTGTTGCTTCCAGTGTCTCGTTCGGTATCTATTTTGCAATCGCGGGAACCGTGTTTCTCGGGATCTATCAAGTGCCCCAATACGCCTACGAGGACTGGCACCTGATCGCTGGGATCGGACTTGGTGTGTTTTCGGCCGTCATCGTGGTGGTCGCGTTCGTTGTCGGCAGCGTCCTGCGCCGTATCTTCGATCGCGGGGCAATACCCGACATCGCAAAACCGGTACTCGGGGGGCTGATCTTTGGCATCATTGGATATGCCCTCCCGCTCACCAACTTCACGGGGAGCGCACAGCTCGATACGGTTCTCACGACCGGAGGAACCCTCGGCGTGGGCCTCCTCGTTGCCATTCTGTTTGGGAAGATCATCGCGTTCGCGGTGAGTGCTGCCAGCGGCTTCATCGGAGGCCCGATCTTCCCCATGCTCTTCGTCGGTGGGACCTCGGGTGTCATTGTCAGCGAGTTGTTTCCGGAAATCCCTCTTGGTCTTGCCTTTACCTGCACGCTCGCCGCCGTGCCGGGTGCGGTTGTTTCAGCTCCACTTACGATGGTGCTCCTGGCGGCGCTCATGGCCCAGGTCGGAGCGCTCCAGACCGCTCCGGTTGTCATCGCGGTTGGGACCGGCTACCTCACGCTCGCTGCAGTGAAGACACTCGTCGCACGGCGTTCGGGCACTGCGAGTGGACCAGCCCCAATCGCACCGCGATCAGACGATTCGGCGGTCTGACGCCCATCTCGCCAGTTCGTGGCGGTTTGAGAGTTGGAGCTTGCGCAGCACCGATGACACGTGCGTCTCGACCGTCTTGACGGAGATGCTCAACCGGGTTGCTATCTGCTTGTACGCGTAGCCTCGAGCGATCTGACGCATCACTTCTTGCTCTCTGGGCGTGAGTGAATCGAGTTCAGGATCCTCTTGGACCGGGACCGCACGGGCAAAGGCATCGAGTACGAACCCAGCCAGTGACGGGGAAAAGACTGCATCGCCGTCTGCGATGCGCGAGATCGCATCGGCGAGCTCATCGGGACCGATCGATTTGGTCACATACCCGCGGGCACCGGCACGGATCATGTCGATGACGTCTTCTGGAGCATCTGAAACCGACAGTGCAAGGAACCGGATATCTGGGTTGGTCTCGAGAACGTTTGCGATGACTGACTTCCCGCCACCACCGGGCATGTGAACATCGACAAGTACGACATCGGGTCGTGCCGATCGAATCTGATCGACCGCCTCATCCACATCAGATGACGATCCCGCGATGTCGAAGGCGTCCTCGAGTTCCGATTGGACACCGCTCAGAAAAATCCGGTGGTCGTCCACGAGATACACACTGGTCATGGCGTGCCCCCTTTCATGGTGAGGTGCACTTCGGTTCCGGCGCCAACCTCTGAGTCAATGACCGCTTTGCCGCCGTGTCGCTGCATCCTCCCACGAATTGACTCGACAAGACCCCTTCTGTCCGTATCAATCTCGTGCGGGTCGAATCCCGAACCCTGGTCGGTGATGAACACTTCGACTGTGCCGCCGTCCGCTTCGGCAAATACCGAAACCTTCGATGCGCCGGAGTGCTTCGCGGCGTTCATCATCGCTTCGGTTGCCGCGGATACGAGTGCCGACTGACGATCGGAGGGGAGCGACGCCTCGCCAACGACCACGACGCTGACTGGTACATCGTGCTGCTCCTCAACTCTCGTTGCGGCTCGGTCCAGGGCGGCTCTGAGCGTCCCGGAGTCCCCGGCAGCCTCGTCAAAGAGCCACGAACGCAGTTCGCGCTCTTGGCTCCGTGCAAGGGTGACCATCTTCTTCGGGTCGTCCGTGCGTTGGATCAGTGCGAGTGTCTGGAGTACTGAGTCATGGAGATGGGCAGCCACTTCGGCCTTCTCCTCAGAGCGAATCCTTGCCCTGCGTTCGGTCCGGAGATCCTCCATGAGGGACCACAGCCACGGACCGGCCACGATGACAAAGCCACCAACGGCCGCGATCAGAGCGAGAGCCAACACCCCAGCACCTTGCAGAGTGTCGAGCGATGACAGCACCACAACGAGGCCTGCAACCATCATGACAAGGCCGCCGACCACAAGCCACCATGACCGTCGTCGTCCGCCAGTTCCGGTAATCCCGGCCAAGGACTGCTCGTAGTTCACACCGGAGGTGTCGATGGCGATTGCCAAACCGAAGATCACGAGTGTGGTCGGCCACACAACGGCGCCGAACCACAACCCGAGCCCCTGGAAGAACAGCATGCCAGCGACGAACATCAGGCCGAGACCGACGGTTTGGGGAACCGTGACGGCATCGTGTGATGCAGGATCGTGTGATGTGTCCTCTGGCACAATGAGTGCAGCCAGGACATAGACGACCAGACCTACTCCGCCGGCCAACGTGGCGCAGATGAACGCAGCGCGTACGTAGATCGATGGCTGCCCGAGGCGGTGGGCAATGCCGCCGGCGACTCCAGCCAGGAGTCGATCTTGGGAACTGCGGATGAACGGCCATGTGAACTGGCGTCCCTGGGTTGTTGCGGTCACCGTGTGTGATCCTTGTGTGGAGATTGCATCCTGGGCTTCAGAATGGTGTCACAGCGGGGACAATCCCACAACTAGGGGACACCCTGAGACAACCCTGAGGGGTCAGGATTGTCGGGGATGGTCCCCGATAGCATCTGAAACAGAGATTGCGGATGATGTCAGCATGACAGATACACGAAACACTCAGACAGTCCCGCCGGGGCGCACGCTGCGTCGCTCGCGGGAGGACAAGGTCCTCGCCGGCGTGGCTGGCGGTCTCGGACAGCATCTCGGAATCAACGCTTGGTGGTTCCGGTGGGCATTCATCTTCCTCGCGTTTGCGGGTGGGGCAGGTGTCTTGCTGTACATCGCAGCATGGATCTTCATACCGGAACCGGGCGAGGATGAGACAGCCGTATCGAGATGGCTATCGACATTGGACTTCTCCGATGTGGGCACCGTCGTCGGAGTCGCCCTGATAGGCGCCGCAGCGTTGATTGTTGCCACGAGCGTCTTTGACATCTCGGGGGCGTTCATTGCAGCGGGAATCCTTTTTGCGCTCGGCTTCATCCTCTATCGAGGAGGCGTTGACTTCTCCACCAAGGGAGATGCCGCACCGCCCCCTCCACCGCCCGACGATCACCCTCTCCCGGACGAACACGGCGAGCGCGACGACATGCCGAGCAATGAAGACACACCGTTCACCGAGGAAGTGGACGGTGCGGACGCGTCGGCGGTGTCAGCCGCAGCATTGACCGAGATCGCATCCGAACCTGCCCCCCCAAAACCGAAATCCCCAAAGCCACCAAAGGAGAAGTCGATGCTGGGGCGCCTGACTCTCGCAGTCGTCCTCATCGTGATCTCCTTGATGGCTTTGCTCGACGTATCGGGTCTCTCATTCGGCAACGTCGATACTCGCGAGTGGTTCGATCCGGTCCATTACGCAGCAGCGGCGTTGACCATCGTTGGCATCGGACTCGTAGTCGGAACATGGCTCGGACGATCGCGGATGCTCATCGTGGTCGGATTCGCACTCCTCCCGATCTTGTTTATCACGGCCCTTTGGCCGCGGTCGTTCCCCTGGACAGCAGGTGATGTCGTGTTCCGCCCGCCAACCGCCGCAGAGGTGGACTCGCCCTACCAACTTGGTGCGGGTGAAATGCTCATTGATCTGACGCTGCTATCTCCTGACGAACTTGCTTTGGTAGGTCGCATTGAATCGACCCTCGGCGCCGGTCGACTCGAAATCCGGGTCCCTGAGGATGTCGGAGTCGCCATTGAGGCTCGCGTCGGAATTGGATCGTTTGAGCCCCTTGGGTATGAGCACGGTGGGATCGGGATACATGAGGCCATGGAGATCGGGCCAGATCCAATCGTGATGCACATTGACGCTGAGGTTGGCGCTGGAATCATCGTCGTAAGAAACAGCGACGAACTCTTGTGGACCGAAACAATCTTCGAAGACGGAGACTTCATTGTCGGAAGGACGACCCCATGAAACAACATGCATTCGATCCGATCTCGCTCTTCTTCGGGATCCTGTTCATCGCATTGGCCGCAGCTGGTGTCGCAGGAGCGACGACGGACGTGCCCTTTCAAGCGTGGATCGTTCCCGGTGCAGTCCTTCTTCTCGGTGTCGGACTCCTGCTTGTAGCTCTCCGCGGGCTGCGCACCACGTGATCCTCATTCTGTGGGCTCCAGCCCACAAAAAGCGCATACTGGAACCCTGGGTACGCGAACCCTGGGTACGGGAATGCTTAGTAGGCGCCACCGAGTTTGGTGTGATCCCATGACGTGATCGTGTCCGGTTCCACGATGACGGCGGTGTTCTTGAATGCGTGGGATCCGAACGAGAGCTCCAACGCTTCGGGTGTCAGTTCGACCGGTTCGGAACCGACCATGGGATAGCGTGCCGCGAGACGTCCGTAGATGTCGAGCACATAATCGGGTTCGGTCACCAACTTGGCCGTCCCTTTGATCATGACACCTCGTAACTCCGTGTATGCGTCGCCGGTTTCCACCAGGACCGAAAGGCGCGGATCACGCATCAGATTCACGATCTTCTGCGACTTCGTAAATGACCGAAACACGATCTGATCATCGACCATGACAAACCACATGGGTGCGAGGTGCGGGCTGCCGTCCTTGCTGAGTGTCGCAAGCTGAAGGATCTTGCGTTCTCCCGACAGGAACTCCAGGACTTCGTCTTCACTCATGGTGATGTCTTTACGAGCCATGCCAGGAAGATAACGGACCCCCGACTGTGGCTTGCAGACCTTATCCGAGATCCGCAATCCGTAATCCGGTATCCTTGTGAATATCCCCCGACCCGGTGTGGCGGGGAGAGAGGATTCGATCATGGCCGAGACAGGTCAGCGCAAGCAGGTAACGGCCCCGATGGTTGCCGCTCGCAAGGGTGGCGCAAAGCTGAAGATGATCACCGCGTACGACGCCCCGACGGCGCGGATTGCGGATCGTGCAGGAGCCGACATCATTCTCGTGGGCGATTCCGTCGCCAATGTTGTGCTCGGTCACGACGACACTCTTGCTGTGTCCGTCGATGTGATGGTTCATCACACGGCGGCGGTCGCCAGAACCGATCCAATGGCACTCATCGTCGGTGACATGCCGTGGCTTTCATATCACTCAACCCCGGAGGCAACGGTCGCGAACGCAGGGCGGCTCGTCCGCGACGGCGGAGCCGGTGCCGTGAAGTTGGAGGGAGGACGCAAGCGACTGTCCATGATCGGCGCGGTCCTCGATGCCGAGATTCCCGTCATGGGACACCTCGGGCTCACGCCGCAGTCGGTCCATGCGATGGGGGGCTACCGGGTGCAGGGCAAGGAAGCCCAGGCTGCCTACGAACTCATATCTGACGCCCACGCCCTCGAGGATGCGGGCGCCTTCTCGATCGTGCTCGAAGGCGTTCCCGACGTCGTTGCCGAGATGGTCACAAATGAACTATCCATCCCCACGATCGGTATCGGCGCGGGCGTGAACTGCGACGGACAGGTGCTCGTGTTCCACGACGTCACTGGTCTCGGAGCTGGTGAATACCTTCCCAAGTTCGTTCGCCAGTACGCACATCTCGCCGACGACGCCGTGGCCGCGATATCAGCGTTCTTCGACGATGTCGAATCTGGTGCTTTCCCGTCTGATGCCGAGACCTATCACATGCCTGCCGAGTCGGAAGATATTCTCAGGAACCTGTCGAACCCTTCGGATCACTTCCTGGCTGACGAAGCCATGGAGCGATGACCGATGACCGAAGTGTGCCTCAAGTGGTGGGGTCTGGGCGGTAGATCAGGCGGACGACTCCGTTGGTGAATGCCGTTGATTCGAGCAGGGTCAACGTCCCATCGAACGCCTCGGGGAACAGTGGAATTCCCGATCCAAGAGCCACGGGCATCACATAAAGCTCGAGGGTATCGACGGCTCCCTGTTGCATTGCATCGACGATCACTCTTCCACCGCCGACAATCCACAGTCGCTTTTCCGTGATTCCTGCGTATGAACGGATGGCGGCCCCCGTTGATTCGTCGGAGAACTTGATCGTTGCACCCTCGGCCACAGCAAGGTCCTGTGACGTCAACACGAGGGCAGGAATCTCGCCGTACGGCCAGCCCCACACAAGGATCTGCTCGTACGTGGCACTGCCCATTACGAGGGCACCGATTGACTTCATGAATTCATGGAAAGCGTATTCCTCGCTCCCGAAGTCATCGAGGAAGTCCACAAGACCCTCGTCCCCCGCGATGTAGCCATCAAGGCTCACCGCAACGTACGCAACCACACTCGATGCCATGAACCGAACCTAGCCGATGGCCCCACCGGTATCCACGTTCCGGCGGTAGCGTCTTGGCATGAGGCTCATTTCCATCACCATCGCAGCATGTCTCGTTGCAGCCGCCTGCTCGTCCTCGTCGACTACGGATACCTCGGGAGGGTCCTTTCCAAGCACAACCCTTGCGTCGACGACAACTGCAGGAGCGAGCTCAATTGCTACGACATCGTCCACGACCACAACTTCCGCACCAGCACCTTCAGTGGGCATGCCGCCCCTGCTTGCTGACCACCAGATCGAGGATGTCGAGATTGGTGCTCAAACAATGCGTCTTGCGATTGCCGATTCTCCAGGACTGAGAGCAACCGGCCTGATGGGTGTGACTGATCTCGGTGATCTCGATGGAATGCTGTTCTATTGGCGCCACGATGCAGCGGGCGGTTTCTGGATGAAAAACACGCTCATTCCACTCGATATCGTCTGGTTCAGCATCGACGGGCTCCCCGTTGGGAGGGCATCGATGGTTCCTTGTGAATCGGACCCCTGTCCTTCCTATTCGCCAGGAGATGGCGCCGACTACCGGTACGCGATCGAAGCCAACCCCGGCGACCTGGACTGGATCACGGACCAAACCGTTCTCACCTACGAGGACTAGAGCGTTTCAGACGTCGGACGTCGGGCCTCGGCTTCTGACTTCGACTTCTAACTTGGGTCATCGCTCTTCTGACTTCTGACTTCTGAATTCTGCGTTCTGAAATCTGATCCCCGATACACTCCCATTATCCAGTCGGCACCCAAACGTGCCGCGGTGCTGGAAACGGCACCCCATCCTGCTCCTGCCAACTGCAGGAGCCGTCCGCCACGGCGGATGTCCAGAGGAGGAATATCGAACATGCGCTCATATGAGCTGATGGTGATCTACCGCTACGACATGGCAGAGGACGATGTCCGCGCCGCGGTTGCAGAGGTTGAGAAGGTCATCACAGACCGCAGTGGTGTCGTAACCGACACAGACTTTTGGGGCAAGCGTCGCTTCGCCTACGAGATTGACCACATGACCGAGGGTTTCTATTCCGTCATCACATTCGACGGGGATGTGGAGCTCCAGACGACGCTCGATCGCTCCCTTGGTCTTCTTGACAGCGTGGTACGCCACAAGATCCAACGGCTGGTCAAGTAGCGAAAGTGTCACAGCGGCCCCGCACACTGTCGGTGAGATGGTGGATCGGCCAGAGAGAAGAGAGATGCAATGAGCAATAGCGTGACCCTTGTAGGAAACCTCGTAGAAGATCCCGAACTTCGCTTCACCGCGAGTGGTGTGGCGATGGCCCGTGTCCGCCTCGCCGTGAACCGCCGCTACCGCGATCGCAACAACGAGTGGCAAGAAGAGACGAGTTTCTTCGGCGGCACCTGCTGGAGAGAAGTCGCAGAGAACATTTCAGAGTCGCTTTCCAAGGGAGACAGGGTGTTTGTCACCGGACGTCTCGAGCAACGGAATTGGGAGACCAACGAAGGCGAGAAGCGCTCGGTGGTCGAGGTCAGGATCGATGAGATCGGCCCATCACTGCGGTGGGCAACTGCCCAGGTGACCAAGACTCCACGCTCCGAAAGCGGGGGCGGAAGCTATGGCGGCGGTGGTGCCGTTCCCGCGGCACCCGTAGCCCGTGACGACTACGGGCCAGACGAAGCCCCCTTCTAAGAAGCGGGAGCTCCGTTCTAACCCTGACCCCCAAGAGCCCAATCACAGTTCAATCAAGGAGAAATTCCATGGCAAATCCCAGGAACGAAAAGAAGCGGCGGAAACGCCCCGAGCTGAACCCGAAGAAGAAGCGGATTGTCCACAAGTTCGGTGAAGACGATGTCGTCGACTACAAGGACATTTCCTTGCTTCGCAAGTTCATGTCCGACCGTGGCAAGATCAGATCTCGACGCGTCACCGGTTTGACTCCGAAGCGTCAGCGAGAGGTCTCAATGGCGATAAAGAACGCTCGCGAAATGGCGTTGCTTCCCTACACCCAGACGAAGCAGTAGCGATGAAGGTCATACTCACCAAACCAGTTGAATCCCTCGGGGAAAAGGGCGACGTGGTCGATGTTTCGGACGGCTACGCCCGCAACTATCTCGTCCCGAAGAAGTTTGCCGTGAAAGCATCTGAGGGTGCGTTGCGTCAAGCAGAGTCGATGCGTGTCTCACGCATTGAAGCGGACAGGCAGGCACTTGAATCTGCCCAGGCCCTCGGCGAATCGCTCTCCGGCACACGTGTCGTTGTGGCCGCACGGGCTGGCGATGCAGGGAACCTCTTCGGTTCCATTGGGGCGACCGATGTCACAGCTGCCATCGTGAAGTTCACCGGAATCGAGATCGAGAAGGACATCGTTGTCATCGATCGGCCGATCAAGGAGATTGGGCTCCACGAGGTGACGCTGCGACCCCATGCCGAGGTTGAGGTAGTCGTCACGTTGGACGTCATTCCAGCGTGAGCGTTCAGCTTTTGGCTGAAAGTGGAAAGCCGTGAGTGAAAAAGGCGTAGGCCGCGACAAACAACCGTGAACGGGAAAAGTAAGGCGTGTAATCCACCCGTGAGTGGTTTTGCAGCTGCATACACTCGCACCCGCTGGCACAACCACATGCAGAATCGGTAATCGGTCATCGGTAGTCCGACATCCGAAATCCGAAATCCGAAAACTGTCACACCCGACCGACATGATGGGGACGATACGTTGACGACGACCACCGAGGAGGACCGGTGACATCGGTCTTGGACACGCCAACAAACAGGTCGGGACTGCGCGTTCCGCCTCACAGCGCTGACGCGGAGATATCGGTCCTTGGGGCAGTGCTTCTTTCCTCGGATGCGGCCAACATCGCCCTCGAGAAGCTGCATGCTGAGGACTTCTATAAGCCTGCGCACCAGCAGGTCTTCGAGGTTGTTCAAGGCCTCTTCGACGCAAATGAACCGATCGATGCGGTCACTGTTTCAGAGGGACTACGGCGCGACGGGACACTCGACCGTATCGGTGGAATCGAATTCCTCACCAACCTCATTGATGCCGTCCCTGCCACCTCGAATGTTGAGTATTACGCAGCAATTGTTGAAGAGCATGCCCTGCGCCGGCGACTCATGCGCGTCGGGGGCGACATTGGTGTGATCGCCACGAAGATGGCAGAGCCCATAGAGGATGTGGTCGATCAGGCAGAGCAAGCAGTGTTCGCTGTTGCAGAGCGTCGGGTCGGTGACGGACTCCAACCGATCGACGACCTCTTGGGACCAGCAATCGAGAAAGCAGAAGAACTCCAGCGGAGCGGATCCGAAGTCACCGGTACGTCAACCGGCTTTCGTGATCTTGACAGGAAGCTCGCCGGACTTCATCCCACCAACCTCGTAATCGTGGCGGCTCGACCCGGTATGGGGAAGACATCGTTGGCGTTCAACATCGCGCAGAACGTTGCGCTCGGTGGCAAGACGGTCGCCATCTTTTCACTTGAGATGAGCCGTGAGGAAGTCGTCACCCGCATGCTCTGTTCGAAGGGCCGAATCGACTCGCAGCGGCTCCGCACCGGAAAGCTCACCGAAGGTGACTTTACGAAGCTCTCCAACGCTGCGGGGGCGCTCTATAAGCAGAACATCTTCGTTGACGACTCCGCGGGCCTGACCGTTACCGAGATCAGAGCCAAGTGTCGAAGGTTGAGACGAAAGCCGGGACTTGATCTGGTCGTTGTCGACTATCTCCAGCTCATGAACGGATCAGGTCAGGAAAATCGCCAGCAGGAGATCGCGATGATTTCACGATCCCTCAAGAATCTGGCACGCGAGCTTCACGTTCCGATCATTGCCTTGTCACAGCTCAACCGTGGTGTCGAGTCTCGGGAAGACAAACGCCCCCGACTCGGTGATCTGCGAGAATCTGGTGCGGTCGAACAGGATGCTGACGTCGTGATGTTCATCTATCGCGATGAGTACTACCACCCTGACAAGATCGAGTCCAAGGGTGTTGCTGAGGTTGTCATTGCAAAGCACCGGCAGGGGGGTGTGGGCAAGGTCGACATGACCTTCTTGCCCGAGTTCACTCTCTTCTCCGACATGGGCCGCTCCGAGTCACCGATGTAGCGAATTCAGACGTCGGCTACCCGACTCCGTCGGGTCGCTTGGAGTCCAGCAAGCTGGACTCTTGACTCCTAACTCGCCGGTAGCGTATCGGGATGAGTGACGCCCGATTATCGCCGTTCGCCGCGAGCCTTGTGCTCGCTGGTGTCGCCGTTGCCTGGGGTGCGATTCCCCTGTTCGTCCGAAACGATGTCTCGTCTACCGGCCTCGTCGGTGTCAGGGTCACGTTTGGCGCGATCGCTCTGATCATCGGTGCGGCAGCCGTTCGGAGGCTTCGGATCCCGCCAATGCACCGACGACGGCTCGTGATATCAGGTCTTCTGCTCACCGCACATTGGATTGCGTTCTTCGAGTCGATCAAACTCACAACGGTTGCGATCGCATTGTCGGTCTTGTACATCGGTCCGATCGCGGCAGCCATCCTCTCTGGCCCCGTGCTCGGGCAGGTCGTGCCGCGCCGACTCTGGTTTGCCCTTGGCATTGCAGCCACTGGCACGATCGTGGTTGTTCAGCCCTGGGCACTCGGCAACGAGGGCGTTGACCCACTCAAAGGCATTGCGTTAGCGGGAATCGCTGCTGCCCTCCTCGCAGCGCTGATGATTGTTGGCCACCCTGCGGCACGGGATCTTCGGGGCCTTACCATGTCCATCGGCGAGTTGACCGTTGCAGCGGTGGTGCTCGCCCCTGCGACGTACGGGGCGATAACGAACCACCCGGACGAGATAATGAACTTTCTTATCCTCGGTGCAGTTTTCACCGGCCTTGTCGGGTTTCTCTACTGGGAGGTGTACGGGATCCTCCCTGTCGCCGCGGTGAGCACCATCATGTATGTCGAACCAGCCTCAGCGGTCGTCTGGGCGATGATATTCCTTGACGAGGCGCCGAGTGTGCTGACGTGGCTCGGTGTCGGACTGGTCATTGCCGGAGGAGCAATGGCGGCAGCCGTTCCGCACAAGGAGATCGCGAATCGTGCATCGGTCGCACTGTGAGGGCGACTCGGGTGGGCCGAGCAAACGGATCCGAACGGTGGGGGTGATCGGTGGGCGACCCACTTCCGGGCCGGTACCATCGATGCATGTCTGCGAAACCTCTCACCGCCACCCCGATCGAACGAGATGTTGTCATTGTTGAGGGATCGGATGCCCGATCGTATCTGCAAACCCAGCTGACACAGGACATCGAAGCTATTGACCTCGCCCGGTCCGCTTGGTCGTTCATTCTCGACCCAAAGGGCTCGATCGAAGCGTTGGTTCGAGTAACGCGAATCGGTCATGACCGCTTGGCGCTCGACATCGAGCCTGGCCACGGCGACGGGGTACGTACCCGGCTCGACGGGCTGCTGTTTCGGACCGATGTGAGATTCTCACAAGCAACGTGGCCTGGAGTCGTGTGGCGTGGCGACGGATCTTCGAAGCAGTCCTTCGACGCACCAATCGTTTCCACGTGCTCTGGACGCAGCCCAGAGGGCGTTGATGTGATCGGTCCAACCGTTTCTGCTCCGGAAGGTGTGCCATCGACTGACCTGGAGGAAATGCGGATCCAGACCGGTTGGCCGGCAATGGGCAATGAGATCACCGAGGGAATCACTCCGGCGATGACCGGTTTGGTTGATGTCACCGTCTCGTTCGACAAGGGCTGCTACACGGGTCAGGAACCTGTAGCGAGAACCCATCACCGTGGGGCGGCACCGACGAAACGACTCGTTCGGGTCTCAACGGAGCCAGGGACGGTCCCAGCCGCCGCTGAGATTCGAATCGACGACGAACCCGCCGGTGAGGTCACATCAATGCTTGCGAGCGGAGAGGGCCTCGGATACCTGAACCGCAAGCACGCCACCCCCGTTGCAGCAACCGCCGGAGATCATCAGGCGAATCTCGCCGAAATCGGGTGAGCCGCGTCAGTCGTGAGAACGCCTCATTGAGGTTCTCCGAAGTCTTCGTGCATCTGTGAAGGCGTCGGGCCTGTCTGGCCCTGGTACTTGGATCCGAGCTCAGGCGACCCGTATGGATACTCAGCGGGTGTCGTCATCTGATAGAAGCTGATCTGCCCGATCTTCATCCTCGGATAGATTGCGATTGGGAGGTTGGCAACGTTGGAGAGCTCAAGCGTCACCTGCCCCTTGAACCCCGGATCAATGAATCCAGCAGTTGAGTGGATCAACAAGCCAAGGCGGCCAAGGCTGGATTTGCCCTCGAGTCTGGCGACGATGTCGTCCGCCAGACCGACGGTTTCGAGTGTCGAACCGAGTACAAACTCTCCGGGGTGGAGGATAAACGGCTCATCATCACTCACGGTGACGTTCGTGGTGAGGTCGCCCTGTGGTGCCTTCGGGTCGATGAGAGCGTATTTGTGGTTCTCGAAGACCCGAAAGTTCGGGTCGCAACGCAGGTCGACGCTCGATGGCTGCACCATCGCCTCGTCATACGGATCGATCAGGATCTTGCCTGAATCGATGCACTCTTTGATGGTGCGGTCTGAAAAGATCATCGAATCGCGATCCTAGCCACCGGCGCGTACCCAGGGTATGAAACCACCGTGACGGTGGGCTACAGCCCAAAGAACGGCTGATGCCCGTCGGGCCGTGGGAAGTCTCTGCTGTTTCGGCGAGTGTCGCGATACCGAGTTCCATGCGTGGAATTGACGGTACCTCGATTCCTTCGAGCCGTTGACGGTGGTCAGCCGATCGCTTCCAATGCAGCTACGAGTTTGTCGCGGGCCTCGGAAGCCACTGATGCGAGTTCGTCTGAATTTCCGGCAACGCTGAGCATGACGTGTGGGTCGACGACGGAGACCCGGGTCGATCCGTCAACTCTGGCAACAACGACGTTGCACGGAAGCAGGAGACCCATTTCATCATCGAACTCGATCGCACGATTGGCGAGTGCTGGATTGCATGCACCGAGGATCTTGTAGGCATCCCGCTCGATCCCGAGTTTGGCCCTGAGGGTCGCCGCGACGTCGATCTCTGTGAGGATGCCAAAACCTTGGTCAGCCAGTGCCTTACGGATCGCTGCTTCAGCATCGTCGAGTGACAGCGCGGTTGTGATTTCGTACCCGTACGTCGTCTTGTTCATGGTGCTCCCGTGTCGTTTCGTCGTGATCAGTGTCGGTAGTGAAGACCGGTTCACCGAGGACGTCGGCGAATGGCACAATCCCGAGTCCCGGCTGCGAAGAGGAAGCCATTCGTCCGTTGTTCCCGTTGCGGGGCACCGTCTGCGATGTCGACGGTTACATAGCTGTTGAAGTCTGTTGCCGTGAACAGCAATTCTGGGGGTGTGCTGTGGGCCAGATGGGAAATCGCCGCAGTGATGATGTCGCCACCCCACGAATCCTCAATGGTCATCGCGATCCCGAGCGACGCACACAGATCTCGTGCCTGGCGAGCCTTCGTGAGTCCCCCAAACTTGCTGATCTTGATGTTCACCACATCCATCGCATCGTCGGCATGTCCACGCATCAGGACGTCAAGCCCATCGATGGTTTCGTCCATGACAAACGGATGACTCGTTCGTCGCCGAATGGAGAGGCATTCGTCGTAGCTGAGACACGGCTGCTCGATATAGACATCAACGTCATCGACCGCTCGCACGACTCGAGCGGCTTCATGCATGAGCCAACCGGTATTGGCGTCGGCGATCAGTTTCTCACCGGTGTTCATCGTTGCTCCCACCACGCGAACGCGCTCGATATCAGTATCTGGATCACCACCAACTTTGAGTTGGAAACGTCGGTATCCCTGTTCGCGGTACATCTCGACGTTGTCCGCCATCTCCTGCGGGGACCTCTGGGAGATCGCTCGATACAACACGAAGTCTTCGCCGTACGTTCCGCCGAGCAGCGTCGAGATCGGGAGTCCCGAGACCTTTCCGAGGATGTCCCAACATGCCATGTCGATCGGGGACTTGGCGTATGGATGGCCCTTGAGGGCGCGGTCCATCAGCCGATTGACCACGTCGAGCTGTGTCGGATCTGCGCCGATGAGGTCGGGTCCTATCGCTGCGATCCCCGTCCTTGCGCCCTCGGCGTACGAGGGGAGGTATGCCGGCCCGAGAGGGCACACCTCGCCATGGCCAACGACGCCTTCGTCGGTCTCGATTCGGACCACGGTCGAGTCAAAGACATCAACTGACTTGCCACCCGACCAGGAATACCGACCCTCGTGCAGCGGAAGATCGACCTGGTATGCCGATATCCGTGTGATCTTCATGTCGCTCCCCGAAACGCTTCGTACACACCCTAGGAACGGCGCGTTTCATCGGGACCTGAGCGAGCACCCGGCGCTAGGTGATCGACAGACAGACCTCATCAGAACCCGGTGATGCGTTGCCGCCGGCGTCGACTGCCTTCACGACATAGCAATGGATCCCCGGGGTGACGTCTCGTGGGTAATCGACGTAGTTCGTCGTTCCCGCTGGGACATTGGTGAGATGGCTCTTTGATCCGCCGGGATTCTCCGAGTACGAGAGGGAGTAGTGGTCAAGATCGCCTGCAGAAGAGGCGGCCCACTGGACGTACATCTCGCCGCTTCCGCCCCCGAGTTCCCACGGTGACACCGGTCACCTTCGAAGGCGGTGGATCTGGGGCCTTGGTCGTCGCTGCTGTGGTTGTTGTGGGTGCCACGGTCGTGGTGGTCGTGGTTGTGGTGGTGGTCGGCGGCACGGTCGTGGTTGTGGTGGTGGTCGTGCTGGTTGTCGCAGAGGCCATCGACGTCGTGGACGGTGTACTTGTTGTCGTGGTTTCGTTCGCCGAACTGCTACATGCCGTGGCAACGGCGAAGACCGCGATGGCGAGCGCCACCATTCGGGGAGTCGGTTTGCGTGCCATACCGAATCATGCCACGCCTGCTTCGATTCGACCAGTGGAAGATCTACCGTGATCCGTGTTCGTGGTTGCAGACGACGTTGATCAGCTCCGACAGATCTGCGATCTCGTGGGTGCTCCGCGGTCCGTGCGACGTCTCCGAACGCGGGTTGTACCAGCACGTGTCTATGCCGAAGTTGATCCCTCCCTGGATGTCTGATGTAAGCGAGTCACCGACCATCAGGGTCCGGGTCTTGATGGATTCGCCGAGCGCACGGAATGTGAGGTCAAAGATCTCGATCGCTGGTTTGGATACCCCCACCTCACCCGAGATCACAATCGAGTCGAAGTATTGGTCGAGTCCAAGACGGGCGATCCGCGTACGTTGGACCTCGCCGATTCCGTTGGTAACCAGCGCAAGTACTGCACATTCCGACAATTCATCGAGGACCTGAAGCGAGCCCGGATAGAGGTCACCCTCCTCCCCGAGCCCCCGGACGTACCTTTGGGCGAGCGTTTGGGCATCTGCTTCTATCTCGCGTGTTGTGACCAGACGCTCCCACCGAGTGACTCTGAGATCATCGGGAGCAATCTCTCCCCTCTCCACAGCCGCCCACAGATCACGGTTTATCCGGTCGTAGGCTGGGAAGTACTTCTGGGGATCGTCGATCCCCGCCTCACGCAGCGTGGCGTCGAATGCGCGTGCCTCGGAGGCGGCGGAGTCAAGCAACGTGTGATCCAGGTCGAAGAGAACGGTCGTGTATGGCATCTGGGGACGGTAATCCGACGGCCGGTATCCGATGACCGATAACCGATGACCGATCTCCGATTTCCGACTTCCGATGGCGAGTGTCCGATGACCGGCCTCCAGCGTTGCTTTCCGACATATCAATTGGGGAATCATCTCGTTGCCGATCCCGGTCGCTACCGTCGCGATCTGCCATGAAGAGGATCATCACAGTCACAGTGCTCGGGGTTGCGAGTCTTGTCGTAGCGCTGCCGATCGCAGCTGCGGCACCGAGCGGTGCACGACTCCCAACGCAGGTACCCGAGGTGATCAATGGGGACAGCGCGACGCTGGTGTTCACCGGTGACATGCTGGTTCACAATCGAATCGCACGGAAAGCCGCAGAACTCGCAAAGGAAACAGAGGCAGACTTCGACTTCACCCCGATGTTTGGCGAGGTACGGTCGGTGATCTCCGCGGCGGACCTTGCGATCTGCCATCAGGAGATCACGCTCGACGTCCCTGGACACCCGATCGGCGTGTTTCCTCAACTATCGGCTCCGGGGGAGTTTGCCTCAGCGGTCGAAGGGGCTGGATACGATGGATGCTCGACCGCCTCAAACCATTCAACTGACTACGGAACGACTGGAATCGAGTCCACAATTGCGGTCCTCGATGAGGCGGGCCTCAGTCACACCGGCACTGCGATGACCGAAGCCCAATCCCATGGTGTGCTCTACGAGTTGGAGGCTCTGACAGTCGGACACCTGTCTGCGACGTACGGCGTTCAGATGTATCGACCCCAGTATGGGTGGTCGGTGGGGCTGATCGATACGGATCGGATCATCGCTGATGCCGAGGCGCTCAAGGCGAGCGGTGCAGATTGGGTTGTGGTGTCGCTCCATTGGGGCAACCAATACCAAGTGTCAACGACCTCCCACCAGCGCTCGACAGCCGATACCTTGACGGCCTCGGATGCGATCGACATGATCGTCGGGCATCACGCCCATGTGCTCCAAGCCGTCGAGCGTGTCAATGGCAAGCTCGTGGCGTACGGGCTCGGCAACTTCCTTTCGAACCAATCGGCGGGATACAGCGGTCCCAACACCGAGGATGGTGCCGTCCTGATGATTCGACTCCGCTCCAACACGGACGGAACCTGGTCGCTGTGGGACACGGCATACATGCCGACATGGGTGCATCGTAAGGCAGGCGGATACACGATCTGGCCCGCGCTCGGACCGTCACCAGAGAACCTGTCCCCCCGGTACCAGGAGCAGTCAGCGGCGAGATCCCTGAAGAACCTCACGTTCGGTGGTCGTCAGATCCCTGGCCTCTCAGCTGACCAATCCCTCGCTTGGCTTTCCACCGATCCAAGAGCCGCACGATTCCATCCGCCGTTGTGGGCTCCCGGGGTGGACAGAAGTTATTGAGATTGATATCTTTCTATCAGTTAACATTCATTTCCTCTTACTATCAATGTATATTTGAGGGTTATAAGGTGAGTCAATTCATCGAATGGGCTGACGACCCAATCATGGAGGAGCTTGGAAATCGCCTCCGCCAGGAACGTCTGAACCGAAACATCACCCAAGAGGATCTCGCACGCTCCGCGGGTGTCTCGATTGGTGCATTGCGAAATGCTGAATCCGGGAACGGGTCATCAATGACGACCTTCATTCGTCTGCTTCGTGCGCTGGGCCTGCTGCATCGCATTGAAGCGGTCCTTCCTGAGTCCGAGATCTCGCCGATCGAACTGAGCAAGCTTCGGGGCCGGGAGCGGCGAAGGGCATCGGGCAAGGACCGACCACCGGTGATCAATCGTGAGCGTTGATGTGGCAACGGTGCATCTTTGGGGACAGGAAGTCGGTGCGGTCGCATGGAATCCGCAACGTGCGACTGCATCGTTTCAGTATGCTGCCCCGTTCGTCGCGAGGGGATTGCCGATCGCTCCAGTGATGATGCCCCTCGACGCGAACCGCATCTACAGCTTTCCTGAGCTCGGTCGAGACGCCTTCCGCGGACTTCCCGGGATGCTCGCAGACTCACTCCCCGATCGATGGGGAACCGAAGTGTTCAATCGATGGCTTGCGACTCAGGGGAGACCCCGCGATTCCTACACCCCTGTTGAACGACTGCTCTACGTGGGGAAACGGGGAATGGGTGCGCTGGAGTACCATCCCGCGAGGCGCGGGCTTGGCCGAAGTGAAGTGGTTACTGCCAATGAGCTTGCCGATCTCGCTGCGAGTGTCCTGTCCGCGCACGGAGCGATGTCGACTGGATTCGACGATGATGGCCTCGATACCCTGCTGCAAGTGGGTACCTCGGCAGGAGGCGTGAGGGCGAAAGCCGTTATTGCTTGGAACCCGTCGACCGATGAGATGCGGTCAGGCCAGGTCACTGCTCCCGACGGGTTCGAGTACTGGATCATCAAATTTGATGGGGTTGGGTCCACCGACGGTTCTTTCACCGATCCCGCGGGCTACGGCAGGGTGGAAATGGCATACCACCTGATGGCGATCGCAGCTGGAATCGAGATGTCTCCCTCCCGAATCCAAGTCGATAGCGGTGGGCGTGCCCACTTCATGACTCGACGATTTGATAGGAACACTGATGGCTCGAAGCATCACGTGCAGACGTACCAGGCAATCACGCACCGCGACTACAACGAAACGGGACGCCATTCTTGGGAGGATGCCTTGATGTTGTGTACCAGACTGTGCGGTTATGGGGCCACGGAACAGCTGTATCGACGCCTCGTATTCAACGTCGTTGCGAGAAACCATGATGACCACACCAAGAACATCGGCTATCTGATGGAGACCGACGGGGTGTGGACCCTGGCACCGGCATATGACGTCACGTACGCGTTCAACCCTGCCTCACGATGGACGTCGCAACACCAGATGACGATCAATGGCAAGCAGGCGAGCATCGGACTCGCCGATCTCCTCGCGGTGGCAGCAACCGTCGGTGTGCGCAAACCGATGGAAACCGTGCGAGCCGTCGTCGACGCCGTTTCCGAATGGGAGACATTCGCCAACGAAGCTGACGTGACCGAAGATTTCCGAGCCGGAATCAGTGGAAACCTATATACCGATATCGTCGAGTAGGCCGGTTGCTGTACCGACAGGGGTTTCATTGGTCGGGTGTTTGAGCGGTGTGCTTGACACCGGGTCGAAGATCAGACTTCCGAGTTCGTCTGTCGTCAGCTCCCGCAGGATGCAGAATTCGTTCTCTTCCCGGCGCAGAATGACGGGGTCACCGGTGATTGGAAGTTCGGCTCGACCGGAAGTTGGTCGATCAGGCGAGGTGGGAGAAGTCTCACTGCTCGCTCCCACTGACCGACCTCATCGGGCAGAGCTCAAGCGCTCGGGCGACACGATCTCCCATGGCCATCTCGTCGGCGAGTTCCAGCATTGCGTTGCGTTCCGGACCGGTGATCGGTCGCGAACCTTCCGACAGCCAGTCAGCGATCATCTCGAGGGCTGGGCCGAGTTCATTTGCATCGATGTACTCATGAGCCCACGCTTGTTGTTGGACAGTCAATCGGTCGCCGAGGTCGATCACGAGTGGGAGGAGCCGCCCGCGAATCTGTTCGTAGTAGCTGGCCTGATCGTTGCTCATTTGCTGAGGTCACCGTTCATGCGTTGTTTGATGGCGTCGGCGATCGTGGTCTCACGACCCTCTGGAGTTTTGAGGTATCGGAGTGATGCGTCGGCGAAGGCGTAGCCCATGCGAGTCATGATCTCACGTACCGAAGCGCTCGCGGTCACCGCGGACTCCTTCGTTTGAGGAACATTGTCGGTACGCCGGCGAGACAGATTGAGGGGCGGAGACCGGAAACCCTGCAAAGAAAGGCCTCGAGTGGAGCGGGTGAGGGGAATCGAACCCCCGTATTCAGCTTGGGAAGCTGATGTTCTGCCATTGAACTACACCCGCGATGATCAGATTGTAACGATCCTCTTGGCTGACCTCGAGGACGATCATGACAACGAGCACTTGGCTATATGTTGAAGCGTCCGGGGTTCAGAGCGCCCTCAAGGTGAGTAGTTGACCAGGTAGGGGCAGTTCCGTCGAGAATCAGGGCGGCGGAATACTCGGCGAGGGCTGGTGCAGTCTTGATACCGGAACCTCCCTGCCCGACAAGCCAGAAGAACCCGTCCACGGCCACATCAAACCCGACCGCTGGTGTCCGATCGGGAGTGAAGGTCCGCAGCCCCGCCCACGACGAACGGATAGACCGAATCGTGAGGTTGGTTGTCTCGCTGATTCGTTCGATGCCCAATGCGATGTCGAGTTCATCCGGCCTAGCGTCGACGGGCAGGGAGGGCTCCTCACTCGCTGCGGAACCGAGCACATTCGGTCCCTCAGGCTTGAGGTACCAGCGCTCGCCGGTATCGACCAGCAGCGGCCAACTCGATGCGTCTCGCCGTGGATCAAAGAGGAATACAGACCGTTTCAATGGGGTCAAACCGAGTGCCGCCGCCCCAGCCAAGTCAGCAACTTCATCGCCCCACGCGCCAGCAGCATTGACGATGATGGGCGCGACGTGAGTGTCGATATCGGTTGTGATCTTCCACGAACCAGATGTGTACGTCGCCGTCTTCGCTCGCTGGTCGAGAAGGATTGATACGCCGTTGTCTTTCGCTTCACGTCGGAACGCAGTTGCGATCAGGTCCACATCCAATTCCATGGCATCAGGCTCGAGCATCCCACTTGACACGGTCGTGGGGCGGATTGCATCGCAGGTCTCAACGATTTCGTCCGACCCGATCTCACGGAGTGAGGGAAGGAGCGGTTGAAGCTCGGCCAGCATCGCGGCGATTCGGTCAGGTTCATCATGGGGAGCTACATACAGAACAGGGCGCGGAGTCGTGACCCCCTCTTCAGCGTCTCTGAAATACTGGCGTGACTCCTTGGTCAACAGGCGGATCGCTTCCGAGCCGCGACACTCGCTATACATAGCGGCGGATCGGCCAGAAGCGTGGTAGTTCAGTGACCCCTCCGCTTCGACAAGCACGACGGTGGCGTGTCGGGACAGCGCCGCCGCTGCTGATACACCGGCAATGCCGCCACCAATCACGATGACGTCGGCGTTCACGGCGCTATGCGTTCAGTCGCTTGAACCCCGACTCGAGGGCCGAGACGAGAGCGTCGATGTCGTTCTGATTCATGACTGTCGACAGAACTGCTGCACAGGTGTTGATCATCATGAATCCTTCACCGAAGAGATGGTCAAGCATCGCACTGCGTGCTGCGAGCTCCTTGGAATCGGCGAAGGAATCCCGATGGTTGCGAGGAGGTTCGCCCTTGAAGTGGACTCTGAACATCGATCCGGCTCCGGTCACGCACGCATCTGCCCCCGTTCGTGCGATCACGTCGCGGATCCCCTCCATGGCACCTTCTGCGAGAGCATTGAGATCTTTGACCGCTGGCGCATCGAAGAGTTCCATTGCGACCAGCCCGGCAGTCATGGTTATCGGATTGGCAGAGAAAGTGCCGGAGTGGGGGAATCGAACCTGTTCGGTGAGTGGATTCATCACCTGCATGACGTCCCTGCGACCGACGATTCCACCTACGGGGAATCCACCGCCGATCGCCTTTCCCATCGCTGTGAGGTCCGGAGAAACACCGAACCGTTCCTGGAAGCCGCCAACCTCGGTTCGGAACGTGATGACCTCATCGAATACCAGCAGGGCACCGTTGGCCTCAGTCCAAGTCCGCAGGGCATCGACGAACGCCTGTGATGCAGGTATCAAACCGACGCGGTGAGGCATCGGGTCGATCAGAACACACGCGATCGAATCTCGGTGCGTATCGAGAATCTCGATGGCTGTTTCAGGATCATTGAACGGAATGATCACGACATCGGCGAGAACCGATTCCGGGGTGCCGTGTGCCACGGGAACGCTTTGGGGACGGGTCTGGTCGCCCCAGTTCGATGGGTTGGAGGTTTGGCTGATCTCGGCAAAGTCGTAGAGACCGTGATACGCGCCTTCAGCTTTTGCGATCTTCGGTCGGCCGGTGAACGCTCGGGCCGCCTTGAGTGCACCCATGATCGCCTCGGTGCCTGAATTGACGAATCGCACCTGATCGAAGCTCACGCTTCGACCACAGATGTGCTCTGCGTAGTCAACCTCAACCTCGGTCGCGAGCGTGAACGCGGTACCACGGCCCAGCTGTTTGGTGACTGCTTCCACGATCGCTGGATGTGCGTGGCCGTGGACGAGCGAGGCCATGTTGTTTGCGAAGTCGATCCGTTCGACGCCTTCGATGTCGACGACTCGCGAACCGGAGGCGTAATCGGCGTAGAGCGGATGAGGCGAACGAAGGACGGTGTTTCGACTCACGCCTCCCGGTAGGGAGATCTGAGCGCGCTCATAGAGAGCTTCGCTTGGTGACTGAGCAGCACCGGGTGATTGCGCGGTATTGGATGTCATCGGGTCACTTTCTGGGCTCGTGTATCGATCAGTCTTCCGTCGGTCTTGGCTGCCACTTCTTCGAACGTGACGTTGGGGGCGAGTTCCATCAATTCGAATCCGGAGGCACCCACGTCAACAACAGCGAGATCGGTGTAGATGCGACTGACGACCTTGATCGCTGTCAGAGGGAAGGTGCATCGTTCAACCAGCTTCGATTCGCCCTCGCGCGTCGTGTGTTGGGTAATGACAAAGATGGTCGGTACTCCAGCGACGAGATCCATTGCACCGCCAACCGCAGGGATTGCATCGGGGCCGCCGACGGACCAGTTGGCGAGGTCGCCATCCTGTGAGACCTGTAGCGCGCCGAGCACGCACAGGTCGATATGCCCACCTCGGATCATTCCGAAACTGTCTGCATGATGGAAGTACGCAGCGCCAGGCAGCGCGGTCACTCGTTTCTTCCCAGCGTTGATCAGCTCGGGTTCCCCGCCGCCGTCCTCGGGCGACGGCCCCATTCCGAGCAAGCCGTTTTCGGTGTGATAGATGAATTCTCGACCGTCTGGAACGTGGGAGGCCACAAGCTCGGGAATACCGATTCCGAGATTCACATAGGAACCATCGGGGATATCGGCAGCAGCTCGCTGAGCCATCTCGTCGCGTGACCAACCGGTTGACGTCTCACTCATGGGTAGGAGATCCCTTGTGCAACAAGGTCCGATTCCTGCGCAGGTTCCAGCACCTCGACGATGCGGTCAACAAAGATCCCAGGGGTGACCACACACTCAGCGTCGATCGCTCCTCGTTCGACGAGGCGATCGGCCTGCACGATCGTCGTGTTCGCCGCAGTCGCCATGATGGGGGCAAAATTCCGAGCCGTCTTGTTGAAGACAAGGTTTCCCAGCCGGTCACTGGTTCGGCACTTGATCAGCGCAAAGTCGGCCGTCAAACCGTGCTCAAGGACGTAGTAGCGCCCCTCAAAAGCCCTGCGCTCCTTTCCCTCCTCGAGCGGAGTCCCAACCGAGGTTGGCGTGTAGAAGGCTGGAATCCCGGCACCACCAGCCCGGATCCGTTCGGCGAGCGTCCCCTGTGGAACGAGGTCGAGCTCGATTTCACCTGCCAGGTACAGATCGGGGAACACGGTTGAGTTCGCTGTCCGGGGATACGAACAGATCATCTTCGAGACGCGGCGCGCCTTGATGAGCGCGGCGAGGCCTACCTCGCCGCTGCCCGTGTTGTTGTTGACAACGGTGAGATTCTTGGCGCCCTGATCGATGAGAGCGTGAATCAACTCGATGGGGCTCCCTGCCTCACCGAACCCACCGATCATCACCACCGCACCGTCGCTGATATCAGCTACGGCATCAGCGACAGAATCGACCGTCTTGTCGATCATCGGACTGCGCCTTTCGCGTCGTGTCAGCTGCCGACTGAGATCGCGACAGGAACTTCGACCGGCTTCTTGTCGACACGCGTGTAGTCATAGAGTCCTGCCTCGTCGAACAACACCCGATCCTCGTAATCGTCGAACCAGATCGCCTCCGGGTTGCGACCGACGATACAGACCTTCCCTCGGTCGGGTGCGTCGGCAGCGTTGCGCAAGATCTTGAAGATCAACACCCCGTTCTCGGAACCGGCAAGACCGGGAATCGGCTCGTTCGTGACGGCCGCGACCTCCGTCTTGCCCTTGTAGTGAGTGATGGACAACCGAGCGTGTGTCTCCACACCCGAGAGGCCCTTTTGGGACTCGTTGAGAATGTTCCAAGCGGTCTCGATCGGGACATTGAATGCGCGGTAGGCAACGATGTCACGGCCGCAGAAGAAGTAGTGGTTGCCCACACCAACCCGGTACAGGGCACGCTGCATGATCCTCAGCGCATCAGGGTCGTCGTTGACACCCTTGATGATCGGGGCTTGATTCTCTACGTTCAGCCAGCCGCGTCCAACAACCTCATCCATGGCACGCTTGGTGGCTGGGTGCCATTTGAGCGTTCCATTGTCCTCTTCGATGTAGTTGCCGTCTTCATCCTTGAGTAGGAACTCGTCGGGGTGGTTGAAGTGAACCATGAGTCGGAACCCGACATCGGGATATGTCTCATGGAAGCGGTCGAGGACATCGAGGAATGCGTCGTCAAACCGGTCGGGATAGAACGCCATCTCCTTGGTTCCGAGGCGGATGGATTCGACACCCGATTCGGCGAGAGCTGCGAACCAAGCGGCAAGCTTCGAGTTGGGAAGCACCATCGGATCACCACCCGACAGCAGGATCTCACGCAGCTTCTCACGACCAGAGTCCGGATGGATTCCACCGTTGTTGGTGACCTTCGCGTTGTGGGCTCTGATGTAGTCGGTGATGTCCTTGATCTGTGCGAGACCCTTCTTGGCCACCGTGCCGTCCTGCCGCTCAATCTCTTTGCGAGCGATCAGCTCCTCGCGATAGCAGAACCGGCAATGAGCAGAACAGGTCGAGATGACATACATGAGGCCCATCTCGTACTTGTGGAGAAGACCCTCGACGGGGCTGTAGTCCATCTGGAATCCAGGATCCTCGGATCCCTGAAGGTTGAGCGTTTCGTCCGTGCTCGCCTTGACGATCTTTTGGAGGTTCTTGCTCTTCTTGGCGAGCTCGAAATAGTGCCGGGTCATCTTGACAGGCATCCGAGATTCGACATCCCGGTCGGTTCCCCGTACCTGGAGAAGGTCGGTGATCTCGGTCTCGGTATAGAAGTCGCTCATGTCGGCAGGGGCGCGATCCTCAAAGAACGGGTCGAGTCCATTGATGATCTGGCGGTCATACTTTGGATTGACGACCCCATCGAGATACGCCTGCTCCCGTTCTGATGGCTGGTACTTGTCTCGTTTGCTGAGAATGTCAGTGGTCATTTGTGGGCTCTCCCTGTGTATCCGCGCGGAGTCGATCCGAGTAGTGTAGCAAAACGAATATCGAATTGGATACAATGTAACATGATGAACACTGTGTTACCACCTGAATCTCTCGCAGACCGCGTTGCGGCGGTCAACGATCAATTGACGCCGAGCGAACATCGACTCGCGAGAGCCGTCCTCGATGATCCCACGATTGTGGCTTTCGGTACGGTGGCAGACTTTGCGCGTCTGGTCGACGTGAGCCGACCAACGGTTGTTCGTTTCGCCAGGACTCTCGGATTCGAGGGATACCCCGATATGCAAGCGCACACCCAGGCGAGACTCGCTCACACCATCACGAGGCCCCGCGAGCGAATCCGCTCGCGGGGCGTTGCTTCGTCGAGAGCACGAGTCGAACTCCTCGCTGCCCTCGAACAGCTCTTCCAACACCTCACCGACGAGCGCACCGAGCTCCTCGTTGCTCCGATCGTCACGGCACGAACTGTGTTCGTATGCTCGGGCGAGACATCCCGATCGGGAGCACACGTTCTTTCGAGTGGACTGAAGATGCTCGGAAAGGATGTCGTGTTCGTTGAAGACCATTGGGCTGGAGGTCAGTTGGCTCATGCCGCACCAGGCGATACGGCGGTCGTGTTCGATTTTCATCGGTACCGCCGCCGAACATTCGATGCGTTGACGTATCTCAGATCGGAGGGGGTCGGTGTTGTTGCCATCACGGATGGCGCGCTCTCACCGTATGCGGCGATGGCGGACGCCTGGTGCGATGTGACTGTGCCAGCGATGGGGCCTTTCGACAGCTCCGTACCGGCCGTGGCTGCCGCGGAGATCATTGTCGCAGGTGTTTCGTCGGCGATGGGCACCGAGGCGGTCTTCAGCATTGATCGAACAGAAGCGGTTTGGGATGCAACGTCGACGTTCTTGGACTGACACGGCAATCGGGAGGTAGGAATGGAATCGGGCGAACTCTGGGACCTGGCGCTGGAAGACGCTTGTGTCGTCATCAGCGAGGGATCCGCGACACCATCGGAGTTCACGGAATCCTGCTTGGGGCGTATCGAGAGGGTGGAGCCGCTGATCCTCGCATTCGCTGAACGAGGGGCCGAGGCAGCTCGGGAGCGAGCCGCCTCCCTCGACGATATCCCGCCGGGTGATGGAGGCCCGCTCCACGGTATTCCTGTTGGCATCAAGGACGTCATGGATGCAGAGGGATTTCGTACTCGAGCCGGGTCGGAGGTCCTCGCCGACGCAATGCCAGCGGATGGCAACGCGCCGGCCGTCGAGGCGCTTTGGAACGCAGGCTCGGTGGTGCTCGGTAAGACGACCACCCACGAGTTCGCGTACGGATGTGAGACCCCGCCGACCCGCAACCCGTGGGACACCAGTCGAATCGCCGGGGGCTCGAGCGGCGGCTCCGCTGCTGCCGTGGCTGCGGGTGAGTGCCTCGGTGCGCTGGGATCCGATAGCGGCGGATCCGTTCGTATCCCTGCAGCACTGTGTGGAATCACCGGATTGCGTCCCCTTGTGGGAGCAATCTCACTGGCCCGCACAGTCCCCTTCTCCCGGACACACGACACGGTTGGCCCGATGGCGCGTTCCGCGGCCGGTGTCGCGCACATGTGGTCTGCACTCATTGGCGATCCCCTCATCGAGGCTGCTGACCCACGAACGATTGGGATCGCTGCTCCGGCCGACCTGGAGTCACTCGGCCTTTTTGACCGGGACGTTGTTGCTACGTACGAAGCAGCCGTCACCGAACTGTCGAACGCTGGATGCACGCGACGCGACGGCAGTCTTCCGACGTTCGACGAATGGAATGCGAGCCGAACCAAGGTGGTACTTTCGGAGTTCCTAGCAGAACACACCGACGCAGGGTGGTATCCGTCCCGACTCGCCGCCTACTCGATGGAGCTGCAAAGGTACTTCGGCCGTGCGGGCACCATTAGCGGAGCGGAACTGATCCTCGCCCATCGCGAACTCGACGATCTTGCGGCACGATTCCGAGCCAGCATGGATGGTCTCGACGCGCTGATCCTTCCAACCGTGTCCATCGAGGCTCCACACGCCATGTCGATCAACAGCTCCGAAGGTTCAGGGATCACGGAGAACACGATGCGCCTTCTTCAGACCACGGCACCGGTGAGCTACACGGGCCTCGCTGCTCTCTCGGTTCCTTGTGGTCTCTCGTCAAACGGCATGCCACTTGGGATTCAGGTCATCGGAAGAGATGAGCAGACGGTGCTTTCGATCGGACTCCTGTTTCAGCGAATCACCGACTTCCACACACTGCGACCGTCACTCGGGGAGTCGGCGTAGGCAGGTTGGTTTGCCCAGATTCATCAAACCATTCGGCGCGAGAAGAGCACCAGGTCAGGTCGAAAGGATCCCGTGATCAGCCTTTCTCGTCTTCGGCGGCCACAAGTTCGGCGATCTTGATCATGTCAGCTCGGTCGAAGGCACGCATGGCGTGTGCGCGAACATTGCCATTCCGCGATAGAGCCAGCTTCACCACGTGTGCAGTCTCGGCATCAGGTACTTCCGCCATGAAGACAAGGTCGTACGGTCCCGTCGTCCAGTATGCCTCGTAGATCCTCGCACCGAACGTCTGCATGGTGTCGATGGCTGCGGTGGCGCGATGGACACTGTTCGTCGTGTCCTTCGCCCCCTGATCTGTCCAGTTCGTCAGGTAGATGTATTTCAGCATGTCGCTCCTTTTCCCGTTGCCGATGGACTGCCATCGCACGGCTTGTACAGCTAGTGGTCTAGAACCAGTCAGGGACCGGTGGAGGTGTCTCCTCCTCGCTTGCGGTCACAATGTCGATGAAGAACGGCCTCGGTTCGGCGAGGCCCTGCTTGATCGCCGGTTCAATCTCGTTCGGATCAGTTACCTGAATGCCGTCGATCCCGAATGCCTTCGCGATACCGACGTAGTCCGTGTCGGCTGAGAAATCGACACTGAAGTAGTTCTTGTCTGAAAGGTGATGCTGGAGTGCCTTGATCCAGCCAAATGTGGCGTTGTTGAACTGGATCAGCAGAACGGGGATGGAAAGTCGCGAAATCGTTTCAAGATCACCGGCCGCCATCGCAAACGATCCATCTCCCATGATTCCGACGACCTGGCTGCTCCGGCTGGCATAGGCAGCGCCCACGACGCCCGGCAGCGCGTAGCCGAGACCACCGAATCCCCTGGGGATGATCACGTCACGGCCACTTTCGCTGTCTATGAAGGCGGCCGTCAGTGGAGTGCCGGTGCCCGCGTCGGCAACGATAAGTGCCTCATCGGGCAGGAGTCGCTTGAGTGTGTCGATGACCCGATACGGATTGATAGGGACGTCGTCGGATTCGAAAAGTCCTTGGTATGAGTCAAGCCATCCTGCCCTCAGCGGCTCTACGTCGAGCCAAGGAGAGACCGCTTCATCTGTCGGGAGGGCCGAAGCCAGGTCCGCAAGAAAGGCCATCGCATCGGACGCGATACCGACAGCGAGTGGGTAATTCGCACCAACTTCTTTGGGATCCACATCCACCTGGATGACCGGCACACCCCCAACGGGAGGAAGCGTCCACTTCATCGTCGTTACTGAGTCGGTCTTACACCCAACGAACATCACCAGATCGGCATTCTCGACAGCCTCGTTTGCAAATGGCCTTGAGCCATTGCCACCAACGACCCCGAGACTATTTGGATGCCGTTCGTCGATGCTTCCCTTCCCAGTGATCGACGTACCGACCATCGCGCCGCTGAGTTCGGCAACCGTCGTCAACTCGTTCCACGCACCCGAGATTCTGGTTCCACCGCCGGCAACAATCACGGGCCGCTCGGCTCGACCAAGGAGCTCAGCGACGCGGACCACGTCCGCCTTCGGCGCGCCCGATCGCAGCTCAGGAAACTGCGTGACGTGTGGTGGCCGCGTCGGGTCGGGAGCCCCCTCAGTTGAGGCTGCAAGCACATCCTCTGGAAGCGAGATGTGGACAGGTCCTGCCCGACCCGACGTGGCAATCCGCATGGCCTTGTGGATAGCTTCGGCGGAACGATCCGGCCGGCGAAGCTGCACGCTCCATTTCGTGACCGAATCGAACAAGCTCTCTTGATCCATCTCGGTGAGCACGTTCTTGCCCTTGGTCTTGAGAGGGACATCCGTGGTGAGTGCGATCATCGCGATTGAGCTCGCATACGCTTCCGCCACCCCAGGAATGAGATAGAACGCACCTGCCCCCGATGGCGCCTCGCATACGCCCGGTCGACCCGAGACCCTTGCGTAGACCTCAGCCATATAGGCGGCCCCCCGCTCGTCCCTTGCCATGACATGAGTAATTGACCTGCTCAGTCGGAGCGCTTCGTAGAGGGGGAGGGAGGTATCACCAGGGACTCCGAACACGTATTCAACGCCGTGGGATTCCAGCGCTGCGACGATATCGGTTGCGGCATTACGACTCATCAGACCGTCACTCCCTCGTTCCATCGTTGTATTGGATACAACATACAATACATGGGATTGAAGCACGGTTGTCCGCAAACTGCAAGGTGGGTCGCCGCCGAGGTCGTGGAGCAGCCGACGTCTATCGGTTCAGAGACGACCGTCACCCGCGTTTGAACGTTGTGCCAGATACGTGATTCGTGCCGCCTCGATATGAAATCGTGCAAGCGACTCCGCATTGTCTGCGTCACCTCGGGCGATGGAATCTCGAATCGATCGGTGCTCGGACCATGACAGTTCTGGACGTCGCCGATTCACCGCAGCCTGTATCCATTGAATACGCTCGCGCAGCGGCGTGATAGTCTCAAGCAGTTGGCGGTTCTTGCCTGCTTGAGTCACGAGAGTATGGAAACGCCGGTTCAGATCGGCCAGGTCTGCCAAGTCGGTCGGCGACAAAGATGTGGATGCCTCAAGGATGGTCGTTGCACTGGCCAGAATTGCGTCTATTTGGGCGATTTCACCCGAATCCGTCGTAGATGCGGCGGATCTCGCTGCCAGCCCATCAAGCGCTGACAGGACTTCGAATAGCTCACTCGCCTCCTCGGTGGATACCCGCGAGACGGTCGCACCGCGTCGAGGTTCGATGTCGACGAACCCCTCCAATTGCAGTGTGCGAAGAGCCTCCCTCACGGGGTGGCGAGAGACGTTGAGCTCTTGGGCGAGTCTGTCCTCGACGAGACGCTCGCCAGGGTAGAGCGTTCCATTGAGGATCGCCGTACGGATACGTTCTGCAGCGACCTCGTGGAGGGCACGGTGAGTATCACCGACGGGAGTCGATGTGGTGATTCCTTGTGCATTGTCGCCGACCATTGAATGAGCCTCCAAACTCCGACGTACGCTAGCGGGCTGATCCCGAGTTTGCGTTCCCGGGCTCGCTACTTGCGTTTTGGCTACAGTATACATTACGGTATGCAGAAGTAGAGCTCCCGCAGTTGGGACCGGGCGATATCTCGCATGGAGTCTCGCATAGGCCCACACGGGAGGAGCTCGCCAAGATTGAATGAAAACGGAGGAGCGCAGTGAAACAACTGTTTGCGAAGAATCGCATTGTTTCGGTGCTGATGCTGGTGCTCGTAATGGCAATGGTCGCAACCGCTTGTTCGAGTGATGACTCGAACAGCGGAGGCGATGCCACGACGACCACGGCTGGCAGCGATGGAGGAGACGGCGGAGGAGACGGCGGGAGTGACGCTGCGATCGTGATAGCGATCGGATCCGAACCCTCGTCCCTCGATCCACAAATCAGAGATGATGGCGGCGAGAGGGCCATCAACGACAACATCTACGAGACACTTCTGGCGCGTACGCCCGACGGTGAATTGGTGCCGGGTTTGGCATCGGACATGCCGACCCAGGTGGACGACACGACATGGGATGTCCCGATCCGGTCCGGCGTGACGTTCCACAACGGCAACCCAATGACCACCGAGGCGGTTGCGGCTTCGTTTGACCGAATCGTCGCCCTTGGCGAGGAGTCAGAGCAGTATGGCTTCTTCGCATCGATCGCAGACGTCGAGGCAGTGGATGATGCCACGGTACGAATCACTACGAACGGACCTGACCCCGTGCTCCCCTCGAGGTTGTACTGGATCAAGGTGATCGATGCATCGCTCGCCGATAGCGCCGACTTTGCGGAGAACCCGGTCGGAACCGGTCCCTACATGTTCAAGCAATGGGATCGTGGAACGGGAATCGTCCTCGAGCGATACGACGACTACTGGGGTGACACCCCGCCGGTTCAGCAGGTGACGTTCCGGTTCATCGAAGAAGCGGGAACAAGGCTCTCTGGGGTCCTTGCAGGTGAGATCGACCTGATGACGAACCTGTCACCGGATGACATCGATGTTCCACCACAGTCGATGAGTGTTGTCGGCGGCGAACAGCCAACGATGATTCTGAGCACGATTGATGGGCCGACCGCAGACGTCCGTGTTCGCCAGGCGTTGAACTATGCAATCGACAAGGAAGCGATTGCTCAGTCCCTCTACGCTGGCCAAGCTGTTGTGACACAGTGCCAAATGCTGCGTCCGTCGTACACGGGCTACAACGATGAGCTCTCGGCCTATCCATACGATGTGGAGATGGCAAAGACGCTGATCGCCGACGCCGGTGCTGAAGGTGCCACGATCGACATCGTCGGTGAGTCAGGACGTTGGTTGAAGGACCGCGAGCTGATTGAAACCGTTGCAAACTACTGGGCTGACGCGGGGCTGACCCCGAACGTCCAGATCTTCGAGTTCGGTGAGTATCTGAACCGACTCTTCGACAAGGAATACAGGGCTCCGGCCATCTTTGTTTCGATGTCGAACGAGCTGCTGGATGCCAGCCGTACGTACGATGCGTACTACCACATGGACGGCTCCGGTGCCTCGAATAATGACACCGAGTTGGCCGGTTGGATCGATGCCGCGGCAACGGAAACCGATGTGGACGCACGCAATGATCTGTACCACCAGGCTGGGGCGCGGGCATGTGATGACGCATACTTTGCGTTCCTCGTTGATATCGAGGACACTTACGGTGCAACCGAGCGCCTTGTGTGGCAGCCTCGTGTCGATGCGAAACTGCTTGTGAAGGAGATGTCAGTGACCGGCTGATCGTTTCGATCACAAGGGGCCAAGAAACAAGAAGGAGTTGGCAACTTGGGAAAGTTCATCCTCCAGCGGGTGGCGCAGGGTGTGATAGTTGTGATCGGCGTGGTGCTTGTGGTCTTCGTGGTCACGAGGCTCGTCGGAGACCCTGTCTCCCTGATGCTCCCGCTGGAGGCAACTCCTGAAGAGAGGGCGGCGTTCGAGGCCACATTGGGCCTCGATCAGCCGCTGCTCGTGCAACTGGGCGAATTCGCCCAAGGTGCAGTTCGCATGGACTTCGGCGATTCCCTCTGGCAGGGAAGAGCAGCGTTCGACATCATTTCTGAGGCGCTGCCAAAGACCTTCATTCTCGTGTTGGCCGCCCTCTCAGTCGCCGTAGTCGTGGCCATTCCCGTTGGGATATACGCATCCCTTCGGCCAGGCTCATGGATCGACCGGGCGTTGGTTGGGGGAAGCCTGCTTGGCCTCTCGATACCCCAATTCTGGTTGGGCCTCATGTTGATCCTCTTTTTCGGTGTCAAGTTGGGCTGGTTCCCGACATCGGGGTACGGATCGTGGAAACACATTGTCCTTCCCGCGGTCACGCTCGCTCTCCCTGCCATCGGCAGGCTCGTCATGATGGTTCGTTCCACGATGATCGACGAGCTTCACGCACCGTACGTTGAAACGTCCCAAGCAAAGGGCATGCCGCGCTGGCGAACCGTGTTCATGCACGCGTTCAGAAACGCTTCTATTCCGGTCGCGACCCTGATCGGCTGGGAGTTCATTCGGGCGATGGCCGGATACTCCGTGGTCGTGGAAACGGTGTTCGCCTGGCCAGGGATCGGATTCATGTCGATCCAAGCAATCAACCAACAGGATCTCATCCTCCTCCAAGCCATTGTCTTCGTCGTAGCGATCATTGTCGTGGCGATCAACATCGGAATGGACTTCCTCTACATGGGTATTGACCCGAGGATCAAGGTGAATACGTGAGCGTGACAGCCCCGCCTGACCAACTGGGTGGTCCCACGGTGGATCCCGTGTTGGTCGACTCAGTACATGGCGCTCGCGGGCGCGCCGTCAAGTCCTTCCTACAAGACATCTGGAATGACAAGGCAGCGACGATCGGCTTGTTGTTCCTCTTCATACTTGTCACCACCGCAGTGTTTGCACCGCTCATCGCTCCGTACGATCCCGCAGCTCAGAGTCTTGCCGATCGCCTCATGCCGCCGTCGTGGATGGACGGCGGGTCGACCAGCCATCTCTTGGGAACCGACAATCTCGGACGCGACGTGCTGTCGAGACTCATCTACGGCGGGCGTGTATCGCTGCTGGTTGGAACCGCGGTCGTGGCCATTGCTGGCACCGCTGGTGTTCTCGCCGGATTGTTCGCTGGGTACCGGGGTGGCCGAACGGATACGACGATTATGAGGATCGTGGATACGCAGGTGGCCTTTCCGGGTCTCCTCCTCGCGCTTGTCATTCTTGCTGTCGTCGGTCCATCTGTTACGACCGTGATCCTGGTTCTTTCCCTCAACGGCTGGCTTGTCTACGCCCGTGTCACGCGTGGCGCCGTGCTGTCGGTCAAGCAGCGTGGCTATGTCGACGCAGCCGAGATGGTCGGCGCGAAGTCCGCGCGAGTGGTCAGGCGTCACATCTTTCCCGGGATCACAGCGCCACTCATCACACTGGGCGTGCTCGAGTTTGCACGTATCATCCTTGCAGAGGCAGCGTTGTCCTTCTTGGGTCTTGGTATCCAGCCACCGCAGAACTCGTGGGGGCTCGACGTGGCTATTGGGCGCGAGTACCTCTTCAATGCGCCGTGGTTGGTGATCTTCCCTGGAATTGCGATCTCGTTGACGGTTCTCAGCGCCAACATGGTCGCAAGCTGGCTCCGAGTGCGGACGAATCCGCTTGCCAGAGAGAAGCGGTTCGCTCAGGACACCATGAAGAACGACCTTGGAACCGGCGGCGTTCTCGGAACCGGTGATGTCTTCACCGATGACATGTATGCGGAAGAGACGGAGGGGGCAGCAACACTATGACCGATGTGAGCACCGAGCCATACCTTCTCGAGGTCAAGAACCTCCAAGTGTCTTTCTACACAAGGCGCGGGATCATCAGGGCGGTCCGTGGTGTGCACCTCAAGATGGGGCGTGGTGAAACGCTCGGCATCGTGGGAGAGTCTGGTTCGGGCAAGAGTGTCACTGCACGCGCGATCCTCGGACTTGTCGACCTTCCAGGCGCAATCACGGGTGGCGACATTCTGTGGAACGGTGAGTCGCTGCTCCACGGCAAAGGTGCCAAGGCGCGTGCAAGGAAGGTCCGTGGCAAAGAAATGTCCATGGTCTTTCAGAACCCCATGACCTCATTCAACCCGCTCTACACGATCGGTTCACAGATCCGGGAGGTTCTCAAGTACCACCTAGGTATGAACAAGAAGCAGGGGACCGAACGAGCCACAGAACTCCTCAGTCTCGTCGGAATGTCGAATCCGAAGAGCCGGGTCGACCAGTATCCGCACGAATTCTCGGGCGGTATGCGACAGCGGGCGATGATCGCGATGGCACTGGCATCAGAACCGAAGTTGCTCGTCGCTGATGAGCCGACGACTGCGCTCGATGTCACGATCCAGGCTCAGATTCTCGAATTGCTTGACGACCTCCAGTCGCGGCTTGGTCTCACGACAATCCTGATTACCCACGACCTCGCGGTCGTTGCCGGTGTGTGCCACCGCGTCCGTGTGATGTACGCGGGCAGATTCCTTGAAAAGGGTTCAGCCGAAGAGATCTTCGGGAAGCCAGGGCATCCGTACACGGTCGGACTGCTCAAGTCCACCCCTCGCCTTGATGAACTCGTCCCTCGCCTGTACTCGATTCCGGGATCGCCCCCAGATCTCCGGATTCCGGTCACTGGTTGCACCTTCATGCCGCGATGCGAGATCAGTGAGGAATCCTGTGGTGTTGCCGAACCGCTGCTGACGGGAAAGAAGGGCGAGCGTGAGGTCGCGTGCTACCGGTCCTTCGAAGCCGAATCGGTGATCGAGGCAGAACTCAAAGCTGAGTGGGAAGCGTTGGCGCGCGCAGATGACTGAACCACTTGTCAAAGTCGAGAATTTGAGCGTCAAGTTCAACGTCGGGAGCACCGGATTCTGGGGCCAGGAGGCCAAGTGGCTTTCGGCAGTTGAGAATGTTTCTCTCCACCTTGATCCGGGTGAGGTACTCGGGCTTGTGGGCGAATCGGGATCGGGAAAAACGACGACAGGGCGCGCGATCCTACGCCGAGTGCCGATTGCTGGTGGGGCCGTCTCCTTCAAGGGCCAAGACATCACGCATGTCAAGGGGGAGAAACTCAGAAACCTGCGCAGAAACATGCAAGCAGTCTTCCAGGATCCCTATGACAGCCTGAATCCGAATCAGTCGGTGCTCGAGATCATCGCAGAACCGCTTCTCGTGCACGGCCTGATCAAGAACATCAAGGAGGCGAGGCCGGAGGTCAAAGAGTTTCTCGATCTCGTCGGTATGCCAACCGATGCCGTCGACCGGTACCCACATGCCTTCAGCGGAGGGCAACGTCAGCGGATCGGGATCGCCCGCGCCCTTGCCCTCAAGCCCGAGTTCATCGTGGCAGATGAGCCGGTCTCTGCGCTCGACGTATCGATTCAGGCCCAGATCGTCAATTTGATGCAGGATCTCCGATCGGAACTCAACCTCACATACCTGTTCATCGCACATGACCTTTCGGTCGTACGCCATATCTCGGACCGAATCGCCATCATGTACGCGGGACAGCTCGTGGAGACATCCGATCGAACATCCGTGTACGAAAATCCATCGCACCCGTACACCCAGGCGCTGTTGTCGGCTGTCCCAATCCCAGATCCCGTTGTGGAGTCACAACGGAAGCGCTTGAAGGTTGTTGGAGAGGTACCAAATCTCATCGATCCGCCCGAAGGTTGCCGATTCTCTTCGCGATGTCCCTATGTGCAGGATCGGTGTCTCGCCGAAGCGCCTGAACTCAGAGAGATTGCCCCCAAGCACGAGGTCGCATGTCACTTCGTTGAAGATATCCCGTCGTTCTCGCTCGCGGCCATGGGGGCATAGCGGTGGATCTTCAACTCCGGGGGGCAAGGGCAGTTGTCTTCGGGTCTTCCGCCGGGATGGGAAGAGCAATTGCGACAAGCCTCTCACGTGAGGGCGCTTCGGTGTTTGTCACGGGACGCGATGCCGAACGGGTCGAAGGCGTTGCCTCTGTCGTGGGTGCCGCTGGGTCGATCGTCGCGGATACGTCCATCGAGGGCGAGGCCGCTCGCGTCGTTGATGCAGCAGTCGATGCCTTGGGTGGTCTTGACATTCTGATCGGCAACTCGGGAGGCGGGAAACCCGGTGGGATGGTTGGGACGACCGCCCAGGACGTGCAAGGTGCATTCGAGCGCATGCTTCGCCCCCAGCTGGAGGCCATGCGTGCGGCAACGCCCCATCTCCTTGCGTCTGGTAACGGGCGCATAGTGGTCCTGACAGCACGATCAATTCTCGAGGCATCCCCTGAACTTGCTCTGTCGTCGGTATTCCGCAGCGGTGTGGCGGCCGCCGCGCGATCGCTTGCTCTCGAACTTGCCCCAGCCGTTCGCGTGAATGTCGTGGTGCCTGGACAAGTTGACTCGGGGGCCCTTCAGCGCTTCGAAACCGGGCTGGCGAAAGAAACGGGGGTATCAATGGCTGAGTTGAGACTGAGGCACATCGACGCAATTCCCATGGGAAGGCTCGCCGATGCTTCCGAGATCGGTGACCTGGTCACGTTCCTTGTGAGTGACAGAGCCGCCTATGTGACCGGTGCGGTGTTCCGCATCGATGGGGGCCTCGCAATCGGTTTCTGACGATTCATGCTTCTGGCTACTCACGAAGAGTCGGCGCCGGTAGAATCACCCAGCACGATCCGTGGCCATACATGGGGACTTGATGAAGGATCTCGGGCACACACATAACAATCTTGGCAATCTGGTCGCCTCAGAGATTCGTTCGGCGATCCTTTCAGGCTCCATTGCCCCTGGCGAACGACTCAAACAGGCACAGCTTGCTGCAGACCTGAATGTCTCTCGGATCCCCGTTCGCGAAGCACTTCGCATTCTTGAGGCCGAAGGTCTCATTGAAAGCACGCCTGGTAAGGGGTCGCGCGTCATTGAGATCACTGAGAAGGACGCCGAGGATGTGCTGTCGGTCCGAGGGGCGCTGGAGGGGCTCGCTGCCCGTCTTGCCGCAGCCCGAGTGGAGAGATCTGATATTGATGCGCTACGCGAGACCATCAAGAACGGTCGAGCGGCATCCCGGGATTCCGATCATGCGGCAGCGACAGAGTTTCACACGCAATTCCACCTCGAGCTTGCCCGCTCGTCGGGAAATGCGCACTTGTACGACGAATTGGCCGTGATGCCTGCCAAGACGGAGTGGATCAACTCGTCGCTACTCCAGTCCCGCGGTCCCTACTCATGGTCGGAGCACGAGGAGATCGTCGATGCGGTCGCCAAAGGTGACGCAGACCTTGCCGAGCAGCTCATGCGGGGGCATTCTGAAACTGTCGCTGAGGCGTTGACCGAGTCACCGATCGGCGAAACAAACGACTGATCAGCCGAACTCGATGCCCTGTGCGAGTGGGAGTGTGGTGCCGTAGTTGCTCGTGACCGTCTGGCGACGCATGTACGCCTTCCACGAGTCAGACCCCGATTCACGGCCACCGCCAGTGTCCTTCTCGCCTCCGAAAGCACCACCGATCTCAGCGCCAGACGTTCCGATGTTCACGTTTGCGATGCCGCAGTCGGAACCCTCGGCAGAAAGGAATCGCTCGGCCGAGCGAATGGAATCCGTGAAAATTGCAGACGAAAGCCCCTGCGGTACACCATTCTGGATGGAGATAGCTGAATCCAGGTCGTCGAACTCGATGAAGTAAAGGATCGGAGCGAACGTCTCCTCCTGGACAATCGCGGCATCATGAGGGATTCGGATGATCGTGGGCTCAACGTAGTTGCCGGGTCCGTCGATCGTGCTTCCCCCTGTGAGGACCTCTCCCCCCTGGCTGACCGCCGTGGCGACCGCCGCCTCAAATGCCCCGACAGCCGAAGCCGTCACGAGGGGTCCCATGAGGACGTTCTCGTCGAGCGGGTCACCGATGGTGATTCCGTGGTACGCGCCGACGAGACGTTTCTCGAGATCTGAGGCGATCGAGCTGTGTACCAGGAGTCGGCGGAGACTCGTGCAGCGCTGACCGGATGTTCCAACGGCTGAGAACACCGCACCGCGAGCGGCGAGTTCCAGATCGGCATCTGGCAGAACGATGACTGCATTGTTACCGCCAAGCTCAAGCAGCGAACGACCAAGGCGCCGAGCGACGGCCACACCGACCTCACGGCCCATCCGGCACGATCCGGTCGCCGAGATGAGGGGTACCCGCGGATCATTGACAAGCGCATCTCCAACATCATCGACTCCACCAAGAGCCAGGGAGAAAACGCCTTCGTGGCCGCTGTCAGCCATGACTTCATTGACAATCTTCGTTACCGCTACTGCGGACAGCGGCGTAATGGGTGAGGGCTTCCAGATGATCGTGTCTCCGCACACGGCACCGATGAGGGCGTTCCACGCCCAGACAGCCACGGGGAAGTTGAACGCCGTGATGACGCCAACAGGACCAAGCGGATGCCATTGCTCAAAGAGACGGTGGTCTGGGCGTTCCGAGGGCATCGTCAGGCCGTAGAGCTGGCGCGACAGCCCAACAGCGAAGTCAGCTACATCAATCATCTCTTGGACTTCGCCGAGGCCCTCTGCGAGACCTTTGCCAGTCTCGCGACTTACGAGTGTTCCCAAGTCCATCTTGTGTTCGCGAAGGGCTACCCCGACCCGTCGGACGAAATCACCTCTTTGGGGTGCGGGAATCATTCGCCATTTCTCGAAAGCGACAAGGGACGCAGTGACAACGAGTTCGTAGTCCTCCGTCGATCCACCGACAACGTCGCCCAGAGGGTTACCTGTGGTTGGATCGTCGGACGTGAACACTTCGCCTCGTCCTTCGAGCCACTTTCCGGCGAACACGCCTGACGAGCGGCCCGCCAACCCGTACTTGTCTATTGCGGCCCGAGCCTTGTCAGCGGCGGGCACGGTCAGACGACTGACCTTGCGAAGACATCGTTCAAACCGGTGGAATCGACCCGCTTCTTGATGAGGTCGACGTCGGTTGTATACCGATTTCGCTCCTTCATCCGTTCGAAGAACACCGAACCTGAGAAGGTGTACTTCTTGGACATGCCACCAGGCTGGTCCATCTCAGATCGCACATACGAGATGGCGTCACCAGTTGCGAGATCATGGGGGATCTCGATCGGAGCCCGTCCAGCGAGTTGGCGTACGGCGTTGTGACCAGCAAGCGTTCCCGTCACAATTGCTTCGGTATGACCGACAAGCAGTCCCGCCTTCTCTCCTCCGCAGTACAAGTTGTCGACGTCGCACTCGACCTTCATGGTGTTGTCGCGCCTTGTGACGTCGAGATACCGGATCGAATTGCCGAGTGAACCCGAATACGGATCTTCATAGCGAGCCTGCTCGAATCCGGGAATCGTCCGGAGGTCCTCAAGAGCCACGTACGAAGTCATCATCTTTGCCTGGCCCGTGTCGAGCAGGATGATGTTGTCTGCGTACTCGGGAAGCGCATACTGCTGACAGGCCTTGTCACCGAGTTTTGCATACATTTTTTCGGCGGTCTCCTTCGGGAATGGCACCATGACCATTCCTGTCTCGGAGAGCTCCCGTGACAACTCAGGGGCGAGGGAGTCTTTGCTCAGCTTGCACGACCCGCTCATGACACCGATCTCGCCGTCCTTTCGGAAACCGTTTCGGTCTTCGGCACCAGCAAGTCCCGAGATGCTTGTTCGCGGTCCGAACGTGGGGCATCGAACGATGCACATGACACATCCCGACCCATAACGTGTGCAGTTTTTCTGGGGACCGACCGTGCCGGTCGTGTCAATGAAGATGTCGCCCTCAATTACGGTGCCGTTCTCCATATGAATCGAGTTGATCGAGCCATCTGAGATGTTGATCTTTGTGGCGCGGTGGATGAGCTTGATGTCAATGCCCTCTTCGACCAGCGCCTTGTTGACGGCGGGCTCAATCGCTGTCACGTCGTACAACGACGCATGCTTGTGGCCGGGGAATTCGAAGTTCTTGTGAATGGAGACCTCGTCGCAGATCTCGAACATCAGACCGCCACCCATGGCGATCATCTCTTCGGCAGCAGTGAATCGTCCGTTGTTGCGCATGATTCCGCCGACGAGTCCTGTGCCGAGGAGATAGTCGGTACGTTCGACGAGGACAACGGAGTCGGCGCCGGCCATGTAGGCCGCATGTGCAGCCGCGGTACCTGACCAGCCCCCGCCGATGACCACAACTCGCTTCGACACGATTCACTCCTCAACTTGGATACAATATCCACCTGAGGATATCAGGAGTGGAGTGCTTGTCAAACGTCGACCCTACACAGCAGCAGGATAGAGCGTTCAACCCGGGGTATGCCTTCACCATCGTGATGGTTGCGTACATTTCGGTGACGCTTGGAGAGTCGCTGTTGGCGCCGGTTCTTCCGATTTTCACTGAGGAACTCGGCCTCGGAACCGGGTCAACCGCTCGACTCCTCGGTGTTGTATCGATCGCAGCAGGTGTCGGCAATCTCGCCGGTGGATGGTCCCTGTCACGGTTGACGGCCCAGATAACGGCGTTTTCCGCGGCAGTCTTGTCGATGGCCGGTTGCATCATGGCGGCCACAGCCGGTACGGAGTGGATGTTCTTGGGTGCACAGGCGGTCATCGGCTTTGCCGCGGGACTCTTCTTCGCGGCAGGTGTCTTCTCGATCGGTGCTCTGGCGAAACCGGGACGGCGTGGCAGGGCCATGGGAAGGTATGGAATCGCCTACTCGCTGGGTCTCGCGATCGCTGCTGGCGCGATTGCCATGTTCGGTGCATCGTCTTGGCGGGCTGTGTACGTCGGATCAGCGGTGCTCGCTGGCATCATTGCAATGGTGTTCACGAGGATTCAATTGCCGGATGCCGAACCGATCAGACGAGAGCACCTGCGGGCTGCGGTGGGTCTTCTTGGATCACCCGTCCTCGTCGGAGGTGTCGCTGCCTTGGCCCAGTTCGGTCTGGTTGCCTACATCCCGACGTTCGCCGTTGACCAATGGTCAATGACGGCATCGGCCGCGGCACTCGTGCTGTTCGCTGGCCGAGTTGTTTCGGTACCCATGAAGGCGGTCGCGGGATGGATGATCGATCGTCTCGGGGCGAAAGCATCGGCTCGAGTTGTGGGACTCGCCATGGTCGCGATTGGACTTGTTTGGGTCTTGTCACCGATTGTCCTCATAGGTGTCGTCGCGTCGGTGGTCCTTGCCTCACTGGCGGGAGCGATGTTCCCCATGGCCAACGTGGTCGCTGTCGAACGCTTCGGTGAGCTTGGGGGTTTCCTCGGGGTCTTCCGCGCGGCCCAAATGATCATCGCGGGGGTGTCTGCGTGGATCATCGGTATTGCCGCCGAAGCGATCGGATTGGTGCCAGCACTCGTTGCGGGAACCCTTGCCCTCACCGTGGTCCTCTTCGTGCGTCCGAGGTCTTCAGCGGAAATGGTCGAGCGTACGAGTCCCTCGTGACGGACCGTGAGGTTCTCGCACTTCTCAATCGTGGATAATGTATACGCTGTTCAAGATCACCACCGAAAGCGACCCTGAGGAGGGCTCAATGACCGACACACCGCTCACGGGATCTTTCGTGGCCCTGATTACGCCGATGAACGATGACTACTCGATCGACTTCGAAGGCTTCCGTTCGCTCATCGACTTCCAAAGCGAGCACGGCGCTTCGGCGCTCCTCATCATGGGTTCGAGCGGTGAAGTTTCGATGCTGACAGAAGCTGAACGCCATTCGATTGTCGAGCGAACGATGGCGTTCCGGCCCAAGCATGTTGAACTGTGGTTTGGCTGCACCGGTGCGACGACCGAAGGATCGATTGCTTACGTCGCCCAGGCTGCAAGTCAAGGCGCTGATGGGGCGATTCTGGCCGCACCTGCGTACATCACGGCGTCCCGGGCGGAGATTCTGCAGTTCTTCCTCGATGTCGCAGATGCGTCCGAGATTCCGATCGGCATCTACAACAACCCGCCGAGGGTGCGGACAGATCTTCACAGTGAAGACCTAATACGGCTCGCCGCCCATCCCAATGTCAAGGTTCTCAAGGAGTCCACGGAGCGGGTTGGGCAGGTCGCGCAGATGGCGCGTGCAGATACTGGGATCTCATTGATGTGCTGTTGCAATCCGAATCTCGGATTGGTTGTTCCGACGATGGCGCTGGGAGGCCACGGATTAGCCAACATGACCGGCAATATTCTCCCGGCCGAAATGGCGTTGCTGTCGCGGCCATGGACGAGTTCTACATCGGCCGATGAATTTCGAAAACTCTATCTCGAGAACCTACCCATGCTCGAGTATGTCTATTCACGGGTCAATCCGGTGCCGGTCAAATCGTTCCTCGCGGCTGTCGGCATGCCGGCTGGTCCGATGCGGAAGCCCTTGCAGTTCATCGACAAGGAGCGGCTGCAGGTTGGCCTGCGGGTAGCCAAGCAATTGGGTCTTGACGACAAGTACGGGTACGACCTGTCCCTCGCCGAGTAGCTGGTTTCCCTACGCTGAAGCGCCGTTCACGGATTGCGTGGTGACCTCGTCGAGCCATGGGCCGAACCATTCGAATCCGTCCATGAGGCCGTCGATGTCGAAATCAAAGAGTTCATCAAGGGTTCCGTTCTTGAACGCCTCCATGAGGGCCTCGGGATCGACGTCCTTGAAGTGATCTCCACCGAAGCTGAATCCATCCAGATCGACACTGTTCAGGTCGAAACTGTCCAGATCGAAACCATCAGGGAGTTCTATATCGGACATGAACTGTTCGAGGTCATCTGGAAAGTCGAACGTGTCGAATGAGAAGTCCTTGAACCAATCCTGATTGAGCCACTCTTCGTCGAATCCTTCCGGGATTTCCCAACCGTCTGGCAACTCAAGGTTCTCCAGGTCGAGGTTCTCCAGGTCGAGCCCTTCGATCTCACCCTTGAACTTTTCCACCATCGAGTCCCAGTCGAACTCGGCAATGAGCGCCTTGACATCCCCGACCGTCATGTCGTCGAGATCGACCGTTGCCTCGTCGATGGCATCGTTGATCTCGTTGATTGCTTCGGGAGTGAGCACTCCAGCGTCTTGCAGCTTGTCGAGAGCGGAATCGACAAGGGAACCGATCGTGGTGTCATCGCTGATGTCATTGCTGATATCAGTGATGCTTTCGGTGTTCGGTGCTGGTTGCGCTGTGGCGACGTCGTCGCTCGTGACCGAGACAAAGGCGATCGCCCCAACGAGTAGGACTCCTGCGACTGATGCCGTGATGAGGAAGTTTTTCATGATGTTCAGCAACTCCTGGTCTGCGAATCTCGCAAGATTGCCGTGTTGTGTTCCCTGTCAAGGTATCACGTGTTCGAGGTATTGGGTCTGAGAGAACAATGAGAACCCACACCCATGCGGAACCAGCTGTATGCGGAGACCGCACGAGCGAGGCTCTCCTCGTGCGTCATGCAAGCAGACTGATGCCTCCCCACAAAGAGATGACGACTCCGACCGCGATGAGCCACCATGCTCGCCCCGCCCTGAACTCACCCTCCTCGTCCTTCGGCTTGTCACCTTTGCGATGCTTGTACACGGCGTAGAGGTTGCCGACCAGCATCGCAAGGCCGAGAGCAAGAGCGATCTGCTTGATGAGCAGGTTGAGGTCAAGGATTTCTTCCATACACGGAAGGTACTTCCTCCTTTGCATATATCTGTGGGCGCCTAGCCTCCTCCCTTATGTCGCCACTATCCGCCTTCGAGCGGCGCCACCAGCTGTCTCCGTTCAGACGCATCATGTTGTCGATCATGATGTGGGTCTTTGGGATCTCGACGACCCTCCTGCTGGTTGGGCTGTGGGGTAGGGCAGTGACCATCGATCAGGCAACCGTGACGGAATCCGCACAGGCCGTCGTTGATGCAGACGTCGCGAAGGACCGCATCTACGACTGGATCGGAGATGCCGTTGTCCAATCCCAATCAGTTGGATCGGCAGATGTGGAAACAATGATCACCGAAATCCAGAATCGGTCGGAGGTGTCTGTTGCGATCAACAATGTGATTGGAGCCTTCGTTGGTGCCCTCTTCACTCCCGAGGGCGAATCGGCTGTCATCGATCTTGAAGCTGCGATCGCACCTGCGGTCCCGGTCATTGTTGAACAGCTCTCCGAGCGCGATCTTCCCGTTGATGAGGCGGCGCTTGTATCGGCACTCGACGACGCCGCGGCGATCGAGCTTGACACGGGAGGAGCAGCAGGTGTCGCTTCTGCAATGAACGATGCCCGTGCTCTGGTGAGCAGGGTGGTCGTTCTTGCGTTTCTCACCATGATGCTGTCGGGAGCCGCTGCGCTCGCTATTGCGAAGCAGCGATATGTGATGCTGCGAACACTGTCCCTGCGAGTGGTGTTGTCGGCCGTATCGTTTGCGGTTCTCTTCAGACTCGGTGCGTGGGCGCTTGATCCGAACGGTGGCCGTTCCCCAGTCGCAACCGGGGGATCCATCCTTCTCGAGTCGAATGGTCACGTGTTTGTCATCATCGCCGCCATTGCGGCGTCTGTCGGAGGGATTGGTGCGTGGGTTGCGTGGAAACGTCGGACGCGTTATCTCGCGGGGGACATCACGGTCGAGATGTTCGTGACGGGTTCGATCCCGCCGTCGAACAACGACGACACGCGCGAACTCGTGGTGGTGTGACCTCGTTCCAACGTAGCGAAAGCTCGTACCCAGGGTTCGCGTACCCAGGGTTCCAGTATGCGCTTTTTGTAGGCTGGGGCCCACAGAACGCGGATGGCCCGAACTGACTCTTGTACGGGTTCAGTATCCGAGGGCTTCTCGGATATCGAGTCGGAGTGCAACAACTTCTGGGTAGTCATCAAAGAAGCGGAGCTTCTGGGCGACGATCGTGTCGCCAGTCGCCGGTTCGTCCGCGAGAACCCACTCGGCGAACACCTCGGCGATGTCTTCGGATGGGTTGGTGGCTGCGTAGTCGGTGACGAATTCGTCTTCGGAATACCTGGCATCGCGGGATTCGTCGGTTTCGGCGTCCTCGTCCTCAATCAGGTACCCATGCCAGAAAAGATCGACGAATGTGCGCAGGTAGGCGCCCTCGATGGGGCATCCGGAGTAGTTGCCGCTGTACACAGGACAGCTCTCAAAGGCGTCTTCGTCGATCGGGATCTGGGACGGGCGCAGTGTCATGAGGTGGGCGTACTCATGGATCATCGTGCGGTCCAGTTCCTCAGATGTGTCAACCGTCACATCGAGAGCGATGTAATAGACGGAAGCATCGTTTGCATTGGTCTGCATGGCCCCATCTGTGCCGTCGGACTCGTTTTCATCGATTGGGACATAGGCAACAACCTCGGGTCGGGTTTCGTATGGGAACAGGGCTGCGAAGCGGTCCCATTCGTCCTGGTACTCCGGGTCGTAGTCCCCAAAGAGTTCGTCCCCGTCGATGCCGATGACGTCGAGCACTGCAATGGTGTCATCGTCGACAAGCGTTTCGAGGTCAACGACCTCGGTGGCCGTTGTGGTGTCGGCCGAAAGGGTCGTCGTTGTGGCGGTGTCGTCGGATGCTCCGCCCGAACAGGCTGTCAGTGCGACAGCAAGGACAGTGGCGGCGAGTAGTGCCGTACCGGTGAATGGGTGATGACGTTGGTTCATGGGTGAGATCCCCCCTTTGTGCTGGATGCTGCCGTCGGAGACTATCCCCGTTTGCCGGTCAGGACTACGCGCCGGACACCCGTTCTGTGGGCTGTAACCCACCGAAAAGCGCGGGTTCATACCCTGGGTACGCGGCGTTGCGGTTCTGTTTAGGATCCGATGACTACTGAGGAGTGCGATGCAGACATACACGACGCCGGGGGAGCAGACCGTTGCCAGTGATACCAATGCGGTGTCGATGCTCCGTAGACGAGCCGAATCTGCCCCCGACCACCCAGCGCTCGCTTATCGAGACGGCGATGGCTTCGTCGATGTTCCGACTGTTGATTTCTGGAGCACGGTGGTTGAGCTTGCAGCGGGTCTCGTGGCATCGGGCGTCCAGAAGGGGGACCGCGTGGCTCTTCACACAGCGACCCGGATCGAATTCACCTATTTCGACTATGCGATTTGGGCGGCGGGAGCGGCGACGACGACGATCTATGAAACCTCGTCGGCCGAACAGGTCAAGTGGATCCTTTCAGATTCAGGATCAGTGGCGATCATCACAGAAAGCGCGGAAACGAAGGCGGTCTTCGATTCCGTGGCGGACGCGGTTCCTGCGTGCCGCAACGTGTTCGTCATCGATGATGGAGCCGTTGGTTCGCTGAAGGCAAGTGCGACGGACGATTCGCGCGCCGAGGTGCAGCGGCGCATCGCCTCCATCAGTCATGACGATCTCGCAACACTCGTGTACACCTCAGGCACGACGGGTATGCCAAAGGGGTGTGCGTTGACGCACTACAACTTTGCGTGGGAGGTCGAACAGCTCGATGGATCCCTCGCCGTCATGATGGAACCCCACAACCGAACTCTCATGTTCCTTCCCCTCGCCCACATCTTCGCCAGAGCCGTTCAATCCGCATGCGTGTCCAACGGTGTGAAGATTGGGTTCTCAACAGGGATCCCTCAGCTCATTGAGGAACTGTTGATGTTCAAGCCGACCTGGGTGTTTTCGGTCCCTCGCGTCTTTGAAAAGATCTACAACGGCGCACGGCAGAAAGCGGAGGCTGACGGGAAGGGCAAGATTTTCGACAAGGCAGCAGCGACCGCGATTGCTTATTCGCAGGGGATCGGCAGGGGGAAGATCGGCCTGGGAACCAAGGCGGCGCATGCGGTCTTCGACAGACTCGTTTACAGCAAGCTGAGAGCAGCCTTCGGCGGAGAGGTGACGTTTGCGGTATCGGGTGGTGCGGCGCTTGGCGAGCGCCTTGGGCACTTCTTTCGTGGTGTCGGGGTCGTTCCTCTGGAGGGATACGGACTCACTGAGACGACGGCGGGTGCGACTGTCAATCGTCCGGATGCAATCCGCATCGGCACTGTTGGAAGGCCCGTTCAGGGATCTTCGATTCGTATCGCGGAGGACGGTGAGGTTCTGATCAAGGGTGGCCAGGTGTTCCGGGGCTACTGGAACAACGAAAAGGCGACCACCGACGTGCTGTCTGACGATGGCTGGTTCGCCAGCGGTGATCTCGGCGCGCTCGATGCCGACGGATTTCTGACGATCACGGGGAGAAAAAAGGAGATCATCGTCACTGCCAGTGGCAAGAATGTTTCTCCCGGATTGCTCGAAGACGAGATGCGAGCCCACACGCTCATCAGCCAAGTGATGGTGGTTGGTGATGCACGCCCCTTCATTGCCGCGCTCGTGACGCTTGACGCGGATTCACTCCCCGCGTGGGCGGCGGCTCACGGGCTTGAGGACGTCCCGTCGGAGGATCTTCCGACGCACGACATGGTGATCGCCGAGATCGATAAGGCGGTCGCCAACGCCAACAAGATGGTGTCGAAGGCCGAAGCCATCAAGACCTACCGAATCCTTCCACGCGACTTCAGCATTGAAGGAGGAGAGCTGACGCCGACGTTCAAGGTGAAACGCTCCGTGGTTGCATCGAGACACGCATCGGTGATTGAGGACATCTACGCCTGACCGACCGTATCGGTGGGAACTCAAAGACGGCTCGTATCGTCAAACAGGGTGAATCCCTAGCCTTGTGGTGGAATGAAACTTCGCACCGTCCTCTTTGTGACCGCGGCCTTCCTGATCGGTCTGCCCCTCTACGTCGCGTTCACCGCGTCGTCAGCCGAAGCCTTCTTGATAAACGACGGCGACTCGGCACCGATGATCTTTACGACATCGCTTCAGGAACCCCAGCGTCACAACGAGCTGCTTGAGGTCGACCTGTCGGTGTCTGGTTGGTCCGTTGGAGATATCGAGCGATACGAGTATCGGTGGAGTCGATCCACGGTTGGAGCAGTTCATTCCACGGACGCCGACGATCCCGTTGTGAGTTTCGCTCCGACGATTCCCAATGCCCGTCACGTCCTACAGGTTCGGGCCATCGATGATGCCGGAATGCGGTCGCGCTGGTATTTGGCAGCCGACATGATCACCCCGCCGCCGCCCCGTGTGATTGTTGCAGGAGACTCAATCGCTTCGGGCTACACCCGGCAATGGTTCACGTCAGATGGTTCGTGTCGCGACAACGCCTACGCCTACGGGGCCACGGCTGCGAACGAGATCGCCGCGAAGCTTCCGAGTGCGTGGGCCCCGACCTATCACAATGTCGCGTGGGCGGGTGCCGGGGTCCACTCGATGTGGAACGGTGGAACCGACAGTTGCGACATCGATCATGTGAGCCAAGTAGATGAGATCAAGGCCGTCGCTGATCCATCCACGTGGAATATCGTGGTTATCACGGCTGGAATCAATTCAACGAACTGGTCGAATGTCGTCGCAGACCTCACCAGACGCACGGCATTCTCATTCTCGGAACTCGGCGACAAGAAGGCATGCCAGACAGCCGTGTTGGAGACATGGAATCTGCCATCGCGCACGGATTCCATCGCCTCAGCTACCAAGCTCATCACGGAGACACTTGCTGCTCGAACCAACGCTGACTTGTACTGGACGAGCTACTTCACGATCAGCGGCTCCCACCTCGCCCCCGGGTGGACGCCGATCGGGGCCGAGTGCGATGATGAGATGGAGATGGCGATGTCGCTCCTTGACTCGACGCTCCAATCTGGCTTTTCCGACTCGGTCACGTGGATCGACATTGATCGTGGCACAGTCCCACTCCAGGATTGGGGAGGGTGGCCTCACCCGAACCAGGAGGGCCACGCCATGATCGGGAGGACTGTCGCTGCGGCGATCGAACAATCGCATTTCTAATCGGCTGATTCAGTTCGTTTCTGTCGCTGGCATGTGACACGATGTGGCCATGGCCGTACATGATCGACAGATCGCTGGCATCCTCCACGCGGATCTCGACGCCTTCTATGCGGCCGTGGCCGTCAAGGAGGATCCGTCCCTTGCTGGCAAGCCGGTGGCTGTTGGAGCCGGAGTCGTTCTCTCCTGCACCTATGAGGCGCGCGCCTACGGCGTACGCGGTGGCATGCCCGTGCGGGAAGCCCGCTCGATGTGTCCCCACCTCATCGTCGTTGACGGGACGTTTGGTGCCTACACGGAATACTCCAAAGCTGTTTTTGCGATCTTTGAGTCCTATACGCCCGTGGTCGAACGACTGTCCATCGACGAGGCATTCATGGATGTCACCGGATCGACCCACCTATTCGGAACACCGGCAGATATCGGTCGTGCCATCCGCAACGACGTGAGGCGAGAAACCGGCCTCGCTGTGTCCGTTGGAGCGACACCACGCAAGTTCTTGTCCAAGATCGCAAGCCAGGTCGCAAAACCTGACGGTCTGATCGTTGTCAACCCCGGCGAAGAGCTCGAGTTCCTGCACCCGCTCCCCGTGTCGTATCTGTGGGGTGTCGGTCCGGTCACCAAGCGGAGACTGAACGCTCTCGGTATACACACGATCGGTGACATTGCAGCCACGCCGCAGGATTCGATGGTATCGATGCTCGGATCTGCCCACGCGACCCATCTCTACGCCCTTTCGCACAACCTCGACCCAAGGCCAGTTGAGATGAGGAGGAAGGCGAAGTCGCTGAGTGCCCAGTCGGCCATGCGGGCGAAGATCCGTACGCTCGATGAGCTGGTGCCGGTCCTCAGCAGGCTGACCGATCGTGTTGCCGGAAGGATGCGCGCCAAGGATCTCACCGCAAGAACCGTGACCATCAAGATCCGCTTCGGTGACCTGTCATCGATCACGCGTTCAACGACCATGCCGACCTCGACAGGCTCGACGGGTGCGATTGTCGTAGTGGCGACCAAGATGCTTGAGCGCGTGCTCACTGAGTTTCCGAAGCACGAGACGACTCTCCTCAGCGTCGCGGCGTCAGGAATCGCCACTGGCGAGCCGACCCAACTTGCTTTTGGTGTCGATGATGATGACGTGTCAGGCGGTTCACCAAGGGAACTCGAGTATGAGGCACTTGATCAGTCCGTCGATGAACTCAGAAGACGTTTCGGCGCAGATGTGATCACCCACGGCTCCGACCTCCTCTCGGGGCGAACCGACTTCACCGATGGCCTGTCGGACATCATGACAAACGATTGAGTCAGACGTCAGACGTCGGACATCGGACGTCGGATATCGGTCCTCGGTGAGTCGAGAGCGTGGGCGGATTCAGGCGGCCAGGTCGCGGCGGTCGAACCGCCGGGTGGCGAGCACGACACAGACGAGCGCACCAGCGAGAAGACCCACGTAGCCGAGCGAAATTCCGTGGGCCAAAGGTGGCGTGTCTCCCAAATACCAATAGAACGGAGAGATGGGACGGAGCGGCTCGAGCACTTCGACAAGTGTGCCGAGACCATTGAGGAGGAAGGTCCCGACTGCGACGCCCGCCGTGATCCCTGCAGCCGAACGTCCGGAGGGCAGCAGACTCCACAGTGCGAGCGTGAGACCACCGAAGAACAGCGAGAGTGCTACGAGCCCAATGTTTGCCCCGACCACGTTGATGAACGTGAACTCCATGTTCCAGATTGCGCTGCCGATGAGTCCGCACATCATCAGGACCGCTCCGATGCCGGTAGCGAGCACGGCAATCGCAGCCACCTTTCCTATCAGAACCCTTCTTCTGCGCTTGGGATGTGCCAAGACGATGTCGAGAATTCCCCTGCGTTCCTCGCGGATGATCAGCGATGTCACCGCCCCCACACAGAACAGGATCATCACAACCGGTCCGATCGACTGATAGGCGCGGGTAGACACAAATCCTTCTGGTGTCGCGATCAGGTCTGGGTTGGTGACTCCGAGGAGTGCAAAGAGCTCCTTTGGCATCGCCGTGATCAGACCCTCGATGGCGCTTGGATCGGACGCAAGCACCGGCCAGGCCGCGATCGTGAGGACCAGGAGGGCGCCAAGCCCGGAGGCCCATGCCCAGAATGATTTCCTGTGATCCCACACCGACTTCGAAAACGCTGATACCAGTAACCACGGATTCCGGACGTGGACCTCCTTCGGAGCCCGGCGCGCCATGAGCGCTCGAGGCAGGACCGCAGCCTCGGTGGAGATGTCTCTGCGAGCGAACAGCGCTATTGCACCGGCGAAGACGACGACGATACCGACGGCGAGCCACACGAAGGATGTCGGAAATCTCCCAAGGAGGGGAAGACCCTCGTCATACCAAGAAAACGGACTGATCTTGGCTGGGATCTCCAACCAGTTGTAGATGCCGCTGAAGGCGCTTGTGAACCAGCTCAGAACCGCGACGAGCAGGGTTGTCCCCGTGGTCATCGATCCCGAGCCGGAAAACGCTGCGATCATCAACGCTAAGGCAGCGAAGATGAAACCGAGGCCCGCAAGCCCCAGGTTGGCAAAGACAATCCCCGTGACACTGAGTCCGAGGTCGAAGACGCTGTTCGTGGCCGCTATCACCAGTCCCATGGTGAGAGGAATGAGCAGCACCGACATCCCGACAACTGCCGATTTCTGCAACATCACCGATGTCCGCGAAATAGGCATGGACAGGAGCAAGTCCATAGTTCCGTCCTGCTCCTCCCGTGCCGTTGCGGACGTGGCAGCCGTCGTACCCAGGCCGATCACCAGGATCGGGCCGATGAATGAGTACAGCTGACCCTGCAAGTACCCAGCCCCCGTGAGGAAGGTGGCGGGATCAATACCGAACACCGCCATCAGCTCGGGAGGAAACTCAGCGATGATGTCCTGCATGTCGGATGACTCTGCGAGCAGCGGATACACCGCAACCACGACAAGTGTCAGGAGCGCCGTGCTCACTGTCCATCCGAGGAGCGAATGGCGTCGATCCCACAGCGCCCTCTTGAAGACGCTACCGAGCACGCGCTTCGCCCGAGTAGTAGGAGAGGAAGACTTCCTCGAGTTCGCCATCTCGGGTGGAGATTGATTCGACGTGGTACTTGGCGGCAGTCTTGATGACGGCATCGACTGAACCGGCCACGGTTATGACCAACAGATTCCCCGGTTCCCTAACCCCAACCAGGACGACACCGTCGCAGGACTGAAACTCTTCGACGGGAACCGGAGAGGCAAACCGCAGGGCGACGGTCGCCCTCGCCTTGGCTTTGAATGCCTCAATGGTGTCGACGGCAACCAGCCGGCCATCGCGGACGATGCCAGCTCTGTCAGCAACGCGGTCCACCTCGGACAGGATGTGTGACGAGAGGAACATTGTTCTTCCCGCTGCTTTGGTGTCGGCGACGAGAGCGTTGAATTCCTGTTGCATGAGAGGATCGAGTCCGGCGGTGGGCTCATCGAGGATCAGGAGCTCGGGGTCGTGCATGAACGCATTGATGAGCCCGACTTTCTGGCGGTTGCCTGTCGAATAGTCCTTGATCCTGCGGTCCAGGTCCAGATCGAACTGATCAGCAAGTTCCGCGACTCTCTTCGTCGTATCCACCTTCCGCAGGTTCGAGAAGTAGAGCAACAGTTCGCGTGCCGTCATGGTGTCATAGAGCGCGAGGTCGCCTGGCAAGTATCCGGTCCGTCGACGTATCTCGACCGAATCCGAGACGATGTCGAGTCCAAGTACTCGAGCGGAGCCTTCTGTCGGAAACAAGAAGTTCAGCAGCATCCGAATGGTCGTCGTCTTCCCCGCACCGTTTGGACCGAGAAACCCGAAGACCTCTCCCCTCGCCACCGAAAGGTCAAGGTCGATGATTCCGGGGACGTTTCCGTAGTACTTCGTCAGTCCATCGGTTTTGATGGCTGGAGTGTTGGTGGCCACGGTGTCGCGGTCACCCGCGCCTGAGCGCGTCGGCGTGGGATATCACGACCGGGGCGATGTCACCGGCAGGTTCGAAGCCGAAGACTTGGCCGTAGAACGAGAGTTCCGCGTTGAACACCGTGATGATGTTCTCGGCGCGCCGGAAGCCATGCTGCTCACCCTCAAACTCGAGATATGCGTTCGGGATCCCTCGCTCCTCGAGAGCGTCCATGATTGCCTTCGACTGCGCGGGCGGCACGACGACATCCTCAAGCCCCTGAAAGGTGATGAGTGGGCAGTTGAAACCGTCGAGGTGGTTGATAGGGGAACGCTCACGGTACAGATCGGCGGCTTCGGGCCATGGGCCTACGAGTTGAGCCTCGTATCTGCTCTCGAACTTGTGGGTGTCCTCAGCGAGAGCGGCGATGTCCGACACGCCGAAGAGGTTTCCTCCCGCACCGAACGTGTCCTTGAAAGCGAGGGCGGCGAGTGTGGTGTATCCACCCGCGCTGCCGCCCCGGATTGCGAGGCGATCAGGATCTGCAAGACCTCTGCTCACGAGGTAATCCGCTGCTGCGCAACAGTCCTCGACGTCGACGATGCCCCAGTTCCCATAAAGCAACTCGCGATAAGCACGCCCATATCCGGTCGAACCGCCGTAGTTCACGTCGACGACACCGATGCCCCGCGAGGTCCAGAATTGTATTGCTGGGTTGAACGAGCCGGACACGGCTGATGTCGGACCGCCGTGGCTCATCACCAGGAGTGGAGGCTCCTCGTCGTCGAGACCGACGACGTCACTGTTGGTCGGTGGGTAGTAGAAGGCGTGGGAGGTTCGTCCATCCTCTGACGGATAGGAGATCGCCTCAGCCCGGGAGATGATCGCCGGATCGAGACCAAGGTCACGGCTCGCCCCGACGACTGTCTCACTCACCGTGTCGTCCGCGAACCAGTAGGAGACGACCTCCGGCTCGTGATCGACTGATGTGGCGATTGCAGCAAAGCCGCTGCCAAGGCCGCGAAGCGAGCTCAGGCCGGCTCGGGGAATGTCGAACACTCGACTGTCCTTGTTGGGATCCACTCGAAGGACCTTGGTTGTGGTTCCCTCGGTCCAGGTCGAGAACAGGGTCCCGTCGGTGGCGAATGTGTATGACGGGCGCCCGAAGATCCATTGAGGAGGGGCGACCTCGGCCTCGACCGGATGAAGAGGGGTGAGGTCATCGACATCACGCACCGCGTAGATGTTCCACCAGTTCGTTCGATCCGAGATGACGTAGAGATCGTTGTTCGGCCCCCACAAGGGCTGGACCACCGACTCGCTGTCTTCGCCGGCGAGCCGCTCCTGAGACTCGATTGATACAGACGGCGCGTCGCGCTTGATCGAGCCGTGCCACAATTCGGTCGTGTCCCACGGCATGTTCGGGTGATCCCATGCGATCCACGCAAGGGTTGAGCCGTCGGGGCTCGGGCGTGGATCGGACACGAAGTCCCGCCCTGAAACCACGACTATCGGTTCAGACGATCGGTCCGTTGGGAGCACGACGATCTCGTTGCGAGCTTCCCCCTCGCCCGTGTGGTCCTCACGGACACAGAACATCAACGTGCCATCAGCCGTCACGCGGCCGTCCGCATACCGCCACCCGGCCGGTTGGGTCGGCTCGGGCGTGATCGGCTGAGGGGGAGCGCCGTCCACTATCCGATAGATACGCTGATCCTCCCAGTTGCTGAAGAAGAGCACACCGCGATCAACCCACCAGGCTCCGCCGCCGTACTCATGGACACGGGTCCGTGCGCTGTATCCTTCGGGGAGCATGTCGCGCTTGATCCCCCCGGAGAATCGGACAACCTGAATCCGTCCGGCCTCGTCAGGGCGTGATTCGGACCACCAGATGTCCCCCTTGTCGGTCCATGCTTCGTTTGGAGTAGCTGAACCTTTCACGATGAGTTCTGGGGTTATCGGTGATGGCCACGTGCCATACGGAAGCGTCGTTTTCATGGTTGTCCTTGGTCGGAATCGTCTGCAGGCATGTCAACAATAGACTCGTGCGATATGGCGTCCGGATCAAAACGACTCATCCTGCTCGCACTGACCGCGAATGTGGCCATTGCGATCACGAAGTTCATTGCGGCTTTCATTTCGGGGAGTGCAGCGATGTTCGCTGAGGCCATCCACTCGGTCGCTGACTCGGGTAACCAGCTGTTCTTGCTGAGGGGCGAGGCTGTCTCACGCTACGCGCCTTCGGTCAAACACCCGTACGGCCGGGGCATGGCGATCTACTTCTGGTCCTTCATGGTCGCCATCATGCTGTTCGTGGGTGGTTCGGCCTGGTCGATCTTCATCGGTTGGCAGCGCATCTATCACGCTGACGAGCACCATGGCGACGGGCTCGTTTTTTCGCTCGTTGTGCTTGCAATCGCCGCCGTTTTCGAGATTTTCATAGCGTTCCGACCGGCGGTGAAGGAGTTCAACAAGCATCGAGGATCGCGCGGTGTGTGGCGCACCATCCGGAGTTCGAAGGATCCGGCCCTGATCATCGTCGTTTTTGAAGATGCATCGGCGGTGGTGGGTCTTGTGATCGCGGCAACCGGTCTTGTCCTTGCCGAAATCACGGACAACGCGGTCTGGGATGGGCTCGCCTCAGTTCTCATCGGCGTCCTCCTCGGTATTGTCGCCTTTGTGATTGCACGTGAGATGAAGGCGCTGCTTGAGGGGGAGGCTGCAACGCGGGAGGACCGCACCGCGATTCGCGTGGCGATCTTGTCGGTTGGAGCAGTGAACCATGTAGATCGCATCCTCACGATGCAGCTCGGACCCAATGAGGTCCTTGTCAATGCAGATGTGGCTTTCGACGAGGGTGCAGACGAGGTCGCGGCCATTGCTGCCGTTGAGGCATCAATCGTTTCTGCGGTGCCGGCTGCAACCCGCATCTTCATTGAGCCAACCCGATGATGGGTTCGGCCTCTGCTCCGGCCTCGTCAGGCAATCTCGGTCCAGGCTTCGACATGCTTGCACTTGCCCTTCAGCTGCGCTGTACCGCAACCGCCGAGCCAGCGTCTCGGATGACGTTGACAGAGCGGAATCGTACTTCGCGCCTCAATCCCGGCGACATGATCCACCGCGCTGTGGCCGCCGCGGTCGATCAGCCGATGCATGTGACACTCAACAACGAGGTTCCCAGATCCCGCGGTCTTGGGTCGTCGTCGGCGGTCACCGCGTCTGTTGCGGCGGCAGCCTTCAAGGTGGTAGGGATAACGGATGCTCGCCAGCGAGTGTTCGAGATCGTGACCGAGATCGAGGGTCATGCCGACAACGCAGCAGCTGCGGTGTTTGGCGGGTTTGTCGCAGCGACACCCTCGGGTATCCAGCGTCTCGACCTTCACGCCTCACTTCACCCGGTGGTTGGGATTCCCGATGTCCACCTCCGTACCTGCGATGCTCGTGATGCCCTCCCAACCGAAGTGTCAAGGGAGGTTGTCGTGAGATCACTTGCGCGCCTTGCGTTCCTGATCGAAGGACTTGCCAGTGGCAACCCCGAAACTCTCGGGCAGGCAGCTGGCGACGAACTCCACGAGGCTCCCAGAGCCGATCTTTCGCCTATCACTGCGGAGCTGATGGTCGCTGCTCGCGCCGCTGGCGCGGTTCACGTCTGCTGGTCAGGGGCCGGACCGAGTGCGCTCGCCTTCGCTACCGCCGAAACGAAAGGCCGAGTGATCGGCGCAATGGCCGGTGTCCTTGGAACCAAAGGCGAGGTCCTCGCCCTTCCGGTAGACACCGAGGGCTTGATCTAGACCGTCCCCCCGCTTGCAGGGGGACGCAGCGAGGAGCAGGGGGGCCGCAGAGCCTGCGAGCCTTTGCGGCTTTCAGCCTGCCTTCTGCCGATCTCGACGTTCTGACGTCCGACGTCCGACGTCCGCCCCCCAACCTCAGCTGGATCCAACGCATCAATCGCAGCCTTGATCTGGATCGCGGTGACTCTGTAGCGTTCGAGGGTCATTCCGTATGGATCAGGGATTCCGGCGGCATCGAGGAGTCGAATCCGATCTGGATCCATCGAAGGAAAGCGTGCCTGCGCGGCAGCCACCTGGTGTTCCTCCATACAGAGAGCCGTGTCGGGTTGGTCGACTGTTGTGATGTCCCTCGAACGATGGCGACTGAGGTCGATACCGAGTTCTGTTCCAGCAGCCACCATCGTGCTTGTTGCCGGGAGGCCAGGGAGCCCGTGGGTTCCCGCGCTCGAAACGACGATGTCTTGGCCGTCCCATTGCCGTCGGGCCAGGTGTTCGGCGAGTGGAGATCGGCAGATGTTGCCCGTGCACACGAAGAGGACGTGTGCCGCCATGTTCAGCGGTCCGTGCGGTATTTCGCTGCGGATTCGATGAAGGAGCGGAACAGTTCGGCGCTTGGTCCGTGCTTACGTACACCGAGAAACTCAGGATGCCATTGGACCGCAATCATCGGCCACTCGGAGTCCTCGTGTTCGATTGCTTCGACGGTTCCGTCGGATGCAGCACCAACGACGCGTATGCCGTTGCCCAGTCCTTCAACCGCTTGATGATGAATCGAGTTCACCCAATGATCTCCTGCCCCGATGACCTGGGCGATGGCGCAGTCGTGCTCGATCCGCACAATCGAATGCGGCTCATAGGCGCCGTCGCCGATTATGTCGTGCCCGCTGGCACCGGTGTGCGACGGGAGGTCCTGGATCAGGGTTCCTCCGAAAGCAACGTTGACGATCTGGAGCCCGCGGCAAATCGCCATGGTTGGGAGCTTGAGGTCATGGGCCTTGTGCACGAGCTGGATCTCGAATCGGTCCCGCTCGTCGTCGACATCGCGGACCGTTTCGTGCCTTGTGGCGCCGTACCGTTCGGGTGAAATGTCGCCTCCGCCCGTGAGCATGAGACCATCGACCATGTCAAGTACCTGGTCGAGGTCATCATCTTCGACCGGTAGCAGCATGATGGGGATCGCACCTGCCGCAAAGATGCTGTTGGTGTAGGTCTGGAACACCAAATAGGCCCGCAGCGTGGATCCGATGGAATCAATGTGCTTTGCGCGAGCAGGGATTCCGATGACTGGCAGCATCAGCGGATGATACCGCGCCATCGTGTTCAGATGGTTTGGGATGAGGGCAACGAATCAGGTTTGTTGGAGGTTGAGCAACGATGCACGGTGTCGCTGCGCAACGAATCGACGTATCCTGTGGATAACGCGTGCGGCCCCCGGAAGACGGATGTTCCGCACGAACATCCTGATTCTCAAGTGAGGGGTCACCTGAATGGGTTCGCTGATCAAAAAGCGTCGTAAGAAGATGAGCAAGCACAAATACCGCAAGCGTCTCAAGGCCAACAGGCACAAGCGCAAGAAGTAGAGCTCGCCAATTCATTGAGAAAGGGTGCCCGCCAAGGGCACCCTTTCTTCATTGGTCTGCTTCGTCAGCACGATCCCGTGTCCTTCGGTAGAGTCAGATTCTGGTAGGTGGGTTCTACGACATCGGTTGTGAGTCCGTCCTCTTTTTGTTGATGCCGACTCATTCGGTGTTGTCGAGTCCCGTACCGAGTATTCGACACGCGATCTGGCCCAACTTGGGGCCGGGAGGAGGACCCACGATGAGGAACCTATTGAAGGGGCGGGCACGGTTTGTGCTTGCGCTCGTTGCGTTGTTGGTAGCAATCCCGGCTGTGGCGTCTGCATCACACGTCTTTGACGATGTGAGTAACAATCACCCGTTTCACAACGACATTGCTTGGTTGGCAGAGAAAGGCGTCACCCAGGGATGCGATACCCAGAACTACTGCCCTGACAAGCCTGTCACGCGAGGTCAGATGGCTGCAATGCTGCACCGATTCGCTGACAATGTCGTTCCTCCCGCCTCAATTGGTGTCAGCGGATACGAGAGAGTGTCTTCCACCTCCGGGTACGGTCAGGGCGCCATGACGCACAGTGTCGACTGCCCACCTGGCAAGGTAGTGACTGGTGGAGGTGTCGAAAGCTGGTCCAGGGTAGAGATCACCTACCCGAAGGACGACAACACGTGGGAGGTAAGAGCCACGTATCCATTCCCGACCACCTGGTGGAACATGACCGTGTGGGCGATCTGCGTCACGGCTTAGAAGATCCAACGGAAGATCGATACCCGATGAGTCCGGGTGTACCCAACACCCGGACTCATTCGCGCTCGGTCTGTGAAGCATCGTCAGGGGTGCTTCTGTAGAGTCAGATTCCGGTAGGAGGGCTCAGAGCTCGATCGCGACGGCAGTCCCTTCCTCGTCGAATGGCGACCTCTCGGTCTTGTTGGTTCCTCTGCCGTGACAAGGACGCGACATGGCCCGGGAACGGTCGGGCTTGGAAGGAGGAACCATGCTGAGGGATCTATTGAGGGGCCGCGGCCGGATAATGCTGACGGTGGTGGCACTGGTGGTGGCTGTCCCTGCGGTGGCTTCTGCTACCCACATCTTTGATGACGTGCCCGATGACCACACGTTCCACGACGATATTGCGTGGCTGTTCGGCAACGGGATCACGATGGGGTGTGATGATCAGAATTACTGCCCTGATGAACCGATCACCCGCGGCCAGATCGCTGCGATGTTCCGCAGATTCGCTGAAGAAGTGGACCTCGAAGGCCCACAAGGCCCAGCGGGAAAGAATGGTGTCGACGGATTGAGCGGTTGGGAGATGGTGTCTGGCACGAGCGTCGAGGACGGGACAACCGACAAACATGCGTTCGTCGTCTGTCCTCCGGGCAAGGTGCTCACCGGTGGCGGTGTGACCGCCAACGTTCCTGACCGGGCAGGGGCTGTGTTCCAAAGCTATCCGAGTTCTGACACCGCGTGGCATGCTCGCATGTATGACAATCCCGGTACCACCGAAGCATGGAGGGCAGTGGTGTGGGCGATCTGTGTAACTGCACCGCCAACTCCATAGCCATAGGTCAACAGCAATGGCGGGGCCACGGGGGCCCCGGTGGCTCTCGATGAACTGTGCGCAGTCTCGACGCCCTGACTCCGAGTGAGAACAGGACAGGGTGCCGGCTGGCCGGGGAGTGTCCACGTCAGGTGAGCGTCGGGCAGGGGATGTACCCGTCGCTGCTTGAATGCGGGGATGCTTCGCGACCAATCACATCTCTTTGATGTCCCTGCAGACATTACCTATCTGAACTCCGCCTACTTCGGGCCGAGGCTGCATTCGGTTGCCAAGGCCGGGGAGGATTCGGTGGCGTTGACCGGCCGGCCTTGGGAGGTGGCGCCAGAGGCCTTTTTTGAGCCAGTCGAGAACCTCAGGCGACTCGTCGCCCGGACGTTCAACGCCGACGCCGAGGGTGTCGCCCTCATCCCTGGGATCTCCTACGGCGCAGGGACCGCTGCCAGGAACCTTGCTATCGGCAAGGGGCGGACGGTGGTGACGCTTGATGAGCAGTTCCCGTCGAACGTGTACGCGTGGAGGACCAAGGTCGCAGCCGAGGGTGGCGAGATCGTCAAGGTTCCTCGTACGCCCGATGGCTGGACTGCAGGAATACTCAACGCCATCGACGATCGCACGGCGGTCGTGACGGTTCCCAATTGCCATTGGACAGACGGCTCGATCGTTGACCTGGTTGCGGTGGGGAACGCTGCGAGGGCTGTTGGGGCAGCGCTGTGTATCGATGCGTCGCAGTCATTCTGTGCGATGCCACTCGATGTCGAGTCCGTGCAGCCCGACTTCGTGTACTCCGTCGGGTACAAGTGGCAGCTCGGCTTCTATGGCCTGGCCTATCTGTGGGTTGCCCCCCAGCACCGGTCCGGGGTCCCTCTTGAGGAGAGTTGGATCGGTCGCAAGGGTGCCGAGGACTTTGCTGGACTTGTCGACTACACCGATGTTTACGAGGACGGGGCTCGCCGGTTCGATGTTGGTGAGCGCTCGAACTTCGTCGGCGTTGCCATGTCGAATGCCGCGATGACCCAGATCGACGAGTGGGGGGTTGCAAACGTCGCCGAAACGCTTCGCGGCCGAACCAACGCAATTGCCGCGGGAGCGGCCGATGCTGGGTGGACGGCCGCACCCTCTGACCAGCGATCTCCGCATCTCATCGGTATAAGACACCCGGGCGGGTTGCCAACGGACATCGCCGATCTCCTTCGGAGGAATCGCATCTCCGTCAGTGTCCGAGGGGACTCAATCCGAATCGCCCCCCATCTCCACACAACGGATGACGATGTGGAAAGGCTGCTTGCCACTCTGGCTGGTTGACATGTGAGTGGTGGCGCTCGATATCACGGAGCGTCAGAACGTATCTGATCGGCGATGGCCGAGTCACCACCCGAATTCTCGGATAGCAGCCCTCGCAGCGTGATATCCGCACATGCCGTGGACGCCGCCACCGGGAGGAGTGGCGGAGGAGCAGAGGTAGACGCCATCACCTAGACGGTACGGACGGCGTAGACCGAACTGCAACATTCGGCCGACCGAGAACGCGCCACCGGCGATATCGCCGCCGGCATTATTGGGGTTGTATTGCTCGTAGTCCGATGGCCCCATCGTGTGTCGGGCAAGAATCTGGTCCCGGAAACCCGGAGCGAACCGTTCGATCTGGGCTTCGATGGCCGAGGTCATGTCCTGATCGGAGCCAAACGGAACATGACAGTATCCCCACGCCGTGTGGTTCCCGTCGGGCGCCCGGCTCGGATCAAAGAGAGACTGCTGGGCAACGATGACGAAGGGTTGTTCCGAGTGTTCACCTGCATGGACTGCAGCCTCGGCAGCAGCTACTTCCTCGAAGGTGCCACCGACGTGGACCGTTCCGGCACGACCGCTTGCATCGTCGATCCAAGGGATCTGTCCATCTAGCGCCCAGTCGACTTTGAAGACCCCGGTGCCATGTCTGCGCTTGGACAACCGCCGGACCGCTGATGGGTTGGCACGCTCACCTGCGATGCGCTCCGCAGCGTTCGGCATAACGTCGAGCATGACGACGGGCGATGACGGCAACTGGTCGAATCCGTCGACCATCTGGTCGACTTCGATGGTGCCGCCGAGCTTCACGATCTCAGCAGCAAGTTGATCGATGAGGCGCTGCGATCCGCCTCTCACTAGGGGCCAGCCGTAGGCATGCGCCACGATGGCGAACAGCGTTCCCACGGCACCGGTCAGGACGGAACTGAATGGCGCGATGGCGTGCGCAGCCAGACCCGCGAACAGTGCTCGTGCTTCTTCGGTCTTGAACGACTTCGCAAGCGTGGAAGCCGGGAGCAATCCAGGGAGGCCGAACCGTGCGAGCGTGAGGGGATGTCGAGGTGCCACGGACATCGGGCCAAGTACCTGGTCCATCAGCACGTCGGCCTGCCCGACGAGCGGCGCGATCAGCTGTCGGTATCTGTGACCGTCGGCGCCTAGGCCTGTCGCTGTCTCCTCGAGACTGCGGTGCAAGATCGCAACGCGACCGTCGCCGAGCGGGTGGGTTGCTGGGATGTCAGGGTGGATCCAATCGCCAACACCGATGGATCGGAAGAACGGCGAGGCGACTCCCATCGGATGAATTGCCGAACACACATCGTGGTGGAACCCTGGAAGCGTCAACTCGCTGGTTCTGCTGCCTCCGCCGATCGACTTGGACCCCTCAATGACCAGGACCTTCCGACCTGCTCGGGCCAGCTCCAACGCCGATGCCAATCCATTCGGGCCAGCTCCAACTACTACCGCGTCATATTCAGCCATTGCCGGATTGTGGCACCTGCGTTCCGTCTACCAGTGCCTAATGGGGGTTGACCGGTCTGTTTGTGGCAGGCTGGTTGCCGAGCCGCTGACCGGTGAGCACTGCCAGTTCCGGGAGCTTTGATTCCTAAGGCTAGATCGTGCCCCGGTCGGTTGGTGAGGGTTGCCCTTGAGCGCTCATGGGGTGTCGTGCCATTGAGCACTGATCCATTAGGTTGCGGCCGGGTTCCCTTCGGCTCTGAGGACAGACGGCGAAATGGAGGATTGATGACGATGATTTTTGTTGGTGACGACTGGGCTGAGGCCCACCACGACGTTTATGTGATGGATGAAGCCGGTGACCAGTTGGGGTACCGGCGGCTTAGTGAGGGTTTGGAAGGGATCGGCGCGTTCCATGACCTTGTTGCTGGATATGTCGATGATCCCGCTGATGTTGTGATTGGGATCGAAACCGATCGCGGCCGTGGGTCCATGCCCTGGTTGCTGGTGGCTATCAGGTGTATGCAATCAACCCGTTGGCGGTGTCACGTTACCGGGACCGGCACACCGTCTCAGGTGCCAAGTCTGATCCTGGTGACGCCAAGTTGCTTGCCGATCTCGTGCGTACCGATAGGCACAATCATCGCCCGGTTGCTGGTGACAGTGACTTGGCTGAAGCTATCAAAGTGTTGGCGCGGGGTCATCAGAACCTGATCTGGGTGAGGAACCGGCATACCAACATGTTGCGTTCAGCGCTGCGCGAATACTATCCGGGGGCCTTAGAAGCGTTCAGCGACTTGGCTCATCCCGACGCGTTGGCTGTCTTGGAACGGGCTCCCACACCTGCACAGGGCCGGTCCCTGACCCGGTCTCAGATCAAAGCCGCCCTCAAGCGTGGCGGCCGGCAACGGAACCTCGATACTCGTAGCGAGACGATCCAAGCAGCGTTGCGTAACAGACAGCTCCAAACATCCCCAGCTGTGGTCGACGCGTTGCGGCAACGACGAAGGCAGCGGTCAGGATCATTGGAGAACTCAACGACCAGATCCAAGGACTCAAAACGGAACTCGAAACCCATTTTGAGCAGCACCCGGACACCGACATCATCCGTTCCCAGCCTGGACTCGGTGTCATACTCGGTGCCCGGGTACTCGGCGAGTTCGGGGACGACCCGAACCGCTATGCCGATGCGAAGTCTCGCAGAAACTATGCAGGGACGTCGCCGATCACTCGGGCGTCAGGAACCAAACGTGTCGTGTTGGCCCGCTACGTCAGGAACCGGCGTCTCTATGACGCCATCGACCAATGGGCGTTCTGCGCAATTAGCCAAAGCAAGGGATGCAGAGCGTTCGACGACGAGCGGCGTGCCAACGGTGATCTCCACCACCAAGCCCTACGCGTGCTGGGAAACCGACTTGTTGGGATCCTCCACGGATGCCTCGAACACGACATCGTGTATGACGAAGACACCGCCTGGGCACACCGCCAACCCGCCATCACCACAAAAGCAGCTTGACAAGTCCCACACCTGGGGTGTCTAGCCGTTCACCACCAAGGTGCCCATCATTCCGGAAGTTCCGTCCGAGTGCAGAGTGCAGAGGTACTCGTAGGTGCCAGGTGACGCATCCGTGAGGTCGACAAGCGCTTCTCCTCGCGGCCCAACCGTCACAGCGATATCGAGAGCCCCGAGTGTGAAGTCGTGCACGAAGGGATCGGAATTGGTGATCAAGAGCTTGCTCGCCGCTGGTGTGGTCGTGCTCTCCGGGTCGAAATCGAACTTGACCATGTCGATGACCGTGGCACCTTCGGCCTCGCTGTCTGGGACGTCTTGACGGGTGAAGATGAAGCCGAACAGAGACACGACCGCTGCCACGCCGACGATCCCTACGACGATGCGGGGCAGACGAGTCTCGACCGAGGTCGGGCCTTCCTCGCCCTTGCGGCTGGCGATGATCGCCCGGATTCCACCGACAAGCGACAGCACGATGCCCATGACATAGGCAACGGCGACCGTGAATTCGATCGGGATCTGAATACCTGGAGCAGACCGAATCGAAGAAAGAACCCCATCAACGACAGGACTGTACCGACGAGACCGAGTGACCGGGCCCGTTGCGTGTCAGACCGATGAGCCAGGAACGCGACGCGGCCGACGTCTGCCGTTAGAACGACGAATATCGCGACGTCCTCGCCGTCGAGGAGAACAACGATCAGAAGTACCAGAACGAGGAACGCAGCTGCAAGTCACGACGAGTCCGGTTGTCTCGGCACGCGCGTGTGCGGGCCGCTGTGTGTCTTTCATGGATGATCCTTTCGGGGGAATGGTGCATGGCGGTTAGGCGCCTGCGGCCTCGCGTCTGGTGAACCGACGCAAGTTGTTCGAGTACGGATGTTTGGATATCCGGCGCTGCGGCTACGGCCACCGTCACCGGTGTCGTAGCCCGAAGCGTCGAGGTTCTAACTCCCCCCTCGATGAGGGCGCGTTCGCCCAGAATCGATCCGGGGCCAACTTCGGCAACGCGATGTCCGCCAACCTCCACGGACAGCACTCCGTCGAGGAGGAGGTACAGCTCGCTCCCGGGATCTCCCTGCTCGGTGAGGGTCGCGCCGGCAGCGAGCTTCCGGATCTTCGGCTTCTTGCCGGTTCCCTCATGATCTGGACCGAGAGTTGCCGTTCGAGCTGAGTCTCGACTGCGGTCACGATGGCCGGGGAATCAACATCGCCCCACGGCGTGTTGTCGCCGAAGCTCTCCTGAGTCCAGCCCTTGAAGTCGATCATTCCACTCTTGGCGACGAGATCGTTGCTGTCGTCGTAGATCCAGTGTCTCGGCATCTTGGACGCACCGGCGACGGCGTGGGTGTGCGACCCGTCTGTGCGCAGCGTCAACGTGAGGGTGGTCCACACGGTTGGCGAGACGATCTTGAGGAATGGCGGCCGCCTGATTCGTCCGAGGGAGGGGCGCCCGGTGCGGCCACCTGTCGTCTGTCTGAACGTCGCCGTGGTGGCGGTGACGACCGGCTCGGCCCGAAGGTCCGGGAACGAAACCGCGGGGATGGTGATACTTCCCGAGACCGATCGCGAGCGTCGTCGATCCCATGTGGCCGCCCGCCGAGTAGCCGGCATCGACCACACGGCCGTCGTCCACTTCGATCCACGCCCGCAGCTCGTTCGCAAACCGAAGTCGGTCGGCAGCCGCAGTGCTTCGAGGTCGTCGATGTGCGCGGGAAGTGGGGCATCGTAGTGGCCGATCCCGATGTCGACCGGGACGCGGAGTGGCCCCGTCATCGCTTCAGAGGGAATCCAAGAAACGGAGGTGACTGATGATTCATAGCGCATAGGTGTCCTCCTTGTGACCCCGCGAGCGTGTCATCTCCTGACCGCGGAACCAGCGTGGTGGCCGCAGGCAAACGGGTGCCAGCCCCACCAAGACCTCGCGTCTGCACAATGGATAGGAGGGCCGAGCGGGGGAGAATGCACACACGTACACTCGCGCGATTGGGGAGGACTGCGTTGACCATTTCGGTGTTTCTCGCCGACGACAACCTCATCGTGAGGGAAGGCGTCAAGGCGCTGCTCGATCTCGAAGAGGATCTGGAAATCGTCGGGCAGGCTGCCGACTTCGACGGACTCGTCGCTGGAGCGGAGTCGACCAATCCGAACGTCGTCGTCACCGACATTCGCATGCCCCCCAACTTTTCGCGCGAGGGGATCGAAGCCGCCAAGGAGGTGCGGAGGCGCCATCCGGGAACGGGCATCGTGATCCTTTCCCAATTCGATGACGCCGATTACGCCATATCGCTGCTCTCGGATGGTGCGGCCGGCTACGCCTACCTCCTCAAGGACCGCGTCGGTGAAGGGAACCAGCTCGTCCGTGCTGTAAGCGCGGTCGCTGCGGGTGGATCGGTGCTCGACCCGAAGATCGTCGATGGGCTCACCACGCCGGCTCGGCAGGACGCTGCCTTCTCATCGGGAGAGGAGGAACTCCTTCAAATGGTCGCTGAGGGCCGCACCATCAACGCCATCGCGGGACATCTGCATACGACGCCGGCGGCAGCGGATGTAGCCATCGAGGATCTCTTCAAGCGACTCGCCGAAGGCCTCACGGCAGGCAGCGCCGACAGCTTGAAACGGCTTCGGTCGCTCCAGAAGGCGATCGTCGACCGCAAGGAACAGGGGGAATCCTGAGCCGGCTGCTCCCGGGAGGCGTTGCAGCACAGATCTTCAAGGCGGGCGCCAACCCGGTGAGACCGAGGAACTCACGGTCACCGTGCTCATGTCGGACATCCGCGGCTACACGACGATCGCCGAGCACGCCGATCCGAGCGTGCTGGCCGGTCAGCTGAATTCGCACCGGTCGGCGATGAACGGAGCCATCCTCGGACACGGCGGCACCGTGATGCAGTTCGTCGGCGATGCCGTCATGGCAGTATTCGGCGCTCCAGTCGCTCAGGCCGACCATGCATCGCTCGCCGTGCAGGCCGCGGTCGCCATGCACAGCGCCCAGCACGAGCTCAACGCCCACTGGAAGGCCGAGGGCAAGGAACCATTCGGGCTCGGCATCGGCGTGTCGACGGGGCTTGTCGCCGCCGCCCTTCTCGGCTCCGAAGAGCGCCTCGAGTACACCCTCGTCGGAGACACCGTGAACCTCACCCAGCGACTGCAGCAGTGGGCAGAACCGGGAGAGACCGTTCTCAGCCAACCTACGTGGGACGCCCTCGAGGATCGACCCGGTTCCGATGAGCTGAAAGCCGCAATCGTCAAGGGCAGGGAGACCCCGGTCGGTGGGTACCGGTTCCCAAGGCGGCCAGCGTGAGCGCCGGCGACGGCTCGATGTCGGAACCCGCCAGGGTGGCACGCGTCTTCTCGGAGATGATTCGCTGATTCTCGGCGCTTGGTGGGAATGGTCGCCCTCGTCGTGGTTGGCGGATGGGACTTCCTCATCGACTCACTCGCTCTCAACTTCGGCGCGCTCGCCATCATGCTGGGAGTCCTCACCTGGTTGATGATTCCTACACAGAGTCGCAACGGATCGGTCTGGGCCATCGCGTGGGCGGCAGTGTTCGCAGCGCTCTTCACCGTCCGGGCTGGCGCCGCCGTCTGGATCACGAACGCTCGCTGCCCGGCCTGACCTTCTGCGAGTTCGAGCAGCTGAGCCCTGCCGATCTCCCAACGGTCGCGTCCTTTGCGGTGTCGTTCAGGTTCTGGACCGTGGTGCCCGCTTTCTGGCTCCCGCTCACCCTCGGTCTGTTGCTGTTCCCGAACGGTCACCCGCCGCACTCCACGGTGGAAGTGGGTGGGCGGGTGGAGCATCCTCGCGATCGCTCTCGCCACACGGCCACGGCTGTCGCCCAGAACCCTTGGAGCACGTTGCCGGTCAGCTCTGCGGAGACCACCGTTCCGGGCATCCTCGGGTCCCTCAACGATGCCGGATTCGCACTCGCGTCCATGGCTGCCGTGGCGTCGGTGGCGTCGCTGGTCGTGCGCTATCGCCGGAGTCTGGGTGTCGAGACGCAGCCAGATTCGCTGGATCGCGTTCGGTGGAGGCGTCTATGTCTTCTCGCTCGTGGTCGGTGGCAACTTCCCGGCGTCCCGATCGTCGATGCCGCTGGTGGTCTCGTCGCACAGTCAGCTCTCGTGGCGTCATACGGCATCGCCATCACGAAGTATCGGCTCTATGACATCGACGTCGTCATTTCCAAGACCGTCACGTACGGCGTTCTCGCCGCCTTCATCACGGGTGTATATGCACTGATCGTGGTCGGTATCGGTTCGCTGGTTGGAAGCAGTGACGAACCGAACCTCGCCTTGTCGATCGCCGCGGTCGCGATCGTGGCGGTGGCTTTCGAACCGCTGCGTCGCCGTGTCCAGCACTGGGCGAACGTGTTGGTGTACGGCAGGCGGGCAACACCGTACGAGGTGCTGTCGAACGCCACGGCGCGGCTCGCGGGACGAGCGACCCCGACGATGCGCTCACTCAGCTCACCGCCCTCGATCGGCGAAGGCACTGGAGCGTCCGAGGTCGTGCTGTGGCTTGTTGTCGGCGATGCGGTGCTGCCTCGGTCCGCTGCGCCGTTCGAGGCGCTCGAAGATCTCCGCCCCGTTGCCTGCCACCGATGCGGAGCATCGGGCTGCACTCCCGGGCGATCGCGTGGTCCCCGTTCGATACCGGGGCGAGGTACTCGGAGCACTGAGCATCACCAAAGCCAAGGGGGACCCAGTTACCGACGCCGACGACAAGTTGCTCAACGACGTGGCGGCGGGGGTCGGCGGGCTCTTGCGCAACATCAGCCTCAATGCGGAGCTCGCCGAACGTGCCGAGCAACTCCGCGCTGTCGCGTCGACGCCTGGTCGCCGCCCACGATGCCGAGCGCCACCGGCTGGAGCGCGACCTCCATGACGGTGCGCAGCAACAGGTTGTTGCCCTCAAGGTCAAACTCGGAATCGCTCGAACGCTTGCCGAACGTGAGGGCGCGGAGCACGTCGCCACCATCGTTACGGAGTCTCGCCGACACGACGCAGCAGGCTGTCGACGGCATGCGAGCGGTTGCCCACGGCATCTACCCGCCGCTTCTCGAGGCGGAGGGTCTCGCGGCGGCACTCAATGCGGCGAGGCGAACCATCTCGATGCCCGTTGACATTGCTGTTACCCGGTTGGATCGCTACGAGCGCTCGGTAGAGGAGAGCGTCTACTTCGCTGTCCTGGGCACGGTCACCGACGCCGTCGACGCCGGTGCCACTCTGGCAGGCATCTCGTTGGATGGCAGCGACGACCGGGTTCGGTTCGTTGTCGATGTGGATGTGGCTCCCGGTGACCTCGTTTCGATCACCGACCGTATCGACGCTCTCGGCGGGGTGCTTACGCCATCACGAGTAAGGCCACCGGGCAACGTGTGACCGGTATCGTGCCGAGCGCACCGTTGGTGGTCTCCGCATGAGCAAACCGAACGCATCGAGCCACGCGCTGATCGAGACGGACCACGGTAGATCGACCGTCCGGCCGTACGTCCGGAGGCGTGCGATCGCTCCGGCTCCAGTACGCCGTCATCGCCGTCACGGGAGGGTTGATCGTCTTCGAAGCGTTCACCGCCCCCACCGCGGGGGACCTCGTGGCCGTCCTGCTCCCGCTGTCATTTCTCGTTGTTGGCGGTTTCGTGGCAATTCGTCAGTCGGACAATGTCGAAGCCCAGCTGCTGCTCTTCACCGCGCTGGCGTGGGCCGTCGCCCTCGACCGTTCCGTTCGATGGGTCCTGGGTCATCCCCTTGTCGCTGATGACCATCCACCTCCTCCTGCGGTTTCCCGACGGGGAATTGGTGTCGCGGCGATGGCAACCCTTCTCGTGGTTCTGCATCGTGATGCCCATCGTGGTGGCAATCGTTGTCTCCACGTCGTCGGAAGTCCGCGAGGTCGGTGGTCCCAATCCGTACTACGTCGGATGGACCGCAGCGCTGGTCCCCCTGACTCGCTCTCCTCCCGATCGCGATGGTGGTGAGCGTCGGGTCGTTGATCGTTCGCTATCGACGATCGGGGTCGCTCCAGCGTCTCCAAATGCGCTGGATAGCGTTCGCTGGCGCATGGATCGTGGCCGTGTGGGTTGTCACCCTGGCCGTCTCGCTCGCTTTCGACCAGATCCAAGGTGACAAACAGCGTCGACCGGAGCTGGTTCGACGCCGGCTACCCAACCTGGGTCCTCGGCCTCCAGACGCTCTCGTTGTTGTCGTTCCTCCTCGTTCCGCTTTCGTTCGGAATCGCGATCGCCAAGTTCCACCTGTACGAGATCGACGTGATCATTTCTCGGTCGATTGCGTTCGGCTTGCTTGCTGTGTTCATCGGTGGTGTGTACGTGTTAATAGTGGTGGGCATCGGGGAGTTGCTCGGCGGCGGCGATGGTGCGAGTTTTGGTTTGTCGGTCGCTGCGACGGCAGCTGTGGCGATTGCGTTTCAGCCGGTGCGTGCCAGGGTTGAGATGTGGGCGAACTGGTTGGTGTATGGGAAGCGTGCAACGCCGTATGAGGTTTTGGCTCGGTTCTCTCATCGTGCTGCGGAGGAGTCGGATTCGGATGTTTTGGGTCGGATTCCTCATTTGATTGTGGATGGGACGGGGGCGGTTGAGGCGAACCTGTGGGTCCGTTCAGGGTCAGGTTTTGAGCGTGTGTCGACGTGGCCAGAGAGCGATGTGTCTCGGCGTATCGACGACGAGGTGTTTGGCGATCCGGATGCGGATGTGTCGTTGCCGGTGTTCCATGACGGTGAGCTCCTCGGTGGAATCTCGCTCGTGAATGCCAGGGGCTCGTCGTTTTCGCCACCTGAGATTGAGCTTCTTGAGAACCTTGTGGATGGGCTGGGGTTGACGTTGCGCAATAGCCAGCTGACGGCAACGTTGCGTCGTCAGGTGAAGGATCTTCAGCGTTCTCGTGATCGTGTTGTGTCGGCTGCTGATGAGGCGAGGCGGAGTTTGGAGCATGATCTCGATAGTGGCCCTCAGCAGCAGTTGGTCGCGGTGAAGGTGAAGCTTGGACCGATCAGGATGTTGGCGGAGAAGGCTGGTGCTGACAAGACCGCCACAGTGCTTGCAGATATCGAGTCCCAGACAGCGGATGCGATCAAGGCAGTGCGCGATTTCGCCGCTGGGATCTATCCGCCGCTGCTTGGGGCCGAAGGTCTCGCAGTCGCACTTTCGCAGGAAATCCGCAGGGCCGCCGTGCCTGTTGAACTGGAACCGGATGGGATCGGTCGGTACCCACGCGGCGTCGAGTCCGCTGTGTACTTTTCGATCTTGGAGGCGCTTCAGAACACCGCCAAGTATGCCCACGCATCACGCGCGGGCGTCAGGCTTTGGGAGGACGACGGTGACCTTCGGTTCGAGGTGCGAGATGACGGGGCCGGGTTCGACTCGGCAACTGTCAACCGCGGGATGGGTCTGAATGGAATTGGTGATCGCATCGACACCATCGGCGGATCATGGACCATTGTCTCAAGCCCAGGGAACGGAACCGTCGTCACCGGATCCGTACCGGTCAGGGAATCCGCCTCCGTTTAGCTCGGATCCGCGAGCGCCCACATCTCTGCGAGAGTGTCGAATCCGAACTGTGACTTCGGAACGAAGCCGACCGCTCCGGCGGCGATCGCCACACTGTCGTAGTCCCCGGATTCGTGCGTCGACATCACGACGACCGCGGGGGCATCGGGGAGTGCGCGGATTCTTCGGGTCGTCTCGATACCGTCGATGCCTGGCATTTGAACGTCCATGAGGACGAGATCGGGATTGAGTTGTTCGACGAGTTCGATTGCTTCGAGGCCGTTCGCCGCCTCGCCAACGACGTCAAACCCATCAGTCATATCAACAACCATGCGAGACGCCTCCAAGAAAGGCATCTGGTCGTCGACAATCAATACGCGCACGTTCCCAGTTGTTGTTTCCACCCCACCATGATGTACCAATCCGACCCGAGTTGCGAGCGTGCCACCTTTGTTCTTTCGGGTGGGGCTAGCACCACCTCAGCGTGACTCCGAGAGGTACACCAGAACTGCACGGACCCGTCGATTGCTGTCGGATTCCTGGGTCAGATCGAGCTTCATGAAGATCGAGTTGATGTGTTTCTCGACTGACCGGGGTGAGATGAACAGGTCGTCGCCGATTGCAGCGTTGCTCTTGCCCTGGGCCATGTGCGACAGCACCTCTGCTTCGCGCTCGGTCAGGCGGTCGATGGCAGTCGGCGTTTCCGGTGACCGAGCGTTGATCAGTGCATCAACGACCTGCGGGTCGATGACGGAGCCGCCTTCGTGGACGCGATGAATGGCCGCGGCCAGTTCGTCCGGATTGGCCACCCGCTCCTTCAGCAAGTACGCGCGCCCGTTCGAACCGCCAGCGAAGAGATGGATCGCATAGTCGGGTTCGACGAACTGGCTGAGCACAACGATCCCGATGTCGGGTCGATCCTCGCGCATCTGAATGGCGGCTCGGATGCCCTCGTCGGTTTGCGTCGGGGGCATGCGGATATCCGTGACGACGACGTCGGGATCATGGTCTGCAACCGCTTCCAGCAGCTCGTCGTAGTCGGAGCACAAAGCGACCAGGTCGAAATCGGTATGAAGCGCCAACACCGCGGCGATGCCTTCGCGCATCAGCACGTTGTCTTCGGCTACCACCACCCTGAGTGTCATGGGGAGACAGTGTAGTTCGCCGATCCCGAACCACCCGAGCGGCGCGGAGGGTTGGAGACCCGACAAGGCGGGTTCTCTTGACCTAGTACGGAAGCGCGACAGCGGCGGCGAAGATCCCGATTGAGAGCAGCAGGATGAATGCCTGCATGATGCCCCGGATCGCAGGCGGGGTCCTCCTGGCTGTGAACTGGTGCACAAGGGCAACGACAATCACGATCGTGATGAGGTTCCACTTCAAGAAGAAGTACTCCGGCTGGGCCTTGTCGATGAAGTAGAGCCGTACCCCCGTTGCGAGAGCGGTTGCCATCGCGACCCAAGACACGACTGAGAATCGTTTCGCCGTTGCCTGGAGCACGGACCGATCGTCGGTTGCAGAACGGATCGCCGAGACGAGGAAACCGAGGATGATGAGACCTCCCGTCCAAGTGGCGGCGGCGACGAGATGCAGGGTCTTGACGAGTTCGAGTTCGCTCACGGTGCTTACGAATCGCCTTCGAGGAACTTGACGATTTCGTCTACAAGAGCGTCAGCATTGTCGGGATCAAGCGACGCTCCCGGCGCATCCACCGGACTCCACGATGACATCAGAGAACCGAGAAGCGGCTCGTCATAGGACTCGATCTCTTCGAGGTATTCATTGACGTCCGAACCCGCCTCTTCAAGGGCATCGTCCACCTTCTGGGTGTATTCGGCGTCGATCGTGATCAATTCGGACGTGTCGATATGGAGGTTTGTGATGTCGGAGATCTTCTCGACAATGGTGAGGACCGCCTTCGGGAACGGGTTCCCTGACAGGTAAGGCGGTGTCGCTGCCCACATGGAAAGTGATCGGATGCCGGCCTCCTTGCACGCTCCCTGCACGACCCCGACTATTCCGGTTGGTCCGTTGTAGTTCGAGGACTCCAGACCGCTTCGGATCACACTCACAGAATCGGTTGCGACTCCGGAGAGTGACACAGCTTCGCGGTGACCAATGATCCCAACGTATGCCCCGACGAGGATGACCTCTTCAACTCCGATGTCGTCGAGCACCTCGACCAGAGAACGAGCGAACGTTTTCCACCGGAAATTCGGTTCTGGTCCCGTGACCACAATGATGTCGCGGTCGTCGTTGAGGCGTGAGATTGCAGTGAAGCTGACGGAAGGCCATGTCAGCGACTGAGATACGCCATCCTTGATCTCGACGATGGGGCGGTGTTGTTGAAAGTCGTAGAACGGGTCAGGTTCGATCTCTGCGAAGGTTGACGTTGCGTCGTGTGCATCGATCACAAATCTGGCTGCCGTGGAGGCAACATCGCAAGCGTCGTTCCAGCCCCCGAATGCGACGATCGCGATTGGTCTGCGGACCGGTGGTTGCTGCTGTCGTCGTATGACGTCCATGCCGAGAGGGTAGCCACCGAAGTATTTTGAATGCCGTCAACTTCTGCTGACCTATCAGAGCCCCAACGCCGCCGTGAGATCGGCGATGTCACTGATCGGAAGTCCGCACATCAATCGTTGGCAGACAAAGGCCGTGGCCGCCTCGGTGGCGTCGCGCTCGGCCAGGAGGGGCACTGGCGAGTCGCTTTTGCGGTTCACGGCAACGATCACGGTCGGGTGGTACGAATCCCACACAAGACGTTCCATCTCGGTAGTGGCATCACCAAGTCCCGTGAGGGCGACCTCCTTGATGTCGGCGAGGTGGGTTGCCCATACCGCAAGGCTGTGCCCGGCGAAGGAAGGGTGTCGTCGAGCGATGATTGAGATGGCCCCCATCGTGGACTCCATCTCAGCGACCGCTGCAAGATCACCGGTCAGGGCTGTGTGGATCTGAAGAGCTTCGAGCGCAAGCGCGTTGTCAGACGGGGTCGGATTGTCCTGGATGTTCTTTGGCCGGGCAATGAGAGCCTCGGAGCTCGAGGATGTCGCGTAGAACCCGCCTTTCGGATCTTTGAAACCCTCCCTGAGGTGAGCGACCAACGTCTCGGCATGTGTGAACCATGTGACATCACCGCTGGTTTGGAACAGCGTGTAAAGACCGACCGCCACTGCTGCGAGATCGTCGGCAAAGGCACCGACACCTGCACCATCCCGCCACGATCGTACGAGCTCACCGTTCGGACTCGCGGTCGTGATAAGAAACGATGCAATGGCCTCGGCTCGATCTCGGTAGCGAGCTTCATCGAGGATCGCACCGGCCTCAGCGAACGCTCGGAGTGCGAATCCGTTCCAAGCGGACACGATCTTGTCGTCACGGCTTGGTTGAATCCGCGCCTTACGTATGGCAGTCAGGGCGTTGTCGATGCGGTCCCTTGCCTGCGCCAGTCCTTCGGCCGTGAGCTCGAATCGTTCAGCGACGTCTGCAATGTCGCTCTCGCGGGTGGGAATGTTGCTCCCCTCGAAGTTACCGCTTGGAGTGAAACCGTAGATAGCTGCAGCGACGGGAAGATCGTCGCCAAGAATCGACACAAGCTCCGTCCACGACCACACTGCGAACTTGCCTTCCTCTCCCTCGGAATCGGCGTCCTCGGCAGAGTGGATTCCACCGGTGGGATCAGCGAGCACATCGTCGAGATAGTCGAGTACCTCCACCGCGGTGGATCGGAACCGTTCGTCCCCCGTCAGTTGCCACGTTCTGAGGTAGATGCGTGCAAGGAGAGCGTTGTCGTAGAGCATCTTCTCAAAGTGAGGGACAAGCCAGACAGCGTCGACGGAGTATCTGGCAAACCCGCCGAGAAGGTGGTCGTAGATGCCCCCTCGTGCCATCTTCTCAAGCGTGGTGGTCAGCATCCGCAGGGCGGTCTTGCCCGTGTCCGTTTCGGGTTGCATGGCAGCCATGCGCATCAGGAACTCAAGCGTCGGAGCCTGAGGAAACTTCGGAGCATGACCGAATCCGCCGTTCACGGAGTCGAATGTGCGCTCGATTACACGAACTGCCTCGTCGAGGTCCTGCGGTGTCGGAACCGGCGCTATGGGATGACTGGCTTGGGAGATGGATCGGGTGATCGTGTTCGCTTGCTCAAGGACGCCTGCCCGGTTCGTCGTCCATGCGTTCGTCACGGCTGCCATGACATCCATAAAGCTCGGGTGGTGGGTCATGGCGACCTTGGGGAAATACGTTCCCGCGAAAATCGGGCGCTGATCGGGGGTCAGGAACACGGTCATGGGCCAGCCCCCCTGACCCGTCAGGGACGTGACGGCATCCATATAGATCCGGTCGACGTCTGGGCGTTCCTCTCGATCGACCTTCACGTTGACGAAATGCTCGTTCATGTAGCGAGCGGTTTCGGGGTCCTCGAACGACTCGTGTGCCATGACGTGACACCAGTGGCACGCTGAGTACCCGACCGAGAGCAACACGGGCACATCTCCTCGTGTGGCATCCAGAAATGCTTCCGATCCCCACTCGTACCAGTCGACGGGGTTGTCAGCGTGCTGCTTGAGATACGGCGATGTGGCATGTGCGAGTCGGTTCGACATGGAGAAACCGTACCCGCTTCCGAAACTGTGATTGCCGCTGCCACTACGGTGAGACCAGCAACAGGAAGGAACCAACGATGGGGTTCATGGATAGCGCCAAGGGTCTGTTCTCGAAGGGCAAGGACATGGCCGCCGAGCACGGTGACAAGATTCAAGACGGAATCGACAAGGCCGCCGACGTCGCCGATGACAAGACCGGCGGTAAGTACTCAGACAAGATCGACACCGGCGCCGAGAAGGCCAAGGACTTCGTCGAAGGCATCGACGACGACACCTAGAACAGGGCCGCGTACCCAGGGTAAGAACCGACCGTGACGGTGGGTTACAGCCCACAGAACGCAGATTCGTGGGCTAGCGGAAGCGGCGGAGTCTGAGCGAGTTCAGCACAACGGACACCGACGAGAACGCCATTGCCCCTGCAGCGACCATCGGGTTGAGGAACCCGAGTGCTGCAAGCGGGATTGCCGCGGTGTTGTAGGCGAACGCCCAGAACAGATTCTGCTTGATCGTCGTGAAGGTTGATCGGGCGAGCCTGAGTCCCGTCACTGACAGCGCGGGGTCTCCGGACATCAGAACGACGTCGCCTGCCTCGATTGCAATATCGGAACCTGAGCCGATCGCCATCCCGAGATCCGCGCGAGCCAATGCCGGGGAATCATTGATGCCGTCCCCGACGAACGCAACAACCCGGCCGGCGCTTTGCATATCAGTGATGGCTGACACCTTGTCACCCGGCATGAGATCGGCGACAACCTCATCGATGCCAAGCTCCTCACCGATTGAAGAAGCGACTCGGATTGAGTCACCCGTCAGCATTGCGGTTTCGACGCCCATGGCGTGAAGCTCAGCTATTGCGCCAGCCGATGTCTCCCTCACGGTGTCCGCGACGCTCAGGACGCCTCGCACCTCACCGTCCCATGCGGCAAGGAATGTGGTGTGCCCAGTTGCGGCCATGGCGTCGAATCGCGATGACCACTGTTCGACAGCGATGCTGTGATCGGCCATGAGTGACGGCGTGCCGACAACGACATGAATCCCGTCCACGATGCCGTGGGCGCCCTTTCCTTGCACCGCCTGGAAGTCCTCGATCGACGTCAGTGCTGCTTCCCGTTCTTCAGCACCAAGGGCGACTGCCTTGCCGATTGGGTGCTCGGATCCTGCCTCAAGGGATCCAACGAGGGTGAGGAATCGGCGTTGATCCTGGTCGGTATCGACATCAACAAGGGTCATCGCCCCTCGCGTCAGAGTTCCTGTCTTGTCGAAGACGACGATGTCGGTGTCCTTCGCCCGCTCAAACACCTCGGCATTCTTGAAAAGAATCCCCATTTCGGCGCCTCGTCCCGATCCGACCATGATCGCGGTTGGGGTGGCGAGGCCAAGCGCACAGGGGCATGCGATGATCAGAACGGCCACCGCGTTCTGAAGCGAGCGTGCGACGTCTTGCGTAGCGATGAGCCAAGCGAGGCCCACGACTATGGCGATCGCGATGACCACCGGTACAAAGACCGCCGAGATCTGATCCGCCAGTCGCTGGACGGGGGCCTTGGTTGCCTGGGCGTCTTCAACGAGGCGAGTGATCTGGGCAAGCGCCGTGTTGGGCCCGACACCGGTGACCTCAACGACGAGTCTTCCCTGCTGGTTCACCGTGGCTGCAAAGACATGGGAGCCTGCTTCCTTTGCGCTGGCACGGCTTTCGCCAGTCAGCATGGATTCGTCGACACCTGACCGACCCTCGGTGACGGTTCCATCGGCAGGAATCTTCTCCCCGGGAAGCACGACGATGGTGTTGCCCGGTGCCAGTTCAAGGGGATCGACAAGCCGCTCAACGCCGTCCACCACAAGGCGTGCTTGCTTGGCGCCCAGGGTGGCCAACTTGGCGATGGCCTGTGATGCCTGGCCCTTGGCACGTGCTTCGAAGAATCGACCGACGAGGATGAGCGTGATGATCATGCCCGCTGTCTCGAAGAACACGTGAGCATGTCCGGTGCTGACAGCGGCGGCACCTTCCGTGAGCAGGACACTCGTCGAGTAGGCCCACGCCGCGAGAGTGCCGACCGAGATCAGGGTGTCCATGGCCGGTGACAGTGACGTGACCTGCTTCCAGGTCGCGACATGGAACTGCCAACCAAAAACGAATACGACTGCAGTGGTGAGAACGAATTGAACCCACGGGTTCCAGGACTCCGCTGGGCCAGCCATCGCCAGCCACATCACGGGGGCGGTGAGCGCGGCGGCCCCGATCACGTTGCGAAGCTGCCTCTTCGCCTCATCGGAGTAGCGCTCCGATACGGGCCTACGGTCGTCGTCGGGTCCGATCTCGGTGATTTCATAGCCGATCTTCGCCACGGCATTTCGGAGGATCTCGAGGTCCGCACCCGAGTCGACAGTCGCGCGAGCCTCTTGACCAGCGAAGTTCACTACAGCGGACTCGACGCCCTCCTGCTTTCCGAGGACGCGCTCGATCCGTACCGCGCACGAGGCGCAGGTCATCCCTTCAACATCAAACCGGATCGTGTCAGTCATGTGGTGCTACGCGTTTTCGACTTCGTAGCCCTGCTCGTCGATCGCCTTCACCATCGTGGCGACATCGACACTGGACTCGTCGTAGGTCACCGCGACGTTGCGGTCTTCGACTGAGACCTTTGCGGATACAACGCCGTCGAGCGGCTGGAGTGCCCCTTCGATCGAGTTCTTGCAGTGGTCACACGATATGTCTGGCACGGACAGCGTGATATCGGTCATGGCTTTCCTTTCGTCTGGGGGAGTCCCGGTGCGTAGCGGAGGGTTTCGAGTAGTTCGTCAACGACCTGTGCTGAGCGCCCGGCTTCGACGTGTTCGAGGACGCACGTCTCGACATGGTTTTGGAGCAGAATCCGATTGACGCCCTCGAGCGAGCCCTGGAGTGCCGAAACCTGCTTCATGATGTCCGGGCAGTACTGCTCTTCTTCGACCATCCGAATCACACCGTCGAGGTGTCCACGAACGGTCTTGAGTCTGTTGAGCGCCGATGTCTTGTGCTCTGCCTTCATGCCATCAGTATACCCCACCCCCAGAGGGGTAGGGTCGCCCACGATTCCGCGTACCCAGGGTTCCAGTACACGGTATTTCAACAATGGAGCCCACAGAACGAACGCTGAGTCCGGCAGCAGGACTGAGTGCTCAGACCCGGAGCATCTGTTCGATGCGGCGCGCAGTGATCCATGCCCCGATCGCACCGAGGACCAAGAGATACGCAATGTTGATGAGCATTGTCCAGCTGAGAACCCCAAGGGTGAGGCCACGGCACAGGACGACACCGTGGTAGAGCGGCGAAAACCAAGCAACGACCTGAAGAGCTGGTGGATAGACATCAAGGGGATAGAACGTCGCGGAGAACAGGAAGAGCGGCAAGGTGATGAAGGTCACAAGGTCCATGTCCTGCCAGGTTCGCATCCAGGTCACACCTGCCGTCGCCATCGCACCGAACGAGAAGCTGATCAGCAGTGCCGCAGGAAGTGCGAGAATGCCGAGCGGGGACTCGATGAGACCCATCACCGCCATGACGAGCATGAACGCAGTCGAGTACATCGCACCCCTGGCGAGCGTCCACCCGATCTCGCCGGAGGCGACATCGACCGGCTCGATCGGTGTCGCGAGCACACCGTCGTAGATCTTGCCGTACCGCAATTTGAAGAAGATGTTTGTTGACTCGAAGACGGCGCCGTTCATGGCAGACGACGCGAGCATCGCGGGGGCGATATAGGCGACATAGTCCACCGAAACACCGCCGAACGTGACATCGCCCGCGAGGTCGCCGAGCCCGACACCCATCGCGAAGAGATAGAACAGCGGTTCGAAGAACCCAGAGAGCAATACCGGCCAGAATCGCCGCGTAGCGACCAGGTTCCTCTCGATTAGGAATCGGCCTCGCCACATCCTAGGGAGTGGTGGTATGACTCTTGGCGCAAACACCCGGTTCGTCATGGTGTCAGCCTCCGTCGCAAGGGTGCGACCACAAGAGCCGTTGCGACAACAACGACAGCAACGAGGTAGAGCCAGCTGATCCACGGTGACGTTGCGGGGGTGATCCCGAGGGCAATCATGCGGGCGAGCTCAACGCCGTGGAAGACCGGTGTGGCATAGGCGACCGGTTGCAGCCAGGTCGGCAGCTGGGTGATCGGGAACAGAACGCCCGAGAACAGAAACATCGGAATCACGACGAACCGGAAGTACATGGCCAGTGGAGAATCGGTCGTGAGGCGAACAGTGAACGCCGTCGTGGCGGCAGCCATGCCGGCTCCGACAAGAATCGCTGGCAGCATCGCCCCGACTGCCTCAGGTGGTGACGCCACACCAAAGAGCACCATGACGATGGCGAACGATGCTGACACCATCGACACTCGCAGCGTCGACCAGTAGATCTGTCCAAGGGCAAGGCTCCCGACCCCGACAGGTGTCGCCAAGGTGGCTTGCCAGGTCTTGCGCCACTTGATGGCCGCCATGACCTTCCAGGCTCCCTCGCCAGCACCCGTTTGCATTGCGGTCGCGACCAGCAGACCGGGGGCAATGAAGGCAAGGTATGAGATCCCAGTGGTGCCGAACGAGAGATTCTCGTCAACGAGTGTGCCGAGTCCGACGCCCATTGCAAGGAGATACAGAATCGGGTTGAGAAAGCCCGTGAACACCGAACCTCGCCAGGTGCGGCGGTACGTGCGCAGCTCGGCTTCTACGACCCGAACGGACAGCGGTGTCGTCATCAGTCCACCAACGTCCGGCCGGTAAGCCGGAGGAATACATCCTCGAGAGTTGATCTGCGAGCAAGCACGGTCTCTGGATCCATACCGTGTTCGTGCACGATCGCGATCATGTGTTCGGCGTCATCGGTATAGACCAGTGCTCGGTCTGCGAGGATCTCAGTGCGGTCGAACAGCTCCTCGATCTTGCCGGTCAGAGTCTCGAGGACACCGACAGGAAACCGCAGTTCAACCACGTCGCGTGGCGTATGGATTTCGATGAGCTGCCGGGGCGACCCCTCGGCAACGATCTTGCCCTTGTCCATGACAACCAAGCGATCACAAAGTTGTTCGGCTTCGTCCATGTAATGGGTCGTGATGATGAGAGTGATGCCACGCTGCTTGAGGCGGTAGAGGCGGTCCCAAAGGACATGGCGTGCCTGTGGGTCGAGGCCGGTCGTCGGCTCATCGAGGATGTAAAGATCGGGATTGTTGATGAGTCCGCGGGCGATCGTGACTCTCCGCTTCATTCCGCCGGAGAGCGCGTCAACCTTTGCGTCGATCTTGTCCGAGAGCTGCACGAACTCGACCAGTTCTGCAATGCGATCGTTGAGCTCGCCCTTTGGGATATCGAAATACCTCCCATACATGTAGAGGTTGTCCCGAACGGTGAGTTCCTCGTCGAGGTTGTTCTCCTGGGGAACGATGCCGAGGCGTGATCGCAGGCGTGGACCCTCGGTCGCGGGGTTGAGTCCGAGGACTGAGAGCGATCCGTCGGTGATCGGGCTCACGGCGCTGATCATGCGCATGGTCGATGTCTTACCTGCACCGTTCGGACCGAGGAACCCGAACGTCTCACCCTGCCTGACCTCAAAATCGATACCATCGACGGCGACGAAGTCGTCGAAACGTTTTGTGAGGCCGGTCGCCTTGATAAGAGGATTGGACATGGTCGGAAACGATACCGCGACACCATGGCGAACTCTGCTGTCCGTTCTCTGGGCTGTGACCCACCTCTACGGTGGGTTCATACCCTGGGTACGCGGCGTTCATCCACGCGGTAGCCTCATCGAGATGGAAATTCACGAGAACATTGTTGAGGCGATAGGGGGAACGCCGCTTGTCAGGCTGTCGCGGATTCATCCTCCGGGAAACCTCGTTGGGAAGATCGAGTACATGAATCCCGGCGGGTCGATCAAGGATCGGATCGGTCTTGGGATGATCGAACGTGCCGAAGCCAACGGTTGGCTCTCGCCTGGCGACACCATCGTTGAGCCGACATCAGGGAACACCGGTGTTGGGCTTGCGATGGTCGCGGCAATCCGCGGGTACAAGCTGATTTGTGTCATGCAGGACAAGCAGTCCAAGGAGAAGCAGGATCTGCTCAAGGCGTACGGCGCCGAGGTCGTGCTTTGCCCAACCGACGTAGAACCCGACGATCCCCGTTCCTACTACTCGGTTGCCAACGAGATGGCAGATCGTCCTGGGCACTATCGGCCGGACCAGTATTCGAATCCGGCAAACCCCCAATCCCATATCGATTTCACAGGGCCCGAGATCTGGAGTCAGACCGACGGCACAATCGACATTTTCGTCGCCGGCGTCGGAACCGGTGGCACGATTTCCGGGAATGCTCGTTACCTCAAGTCCATGAATCCCGAGATCGAAGTGGTCGGCGTTGACCCCAAGGGCTCGATCTTCACAGCTGAAACGAAAGCCGACGTCACGACCTACCTCATCGAAGGTGTCGGGGAGGACTTCTGGCCCGAGACCTACGACCCAGGACTGACCGACCGGTACGAGATCGTTGACGACGCACAAGCGTTCGCGATGACCCGCCGGCTCGCCATCGAGGAGGGAATTCTCGTTGGCGGATCTTGTGGCATGGCGGTGGCGGGTGCGGTGCGCGTAGCGGAGGCGAATCCCGACAAGCTTGTTGTCGTGATCCTCCCCGATTCGGGACGCAGCTATCTCTCAAAGATCTTCAACGACGCATGGATGACAAACGAGGGGTTCGCCGTATGACTGAGGATCGCTTTGAGACGATTGCCATCCATGCTGGTCAGGATCCCGACCCGACGACCGGCGCAGCCGTCGTGCCGATCTACGCCACATCGACCTATGTGCAGGAAGCTCCCGGAGTCCACAAGGGGTACGAATACTCCCGGACAGACAACCCAACGCGTACAGCACTCCAAACACAAATTGCCGCGCTCGAAGGTGTCGATCCTGCAGCCGACGGGGGTGCCGTGGCCACCTCGTCAGGCCTTGCAGCCACTGCCCTGATCGGATATCTCCTCAAACCAGGCGATCGCATCGTTCTCCCGGACGATGCATATGGCGGCACGTTTCGCCTGATTGCTCGAGTCCTTGCCGATCATGGGATTGCATGGACCGCGGCCGATCTGTCGTCGCCGGAGAAGGTCATCGAAGCTGTCACCCCGGATACGAAATTGGTATGGATCGAAACCCCCACGAACCCGCTGCTCAAGATCGTGGACATCGAGGCGGTGGTTGCTGTGGCCAGGACAGTGGGAGCATTGGTTGCCGTCGACAACACATTCGCAACCCCCTACCTCCAACAACCGCTAAGCCTTGGCGCCGACCTGGTGGTTCATTCGGCAACCAAATATCTCGGAGGGCATTCCGACACCGTGGCAGGCGCGATCGTGACCAACAGTGCCGAACTGCTCGAGCGACTTCGCTTTCTACAGAACGCCACAGGTCCCGTGCCGGGACCGTTCGATTCGTACCTACTCCTTCGTGGGATCAAGACGCTCGGGGTTCGGATGGATCGCCACTGCGCGAACGCTGGTGCCGTCGCTGCATTTCTCGAAGCCGATCCAAGGGTTGACCGCGTTTGGTATCCCGGTCTTCCATCAGATCCCGGACATGAGATTGCGCAGACGCAGATGTCGGGATTCGGTGGCATGGTGTCTTTCACCCCGGTTGCCGGCGTTGCGGCTGCCAACAGAATTGTCGCCCGAACGAGGCTGTTCTTCCTCGCCGAGTCCCTCGGAGGCGTCGAGTCATTGATCGAGATCCCCGCAGTCATGACACATGCCTCAGTCGAGGGGACCGACCTCGAGGTCCCCGCATCCCTCGTTCGGCTCTCCGTCGGCATCGAACACGTGGACGACCTCATCTCCGACCTCGACCGCGCACTTGGCTGAACGCACGGACCCAAGCGGCCTCGCAACCCTCGGTTGGGGCGACGATTGGAGTACCAAGCTCGCTGCGTCAGCATTTGAGGGGGCACCGGCACGCGTGGTGCGACACGACGGTGTCAAGGTGATGGTGTCTGATGGCGAGTCTGTGTTCCACGCCACGTTCCCACGCTCCATGCAGCTCGCTGTTGGTGACTGGGTCCAAGTCAAGAATGAGACAATCTCAGGGCTCCTCGAACGGACAAGCCAGCTCGAGCGCGACAGCGCCGAATCTGGACCCCAGATCATGGCCGCGAATGTTGACCTCGTGCTGGTTGTGTTCGGCGCTGACCGCCCATTGAAACAGAACAAGGTGTTGCGATTTGTCGCGTTCGCGTGGGACATCGGCGCACGGCCAGTCGTCGTGGTATCCAAGATCGACTTGCACGACGACTCGGCTCGGCTCGTATCTGAAATCCAATCATGGGTTGGCGATGTCGAGGTGATCGAAACATCGATCGAGGACGGCCTTGGTGTGGACACCCTCTTTGCCCTGCTTTCTGGTCGAACCGGAACCCTCATCGGAGAGTCGGGAGCTGGCAAATCGTCGCTTGTGAACGCACTGATGGAGGATGAGGTTGCCTGGATCGGCGACGTGCGCGAACGCGACGCGAAGGGTCGTCACACCACAACGCATCGTGAACTTCACCTTCTGCCGGGCGGTGGGATGATCATCGACAATCCCGGAATTCGATCACTGGGGTTGTCGAGTGAAGGCGAAGGCGTTGAAGAGTTGTTCGCGGACATTGAGGACCTTGCGTTCTCGTGTCGGTTCCGAGACTGTGCGCATCGCACCGAGCCTGGCTGTGCCGTGCTGGCAGCCATCAAGAATGGCGAGCTTGCTCGCGACCGCTGGAACGCGTATTGCCGCTTCATCGATGAACAGACAGAATCCTCGGCACGAGCCCAGTCAAAGCAGCGACTCAAGAACGCCCGAAAGGAAGCTTCTGCAGCTCAAAAGGCACGCGACCGTGACGCATGACTCATGTATGCCGTCTGGCAATTGGTGTTGCTATCTGCGTTTCAGGACGAAGTAGTCGTCGAGGAGCAGGTTGTGCCAGACCATGACATCATCGTTCCAGGCAACAACGTCGAATCCCTTGGCTGGCTCTGGGAGAGCAATCAGTGTTCCCTCGAGCACCAACCGGGCAGAGTTCTCCGCCTTATCGGTGACACCGGGGACGTCCTGGCAATAGAACATCCTGTCGTCGGTGAACACGTAGCGAAGATCCTTGGTGGTCTCGGAGTATGACGTTCCGTCGCCGAAGTGCGTGAGCTGCCACGAACCGATCAGAACGGTCGCAAGGTCATCACCTTCGCTTGTCGGGAGCTCTCCGGTAGCACCAGCTGAGATTCGCGCGACCTCCCAGTCGCAGCCGTCAAGGACTGCGATCGCTTCCGTGGTGGTTGTGGTCACCGCGGGGCCTTCGGTCGTACTTGTGGTTGTTTCGGCAGCATCAACCGTGGTTTCGGTTTCTGCAACGGTCGTGTCCGTGGATTGTGCAACGGTTGTGTCCGTGGCTGCGTCCGAACTCGCACCACCACATGCCGCGATCGTGACGGATCCGACGACGAACAACGAAAGAAGGACGCGACTGCTACGACTCATTGTGTATCCCCTGTGGTTTCCCTACCTGGCTGTGCGGACGCTAGTGGTCTGTCGCCCATACCGGGATGGCGCGATAGATGGTGCCGAGCGGCCCGTGACCCGCTGGAAGACGGGGCTCGCGGGCCACGGAGGCGCAGACGGCTCGCACGCCCCCCTCGCTCGTCTGCGACAGCAGACGCCCCGTCCCCCCCCGAAGGGAGGACGCTCCCAACGCTTGACGGGGAACGTTCAACGAGGAACCCTCTAGATCCTCACACCCTTCGGCAGTGCAAGCCTGTGCTTGGCCAGGAGGGCGTCGTCTCGGAGGATTGTCGTGATGTCGTCGTCTGCCACAACCCGCCCTTCGTTGAGGATCACGGCTCGCTCGCAGACTTCGTTTGCGTAGAGCAGGTCGTGGGTGACGATCAGCTGTGTGATGTCGAGGTCGTCGAGGAGCGCTGTGAGCTCCGAGCGCGATGCAGGGTCGAGATTTGCGGTCGGTTCATCGAGGACGATGATGTCTGGCTCCATTGCAAGGACGCCGGCGATGGCAACCCGTCGTTTTTGTCCGAACGAGAGGTGGTTCGGCGGACGGTCGGAAAGATCAGCGACCCCTACCGCTTCAAGGGCTGCGTTCACCCTTGTCTCGAGTTCGGCGCCTTCGAGGCCGAGGTTGCGCGGCCCGAACTCGACATCCTTGCGCACCGTTGTCATGAAGAGTTGATCGTCGGGATCTTGGAACACGACACCGACCCGGCGCCGAATATCCATCACAGAAGAGTTGTCGAGAAGCACACCGGACACGGAAACCGAGCCCGTCTGGGGCATGTGGATTCCGTTCATGTGGAGAATGAGCGTCGTCTTCCCTGCGCCGTTGGGTCCAAGAAGCGCGAGACGCTCGCCGGGATGGATGTGGAGCGAGACCGCTTCAAGGGCAGCCGTCCCGTCGGGATACCGATAGGAGAGGTTGTCAACCGAGATCACAGGTGTACTCATGTCGTGAACACCGCCATTGTGGCGACCGCCCACACCGAGGCGATGACCGCACCGCCGATCATCCACTCGGAAACTGGAGTTGCAGGAATGGCCGATGCTGGCATCGATCCGGTGTATCCGCGAGAGCGCATCGCGAGGTACACGCGTTCGCCCCGTTCGTAGGTGCGCACGAACATGACCCCAAGGGTCCGCGCCATCGGCCCGATCTGGGCGATCCAGCGGGCGTCGTGGGCGCGAGACGCCATTGCAGTCCGCATTCTTGACCAGTCCGAGACAATCACGTCGATGTAGCGAACCATGAATCCCGCGATTGCCGTGACGATGGACGGCATCTTGAGCCCGTCGAGGCCAGCGAGGATCTCAGGCACCTCGGTGGTTGCACTCAGGATGACCGCAATCGACAGTCCAAGGGTCGCTTTTGCGAGAATGTTCCAGGCGTCCCACAACCCTGCCTGTGAAAGGGAAAGTCCCAACACTTCGACGGTCGGTCCTCCACCGAGGATCGGTAGGAGTAGCGCAACCAGCAGGAAGGGAACCTCGATGATCATGCGGCGCGCCGCGAAATGCGGCGGGATGCGAGCGACTGCAGCAAGCATCACCACCGCGACCAAGTACAGGCCGAAGGCCCAGAACGCCTCTCTTGGCGTGACAACGATGCCAATAACGATCAGGAAGGCTCCGACGATCTTGACCTGTGGTGCCACCCGATGCAGGACGGAATGGCCGTGGAGATAGAGGGCATGGACGTGGCCATCGGCCATGTCAGTCCGCGCCAGTCGAGTGATCGGAGTCGGATCTGCCCAAGATCTTGAACAACCCGTATCCAAGGCCGAGCGTGATGACGATTCCCACACCGGCTGCGATCGCTCGCGACGTTCCCTCTTCCCCATAGTCGGCGAACGGTGAGTCGCCAAGTGAATGATCCTGCGCAGCGCCGGCAAACCCCTCCGCTTCTGCGACGAACTCGAGACCATCGGGTTCGGATGATGCGAACTGGCTGAGACCGAGACCAATTACAGCGATCATCACCGCGACGGAGACGGCAAGGAGGAGGTTGCGGTTCATGCGACGAGGTTCTCCGTCCGCTGACCGCTATATGTCGGCGCTCCGTAGACGAGATCGGGACGAGATCGAACCACCGCACCAATCACGGCTGCAGTGATGATGCCTTCCCCCACTCCGATGAGCACGTGGGTGCCGATGAGTGCCCACAACACCGATGTGAGAGAGACCGATGTTGTTGTTCCGGCAAGTGCGAACTCTGCGGCGAAGCCCGCCGCGGCAAGTGGCACAGAGATCGCCGCAGCGAGTCCAGACACGATGACCACTGATCGCGGAGAACGATTCGAGAAACGAAGCATGACGCGATACAGCCAGTAGCCACCGACGGCTGCGATTCCGCCAAGGTTGATGATGTTGAGCCCCAGAGCGGAGAGACCCCCGTCGGCGAACACAAGTGCCTGCACGCCAAGCACGATCGCCATGATGAGATAGCCAGCCGAGGGTCCGACCAGCACGGCAGCGAGTACCCCTCCGATGAGATGGCCACTCATGCCGGGGAGAACCGGGAAGTTGACCATCTGGGCGGCGAACACGAACGCGGCGCTCAACGCGGCGAGAGGAACAAGACGATCAGTGAGGTATGTCCTTGCCTGCCGAAGGGCGAAGGCGAATCCTCCCGCAGCTCCGACACCAGCAATGGCGGAAGCACCCGGTCCAATGAATCCGTCTGGAATGTGCACTGTGGTCCTTATTGCAAGCCGTTCGCAATAAGACTATACCGTTGTGGACTCCTTCGCACAATCTGCGCAAAGGCCAGACAGGGCAAAGTGCTCAACCTGAGGCACAAAGCCGGTTCTTTCGGTGATGGTGTCGATGAATGAGCGAATATCTCGGGTCGGTATCGAGGCTGTCGAGCCACACGAGGAACACACGAGATGCTGGTGGTCGGCCTCGTATGCGAGGTGATACACGGTCGGTCCATGCCCGATATGGCCGTGCTTGATTGCTCCCGCTTGCTGGAGAACGTCGAGCGTGCGGTAGACGGTGGCGATGTCAACGTCTACACCACTCTGGGCGCATACTGCCTCGTGGATTGTCACCGCTGTGAGATGCTCGCTGTGGCGGTCAGCGATGACTGCGCACACCAAACGGCGCGGTTTGGTGATCCTGAGACCTTCCTTGCGGAGAATGTCGGTCAGGTCGTCAGAGGCGATGTGCACGCGGGACCTCCCGGCTAGCGGTCGGTCAGCCCCAGATACCGACGTTGTCGATCGTGATCTCATAGTTGACGCGCACTTCACCAGGCTTGCCGTCGTAGTCGGGTTTTCCGAGGTACTTATCGCTCAAAGAGTTGATGAGCCACTTGCCGTCTTCAGCCGTCTTGGTAACGGTGCCCTGGAGCGTGAAATTCTTGTATGGCTTTGAAGGGGGAGAGAACGACAACGCGACCCGCGGGTCGTTGGCGATGTTGCGTGGTTTGACTCGACCGGTCGCAGTCGAGAAGAGCACTTTGTCTCCGTCGCGTGTGATCCATACGGTGGAAACCTGCGGTGAACCATCCGGATTGATCGTTGCAAGGTGTACGAACACCTTCTCGTCAAGGGCGTCGCGTATCTCTTGTGGCAGTTCCATTGGTGTGATCTCCTTGGATGCTCGGCTTCACGGCAGGGTACAGGGATCATGACATCGCAGCAGCGCCTAAGGTCGCGCGATGGAAATGGGTCTAGCTCAAAAGTGTGTTCTGGTAACCGGTGGTGCTGGTGGGATCGGCGAGGCGATTTGTCGAGCATTCGCAGATGAGGGTGCCTTGGTCGCCGTTCACTACCTCTCGAGCGAGGACACTGCTCATCGGCTCGCATCAGACATCGGCGGGATCGCGGTCCGAGGCGACCTCACCATTCCATCCGACGTGGATGCGGTGTTCGACTTCGTCCTCGAATCGTTCGGCAGCCTCGACATCTGCATTGCGAATGCCGGTCAGTATCCCGGGGCAGACCTCCCGATTTGGGAGATATCACCGCAGAGACTTCGACAGACGATTGATGCAAACTTCACGACAACGTTTCTCACCGCACGCAGATTTCTCTCCCACACAACGTCGACGAAGTCGGGGGCCCTTGTCATGCTCGGGTCGACAGCCGGGCAGTTCGGCGAGGCTGGAAGCTCGGACTATGCAGCAGCCAAGGGTGCCATCAACAGCGGGCTGCTCCTCTCGCTCAAGAACGAGGCAGCGCGGATCGGTGATGGCGTACGTGTCAACGTTGTTGCCCCTGGCTGGACGGTTACACCCAAGCGGGCGTCGGAAGGGATCGCCCCCGGTCTCGTCGCAAAGGCGACTTCGACGATGGCTCGAAAGCAGTTGGCTACGCCGCAAGATGTTGCACACCAGGTTGTCCTTCTGGCATCGGACGTTGCATCACCGCACCAGACGGGTCAGGTGGTGACCGTGGCAGGTGGCATGGAAGGCAGACAGGTTCCATGATCAACGTCAATGCACTTCGGGCGGACACACCCGGAGTGGAGCATGTCATCCATCTCAACAATGCTGGCGGCGCGTTGATGCCGTCTCCCGTCATCGAGGCGATTCACGAGTATCTCGACCTTGAGATTCTCGCGGGTGCCTATGAAGCTTTCGAATCCAGGGTGGATGCAGCGGAGGCCGTCTACGGATCCATCGCAGCAGTGATCGGTGCTGATTCCTCGGAGATTGCAATCATGGACTCAGCGACCAGGGCATGGGACATGGTCGTGTATTCGCTGCCGCATAAGGCGGGTGACCGAATCCTCACAACGACCACGGAGTACGGCTCCAATTGGGCGGCATACCTTCAGCTGGTCGACCGATTCGGCGTCGAGATTGTCACGATCCAGGATGCCCCAACGGGTGAGGTTGACCTTGACGCTCTTGCCAGCGAGATCGACGACAGAACAACGCTCGTCACCATGAACCACATGCCGACGAACGGAGGCGTGGTGAACCCGGCGGCCGATGTGGGGGCAATCGCGAAGCGAGCGGGAGTCCCGTTTCTGCTCGATGCTTGTCAAACAGTCGGTCAGCTCCCCATCGACGTTCAGGAAATCGGCTGCGACTTCCTGACCTCGACGTCGCGCAAGTTCTTGAGAGGTCCGCGAGGTCTCGGATTCGCCTATGTCAACACCACGGCGGGGAAGCTTCTCGATCCGGTTTTCATCGACAACCACTCAGCCCGCGTGACCGACACAGCGATTGAGTTTCGATCCGACGCCAGGAAGTTGGAGACGTGGGAGAAGAATTGGGCGATGATCATGGGTCTTGGGGCTGCGGCGGATTACGCGACGACGATCGGCATCGAGAACATCTGGGAGCGGATCGTGTGCCTTGCCAACGGCATGCGACGCGGACTTTCGGCCATTGACGGCGTCGAGGTGCTTGATCGAGGAGTGGTGCAGGGTGCCATTGTCACCTTCTCCGTCGATGGGCGAAACATGATTGAAGTCAAAGAGCTACTCCATGAGATGGGTATCAACGTGTCGTGGTCGACCATCAACTCTGCGCCGTTCGACATGCGGATGCGCGGTCTTGATTCGCTGGTTCGGGCGTCGGTTCACGCATACAACTCCGAAGACGAGATCTCAGCATTCTTGGAAGCGGTGCGTGTTATTTCCGGCGGGCGGGTCACTACGGCGTGAGCGGAGTCCCTGCGATGAATGCGTTGATGACACCGGCTGTTTCGTCCACCGGAACGACATAGGCCCGACCGTCACTCCCCGTCGCGTTCTTGACGGGCAACGTTCGCGCATCAATGCTTCTCGAGTCAATGGTCAGCGCCTTTCTCCCGAGGTCCGCCATAAGCCCCAAGGTGAGACCCTCATCTGCGGTGATTTGATCGGCGAAGGTCGGGAGAAAGCTCGGGAGGTTGAACGCACTCGATGGAGAGGTTGCCTGCGAAAACAGGGCGATCAGAATCTCTTGTTGTCTGCCGGTTCGGGCGATGTCTCCACCGGGCGTTGATGTCCATGATCCGTTCTTCAGGATTTCATAGTGGCGCGACCGGGCGTAGGCGACGGCTTCCTCGCCGTTGAGCGTCTGTCGTCCGGCTTCGGTTCGGAAGCCGGACTTGCCGTCGCGTCCGGGGTAGTCGAAATCGAGCGTCACACCACCGAGAGAGTCAACAACTGCGCCGACTCCTGCGAAGTCGATCTCGACATAGTGGTGAATCGGTATCGTCGTTTCTGCCTGGATTGTCTCGACGAGAAGATCGGGTCCTCCGATGACGTACGAGGCATTGATCCGGTTGACCCCGTTGCCTGGGATGTTGGCCTTCCAGTCTCGGGGGATACTGAGCATCTGAATCCCGGAGTTCGTGATGTGGGCGAGCATCATGACGTCGGTGCGTCGTCCGGCGAAGTCACCGAACTTGTCCACCCAATCATCGGGAACGGTCGAGCGATCATCGACACCCACGATGAGGAAGTTGATCGACTCGCCATCGGGAATCGGGGACGAGTTCAAAGATGTGAGCTCGTCTGCTGCAATCCGATCAATTTTGCCTTCGGTGTAGGCCAGGAATGCATAGCCACCGAACACTCCGACAACAGCGAGCATCAAGAGGGTGAGCAGGATCTTTTGTGGCGCGCTCCATCGTCGTTTCCGACGCGCACGCTTTGGTGGCTCGGGAGTAACGGGGATCTCTGGGAAGGTTTCGGTGGTCCACGGCATGGAGAACGCGAGGTTAGAACCCGAACTTCGATACAGACGTCAGAAAACGGACGTCAGACGTCAGAATTCTGATGACCGATGACTGATGACCGATGACCGATGACCGACCTAGGCAGTGGCTGGAAACCCCGTCCGTGTTCCGATCTCCGTCGGTCCTCGATCATCGGGCTTCGGATGTCGGTCGTCGGATATCGGATATCGGTCTCCGGTAAACTCGGACGATGCCAAACAAGATTCACTCTCAGGATGTAACGATCGGATCAGCGAGGGCTGGTGCCAGAGCCATGTTGCGAGCCGTGGGACTCGGTGAAGACGACTTCGTCAAGGCCCAGGTGGGTGTGGTTTCCGCTGGCAACGAGGTGACACCGTGCAATGTCACCGGACCGAAGCTTGCGGGTTTTGCAAAGATCGGTGTGCGTCAGGCCGGGGCGGTTGGCCTCGAATTCGCGACGATTGCCGTGTCCGACGGAATCGCGATGGGGCACGAGGGGATGCGTGCGTCACTTGTTTCTCGTGAAGTCATCGCAGACAGCGTTGAACTTGTCATGCATGCCGAGCGGTTCGACGCGATGGTCTCGATCGCCGGTTGTGACAAGTCCCTCCCCGGCATGCTGATGGCGGCTGCCCGCCACAACCTGCCCTCGGTCTTTCTCTACGGAGGTTCATCCTTGCCAGGGGTTGTCGATGGCAAAGACATATCGATTGTCGACGTGTTTGAAGGCATTGGAGCTCATTCCGAGGGAACCATCACCGACGCTCAGCTTCTCACGATCGAGCAGAACGCCTGCCCTGGCGACGGTGCATGTGCTGGCATGTTCACAGCGAACACAATGGCATCGGTCGGTGAGGCGATCGGCATGTCCCTTCCCGGATCGGCATCCGTCCCAGCGGTTGACTCCAGACTTGAGGAATATGCCCGTCGATCTGGTGAGGCCGTCATTGCACTCCTGAAGAAGGACATCCGCCCTCGCGACATCATGACGAGGGCTGCATTCGAGAATGCGATCACTGTGGTCATGGCCCTTGGCGGATCCACCAATGCGGTCCTTCACCTGCTGGCGATGGCAAACGAGGCCGACGTCGATCTCACGCTTGAGGACTTCGACACAATTTCCCGCCGGACGCCCCATATTGGTGACATGAAGCCGTTCGGAAAGTATCACATGGTGAATCTTGACCGAATCGGAGGGGTTCCTGTTGTTCTGAAGCTCCTTCTGGACGCCGGTCTCCTCCACGGAGACGTCATGACGGTAACGGGCAAGACAATGGCTGAAAACCTTGCAGATGTCGTGGTGCCAACTGATCAGGATGTTGTGCGATCGATTGACAACCCACTGGCTCCCGAGGGTGGCATTGCGGTGCTGCGCGGATCACTCGCACCCGAGGGTGCCGTGGTCAAGATCGCGGGGGTCGAACTTGATGTCTTTGAAGGAACAGCACGGGTATTCAACGACGAGCAGCACGCACTTGAAGCGTTGTGGGCGCACGATCTCCATCCAAACGATGTCGTCGTCATCCGATACGAGGGGCCGAAGGGTGGTCCCGGAATGCGCGAGATGCTTGCGATCACCGCGGCAATCAAGGGTGCTGGACTCGGGAAGGAAGTCCTGCTGATCACCGACGGTCGGTTCTCCGGTGGAACCACCGGACTGTGTATCGGCCATGTCGCCCCCGAGGCTGCCCACGGTGGTCCGATCGGTCTGGTGCAGGAGGGCGACAGGATTCGTATCGATATCCCGAATCGTCGCCTCGACGTCCTCATCGACGATGCCGAGTTTGGGGCTCGAAGGGCTGCGTGGGAGCCGATCCCTCCAAGATATACGAGGGGTGCGCTCGCCAAGTACGCCAAGCTCGTCGGCTCAGCAGAATCCGGCGCCATCCTCTCGTAGCACTGATCTGACGTCAGACGTCAGACGTCAGAAGTCAGTTGGTCCCGAACCTCCGGTTGGAGCCGCGCTGCTGGCTGAAAGCTGAAAGCCGAGAGCTGATAGCTCCTCGTAGTCCGACTTCCGATGGCTGACCCGATATCGGTAATCAGTCATCGGTCATCGGTTTCACACCTACCATGACGCCATGCATCTATCAATTGAGTACTGCGCCTCTTGAGGCTATACGGACCGTGCCGTGCGCATGGTTGAAGCAATCCTCGGCAAGTTCGAGCACTACATCGACGACGTTACGGTCATCCCGTCAAGTGGCGGTGTGTTTGAGGTCACCGTCGGCGAAAAGCTCGTCTTCTCGAAGAAACAACTGGAAAGACACGCCGAGATCCAAGAAGTCCTCGACGCCATCGACGCCGTCATCGGCCCGATTCCGGATCCAGTAGGCGAACACTGACCAGAAGTCTCCGACGTCCGACGTCGGTACCCGGTACCCGCCATACACTTGCTCCATGTCACGCGGACACTCCAACGCCGTTCTCGTGGCGGATCTTCTTTCTGATGATGGTCCGTTCACGCACATCGCCGACACATTCGTCTCGGCGCGATGTGCCAGTTGTGGGGCAGGGCTCACCCACGATCCCCGCCATGGCGAGTGGGGCTCGTATTGCGCGACCTGCCTACCCAACAGCAGAACCGCCTAATCCACCCACGTCGGTTGGTTTCGGTCCACGTGCATTCGATCGCCTCCGACGTAGGTATCCAGAACGTGTGCACCGTGGACTTGCGCGGGTGTCGCCGTACGAAAGTCACAATCAACAACCGCCAGATCAGCAGGGCTCCCCACTGACAACGGATCCAATTCGCGGAGAGCAACAGCGCCACCGGATGTGAATACATCGAGTGCTTCGACACCCGTGAGTGCCTCATCGGGTGCAATTCCGTGGCGGTCCATCGCGGCGGCGATTCCCCACAGCGGATGTGGAGGTTCCACGATGCTGTCCGATGACCCGGCGAGTGTGATGCCCGCCTGCCGCATCGATCGGAATGGGTATGCCCATCCCATCCGCTCTGGACCGAGCCGCTTGCCGAGCCACCCCTCCTCGGACGCGAGGAACGCCGGCTGGACCACTGCAGTCGCTCCTGTTCGTGCGAAGTCCCCGATGAGTTGTGGGCTTGCGACCGACACGTGCTCCATCCGGAGATCTCTGGCTGCGGCACCTTGCGACAGCAATGATGTGAACACATCGAGTACCTCGGAAATCGCACGGTCACCAATCGCATGGATCGCAACCATCCCGCCAAGGCTGAGGCTGTGACGCGACACCACAACGTCCTCCTCGGTGAGGCGAAATGTGCCGGTCGTATCGACGTCGGAGAAGGGAGAACACATGGCAGCGGTGTGGCCTCCAAGACTCCCGTCCGAGAAACGCTTCACCCCGAGCCACGTCAACCGATCCCCGGCATCTGTGAGTGTCTTCGCTGCTGCTGCGAGTTCGGCTGGTGTTGAGGCGATCGAGAGACCATGGACCCGGATGGGGAGATCACCTGCGACCTCGCGAAGAAGTTCAGACTCTGCCGCGAGCTTCTCGTACGGGCTCTCCCCGTATCCGATAATTGCGCCGATTGAGGTGATGCCGAGCCCGCCGAGTCTGGTCAGACCATCGATGAGTGACGATGCCGGAAGGGGTGCACCTCTCGAAAGTGAGGTCGCGATGAGCCCCGTCGCCGTTTCACGCAGAACGCCCGTCGGTTCGCCGGATTCGGAGCGGTCGATGATCCCACCATCGGGGTCGGCCGTTCCTGCATCGATTCCGGAGTTCGCGAGGGCTCGTGAGTTTGCGACGGCGATGTGGCCGCAGTATCGGTAGATGACAGCTGGGCGGTCCGGGACGGCGCGGTCGAGATCCTCCCGCGTCGGGAGTCTTTGCTCGATGAGTGATTCGTCATCGAACCGAGATGCGACGATCGGGACACCCGGCGGTTGCGAACGCGCATACGTCGCGAGCCGATCGACAAGGTCGGCGATCGAGTTCGCTGACTTGAGAGAGCAGCCCGACAGCAGTGCGGCGTAGGGAATCGCGTGAATATGAGCGTCCCGAAAGCCTGGGGTAACGAAGCCCCCGTCGTAGACAACCACGTGGTCGCCATCGCGTACGATCTCCTGCGATTCGCCAACAGACCTTATGTTCCCCTCCTCGATTGCTATCGCGTTGCCAATAGCGCCACGTCCGGAGAGGACCGCATCAGCGACGAGCACGGTCCTCACGATGGCCGCAGATGTGGCGGACAGAATTCATCGATGATCTCGCGGACCGACTCGTGCAGTGTTCCGTTCGAAGCAATGACCAGAGGGTTTGATGGGTCTGATTCGGCTCCGAAGGGGTCCGTCACCGAGCCACCAGCCTCGCGAACGAGCACCATCCCTGCGGCGCCGTCCCACGGCGCAATGCCGAGCTCCCAGTATGCGTCGAAGCGACCGGCTGCGGTCCATGCCAGATCGAGTGCAGCTGATCCGAAACGTCGGAGTCCATTGATGTGTCGCAGCATTTCTCGCACGACAACGCTCAGTGAGTCGGCATGAACGTCGTGGTCATAGGGAAACCCGGTTGCCACAACCGCGGTTGAGATATCGGCAGTGGAAGACACCGAAATCGCCTCACCGTTGCAATGAGCACCCTGGCCAAGGGATGCGGTGAACACCTCGTCGCGCATTGCGTCATGGACGACACCGACAAGACCCGCTGTGCCGTCATATAAAGCGACCGACACGGACACCTGGGGAATGGAGTGGACGAAGTTGACGGTGCCGTCGAGTGGATCGACGATCCATTGTCGCCCCGTCAGGACGACTCCGCCTGTCTCCTCTGCAAGAACTGCGTCGTTCGGTCGATGCTCGGCAAGTATCGCAACGATCGCCTTCTCGGCCGCACGATCGACGGCGGTGACAGGGTCGAATCGAGCCTTGTATTCGGCTTTGTGCGGTGACCCGAAGTGGTCCCTGATGATCGCAGCTCCGGCGTGTGCGGCTCGAACGGCAACCGAGAGATCATCCATGGCGACGATGGTATCGGCGCCCGTGCTCCTGACCGACCGAACAGGGACTCCGGCCCTATCCTGACCCGTCATGGTGCCAATCGCACTCGTTGCCGCGAGCTCGCTGATGATGTGGGCGGCGTTTCCTCCAATCGGTCTTGGACCGTTGGCGTTCGTCGCACCCATCCCGTTCTTCATTGCGATACGCCGCGTCGAAAAGGGCTCCGTCGCGGCAATGCTCGGCTTCGGGTGGGGAGCGTTGTTCTTCGGCCTTCTCCTCACTTGGCTCATCGAGCTCGGGTTTGTGGCTTGGATTCCCGTCATCGTTGTGATGGGGGCTTTCACCGCCGGATATGGGTTTGCAACGTGGGCGTTTCGTCTTTGGGCACCGTGGCGCTGGTGGCTCATCGCTATTGGTGGCTGGACGTTGATGGAGTTTGTGCGTGGCCGGTTCCCATTTGGCGGGTTCCCATGGGGTGATATCGGATACCCAGCTGCTGGCCTCCCCGGTGCCACGGGATCGGTGCAGTGGATCGGGCCCTCTGGTTGGACCGTCCTTGTGATTGGCGTTGCAGCAGGCATCACGCTCGTGATCGAGAGCAAGGATCAGTGGCGGATGGCGGTCGACTCGACTGTTGTCGTGGTACTTGTGATCATTGCAGGCAGCCTCTTTCCTCCGGCGCCGGCTGCACAGGTGGGTCGTACCGCGATCGTTCAGGGAGGCAGCCCGTGTCCACAGACGCGATGCCAGAACGAGAATCGACGGATCTACGAGTCACATCTTGCGCTCACGAAGACGATTCCGGTCGATTCGGTGGAGTTCGTCATTTGGCCCGAGAACTCGACTGGGACGCCATACGAGCCTGATACCAACGAAGACGTGAGAAACGAGATTGTCGAGGAGGCCCGAAGGCTTGATGCCTACATACTGGTGTCAGGCACGCGATCGGTCGGTGCCTCCGAGTTCGTGAACTTCAACATCGTGTATTCACCCGAGGGAGTGAAGCTTGGCGAGTATCACAAGCAGCATCCTGTTCCCTTTGGTGAGTACGTTCCGCTCCGCGGACTCCTTGGCTTTGTACCGCAGCTCGACCAGGTGCCGAGAGACATGATCTCAGGAACCGAACCGGTCGTCTTTCCCACGGAGTACGGCATCTTGGGATCCGTCATCTCCTTTGAGGGAGCGTTTGCGCGCTCGATGCGTGCTGTGGCCCGCGCTGGCGCCGAGTCGATGGTGATTGCCACGAACGAATCCAGTTACGGCGTGTCTTCAGCCTCTGATCAGCTGATCGCTCTCGCCAAGGTGAATGCTGCGGCGGTGGGCCTTGATACCGCCCTTGCGGCGATCACCGGCAAATCGACGTTCATTCTTGGCGACGGGACGGTTGGACCCACGACGAACCAACTTGAAGAGGTTGTCCTCTACGGATCGTTGCAGTTCAGGATCGGGCCACAAACGATCTGGGTTCGGTTCGGGGATTGGCTTGCACTGGTAGCGATGATCGTTGCCATTGCGGCAGTTGCGCTGCCCGGAGAGCGTGGCATCACACCGATCGCCGGTTCAAGGCAGAAATCCTGATCTTCCTCTTGCAGGTTGGGGTTTGGTGTCTTACAATCAGAAGACCGAGATTTACCGGCGGTGCTCTCGCGTGTCCAATCGCGCGTTGCGTCGCCTCATCAAGAAAACGAAGAAAGGCGCCCAGACCAAATGTCTGACATTCTGAAAGCATCACGACCCAAGGGCCGTTCCCGCCGTCCGAAGACTTACGACGAGGATCGCACCTGTGCGGTCAGCGAGTGCACAACGTTGCTCTCGAAGTACAACCGGGCAGAGTTCTGCCATCCGCACCGTCCGGTTCGGTACCCACGCCTGAGGGGCGTACTCACCTCTGAAGAGTGAGAAGGACTCGAAAAGGGGCGGGACCTGGCGGTCCCGCCCCTTTTCTCGTTGCTTTCAGCTTTCAGCTTTCAGCTTTCGTACGCTGTGATGGCGTCCGCCAAGATGTCGATGCCGCGGTCGAGATCTTCGCGAGACACGTTCAATGGTGGGATGAATCGGATGATGTTGCCGTCGGGACCACAATTCAGGATGAACATGCCGGCGTCCTTTGCGAAACGGGCGATCGATTTGAACGCATCGGGGTCGGGTGATCCGTCAGCGTTGACCAGTTCGATGCCGATCATCAGACCGAGGCCGCGCACATCTCCGATGGCTGCATGCTCGTCCTTCAAGGCATTCCATCGGCTGAAGGCATGGTCGGACGATCCGGACACGGTTGGTATCACATCGCGTAGGCCGTCGATCGTTGCCGCAGAGGCTGCGCAACACACCGGGTTCCCACCGAACGTGGTCCCATGTGAGCCAGGAAGCCATTGATCCAGGAGCCCAGAGGACGCACCGACCGCAGAGAGTGGAAGCCCGTTGGCGATTGCCTTGCCCATGACGAGCACGTCGGGTCGAACGTCGTACACCTGTGATGTGAACCAGTCGCCCGTCCGTCCGAATCCTGTTTGTACCTCGTCGACGATCAGCAGGATTCCATGTTCGTCCGCTATTGCTCTGAGCGCATCAAGGAATGCCTTGCTTGCCGGGTAGTAGCCGCCTTCACCTTGCATTGGTTCGACAAGGAATGCAGCGATTTCGCCTGGCGTGACCTCGTAGCGGAACTTGAATTCAAGTTCACGCAGGGCATAGGCGTTTGCCTCCTCCTGGCTCATTCCCCAACCGTACGGATGCGGGAACGGCACGACAAAGGTCGATGGCAGCAGCGGGTGGTAGCCCTGACGGTATTTGGCCTTTGAGGTGGTGTACGTGACCGATCCCATGGTTCGGCCGTGGAATCCACCTCGGAAAGTGATGATCCCTTGCCGGCCCGTGACCTTCTTGGCAAGCTTGATGGACCCTTCGACTGCCTCAGCACCCGAGTTCATGAAGAACACCTTGTCGATGCCGTCTGGTGAGACATCAACGATGGCTTCCGCTGCTCTCACGAGTGGTTCGTAGAGGAACGCGCCACCGGCATGCCACAGCTTATTCAGCTGTGCCTGTGCTGCGGCCACAACTGCATCGGGGCGATGCCCGAGGTTTGTCACAGCGATACCGCACGCAAAGTCGAGATACTGCTTACCGTCGATGCCGGTAACCCAGCTGCCCTTCCCGTCGACGATTTCGATCTCTGAGTCGAATGCGATGACTGGGGCAATGATGTCGTGGAACCGTGTTTGAAGATCTGCCATGTCTGCTCCTTGGGATGTGAGGTGAAAGTGGTGCGCGAAGAAACGACATGTTACGGAGCTGCGAACAGATGGCTCCGATCGATTCGTGGTGCGCACAGCATGCCGAGATTCTAGCGGAGGCCGATTACCGATATCCGATATCTGATGACCGATGACCGATGACCGATGTCCACGTCCGACGTCCGAAGCGTCAAGTCCCGGTAAATTCCGGTGGTCGTTTCTCGACAAACGACGTGACCGCTTCGGTGAGATCGTTCGAGGTGATGAAACTCGCATTCCAAAGGGCGACGTAGTCGAGTGCCTGGTCAACACTCATCTCGGCGCCAGCACGCAGGACCGCCTTGGATCCCTGGACGGCGAGTGGAGAGTTTGCCGCAATCGCCTCTGCCAGGTGGTGTGCTTCCTGTTGCACCGCGGAAGCGTCGGCGGCAATGCGGCTGATGAGCCCCATCTCAAACGCCTCGGTCGCACCGAAGTTCTTCCCCGTATAGACGATTTCGGCGACACGCCCCGGGTCGATGATCTTTGGAAGCCGCTGCAATGTGCCGACATCGGCCACCATGGCCATTTGTGTCTCACGAACCGAAAAGACGGTGTCCTGAGCCGCGAATCGGATATCGCAGGCGGTGATGAGGTCGATTCCGGCACCGATGCAGTATCCGTGGACTGCAGCGAGGACCGGTTTCGGGCAGTCAGCGATGGAATTGAAGGCTCGCTGCAGTTGCTTGACCGACTGGTAGAGCCGCTGTCGCGCCTCGACGTCGGATCGTGGCGGTTCGGTGTCTTCGCCGAGTCCGACGCCGCCGATCAGTGCCGGTCCGAATGCCTTCAGATCGATGCCGACGGTGAATGCGTCTCCCCGAGCCGCCATCACAACCACCCTGACATCAGGGTCGGTCCCAAGTTCGTCCATGATCGTTGGAAGATCTGCCCAGAAGTCGGCGGCAAAGGCGTTGCGAGCTTCGGGGCGGTCGAGCCAAACGGTTGCGATGTGGTTGTCCATCATCACGGAGATGACGTCAGATTGCGGGAGCTGGGATGTACTCATACCCACAAGCGTAGTTCCGGCTGGGGAACCGGATCGAAGGTGGTGTGCGTCGTAGCACCAAGCCGGAGTAATCCGGCACAAGGAGAGTGAACATGAATACCACGAGAAACCTGAGGCATCCGGGAGCGTGGAAGATCCTGCTCCTGGTGATTGTCGCCTCCATGGCGATTGCTGCCTGCTCAAGTAGCGACACGGCTTCGAGCCCAACGGTTGGCGAACTCGAGATCGGTATCGGTCAAGAAGGTGACGTGTCCCAGCCAGAGATGCCGTACGACGTTGACCCGGGTGTGCCGGCAGCGGACGGCATCGAGTCGACGGTAACCTCCGCCAAGTACGCCGATGTGTACGGAAACGTCGGGTTGCCGCCTTTCGAGGCCAAGGTCATCCGTGATGGGCGAATTGACGTCCGCATCGGTGAGGGAACTTTTGATGCTCGCGGATCAGAAATACGGGCAATTGCCGCTGAACTCGGTGGCTATGTGTCCTCCGGTGAAAGCCACATCGAAGAGTATGACGACGACCGCTACGCGGTCGGCTGGTTCACACTCCGCGTCCCGAGCGATCGATTCGACGATGCGGTCGCCAGAGTCGAAGGGCTCGGTGAAAGGGTTTCGTCATCGCTGTCAAGCCAGGATGTATCGGATCAGTACGTTGATCTTGAGGGACGGCTGAAGTACTGGCGCCAACAAGAAGTGTTCTACACGGGGTTGCTCGCCGAGGCCGAAGACATCAACGATCTCGTCACAATTCAGGTCCAGATGCAGGATGTGCTGCTCAACATCGAACAGATCGAAGGTCAGCTGCAGTATCTCGACGGACGTACCTCGTTTGCGACGTTGACCGTGGGCCTCACCGAAGTCCCAGATGTTGTTGCTCCGATCGTTGAACCCGCCTCAGAGCCTGGGCCGATTGAGGAAGCATTCGACCAAGCCGGTGATGTGTTGCTCGCAACAGTCAGCTTCTTGATCGTTGCTGCAGCAGTCGTTATCCCAATCGGAATCCTTGTTCTGATCGCATGGCTGATCGTTCGCCTCTTCACACCGAGGCGCAAGGACCAACCAGCCGAAGGCTGAAACCACGGTATTCCGCGTACCCAGGGTTCCAACCCCACATTTGTGTAGGGCTGGAACCCTGGGTACGCGCACCGAGCTTCATGATCGGTTCATACCTGGGCATGCAAGGAGACGGTTCCCGCTGTTCCATCGACGGTGATCGTGTCACCGTCGATGATGCGGGTGGTTGCGTCGCCTGTTGCCAGGACCGACGGAATGTCGTATTCCCGGGCGAGGATCGCTGTGTGCGAAAGTGGGCCACCTGAATCGCACACAAACGCACCCGCAATGCCGAAGAGGACCGACCAAGCAGGGTTGGTGATCGGACATACGATCACGTCGCCTGGTTGGACGCGGTCGAAATCCGTTTCTGACGTGATCACTCGTGCCGTACCCGAATAGATGCCGGCCGCACCCGGCAATCCGATGATTGCATCAGAGGTCGCTTCAGATACTGGCGGAGCTCCAAATTCGGCTTCTATCGCCCACAGCAGGGCTCCGTTGATTCTCCGACCCGCCTTCGGAAGGCCGCGGATATCTGGCGGTGGTCCCCCCGGAACGCCATGCGTAGGGGGTCCAGGATGGGCGAACGTCCATGCGCGTTCGCCGCGACGCCTTCGGACCATCTCAATTCTGACGCCATTGGTTTCCTCGAGGGAGTCGCGCGCCTCGGTATCGGTCAAGAAGAAGACATCCTCGCGATCTGCAATGATTGATCGATCGGTGAGTCGCCGTCCGACCTCCAGCCATGCCATTCGCATCAGGGCACCGACGGTCGATCCGAGCCACGCGGTGTTGTCCTCGCGGGTCGGGTAGTCCCGGCGTGCGGCTTCGAGGAGACGGTCGAACTCGTCAATCCTGTCGGCTGGGATCTGCTCTCGGGCCAGGCGCTCGATCTGGTCGTCCTCAAGCACGTTCGTCGGGCTTTCAAGTTCGGCCGTCACCATGCGTTCGACGAGACCTGGAAGTTCACCAATCGTTGGCCCCGACCAGTCGTAATGCACACTTCGAAAGCCATAGATGTTGATCCATTGATCGAGCAACACCCCGACGTGCGGGTCCGCGGCGGCGATCCGAGCCTGGAGATCACCAACACCGTTGCGTAGCGCATCAAGGGCGGCTGGCGATTGTTCGATTGCCGCGACGACAGACCGTAGAGCGACCGTTGGTTCCGATGATGCCACCGAGTGTCCGGTGAGGAGCCGGAGGGTTGTGGCTGTGTCCCAGCTGAGGTGCTGTTCGCACCAGTTGACGAGTTCGTGCAACGACACGAAGTACGCCATTGCCAGGTCGAAGTGGGTGTCGGCACCGTCGGCGGCGAATTCCTCGATAGCGTCTATGTGTCCGAGTATTGCTCGGTCTTCCAGAGCCTTCAAGTCGATTGCTCGCAACGCTTCGATGGCCGCTTGTGCTCTCGAGCGGCCACTGAGTTCCCAGTCTCTGCTCACCGAGTCGAGTTGACCAGATTCCACGAGCGCACGTGCTGCCGCCATGCGCCGTCGCATCTCGGGATGGACGCGTGAGATGATCCCTATGACCCACCACGGTGGAGTCTTACCAGAGCCATCCCCTCCCACGGGAACGGGTCGGTTATAGAGCTCACCATGGATGGTTGTCTCCTCGAGTCGCTCGATCACCAATCCGCTTCGTTTTGCCCACCTCGCCACAGCGCCATCGCCTTCGCCGATCCCTGATGTGACGAGCGGACGAAGCGGACCCGGGTGGTGGGTGGCGTCTTTTGTCCAGAAGCCGTCGGGAATGGGGTCGGTAGGTTGCACCGGAAGTGCCGTGATCGGACGCGCCTGCACAATGTGAAGGATCTCGCCGTCATACGCCCACTCGATATCGACCGGGTGCCCAAGAGCCAACTCGATTTCCACCGCAGCATTCGCAACGTCGCGGATCACTTCTTCGTCGACACGATCACCGGCACGGAGCGTGAGTTCGGAATCCTTCATGACCCACTCGTTGCCCGATTCCGACCCATTCAACAATCGGTCTGCGAGACCGGTGGTACTGGAGATGACGACTTCAGCGTCTCCCGTTGTCGGGTTGGCCGAAAACGCCACACCTGCCGTCGTCGCTGGCACCATTCGCTGGACGATGACGGCGATCGGTTCTCCGTGTGCTGACGCGACGACTTCGCGAGCAGCTTCAGTTACGGCCGAAACGGAGGGGGACACGTTGAGAACCGACGCGTATTGGCCTGCGTGCGATGCATCGTGCTGATCCTCCTCCACCGCAGACGAACGGACCGCGACTGGACCCGAGCCGAGCACTTCGAGCCCAGATGCGACTGCGCCGCCGACGTCTGCAGAATCCAGATTGGTGGCGTGTCCGACCGTGATCACGAAACCGGCCGGAACTGTCTGCCCGCATTCAAAGAGACGTGCAAGCCCCACCGCTTTGGCACCGACCTCAGATCGATCGTCCGCGTCTGGCAGCGGGATGACAACGGGGGCCGTCACGTGAGGGAAGGTCGGGTGCCTGCGCATGTCAGTCATTGTCGCGTATCGCGACGATGCCCGCGGCAATCAAGAAGAGCATCCCGAACGGAAGGATGATCATCGAGAGCGTTGTGCGTGCCTCAAGGAACAATCCGAGAATCGTGAGGACGCCGGTAGCGAGGGTTGCCATGCCCCAGATCCAAAGCCACCGCGGGACCCAAACTCCACGCCCAGCAGTCACGATTGCACCGATTCCAACGCCAAGGATCATCACGGTGGCGACCCAGTCACCAATCGAAGCTGCGTAGCCAAGAGCACGGGCAGTTCCGATGACCGATTCGCCTGCGAGGTGAGCGGGAGCTAGCCCGAGCACAATTCCGAGCCACATGCTGTAGGCGGCCAGAACAAGTCCGGCACCAGCCGTCAGGCTGAATCGACCGATGACCGAGGCGAGTGAGTCCTGTCGTCCGCGACGAAGCAGACCGAGGCCGCCGATGGCAAGAAGAACAACCCCGAGCATCCAAAGCGACAGGTTGGCAACAAGGGCTGCCCCACTGTTTGCGGCATCTGTCAGGAACTCGGCCATGCTGTCGCCATCGAGAGCCTTGTCAAGATCGGCCCCCGAGGTCATCCAGGCGGCCGTACCGACAAGCATGGTGATCGATCCGACGATCGCGAAGATCCCGGACGTTCTGGCGTCGAATGTTGCCTCGGTAGGTCGTGGGCTGATATCTGTCATGGCTATTCCTTCCGCATGTTGCATGACCGGTGCAAAGTATGCAACAGAATTGCACGAATTGCAACCCGTGTTATAGTCACGGTCATGGGAACGCTCAGAGACGAACAGAAACAGATCGCTCGAGACCGCATCATGGAGGCCGTCGCGGGCGAAATCGCTGAACATGGACTGGTCGATCTGTCAATTCCCGACGTTGCGACCCGAGCCGGTGTCTCCCAGCGGACGGTCTACAACTACTTCAACTCAAAGGAAGGGATTGTCAGCGCGTTCGGGGTGTGGGCCGTGCAGCGGTTTGAGGCCCTTGGCGGGCGACAAGTCGAGAAGGATCTCCCCGTGATAGCGGACGCCATCGAAGTCAACTTTCGGTTCTTTTCAGAAATGGGCGAGATCTCCACGGCGCTCGCTCGCATCTCCGCGGCCGCTGGCTTCGGGGCTCCCCGGCTTGAGGTCACGGACATGATGCATCGCGCCAGAACCGAAGCTGTTTCGAGTGCCATTGAACGGGATTACGGCGATCTCGATCCTGCTCAGGCTGCGGCCGTCACCGCCATCATCCGACAACTCATGAGCTTCGATACGTGGCACCGGCTGACGGCTGGTTTCAGTATCCCCGGCGTTGAAGCTGGGCGTGCTGCTGCTTGGGTGTTCCGGCTCGTTCTCGACGCACTCGACGACGGTTCGGTTCCCTTTGCGACAGAGTCGTAGCACTACCGATCAGAGGCTTTTCCGCGTACCCAGGGTTCCAGCCCCACATTTTTGTTGGGCTGGAACCCTGGGTACACGTTAGACCTTGAGGCTGAAAGGTGGGTACTCGTCGGTGAGAGCGGCCGTGTAAGCCCATGCTCGGGCCCACCACTGGTGGAATCCGACGAAGTAGTAGTGCAACGACAACGGCAGCGAACCATTCACGAGGATCCAGACGAATCCAACCCACGCCACGATGATCGTCCCAAGCGTGAGCCACGCCAGGATGAAGAAGTGTGGAACTGCCAAGATCGTGCGGATCAGGATGATTCCGAGGAACGCGAGAAGTCGGTTCTGTGGTTCGGGGGCCTCAACGACCTCGACCTGTGCAGGATGGTTCTCGTCGGTTCCAAAGGTCGGGTAGGCGTCTGTGGTTCCGGTGAACCACGCGAACACGCGACTGATCCACTCGAGGTAGATCAGTTCGATGTTCTCAACCCAGTACGGCTTCCCGCCGGTGAAAAGGATGTACCAATACCCAATCCACACGACGATCTGGACGGCAACGGTGTACAGGGCAAGCAAGATGATGTGGGGGATGAGCAGCAGCGGTTTGAGAAACAGAATGCCCAAAGCGGCCAGCCCTCGGCTGCGTTGCTCATCGTCAACGGGAACAACGAATTCGACGGGATAGGGAGCCTGGTCAGTCATTTCCACCTCGATTGTTGGTACGTTGCAAATTCGTCTGTCAGGAGCTTTCGGGTTGAGTTTCCCATACGAACGTAGAAGTCCGCCGTTCTCTGGCCTTTTGGTTCATTGACGAACACCGGCTGGGACGCTGGCTCCACTCCGATGACGACGACTTGTTCATCTCCGGCTGGTGCGAATCTTGTTGACAGAAACGCCAACGCAGGCTTTCCAAGGGTTACCTCAAGAAAGTCGTTGATCCAAAGCTCATAGCGGTCGAGATCAGGTTCCTTCATGAGGGACAGGTCGTGGGACAGCCCTATGGGGGTGCCATCATCGTCCACTCCAATGATCAGCGTGCCTCCCTCAGCATTGAGGAATCCTGCCACGGTCTTGGCGATCGCGAGTTCGATCCGATCGTCTCGTTCGCGCGTGTGCAGATTCCATCGAGCAGTGGACTTGAACTCCACCGAGGAGGACTCACCGGCGCGAAGGATTGCTGTCACGGATGTGTCCGGCACCGGCGTACCCGAGCGCAGGTGGAACTTGTTGCCTACGAACTCGGCAATTCCGATGACGATGATTGACCCTCCCACTCCACCGACGATGGAAGCTGGTCCAAGATCACCGATACTTCGGGAGCCTGCAATCATGTTCACCAAGACACTGCCAACACCGGCGCCAGCGATACCGATCAGCGTTGTTTCAGCAAGTGTGAACCCCTGCGGTCCCGGTATGAGAAACCGCGCGGCGCTTCCGAATGCGAGTCCAGCCACCAGCATTCCGAAGATGAGGAGGCTCGTTTCCATGGATCTTGAGGATACCGGTTGCTCGATGTCGACCGAAGGTCAAACGAATTGTGACCGAAGGTCAAACGGATTGTGACCGAAGGTCAAACGAATTCGACGCCTCGCGTACCTGCGGTGATTTCGCCGATCGGAACGGCGTCGAGGTCGCTCGTCTCCATCGCCTTGAGCGTGGCATCGACATCGTCGGCACCGACTATCGCGACGAAACCAATTCCCATGTTGAACGCTCGAAACATCTCACCGAGGGGGACAGATCCGAGACGCTGAAGAACGTCGAAGACGTGGGGAACCTCCCAGGCGAGGCGGTCGATGACCGCCCGAGTTCCTTCGGGAAGTACCCGAAGGACGTTGCCCGGTAGGCCGCCTCCTGTGATGTGGGCAAGTCCGTGTGGGCGTACGCGTGCAAGGAGGTTCAACACACCTGGCGCGTACACAACCGAAGGCTGGAGCAGCACCTGTGCCGTTGGTGTGGTGGTGTCGGGGAAGTCAGCGTCGAGAGGAAGGTGGCCAGCGACGATGGCTCGGATCAGGGAGAATCCGTTCGAACGAAGATTCGGACTCTTGATTCCAACGATGACATCTCCGGCTTTCACATTTGCACTGTCCACTTCCTCGCCGAGTTCGACAATGCCGAGTGCGGTGGCAGACAGATCAAACTGGTCGGCAGCCATCACTCCTGGGTGCTCGGCGGTTTCGCCACCGAGCACCGCGATGTCCGCTTCCGAGCAGGCATCACATATTGACTCAACAAGTATCTCGGCCCTGTCGACGTCGAGCGATCCCATGGCGATGTAGTTGGTGAGAGCGATCGGGGTGGCGCCTGCCGCGACGAGGTCGTCTGCAACCATGGCGACAGCGTCGTATCCGAGGCCCTCGAGTAGGCCGGTCTGTCTGGCGATCTCGGCCTTCGTGCCAACCCCGTCGGTGCACATCATCAGCACTGGGTTCTTGTACCCGACAGGAAGCTGAATGCCAGCAGCAAAGCCGCCAAACCCGCCGACGGCGTCATCGGTCCACGTCGCCATGACGCGCCAACCGATTCGTTCGATGAGTTCATCGGCAGCGTCGAGGTTCACTCCCGCCTTTTCGTAGTTCGTCACGTGTATGACCTCATGGCGTCCGCTCGAGAAGATACTTGCTGTCAGTCGTTGGCACGTTGGTTGGATAGTCCCCACTCAGGCACGCCGTACAGAATGCATCGGCATCTGTCCCCGTCGCCTCGATGAGCTTTTCGAGATCGAGGTATACCAACGAATCGACTTCAAGCTGCGCAGCGATCTGGTCGACCGACCGGCTGGCGGCAAGGAGGGTCTCGCGGTCTCCGGTGTCCATTCCGTAGAAGCACGGCCAGCGGTAGGGCGGTGACGAGATCCGGAGGTGAACCTCTGACGCTCCCGCCTCCCGGACCATGGCGACGAGCTGTTTCGTGGTCGAGCCCCGAATGATCGAGTCATCTACGAGGACGACTCGTTTGCCTTCGATGACTCCTGGCATCGCGTTGAGCTTCATACGTACGCCACGTTCGCGCATGGTCTGCGTGGGTTCGATGAAGGTCCGCCCGACATAGCGATTCTTTACGAGTCCATCGATGTACGGAATCCCAGACACGGCAGCAAACCCTTGTGCGGCAGGGATTCCGGATTCGGGAACGGGAACGGTGATATCGGCTTCCACGGGAGCTTGTTCCGCGAGGAGTCTTCCCATTCTCTGCCGTGTCGTGTGGATTGTCTGACCGAGGAGAATGGAGTCGGGTCGCGCAAAATACACGAACTCGAAGAGGCACAGGCTCGATGTGGGGTTCTCGAATGGGAAGTGGCTCGTGGGACCATGCTCATCGATCACGACCATTTCGCCAGGGCTGATTTGGCGTACGAATTCCGCCCCCACGATGTCGAGGGCTGCGGTTTCGGACGCAACCAGCCAGCTTGGGCCAAGTTTTCCGAGGCAGAGAGGTCGGAAGCCGTGTGGATCGCGGACGCCGACGAGTGTTGTGCGATCCATGACGGCGAGAGAAAAGGCACCCTCGAATGTGGGCAGAACTCTTGCAAGGGCATCAACAAGGTCTGCGCCATCGTGAGACATCGCAGCGGAAATCGCGTCGGTCATGAGTTCCGAGTCCGTTGTCGAAACCCCTCCGTCCGTGGTCTGGGCAAGGTGAGCCGTGTTGGTCAGATTCCCGTTGTGGGCGAGCGCAATTCCGTTCGACCCGAGGTGGCGAAAGACGGGTTGGGAGTTCTCCCAACTGTTGGAGCCGGTCGTCGAGTATCTCGTGTGTCCGATGGCGAGCGAACCGGGCAAGCCGGCGAGTGTGGTCTCATCAAAGACTTGAGCCACCAGACCGAGGTCCTTGTACACGGTGAGGTTGTCAGCGTCGCTGACCGCAATCCCGGCACTTTCCTGCCCCCGGTGTTGGAGAGCGAAGAGTCCGAAGTACGTGAGACGTGCAGCCTCAATATCGGGACCGATGACACCAAAAACTCCACAGGCCTCGCCAGGACGGTCACTGCCAAGAGCAGATCGATCCAGCGTCGGAGAATCCAGCGGTTCTTCGGTCACGAAGGCAAGTGTACCGGTGGTCGGAACTGCGTCATATCACCAAGAACGCGGCCACCGTCACGGCGATGATCACGGCGACGCCGATGGCTGTACGAATTGATCTTGCATTTCGCTTGCCAACCGCAAAGACCGACCACAACGCAGCGATGCCCACACCAGCGATGAAGCCGCCGAGGTGCCCATACCAGTCGATTCCCGGCACAAGAAAGGGCAGCGCGATGTTGATCGCCATGAGGAATCCGAGCTGATTGAACATGGCACGACCACCGGGGGAATGGCGCATCTTCCATGCAACAAACATCCAGGCACCGAACAGCCCAAAGATGGCTCCTGATGCTCCCACGGAGATACCAACATCCCCGAGTGCTGCCGATAGGAGCCCGCCAGCTCCTGCCGCGGCGAGGTACAGCGACGCAAAGGCCGGACTTCCGACTTGTTGTTCGAGACGCGGTCCAAAGATGTACAGCGCGTACATGTTGAAGGCCAGGTGCATGAGCCCACCATGAAGGAGTGCCACGGTGAAGATCCGGTACACCTCCGGTTGGAAACCGGTGTCACCTGGGCGAATCAGGGCAAGATTCTCAACAAGCCATCGCTCGATTTCGGGTGAGACGAAACCGAGGAGATAGATCCCGGACGTGATCGCAATGATCGCCATGGAAACGGGAGCTGTGGCGAACGCCGGGCTCGCCGTCAGTGAACGGGCGTGGACCACCCGAGCTCGTGGATCACTTTTGGCACAGTCGGGGCACTTCTGGCCGACCGATGCATCGCGGCTGCATTCGACGCAGATCGGCTTGTCGCACGTCGTGCACGAAAGACGCGTTGGCCGGTCTGGATGCCGGTAGCAAGTGGTTGCGGTCGCGTCGGTCACCCCGCAACGGTAACGACGACCAACGCAAACAACACCCAGCGCGTACCCAGGGTATGAACCCACCGTAAAGGTGGGCTACAGCCCACAGAACGAGTGAGATGGTGAACAATGTCGGAACCTTGACCGAGATTCACACGATCCGTCTACCTACCGTGGGTCGCTTCATAGGCTGGCCAGCGTGTCGAAGACATCTGCGATCATCGTCGGAGCGCTCGTCGCCATCATCGCGGTGGCGTGCACAAGCGCGGAGACCGACGGCTCAACCGTTCCACCGCGCACGACTGCGCCGTCGGTAGCTGAAGTAAGTGAGGGCGTTGCAATCCCACCCGCTGAGGGCGCTGCGCTGCGCAACCAATATGGCTATGAGTTCCCACCAGCACCCTCCCATTCCGACGGTCCGGTGAGCAGTGAATTGGCAGAGGCATTTGACATCATCTTTGGGAGCTATGCCGCGGGTGTCGATCCTCCGGTTGAGGTGTTCCAGACGGTCGGCGCATCCGGGGATCCCCGAGTCATGTGGCTGCTCTCGGACGTTCTGCGATTCGTTGGATCGAGTCGGGCCCGAAACGCGGCAATTGAGGCGTTTGACGACCTGTCGGGTACCAATCTCTACGACGATCCTGTTACGGACCGCAGTCTTTGGCAATCGCTGACCGACCATCTCATTGCGTGGGATGTCGACGCGCCGCCGGGATATGTCGATTGGAAGGCACAGATCTTCCTCTTGGTCGAACCGCGATGGCAGCCGTTCTTCGATGATGTCGACACGACCATCGACTGGAGACATGTGAGCTGGGGCGGCGTGCTGATCGACGATCGCCCGCTCGGTACGACCGTGGGCTGTGTCGGTGGATGCATCCCCGCCCTCGACGATCCAGCGGTAACCGACGCAGCTGGTGGGAGCTGGTACCCCGATGAGGAGCTCGTGTTCGGAGTCACGATCAACGGTGAGTCACGGGCGTATCCAAAGAACATCATGGAGATCCACGAGATGGTGAACGACACACTTGGAGGGCACAGGCTCGGCATCCCGTACTGCACGCTGTGTGGATCGGCACAGGCATACCTCACCGATGCCGTCCCCAGTGGCGTTAGGGAACCAGTGCTCCGCACATCGGGCCTGTTGTCACGTTCCAACAAGGTGATGTACGACCTCAACACGTTCTCGATCATTGACACCTTTACCGGCACAGCGCTGTCCGGTCCGCTGCGCGAAGCTGGGTTCACCCTTGATCAGACTTCGGTCGTCACGTCGACATGGGGTGATTGGAAGCGGGCGAACCCCGACACGACGATCGTCGCCGAGGACGGCGGAATCGGGAGGGCCTACGATCTCGATCCACTCGGCACGCGAGACGACAACGGCCCGATCTTCCCGATCGGCAACGTCGACGAGCGTCTCCCCGTCCAAGAGAAGGTGCTTGGGGTGATCGCTGACGATGGGACACCGATTGCCTTTCCTGTTGTTGCAGCGAGAGCGGCGATTGATGCAGGCCGGTCAGTCCAATTGAACGGGATCACCCTTCACCCAGACGGCTCCGGTCTCAGAGGAACGACATCCGACGGATCAGATGCGATCGGCCACGAAGCGTTCTGGTTCGCCTGGAGCCAGTTCTACCCCGACACGGTGGTGTGGTTGGCTCCGTAGACCTTTGACCGGCGGTAGCGCTACGACTTGTTCCTGTCGATCACCAACCACACGAGTGAGCAGATGACTACGAGCGCCGCACCGGTGAAGCTCCCGAACGCAGACGCTGTCTCGCGATCGGTGGAAGCCAGCCAGATCCAATGCACGCCTGCGAGAACGACAAGAACCAATCCAACGGCCAGCAGTCTGTGCGGTCGTGACGCCATGTCCTGGGGCTCCTTCACGGTCGGGATGTGAATTGGTTGGTCCGACGATAATCCATGTATGCGCCGGTCCGATTTGGTCGCGCCGACCCGGAGCGTTCTCCTTCAGCGAATCCGACGTGGGATGGCGTTGGCCCACACAGCGCGAGCTTCTGAGATGCTGATGTTTCCTGCCGATCCGAAATCGATCGTTGAGCCGCCCATCATGCCGATCCGCTGATGAGGTACAGCTGCCTCAAGGTGGGCACTGTACGTGATCGCAAGGAATCGGAGCGGAGTCTCATCGAGCAAATCGGCTGTCGAGAGTCCGTCGACCGAGATGCCGAGGTCCGACTTGATGGCGATTTCTGTGAGGGCGACGGCAAGTCCACCGGTTGATATGTCGTGCAACACAGCTGTCGTCGGCGCCAGCTCGGTTGCTAAATCGATGCTGCTCCTGGCTGCTTCTCCATCGACCTCGATCGGGCGCCCACGAAGCTTCTGGTGGATGATCCGGTCATACGCTGAACCTGCAAAGTCGCCCTGGCAAGAGTCGCCCACCAACCAGATCGTCATGCCGTCCTTGGCTCGGTCAAGCCGAGGTGGAAACTGGGGCATGGGGTCGCAGAAGCCAAGCATTCCGACGACTGGTGCCGGGTAGATGTCGACTCCGTCGGTCTGGTTGTAGAACGAGACGTTGCCACCAATGACCGGCAGATCAAGCGCCTCGCATGCTGCGGCCATTCCTTCAACAGATTCGATGAACTGCCACATGACTTCAGGGTTCTCCGGCGATCCGAAGTTGAGATTGTCGACGACGGCGTACGGGGCAGCACCCGTCATGGCGACGTTGAGCGCTGCTTCGAAGACAATGCGTTCCGATGCTCGACGCGGGTCAAGCCATGTCCTGTGCGCATCACCGTCGGTTGAAACAGCAAGCCCCTTGCTTGTTCCCTTGATGCGCATGAGAGACGCGTTGTGGCCGGGTTCGATGACGGTATTGAGAAACAGCATGTGGTCGTATTGATCCGATATCCACGAGCGGTCCCCGACAGCAGGATCGTCGAGTAGCTGTCGTAGCGCATCAGTGATATCGCCGTCTGGGGGAGGGACCGGTGAATCCGCCCAGATCTCATCGAGATAGGTTGGTCGTTGTGCGGGGCGGTCATACTTTGGCGCATCGTCGGCGAGCGAGGCAGCCGGAACGTCGGCGACGAGCTCACCTTTGGCGTACACCTTGAGTTGTGGTCCTTCGGTGACGGTACCGATGACGGACGCTGCGATCTCCCACTTGGCGATGAGGTCCAGGACTTCAGCTTCGTTGTGTGGTGTCACGATCGCGAGCATGCGCTCCTGGGATTCAGACATCAGGATTTCACCCGGCGCCATGTCGTGTTCCCGCACATGTACGCGTTCAAGGTCGACGTCCATGCCCAATCCACCGTTGCCAGCTACCTCGGATGTTGCACACGAGATACCTGCAGCGCCGAGATCTTGGATAGCGACGACCAGTCCACGATCGTAAAGTTCGAGGCAGGCCTCGATCAGCTTCTTCTCCTCGAACGGATCGCCGATCTGAACGTTCGGCCGCTTCTCCTCGTCGCCCTTCTCGAACGACGCTGAGGCGAGGATCGACGCGCCGCCGATGCCGTCGCGACCGGTGGCGTTTCCGAGCAGAATCGCCTTGTTCCCGACACCCGAGGCAGCCGAAAGAACAAGCTGTTCCCTTTTGAGGAGACCGAGTGCCATCACGTTGACGAGTGGGTTCTTCGAGAAGCAATCGGCGAATTCGACCTCGCCGCCGAGCGTCGGGACTCCGACGGCGTTTCCGTATCCCGCGATGCCTGAGACAACGCCCTCGAAGAGGTACCGGTTGTGGGGGTCGTCAAGGGGCCCGAAGCGAAGCGGATCCCACACTGCTACGGGTCGCGCACCCATCGTGAAGATGTCGCGCAGGATGCCGCCGACCCCGGTTGCCGCGCCCTGATACGGCTCGACGAAGGAGGGATGGTTGTGGCTCTCAATGCGTAGTGCTGCAAGCCATCCATCGCCGAGATCAACGACGCCAGCATTCTCGCCAGGGCCTACGACGACCCACGGCTGATCTGATCGAAACTTGCCGAGGTGCATCCGAGATGACTTGTAGGAGCAGTGCTCTGACCACATGACGGAATACATCGCCAGTTCCGCCGCCATTGGCTCGCGACCGAGAACCTCGACGACATGGTGATACTCGTTGTCGGTCATACCCAGTTGGATGTGGGCTGGCTGCTGTGTGGGTGTCACACACGAACCCTTCGAATGGATTCGACGAAACTCTCCATCATCACCAGGCCGTCGTCCGATCCGAGGATCGATTCGGATGCCCGCTCCGGATGTGGCATGAGGCCAGCCACGTTCCGGGCCGCGTTGGTGATACCAGCGATCGCACTGGTTGAGCCGTTCGGATTCGAATACTTGTCGGTCTCTCCTTCGGGATCGCAATACCGGAGAACGACCTCGCCTGCATCTTCGATCGCATCAATGTCAGTAGCAACGAACTGTCCCTCATACGAGTTGAGCGGGATTTTGAGCACTTGTCCGACGGTGGCGGCCGACGTCAGGATGCTGTTAGTGGATTCCACCCGGAGATACACCTGCTTGCAGATGAACTTCAGATCCCGATTGGCGATGAGGGCGCCGGGCAGGAGGCCAGCCTCACAAAGGATCTGGAACCCGTTGCAAATGCCAAGAATCGGCATACCAGATGCCGCAAGTCGTTCAACCTCGGCCATCACGGGCGAGAACCGTGCGATGGCACCGGTGCGGACGTAGTCGCCGTGTGCGAATCCTCCGGGGAGCACCACCCCTTCGGCCCCGGCGAGATCGGTTTCGGTGTGCCACACGATCTCGGGCTCGGCACCGACGAGCTTGAGAGCGTGTGCGATGTCGTGTTCGCAGTTCGTGCCTGGAAAGACGACAACAGCGATCGTCATGTGACGGACTCGTTGGCTGGCTCGCCGACGGGTGCATCCTCGATGTCAGTGCTCTCGATACCGAAGCTCTCGATAACGGGGTTGGCGAGGAGTTTGGTGCACATCTCCTCTACCTGAGAGCGTGCCGTCGCCAGGTTCTTGGCCTCGACCTCGATCGCGATGATGCGTCCAAATGAGACATCGCCAACGCCGCTGTAGCCAAGATCGTGGAGAGCCTTTTTGGCTGTTGTTCCCTCGGGATCTGAGAGCCCTTCCTTCCGGGTGATCGTGACCCGGAACGTGTGGGTGGTCACGATGCCCCCATCAGCGTCAGGTAGTCGGTGAACGATGTGTCTGTGAGGCGTTCGTACGCATCGATGTATCGATCGCTCGTCTGGGTAACCACCGAGTTCGGCATCGCTGGCGCTGGTGGCGTCTTGTCCCACCCGTGCTGGCCTTCGAGCCAGTCCCGGACCGGCTGCTTGTCGAATGAAGGCATCGTGGCACCCTCAGCCCACGCATCGGCTGGCCAATAGCGGGAGCTGTCCGGGGTGAGCACCTCATCGATCAGGATGATCTCGCCTTCGACAATCCCGAATTCGAACTTGGTGTCGGCAAGGATGATCCCGCGTTCGGCTGCGTACTCGGCACCGGTGCGGTAGATCGCAAGCGACCGAGCTTTGAGCTCCTCGTAGAGGTCGTTGCCAACGAAGGCCCTGGCATCGGCCTCGTTGAGGTTCTCATCGTGGCCGCTCTCAGCTTTCGTAGCCGGCGTGAAGATGGGCTCATCAAGTCTGCTCGCCATCTGAAGACCGTCCGGGAGGTGTTCCGTCGTTGGCCCACCGCCTGCTGCGTACTCCTTCCACGACGACCCGTACAGGTAGCCGCGGATGACGCATTCCATCGGAATGACCTCGGCGGAGAGCACGAGCATCGCCCGACCGGCGTAGGCATTCTTCTGCTCGGCGGTGAGGAAGTCCATTGCATGGGTGTCGGCTGAAACCAGGTGGTGCGACGTATCGAGGATGTCGAACCAGTGCAGAGACACGCCGGTGAGTACCTGTCCCTTGTGAGGGATCTCCTCGCCCAAGACGACGTCGAATGCCGAGATGCGGTCGCTCGCAACGATGAGGAGGTGGTCGTCGTCCACTCGGTAGATCTCGCGGACCTTGCCCGATCCAAGGTGTTCCATCTCTGTCACGACCGCGATGGTAGCCGGGGTTCCGAGGCGTCCGAATATGCCGTGCGATTCCTCGGATCGCCTCAATATCCTCGCCGCAATGGTGGACACGACACACCCGTGGGGAGACGCAGCGTCACCGTACGAGGCCATTGGCGGTCAGTCCGCAATCAGCGCCGTGGTCGAAACGTTCTACGACCTGATCGATGCCGAGGCGCCCACACTGCGAGCCATGCTTCCCACCGATGACTCGGTGTCGCGGCGCAAGCTTGCGAACTACCTCATTGAATGGACGGGCGGCCCGAGTTTGTACACGGTCGAGCGGGGCCACCCAAGGATGCGAGCCAGACACCTTCCATTCGAGATCGGCAGCGACGAGGTGGATCAGTGGCTTGCGTGTATGGACCAGGCCCTTGATGCCAACGAAGTCAGCGGCGATGTCCGGACCTTCCTCGACGACCGCTTGACAGCTCTTGCCCATCACATGAGGAACGCGTAGGAGCTTTCAGCTTTCGGCTTTCAGCCCGGAGCGTCTGAGGTTCGATCAATAAGCCGACCGAGCATCCGACGGATCGACTCCGAAGACCCGACGATCTCCGATAGTTGTTGGACATCGCCTATTTCGGTGTTGATCGCGATTTGGGCTTGCGTCTCGGGCTCGCAGGCGGAGCCATAGGCAATCCTGAGGAACCGTGCGAAGTCCTTGTCGGAACCGCGGCCGCAGCCCTCGGCAATGTTTCTCGGCACCGACACCGCGGACTTCCTCATCTCCGAGGCAAGGCCAAACCACTCCCGTTTCGGAAAACTCAGCGTTGCATGAAAGCAAGTCCGCGTGAGCTCCATGGACTCGCGCCAAACTTCCAGATTTCGAGAATCCTGCATGCGAGTACGAAGACCACGCGGGAGTCGAGATAAAAAGGTCTCCGAAAGTCGAAAGTCGAAAGCCGAAAGCCCTAAAGCGTTGCCTGCTCAAGGCGTCCAAACACGATGTCGGCGTTCTTGAGGAACCGTTCGTTTGTGAAGCATGCGGCGAGGGTGCCAGCGTCGAGTGACATGTCCGGGTCGGCTGTGAGGTGGTCAGAAAGGGTGCCACCTTCGTCCCAGGTTTTCATGGCGTTGCGCTGGACGATCTGATACGCCTCGTCACGCGTCATGCCGGTATCGATCAGCGCTAGCAGCACTGCCTGTGAGTAGACGAGTCCGCGGGTTGATGCGAGGTTTCCCGCCATACGGTCCGTATCGACGACAAGATCGCCGATCAGACGGTTTGCCCGTTTCAGCGCATAGTGGAGCAGTGTCGTTGCATCGGGGATCACGATGCGTTCGACCGATGAGTGGCTGATGTCGCGTTCGTGCCACAGCGCCACATTCTCAAGACCGGCGGATGCATAGCCCCGGAGTACCCGTGCAACACCCGTGAGATTCTCAGATCCGATCGGGTTGCGTTTGTGCGGCATCGATGACGAACCCTTCTGGCCAGACCGGAACGCCTCACGGGCTTCGCCGACCTCAGATCGCTGGAGATGCCTGATCTCGGTTGCAAAGCGTTCGATGGAAGCACCGATCCCAGCGATTACGGACAGATAGTGGGCGTGACGGTCGCGTGGAATCACTTGGGTACTCGCTGGTTCAACACCAAGGCCAAGGTACGAACAGACGTATGCCTCGATCGACGGCGGTGTGTGGGCGTATGTCCCGACGGCCCCTGATATGGCCCCAAACGAAACGCCGGCGACCGCATCGACGAGCCGTTCATGGTCCCGTTGGAGTTCAAATGCCCAATTCGCAAGCTTGAGTCCGAACGAGGTCGGCTCTGCCCAAATGCCATGGGTTCGTCCGACCGTTGCCGTGTCGCGGAATTCAAAGGCGCGGGACTTCACCGTGTCGTACAGGTCTGAAACCGCCGACAGCAGCAGCGTCCCTGACTCCTTGAGGAGTACTCCGTTCGCCGTGTCGACCACGTCGCTTGAAGTCAGGCCGAAGTGGATCCATTCGCCACCCTCTCCAACGGACTCCGCGAGGAGATCAACAAACGCAGCGACATCATGGTGCGTCACGGCTTCGCGTTCGAGCCAGGCGGGTTCGTCAACTTCGGGTGCGTTCCGTGCCGCGGCTGCAGCCGCAGCCGGTGCCACTCCGATCTCAGCCCACGCCTCAACGACGAGCGTTTCAACTTCCTTCCACACGGCGAGTTTTCGCGGGTTTGACCACACCGCGTTCATCTCTCCTGTGGAATACCGTTCGATCATTGGGCAAGCTCCTCCCGGTATGCGTCGAGCTTCGCAGCAAGCTCGACGTCACTCACCGAGAGGATCGCGGCTGCCAGATATGCGGCGTTCGCCGATGAATCGATCGCCACGGTGGCCACAGGGATTCCTGTCGGCATCTGGACGGTGGAGTACAACGCATCGACACCACCGAGTCCGCCCGCTGACACAGGGATGCCGATCACGGGCAGCGTTGAGTGGGCGGCGACCGCACCAGCGAGGTGGGCAGCCTTGCCAGCCCCACAGATGATGACTCCGAACCCGTTGTCCCTGGCACTCGCCGCAAACTCGGAGACCTTGTGGGGTGTCCGATGGGCAGACATGACGTGTACCTCATGCTCGATTCCGAAGTCGTGGAGCACAGCAGCAGCCGGCTCCATCTTCCCCATGTCCTTTTCTGATCCCATCAAAATGGCAACCTTCATCAGCTATCCCTCCGTGTCGCCCCGATGTCGGTGCGAAAGTGTTTTCCCGAGAACTTGATTGTCGCAGCAGTCGCGTACGCCTTCATTCGTGCGTCACTGATCGTGTCTCCGGTCCCGACCACATTGAGGACCCTGCCCCCTGCTGTCACGAGTCGATCACCGTCACGGGACGTACCAGCGTGAAACAAGGTCGTTCCCTCCGTCGGGATCCCGACGTCGATCTCGTCACCTGTTCGTGGGGAATCCGGATATCCATCGGCGGCGAGAACCACGTTGACGGTCGCGGTATCGGTCCATCGAAGCTCGACCCATGCCAGAGCCCCCCGTGTTGCGGCGTCGATCGCATCGAGCAGATCAGACGAAAGGCGTGGCATCAACGCCTGGGTCTCGGGATCGCCGAGGCGCACATTGAACTCGACCACCCGCGGCCCGACGCTTGTCAACATCAAGCCGACATAGAGGAAGCCCGTGTAGGGAATCCCACGCCGTTCGAGTTCCGCAAGCGTCGGCAAGGCAACCTGCTCCGTCGTCCATTCGATGAGATCGTCAGGCAGATCGGCGACAGGTGAGTACGAGCCCATACCACCCGTATTGGGTCCCAGATCGCCGTCCTTCAAGCGTTTGTAGTCACGGGCTGGTTCGAACGGAATTGCCACGCCATTGGCGCACAGGAAGAACACGGAAACCTCGTCGCCTTCCATGTATTCCTCGATCACGACCGATGCATCGGGCGATCCGAAACGTCCATCGAGGCACTCGTCAGCCCAGGCAGTCGCAGCTTTGAGCGATTCGGTGACAAGGACGCCCTTCCCTGCCGCCAAGCCGTCTGCCTTCACAACATATGGCCCATCGGCTTGCGCAAGGTATGCCTTGGCCAGTGTCGCATCCGTGAATGTTTTGGAGGCTGCGGTCGGAATCCCAGCACGAGCCATGACATCTTTCGCAAACGACTTGGACGCCTCCAGTTTGGCTCCAGACATCGAGGGCCCGAATACCGCTATGCCGACCTCGGTGAGGGCATCGGCAATACCCGCAGCCAGCGGTCCCTCGGGGCCGATGATCACGAGATCTATCGAATTGGCCTCGACCAATTCGACAATAGCAACCGCGTCTGTCGGATCGATATCGGGAACGACGAGGCCTAGTTGGGCGAGGCCGGGATTTCCAGGGCATGAGATGAGTGCATCGAGTTTTGGGCTTTGGACCAGCTTCCATCCGATGGCGTGTTCTCGACCACCGCCACCAAGGAGGAGGACCCGCATCGCTCTACCGCCTGAGCGTTGCAGCTCGGGACGGACCGACTCCCACGGTGGTGATGGGAACGCCAGCGATCTCCTCGATCCGCTCGACATAGGAGCGGGCAGCGGCAGGGAGTTGGTCGTATGACGTCATCTGTGAAATGTCATCGCCCCACCCTGGATGCTCTTCATATTGTGGCGTGCAGGTGTACAGGACACGTTGCTGGCGGGGCATTTCTGTAAAGACCTCGTCACCCGATCGGTAGGCGGTGGCAATGCTGATCGTGTCGAAGTGTGAAAGCACGTCGAGCTTGGTTAGCGCGATCTCGGTGAGACCATTGACGCGCACGGCATACCGCAACGCGACCGTATCGAGCCAGCCGCAACGACGCTTCCGCCCTGTGACCGTCCCGTACTCGCCCCCGATATCGATGAGCCGGTCTCCGATCTCATCCTCGAGTTCGGTAGGGAATGGCCCCGTTCCGACCCGTGAGATGTATGCCTTGACGACGCCTATCACATTGTCGATTTCCCTTGGTCCGATCCCTGATCCGACGGGTGCACCCCCGGCCGTGGGGTTGGACGAGGTCACGAACGGGTACGTACCGTGGTCGATGTCGAGTAGCGTTCCCTGCGCACCCTCAAACAAGACGTTCTTTCCATCACGGACCGCTTGCCATACAACAAGCGACGTATCGGTGATGTGGTCGGCGAGTCGTACCGCGTACCCCATGTATTCGTCGTAAATGTCATCTACATCGAGAGGTAGTTGGTTGTAGACCTTCACCAGCTGCTTGTTCTTGTCTTTGAGCGCGACCTCGAGCTTCTCCCGGAAGATTTTTGGGTCGAACAGGTCTTGGACTCGGATTCCGAAGCGCGAGTACTTGTCCATATAAGCCGGACCGATACCTCGCTTTGTTGTACCGATCATCGCATCACCCAAGTACCGCTCAATGACCGCGTCGAGTTTGCGGTGATATGGCATGATCAGATGAGCGTTGCCAGAGAGAAGAACACGAGAAGGATCGATTCCGCGCCGTGTCAGCGTGTCCATTTCCTCGAGCATCACCTTGGGATCGATCACGCACCCGTTTCCGATGACCGGTGTCACGGTGGGATAGAGGACGCCGGACGGGATGAGACTGAGAGCGAACTTGTCGTCGCCGACGACGATGGTGTGTCCGGCGTTGTTTCCACCCTGGTAGCGGACGACCATGTCTGCCTTTTCAGAGAGCAGATCGGTGATCTTGCCCTTTCCCTCGTCGCCCCATTGGGCACCGAGGATCACTGACGCGGGCATTGTCGTTCCTCCACAGGTGGTTCGCTGGTGAGTCTACCTGAGTTCGGGTCCGCCACAGATCCAGGGGCCCGACATTGCCAACGTCGCTGGTCTCGGCACTAGTCTTCCTCCTCGGTTAGCGTGCTCGTGACATCGAATCGAACGGAGCGTCTGTGGACGAGCGAATCGTCACCCGAAAAGCGACTCTTGAGCCAGTGAATGAACCTGTGGTTCTCGCTGTATCTGACACACCCCCTGTCAGGACCGAAGCACTTCACATCTCGACGACTTCTGCGACGGAGTTCTGGGATGTCACCGATGTCGTGCGCGGCGTTGCGAAGCGATCCGGGGTAACTCACGGTCAAGTGGTTGTCTACTCTCCGCACACGACAACAACAGTGCTGATCAATGAATCCGAGACCGGTTTCCTCAACGATTTCCGTCGGACTATCGACGGTCTCGTTCCCGCCAACATCTACTACGAGCACGACGACCATGAGCTTCGTACTGAGAACCTGCAGGAGGACGAGTTCATCAACGGCCATGCCCATGTCCGTCAGCTCCTCACGGGCCAGCCGTCCGTAACCGTCCCCATTGTCGACGGTGAAGTTCTCCTCGGCCAATGGCAACGAGTCCTCTTTGCCGAACTCGACCAGGCCCGAGACCGCCGAGTCTTCATCCACGCTCAGGGAGCCTGACGGCTCCTGAATCAACCGGCTCAATGCCGATTGATTCTGATTCCAGATTCCTGATCCCTGATTCCTGATTCTCTCCTTGACTCAGACGTGATTGACGGGATCAGGAACGCTGATCTTGGAGTGAACGGCTCAAGCCAATCAGCATTGCGCGTATCGCGCTGATTTCCGACTGCAGTTCCTCGACGCGCTCGGGAATCGTGAGTCCGATACGCCTGGCCAACTCAAGTTGGGTATCGAGGTCTGACGCGGAGCCAAGGCAGATGTCGATGAATCGACGAAAGTCGGCGGCGGTTCGACGTGAGGCACCCTCGGCGATGTTGGATGCGATCGAAACGGATGCCCGACGCATTTGTGTCACCAAGCCATACCGTTCCAACTGAGGGAAGGACTCCGTCTGGTCATAGACCGCTTGAGCGAGGTCCATTGACTTCTGCCACACCACGAGATTTCGATGGTTGTGCATGTGAAACAACTACCAGAATCCGGACTGGATTGGAACGGGTGTGGCCAGCGATGGTCGTCACGAAGACCGTGGTTCCGTCAGAATCGACCGCTTGCGATTTTGATCTGGGATCTGGAATCTGGGATCTGGGATCTCTGATTCGGTGGCGCCGGCGTGCTTGGCGGGCTAGGTTTACTAACAGTCCCGATTTCGATCGGTGCTTCGCGGTGAGAATCATCGTGAGTAACAAGCAAATGAAATGAGAGGTAACAGCATGTTGAAGCGACTTGCTGTGCTCTTCGCCGTTCTAGCTCTCGTTGCCGCAGCATGCGGTGGCGACAGTGGCGATGACACCACAACCTCCACCACGGCGGCACCTGACACAGGTCAGGGCACCGAAGGTGGAACGCTCGCAACTGTACAAGCCCGTGGAACACTCAAATGTGGTGTTTCCGGTGGTGCTCCTGGTTTTACTGAGATCGCACCTGACGGCACGTACTCCGGTATTGATGTCGACACATGTCGAGCCGTAGCCGCTGCCGTTCTCGGCGACGGGAACGCAGTGGAGTTCCGTCCGTTGACTGCAGCAGAGCGCTTCGCCGCTCTTGACAGCGGTGAGATCGACGTACTCATCCGTAACACGACCTGGACACAGACTCGTGACACGGAACTGACAAACGACTTCGTTGCAACGACGTTCTATGACGGCCAGCAGATCATGGGTAATCCGGCGACGCTCGCCGGCCTGACTGTTGATGGCGGCTTTGCCGACATTGATGGCGCTGTTGTCTGCACGAACGCAGGTACAACAACCGAGCAGAACATCAAGGAAGGCGCTGAGCAGGCTGGTGTCACCATCCAGCTCAAGACCGTTGAGACGTTCACCGAGTCCATGGACGGCTTTATCGCCGGTACATGTGACATCGTAACGACCGACGGTTCCGGTCTCTTCGGACACCGTGCATCCAACATCGCAGCAGGCACGCCTGGTGCTGACGCTTGGGTCATCTTCCCAGAGGCACCGATCTCCAAGGAGCCACTCGGCCCCGTTGTTCGTGAGAACGACTCTGAGTGGTTCGACGTTGTTCAGTGGACAGTGTTCGCACTGTTCTCCGCTGAAGAGCTCGGTATCAATCAGGGCAATGTTGACGCCATGATGGAAGGCGGCGGCGAAGCCGGTCGTCTCCTCGGTGGCGAAGGCGAGATCCAGTCCGCGATGGGTCTGTCCGCAGACGCGTTCGCTAACTCGATCAAGGCTGTCGGCAACTACGGCGAGATCTACGAGCGCAACCTTGGCCCAATCGGGCTTGTGCGCGCTGGTACGTACAATGACCAGTGGTACGACGGTGGTCTGATCTACTCACCACCATTCAGGTAAATCACACCTGAGCAAACAAATAGAAGAGGCGCCCTCCGGGGCGCCTCTTCTCGTTTCGCATAACGCATACACGGAGTCCAGAAGCTGGACTTCCCGATTGCGGACGACGGTGATCCCGTCCGACGTCTGTTCTGACTTCTGACTTCTGACTTCTGGGATCGGTCATCGGGAACCCGAAGCCGGTTCCTTGGAGTTCAGCGGCTGAACTCCGGTCATTGGTCATCGGAAGGTCCACCACTGGCAAGGCGGGTTCGAAACCTCTAGGGTTTCGCCAGACATCGCGCTGTGAGTTGCAGTGAAGCGCGGGGAAGGCGCCGCATGACGGTTCAGGTTCGAGAGCAGCAGAAGACGCCGCTGTGGCGTAATGCAACGTTCCTGAAGTGGGGCGTGCAGCTGTTGGTCCTCGGACTGGCGATTGGGTTCTTTGCGCTGCTCGGCAAGCGGGCCGTGGAGAACTTCAACGCTCGTGGCGCAACATTCAATTGGGACTGGCTCACCGACCCATCGGACTTCTTGATCTTCGAGGGCATTGACCTTGACCCTGACTCGGGCATCCGAGCCCTCGCTGTCGGGGCAATGAACACGTTGCGGATCTCGATCACGGGAATCATTGCCGCGACGATCCTCGGCACGATCATCGGTGTCGCTCGGCTTTCGAAGAACTGGATCGTGACCAAGCTCGCATCGATCTACATTGAAATCATCCGCAACATTCCGCTGCTCGTCCAGCTCTTCTTCTGGCAAGCAATGGTGTTCACACTTCCGGCGCTCACAGCAGCCGACATCGGTGAGTATTGGTTCAAGGCTTCAAACAAGGGATTCGGAATCGCATGGGTGAGCTGGAACGGAGGGTTCTTCCCGTGGTTGACGTTCCTCCTCGTCGGCTTCATCGTCAGTAGATATGTGGCGCGGTGGCGGAAGGGCATCTTCGAGGAAACCGGACAGCCTGCACATTCCGGGCGGTACGTGCTGGCAACTGTAGGACTTTTCGCCGTTGTCGGTTGGTTCGCTTGGCCGATCCTGAGCTTCATGGAACCCGTGCTCACGGGCATCGCCGACTTCATCGACGGCATTCCGGCAATCACCGTACCCATCCTTATAGCGGTGGCAGCGCTCGGGTCTGCGGTGTGGTGGATTCGGAACTTCTTCGAATCCCGTCGCACGCCCGCAGGGTTCGGAAAGCTCACCGATGACGACTGGTTCCGTGTCATCTTTGCCGGTGTCATGGGCGTTGTGGTCGCCGTGTTGGCGTTTGTCATCTCCGGGTTCGAGATCTCGACGGTCCAGGGGGATGTCCAGTCAGTCGCCGAACTGATTCGTACCGGGGTCGCAAATGTATTTGATTGGCTTGGGCGAAGCTTCGCCGATGACGGTGGCGAGCCACTGAACTTTGCAAAGGCGTCGGTTGTTCAGACAGGTAACTTCGTCCAATACGGCAACACCGGCACAGTCATGACGGTGCCCTTCTTTGCGATCTGGTTCGCTGTGACCCTGTACACGGCGTCTTTCATTGCTGAGATCGTGCGTGGGGGGATTCTCGCTGTGTCGAAGGGTCAGACCGAGGCTTCACAAGCTATGGGACTCAAACGGTCCCAGTATCTTCGCCTCATCATCCTGCCCCAGGCATTCCGCATCATTCTGCCTCCGCTGGGGAACCAATACCTCAACTTGTTCAAGAACACTTCGCTCGGAGTTGCCGTCGGGTACTCCGAGATTGTCTCGATCGGCGCCACGCTGATGAACAAGAACGGCCAAACCTTGCCGATTGTCCTTGTGTGGATGGCATTCTTCCTCACCGGAAGCCTCCTGATTTCATCGATCGTGAACTACTACAACCGCAAGATGAAGCTGGTCGAGCGCTGATATGACCCACTCCATCACCCTCCCTGAGATTCCCGAACTTGCCCCCGAGCCACCGCCGCGCGGGCCGAAGGTCTGGCTGAGAACCAACCTGTTCTCAACCCCGGCGAGCTCTGTGCTGTCGGTCGTGTTCATTCTGATCGGGCTTGCAGGACTCCGTGGAATGCTCGGATACGTGTTCAGCGAGACTCGCCGGTGGGAGGCAGTCACCTACAACGTTCGACTCCTGATGGTTCGGGCATATCCGGAGGGTCAGCTCAATAGGGTTTGGCTGTCGGTGGCAGTGGTCGCGATGCTGGTTGCTGCGACTTTTGCTGTCTATCGGATCGCTGGCAGGACCTCTCCTCGCAAGGTTGGCAACGCCGTGTCCACAATCGGTGGATTGCTGATGCTTGCCGGATTTCTCGGCCCCTGGGGAGTGACCTTCAGTCCGTTGGGCGTCGAATCGACCAGTACCTTCCTCATCACTTTCGGCGCTGGCGCCGCCTTGTTCATCGGAGGTCAACTCCTTCGCAGGTTGAGCGGTGACAGGTACAAGGATCCGCTCATCCCTGTGATGGGAGTCGTATTGGTGGCTATGGGCGTCGTACTGATCGGGCTCTGGACCATCAAACTCCCGTGGCCGTCGCGAGCACCCGATGGAACGCAGATAGCGATCACGGAACCGATCGACATGTCGACCCGGGTTCCGTGGACGGTCATCTTCGTGATTGCCGTCGTCACCTACTTGCTGATGAAGCTCGTGCGAAACCGTTTCAGCGTGGGCCCAAGGAAAGTCCTGACGGCTCTGTGGATCCTGTCCTTCCCCGTCTTGTTCCTTGTCGTGCTGAGGGACCCATCACCTGACATGGCCCGCATCTTCACCTGGTACATCCCCGTTGCCATCGGGTTCATCGTTGTCGGTGGCTTGATCCTGAACTTTGTTGCCGATTCGCGGGGAGAGCTGGGTCGCATTGTCGGGGCGTTGCTTCTCGTAGCAGCACTCATTTCGTTCTTCTTCTCGGCCGAGTTCATCATCCGTTTCTCGCTGCTTGTGTTGGCGATGTTCGCCCTTGCCGCCCCGACCTTCGGGGGGAAGGGAACTGGCCGCCGATCGTTCCTCGGCGCCTGGGCCGGGACCGTCACGGTGATCACGTTCTTCGTCATGTTGATCTCCTCTCCATCGACGGTCGAGGTTCCCGGCGGAGGGTCACCGTTCGGCGGTCTGTTGCTCACTATTCTGCTCTCGACCGTTGCGATTGTTCTTTCGCTGCCGCTCGGAATCGTGCTTGCGCTCGGCCGGTCGTCCACCATGCCGATCTTCCGACTCATGTCAACCGCGTACATCGAACTTGTCCGTGGTGTGCCATTGATCACGTGGCTCATCGTTGCCTTCATCATGCTCCCCGTTGCACTTCCCGAGGGAATCGAAATCGACGGTGTCGCGCGGGCGATCGGTGCCATGACAATGTTCTCTGCCGCCTACCTCGCGGAGAATGTGCGTGGCGGACTCCAGGCAATCCCGAAGGGCCAGTACGAGGCTTCCCAGGCGATGGGGCTCACGGTCATGCAGACGACGGTGTTCATCGTGCTTCCACAAGCGTTGCGAGCCGTCATCCCTGCTCTGGTCGGTCAAGTCATCTCATTGTTCAAGGACACTTCGCTCGTGACGATCGTTGGTCTGTTCGATTTCCTTCACATCGCACGGGTGGTCATTCCCGGACAGGCACAGCCTTTCAATTTCATCGGAATCGTCCAGGAGCCGCTGCTCTTTGCTGCTGTGGTGTATTGGATGTTCACATTCACATTCAGCCGCATCTCACTGCGGCTCGAAAAGCGCCTCGGTGTAGGCGAGCGCTAACAGGATTCACAAGGAGCCGATATGTCAGACAATGGAACACCTGCTGAGAGAGTGCTTGGCGACCCGATCGTGGTCACCGAGGGAGTCAAGAAGTGGTTCGGTGACTTCCAAGCGCTCAAAGGTGTCACAGCGACCGTGCGCGAGCGCGAAGTGGTTGTCATCATTGGACCCTCTGGTTCAGGGAAGTCGACCTACATCCGATGCATCAATCGCCTTGAAGCGCATCAGGAGGGAACGATCATTGTCGATGGAACCGAGCTGACCAACGACATCAAGAACGTGGAGAAGATCCGATCCGAAGTCGGCATGGTGTTCCAGCAGTTCAATCTGTTCCCTCATCTGACGGTCCTCGACAACATCACGTTGGCACCCCAGTGGGTGCGCAAGGAACCGAAGGCGGAGGCTGAGGAGAACGCCATGGCTCTCCTTGAGCGTGTCGGGATCCCGGAACAATACCTGAAGTATCCCGGGCAACTCTCGGGTGGCCAGCAGCAGCGGGTCGCCATTGCGCGGTCACTTGCCATGAATCCGCGCATCATGCTCTTCGATGAGCCAACGTCGGCTCTTGATCCCGAGATGATCAAGGAAGTTCTTGACGTCATGCAGGAGCTTGCACTCTCGGGAATGACGATGCTGGTTGTGACTCACGAGATGGGCTTCGCCCGCGAGGTCGCGGACCGAGTCTTCTTCTTTGACTACGGCACGATCGTCGAAGAGGGAACCCCCGAGCACTTCTTCACCAACCCGCAGCACGATCGTACGAAGCTGTTCCTGAGCCAGATCCTATAGAGCCCTCGAGAATCAGCTTCTACCTTTGGCTCTTAGGGGCATAGAGCTTCTCCTGGCGAGGAATTTGTATCCCTCCACACATGCCATGACCACAATGACTCCTCCGATCGCCATTCCGAAGTGAGCAGTGTCGAGAGGTTCAGTTCCAAATACGCTCTGCAGGAACGGCACGTAGAGGATCGCTACATGTGTGGCGAGGCCAACGCCGACAGCGCCGAGCATTGCCTTGTTTGACAGCAGACCGATTGTGAGGAGCGAGGCGCGCTCCGTACGGATCTCGAGAGCGAGGCCCAGCTGTCCAAAGATGAGCACGGTGAAGACAACCGACTGCCACGACGAGTCGTCTGCATTCCACAGCAGGAATCCGGCTCCGAGCGATACCACTGACAGGATGAGACCAAAGATCACGATGAACTGTGTCGTGCCACCACCGAAAATCGACTCGGTTGCTGATCGCGATGGACGCTTCATGACGTCTTCCTCGGCAGGCTCGACGCCAAGGGCGAGAGCTGGAAGGCCATCGGTGACGAGATTCATCCAAAGAATCTGGAGAGGTAGCAATGGCAGTGGCATGCCGAGGAACGGACCGATGATCATCACGAGGACCTCAGATGTGTTGCAGGTCAGCAAGTACTTGATGAACTTGCGAATGTTGTCATAGATGACCCGTCCCTCTTCGACGGCAGCCACGATCGTTGCGTAGTTGTCGTCAAGTAGAACCATGTCGGCGGCCTGCTTTGATACATCGGTGCCCGTGATCCCCATCGCGATCCCGATATCCGCCTTCTTCAAGGCGGGAGCATCGTTGACGCCGTCCCCTGTCATGGCCACGAGTTCGCCGTCGGCCTGAAGAGCAGAAATAAGGTCGAGTTTGTGTTCGGGGGAGACTCGTGCGAACACCGAGATTCTCTGCGCTACTTCTTTGAGGGATTCTGGATCCATGTCATCGAGATCAGAACCGATCACCACCTCGTCCGACGTCGTCATGCCGATTGATTGGGCGATGTGTCGGGCCGTCAACGGGTGATCCCCGGTGATCATGACCGGCCTGATACCGGCTGAAATCGTGTCGCGAATCGCGCCGGGGACAGCGTCTCGCGGAGGATCGAGGAGACCGAACATTCCGACGAATACGAGTTCCTCCTCGATGTCATCGTCGGCTTCGGATGCTTCCCGGGGTCGAACAGCGAGCCCAAGGATCCGCATACCCTTCGATGCCAAAGCCTCTTCACTTTCCGTGATTCGGCGGCGCCAGGTGTCGTCCATGTCGATGATGGTTCCCTCAACCCACACTCGATCAGAGCAATCGATGAGCCCGCCCACAGCGCCCTTTGTGAACGCGACGTAGGGAGGGACCGCATCCCCGAGGGCGACAAACAGATCCTCGAGATCTGTCGGTACCTTGGTCTGGTCTGTCGGTGATCGATGCACCGTCGTCATCCGCTTCCGAACGGAATCGAAAGGAACCTCCCCGACCCTCGGCATGGCGTCCTCGATGTCGGACTTGATGAGTCCGACTCTGGCGGCGGCGATGACAAGTGCTCCTTCTGTTGGGTCACCGAGCGCAATGAGCTCCTTGTCATCGGCAAGCGATGCATCGTTGCACAGCAGGCCGATCAGAAGCGCAAGCTCAATGGTGGGGGCGTGTCCGGCGACGATTGGGTCCTCGTCGATCAACTCAAGCCGGTTGTTGGCAACATCAAGAACAACCGCGGTCATGCGGTTCTCGGTAAGGGTCCCGGTCTTGTCAGTGCCAATCACACTTACCGAACCAAGGGTCTCCACTGCAGGAAGTCGCCTGATGAGTGCCTTTCTCTTGAGCATGCGCTGAGCTCCGAGAGATAGAGCGATGGTGACAACGGCTGGCATCGCCTCAGGAATCGCAGCGACAGCAAGGCTCACGGAGGTCAGGAGAAGGGTTTCCAAGTCATCACCACGGATGACGCCCATGAGGAACAGGACGACGACCAGACCCCCTGCGACGCCGGCAAGGATCTTTCCGAGATGATCCAATCGGTCCTGGAGCGGTGTGCGAGAGTCCTCAACCCCCTGAATGAGCGAAGCGATCTTGCCGAGTTCTGTCTCCATACCGGTATCGGTGATCACCACCTCGCCTCGGCCACGTGTGACAACGGTGCCGCTGTAGACCATGTTGCGGCGGTCCGCCAGTGCTCTCTCAGATTCGTAGACAACGTCTGCTCGTTTCGATACCGGTTCCGACTCACCGGTGAGTGTGGCTTCCTCGATCTGGAGGTTTGCTTCCTCGACAAGCCGACCATCGGCCGGGACGACGTTTCCCGCTTCCAGGAGGAGTCTGTCGCCCGGTACGAGATGGGGCGACGCAATGTCAATGATCCTCCCTGACCGTCTGACTCTGACAAGCGGAACCGCGAGGTGGCGGAGCGCCGCCATCGCTTCTTCTGCCCGGCTTTCCTGGACGTAGCCCATGACGGCGTTGAGGATGATGATCGCGGCTATCGCGACGGCCTCGATCCAGTCCCCGAGGAATGCTGAAATGAGTGCCGCAGCAACGAGCACATAGGTCAGAACACCCCTGAACTGTGCCAGAAGGATTGAGAGCTTGCTCTTTCCGGCCAGCTCCTGGATCTCATTCGACCCAACACGTGCCAGGCGGGACGCAGCCTCCTCGTCCGTCAGCCCGGCTGAGCCCGATTCGTGCGCAGCGGTCGTGTCAGTGGAGGATTCTTGCGACCAGTCGGTGTGTTCCAACGGGACCCAGTCATCGCTACGTGTCACCAAGTTGGCTCCAGAGGTCACCCACAGCGAGATCGATCACCGTCCATGCCATTGCGAGTGCACCCTCTCGGATGGTCTCCATGCCCTTGTCGGTCAGTGTCGCGGCGGCGAACTCGCGTTGATGATTCACCGCTGGATCACAGTCGAGGCTGAGCATTGGGTGAATGGCAGGCACCTCGTGCGATACGTTGCCCATGTCCGTTGACCCAGACGTCTGTGCGTCGATATCGGCGTAGTACGGCATTGGTCTTCCCGCGAGTCCCGAATTCTCCACATACAGCCTTGCAAGCAGCCTGTCCGATCGCAGATCCTTGTACCGGTATCCGGTCGGAATGACCTTGAAGGTGCATCCGGTTGCCAAGGCGGCTCCCTCAAAGCAGGCGGTGACCTGCTTGGCGAGGATGTCAAGTCGAGCGTCGGTTGCTGACCGGACGTACCACGACATCGCTGTGTGATCGGGGACGATATTCGGCGCAGCGCCGCCATGGGTGATGATTCCGTGAATCCGATCGGAATCGAGTGTGTGTTGACGGAGTGCAGCGATGGCCGTGTATGCATGTACGGCAGCGTCGAGGGCGTTGACCCCGAGATCAGGAGCGCTCGATGCGTGGGAAGCCTTCCCGAAGAACTCCACATCGATGTGGTCAACAGCGAGAAAGACGGGATCCACAACGTCCGCGGGACCGGGGTGGATCATCATCGCCGCAGCGACGTCTTTGAAGGCGCCGGCGTTGATCAGATCGATCTTGCCTCCGAAGTGTTCCTCAGCGGGTGTTCCAAGCACCGTGACGCGGATCCCCAACTTCTCGGCAACGGATGCGAGGGCGATTCCGGCCCCGATGCCGGCCGTTGCAATGATGTTGTGCCCGCATGCGTGTCCCACTTCTGGGAGGGCATCCATTTCTGCGCAAATGACGACGTTCGGACCGTTCGTTCCGACCGTGGCCTCAAAGGCCGTGTCGAGCCCGTATGCCGGTGCGGTGACATCGAACCCTCCGGTTCGAAGCAGGTCCACCATCCTGGCCGACGTTTGAACCTCCTCGTAGGCGATTTCAGGGTTCTCGTACATCCAGCGTGCCAGCTCCCGGAGACCCTCCTCGTGCTCCGAAAACTGATTCTCAGCCTCCTGCTTCGAGTCCGCGTGCGAGGTCGTCATGGGTCACTCCCGGAATAGTGGCGTGCTGTGTGTCGTTCCATTCTGTGGCACCAAGCGAACCTATGTGCCGATCCACATGCTCGAGTTTCCCATGGCTCCGTAGTCTTCGGGACGACAAGGAGGAACAATGGGTCACTACCACGACGAAGCGCAGCGGTACAACGCGACCGCTGCCGAGCTGCGCAAGATGATTCCTGGTGCCTATGACGGGTACCGCACCATACACAACGAAGCCATGAGCGACGGAGACCTCAGTGCAGGCGTGAAAGAGCTCATCGCGCTTTCGTATGGCATCGCCGAGCGGTGCGACTCGTGCATTGCCAATCATGCCAGGGGAGCCGCCAGGGCAGGTGTCACTCAGCAACAGGTCGCAGAAGCTGTCTCGGTCGCAATCATGATGCAGGGCGGGCCGGGCACGGTCTATGGAGCCAAGGCGTTTGAGGCGTTCAAGGAATTCGAGGCCAAGTACGCATGAATCTGATCGCCTCGATCCCGTCTCCATCGCAGAATGTCATCGAGATTGGCCCGTTGACGATCCACGTCTACGGCATCCTGATCGCGATCGGTGTCATCGTCGCGATCATCGTGTCGCGCAACCGATATGTACGGTTCGGCGGTTCGGGCGAGATGTTCGAGCGAGTAGCCATCTGGGGAGTGGTTCTCGGCTTCCTCGGAGCACGGGCTGGGTATGTGATCACCCACACGCACCGATTCGAAGGGAGGCCGTGGGCGGCGTTCTACATCTGGGAAGGCGGTCTCGCACTCTATGGTGGGTTACTCCTTGGAGCCTTGACCTTCATCTACCTCCTCAATCGTTGGAAGGGGGACGTCTTCGCCGTCGGGGACGCCGTGGCCATCGGCGTTCCGATTGCTCAGGCAATCGGTCGGTGGGGGAACTACTTCAACCAGGAGCTGTTTGGTACGCCGAGCGACCTCCCGTGGGCGGTCGAGATCGATCCGGACAAGGCTGTCGCCGCTGGATTCCCCGGCGTCACGACCTTCCATCCAACCTTCCTGTACGAGTCACTCTGGAATCTTGTGATCCTCGTACCGATCATCCTGTGGCTCGAAAGGAAGGCGAAGCTTGCCAAGAGCGCATCATTTGGCATGTACGTCGCCGGGTATGCCTTCATACGTTTTCTGATGGAATTGATGCGTACCGACACCACCTTCCGATTTCTTGGCCTCTCCCGCAACGGCTGGGTTTCGATAGCTGCTTTTCTTTTCGGTGTCGGTTGGGTCGTCTATGCCCAGCGCCGGGCCGAGAAGCGAACACTTGTCGGACCTCCGACGTTTCTGTCTCCGCAACCGGAAACGGATGTCCGACGACCGATGTCCGATGACCGACTTCAGAACGAGGACATCAAGGGACCCGCCAGTGAAGACCCCCGGCATGATGACGACCGAGAGGATGGTTCTGACGCGGACCACAATCTGTCATCTGACATCTGAAACCCGAAGCGGGTTCCTTGGAGTTCAGCAGCTGAGCTCTGGTGAAGACTTCGGTTGTCGGTCATCGGTTATCGGACTTCGGTTGCAGCAGCCCTACCACCATGCCGGTTGGGTCCGTGAAATAGCAGGCCTCGCCGAGACCCGGGATCTCGAAACGTGGGACCACGATCTCACCTCCAGCGATGATGACCTTTCCCATATAGCCTGCGATGTCGTCCACGGTGATGGTCGCAACCGTCATCGGGTCTCCGTCTGGTGAAGGAGTGATCCCGGTGTCGATCCCCGGCTCATCGCCATGCGCTGCGAGTAGGTAGTCGTCGACGCCCCAGGGTTGTGGGTCCCACTCGAACACCTCTCGGTAGAAGTCGCGCGATATCTCAATGTCCCCGACGTTGAATTCGATGTAGCTGACGTATGGCATCAGGCCGCCGCGTGGGAGGCGAACACCGCGAGGATCTCGCGGTGCCCAACCGAGTAGCCGCGAGCGGTACCGTCGTCGGGAAGACCGTCATGTTCGACGACGACGGTCGTCGTGTCACCCTCTGCGATGAACCGCACGGTGACCGTCGATGGAGTGGGCCAGCCCTCCACTTCCCACGTATATGCGATCTCATTCGGGGCATCCCATTTGGTCACGGTTCCGATCTGATGCTCGGTGCCGTCGGCGAATCGCTCAAAGAAGCGCCCGCCGACCTTGCCCTCGAGAATGATCGAATCTGGCGAGGTGCTCTCGGGTGCAAAGGAGTAGGTGTACTCGCCTTGCCACGGCCACCAGGCATTCATCTGGCTGACATAGGCGTGGAACACGGTCGTCCGATCTGCCGCCACATTGACTTTCTCACTCACCATCGACATTGTTCGCCTCCTCGACAAATTGCTTCAGCGACCCGAGTGCAGTCGCCCACATGTTCTGAACCTCATCAAGCCACGCGTCAGCGTCGGTAAGGGCACCTTCACGTAGGGAATACCAATTCTGTCTGCCCCGTGTATCAGACGTCACGATTCCTGCATCCTTGAGGACCCGCAGGTGTTTCGAGACGGCTGGTCGACTCATCACAAAGGGAGCGGCGAGTTCCTTGACCGTTGCCGGACCCAACGACAGGGTGTGCACGATCGATCGACGCGCAGGATCTCCGAGTGCGGCGAACGTCCTGTCGAGAGAGGCTGCAATGACCATAAACAAAATGGTAACTAATCAGTTACCAATAGTCAAGCTGTGAGCTGCATCTCGCGTACCCAGGGCTCCATTGGACAAATATGTCCGCTGGAGCCCACAGATGAACTTGAGGGGGGAGCCTGACTGCTCCCCCCTCTCTCCTCCTATACGCTTTGTCCACCCTCGGGTGACTTCTGGGAATCGGCGAAGACCTCACCCATTGCGGCGATGCTTCCCAGGATTGCTGTTGTTTCCATGGGCAGGAAGATCTTTGTTGCCTGCCCATCCGCGACCTGCGTCAGCGTTTCGAGATAGCGGATCGCGATCAGGTCAGGTGTCGGATCCCCGTTGTGGATTGCCATGAACACTCGCTCGATGGCTTGTCCTTCACCCTCAGCAACCGTCAGCTTCTCATACTGCTGTGCGTCGGCAACGGTCTTGATCGCCTCGGCTTGTCCCTCTGCGTCGAGAATCCGTGACTGCTTCACGCCCTCCGCCTTGAGAATCGCCGAACGCTTTTCACCCTCTGCTTCGGTGACGATGGCTCGTCGGTCACGCTCAGCCTTCATCTGCCTGTGCATGGCATCGGTGACATCCGCCGGCGGATCGATCCTCTGGATCTCAACACGGACGACCCTCGTACCCCAGACATCGGTCGCCTCATCGAGAATCACGCGGAGTTCGGTGTTGATCGTTTCGCGTGAAGTCAGTGCAGCGTCCAGTTCCATGTCACCGACGACGTTCCTCAGGTTCGTCTGTGCGAGCTTCGTCGCCGCCACGATGAAGTTCGAGATGTTGTACGCAAGCTTCACCGGATCGGTCGCCTGGTAGTACACCACCGCATCGACCGTCACAACCACGTTGTCCTTGGTGATGACCTCCTGTGGTGGGACATCGACAACTTGCTCACGCATGTCGATCTTCTGGACCTTGTCGATGAACGGCATGATCATGTGGAATCCTGGATCGAGCGTCTTTCGATAGCGACCGAACCTCTCGGTCAGTCCTTGTTCATGCTGTTGGACGATCTTGATCGCGAGAGCGACGTAGATCACGAGCACGAAGATCAGAATGAATACGACGACTGCTGCTGCCTCCATGGGCACCCCTTCCGTTTCTGCTTGTTCTGTTGACTACTTGTTGACTTCTTCGACGACGAGGCGCGCACCCCGTACCTCAACGACCCTGACCTCGGCTCCAATGCCGATCGGCCGATCCCCGTCGACAGTTGCTCGCCAGTCTTCGGTTCCCATCATGACCCTGCCCGACCCTGAGAGCCGATCGACCGTCGACGTAACGACAGCGCTCGATCCGATGTATCGGGCGGCACCAACGGGTAGGAGTTCCCCCCGAATGTCCTTTGCTGCAAACCGTTGGAGGAGCCACAAGAAGGCAATCGACACAATGACGAACACGATGATCTGCCAGACAACAGCGACCCCGGCGAGTGAGAGAATCCCCGCGGCACCTGCGGCGACAGCGAATGGCAGCAAGAAGAACCCGGCTGTCACCAGCTCTCCGAGCGCCAGTACACCAGCCGAAATGATCCACACCGTTGCCCAGGTCGACGCGTCCATGTCCGGATCGTCTGGAACAAACAGTGCTATCGCTCCAACCAGGATGATGATGCCGAGCCCACCGAGCGCAAGTCCGAGATTCGCTGAATTGGATCCCGTTCGGGGAAGCGACGGTGCAGTCGGTTTCGACGCGGGTCGCGGGTCGCGGTACGCTGAAGCCCAGTCCTCGGCGAAGGGTTCAAGGTCTCCGCCCACGACGGACTCGACAGTCTTGCCTGCAGCCATCGCTTCTTGGAGGTGGGATCTCAGCTCGATCGCCATATCCGATGCGGTGTCACTGTCGACGCCTGACCCGAGCCAGTACGCGCGACATCTATCGACGACTTGCTCACTTGTCAGATCGGTCACGTGTCACTCCCTTCACGACCTGGTTCACACCCTCGCTGAGGGTCGACCATTCCTTTTTCCAAATGCTGAGTTGCTGCTTGCCCTCAGTGGCAATGCGGTAGTACTTGCGGGGTGGGCCGGATCCGTCTGCCTCGACAAAGTACCCTTCGATGAGACCGGAACGCTGCATCCGCGAGAGCGTGGGATAGATGGATCCTTCGCTCACCAAGTCGAGACCCCGAAGCGAGAGCTTGCTCGCCATCTCGTATCCATAGCTCGGCTCCTCGCTGATGAGCGAAAGCAGACACATGTCAAGCACCCCCTTGAGAACCTGGGATCGATGATCCATCCGTGCCATATATTGCGTTCCCTAATAACGTGGTAACAACGATATCACAGATAGAGCAACACTGTCAATAGTCTGACGTCTGACGTCAGACTTCTGACGTCAGACTCCTGATGTCAGCCATCCATCTTCCGCTTCGATGGTTGCACCCTTGGCGGTTCCCCTGGCATCTTGGGATAGTGCGGAGGCCATGGTGCGTCACCGATACCGTCGGCTTCATCGCGCTCGACCCAGCCAAGAGCCACGGTCAGGTCTCCGGCGGCCTCGTCGATACCCTCGGTGAGATCGCCGATGTCATTCCATCGATCCTTGAAGGACATCAAATCGAACCTCGCCGGTGATATGTCGTCGAGCTCGTCCCACCGGAACGGTGTCGACACCCACCCGGTATGGCGGACCGAATATGCCGATGCAACTGTCTTGTCTCGAGCGTTTTGGTTGTAGTCAATGAAGACTCCGGAGCGCTCCTCCTTCCACCACGCCGTTGTCGCAAGGTCGTTGCGTCGCTGGGCTTCTCGCGCAATCGCGAGGCAGGCTCGGCGTACCTCGTAGAAGGTCCACTCGGGTCGAAGGCGTGCGTAGATGTGGATGCCACGATTGCCGGATGTCTTTGGCCAACCGACGAGGCCGACCTCCTCGAGAATTGCCCGAATCGTATGAGAAACGTTGATGACCGCGTCGAACCCAAAGCCGTCTGTGGGGTCGAGATCTATTCGTAGCTCATCGGCATGGTCCATGTCTGATGCCCTCGCGTTCCACGGGTGGAGATCGAGGCAATTCATCTGTGCGAGCCACACAACATCTTGGACTTCGAGCGGAAGGAACATCCGCCCCGGGCGAGCCGAGGGGAATACAACATCTACCTTCGAGCGTGCAGACTCTGGAACCCGTTTCATATAGAAGGGTTCCCCACCGACGCCTTTGATCCACCGTTTGAGCATGGTTGGCCGGTTGTAGACCCCTCTGAGAGCTCCCTCACCGCACATGGCAAAGTGCTGCGCAACCTCGAGCTTCGTCCATCCCTCATCGGGAAACACGACCTTGTCGGGGCTTGAAATCCGTACCGACGCTTCGCCAGCGACGATGTGCGCTTCTTTGGACATCGTCTGATTATGCCCGCCGGCACCCGTCTCGGGTACGCGATGTCAGTATTGTGGTGTTCAACGAACGAGAGGTAGGCGATGACCGGTGCTGAAGTGTCCGACCCGATTGACGTCCTGAAGCGGTCCTGGTGGATCCTTGTGATGTTCGGCGTAGTTTCCGTGGCGATTGGTGTCCTGCTGATCTTTTGGCCAGGACAGACCCTCACGGTGGCAACCGCCTTGTTCGGGGCGCTCATGATCCTGTCGGGCCTCGTTCGCTTTGTCCAGGCAGTGTTCTCGTCGGGAACTGATCATCGCTGGCTGCTCTTGATCTCGGCCATCTTGGGCGTGGTCGTCGGCATTGTTGTGATGAGAAACCCAGAGTCTGTGATTGCACTCATCGTTCTTCTCGCTGCGCTGTTCTGGATCATTGGTGGCATGGTCGAACTGTTTCGAGGTCTCACTGACGCGAATCTGCCCGACCGTGGAGCACGCATCGGCCTTGGAGTGATTTCGGCGGTGTTCGGTGTCGTCATTCTTGTGTGGCCCGCCCCGACTGTTCTGGTTTTTGCAATCCTGGCCGGGGCATACTCGATCCTGTTCGGACTCCTTGAGATCTACGCAGGCATCGCGGTCAAGCGCGCCTGACTTGACGGAGTTGTCGAGCGAGTGGCTACGAGTCGCCGTACATCCGATCGAACGAAGCACCGATGGCATCAGCCAATGCTGCCTTGTGGCGCCATACGAGTGTCGCATGACCGCCACGCAGCATCCGTAGCTGGCTCCCGCGCCAGTGGTCTGCCAATGCGTTCGTCGCTGTCTGGGGGATGTAGCCGTCAGTTCGGCCACCAACGATGACCGCTCGACCGGCATGTGCAGGAGCTGGTACACGGAGCACCGACACGGAGTTGAGAACGGACCGCAGACGCGGCGCCTCGCTCTCGCCACCGAGTGCATCCCATGAAATGCCGCCGCGTAGCACGCCGTCGAGGAACACCGGTGCGGGTGAATGTGAGGCCGCGAGCGGCGCCGTTGCGAGCGGAAAGTCGCTGGTGGCCGAGATGATCGCAGCGAGATTCCCTCCCATGGAATACCCCGAGACTCCGAGTTCGTGTCTCGGGTCCCGGAGTCCAGTGAGAATGCCTCGACCCTCGGTCACGGCGGCGATTCCCATTCTCATGAAGTCGGAAACCGTGCGGATGGGCTGGTCGAGTTGCGGGTTGGGGTGGCGTGAGCCGTAGAACGGATTCTCCGGAATGACCGATGCGATATCTCGTTCAGCGAGTAAGTGGCCGATCGCGATCCGAACCTTGGGGTCATGTTCATTCCAGGCTGCCATGAGCATGACAATCCGAGAGTGGGGGTGTGGAGGTTCAATGGACATCACTCCGCCCCTTCGGGACCTTTCGGGTAGGTCGAGTTCGGGGACCTCGTATGTTCCATATCGCACGAGGTGGCCGTTGCTGGTGTATTCCTTCGACACCCATGCGGGATGGATTGCCGAAACGGGGGCTGAGGAGAGATTCGGAGGCTCGAGAAGTGCTGGATCTCCCCATCCCTCCGAAAAAAAGCGCAATCGTGGCGGTCCATTCCGAACCACGAGACCAGCGACCCGATCGACGGGATGAATCACATCGACCGCGAGAGGTGGCCGACAGCGAGGGGATACATGCGGCGCTTGACGGTTGCCAATGTTCGAGGGTCTTTACCCGTCAACGTTGCGGCGAGCTCCTGCGACCTTGGCAATACTCGGTCGGCGGGGACAGCTTCGTTGACGATGCCACACTGCTTGGCTTCGGTTCCACCCATTTGGCGGCCACTCACCACGAGATCATGTGCGATGGGCTGCGGTACTTTGTCCGCGATGAGGGCGGCCATGCCCCCTGTGAATGGAATCTGGACGTCTACCGATGGAAGGCAGAAGAACCCTCGATCCTCACGCATGATGCGGTAGTCGAAGGCAAGGGACACGAGCGCTCCACCGGCATAGGTGTGTCCGTTGAGTGCGGCGACGGTCGGGAACGGTGCGGTGAGCAGGCGCGCGAGGAGGGCATCGATCCGCGCCATGAACGCCTGCTTCTCGAGGTGGCTGCTTCGGTTGATCTCATCGAGATCCAATCCGGTGGACCAATACTTGTCGGTACCTGTCACCACGAGGGTCTTGCCAGAACCCGACTGCTCAACCTGGTCGAGAGCGCGGTTCCATTCGCTGATGGCGATCGAACCGATACGGTTTTCGCCGTTGTTGAGCGCCAGCGTCCAGACATCTCCGGCGGCCGTCAGATCGAATTCATTCATGACTGCCACGCTACTCATGGACCCGGTGGCGTGCGTAATCTGACTTCCATGATCAGACTTGGTTCGAACGCTTCGATCACCTTCGTCGTTGACGAAGCCTCCACCGCGATCGCCCTCGGCTCAGGTGATGTCCCAGTCCTGGGAACTCCGAAGGTTGTTGCGCTGTGCGAGGAAGCATCGGTTGGAGCGATTGATGGACTCCTTGAACTCGGAGCGACCACCGTGGGAACCAACATCAGCCTCGACCACACCGCGCCTTCGGCTGTTGGTTCAACGGTCATGGCGACGGCAACAGTCATCTCGGCCAACGATCGGAGCATTGAGTTCACTGTCGAAGTCACCGAAGCCGATCGAACCGTCGCTGAAGGCACCCACCGCCGAGCAATCATCAACCGCGACCAATTCCTGACCAAACTCTCAAGCTGAAAGCTGTGAGCTGAAAGCTGACAGCTCCGCTTCAACCCATCCAGTCGATCTTGCACCACGATCGTGTCTGGCACGAGGGGCATGGGATCCAACGGCTGTAGGGACGTCCGGGTAGCCAGGCCGAAATGGACGCGATCCTCACGAACGATTCGATGAGGCTGATCCGGCTCCGAACGTCGCATCGAGAGCAGGTGATCACCACGGTTCCACGCTGGTGCTCGCCCGCCGAGTAGAGAGCTCCGTGTCCGTCCTCGGGCGCATGTCCCACGAGAGGGTCATCCTTGAGCGGATCATCGATTTCGATGGGTGGTGTTTCAAAGAGTGCGCGTTTTCCGTCCGGGTCCTTGCGGGACATCAGAGCAGGCCTATCAGGTTCTTTCGCGACCTCTCGGTATGCCTCAGCAGCGCGTGATCCCCAGGCGTGGCTGAGCACCGAAACCCCTTCACCGGGCGCTTCGGCGACTCGGACGGACCGCGGGATCGGTGGTTCGATCAGCGTCAGCCCGTGAACCTCATCGACCTCGGCAAGGACCCGCTTTCCAAGCCTTGTCCGCGCATCAAACATGGTCGCAATGCCCCCGAGGACGGTGAGATCCTCATTCGTGTAGGCCTGAACATCGCCGATGGTCTCAAGGAGCTGTCCTACTCCTCGGTCGCTCAGTGTCTCGGCTTGGAAGGGAACAAGAACGGTGTGCGCCGCAGTGAGAGCATTGACTGTGAGGATGCCAAGCGACGGTCCACAGTCGAGAAGCACGATGTCATAGTTATCCGCGATTTCCTTCATCGCCCGCTTGAGAACGAACTCACGTCCGGTCTTGGTGAGGAGGTGGATCTCGGATCCGGCAAGGTCGATTGATGAAGGCACGAGGTCAGGTCCGTCCTCTCGTTCGATCACGACCTCCGCGATCGAACATCGCCCCATGAACACGTCGTGGATCGTTGCATCGAGGGATTCTGGATCCGAACCGGTAGCGAAGGTGAGGCAAGCCTGAGGGTCAAGATCGACCATCAACACACGTTGACCAAGATCCGACAGCGCTTCTCCAAGCGTGTGAACGGTCGTTGTCTTTGCGACTCCGCCCTTCTGATTTGCAACAGCAATGATCGTGGCCATACCCCAATTGTAGAGACCGACCACACACCGTGGCCAAGAACCCCCAAGGGCGCGTACCCAGGGTAAGAACCCACCCTCACGGTCGGTTCTTACCCTGGGTACGCGACATGGCCTGTGATCCGACCGCGGTCAGTGGGGGGCGGTGGTATTGCAGATTGGGGCGTCAGGGTTCTGGAGGACGGGGTGACCGTTTCGTTCGATCACGACCTCCACAAGGCACGCCGAGATGTGGCCATCGGGTTCAAAGACGAACTGGGCGATCGCCGTCCGCTTCGCCGAAGCTGGATACGCCTGCCACACGAAGTTGCCGAGGCCAAGGGCGATCGGCTTTCCTTCGTACCACATCAATGGCTGGAGGTAGTGCTGGTGATGTCCGAAGATGCCGTCGGCGCCCGCATCGATCCAAGTCTTTGCCTGATTGATCTCGAACGGTTTCGGGGTCTGTTCATAGCTCTTGCCCCAATGCGCCGTCACGAGCACAATGTCGGCGTCCTTCTTGGCTTCCTGAATCGCCTCAGCGATGGATTCGGTGTCGTCCCCGCTCGTCATTCCCGGCGTGTCCTCTGTCGCGATCCAACTTCCCGTCTCGGGATTGACCCCACCACTCCCGATCACGGCGATCCGCCACCCATTGACCTCAGTGACCACGGGTGCATAGGCCTCTGAACGATTCGCACCGACGCCGACGGGAACTATTCCGACGGCGAGGAGATTCTGCCTGCCATCAAGCATTGCCTCCATGCCGTAGTCCATGCCGTGGTTGTTTGCCAGATTGGCGATGTCGACCCCGGCGGCTGCCATGGGTGGGAGTGCTTCGGGATCACAGCGGAAGTTCCATGGTTTGACCCATGGAGATCCCAGATCCGATGGTGAGCATTCCAGGTTCACGACCGTGAGATCATCCTCAAGAAACGCTCCGAACAGGCCCGTCCACGCATCCTCGTAGCCCGTCGTCGGGAACGTTCGCACGAACGTGGGATCGAGGTTGATATCCCCGGTCCCGCTGATGACGACCGTCTTCTTCACCGCAATCGGCTCCACATACACCGTCGATGTCGTGGTTTCGGGAATGGTGGTGGTCGTGGTGGTCGTCGTCGGGGGAAGCGTCGTGATCGGCGGCGGCGGCGGACCCGACGTCGTCTCCGATGCGCCTTGGGCAGCGGTGCAGGCAGTCGCGCAGAGTGCGAGAGCAAGAATCAGGGCGGGGTATCGTCCAGCCATTGGGGTAACCGTACCTGCGTGGTTCCAGCATTCGGCGCGGTAAAGGGCTCATCAAGGGGTACTCGTGGAGAGTAGAACCGAAGACCGAACGCCAACGCGTGATCATTCGGAGTACTTCGGATGGTTTTTCACCGTCGGGATGACAGCGCTTTGGGCGGTCGTGTTCTCCGTACGAGGCGTCCTCCAGCATCTTCGGTTCCACACCCACGCTTTCGATCTTGGCATCTTCACCCAAGGCACATGGCTGCTCAGCCAGCTCAAGGAGCCGTTTGTGACCGTCCGAGGCCTCCACCTCTTTGCCGATCATTCGTCATACATCCTGATTCTTATCGCCCCGATCTATGCGTTGGCCCCGTCGGCAGGAACTCTGATCGTCATCTCCGTGATCGCGCTTGGTGCGTCAGCGCTGATCGCGTTCTCCATCGCACGCCGCGCAGGGGCGGGTCAATCCCTTTCGGCGCTTACAGCGGTTCTCGTGCTGATTGCACCCGCCGTGCAGTGGCACGTCCGTGATCCGTTCCATCCCGAGGTCCTTGTTATTCCCCTCGCCCTCGCCGGAATCTCGCTGCTCCAGAGAAGCCGCGACGGCTGGGCGATCGCAGCGATCGTTCTGGCGCTGACCGCCAAGGAGGACGTCGGGTTGCTTGTTGTCCCACTCGGTCTTGGCATCGCGTTCTTGATGCACAAGCGGAGATCGGGCCTCATCATCAGCGCTACAGGCCTGTTCGCGTTCGCCCTCAACTTCTTCGTGCTTCTTCCTGCGTGGTCGCCAACCGGTGAGCTCCTCTATTCATACCGCTACTCCCACCTCGGTGATTCGCCGCTCGGCATTCTCGCCGCGCTCGTCACCTCACCCGATGTCTGGTTCGACACGATCACCGATCCAAAGAGGATCTGGTACGTCGTGGCGCTGGTATTTGCGATCCCGCTCAGCGTGTTTGCGTCGCGGTGGCTCCTGGTTGGCATACCCGCACTGGCAGCGAACGTGCTGTCCCTGCACGGATACCAATACGAGGTGCAATGGCACTACACGGCATATCTGATCGTCGTGGTGATCATTGCTGGCGCATATGGGGCTGCACGGGTGGAACGCATCAAGGCCGGACCCCTCAAGGTGGTCGCCGTTGGACTGTCTTTGATCATCCCGATTGTGATTTGGTTTGCTGCGGCGCCGATCAGAGACTGGGCGCAGCCCCATTCAGCTCCGGCTCAAATCAACGCGATGCTTGAGATGATTCCCCCCGAAGATTCCGTTTCTGCTTGGACGAGCATCGTTCCCCACGTTGCAAACCGCGAGGAGATCTACTCGTTCCCGAACCCGTTTCTTCCCTACAACTGGGGCGTGGATGACACGAACCCACCCGATCCATCGACGATCAGGTGGGTTGTGCTCCGGTGGGACTCGTTCCGTGATTTCGACTGGATCGTTGACGACCTCATCGACAGCGGCGACTTCGTCGTGTTCTACGAGGACCTCCCGTTTACGCTCCTGCGCCGCGTAGATTCACGCTTCAGGGAGTAGCACCTGTTCCCAGGTCCTGAATACCTGCATCGTCGTGTCGGGCGATTCGATCATCGGGATGTGGCCGATCCCTTCGAGATAGACAACCGACCAGTCCGGACGTTGGCGGGCTATCCACATGGCTGTTTCGGGTTGGACGACCGTGTCGGCTGATCCCTGAATGAGGAGGGTTGGCTGCGTCACTCTGTGGAGTGCTCGCAGGAAATGCCTTTTGGTCAGAACGTATCGTGCAATGGATCGGCTCGCATTTGCCAACGCATGTGGTGACCAAGGCTGCCTACGACGCAGCTCGGCGATCTCAAGTGCATCGGCAAATGCTACGTCTGAGACAATCGTCGGGTCGGCAGCGACGAATTCGTACGACTCCCTCACCCCCGCTTCTGGAGTTCGCTCGGCACGGTATCGCTCCACAACGGCGGGTCCGATTCCGGGGATCATGGATGTACCGAGGGTCATCGTTGTTCGGGCGTTGAGCCGAGACCAGCTTGCGACCGGCCCCGCCGGATCGACAAGTACAAGCGCCGAAACCCGATCGGGGTACTGACCTGCAGCGAGGATCGATATGAGACCACCCATCGAGTTTCCAACCAAGAGCGCGGGGCCGCCGTAGTCGTCGATGATGTCCGCCACCAGTTGCGCGTTCGCCTCGACCGTGACCCCGCGTCCGAGCGGCTCGGTATAGCCGAAACCAACCAGGTCGGGTGCAATCACCCGGTGCGTCTTGGCCAGATCGCCAGCGATGAGGCGCCAGTTGTATGCCGATCCTTCGAGCCCATGGACGCAGACCGCCAGCGGTCCCGTGCCGCCGTACTCAAGGATCGAGACCGGACCCCCGATGTCAATCGTGGTTCGGTTCATCAGGTGATCCCGAGACCGTGCAGAAAAGCCGACGGATCGTTGTATTTGATGGGTGCGGTCATGGTTCAAGAGCGTAGAGGTCGCGATCTTGAAACTCTTCGGCGAAGCTGGCGCGATTGATGCGATACAGCACGTGTATGTCACCGCCCATCGGGTGCGCAAAGTCGCCGTCGAGGTCCCGCGTCATCCCGACGCGCTCCATCACCGATCGCGATGGGGTGTTGTCTGGCACTGTGACAGCCACGATTTCACTTGTACCTCTGTCGAACATGAACGCAACCGAGGCAATTGCTCCCTCGGTTGCATAACCCTCGCCCCAGTAATCGGGATGAAGTCGCCAGCCGATCTCGACTGCTGGTGCGAACGGTGATGCGTGTGCATGCCATGCGGGGCCGATGACTCCAATGAACTCTCGTGTCTCGCGCAGTTCGGCTACGAAGAATGTGAAGCCGTACCGTTCGAATTCCCTCTGCCAACGACGAACGGTTCCCGCGGTCTGGGACCGTGTCATGACCGTGGGGAAGTACTCCATGATCTTCGGGTTGGCATTGTGTTGAGCGAATGCATCGATGTCGTCGTCGGTCCATGGACGCAACCGAAGTCGCTCAGTGATGATCATGGCGTGAGGCTATCCAGGCACAGAAGTCAGAAGTCAAGAGTCCAGCTTGCTGGACTCCAAGGCACCGGACAACGCCCGGTTCCCGACTTCAGACGTCAGATCGACTTGATCACGAACGGCTGGCGAGTCCTAGTGGTGATGGTGCTCGTCGGCATCGGATTCGGCTTTGGTTTGGTGCACCGTGCCGTCAGGGTGTTCTGGCGGTGAGTAGATCGAGTACAGCTTGACGTCCTCGTCTCCTGTATTGACGATGTTGTGCCATAGTCCGGCTGGAACGATGATTGCCCAGTCGTCTTCGATTTCATGGCTCTCATCGACAGCGTCGCTTGATGTGCCGAAATCGACACGTGCGGTGCCCTGTTCCAGTCTGAGGAACTGATCAAGATTTCCGTGGGCTTCCCAGCCGACCTCTCCGCCGGGCGGAACCGACATGACGGTGAGTTGGCTGTGCGCACCCGTTTGGATCACCGTTCGGAAGTTGTTGTTGTCCTTGGTGACTTGCTCAATATTCCCTACCCAGCCCAACACAAGGCTCCCTTCGCTGCTGTACCTTGACTCTAACGATCCTGGGTAGGGCGAATACCGCAGGGAAGTGTGCCTGTCGGGTGTCTGACGTCTGACTTCTGATGTCAGACTTCTTCCATCCCGTGTCCCACACCGATATGTTGGATGAGACGAAAGGGCCTCAGTTGCGCCAGACATACTTCACTCCTGCGTTGTTCAGATTCCTTCATGAACTTGAGGACAACAACAACCGTCCATGGTTCGAAGCGAACAAGGACCGCTACATCCGCACTATCCGAGCGCCCGCAAAGGAATTCATCGCAGATTTCGAGCCTCGACTGACAGCGATCTCTGACCACTTCGTCGCCGACATCCGCACCAACGGCGGCTCCCTCATGCGCCCGTATCGCGACACGCGCTTCTCGAAGGACAAGACGCCGTACAAGACCAATGTCGGCATCCAGTTTCGACACGAGATGGGCAAGGATGTCCACGCCCCTGGCTTCTACCTACATCTCGAACCGGGAGATTGCTGGGCGGGCGTCGGCCTTTGGAATCCCGAAGCGAAGGTGGCCAGACAGATCCGCGATCGAATCTATGAAGAGCCCCAGACGTGGAAGAAGGCTGCTCGATACAAGTCGTTCACCGAGTCTTGGGACGCCACACCCGCTGACGAAGAGGTTCTCAAACGCATACCCAAGGAGTACGAGGATCCCGAGTTCCCGCTCGATGTCAGGCGCAAGAGCTTTGTAGCGAGTTCCAAACTGACGCAGAAGGCGGTTACGTCGGAGTCGTTTGATGACGACCTTGCCAACCTCTACAGGAGGGCGGCGAGCTACAACCAGTTCCTGTGCCACTCCATCGGCCTCCCGTTCTGAGGAAGTTTGCCCTGAGCCAAAAGCTAGGAGCCAAAGAGCTATGTCAGCTCAATTTGCTGGCAGCCTCAAGTGCAAACTTCTCGAATTCGAAGCTCGAGTCGATGGTCCATCGGAAGGCGAGTCCGTCGAGCGCACCGAGGAGGATCTCGGCCCTCATGGCTGCTGCATCGGGGGTGAGCGTCTCATCGTGGCGCGCCATGGCGTCGGCGAACCGCTCAACACGCCGCAAATGGTGGCGAAGAAATCTTCGTCGTGCACCGTTTTCTGAGGCCTCCGCGGTTACCGCGGCGATCACATACACCTTGGCCATTTCTGGCTGCTCAGCGAAGAAGCGAATGAATGCCGCGACAAGATCGTCGACGGTGTCGGTTCCAGCACCGTCGGGATCCGGATCGACCGCATCGATGGACTCCCGCACGACCCTGATGACAACTTCTTCCTTGGAATCGAAGAGGTTGTAGAAGCTTCCCGCCTTGACGCCGGCCTCTTCACAGATGGCCTTCAGCGTTGTCGCCTCAAGCCCGCCCTCCGCGAGCAGCGACCGAGTTGCGTCAACGATCCGTGCTTCAGTGCGGAGTCCAGCTTGATAGCGAGCCACAGAAGTTCCTTCCAACGGTCTGGCTTGAGCATCGTACTCATAATTCTTGAGTGTGCACTCAAAACTCACTCAAAATTCGATAGCAATCCGCCAATTCTGATCGATCACTCAAAGTTGAGGGTATACTCAAATTACGAATTCACCGAGCCAGGAGTGCGAGGGATGTCCCACTACAAGACCAATCTTCGTGATGTTGAGTTCAATCTCTTCGAGTTCCTCAACGTCGACAGCTACTTCGGGAAGGAACCCTTCGAAGACTTCGACAAAGCGACAGCGATGGACTCCCTCAGGGAAGTCGAACGACTCACGGTCGAGGACTTTGCAGCAAGCTGGGTCGACTCGGATCGCAACCCTCCTGAGCTCATCGACGGCGAGATCGCGCTTCCCCAGTCGGTGAAGGACAGCCTCGACGCCCTGTTCGACGGAGGTTGGCACCTCTTGGGCATCGACAAGGGCCTCGGTGGCTATGGAGCGCCAGACGCGCTCCGCTGGGCGGCTGGTGAGATGTTCGTTTCTTCCAACCCCGCAGCGTTCCTGTACGCCTCGAGCGCCCTGATGGCTCGGGTCATAGCAGCAGTCGGAACAGAGGAGCAACTCGCCAAGTTTGGCCGACCGATGATTGAGAATCGCTGGGGAGCGACCATGGTCCTCACCGAGCCGGACGCAGGCTCCGACGTCGGGGCTGGCACATCCAAGGCGGTCCACGTCGAGGGGGACATGTGGCATCTCGAAGGCGTGAAGCGCTTCATCACGTCTGGCGAGAATGACTACTTCGAGAACATCATCCACCTTGTGCTCGCTCGTCGCGAAGGCGGGGAACCCGGCACGAAGGGCCTTTCGATGTTCATTGTTCCCAAGTACGTCGTCAATGACGACGGATCCCTTGGTGAGCGCAACGGAATCAGGGCGACCGGTCTCGAGCACAAAATGGGCATCAAGGGTTCAACGACATGCGAACTGTCGATGGGTGTTGATGAACCATGCATCGGATATCTCGTCGGCGATGTTCACGAGGGGATTCGGCAAATGTTTCTCGTCATTGAGGACGCCCGGATGCTCATCGGGGTGAAATCTGCCGGCACGCTGTCGACGGGCTATCTGAACGCTCTTGACTATGCGAAGGAACGCGTTCAGTCCGCCGATCTCACGAGGGCGACAGACAAGACCGCCCCTCGTGTTGAAATCATCAGGCATCCCGATGTTCGTCGCATGCTGATGCTTCAGAAGTCATACGCGGAGGGCCTCCGTGCTCTTTGGATGTACACCGCATGGACCCTTGACAGGATGCGACTCGAATCCGGAGACGAGTATTGGGCGGAGCTCAACGATCTGCTGCTCCCGATGGTGAAGGGGTACTCGTCCGAGAAGGCGTACGAACTCCTCGCCCAGTCACTCCAGGTGCTCGGTGGCTCGGGTTTCACACAGGACTACCCGATCGAGCAGTACATCCGTGACGCAAAGATCGACTCCCTGTATGAGGGGACCACTGCCATCCAGGCCTTGGATCTCTTCTTCCGAAAGATTGCCCGCGATCAGGGTCAGACGGTCATGCGACTCGCCGAGGACATTCTTGCGTACGTCAAAGGTGGCTCTGACGAATTCGCGCCACAACGTCAGGCGCTTGGTGATGCCCTTGAGCAGGTACAGAATCACATCGGCGTACTCGTCGGTCACGCAATGGCGTCGATGGAGGATCCCCCTGAGATCTACAAGACCGGTCTCCATACCAACGGTCTGCTCGAAAGCCTGTCCGAGGTTGTGATCGCCTGGTTGCTGCTTGAGCACGCTGAACGTGCCAGTGCCGCCTTGCCGACCGCAAGTGAGTCCGACACGACGTTCTACGAGGGCAAGATTGCATCAGCTCGGTTCTTTGCGGGTGACGCGCTTCCCAAGGTCGCCCTTCGTACCGCGGCAGCGCAGAACGAAACCGGCTGGCTCATGGACATGGCAGACGAAGCGTTCTGAATTCTGACGTCAGACGTCAGACTTCTGAAATCGGTCCTCGGATGTCGGTCCTCGGTCCTCGGTCGTCTGACTTCTGATTTCTGACTTCTGACGCCCGACATCCGACGTCCGAGTATCGTTCCCGCATGACTTCCTACTACGACTCCATTCTTGGGCTGCGAGCGATACGCCAGTTTGAGGATCGCCCCGTTTCCGATGCCGATCTCCGAGCCATCCTTGAGGCGGCCCGCTGGACGGGGTCATCAAAGAACTCTCAGAATTGGTCATTTATCGTGATCACCGACCCCGAACAGAAGACGGCGATCTGTGAGGCAGGCGACTTCATGACCCCGGTTGAGCTGGCCCCGATGATGATCGCGCTGGTTGAGACTCCCGGCGGATACGAATTCGATACGGGACGAGTCGCCCAGAACATCATGCTCGCGGCAGATGCCATCGGTTTGGCGACCTGCCCGGTCACACTCCACAAGACCGAGATCGCCGATGCGGTGCTCGGTCTCCCCGACGGCTACCGGTGTCGATACGGCGTTGCTGTGGGCTATCCGGCCGCGTCTGCCGGTCCTGCGAGATTCGGTGGAAGAAAGCCGATCGGCCAGCTTGTCCACAGGAACCGGTACGGCGGATGATCTTGGCGCTCCACATGCTCGTCACGAACGATCTGGCTGCATGACCCGCGTTGCGGTCTTTGACTCCGGGATCGGCGGCATCGGCGTTCTCGAGCATCTCAGAGAGCGGGCGCCATGGGCAGATCTCCTGTACCTCGCCGACCACGCCTTCGGGCCGTACGGCGAGCGAACGCTCGAAGAGGTTCGTGAACGAACCACGCTGATAGCACGATTCCTGCGATCGGCAGGAGCCGAAGTGGTGGTCATCGCCTGCAACTCAGCCTCAGCGGCCGCACTTCACCATTTGCGTGACGAACTGCCTGACGTGGAGTTCGTTGGCATGGAGCCTGCCGTGAAACCTGCCGCAGAACAGACCTCCACAGGGACGATTGCGGTTCTGGCGACCGATGCAACATTTCAAGGTGAGCTGTTCCAGAGCCTTGTCGGTCGCTTCGCAGGCGATGTGAAGATCATCGAACGCTCGTGCCCCGGCCTCGCACTTGCCGTTGAACGCGGGGAACCAGTCGGCGACCTGCTTGACGAATACCTGCCGGAGATCGCTGCGTCTGAGGCCGACGTCGTCGTTCTCGGGTGCACCCACTATCCCCACATTCTTTCGGATATTGCCCTTCGCCTGCCTTCAGGTGTCACGTTCATTGATCCCGCTCCCGCGGTTGTGCGCCGCGTGATCGAAGTTTCGAGTCGAATGGCGATCGAACTGAAGGGCACCGGGTCCACCGAAATGTGGACGACGTCGCTTGAGACTGACCGATGGGACAAACGGGAGTGGACGACGGTCGACATTCCGGCAAACGCCGCAGCGGCCGTCAGCCTCGGCGAAACGACCCTTGTGACCCTCGAGGGAGATATCACTGGCATGCCGGTCACGGCCATCGTGAATGCTGCGAACGTCGAGCTCACGCATGGAGGCGGTGTGGCGCTCGCGATAGCCACCGCAGGCGGTCCCACGATTGGGGCTGAGTCCCGCCGCTGGATTGACGAACATGGGCCGTTGGCCCCTGGTATCGCCGCGCTGACATCTGCAGGGGAGATGCCGTCAGAATACGTCGTGCACATCGCCGGACCGATTCACAGCCCGGATCAAGACAACGAGGGCCTGCTCGCAACTGCAGTCATCGGCGTGCTCGATGCTGCAACCGATCTCGGTGCAACCACATTGGCGATGCCGGCGATCTCTGCAGGCATCTACGGATATCCACCTGACGAAGCGTGTGCCGTGATCGCTGAGACAGCAGCGTCGTTCCTCTCGGAGGGGGTCACATCGCTGCGATCGGTCCGGCTTGTCGGCTTCGATGAGGCGATGACCGGCCGTTTTGCAGCAGCAATCGCTTCCATGGACATTGTGATCTGACACGGAGCGCGCGATATCCTCGCTCCATGGATCATCCAACTGTTGCAATCCTCGGTGCCGGATCACTTGGCGAGATATTCGCGCGAGGTCTACTCCGTGCTGGATGGACGCCCGATGACTTGATCTTGGTCACCCGCCGAGCGGAGCGTGCGTCGGACCTCCAGAAGGACACCGAGATCTCAGCGATCACATCCTTGGCTGCCGGTGCAAAGGGGAGGGATGTTGTCATCATTTCCGTCAAGCCAAACGATATCTCGAAGGTTCTTTCCGAAATTCGGGAATGCCTGACACCGGACCAGGTCGTCGTGTGTATGGCGGCTGGAGTCGAGCTTGCAACGCTTGAGACGGCGCTGCCCGGTCAACCAATCATCCGCGCCATGCCGAACACACCCGCAGCGGTCGATCTCGGAATGACCGCTCTCTCCGCAGGAACGTCGGCGTCGGACGACGACGTTGCGAAGGCCCGCGTCGTGCTCGGTGCGGTTGGCGAGACGATCGAACTCTCGGAAGATCTCCTTGATGCCGTGACTGCGGTTTCTGGAACCGGACCGGCATACGTTTTCCTCCTCGCCGAGGCACTCATTGAGGCGGCTATTCGCGAGGGCCTGCCACACCACGCTGCCGAAAAGCTTGTTCACCAAACCATCCGCGGCTCGGGCGAGCTGCTATTCCAATCCGACAAGTCAGCTTTCCGGCTCCGCGGCCAGGTCACATCACCCGGTGGCACGACCGCCGCTGCAATGCATGTCCTTGAGGACGGTGGATTTCGTGCCCTGATGGAGGATGCCGTTCAGTCGGCTGCGAACCGGTCACGTGAACTCGGGAAACGGGCGATCGACACATGATGCGATCGGCCATGCTCGCCGTTACCAACCGGACAGCGACTCGCAAACTCATCACCGATACCAGGGCCGGCAAGGCAGTAGCACACCGATTCGTCGCGGGGAACCTGCTCTCGGAGGCTGTGGCCGCTGCGGTTGCGTTGAATCGGGACGGCCTCAAGGTCTCGATGGACTACCTCGGTGAACATGTTTCGACATCCCCAGAGGCCGCGATCGCGACCGAGTCCTACATTGAGTGCATCGAGCAGATAGGTGAGAACGGGCTGGACGCAAATGTCTCGGTCAAGCTGACACAGCTTGGTATGGGTTTCGACGAAGGCCTGGCAGCGGCCAACCTCGATCGTATCTCGGTGGCCGCGCTCGGCGTTGGGACAACGGTGACCGTTGACATGGAGGAATCCGAGCACACCGAGACAACGATCTCGCTCTACGAGAGCGCTCAGAAGTCGCATGGAAATCTCGGGATCGCGATCCAGTCATACCTCCACCGATCTCCAGACGACATCGAACGGATCGTTTCGCTCGGTGGGCATATTCGTCTGTGCAAGGGCGCGTATGCCGAACCAGCGTCGATCGCGCACCAATCATCTGCTGCAGTTGACGGGGCGTACGATTATCTGAGCAGCATTCTGATGGCGAACGACGAAGTGAAGCCCGCGATCGCGACACACGATGATGCGCGGATCGAGAACGTGCTTCGCCACGCTGACAAGCGTTCCGGGCCGTGGGAGTTCCAGATGCTCTACGGTGTGCGCCGCGACCGCCAAGTCGAATTGGCGGGTTTGGGTCATGCCATGCGGGTGTATGTCCCATACGGTGAAGCTTGGTACCCGTACCTCACCAGACGGATGGCCGAACGTCCTGCGAATGTGGCATTCTTCCTGCGAGCAATGGTCGGAAAGTGATGCAACGAACGATGATCACCCGAACGGGCGTCAACCTCCGGCACTCGGTGAAGTATCTCGCAGCGGTTCTTGCCGTCTTGTTCGTGGTCGCGGCGACGCCAAGCGACATCGTCGCAGAGGTGGCTGCCGACGGTTTCTACGTGGATTCGGGGACGTCTGCAACCGATGCGTGCGTTTCGGCGTCGGTCGCCGATGCGCGCAACGCCGGCGGAAATCTCTACGTCGTGGTTCTCGTTGACGAGCCGAGTGGGGGAGCGACCACCTTCTCTGGGGGAATGCTCACATCGCTTGGCACGACCGGAACTGTGTTCACGGTCGCACCGGAAACAGTTGGGTATGAGGAAAACGAGGCATTCTGGTCCACGGATCAGCTCAACGCTGCAGTTGATGAGTCGCTGACCGTTGCATCCGACAACGACGTCGTCCGAACCTTCGTCAACACGCTCACGGGTGAGAGCGGAACATGTTCGAACCAATCGACCGAGGGGAAGAGCGGTTGGGCGTGGATTGTGGTCTTCATCATCATCATCGGAGGCATTGGCTTCTTGATATGGCGGTCGGCTCGGTCGGGCAAGCAGAAGCGGATTGAGGAACTCGCGAAGGCGAAGGAACCGGTGCAGGCCCAGATAGATGCAATCGCAAACGACATCCTTGAGCTCGAAACGGAAGTATCGGAGGCCAACAATCCCGAGGCAACCGCACATTTCAACAATGCCACTGCATCGTTTACAACAGCCAGTGATCGTCTTGCGGCAGCCAACGATGCCGGTGCGCTCCTCGCTCTCAGTTTCGACCTTGATCTGACGATCTGGACGCTTGATTGTGCTGAGGCTGTGCTCGATGGCAACCCTCTGCCGGATGAGCCACAAAGGCCGGAACCCCCCAAGCCACCGGTATCGACTTCGATCGAATCGGCACCCGGTCCGAGTGAAGAATCCGAACGACAGAGGACCGATCTCCCGGCAACCCTTCCCGAGTATCGTCGGCGCGGCGGCCGACAGAGCAGCTATGGCTCAGATCAAATGATGCAGGTGCTCGTGGGCATGGCGGCAATGAAGGGGCTTGGTGGCCTCGGCGGTGGAGTCTCGGGCAGGCCATTGTCGGGTGGTGGGTCTGGCTCGTCCCGATCGGGCAGGAGCGGTTGGGGATCCTCAAAGCCCCCGTCCGGAACCCAGAAGAAACGAACGCGCGGAGGCGGTCGACGCAGCGGCTAGTGAGACCCCGAGATGTGACAACCGCGGATGTTGCCTTGGGCTGAATGAACGGGTGCAGGAAAGCCTCTAGTATCGCTGTACAACGCGACCGAAAGCTGGGGACACGATGTTCAAGCGGATTTGGGCCTATCTCAAGGCACTTTTCACAACCACGGCCGAAAAGGCCATGGATCCAAAGATCGAGATCGAGGCCGCCATCAACGAGGCCAAGAAGAAGGATCAGGATCTGAGAAACCAAGCGGCGAAGGTGATAGCGCACCGTACGCAGCTTGAGAGTCAAATCGGTCGGGCTGCTGATTCGGTTGGCGAAGCGCGAGAGATGGCCAAACAGGCGATCCTCAAAGCTGAGGCTGCCAAGAACGCCGGTGACCAAGCGGGAGTCGAGAAGTGGACGCAGGCTGCACAGTCCATTGCCATGAAGCTCCAGGCGTCTGAGAACAATCTCGCGTCGCTCAAAGAGCAGTTCGGGGTTGCCCAGGTACAGGCCGAGAAGGCCAAGGACGCCGTTCAGCAAAACTCGATGAATCTCCAAGAGCTGTCTGCCAGAAGGATGGAGCTTTTGGGTCAACTTGAGCAGGCCAAGATGCAAGAAGCCGTCAACGAGGCCGTGCAATCGATGTCCGTCTCGATTTCGGACGATGGGCCTTCTCTCGACCAGGTCGAGGCGAAGATCGAGAGACGTAAGGCCGAGGCAATGGCGAGTGCCGAACTCCACGAAGCCACGCCCGAAGGAGCCGAAGCCGAGTTGAAGGCATCGATCAATATCGCACAGGCTGATGCCAAGCTTGAAGAACTCAAGGCTGAACTCGGCTTGTCGAGCCCAGCGCCCCCAACGGAGCCTGCTGCAACGCCGGAGCCCGAGCAGATCTGAGCCCGACGTCCGACTTCTGAGAGGAAACCGTGACGACCACTGAGGACAAGGAACAGACCGAGAAGCCTCGGGTTTCTGCTTCCACTCTCATAGGAGTCATCGCTGCCTTGACCGTTGCCGGGACCATGTCGCTGTGGTGGTTTGGTTCGTTGCCCGGTCACGTCGAGTTTGCCGTGGGTCGTGTGGTATTCGGGAATGTCCCTGACGTCGTCGTTGCCATCTTCTATTTCACCGTATCGACGTTTCTCGGTATCTCGATCGGGCTCTTTGCCGTCAGGGCTCGCAACTGGGAGCGAGGTTCGTGGGAACGCCGTACGGGTGACTTCAAGCGGCGATTGCATCGATTCCGGCAGGGCGTCACGATGCGCACGGTCATGGAGGATCCGAGATCCGGGTTTATGCATGCCCTGATGTATTACGGCTTCATCGTGTTGTTCCTCGGAACAGTCACCCTTGAGATAGACCACCTCATGCCGGCGGGTTTCAAGTTTCTGCACGGAACCGTCTATCAGGCCTATTCGTTCATCCTCGATGCCGCCGGGGTTGCGTTCCTCGCCGGTGTGTTGTTGGCCGCGATCCTGCGATACGGCATCCGCCTTCCCCGCATTGCCAGCAAGACCCGTCCCGAGGACGCATGGATCCTCATCACGCTTGGCGCAATCGGTGTCACCGGGCTGCTGACCGAGGCAGCACGGATCTCCCTTGTCGGTCGTCCCGATTTTGAAGTCTGGTCCTTCGTCGGGTACCCACTTGCGATGCTCATCCCCGCGTCGTCAGCTTCGGGGATTCATCAGATCCTCTGGATTCTCCACTTCGTTTCATTCCTTGTCTTTCTTGTGATCCTCCCGGTAACGAAACTCCGCCACATGATCACAACCCCGGTCAACCTCGCCCTTTCGCCGAGGGAGCGGCACAAGGGTGCGATGCGTGAGATGCCGAACCTGATGGAAGCAACCGATATCGAAACAGTTGGTTCGGCCACCGTTGGGGAGTTCACGTGGAAGCAACTCCTCGACACGGATGCCTGCACGATCTGCGGACGTTGCACGTCGGTGTGTCCAGCCCACAACACGGGGAAACTCCTCGATCCGAGAGAGATCGTTCTGAAACTCGGAACGGTCGCAGCTGCTACCGGAACTCCACCAGTTTCGCCTCCTGTCGGGGTTGACGAGGGGATCACCGTTACGTCGGACAACGTGTTCCAGCTCATTTCGTCGGAGGAGGTGTGGGCATGTACGACGTGTCGTGCGTGTGACGAGATTTGCCCCGCCGACATCGAGATTCTGGACAAGCTCCTCGACATGCGCCGGTACCTGTCGTTGATGGAGTCGGACTTCCCGTCCGAGCTCGGCAAGGCCTACGTGTCGATGGAGAACTCATCGAACCCATACGGTGTCGATCAGACGACGAGGGGCGATTGGACGGACCAGCTCGATTTTGAGGTGAAGCGCCTTGGAGAGCCCGGTGTCGAGGCCGAATACCTGATGTGGGTCGGTTGCGCAGGATCATTCGACGATCGAAACCGCAACGTGACCATCTCAACGGCAAGGCTCCTTCACAAGGCTGGTGTGGATTTCGGGATTCTCGGAGCCAAAGAGCTCTGCACGGGGGATCCCGCACGTCGGACCGGCAATGAGTACGTGTTCCAGGGTCTGGCCCTCCAGAACATCGAGACTCTCAACGATCTCGGTGTCGGCACGATCATCACCCAGTGCCCCCATTGCTTCAACACGCTCGGGAACGAATACCCCCAATTTGGTGGCAACTACACGGTTGTGCATCACTCCGAACTGCTGAGTCAACTCGTTGAGGAAGGGCGACTACAGCCAACGTCATCGGGCGAAACGATCGTCTTCCACGATCCGTGCTACCTCGGAAGACACAACGACACATTTTTGGCACCGCGGACGATCGTGGACTCGTCAGGGGTCCGGGTTGAGATGGAACGGAACGGGACCGGATCGTTCTGCTGTGGTGCCGGTGGTGGCAAGTTCTGGTTCGAGGAGCACGAAGGCAAGAAGATCAACATCGAACGAACTGAGGAAGCGGTCGGTACGGGAGCAGACATCATCGCGACCGGCTGCCCGTTCTGCTACGTCATGATCGACGACGGCATCAAGGAGATGGGCGTCGACGAAACCGTCGTGGTTCGGGATCTCGCCATGCTGCTGGATGAGAGAACGAGGTAGCTCGAAGTCAGAAGTCAGAAACCGGACGAATAGAACTGACAGATGATGTTTCGTGTCTGGGGTCTTCGATGAGACGGAGTGCTCAGACACGCCCCATGGCAGCAGTCGCCAGCTCGATCAGTATATCTCGCGGCTCACCGAGTTCCCCATAGCCGCCGTTCACACCGAGCCCGATAAACATGCCACTTCCGGCATCGACGGCGAGTCCGCGGTACGTTTGGGAGTAGACCGCCGCAATGCCCAGATCCGGGACAGTCTCGGCGCTGCCATCGGCGACCTTCGCCATGTAGCCTTCGAACAACGCCGCCGGAGCGGCGGAGCGCCCCTCACCGTCATCGATGCTGACGAAGATTGCAACCCCTACATCTTCGCCGAAATCAAAGACGCACGAGACTGGCGGCTCGTTCCGGGATTCAACAACCGTGAGCCCCGTTGCTGCCTCCACCTCCTCGACGGTCACCAAGCTGCAAGGAGACGCATCCACGGGTACGACATCCGACTCGGCCAGTGAGCTGGTCGTCGTCGGGGCACCGGGTCCGATCGTTGTGTCCGGAACACTCTCACCACCACAAGCGGCGAGCAGCAGCACACCACACAGTATTCCCACTATCCGCATCACGTCGGGCCCCCCTATTGCTTGGTCATCATGTCAGCCGCACGATACATCGCTTTCGGATTCCCCGGCTTCTGACTTCTGACTTCTGGCGTCTGACTTACCCTATCTTCCGTTGATGATCATCGGATACCAGGGCGAACCGCACAGCTACAGCCATCAGGCATCCACGGAGTTGTTTCCAGGCGGGCAGCTTGTCGGGTTTCGTGGATTCGCATCCGCCTTCGCGGCACTTGAAGCCGCCGAGGTCGATCGGCTGGTTGTACCGGTCGAAAACTCGACGACAGGGTCCGTGCTGCCGGTGCTTGATCGGCTGCCCGGCGATGACAGCCACGTTCGATTCTCGATTCTGGCCGAGCACCTTGTTGAGGTCCATCACGCACTCCACGGTCTCAAGGGAGCATCGCTCGACCAGATCACAGAAGTGCGCAGCCACCCGGAGGCTCTCGCCCAGGCGGAGCACGCGCTCCTCACCCTCGGCATCGAACCGGTTCCAACGCATGACACGGCAGGGGCCGTCCGGCAGGTTGCCGAGGGCGGAGACCCGACAATCGCTGCCTTGGCGCCTCCCAAAGCTGGCGCCGCCCACGGACTCGTTGTTCTCAAGGACAACGTTCTCGACAAGGCCCACAACACCACACGCTTCGTTGTTATCCACGTCGGAGATCCTGAGGTCAACGAGGATGACGACAAGACAACGATCGTCGTCACGTTTGCTCATACGCCCGGTGCCTTGGCTCTCGTGTTGACGGAGCTCGGACTCCGCGGCGCCAACTTGACCCGAATCGAGTCTCGCCCAGCAGGTGCCGCGTGGAATTACCGGTCCTTCATCGATCTCGTCCACGAGCCCGGTGTCGAGGGGTTGCGCCACGTCCTTGAGCCTCCGCCGGCGAACGCAGCAACCATCCTCAACCTTGGCTCATACAAGGCAGTCGTCTCGTAGCCAAACGCTCTGTTCTGTGGGCTCCATTGTGGAAGAACCGGGTACTGGAACCCTGGGTACCGGTGGTTCGTTCTGTGGGCTGTGGCCCACCGCCACGGTGGGTTCATACCCTGGGTACGCGCCGTGCGGGTCTGCCGGTGATAGGGTTCGCGACCAGGAGGCTTTGTGGCGACGAGCACTGCCAGTTTTGGCGCGGGGAAACGTGAAGGGCACGACGCAACCGATTTTTATGCACGCCGGATGGTTCAGCCTCGTGGCAATCTTGACATCGGTCCGCTCGTCGACCCACCGGGCTCGATCATCGACCGCGTCTTTTGTCAATCGTCGACATCGATGGAGCAGATCCCTGACAATTGTGTCGCCCTGATGGTGACGTCGCCCCCGTACAACGTCGGCAAGGACTACGACGACGATCTGAACATCGATGAGTACCTCAAGCTTCTCTCGGATGTATTCACTGAGTCATGGAGGGTCATCGAGCCGGGCGGTCGGATTGCGGTCAATGTCGCGAACCTCGGTCGCAAGCCATACATCCCCCTCAATCAGTTCGTTGCTGCGCTTCTGACGGAAATTGGGTTTGACCTGCGTGGTGAGATCATTTGGCAGAAGGCGAAGTCTGCTGGTGGAAGCTGTGCGTGGGGGTCATGGATGTCAGCCAAGAACCCCACTCTCCGCGATGTTCACGAATACGTGATCGTCGCTTCAAAGGGGTCGTTCGCACGTGTCAGGACCGGTACCGACACGATCTCCAAGGAGGAGTTCTTGGAAGCGACCGTTTCGATCTGGGACATCCTCCCCGAGTCAGCACGCCGGATCGGTCATCCGGCCCCGTTCCCTGTGGAACTCCCACGGCGTCTCATCGAGTTGTACACATTCGAGGGTGACCTCGTGCTAGACCCGTTCCTCGGCTCAGGGTCGACCGCGGTCGCAGCTGTCGAAACCCATCGCCACTACGTTGGCTACGACCTCAACCGTGACTACATATCCCTCGCCGAGAAGCGGATACGGGAAGGCATGATCGGAACAAGAGGTATCAAGGCCTGACGGTCCCGATCGAGCGGTCGCTGATCGGCACCGCGGGCCGGCCGTTTGCTCGGCTCGCAGGTTCGGATGCCGCCGAAATGGCAGATACCGCCTATTGATCCTTCGTACTCAACGTTTCGAGCGCCTCGTCGTACTGCTCTTGAGGCGTGCGAAGTGCCCGTAGGAGCATGTACCCGAGAACTCCTGCAAAACCAGAGCCAATGAAGATTCCAAGTTTTGCTTCGTCGGCGAGGATCGGATTGGAGAACGCAAGTTCAGTAACGAACAGGGAAACGGTGAAGCCGACACCAGCGAGTGTTCCCAGACCGACAACGGTCTTCATCGTCGTCCGACGAGGGAGCTCGCCCATATTGAAACGAAGGCCGAGCCAGGTGGCGAGCGTTATCCCAACCGGCTTTCCGACAAGAAGTCCGACTGCGACGGCAAGAGCGACCGGACTGAAGACCTGATCGAGCAATGTCTCTTCGTGGCCGATGAACCGAACTCCGGCATTCGCAAGGGCGAAGAGCGGGACGACGACGAACGATGACCAAGGATGGAGCGCGTGTTCAAGGCGTTCGAGGGGAGATACGGACGCCTTGGCCACAGCAGCAAGCTCGAGTGCATCGTTGTCGAGTCTCGTTTCGGCATCGGGCGACGCTCTGTTGGTGTCCCACCGGTCAAGGACAGCAACAGCCTTCTCTCTGAACTCCTCGTCCGTGTACTTCGGCCTCACAGGCGTCATGAGGCCGAGGGCGACGCCAGCGATCGTTGCGTGGACACCGGATTCCAGAAAGAGCTCCCAGACAACGAATGCCACTGGGACATAGAACAGAAGACTCCAGATTCCGGCTCGTCGCGCTATGTAGATAGCGATGAGCCCTGCGATACCGCCGAGGAGGTACCACCAGTTCAGATCATTCGTGTAGAAGACCGCGATGACGATGATCGCCCCGATGTCGTCAACGATTGCGAGGGCGAGAAGGAAGAGCTTGGCGCCAACCGAGACACGCGACCCGAGAAGCGCAACGATGCCAACGGAAAAGGCAATATCGGTTGCCATGGGGATTCCCCAGCCGTGGGTGGCCTCAGAGGCACCGCCGACCAACACAATTGCTATGTAGATCCCAGCCGGAACAATCATGCCTCCGAGGGCTGCCATTGCTGGGAGTGCAGCCTTCTTCACCGAGTTGAGTTCCCCAACCACGAGTTCACGCTTGATCTCAAGGCCGACCACGAAGAAGAAGACAGCCATCAATCCATCGTTGATCAGATGTTTGATTGACTCATCAATGTGTACGAACCCAAGGTCAAGCGAAATGTGATGATTGAAGAGGTCGAAATACGACTCATACCACGGCGAGTTTGCCCACACGACAGCGATCGCCGCGGCGATTATGAGGACGAGCCCACCGGCTGCCTCGATTCTGGTGAATTCGAGAACCGGTCGGACGAACCGTCTCGGTACCGCACGATTGGATTCGAGCCACGTTGCGTGGATCGCATCTTGGTTTTTGGCCATAGCGCCGGAGGATACCGGTCGGTGGCGCGGCATGGCTCGTGTATCCGCTGGGGGTACCATCGCCGGACTTGAACGGGAGCATGCATGTGGCTTGACATTGTGAGGATCGTCGCCGGGTTGGTGGTCCTCATCGTCGCAGCCGACAGGCTCGTGCTCTCCGCGGTCCGCATTGCCAAGGTTCTCAGCGTCTCGTCTGTTGTCATCGGTGCGGTCATTGTTGGATTCGGCACGTCCGTTCCCGAATTCGCTGTCTCGGCAGTAGCAGCGGGCGAAGGAAACATTGAACTCGCTCTGAGCAATGTGGTCGCCTCGAACATTGCGAACGCCACGCTGGTGCTTGGAATCGGCGGTCTTCTTGTTGCTCTGACGTGCCGACGCAGCGTGATTCGGCGCGAGGGCCTCCTCATGCTTGGTTCAGTCCTGCTTCTTGCGGCGATACTTGCGAGAGGTTCAATCTCAAGAACCGATGGAGCAATCCTGCTCGCTGGCATGTGTGTGGCACTCCTCTTGCTGCTGCGATGGTCCAAGACATCCGATGCTTCAGAGATGGAACTCGAGACGATCGTTGCCGATCCATCGCGGATTCGCGTCGAGATCCTCTATGGCAGTGTCGCGATGGTGGCGACCGTGATCGCGTCACAGGTATTGCTCACTGGCGTGCAGAACGTTGGTAGGGAGATGGGGCTCAGCATCCTGTTCATGGGTCTGATCACCGGGGTGGGCACCTCGCTTCCCGAGCTTTCGGCAACCATTGCGAGCGCCAGACGGGGACAAACCGATCTGATCCTTGGGAACGTGCTCGGATCGAATACGTTCAATGCCCTCGGAGTGGCAGGTGTCGCCGCCATGATCGGTCCGGGTTCGACAGCCGCGATCGACCTGCCACTTCTTGCCCTCATGGTCGGTGCAGCGTTCATCGCAGGTGTGTTTGCCTTCACCCAACAGAGGATCAGTCGTGTTGAGGGCATGATCCTGCTCGCCGGATTCGGCATCTACGTCGTCCTCTCAGTATGAAGCCGTCAAACGAAGCGGTTGTGGCTGCACTCAGACAGCTTGTTGCATACACCAAGCTTGAGGACGGCCAGAGCCAGTCATTCCGTACACGGGCATACGACAAGGCAATTGATGCGGTCAACGCAGCTTCGGCGGAGGTGGCAGACATGTCGCTTTCGGAGCTCAAGGCGATCGAAGGCGTCGGGGACAGCACGGCACGCAAGATCATCGAGTTCGTTGAACACGGGAGCATCAGCAAAGTCGATCGCCTCAAGCAGCGGTTCCCTTCCACGATGCTCGACCTGATGAAGATCCCCGGTCTTGGACCCAAGACCGTCCTCGCGTTGCAAGATCATCTTGGTGTCGTGGATCTGGTCGGTCTCAGGCAAGCGATCACCGACGAACAGCTCAGAACTCTTCCCGGTCTCGGGAAGAAGTCAGAGGAGAAGATCGCGAACTCGATTGAGCTGCTCGGCATCCATTCCGATGAGACCCGAACCCCAATCTTCGAGGCGATGCGAATCGCAAGTAGGGTTGTCAACGACCTCGCCAGGAGCGACGCCGTCGGCCAGGTTGCCTACGCAGGGAGTCTTCGCCGTCTTTCCGAGACAATTGGTGATATCGACATACTCACGACCTCAGACGACCCTGAGCAAGTTATCGAGACGTTCGTTTCACTTGTGGGTGTCACCGCAATCATGGGATCGGGCGACACGAAGGCGAGCGTCGTGATCGACGACACCATCCAGGTTGATCTCCGTGTCGTGAGCGAGTCAGAGTTCGGGGCGGCACTGCTCTACTTCACCGGCTCCAAAGGACACAACATCGAGCTCCGCCAACGTGCACTTGGTCGTGGGCTTACCCTCAACGAATACTCGCTTTCCCACATCGAAGGCGGTGCCGTGGTTGCCGCTGCCACTGAGGAATCGATCTATGAGGCGCTCGGGCTCCCCTGGATCACGCCTGAGCTGCGAGAAGGAATAGGTGAGATCACCGTGGCAGAGGCTGGCCAACTCCCACAGCCCCTGGATCCCGAGATGCTGAGAGGCGACCTCCACGTCCATACCGATTGGTCAGGCGATGGCCGCTCGACCCTCGATGAGATGCTGCAGGCTGCAACAGATCGTGGGCTTGAGTATGTGGCGATCACCGATCACGCCGAAGATCTGGCCATGAACGGTCTCAGCCGTGAACGCGTCCGCGAGGAGCAAGCGGCCATCGCAGACGCCAGAAAGCGATATCCATCGCTTACGATATTTCACGGTGCCGAACTCAACATTGGGCCGGAAGGAACGGTCGACTACGACCCCGAATTCCTCGAAGTGTTTGAATTCACTGTCGCATCGATCCACTCGCACTTCGACCTCGAGCGCGATGCGCAGACAGCGAGGCTGATAGCTGCTGTGGAGAACCCGGCCGTGAACGTGATCGGGCACCCCTCCGGTCGCAAGATCGGTACGCGTCCCGGAGTGCGTTTCGATGTCGAATTGGTTGCTCAGGCCGCCGCCGCCACAGGTACAGCCCTCGAAATCAACTGTCACCTCCAACGCCTTGATCTATCGGCCACGAACCTCAGAACAGTGCTTGGGGTCGAGGGTCTGATGTTTGTCATTTCGACCGACGCCCACCATACGTCCGAGATGGCCAACGTCAAGTGGGGAGCTGCTCAGGCTCGCAAGGGTGGAGTGCCGATCGAACGAGTGGTGAACTCCTTACCAATCCGTGAATTCAGGGCCTGGATGGCCCAGAAACGGGTGCGTTCCAACGGCTGACGTGTTCAATGGGGGATATGAGCGATCGAGCCCTGAACCTCAAGACACGTGCCGGATATGCCGGACTAGCGGCGACTGCCGTCACGCTCGGCGCAACCGAGCTGTTTGCGGGATTGTTCGCGTCAGTCCCGTCAGCAATGGCATCGATCGGGGGGATCGTTGTCGATATTTCGCCACCGTGGCTCGAGTCATTCGCCATCAGCGTCTTTGGTACGGCTGACAAGCTTGTCCTCGGCCTTGGGATCTTCATCGTTGCCCTTCTGATCGGGCTGGCACTCGGTCGGAAGTCGGCAACGACGCCTGTGCCGATCGCTGCGGGGTTCGTCGGGTTCGGAGTCCTCGGCGTGGCAGCGCAACTCCATGAGAACGCATCGGCACCGACAGCCGTGATCGGATGCATGGCGGTTGCCGTCGGAATTGGTCTCGGCATGTTCGTATGGCTCGTGAGCCTGTCGCAGCCAGTCGAACGTGACGCCTCGGATGGCGATACGGCCGATATAGGGAGAAGACGTCTCTTGCTTGGTGTTGGGGCCGCAGTCGTCGTGGCAGGCGTCAGCGTGGGTGTAGGAAGGGCGATGCTCCGATCCCGCTCGGAGGCACAGCGCGCATCCCTGGTGCTCCCAGTACCCGTCGAGGCCATGGCAGACCCGACAGCGGCGCACGACTTCGATCTGAGCGGAGTCGCACCCGTCGTCGTGAGCAACGCAACGTTCTACCGGATCGACACAGCGTTGATTGTTCCGTCGGTTGATCCTGACGCATGGTCGCTTCGCATCCATGGGATGGTTGACAAGGAGGTCGTGCTGACGTATCGCGATCTCCAGGAAATGGATCAGATCGAGCGATACGTGACGCTGTCGTGTGTCTCCAATCTGGTTGGTGGAAGGTATGTGGGCAATGCCCTGTGGACTGGGATTCTTCTCAAAGATGTGCTCGAAATGGCCGGGATACAACCAGGCGCTGACCAACTGGTGGGCCGATCCGTCGACAGCTGGACCGCCGGGTTCCCGACCGAGTATGCGCTCGATGACCGCGAGGCGATGATCGCGATCGGGATGAACCGGGAGATACTGCCGACGAGTCACGGATTCCCTGCGAGGCTCATCGTTCCAGGGCTCTACGGGTATGTGTCGGGTACGAAGTGGTTGTCCGAGATCGAGCTCACGACGTGGGACTCCTTCGACGCCTACTGGGTTCCCAGAGGATGGGCGAAGGAAGGCCCGATCAAGACCCAATCGCGGATCGATCGTCCGAAGCTCGGTGACACACTGGAGGTCGGACCCTTCACGCTCGGCGGGGTGGCGTGGGCACCGACATTGGGCATCGAAATGGTGGAGGTTCAGATTGACGACGGCCCATGGCTGGAGGCCGACCTCGCAGAATCCCTGTCAGATGCGTCGTGGCGGCTGTGGAAGATCGACGCCGAGCTGACTGAGGGAGAGCATTGGGCAAGGGTCAGGGCAACCGACGGGACTGGCGAAACTCAAACCGATGTTCGCGCAAGTGCTCGACCAGATGGGGCCACGGGATGGCACCAGGTGAAGTTCACCGCGCGATAGCACACCCTTACTGCGCGTACCCAGGGTATGAGCCCCCCGTTTTTGGTGGGTTACAGCCCAGAGAATGACATGGAAACCTCGGGTCGGCAGAACTATCCCGGGGCAAGGATCATCGTCGCTTCGGCATCCGCTTCAATGTCTGAACGATTCCATAGCATTGCGTTGGTCTCGCCCGAGAGCCACGGAGCGATCATGTCGTCGTAGTGCGGGTGGTCCGTATGACCGGACTGCCCGGTCGAGTGGATCGCGGTTGATGCTGAAAGATTGCTCAGATCGACGACCATCCGCATGGAGGGAAGCCAATCGACCTCGTAGCCCTCAGTAGCCGTCCAACCGACCGCATTCACGACGCCTTCCGAGCCACTTGCCGGGTACGGTCCACGATTGAAGCGGTCTTCGATGACGCTGATCCCGGATTCACCAAGAGACTGGTTCGTGAACGTGATCGTATGGAGGTCGCCCCAGCTCCAGTCAGTAACGTTCCCCGAAATGGTGTCAACCAACTCATCGACGGCTGCAAAGAAGGCCAGCACAAGGATCGTGTCCCTGTCCTCGACTGGCGTCGTTGTCGGATCATCCCAGAATGGATCATTGGGCTGTTCAAGAAGGCCCCTCATGACCTCGAACCATCGTGCATTGCCTTCTGGCATCCAGTCTTTGGGAAGATCGCCGCGAAAGGTGAGGTCAAGCAGGTTCCGCCACGTCGCGTTCCAGATTGCGGCGCCAGTACTCCCTGAGAAGTTCTGGAGATCCCACGAGAAAAGCTCGTTGATGGCATCGGTGTCCTGCTGATCCCTGGTGAATCCAGGCACAACGACGAGCGCGTTCTCAAGATAAGACAGGATGAACTCTGCGTTGAGGTCGTAGCTGTCGAACTGGATCGTTCGGTGGCCGTCGGTGTCGATCCCGAGATTCGACGCCACAAGATCGACAATGCGCCGAGCTCGGTAGCCATGGTCAAAGTCCGTGGTGATGAGATACGGGAAACTGTCGTCGATGACCGCGTTGTTCGCGGTGACGATCCAACCCGATTCCGGGTTGTAGCTCGACGGGAGCTCATTGCGGGGTATGAATCCGGTCCATGCGAAGTCGTCAGTCCAGCCGGGAACAGGAACCCTTCCGTCGCCGTTCGCCCTGATCGGAACCATGCCTGGCATCTGGTAACCGATGTTTCCCGCGGTGTCGGCATAGAGCATGTTCTGGGCAGGAACTTCGAAAAGCTTCGCGGCCGCTTGGAACTCCTCGAACGTCGACGCCTTGTTGAGGGCGAATATGGGTTGGACGAGTGAAGGGGATTCATCAAGCGCCGTCCACCGGAGTGCGATCGCATAGGGCTGGGGTGTGTCGATGCCGGCCTGATCGAAGTCCTCGAGTGGTTCGTAGCTGTCAGAAATGATTGGTCCATGCCTGGTGGTCCTGACCTCTTTGGTGACCGGATCGCCTCCCGCGACAAGGATCGTCTCGATTCGGACGTCCATGTCAACCCACTCGCCGTTGACCTCGTATTGGTTTCGGTTCGATGGGTTGATCTTTTCGATGTATAGATCCTGCACATCTGGGCCGGTGTTCGTGAACCCCCACGCGATCTTGGCGTTGTGGCCAATGATCACACCAGGGACCCCGGCGAACGAGAAGCCAGCGACGTCGAACGGGCAGGAGTCGTCGACGTTTCGACAATGGAGTCCGACCTGGTACCAAATCGAGGGCATCTGTGCTCCGAGGTGGGGGTCATTCATCAGATACGGCATTCCTGTTGGGGTGTGTTCTCCACCCACCGCCCACGAATTTGATCCGATCCCGGGTGCTTCTCCTCCAAGCGTGATCTCGTTGAGGGCCGCGATGGCGGCTGCAGCCGATGACAGTGCATCGCTGGCCCCCTCGGGAAGGCTGAAGGCAGCGCGTTCAGCTGTTTGGTCGGCGCCCTCGGTGGTCACGATGTAGGGGTTACGGTCACCGGGATACGGGGGAAACAGCTGATCAACGCGGTCTGGCGACAGATATCCAAGGTCCATGGCCCGCTCGATCTCTGCCGAATGGTTGCCGCCGAGGTCCCATGCCATGACCTTTCCCCATGCCAAGGATTGAGCACCGGTCCACGGTGCGGGTGTGTAGGTGTGGTTGAGCAGTTCAAGGACCGAGTACTCAAAGCTCAGATCTGACGGCGACTGGCTCTCAAGATACGCGTTCACACCTGCTGCGTAGGCATCAAGTAGCGCACGGTTCTCAGGCGATTCAGCTTCGTACTGAGCCTCCGCAAGTCTGCCCCAACCCATGTCTCGGAGGAACAGGTCGGTCTCGAGTTGACCATCACCGAAGAGACTTGCGAGTTCGCCGTAGGAGATGTGTCTCCAGAAATCCATCTGGAAGAAACGATCCTGCGCGTGGACATACCCCTGTGCAAACAGCAGATCATCGGTGTTGGACGCATAGATGTGTGGAACTCCCCACGAATCCCGTATGACCTCGACAGTGTCCGTAATCCCGGCGACTTCGATGGTGCCACTGGTTTGGGGGAATGCGCGGTGCACCGAGTACTGGAGGAATGCGACCGAAATGAGGACACCGGCGATTACCACAGCGAGAATCGACCACAGCGCTCGCCTCCAGAAACGGCGCTTTGGTTTCGGTTCGGCGACGCCAGAAGTCTCGGACATGGGCGCCATCGTACCCGTCGTGGGTTCGTGCGTTGAGTCGTATGCTTGGGTGATGCCAAACGAAGCCGCCAACAAAGAACCGGTGACGCCCGAAGTTGTCCCTGCGGAGGAAGACGGCGGCGAACTCTCCACGTCTCCAAGTGTGACTGAGCCATCGAAGCTGATACGGATAGCGTCCATGACCCGTGCCATGCTTGACGAGGTGCGCCAAGCTCCCCTCGATGAGGCTGGAAGAGAACGCCTCCTTTCGGTCTATGAACGCTCGCTTGATGAGCTTCGGGATGTCGTATCGGATGACCTTCGCGAAGAACTCGATTCCGTCTTTGTTCCCATGGGTGGATCAGCACCGTCTGAAGCCGAGCTGCGCATTGCACAGGCACAACTCGTTGGTTGGCTTGAGGGTTTGTTCCATGGGATTCAGGCCTCGTTGATCACTCAACAGATGGCAGCGTCGGCCCAGCTTGACCGTATGCGGCAGCGTCCAGCGATCGAGGGTGGACAGGGTGCAGAAGCTGGCCTATACCTCTAGCTATGCAACTCCTCGAACTCCACCAATCTGCTGTCCTCACCAACCCGGTACTTCTCCTCGGTCTGACCGGATGGGGCGACGCTGCCGCAGCGGCAAGCGATGCGGTGGACTGGCTCGTCGAGGACGGGCCGACGATCGCAACCTTCGAACCAGACGCGATCTTCGACTACCGATCGAATCGACCGATTCTGCGGTTCATAGCGGGTGAGCCGCTGACGGTTTCGTGGCCCCGCATGGAGGTCGTCCATGCCAATCCTTCCGGCAGAGATGTCCTCGCTCTCGTGGGAAATGAGCCAGATTTCCAGTGGATCGGAATCGCCGAGGCGTTGGTTGACATGGCCAAGCGGTTCGATGTATCGCATGTCGTAACAGTCGGCGCTGTCCCGACTCCGGTTCGCCATTCGATGCCGACGGCTGTGTTCGGAACATCCTCTGATTCACGGCTCCTGCTTCCGGGAGATGAGATGCTCATGGATGAGATCGTTGTTCCCGCTTCGGCGGGAAGCGCCTTCCGCGCCGAGTTCGAAAAAGCCGGATTCTCGACGGTTGGCTACTGGGCGCAGGTTCCCCAGTATGTCGGAAGACCGTACCAGCCAGCAATGCATGCCCTGTTGGTGAAGATCTCGGAGCAGATCGGCGTGGACATCAACCTCACCGAGATTGAATCTGAAGCCTACGACCAGATCAAGCGACTGGATGACATCCTCGAGAAGCGATCAGACGCTCGCGACTTCGTTGAGGGCCTTGACATCAGCGTGGGGACGACATCGCAAATCCCGACGGATCTTCCGACAGCGGACGAGATTGCAGACGAATTCTCAAAGTACCTTCGTGGCTCCGACGGTGAAGACGAAAGCTGATCAGCTTCCGAGGATGCCGACGAAGAGGGTGAGGACGCACAACGCTGCAGTGACGGCGATCATTGCCCACACTGACCAGGTCAAACCTTTGATCGCGGAAATCTGATCGCGGATTGCGGCGTTCAGTTCGTTGGTTTCCACAGCCGATGCGGACCTTGGCACGGTGGCTGCCACGGTGGTTGGCGCTGCCGTCCGTTGGGCCCTCGGTGCTGGCGGTGGCGCAAGGGGTGGAGAATCCGGCAGCATGAAGGCGTCGATCTCTTCTTGGACATCAACCGAGGTATCTGCGATGGGTGTAAAGGTGACAGCCTCGCCATCCGTTGGGTGTCCAAGGACGAGCGTCGTTGGACCATCGATGGTCGTTACATGGACTCGCTCACCGTTGGCAAATGTTCCGTTTCGCGAGTCCGCATCCTCAACCTTCCACGTTGTGCCGTCGAAAGCGATCGCGGCATGCTGACGCGAAATGCCGGGGCGTGCGATTCGGATCTGGGACGCTTCCCCAGAGCCGATGAGCGCTGTCGAGCCTTCTTTCACAACGACTTCATTGCCCTGATAATTGATTTTGAGTGACACGGTTGCCCTTGGAGAGTTCTTGCTGTGAGCAGGAGAATAGCGACCGTGCGTCACGAGTTTGCATGAATCCGAGTCGGATTGCTGTGAGATTTCTCGTGGTCACGCCCGCGCATAGCGGATCGGATATCTCGCTGAGCCCGGCCGAGGCTCCGTCTCCAATAGCCAATCAGCCCGCGAGTATCTAGCCTTGGACCAGACAACACTATTTCAACAACGAGAGGATCCAACCAATGAAGGTTTCCGACATCATGACATCTGAGGTGTCAACCGTATCTGCGGACGCACCCCTCAAGGAGGCCGCCATGATCATGGTCAATGCTGGGATCAGTGGTCTCCCTGTCGTCGACGACAAGCGACACGTTGTCGGGATCATTACCGAGGCGGACTTCGTGTCGGCCGAAGCAGCGCGCTCATGGGGGCACCAACGACGGCGGCTACTGGCGAATCTCTTTGGCGAGGCGAAGACGTCCGTTGCATCCCAGGTCTCGGATGTGATGTCGATCAATCCCCATACGATTGATCGCGGTTCGTCGGTCACAGAAGCGGCAAGGAAGATGACGGAGCTTGGTGTGAAACGTCTTCCCGTTGTCACTCCCGATGGCACGCTTGAAGGCATTGTGAGCCGCGCTGACGTGATGGGAGCGTTTGCCCGTTCAGATGATGAGCTCAAGCGAGAAATCGAGACGGAAGTGTTCGACCGAGTGATGCGGCTTCAGCCAGGCTCTGTTGATGTTGTCGTTGTTGATGGAGTTGCATCACTGACGGGAAGAGTGGAAACCCGATCTGAGGCAAGACTTCTTTCGGAGATGGTCGTGCGAGTTGAGGGGGTTATCACCGTCGATTCCGATGTTTCCTTCGAGCACGACGACACGCGTCGATGACTCGGACGCCGAGCGCACGTAGGGCTTTCGTTCTGTGGTCGGGTTCCACGCGCAGATTCTGGAAGAAAACCGGAAAATTCTTGGAAATCGGGAATTATCCCTAACCTCATGTGCGTTATAGGGATTCGCGGAGAGAAAGGCGGGGCTTTGCTGACTTTGAGTGATGTCATGTGGGAGCCAGACACTGACTGGCGCAAAGACGCGGCATGCACAGGTGTTGACAGCGGCGTGTTCTTCCCCGTCCTCGAGGATGCGGTTGCTTCCGAAAAGGCAAAAGAGATCTGTGCAGCCTGTCCCGCACAGGAAGCATGCCTTCAATATGCGTTGAGCACGAATCAGGCAGCAGGCGTCTGGGGTGGCCTCGACGCCAATGAGCGGCGAAGACTGCGTCGGAGACTCAGAGACCGTGAGCGCCGGAAGGCGTCATAGGACTCATCTGCCAGATTGCGGAGAACGGCCGTGAGAAACGGCCTCAGAGCAAGAAGGGACCGCCCCACCCGGTCCCTTCTTTGCGTGTCGATCGATGAGGACACGATGGTACGGTTCCGACTCGAAAGGTAGCCTCCATGCGTTCGTGGTTCATCTCTGTGGTCGTGTTTACGGCCGCTGCCGCAGTCCTCGTACTTGAGACTGTTGCCGGACGCATCCTTGCTCCATACGTCGGAGTGACCCTGCAATCGTTTACGGCGATCATCGGTACCGTGCTCGCTGCGATTGCCTTGGGCGCTTGGGCTGGCGGTCGGATAGCGGATCACTCGGATGCGAGGTACGCTCTCGGGCCGATCCTTGCCGTGGGCGGAGTGCTCGCCGTTGTCTCTCCCTCGATTGTCTACCTCGTCGGGCCGGAACTGGTTGGGGCATCAGCACCGACGGCGGTTGTTCTCGCGGCCATCGGCTTCTTCGCGCCGGCCGCCGTGCTTTCGATGGTCACACCGCTTGCGGCGAAGATCCAGCTCACGGATCTCGAGTCGACGGGTTCTGTTGTCGGGTCTCTTTCAGCGATCGGAACGGCTGGAGCCCTGTTCGGTACGTTCGTCACGGGGTTTGTCCTTATAGCGGCACTCCCGTCTCGTCCCATTACCTGGGCGGTGGGTGGAGTATTGATCGCTCTCGCCTTGATCGTCGCCGTCCCAGCAAGCCGGCGATGGGTGTTTGTTGCGAGTGTTGCCCTCGTACTCGCAGTACTGGGGTCCGCGGCGATAGCGGACGAATGCGAAACGGAGTCGGCCTACTACTGCGTGAAGGTGGTCCAGGATCCGACCCGTGAGACGGGCAGAACACTCATCCTTGACACCGCCCAACACTCCTATGTCGACATTGCCGATCCCACGTACCTTGGATTCCGCTACGCACGGCTGTTCGCCTCAATTATCGAGATCCAAACTGGGGGTGCCGAAATCGATGCGCTGTTTGTCGGTGGCGGCGGCTTCACGATCCCTCGGTACCTCCAGGCAACTCAGGGTGGAAGCTCAACCGTGCTTGAGCTTGACCCGACACTGGTAACTGTTGCCGAGCAACGTCTTGGACTGGTCAAGGACGATTGGCTCCGAATTGAGATCGGGGATGCACGTTTGACGTTGCGTCGCGAGATACCCGGATCGTTCGATGTGATCGTTGGCGACGCCTTCTCGAGTCTGTCGGTTCCGTGGCACCTCACCACCCAGCAGTTCCTCGAAGAAGTGCGTGACAAGCTCGATGCCGATGGGCTGTACATCATGAACGTGATCGATCGAGAATCCGCACGGTTCGTGCATGCCGAAATCCAGACCCTCGCGAAGGTCTTTCCGCATGTTGCCGTTGCGGCGCCGCCGGATTATCTCACGCTCGTGGACGCAGGCAACTATGTGCTGGTTGGATCGATGAAACCACTCGACGCCCAAGCACTCCGAGGGAGGCTTCCCGATGGCGAGACGATTCTGATCGACGCGGAGGCGACCGCATGGTCAAGCGGCGGTCTGGTTCTCACCGACGAGTTCGCCCCAACGGACCAGCTGTTCCGGGAGTAGGACCGAACTCCGATTACCGATTACCGATTGCCGATTACCGACCCAGAACAGACGGTGATCATCGGTCATCGGTGGTCGGTTATCGGACTCTCAGGATTCCGTAATCGTCACGCTGTTGATCGTGACGGGGGCAACGGGCTTGTCCTGCATCCCCGTTGCTGCGGTTGCGATCTGATCGACGATCTCGATACCCGCCGTGACCTGACCGAAGATCGAATACTGGTTCGGCAAGCCGTAGTCGGCGTGCATGATGAAGAACTGGGATCCATTGGTGTTCGGACCCGAGTTCGCCATGGCGACCGTTCCTCGCATATAGGACGACTTGGAATGGCCGAGTTCGTCACGGAACTTGTAGCCGGGCCCGCCTGTCCCGGTTCCCGTCGGGTCTCCACCCTGGATCATGAAGCCCTTGATGGTGCGATGGAAGATCACGTTGTCATAGAAGCCGTCGTTTGCAAGAAAAACGAAGTTGTTGACGGTTTGGGGTGCATCGGCAGCGTGGAGCTCGAACGAGATGTCACCTGCTGAGGTGTGCAGGGTTGCGGTGTACGTCGTGTCGAGGTCGATCGTGAGATCTGGTGCGGCGTTGTAATGGTTGGCCATGGTCGTCTCCGGGTCGCTGAGTGTGCGGCGCAACGATAGGGGAGGCTGTGAATCTGACCGACGACGAGATCGAGACCTCGTTCTGTGGGCTCCAGCGGACATCTTTGTCCAACGGAGCCCTGGGTACGCGAATTCGGGCTAGAAACCGCCGCGTTTGCGCTTCTTGAGCGACTTGGCGCTGAAAGGGACCTCATCGGGTGGAGGTTCCCACTCTGCAAGGTGGGCGAGGCGGTCGTCGTTGGAGAACATCTTGACGATCGGGATGTTGAGGTTCGCTCTGCGCTGAATACCGAGAACTTCGTTGACCTGGTCCCATTCGACCAATGTCACAACAAGACCGGACTCACCTGCTCGTGCCGTTCTCCCGCTTCGATGGAGATAGGTCTTGGGATCGTCGGGTGGGTCATAGTGGATGACAACATCCACGCCATCGATATGAAGACCGCGTGCAGCAACATTGGTCGCAACAAGCACGGCGACCTTTCCGTCTGAGAATCGCTGGAGGGAGCGTTCACGTTTAACTTGTGGCAGGTCACCGTGAATCGGCGCAGCTGCAATGCCGAGCTCCTTGAGGTCTCCGGCCAGTCTGTCTGCCCCAGCCTTTGTCCGCGAAAACGCGAGTACCCGGCCATTGTGGCGAGAGATCTCTGCCACAACCTTCGATTTGTCCATGAAATGCACCTTCAAGAACCGGTGCTCCATGGAGTCGACCGTGTCGTTGTCCGATTCAACCGCATGCTCGATGGGGTTGTTCATGTACCGATCGATGAGTTCCGTGACTTGGTGGTCGAGCGTGGCCGAGAACAGGAAGGTCTGTCGTTCTTCGGGGAGCTGGGCCATGATGCGCCGCACCTGGGGCATGAACCCCATGTCCGCCATCTGGTCTGCCTCGTCGATGGTGACGATCGAGATGTCAGAAGGGATGAGTGCCTTCCGTTCCAGAAGATCGATGAGTCTTCCCGGTGTTGCGATCGCAATCGAGGCTCCCGCTGCAAGCGCGTCGATCTGTGGCCCCATCGGTGCGCCGCCGTACACAGCAACCGCGGTCAGGTGTTTGGCCTCAAGAAGTGGTGCGAGTGTCTTCGTCACCTGGTTGGCGAGCTCGCGTGTCGGAACGAGAATGAGACCCTGAGGACGTTTGGCAGAGGCAACCCCGACGTGCGCCAGCATGGGGATGCCGAATGCAAGCGTTTTTCCAGAACCCGTCTCGGCCTTGCCCGTGATGTCCTTGCCTGCGAACGCATCAGGAAGAGTCATTTCCTGGATGGGGAATGGGTTTGTGATGCCTTGGCTTGTCAAGACGTCGGTGATGGCCTGCTCCACGCCAAGATCGGCGAAGGTGCTCTGGTCGGCTGAAATTGCAGTTTCTGGCATCAAGGGAGGGCGGATAGGAGGTGTGCCCTTCATGTGAAGGTAGCCGTGATGGCGCGGTACCACGCGGATACCACCAACTATGGCCTCACCGATCTGGGACCAAGAGCTCTCCCGTGACGGCGTCCGATCCCATACGCCGCAACGGCAACAAGGGTTGCTCCCGTTGCAGCGGTGGTTCGCTTGACCACCTTCTTGCGCGTTCGTGAGAACTCGACGATGGGCCAGCCGCGGTGGAGGGCGATGGCTTCGAGTGCCCTGTCTGGGTTGACGGCGACTGGATGTCCGACAGCTTCGAGCATCGGGAGATCGCCAGCTGAATCCGTGTAGGCATATGAACGGGATAGGTCGTAGTCCTTCTCGGCAGCGATCTTTTCGATCGCATGCGCCTTTCCCTCGCCGTAACAGAACGGTTCGGCGAGTTCACCGGTGTAGATGCCGTCGCGCACTTCGGCAACCGTGCCGAGACCACCGGTCATCGCCATTTCGGATGCGAAGCGGCTCACGATCTCAACCGGCGACGCTGAGATGATGTAGGTGTCACGCCTGGCGTCCCTGTGGAGGTCGATGAGCCCACGTGTTTCCCGTCTGACATCGTGGAGCAGCCTCGGGATGATCTCATCGGCGAGATCGACAAGGGTTTGGGACTCGGTACCTTCAATGGCGCCGAGAATCCTGCCCTTTACGGCTTCTGTCTTGTCATCGGATGCTCCCGCCAACTGGAAAGCCACCGCATTGAACAGGTCGCCCACGAGCTGTGCAGTGGGAACGTAACCGTTGCGGTACGCGACCCACCCGAACACAAAGACCGAGCTCCCGCCGATGATCGTGCGATCCAGGTCAAAGAAGGCAGCTGCCCGTGTTTCTTCTGGGCTTGCGGTCACCGAGCGGCTCCGATGAGATCGTCCTCGATCGCATAGAGCAGGCTGTCGCCGCTGGTCGCAGGAGTAGCCAATCCGTGCACCCTGCAGAGCAGATTCGTTGCATAGAACTGGGCAGTGGCAACCTTTGCTGCCATCCATGCATCATCACGTGCGTTTTTGTGTGCGACTATGGCTTGGCGGGCGAGGTAGTACCCACCACACAGCGTTCCGAACATCTCAAGGTACGGAGTTGCGCCGGCCATCCTGTCGCTCGGGGTCTCGAGTCCGTTGATGAATTCGGTTGTTTCCCTGACCACTGTGAGAGCTTCGCCGAGTGCAACACGGATATCCGCGAGATCGGGAATGGCTGCAAGGTCGGTATCGAGCAAGGCGATCTCGTCGAGGAACCCAGCGACAACTGCGCCGTTTCCCATCGGGAGTTTCCTCATCACGAGATCAATGGCTTGGATGCCGTTCGTTCCCTCGTAGATCGGCATGATCCTCGCATCGCGGTAGTACTGAGCAGCCCCCGTTTCCTCGATGAAGCCCATCCCTCCGTGAACCTGAATCCCGATGGATGCGACTTCGACACCACGATCGGTGCACCAAGCCTTTGCAACGGGCGTCAGGAGGGCGATTCGGTTGCTTGCGGTCTCGCGCTCGGCCTCCGACGTCGCATGGGCCTTCCGGTCCCCACTCGCCATCGCGTCGTAGATCAATGCACGCATCGCCTCGGTGTATGCCTTCATCGTCATGAGCATCCGTCGCACGTCCGCGTGGTCGATGATGGCGTTTGGCACATCGGATCCGAGGGACACACCCTGCCTACGATCCTTGGCAAACGCTGCGGCGTGCTGATAGGCCCGGTCTGCGATTGCAAGCCCTTCGAGTCCGACTTCAAGGCGCGCCTGGTTCATCATGGTGAACATGTACCGCATGCCACGGTTCTCTTCTCCCACGAGGTAGGCGGTTGCGTCGTTGAACGAGAGCACACATGTCGGAGAACCGTGAATACCGAGTTTGTGCTCGATCGACACGGTTTCGACCGAGTTGCGTTCTCCGAGAGACCCGTCTGCGTTGACCAGGTACTTCGGGATGATGAACATCGATATCCCCTTGGTGCCAGCCGGAGCGCCCGGCGTTCTGGCAAGGACAAGGTGGACGATGTTGTCAGCAAGGTCGTGATCTCCCCACGTGATGAAGATCTTGGTGCCATTGACGCTCCACGTTCCATCGTCATTCGGCAACGCCTTCGTTCGGAGTGCACCGACATCTGAGCCAGCCTCCGGCTCGGTGAGCACCATTGTGCCCGTCCATTCGCAGCTGATCAGTTTTTCGAGATACAGGTCACGTTGCTCGTCGGTTCCATGGCTCTCGAGAAGCGAGATAGCGCTTCCGGTGAGCATTGGGGCGAGCGAGAATGCAATGTTCGCTGCCGTCATCATCTCGGAAATCGATGCTCCGATCGCCTTGGGGAAGCCGTGCCCACCGAAGTCGGGAGCGCCGGTGGCCGCCGTCCATCCAGATTCTCGGAGTTTGTTCCACACGGGTTTGAATTCGTCAGGTGTGGTGACAACGCCATCAGCGAAGGTGGCGCCGATCTCGTCACCCACTGTGTTCGTCGGGGCAAAGACTTCGCCAAAGAACCGACCGGCCTCGTCGAGGAGCCCCTCGACGATCTCAGGATCCACGTGGTCAAAGGCAGGGAGTGCGGCGATCGAATCGATGTCGGCAATCGTGTCGAGGACGAACGCCATGTCGCGTACGGGAGGTGTGTAGTCGCTCATAGGGCGATGATACCGTGCGCGATCACACGCCCATCGGGCCGATGGATGACGCCGACGGTTGCTTCGATTCGTTCCTAGCATCGCACGAACAGCCCAGGAGTCACACCATTTTCAAGCGTCTACTCATCCTCACCATTCCGCTCGTGCTCATCGTTGCGGGTTGCTCCAGTTCGTCGTCAGACGAGGGAAGTTCAGGTTCTATGACAATCCAAGACGGAGACATGGTTGAGCTTCACTATGTGTTGACGCTCGAAGACGGCACGAAGGTTGATTCCTCCCGCGATCGGGGGACTCCCTTCTCGTTCACCGTCGGATCTGGGCAGGTCATTGCGGGGTTCGACATCGCAGTGAAGGGACTCTCCGTTGGTGACGTCAAGATCACCGAGATCCAGCCAGCCGATGGATATGGGGAGTGGGATGAGACCCGTGTCCTCGAACTGCCGATCGCACCGAGTCAGTCTGACGTGGCTGTCGGTGACCAGGTGTTTCTCAGCACCGGCCAGCCGGTAACGATCATCGCGATCGAGGGCGAAACAGCGACCGTTGACGCCAACCACGAGCTCGCAGGCAAGGTGCTGACGTTCGAGATCGAGATCCTGGGAGTAACAAGGCCGGAGTGAGCCCTTCGGCCTCGGCTTTCAGCTCACAGCTTTCAGCTTTCAGCCTCTGACTCCGGCTACCCGAAATTTTGAGGTCCTGTCATCCGTCCTCCCGCTTGCGCGGGACGCGGAGCGCCAGAGTTGCGGAGCAACGCCAACGTCTGCGGCAGCAGACGCAGCGACGCAGGGGGGCTTCCGACGTCCAACGTCTGACTTCTGAGTACGGTCATCGGTCATCGGTCATCGGTCTTCTGATGTCTGACGTCTGACATCTGGACGTCTATCGGTCTATCCCTCGACCGTTCCTTCCCATATCGCGCGGAACGTCGCCGAAGTCTTCTGCAGGGCGGCCGCTGTTCCCGTGGCGGCGACCCGACCATTCTCCATCACGATGATCCGATCGGCCCGTGCCATGGCCGCCTGGCGATGCGACACGACCAGGGTCGCGACATCAGAACGGGCAGCGAAGAGACGTTGCCACAAGAGCTTTTCTGTTTCCACGTCGAGGGCGCTCGATACATCGTCAAGAACGAGCAGCTGTGGACGACGGGTGAACATCCGTGCTGACGCAGACCGTTGGATCTGGCCACCGGACAGGCGAACGCCCCGAGGGCCGATCATCGTGTCGAGCCCTTCTGGCATCATGGCGATATCACGAGTCATCGTTGCGATGTAGACGGACTCATCGATCACTTCTTCTGTGACGTTGTCTCCAAGTGCGAGGTTGTCGTGCAATGACATCGAGAACAGACGAGGGACCTGCGGGGTGTACGCGACGCGCGGCGGCACCATCGCTGTCGACGGATCCACGACCGGTTCGCCATTCCACACGATGGAACCATCAGTTGCCGGCAGGAGCCCGAGGATGGTGCGAAGCAAAGTTGTTTTCCCGGATCCGATACGGCCAGTCACCACGACGAACTCGCCTGCCCCCACAGTGAGGTCGACTCCGGAGATCCCGACATCTGTTCCGCTATAGCGATACGACAGACCTCGTACCTCGAGACCAACAAAGGGTTCAGGTTCCATGATGGGGGGCTGCCGAGGCCGCGGCGCTTCGTCGAGCCACAGCTCGACAGGTGTGAACAACCGCTGCCACTCATCGCCCTGGAGTGAATCGATCAGCCTGTCGAAACTGACGGCACCCTGCTTGGCGCGCGCCACGAACATCCCTGAGAAGTAGGCCGCTTCGGTGATCATGCCGAGGAGGAACACGAGAAGACTGAACTGACCGATCGAGATACCCGCATCGCCTGTGTTGGCAAGGCGACCCGCCGCGAGGAGAAGAATCAGTCCGGTTCCGATGTTGATGGTGTTTCGGAACACCGCTTCAAGCACAGCGGTCAACGTGCGGTCCTTGACCATCATCGTTCGCCGCTCGTCGTTCAGCACACGGAACCTGGCAAGCATGTTCGCCTCGGCCCCTGCCACCTTGACTGATTGGGTCGCGGCGAATGTCTCCCCGAGAAACCCTGTGATTGCTTCCGTTGTTTCTCTTGCACGAATCCGATATCGCCGGACGATCCCTCCGGTCCTCTCCGAGACGATCCCCACCGCAATAACTGGGACGAGGATCGCGAGCGTGATCACGGGATCGATCGTGAACAGGATCACCAACGAAATGGCTGCGGCAATACCGGAACCGAGAATGTCAACGGACAGGTCGAACGGGAGGATGATGTTTTCAACATCATCCCGGAACCTGCTGACGACTTCGCCCGGTGTGTCGTCAAGAGCCTGGGCACCCGGCATCTCGTAGATGCGGTCAAGGAGATTCCGGCGAACAAGTGCCGAACCGCGGAACAGCATCGATCCGTGATTGCGCATGCCGAGCAGGATGAACACCGACCGTCCAGCGGCGTACAAGAGCGTCGCGACAATGATTGCGACGAGCATGTTCGCACTGATGCCTTCCTCCAATTCGTCGAAGAACTTTGCTGTCACCAGTCCGATCAGGATCGGCATCGTCCATATCGAGACCCAGAGGAATTGAGCCCATGCATATCGGAGTGGCTGATGCCGAATGAGCGCGAACAGGGCGCTGCGGTAGCTCGGGCGAGGTTGGTTTGTCATGCCAGGGCCTCTTCCATTCCGGTTGCGAGTAGCTGGGAAAACACCGAGTTCTCATCGGCCATGAGAGTGGTTCGCTCGCCTGCCTCGATGACTCTGCCGTCCTCAAGAATGATGATGTCGTCGGCGCGCGAGATCGTGGCGAGCCGGTGTGCAATCACGATGGCAGTTCGGTTGTAGAGGAGATGATCGACAGCCCGCTCGAGCAGCGCCTCAGTTGCAGGATCAAGGCGGGATGAAGCCTCGTCCAGGACCACGACGCCGGGATCACGAAGGAACACCCGTGTGAAGGCGAGAAGCTGGGCCTGTCCGGCGGACAATCCGCCGCTCCCACTCTCAAGCGTTGTATCGAGACCATCCGGGAGCGATTCAAGCCATTCATCGAGCTCCAACCTGTTGAGGACCTCATGGAGTTCGTCATCGGAGATCGAAGAGTCAAAGAACGTGAGATTGTCGCGGATTGTGGCTCGGAACAGCTGTACGTCCTGGGTCACCATTGCCACCCGACTCCGGAGATTGTCAAGCTCGATGTCCCATGTGGCATTTCCGTCGATTCGAACTGCTCCACCTTGTGGTTCATGCAATCGCGTAACCAGTCGTGCCACGGTTGATTTGCCTGACCCGGTCCTTCCGAGGAGTCCGACCACGCGCCCGGGTTTGATCGAAAACGTCACGTCTGTGAGCACCTGCTCATCACCCGCTTCGTCGTCGTAGCGGAACGTGACATCGTCAAAATCAACGCCAAGTGCATACCGCGACAAAGCCACAGAGTCGCGCTGAACGATCTTGGATTGGCGAGCGAACAGGTTCTCGATGCGTGAGATCGACGCCCCTGCCTTCTGGAGGTCGATGAGTTCCTCACGAATCTGCTCGATCGGGTGATGGGACATCTGGATGTACTGAAACACCAGGTAGACAGAGCCGATTGTCAGCGTTCCGATCCCGTAGAGCCACGAACCCAGGACGTAGAGGATGACGAGCGAAAAGAAGTACAAAGACATGGCGGTGATCCACATCATCGCCCAGCCGGTCCAGCCCCGAACAACCTGGGGATGCCATCGCCGCTGTATGGAGTCGAATCGGTCGAGCATGAAGCCGGTCGCGCCGTTTGCTTCGATGTCCTCGGTGCCGTCTATCTGTTCTCCGACAAAGCCGTACATCTCGGCGCTCGTGGCGCGAATCGCCTTCTGCCAGGGGACGGTGATGCCATGGAGCCGAATCATGCCGAACAGCGCAAGCAGGGTGAAAACCGTGATCGAGAGGCCAACAATCCACGATTCGACCCAGAGGAGAACAAGGATCCCTGCAAGAAGAGCGCCATTCCCAACAACCTTGATCATCATTGATGAGAAGAAATTCGATAGGGCCGTGACATCCCCGTCGATACGTTCGATCAGCTCCCCAGGGCTTGAACCTTTGTGGAAACCCATGTCGAGATGCAGAAGATGATCCATGAGGCTGGAGCGCAGCTCGTTGGTTGCAGACCAACCGATCTGTTCAGCGAGGTACGAAGCCCACACCATGAGTAGCTGAAACACAACGGCGATCGCCATGAAGAGAACCGCGATCGGAACCAATGAACTCACGTTCGCGCCGTCGATCGCTCGATCGATGAACAGGGCGATCAGTTGAGGGTTCGCCAGTTGAAGCGCGATGGCAACGAACAGAATGATCGCGAGCAGCACCGCCTTCTTACGATGGGGTCGCAGATACCCGGTGAAGAGTCTGAAATATGCTCGGATGGGAATCATGAGGTTTCCTTGGGAAATCGAAGGACGAGGGCGCACACGGCAAAGCCGGTATCCGGGGGGCTCTCAAGAGCGGGGGCGTTGCGGTGGTGGTCAGCGCAAACGGGCGCGCGCGAGGGCTGGAGATGCTGGAGTGGGCGAGATGAGCCTGTGCATCGATCCTCCTCGATCGCGATCGATGGTTCATGGGAACCACGGACGGGCATGGTGGCAAAGGATTCGCCGAAAGTCAAGCGGCTTGGGTTGGGTGATCCGTCACAAGTAGTGGATTACCACAAGCGCGCCGAGCATCGCGACAGAGTTGGTTCCGATGTGCGCCAAGACTGAGGCGAACGTCGAATTGGCATACAGCCTGACGAGGAGGAAGCCGATACCGGCCACGGCGGTTCCCGCGATCGCTCCGATGATCGCAATCGTGAGTCCGATCCACCCGGTGAACATGGCACCGGCCGGATTGGTTTCGATGGTGTGCAAGGTGGGGAGGATGTGCCAGAAGCCGAACAGCACTGAGGTGATGACGCCGGCCACAAGAGGGGTGTGACGTCTGACCAGCATGCCGAACATGATGCCGCGGAACAGCACTTCCTCGTACAGAGCAGTGGCGAACGGAATGCGTACCAATGCTTGGAACAGCACCCAGCCCACCGATGCTTCAGCGACCTTTTCGTCACGAAAGAGGTCTCGAGTTGCTGGAATAGCGATACCTATGGCGATTCCGATCGTGATGATGCCGATGAGAACTCCGCCGACGATCGCCCCACGTTTCAGACGATCGCGACGTAGCCCAAGCGATGTCCATGTGGTGCCGGCTCGCCGCGAGATGACGAGAGCAAACCCGAGGATCCCCAGTTGGAATGGGATGTGCCAGATGCCGTCGAGGAGTTCATTGGCGACCACGTTGGCATAGAGGGCGAGGGCGTAGATCGCTGCCAGGTGAAAGATGTGCGCTTGGTGTGGACTCGGAGGGCTGCGACGCCACATTGACGGCTTCCACATCGCGTCCCAGTCCGCCAATGACCAGGACCAAGCGTGCTTCTTTCCCGTTGCAGACAGATCCTTCGCCATTGTGCAGAGATTACCGAGGACCGAGGACCGAGGACCGAGGACCGAAGTCAATAGTCCAGATTCTTCGACGCCTTAGTGTCGAAAGCCCGAGGCCCTGGGAATCCAACCTTGTCCGATTCCTATTCGGCTTTCGGTTATCGGTCATCTGACGTCTGACTTCTGAAACGGTCATCGGTCATCGGTCATCCGACGTCCGATGTGTCCGACAGCTGAAAGCTGAAAGCTGTGAGCTGTAAGCTGAAGTCCATGTCCCTTCTGTACGCGTTCAAACAATCGGTGCTCGATCTTGGTCGGGGGGAAGCCAAGTCGAAGGCCAAGCCACTGATTGATGCCGACGAGACGCTTGATCGCTCGGCCTCGGGACTTGATCGAAGGGCAAGCGAGCGCAGTGTCATGTTCTGGCTGCTGTCAGATCGAGCCATGTTCCTCGTTGTCGGATCCGATCCAGATGATCACGCCCTCCGTATACCCTATGAAGCCATCTCAGAGATGAGCCTCGACTACGACGACACGTCTTCGTTTCTCCCCTGGTACATCCGGATATCGATTTCTCCTGAAGGACCGGGAGTGATCACGAGCGTTGCTGAGGGAACCATCCCAGGTCAGCCACTTACCGCCCCGCCGCCTGTGCCGCTCGATGCCGAGAAACGGCTGATGCTTGCCCGCGGTGAGATCGTGCCGCTCGCAGGGTTTGTCGCTTGTCCAAAGCGATTCAGGACCGCGCTCAAGCGGCGAATGGAGCTTGCAGGGAGGCCCCTGTCGCTCACCGGCGAGGAAGTCGCAGAAAGTCGATCACGGGTGGCGAAGCAGAAGCGGTCCGGGTAGTTCCTGCGTAGAGGTGTCAGTATCAGGTTCTGGTCTGTTTGATATTGGTTCCGCCACAGGTTTCACAGGTGAGACCAAGGTCGGTGGTGGATAGTTCATGTGCATGCTTGACACCCGATACAAGGTGTGTGCCACATTCCCGGCAGTACTTTGCTGTGCGAAAATGTGTCATCCCGCAGGTCGGACATTCGGACCAGTCGTCGGGGTCCACAACAACGGGTTCCGTTGGTTCGGTCGTTTCAGGCTCACGATTCTGCGGAGAGGTCTGTGACGTCCAATAATCAGTCGCGTTGTCTTCGGGTTGTTGAGGTGCAAACGGCGGATCAGGCGGTGTTTCTGGTGCGAGCGAGCGTGCGTGCGTTGTCTTTGCATGGGCGACACCCCACGAGTCGAACGAATACAGAGCGATTCCCTGTGTCTCTGCGACAGATATTGCCCCCGTCGTGAAACCGGACGCTGAGAAGATTGCAAGGCGCTTGTCCTTTGCGGCAAACCGCATGGCGGAAAGGATGGAAGCCTGGTCGGCAGGGGAGGTGGCCCATCGCACCCTGGCGAACGTGGTCTCTGTGATCAGCTGAACCGACCCGTGGACCGGTTCGGATATCTCGAGGGGTGGTTCGCCCTTGTGATCGAACCACAGGAACGTCGCCTGGTAGGCCTGGTCAAGGGTGAGTTCGGCTGTCGAGACTTTTGGCATGGCGACAGTCTATGTCACGGAGTCTGATCTGACGAAGGGAGTGGAGTGATTCCAGTCCGCGAGCAGCGTTCGAAGAGCCGCAACGAAAGCCAACGGCTGGTCAAGCATCAGGTGGTGATGGGCAAGCGGGATCTCGATCACGGGGGAGACCCTACCCATCAGGTCATACATGTATTCAGCCACATCGGGTGGCACAATCGCGGAGTGTTCGCCTGTGAAGAGAGCGATACGACATGCTGCCGTTGAGAGTTGGTCACGCAGTGGGACGACGTTGCCCGTGAAAAGGCGTGGATCGAATTTCCAGGTCCAACCAGCAGGCGTCTCGTGAAGTGAATTGCGCGCGATGTGGTCAACGATGTACTCGTTGTCGCAGGGCTGCGCAGGGATGAGGCGGAAGTGAGTCATCGCTTCGGCGAGTGTGGGATAGACTCCAGGCGACCGAAATGCACGACCTGAGGCACCTTCATCCTCCTCGGGAGATGGACGCCGGACGGGTGCATCGACAATGACGGCGCCTGCGAGCTCGTCTCCGTACGTCGATGCCGTCTGAATGGTCACCATGCCTCCGAGGCTGTGTCCAACCACAACCGGCGGTCCGGGAAACTCGGCATCTGATATGACAGCCATCACTTCCTTCGCCCAAGTGGTGTGCCCATACGCCGTTCTCCAGCCTGATTCTCCGTGACCGGAAAGATCAAGGGCGATGGCATGCCAATCGGTCGAAAAGAACGGAGCAACGAAGGACCACCACTCGGCGTGGGCGGCACCCCCGTGGACGAACACGAGTCCGGGTTTGCCGACGGTGCCCCACGACATGTAGTGGATATCGGTTCCGTCGACGGACACCGTGTGTGCTTCGGGCTGATTCCCGAGGGCTTTGTTGAACCACAATGGGGAGTCAGTCACGAGCGCGAGCCTGGTTCGCACGATCTTGGCCTTCTCGAACCTCGTTGGGAAGGAGGAACCAACGCAGGTCCTCAAATGAGGCCGTGGCCCTGACGTCACTGTGGACCGGTCCCGTTGCCGGGTCGATGGTCGCAAAGAGCGTGCGCGCGTCCGTGAGATACTCGGCGAGATGGCGTTCCGACACAATTTGAGGTTTGACGTCGTATTCCATGGTGCCAGTGTCGTAGCGGATGTCTGTGAGCGAGAACACCGATTCGCCTCGGCCATCGACATGGGTCCAGCCTGCGGTGTCCATATCGAACTCATACCAGGGGAGAAGCTTCCAGCCATCAGTAGCAACCATGTCGACGGCATCGATGATGAACTCCATCATGGCGTCTGAGAAAAAGTAGTTGAAGTTGACGCGGATCCAGCCAGGCTTGATTCCTTCGCACCCCAGGGCAACCTCGTCAGAGAAGTGACGGGACCGCTCCATATCGATGCCGAGGAGTGCGTGGCCGTACGGACCGGCACACGAGCATCCGCCCCGCGATTGGATACCGAAGAGGTCGTTGAGGAGTGCAACGATGAAGTTGTGGTGCAGGTATTGGCCGTTGTGCCTGACAACGAATGAGACGATCGACAGGCGGTCGGCATCTTTGTTGCCGAGAATCTCAATATTCTCGTTCTTCTTCCATGAGTCGATCGCTTGGCGAATCAGACCGTGCTCGATGTCACGGATCCGAGTCGGTCCGACTGCCTCTTTCAGTTGGAAAACAAGCCCTGCCCGGATCGACTCGACGATCGCAGGAGTCCCGCCTTCCTCTCGGTGCTCGATGTCGGCGATGTACTCATGGTCGTCAGGGTTTACGAATGTGACCGTTCCGCCCCCCGGGATGCTTGGCACGGCATTCTGGAACAGCTCCTTGCGTGCGATGAGGAGCCCTGGTGTCTCCGGACCGCCTATCAGCTTGTGGGTTGAGATGAAGATGGCGTCTTTGTATGCATCGGGCTTGTCCTCAACAACCATGTCGATCGACACATACGGTGCTGCAGCCGCGAAATCCCAGAATGACAGGGCTCCGTATCGGTGCAAAAGCTGTGCGAGGCCGGCGGTGTCCGAGATGATCCCAGTGACATTCGAAGCAGCAGAAAACGATCCGATCTTGAGTGGTCGGTGTTCGTACCTGACGAGTTCTGCTTCAAGTTGTTCCTGGTTGATGTGACCATCTGTGTCCTCACCGATCTTGATCACATCTGCGATTGACTCGCGCCAGGGAAGCTCATTGGAATGATGCTCGAAGGGGCCGATGAACACCACGGGTCGCTCGTCGGCAGGAATCAGCGTTGAGAGGTGATATTCGGACTCAAGCCGGTCCGGGATCGAGAGTCCGAGTACACGAATGATCCGATCGATCGCACCCGTACATCCACTTCCGACGAAGAGGACGGCATGGTCGTCATTTCCGTTGACACATTGGCGAATGATCTCGCGTGCGTCTTCCCTGAACTTCGATGTCTGAAGCCCCGTACCAGACGACTCGGTGTGTGTGTTGGCGTACAGGGGGAGAACGACATCCTGTATGTAGTCCTCAATGAACGACAACGAACGGCCGGAGGCCGTGTAGTCGGCGTAGGTGACGCGGCGAGACCCGAACGGCCCGGGCACGGCGTGATCGGTCCCAATGACTGAGTCGCGGATTGTTTCGATGAGGTCGACCATTTGGTCAGATTACTGACAACCGACAACCGACGACCGATGACCGACCAGCGATGACCGATCACCAAATTGCAGTTAGGTCACGTCTGCCTAGCCGTGCGACGTCTTGCCTGCTTGGTGGATCGCTGTTCAGTTGTTCTCGACTGGTGGAATCTCGTCGATTTGTTGCCACAATCCATCCTTGAGTTGCCTGAGAGTCATCCCCCGGCCACCGAGACATTCGGGCTCTTGCCACCACTTGGCGTTCTTCACCGTGATCCAATGGGCCCACAGTGAGCCGTGCTCACACGGCTTGGTGTGGTCTCGAACAACGATGATCTCTTCGGTCATGCGAGGATTGCGCCCTCACGGATCAGGAGTTCACGCTTGATCTCGGCACCAAAGGCATAGTTTCCGAGAGAGCCGTCGGATCGGACCACGCGATGGCACGGGATCAGCAGCGGGATCGGGTTCTTTCCGAGGGCGGTCCCGACCGCTCGAACCGAGCCTGGATTGTCGATCTTGGAGGCGATCCACCCGTACGGTCGAACCTGACCGGCAGGGATTGTTGCACATGCCGAAAGCACGGCCTGCTGGAAGGTACCGACGCCGGTCGTGTCTATCGGTACTGCGGCACTGTTGCCAGAGTCGAGCGCCGAAGTGACGGCCTCAGAGAGTTCAGCTGGAAGATCGTTCGCTTCGAATGTGGTTCTTCTGTGGACGTGGGTGAAGTCGTCGAAGCTGGGAGACGCAAACAACGGTGAGACCGCCGTAACACCGCGGGTACTCCATGCAATCCACACCGGACCGACCGGACTGTCAGTTGTTGCCGCCTCATCTGCCGAGCCGAGTGAGACGACGGTTCTGCGAAGCAACGTGGTGGGTGGCGTCGATGCGAGTGCAGCGAGGGCTTCCTCAATTTCGGTCATGTCATCGTGCATGGAATACCTCGGCTTTCATGGTGAGACGCAGGCGATCAAGTGCTCGCGAGATGTCAGCCTTCACTGTCCCGATTGGTCGCTGGGTGGCTTCCGAGATCTCCGCGATGGAGAGGTCAAGGACGTACCGGAGAACGACTGCCGTTCGTTGGGGTTCATTGAGCGAACCCAACCGAAGAGCCCATGCAGCGTCATCGAACGCGTCTGGATCGTCGGTGCTCGCGGTGTCGCTTTCCCGGAGCTCAAACTCCGCGACCTTCGACCGAGCGCGGTTGCGACACAGATTCAGGGCGATGGTCCACAACCACGGACGGACCTTGAGTGCCGCGATCCGTTCAGGTTCGTACGAGCTCAGTGCCTTGTATGCACGGACGAATGTGTCCTGCGCAACATCCTCGGCATCGTGAACACCTGCGGTGAGTCGTCTCGCTCCTGAGTAGATCGCCGGCTGGTATTCCCTCACCATTTCGGTGAACCCGTTGTCGAAGTCTTCGATCAGGACGCGTCTGATGTCGTCGCCTCTTTTGTGGCTGTCAGTTGTGTGAGGCATTGCCTTCATACACAGAAGAACCCGGATCGGAGTCCGAAGGTTGCAGATTGTCGAGGAGTTCGGCTACGAGTGTGCGGACCCGGCGGTCGATCTCGTCTCGCACGTTGCGCACGACCTCGATGCTCTGCCCTGCGGGGTCTGTGAGATTCCAGTCGAGGTATCGGGTTCCCGGATAGATGGGACAGGCGTCGCCGCAGCCCATTGTGATGACGACATCACTTTTCGCAACGACGTTCGGGTCCAGGAGCTTGGGGTGTCGACGTGTGATGTCGATGCCCCACTCAGCGAGTGCGTCGACTGCGGCAGGATTCACCTCGCTGCTTGGCATGGAACCAGCGGAGCGGACATCGACCCGTCCCATGGCGTGATGCTCAAGCAGTGCTGCTGCCATTTGCGACCGACCTGCGTTGTGAACACACACGAACAGGACCTGAGGTTTCACCGGTGTCTCCTTCGGGCTCGGATGATACAAGCGACCGTCGGCACCGATAGCATCGTCCGATGGGCCAATCACATGCAGCGAGAGGCGCGATGCTCGCGTTGGCGGCGGCGATCATGTTCGGGATCGCAGACGCTGTGGCTGGCGGCGTGTTCGATGTTGTCTCCCCAGGGCGAGTGGCACAGGTGCGCTCGCTCACCGCTGTCGTTGTCTTTGCGCCGTTTACGATCTATCGGGGTGTGTTTCGACCGAAGTCAGGCCTGTGGAAGCTTGCGATCCTCGGCGCCAACCTCGCGGGCGTGATGTTTGCCTTCTACTGGGCGATCGAGCTGCTCGGTGTCGGACCAGCAGCCACCATCCACTTCCTCGGGCCAATCTTTGTGCTTGTCTGGTTCGCCGTCGTTCGCAGGGTTGCCACTACCCCGCTTGTTTGGGCCGCTGCCGTCAGCTCGATTGTGGGAGTATCCCTCGTCACCGAGGCTTGGTCGATGGAGTCCTCCGATATCGGTGGCCTCCTCGTTGGCCTCCTCGCAGCCATGATGTTTGCCAGCTATCTCCTTGTCGGGGAGTGGGTGTCAGGTGAGTTTGACCCGCTGTACGTCGGTCTGTGGGGGTTTGCGTTCGCCTCCATCATTTGGCTCGTAGCGTTGCCGATCTGGACGTTCCCTACTGACATCTCGGGATCGGCGTGGCGCGATCTCGCGATCGTCGCGATTCTGGGAACTACGATTCCGTTCCTTCTTGAGTTTTCGGCCCTCCGAGTGCTTGCATCGAGCATCGTCGGGGTGATCGCTACGGCTGAACCGGTTGTCGCCGCCACCGGTGCGTACCTGATTCTCGACGAGCGCCTGTCATCTACCCAGTGGGTCGGTGTGGCAATCGTCGTAGTCGCTGTGGCGGTCGTTCAACGATGGGGACTGCCCAAAGACGCAGCGCTCGATACCGAACGCATCAACCTGCTCGATGATTCCGATCACAGCGCTGCGGAAATCGACGGCTCAAAGCGGTAGCGCCGCGAGCGCAGCGCGCATCGAATATGCTCGTGCCGTCGGCCATCAATGGAGAAACATGAGTACCTGCGGCAGCTGTGGCGCGGAGAATCCGCCTGGGCACAAATACTGCGGCAATTGCGGTTCAGCCCTCGCATCAGTGTGTCCGAATTGCGGAACGGCGAATGAGCATGGAAACAGGTTCTGCGGGAATTGCGGCACCGCCCTGGACTCACCAACAAAGCAGTCCGAGAAGGGCGCTGTGAGCAATGCGCCATCGGCAACTGGTCGGAAGACCGAACGGCGTTTCGTTTCCGTGCTGTTCGCAGACCTTGTCAGCTTCACCTCGTTCTCCGAGCACAGGGACTCTGAAGATGTCCGATCCCTGCTCACCGACTACTTCGATGCTTTTGAGGAGCTTGCCGCTGGCGAAGCCGAGGGAGATATCGCCGTCTGACCTATCCGCAGGCAGCGGATCTCTGGTACCTTCGGAGCGTGAAGCGCTTCGGAAAGATCATCCTCGCGTTTGCCATCTACTGCGGCATTGCGTATCTGAGCGCCATCATCGTCCGGAGACGGAACCCTGAATTCGGGGACGAGGCGGACGATCGGTTCGCCATCGTCGCCTCGATGGACGGTCGAGAGTTTCGCTCGACAAGCAGTGGACTCGTGGAAGGTTCGGCACTGGCCTATATGGGTGGCATTGAGATCGATCTCACCGGTGCCGAAATCGAAGACGGTGCCACCCTGATACTCACCGCGATCATGGGAGGGATCAACGTCGTGGTTCCGCCCTTGTGGCGGGTAGAGGCAAACTCGGTTGGAGTGATGGGTGGAGTCGGCAATGCGACAAATCCCGATGTCGGCGACGGACCACTCCTCATTGTTTCCGCCAAGGCGATCATGGGTGGTGTCTCGATCATGGAGCCTGTTGACGAGCAGGATGCTGCCTGATGGCTGTTGACCTTGCCTCCACGATCACCTATCTGAAGGATCACGCCATGGAGCATGGGTTCCATGTCCACGACGAGCGACATTTCGTCGAGACTTACACCTTGCGTCAGGCATGGGAGATCGACGTCCATCCGGCGGATGCGTGCGCAGGGCCCCTTGATCTGCATATCTCGCTCGATGTCGAACCGAGGCTTCTGCTCAAGTTTGAGGACTCGTTGATCGAATTCGATGACATTCCAGAGGACAAGAACGGCGACTACGACGTGACGTTCTTCTTCAATTGGTCGATGCCGCCGATGAACCATCAGCCCGATTTGATCATGCTGTCGGCAGAACTCGCAGGGATTGGAGGCATCGACCTCCCGATTGAAGTCAGCAGCCTTCAGTCGATGGGTGCGCTCGACGCCAAGATGGATGCCAGGCTCTCCGTGGTGGGCAAGGTCGATCGATCGTTGGTTGACCTTGTCTTTTCTCAGGACTCCCTATGCGATGTCCTGGATCGCGTTCGCGACGTGAGCATGTACCTGGTCGAACACGCCGATCAGTGGGAATAGAACCGATGACCGATAACCGACATCCGACATCCGACATCCGACCGACAATCATCGGTAATCGGTAATCGGTAATCGGTAATCGGTAATCGGACTTACTCGTATGCAATTGCGTCGAGAATATTGAGTCTTGACGCTTTCCACGCGGGGTAGATCGCTGCGACCACGCCGGCAATCCCAGCGACGAAGATCAGGGTCACGAGTTGCGCGACCGGGATAGCGAAGTCGCCGAGCCCTTCGTCCCTGAGGGCAAGGACAACTACCCAGCCAAGAACCGCGCCCGCCACCATCCCGAGCATGGCTCCGAACACCGCGATGATCACGGATTCCCACCGCACCATTCGGCGAAGCTGTCGACGAGACATACCGACTGCTCGTAGCAGACCGATCTCGCGCGTTCGTTCGATGATGCTCAATGCAAGTGTGTTGGTGATACCAAGAATCGCGATGATGATTGCAAGCGCAAGGAGCCCCGTGAAGATGGCAAGCAACGCGTCGATCTGGCTCTCGGCATCAGCGACCAGTTCCGACTTGGTTTGGACCTGCACGTTTGGGAAGTCGGTGGTGAGAGCATCGGCTGCGGAGGCTGCCTCCTCGACTGAGACGCCTTCGGAGGCATTGGCAAGGACGAACTGGTCGGTGAGTACCTCCACTCCTGTGGCATAGCGATCACGCGTGATGATGAATTCCCCGAAGTTGCTGTCCGTAAAGACACCGACCACTTCTGCAGTGCCGGTGACACCGTTCGGGAACTCGAGCGTGTACGTTTCCCCGAGGATCAGCTCGGCGCCTTCTCTCTCCTCCAACACAAGAAGCCCGTCGGTTGCACCGAGCAACGCGATTGCCTCTGGCGTCGCCCCCGTGAAGATCATCCCCTCAGCGGTGGCAGGTTCGATGGCCGAGCCGCTCGTATCCATCCCGAGTTCCTGGAACCGGATCTGTGGGTTGTTGAGTGTCGTTACCTGTCCGATCTCCGGAAGCAATCTGAGCTCGTCGGTGAACTGGGGGCTGACGCCGCTTGTGAAGTTGGTTGACGATGCAGAGATGTCGGCGGGGAAGATCTCGCCGACGGCGTTGCCGATGCTCACCTTGATGGATGCTCCGAAGATGGCGACGAACACGACGAGTGCAACACCGATCATCAATGCCGATGCTGTTGAGGCGGTCCGACGAGGTTGACGACGGGTGTTCTGCACCGCGAGATCTCCCGAAATCTTGAACGCCTTTCGGATCGGCCAGCCGATGAAGAGCGCGAAGGGTCTCGCAGCCAATGGTGCAAGAATCGAAACACCGAGGAATGCCAGACCCGCGCCAACGCCGAGCAGGGCAAGGCCGTTGGAGATACTTGAGAAGAGCCCCACGATCACCATGGCAGCACCGAGCCCGACCACGACGAGGCCGACGATCGCTCGTGTACGTAGATCCTTGCGAGGTGTCGCTGACAGGTCTGCACGCATGGCGGCGACCGGTGGGATTCTGGCTGCCCGTCTCGCGGGAAGCACAGAAGCGGCAAGCGTCACGATGACCCCGACGAGGACCCCCACAATCACGGTCCGTGGGAGCACGGTGAGCGGTCCATCAGGGAAGCCGAGGCCACCAGCTGAAAGCGCAGTAGCCAACAGTTGCGACAGTCCGATACCGCCGAGAATGCCGACCAGGGAGGAGACAAGGGCGACAATGAAGGCCTCGAGGACAACCATACGGGTGACCTGTCCACCGGTTGCTCCGATTGCCCGAAGGAGGGCAAGCTCTCGGGTTCGTTGGGCGACGATGATTCTGAATGTGTTGTAGATCACGAACGAGCCGACGAACACGGCGATGATCGCGAATACGAGAAGGCCAATCGTGAGGAAGCTGAGACCCTCTTGAAGATCCGCCGTCTGATCGGCGGTCGATTGTGCTGCGGTGATGGCCTCGACACCGTCAGGCACGACCGCTCCAATGCGGTTCGAGAGGTCCTCCGCTGTTATGCCGGCTTCGGCCGCGACACTGATCTGGCTGATTCGTCCCTCCAGCCCGAACATTCGTTGCGCTTCTTCGAACTCGAAGATCACGAGCGTTGCGCCGGCAACGTTGTCTTCGTCCCCGAAGTTGGCGATACCAACCAACGTGAACTCCTCAACGGGACCGGTCGTGATCACGCCGACCATGTCTCCGATTGCGTATCCCTTGTCCCGTGCCGTTGCAACATCGATAGCGATCTCACCCGCGGCCTGAGGTGGCCTTCCGTTGTCGGGTGCGATGCGAAGTGGCGTCATGTCGGGATCCTCCGACCAGGAGAAGCCGAGCGTTGGGGGGCCGAAGCCACCGACAACCTCGCCGTCCTTCCCAACGAGCTGGGCGGTCCCGCCTATGCCAGCCTCTGCGACGGCAACCCCTTCGACTGCCAACACATCGTCGAAGACCCCCTCTGGCATCGAAAGTTCGATCGGTCCGAAGTCGGTACCGAAATCTGGCTGCGTCGGTTGGACGTAGACATCGACTCCTGCGGAAATATCGCTGAACAGCCGATCGAATCGCGTGGAGATGGTGTCGGTGAACACGAATGAACCTGCAACGAACGAGACGCCAATGACGATCGCAAACGACGTCAGGAGGAGTCGGACCTTGTTGGCCCGAATCGAGGACCAGGCGACCTTCAACATGATCAGTCTCCGAGCTGCTTCATCTTGTCGAGGATCTGTTCAGAGGTTGGATCAAGCAGCTCAGCGATGATCTGCCCGTCGTCGAGGAAAATGACACGATCGGCATGTGAAGCCGCGAAAGCATCGTGGGTCACCATGACGATGGTTTGACCGAAGTCGTCGACCGCAGTCCGCATGAAGCCGAGGAGTTCTGCGCCGGACTTCGAATCGAGGTTTCCGCTCGGTTCGTCTGCGAACACGATCGCTGGTCTTGATACCAGGGCTCGCGCTGCCGCGACGCGCTGTTGCTCGCCGCCAGAGAGCTCAGATGGTCGGTGTCCAAGTCTGTCCTCAAGCCCGACAGCACCGACGACCTGGTCGTACCAGTCCGGGTCGGCCGTTTCGCCAGCAATCGAAAGGGGGAGCAGGATGTTCTCTTTGGCGGTCAGGGTTGGAATGAGGTTGAACGCCTGGAAGATGAATCCAATACGTTCGCGCCGCACAAGCGTGAGGTCCTTGTCGGACAGCGCACCTAGCTCCACGTCGCCAAGAAGTACGTCGCCGCGGTCGAGGGAATCGAGTCCTGCGAGGCAATGGAGCAGTGTTGACTTGCCCGACCCCGACGGACCCATGATTGCGGTGAATTTGCCCTGTTCAAACGACGCAGTCACGCCGGCAAGGGCCGCAACGGCGGCGTCTCCTGTGCCGTACTTTTTGGCAGCATCAGTAACGCTGATCGCGCTGGTCATGTGTGTCTCCCACGGCAGTTGAACGATGGGAGGCTACCGCGCTTGCATCAGAAGTCAGAGCAGAATAATCGGTAATCGGTAATCGGTAATCGGTAATCGGCTACGGAAGCGCTGGGTCTGATTCCGGTGTGAAGTCAATGTATTCCCGGACCCACCGCACCACGGCCCCGATCGGTCGACCGACATACTCGGACAGGATTTCGGATAGGCGATCCGACGAGGGTGGGACCTCCCAGCCGATGAGCTGCACGGTCACCGTGTCCTCGCCTACGTCGATCGTGCTGATACGGAGTGGTTTGACCTCATCGTCTGGAAACTCCTCCTTGATCCAGTCATTCACAGCGGCGGAAGCGTTTCGTAGGTCGTTTGAGCTTCCGACAACACTCTCTGCGGTAAGTGCAAGGGGGATCGAGATCAGGATGACTGCCAGCACGACGAGCGCGAACGACGTTCGGATACGGTTCCGTCTGTAGTGGAGTCGGCTCCATGAGCCGTACCCCACGATGAGGAACACGATCCCTGCCATCAAGATGATGGCGAACAGGTTGGTGAGGAACAACAGCGTTGCCCCCGCAGCCTGTGAGAGATCAGAAGCGTGCAGTGTGATTCCGATGACCGAGAGGGGCGGTATCAGGGCGATCGCCACCGCGACACCAGGGAGAGCATCGGACGTCTCGGCTTTGGACACGCCGTAGGCCCCCGCAATCCCTGCCGCGATCGCGATCGCAAGGTCGAGAAGCGAAGGAGCTGTCCGAGAAACGACTTGTCCATTCTCGATGACCTCTGCGATGTTCGGAATGAGCGCACCGAGCATCCAGGAGAATCCGATAGCGCCAACTGATCCCCCGAGGACCACGGCAGCTGAGAACAACGCAGCCTGTGTCTTTCCATTGATCAACCCGGCGGAGAGGCCAAGAATTGGTGTCATGAGGGGTGCAACCAGCATCGCCCCAATGACGACAGCGGTGGAGTCGGTAGCAATTCCAAAGGTCGCAATGGCCGTCGAGAGGGCCATCAGGATTGCGAAACGGGTGACACGCTGGCGGGACTCGCCCCGGTGGAGGAAGACGATGTCATCGATCCGATCGATGTCCTCGCTGGCCATATCTCTGCTCGCCAGCAGATACGCAATGATCGAGTAGGTGTCTCCAGGATCGATCGGTTCGTTGTCACCTGATCTGGTCGTCGTGTACCAGATGCCGAGGAGTGCCCGAAGGACGAGGAGGATTGCGACGCCAACGACAGCGGCTGGAACGGCAGCGGCTGGAATAAGGAGCACCAGTCCGCCGACGGCGATGAGGATGAGGCCGCGCACGAACACCCACATGTTCGCTCCACGCTCGAAACGTCGACGAAGTGATCTCCAGAGATCGGCCCCGCCTCTGATGAGGACCACCACACCGAGGATCAGACCGACGACTCTGCGAGTTTCGCTCGGCCAGATCAAGATCATGATGCCAGCGCCGATGAGGACGGTGGGCTGGATGTAGGGCTCGAACCCTTCACGCCGCACCACGACACCCACCAGCTCGATGCCTCCGAACACGATCAGCAGGATCGCGGCGATCTCCTCGAGGTCGAGGAAGTTGCTTGAGTCCGCGGCGAGAATGACGAGAACTGCGACTCCGATGAGGCCCTGCAGCAGAAGCTTCGCCAGCCCTCTGGATGGCCAGTCGGTTTCGACAAGAGGACTCGGCTTCGCCTCGCTGTCGACGGGAATCGGCTCAAGTTCGCCGGTGATGTCCTCAGCTCGATCGTTGTCGCCGGTCGGTTGCTTTGTCGTTGCCACAGGCGCAATCCTACTGACAGGTGAAACGGTGGGCCGAGGTGACGCGACCAGCAGGAAACAAGCCGGGTACCCTCGCTCGGTCATGTACGCAGGAGATGTCACACCCGATTCGGCCTACGAGGCGCTCGCAACCGATCCAGACGCGGTCTTGGTGGACGTAAGAACCCAAACGGAGCTTGTGTACGTAGGCCTTCCGGACCTGAGCGGTATCGGTAAGCGTGTTGTCGTGGTCGAATGGACGACGTATCCCCATGGACGACGAGACGACACCTTCGTGGACCAACTCGGGGAGGCCGGCCTAGATCCGTCACACCCTGTGTACTTTCTCTGCCGGTCCGGATCACGGTCCCGGGGTGCCGCGATTGTCGCGACCGCCGCCGGATACACCCAGGCCTACAACGTCGGATCAGGCTTCGAAGGTTCCGTGGATGAACACGGCCATCGAGGCAACGCCAACGGTTGGAAGGCGGCAGGTCTCCCATGGCGACAGGGCTAGAACCGTCATCGACCTGTATCGCTCCATACCAAGGCCGCTTCGTCGACGACTGTGTCAAAACTCAGACCCATCAGGATCACGCCCGATACACCGCAGTCCTTTGCAACATCTGCCACCTCTCGTGATGCCTGCCATGCGATGGCGCGTCGTTCGTCTTTCGATGGTGCGTTGGCCAGTCGATCCTTCAGGCCCTGACCCGCTTTGATCGCTCCGAGGGACTCCATTCGCTTGACCCATTTGGGGCTGAACGGTGGGATTGTCATCAAGAAGACAGGCGGATCCTCTGGCTGGATGTCGAGCAACCGGACTCTCTCCTCAACGGTGTCGGGGTCGAGGATCGGACCGCAGACCAGGAACTGGGCTCCTGCATCGATTCGGCTTTGCTTCTGCCATGCCTGGAGCCGCGTCGGCATTCCCACCTCGAAGATGGGGAGATCTTTTTGGAGGTTCCTGAGGTGGCGCACGATCTCGTAGTGGTCAGCGAGATGGTCTACCTGGGGCATTGTGTCACCGATCACAACCAGGAACGACGTCACGCCGTTGCCGAGGGCTCCTCGAACCTCTGATTCGATTGCAAGGATGTTGCGGTCCCGTGTCGAGACGACCACGGTGGGCGTCACCGAGGGTGTGTCGTGGGTGAGCCGTGCCGAGAACGCATACGGTGAAACCCGAATGTTCCCGAACACGTTGTCGGTAATGAGAACGTGATCCCAGGCCCCCTCAAGGAGGAGATGGGACATGTCCGGAAGCTCGGGAGGATTCACCTCGGCGATCTTGACAAAACGGTCAACCGATGTCAGCACGTTGATCCTTGGGCTTTCTGGCGACGAAGTACTTGGCTTGTCGATGATGGCAGATGATCGCCGATGTCGTTTGCTCCGGCTGGTATTGGTACCCGGTCTCGGGTCCAACCTCGATACCGATTCGGTCCGCATCGAGAAGATCCGCCACGACCATGTTGTCCTCAAGATCGGGGCACGCCGGATAGCCCCACGAGTACCGACCCCCTTGGAAACCCTGCCGAAACAGCCCATGCATGGTCGGAGCGTCGTGTGCTCCGATGCCGAGTTCATCCCTCACCCTTGCATGCCAATACTCAGCAAGGGCTTCGGTCATCTCGACGCCGATCCCATGGAGCTTCAGATAGTCCTCGTAGCGGTCCTCGTTGAACAGTCCCTCCGTTGCTTCCGAGATTGCGGATCCCATAGTCACAATGTGGAACGCAGCGATGTCTGTTGTATCGCTTTCAATGGGGTGGAAGAAATCGGCGATGCACATCCACGGAGATCCGGTCTGGCGAGGGAACGCGAGGCGGGCCATCTCGACGCTACGGTCTGCATCCGTCCAGATGACGACATCGTTTCCATCGGCGTTTGCGTGGAAGAAGCCATAGACAACTTGGGGTTGGAGCAGATGGGCCGACTGCGCGGAAGCGATGCGGGATCGAATCTCAGGGGCGAGACGATCCTTGAAGGCATTGTCGCTTTCGTCGGATTCCGGCCGGTACTGCCATTGGTTGCGAAGCAGCGCCGTGGTGTTGAGGTACGGCACGATCGCATCAAGTGGAACACCCTTGACGACTCGTGATCCGATAAAGGGTGCGGCAGGAACAGGTTCATCTGGCGAGACATCGGGCGAGCGGAGCGGGGCAGGCTCTATGGTCCTTTCGGTTGAAGGTATTTCTGGGATGAACCGATCCGGCCTTGTCGGCTCTGGGCCATTCCCTGTGATCCATTCCATCGCGGCGAGTCCGGTGAAGGCGTCCTTGCCGTACACCAGGCGTCCGTTGTAGCGACTCGCAAGGTCCTTCTCGACGTACGACCGTGTCAAGGCGGCACCTCCGAGAAGCACCGGCACGTCTGCAAGCCCTCTTCTGGTCAGTTCGTCAAGGTTGTCGCGCATGATGAGCGTGCTCTTGACGAGGAGACCGCTCATTCCGATTGCATCCGCATCGTGCTCCTCATAGGCGTCGATCATGTCAGCGATCGATACCTTGATTCCCAGGTTGTGGACCCGATAGCCGTTGTTGGATAGGATGATGTCAACAAGATTCTTTCCGATGTCGTGGACGTCGCCCCTCACCGTCGCGAGCACGATGCTTCCCCGGTCTGCAGCATCGACCTTGTCGAGGTGGGGCTCGAGATACCGCACGGCGGTCTTCATGGTCTGAGCAGATCTGAGGACGAACGGAAGCTGCATCTGTCCTGATCCGAACAAATCACCCACGGTCTTCATCCCAGTAAGGAGGTGGTCATTGATGATGTCGATGGCTGCGGTTGCGGTCAGTGCATCATCGAGGTCGGCCTCCAGCCCTACCGCGTTGCCCATCACGATTCGCTTCTCAAGACGTTCGCCGGTGTTGAGACCCTCAAGCGGATCGATGATGGCGGTCGACGTTTCTACATCTTCGAACATCGTGAGCAGCGATTCGAGCGGGTCGTAGTCATCGGTCTTGCGGTTGTAGATGAGATCGAGGCAGACCTGTCGCTGCTCATCGGAGATCTCAATGAGCTGGGTGATCCGACCGGCATGGATGATCGCGGCATCAAGTCCCGCATCGACACACTCGTGGAGAAACACCGAGTTCAGGACACGTCTGGCTGCCGGTTTCAGGCCGAACGAGACATTTGAGACGCCGAGAACGGTTGCGGTACCAGGGAGCTCCTTCTTGATCCTGCCGATGGCCTCGATGGTTGCAATGGCATCGTTACGGAGGTCGTTGTCTCCGGTCGAGAGTGGGAATGTCAAGGGATCAAAGATCAGGTCTTCGGATGCGAGCCCGTACTGGTTGGTAGCCAAATCGTGGATGCGGTGCGCAATCTCCATCTTCCACTCGAGGTCGCGCGCCTGACCCCGTTCGTCGATAAGGAGACAGATGGCCACGGCACCATGCTCCTTGGCAAGGCGCATGACTCTGTCGAAGCGAGATCCCTCGTCACCACCATCTTCAAGATTCGCAGAGTTGAGTACACAACGGCCACCGATCCTCTCAAGTGCCGCCTGCATCACTGGCGTCTCGGTCGAATCGATGACGATCGGGGCTGTGATCTCGGTGGCAAACCGCCTGGCAAGAACATCGATGTCGAGCGCCCCGTCCCTCCCGACATAATCGACGCACAGATCAACGAGGTGCGCTCCTTCGGCAACCTGGCCCTCACCGATCGCGACGCACGCATCGATGTCCCCCTCGAGCATTGCCTCGCGAAATGCTCGGGAACCGTTTGCGTTGGTGCGCTCGCCAATGATCAGGATCGACGCGTCCTGATGGAGCTGCATTGGGGAGTAGGTCGATGACACCGATGGCAGGTGCTCGATTGTTCTGGCTGCAGGTCTGAGCGGACGGAGGCGGTCGATCAGTGTCGCGATGTATTCGGGAGTCGTTCCGCAACAACCTCCGACAATTCCGACGCCGTACTCGGTGACGAAGGTCGCGAGATGCTCCGCCATGTCGGCTGCCCCAAGGTCGTAGTGCATCTCGCCGTCGACTACGGAGGGCAGTCCTGCGTTTGGGATGATGCTGATGGGCAGCGAGGCGTGACGGGCGAGGTACCGAACTGCCTCGTACATCTCGACGGGTCCTGTCGCACAGTTCAGACCGATCACATCGGGGCCGAGCGCCTCGATCGAAGCAACTGCTGCACCGATCTCGGTTCCCGGGAGCATTCGCCCCGTTGTCTCGATTGTCACTTGCGTCTGTAGCGGGACATCGCGCCCCGAGGTTCGCATCGCTCGACGAGCTCCGTTGATAGCAGCCTTGACGGACAGGAGATCGAACTGCGTTTCGATGATGAGAAGGTCGACCCCGCCGTCGATCAAGCCTGCGGCCTCGACCTCGTAAGCGTCACGGAGGTCGGCGTAGGAGATCTGGCCGAGTGTTGGAAACTTCGTTCCGGGTCCGATCGAGCCCGCGACGTAGCGATCCGAGTATCGGTCGGCAGCCGTGCGAGCGATCCCTGCCGCTGCAGCCGAAATGTCATAGGCCCGATCGGCCAGGCCATACTCTCCCAGCGGGACAGCGAAGGCGCCGAACGTGTTTGTTTCGATTACATCAGCGCCGACATCGAGGTATGAGGTGTGGAGATCTTCTACGACATCGGGGCGAGTCAGATTGAGCATCTCGTTGCAGCCCTCGAGATCCGGACCGCCGAAGTCCTCAGCAGTGAGGTTCTGGGACTGGAGCCATGTACCGGTCGCTCCGTCGAACACCACGACACGACGATCGACGAGGTCGAGATACCTCACGTTGCGGTATATCCGTCGCAGGTCTGACGATGAAGCGGTGTGGATGCCATAGCGACTCCTCTGTCGAAACGGTCACGGTGCCTCAAGCGGACAACCGCTCGTGCTCGTTCTGTGGGCGCCAGCCAACAAAAAGCGCGTGCTGGAACCCTGGGTACGCGACAACCGTTCGTTCGGTGGCGATCTCGGTGTTTTTGTTCTACTGATTCTTCCGCTTGGATCGGCGACGGATTGCGGATACTGACCATCCGATGAATGCGCCGAGTGCGCCGGCAATCAGGATGACGGTCCACATCGGCATGTTGGTGTCGAGCCACAGGAAGTTGATCTGCGTATCGTGGTTGTTCGACACGATAAAGATCACAAGAACCGTGGCGACGATTCCTGCACCGATGAGCCCAATCGGAAACTCGCTCTGTGGGGCGCCTTGGTGATCGCCTCCGTTTTCAGCCATGACATCCCCTTGCTGTGATTAACGAAGGATAGTCCATGGCGATGGGGGCTTCGGTCAGCACACTGCCCGAACCGTCGGGTACGGATTGACTGCGGCTCCACCTCCGGGGTGGAGCTGGAAGTGGAGATGTGGGCTTCCTGCGTTGCCAGAGGATCCCATGTATCCGATGACCTGGCCCTTGTCGACTCGTTGTCCGTCGACGAGTCCATTGGGGTATCCCTGAAGGTGGGCGTAGTAGTAGCGGTATCCGGCATCGTCGTAGAGGTACACGACGATGCCGCCCAAGCTGACGGTCTTCTTCTTGATGTACCCGGCCTGGACTGCCACGAGGGGATGGCCATATCCCGTTGATGAGTACATGTCGGTGCCCTTGTGCGAACGAGTCCCGCCTGATCGTGAATAGCCCCATGAGTTGATGAAGTTCGAACCGCCCTGTACCGGGCAGACGAAGCCGGGAATAGTCCCTGGTGCGAGACCTGCAGCGGCACCATGAGCCGCTGTGTATGCAGCCGCTGCCTGTTCCGCTTTGCGCTTGGCCTCAGCAATATCGAAAGCCCGCTGCTCCTCCCGTACCGTATCGATAGCGGCCCTGACCTCAGCAGATGCCTCTTCATAGGCTGCGTCGGCTTCCGCATACAGACCCTGCACCTCGACCAGCTTCTCCTCAGCTATGGCTTCGAGAAGAAGCGCTTCGGCCTCCTGATCGGAAAGATTGACGCGGAGCCGATCGACTTCGCGGTTGAGGGCCGCAAGCTGCCCGAGATCCGACAAACCCTGAACTGCTGCCTCATCGAGCAGAATCTGGCTGAGGAGGATGTCCTGGATCGAACCGAGCGCAATCGCCGTTTCCACACCAGAGTTTCCACCACCGGTGTATGCATCGATGATGAGGGCCTTCGCTCTCTCATCCGCTGCGGCGGCTTCCGCTGCGTACAGCTCGATCTGGTCCCCGAGTTTGTCGATCGTGACGGTCAGTTCCTCACGCCGAGCATTGATCTCTGTGTACTCGGCGATCGCTACGTCCAGTGCGGCTTTGGCTGTATCCCACCGTTTGAACGCATCCGACTCCTGGGCCCTGGCCCGTTCGAGGTCGGCTTCGGCCTGATCGACATCTGCCTGGGACTGCGCAGAAGCCGTTGAGGGCAGACCAAAGACTGCTACCGCAAGCATGGCGGCGGCAATGAGCCGTTTTGATGATGTGTGCCCAGTCATCGAGATTGTCCTTCGCCGGAACTCCGGTTGTGGTACATCCAAGAACCCTAGGCAGCATCACCAGATATCAGAGGACTGATCAGCGGCGACCAACGGACCGCCGATGTAGCCGGTACGGGCGTGGCGCAGGCCAAAGACTCAGGACGACCATGCGTAGGGCAGTCGCCCAAGTACTCTCCGTCGATGCAACAAACCAATCGGCCCTTCGCGCTCGTACTCCTGACCTCGCTCGCAATCGTCCTCTCAGCCTGTGGATCGGCTGGCTCAGATACGGACGATTCCGATACGCCCGATGCTGTTTCGCCTACCAGCGTTGCCTCGTCCACAAGCGAACCGAGCCCAGATCAGGGTGGCAGCGGGTTGACTGCCGAGGAAAATGGGTCGGGACTGGTCAGGGTCGATGGCGTGGAGTATGCCGACTTCGTCGGTGAATGCGCCGTTCATAGGGGTCTCGACCCCGAAACCTATGAAGCGGTACCGGTCGGTGATCTGTCCGAGGGCGATTTGAGCGTCCTGGTGGCCATCGACAATGTTGCCTCGAATCCGGCTCTTGAAGCCAACTTCGTAATCACGGTCGAGCCAAACTTCCGGATGGCTGGTTTCGATGTCGCAGGGATCATCGACAGCATCGCCTACATAGACCCTCCCACCCCCTTCGGCTCCATCGAACTTGCACGGGTCGCTTTCACCGGAACGACCGACACCGGCATCCCGGTCGTTGCCGAGGTCGTCTGCGAAATCGGCCTGGGCTGATCCTCCGATAGCCAGAAAGCTCGCGCCGGGATGATTGCGTCGTCTTGGCGTTGAGCCACGGAGCTGTGAGCTGTGAGCTGTCAGTCGTGAGCTCTCCTCAGCTGCAGCCCTTGGAATCGCCGCAGTTGAGGCAGCGGTAGCACGAGCCATTGCGGACCGTGATGTGACCGCAGGTGTCGCACAGCGGTGCATCTCCCATCTTGTCAGCAAGCACTGCCTGGACCGCTGCTGTCTGGACCGCGCCAGCCGACATCGCATCAGCCTCGGCGTGGAGTTGTGACGCTGTATGTACCGTCACATGCTCCGATCCATGCGTAGATCCTGGGGCAGCGTCGTCTGACGCTCCATTGCCGTTTGGTGCATCGGCAAACTTGGCCGCCCTTACTTGCGCCTCGATGTCGGACTCCATAGCAGCCTCGGTCAGGTCGAGCTGCAAACCTGCGTCGACGGCGAGGCCCGACGGTGGCTCCGGAAGATCACCAGTCCGATCCGGTGGTACCTGTGCCAACTCGTCACGGTGGAGATATTCGACTCCGAGAGCACGGAACACGTAGTCCACGATTGAATTCGACATCTTGATGTTCGGATGCCCTTCGACCATGCCCCGAGGCTCAAAGGTCTGGAACGTGAAGGTGTCCACGTATTCCTCAAGGGGGACGCCGTACTGGAGTCCTTTGCTGACTGCGATCGCAAAGCAGCTCAAGATGCCGCGTAGCGTGGCACCTTCCTTTGCGAGATCCACGAAGACTTCACCAAGTGTGCCGTCCTCATATTCGCCCGTGCGGAGGAAGACCTTGTGTCCACCGACCCGTGCCTCCTGGGTGTATCCGGCGCGGCGCGGAGGGAGCAGGAATCGCGGCCGCGGAACCGAGTTGTACGCCTGCGTCGGGGAGATACCCGGCTGGAACAACCCGGCGAAGATGTCAACCTCGCGGTTGATGGCATCGGTGATTTCCTCTGACTCGTCGTCGCCTGTGCCTTCATCTGACGTCGATGAGAGTGGCTGGGACGCCTTTGAGCCGTCTCGGTACAAAGCCATGGCCTTGAGTCCAAGCTTCCACGACATCTCGTACGATTCCTTGATGTCCTCGACCGTCGCCTCGTGTGGCATGTTGATGGTCTTTGAAATCGCACCGGTGATGAAAGGCTGGGCGGCAGCCATCATTCGGATATGTCCGGTGTGATGGATGTAGCGCTTTCCGATCTTCCCGTTCTTGTTTGCGGTGTCGAACACAACCAAGTGCTCGTGCTTGAGGTTCGGTGCACCCTCGATGGTCTGTCGACCACAGACGATGTCGTTCGCCTCGTTGATCTCGGTCTGCGTGAAGCCAAGGGCTGCCAACATGTTGAAGCCAAGGCCGTTGTACACATCGGGTGTGAACCCAAGTCGCTGCATGGTCTCCTCGCCAAGCGTCCACTGGTTGAACGCAAACCCCAGTTCGAAGACACCAGGAAGAGTCACCTCGATCTTGGCAATGTCCGACTTGGAGAAACCTCGAGCAAGCAGTGTGCGCGTGTTGATGTGCGGCGACGTCTCAAGCGTCATGGTTCCCACGACGTAGTCGATGATGTCAGAGATCTCAGATTCGGTGTATCCGAGCTTCGCGAGTGCGGGGGTAATCGACTGGTTTGCGATCTTGAAGTACCCACCGCCAGCGAGCTTCTTGAACTTGACGAGAGCGAAGTCGGGTTCAACGCCGGTCGTGTCGCAGTCCATGAGGAGACCGATGGTGCCGGTCGGCGCAAGGACGGTGGTCTGAGCGTTGCGATATCCGTGGGTCTGTCCGAGTTCGTACGCTGAGTCCCATGCATCGTGGGCCATCTCAAGCATGGCACCCGGGCAGACCCGCTGGTCGATACCTACGACGGTGTGGCCGAGGTTGTCGTATTCGAACTGTTCGGCTCCATATGCTGCACGTCGGTGGTTCTGAATCACCCGCTTCATCGATTCGGTGTTCTCGTCGTACTTGGGAAATGCACCAACGACGGCAGCCATCTCCGCGGATGCTGCGTAGGAGTAGCCGGTCAAGATGGCCGTGAGGGCTCCAGCGATGGCTCGTCCCTTGTCCGAGTCGTAGGCGATACCCATCCGCATGAGGATGGAGCCGAGGTTGGCGTACCCGAGTCCAAGTGTGCGGTAGTCGTATGAACCCTGAGCGATTTCAGCGGATGGGAAGTGAGCCATCGTGACCGAGATCTCGAGCACCATCGTCCATAGTCGAATCGCATATCGGTAGTCGTCGAGGGCGAAGTCGCCTGTCTCGTCGTTGTAGAACTTTCCAAGGTTGAGTGACGCAAGGTTGCATGCTGTGTTGTCCAGGAACATGTATTCGGAGCAGGGGTTGGACGCTCTGATCTCACCACCGGCTGGAGAGGTGTGCCACTCGTTGATGGTCGTGTGGAACTGGACACCGGGATCTGCTGATGCCCACGCTGCCTGTGCAATTTGGTTCCACAAGTCGCGCGCCCTGACGGTGCGCATGGTTTCACCGTCGGTCCGGCTTTTCAGGTTCCAGTCATCGTCGTTCATCACCGCTTCGAGGAATTCGTTTGTCATGCGGATCGAGTTGTTTGAGTTCTGACCCGACACGGTGGCGTACGCCTCGCCGTTGAAGTCTGACGGATACCCGGCGGCGATGAGCGCCTTGACCTTCTCCTCCTCGTTTGCCTTCCAAGCGATGAACGTTTCGATGTCAGGGTGGTCTACATCGAGAATGACCATCTTGGCCGCACGACGGGTTGTTCCACCGGACTTGATCGCCCCTGCAGCCCGGTCGCCAACCTTGAGGAAAGACATCAGCCCTGACGACTTGCCTCCACCAGAAAGTGGTTCGCCTTCAGCGCGGAGACTCGAGAAGTTGGTTCCTGTTCCTGACCCGAACTTGAAGAGCCTGGCTTCACGAACCCACAGGTCCATGATTCCGCCCGGATTGACGAGGTCGTCTCCAACGGACTGGATGAAACATGCGTGCGGTGCTGGTCGACTGTACGAGTCTGGCGATGTCGAGAGGTCCTCGGACTCCGGATCTACAAACCAGAAGCCCTGTTCTGGTCCCGTGATCCCGTAGCGGTGGTTGAGTCCCGTGTTGAACCACTGCGGCGAGTTGGGTGCTGCCATCTGGTGGAGGAGCATGAACGCGATCTCATCCTCAAAGATCTGGGCGTCATCGGCCGAGTCGAAATAGTTGTGCTCTTCCCCCCACCAACGCCACGTTCCCGCGAGCCGATCGATGACCTGGCGCGCCGACCGTTCAGGGCCGAGGACTGGCTGCCCGTTTGCGTCGACAACAGGAATGCCCGCATCATCGACCTGGGGGACACCTGCTTTGCGGAAGTACTTCGAAACCATGATGTCCGCGGCAACCTGTGACCAGTCAGCGGGGATCTCGGCATCGGCCATCTCGAATACCACAGATCCATCAGGATTCGTGATGCGCGAGTCACGCCTGGACCATTCGACTGTGTCGTACGGGCTGACGCCCTCGGTGGTAAAACGACGTTCAATCTTCAGGCCCTGTGCCATACACAATCTCCTCATACGGGGTCACCAAAATCGGCAACCCGATCACGACTTGTCCACAAACTTGTCCACACACACAACATATGGGGTTCTACCCATTGAAACACCCCCAACATGTTGGGTGTGGTTGCACGAGTGTAATTACAAAGATGTGGTTCGTCAAATACCTTCCGCACCGACCAGCGAGATGCCACGTTTGCGGGGGAAGCAGGGTAGTTGTACCCCTCTCCAGCTCCTGAGCGCAAGGCCAGCAGCTAGGCAGTTTTCGCGCTTCGATGATTCTTTCGCGAGGACCGATGTCAGAAGTCAGATGTCAGAAAGCTGTGAGCTGAAAGCTGAATCTTCCTACCCGCGTTCGCGGAGAGTCGCGCGGACCGCCTTGATATCTCGCGGTGCCGTATGGGCTGCCTTCCAATAGCACCAGCCGGTTGGGAGAAAGAAGACTTGGAACAATGTGAGGCTGAGGGCGAGGTTCAGCGGTGGTGCGATCGTCTTCTGGAGGGTCTGGGCGGTGATCGCCGTAAAGGCGGTTCCGATTCCGCGCCCGGCACCGTTGACGAGGTTGCCGAAGCCAAAGACGGTCCCGCGGTGCTCAGGGAGGTTCACGTCAGAAATGAGTGCGAACCAGTTCGGGGAATCTGCTGATGTCAGAGCCAACGCCGCAAGTGCCGAGAGGAATGCGCCTGCAACCCATGGGTTGGTCACCAACTGGCTCATCACCTCTCCGATGTAGGTCATGGTTGAGGCTCCCTCGGTGACATCCAATCCGTTGAGTGGGATCCAGAAGAAGATGAGGAAGAACGGGATTGCCCCGAGGATTCCAATCGCAGACACGTACGCGCGGCCCCCCAGATTTCGCCGCTGCCAACGGTCACCGACATGTCCGGCGAGGATTGAGAACAGTGCTCCGACGGTGAACATTGCAGCGAACAGGCCGCCGACCTTCTGGCCCGTGACATCGCTGTAGCCCTGGGCGATCACCTTCTCCTGATACAACAGGGGAACCCAGATGAGTGATCCGTAGGCAACCTGTGCGGTGAGACCCTGAAGGACGAGCCAACGATTGGTCAGGATCGCAGCGATGTCCCGCAACTGGCTTGGATCAATAGCGTGCTCGTAGTCGTCGCCAGCCGCGTGCAACGCTGCGAGTTCGGGTTCGCTGAATCCTCGGGGCGGCTCGTATGCGCCAAGATAGAGGCCGGCGAATACGAGGCCGGCGGCGGCGATGATGAAGAACGGACGAGAGTGGTTCCCGGCTCCCGCCTGGCTTGCGAGCAGGCTGCCGATGAGTGTTCCGATGCCCTGAGACAGTCCCCAGAACGACATTGCCAGGCCGCGCCTCGGGGGGGCGACAAAGTCTGAGACGACGGAGAACCCGACCGAGGCAATCGATCCGAGACCGATCCCGGCGACGAGTTGCAGTCCGAACAGGGCCGAAAAGGATTCAGTCAGACCCGACGCCGCCATGGCAACAGACCAGATCAGCGTGCCCCACAGAAGGAGCCTCTTGCGCGACCGAGCGTCGGCGAGGTACCCCCAGCCGACAGCGGTGATCGCCGTGACGACTATCTGGGCAGCGGTGAGGATACCGACGGCGGCTTTTCCCACTCCGAAGGTTGTTTCGAGCTGAGGCACCATCGACGGAATGAGCGCGATCGCAGCATTGTCGAGTGAGGCGAGCACGACAAACACGACGATCGTATAGACGATGTGGGCTGGTGAGCCGATGCGTGTTCCATCGGCAGTGTCACGGCTCATGGCTGGAGGAGCTCGCGGATAAGAGCTAACAGCTCACAGCTCACAGCTCACAGCCTCAGAACGGGCGACGACGCACCTGACTGTCGCACGGGTGTTGATCCGCCCTCGGTTTATGGGTTGGATTCGTCCCCGCCGTCTGCTGCCGACATCGGCGGTGGCTCCGACATCGTCTCTGATGACACGGGCTCCTGCGACACCGGCTCCTGAATCATCGGCTCCGAGGGCTTGTCAGCCTCCTCGACGGGAGCTACATCATCGGGAGCGGGTTCATCTACGGGACCCTTTCCGAAGGGTGCCCACGTTGCCATCGCGAGACCGAACACGACTCCAACGATCGGGAGGATCCATATCAGCGGCGAGGCGAGCTCGATGACCCCCCACAGCCAGAGTGTCGGTCCGAGGAGCAGCCCGAAGAGGAATCCAGCAATGACACCGAGTATTGGTCGCCCCTTCATCACTTGCCCTTCTTCTTTGTTCCGGCAGCGAGCGTGCTTGCACCGGCGATCGCGGTGAGTCCGGCGGCAACGATTGCCTCAGTTCCCGGGTCGCCTGCGAGCGTCACGTTGAACGCGGCCGTGCAAACCTCACCACGTTGGGTGTGCGTTGCGGTGATCTTGATGGCTCCCGTTCCTCGAGGGATCCAGTCCGGAGCCTCGTAGGTGTAGGTTCCCCCCTTCTCTGTCAACTTCGTCTCACCGGGCGGCTCGGGCCATTTGACGACCGGAAAACTCACACCCATATCGAGTTCGACAGACACCGATCCCGAGAAGGCTTCTTCCTCGTCAACCGGCGGTAGATGGGTGTTGCCAAAATACTCAACGTCACCCTTTGGCGGGATCTCAACCACGGTACTCAGTGGCGTGTTCTCGGTCACCTCGACGTCGTTGTCGAACTTGGCAAACCCTGTGCAATCCCCCTGGAGTACCTCGGCACTTGCGGGAGCAGCCGAAGCTGCCAGCATGAGCAACACCGTCGCCCCGAGGATGCCCAAGGCGGACGTTCGCCTTCGTCTTTGCATGATTGGCCTCCACTTGTTTCCACCACACTACGCGAATGCAGGTGCGATGTGCGACCCATTTGGCAGTTACTAGCCTCGCGTCGGTGAGTGACCGTACCGACCGACCCCCATTTGCCGTGAACCCCACCGGGGATACCGTGGCCAACGCCAACCTGACGGCGTTGATGCATGACGTCGGGGTCGAGTCATACGATGAACTCCATGCGTGGTCTGTGAGCCATGTGGATGAGTTCTGGCAGCATGTCATGGGAGCCTTGTCCATCGAGCCAGCAACCGCGCCGCTCGCGATTCGCGGATCTCTCGACGCCACAGACCCAGACTGGTTGCCGGGAGCGCTGTTCAACATCGCGTCATCTTGCCTTGACCATGCTGACGATGCGATCGCGATAATCGCTCCTGATCCAGATGGTGTCAGACCGATCCGAGTTGATGAGCTCCGATCGTTGGTTGCATCCTTCGCTGCTGGGTTCGCAGCTCGATTTGTACCCGGCGACCGTGTCGCGATTGTTATGCCCATGAATGTCCATGCCGTTGTTGCCTATCTCGGGATCATTGCGGCGGGTGGTGTCGTCGTGTCGATCGCGGACTCGTTCGCTGCCAACGAGATCCGTGTTCGGCTTGGGATCACCGAACCGGTCGCAATCGTCACGCAGGATGTTGCACTGCGTCTGGGTCGGACGCTGTCGATGTACGCGAAGTGTGTCGACGCCGATGCTCCCATGGCGATTCTTGTGGCGACCGGTGCCCGTGTCGCGATGCGGTCAGGTGACGTGTTGTGGGATGATTTCATGATTCCCGGTGCACCATTCGATCCGGTCATGCAACCGGCGAGTTCGCACACCAACGTGCTCTTCTCTTCGGGTACGACCGGTGATCCGAAGGCGATTCCATGGACGCAGACGACGCCGCTCAAGGCGGCCATGGACGGCCGCTACCACCACGACATCCACAGCGGTGACGTCATCGGATGGCCGACAAACCTCGGCTGGATGATGGGTCCGTGGCTGATCTACGCGTCGTTGCTCAACGGTGCCGCAATGGCGCTCTACGACGACGCTCCAACAACACGTGGTTTCGTCGAATTCGTGGAGGAAGCTGGGGTGACCATGCTTGGTGTTGTTCCGTCCATCGTTGCGGACTGGCGAGCCAACGGGACTCTCACAAAAGGGGATTGGTCGACGGTTCGGGTTCTTTCCTCTACGGGCGAGGCATCGAACCCTGACGACTACACATGGTTGATGCAAGCCGCTGGCGAAATACCGGTTGTGGAATACTGCGGAGGCACCGAGATCGGTGGCGGATACATGGCAGGCACCGTGTTGCATCCGGCGATTCCGTCACGGTTCTCCACGCCGACCCTCGGTCTCGACCTCGTGATTCTCGATGAGGAGGGGAACGAGGCCGATGTCGGCGAGGTGTTTCTGTTGCCGCCGTCGATTGGGCTGTCGACTGAACTCCTGAATCAGGATCACGAAACGGTCTACTACCGGGGTACGCCAAAGTGGAGCAAGCCACTGCGGAGACACGGTGACCAGCTCCGTAGATTTCCCGATGGTTCGTTCCAAGCGCTTGGAAGGGCCGACGACACGATGAACATCGGCGGTATCAAGGTCGCCTCGGCGGATCTTGAGGCCGCGATCGGTTCCATTGATGGTGTCGCGGAAATCGCTGCCATAGCGAGTCCTCCCGCAGCCGGCGGTCCCGATCGTCTCGTGGTTTTCGTCGTTCCCAAAGATGGAGTGATTCTCGACACTGATAGCCTTGCCGCGATGATGCAGGAGCGGATAAGCGCACACCTCAACCCTCTCTTCAAGGTCCATGACGTCGTCGCCGTCGACGCCCTCCCGAGGACTGCCTCCCACAAGGTTATGCGTCGGGTATTGCGCTCGGATTATCTCCAATGAGGATTCTGGTACTTGAGAATGATGCCAACGGTCCGCCCGGTCGGCTTGCCGAAGAAGCATCGGCTGCCGGACACGATCTCCATGTCGTCCGACTCCATCGTGGTGAATCGTTACCGAGCGTCGCTTCCTTTGATGCCGTGGTAGCCCTTGGCGGTGAGATGGGTGCGAATGACGAGAGCCAGCACCCCTTTCTTGCAGACGAGAAGCGCCTTCTCGTTTCTGCCGTCGAACATGGTGTTCCGGTCCTTGGCCTGTGTCTTGGGTCCCAACTGCTTGCCGATGCACTTGGTGGGGCTGCGTATGCAGCCGACGTCCCGGAGGTCGGGCTCATCCAATCACGGTGCGAAGTCGAAGGCGATCCGCTCGCCGCCGCGCTGTGTTCTCGCAGAACGTTCCAGTTTCATCAGGACACATTCGACGTTCCTCCCGGCGGAACGCTGATCTCATCCGGTGACGGTATCGGTCACGCCTTCCGGTTCGGGTCGGCGATTGGTGTGCAGGCACATCCGGAGGTCACCACCGATGATGCCATTGCATGGATCGAATCGTCGGAGAACGACGACATGGTGGAGAAGACAGGACAGTCACGGTCGAACGTTCGATCGGACGTTGAACAGGCGCGGGTTGAGATGGCTGATGTTGCACACTCGTTTTTTACGAGCTGGTTTGCCGAGGCGGGGAGGATCCTCGACTCATCGCAGCCGACCTGAACATCGGGCGATTCGCCCGTAGGGCGTAGACTCCGGCGGTACCTCAGGAGGCCATCGTGGAAACTGCCGAATACCCCGCTGTCTATAGCGGTCTCCGCGAGCGGATGAAGGAACTCTCCGGCGTTGTCATGGTGATAGGCGGCACCGATACCGGGAAGACGACGCTGTCCAAGCTGCTGATTGCCGATGCGATCGGTGCTGGAAAGTCTGTTGCCTACGTTGACGCTGACGTCGCAGTCTCAACAGTCGGTCCCGCGGCCTGTGTCGGACTCAAATTGATACATAGCCTCGACGATCTCTCCACCATCGGAGAACCCGATGCCCTTCGCTTTGTCGGATCGACCGAGCCACACGGCGTCGTGTTGGCCCATGTTGTTGCGGTTGCTTCGCTCGTGACGACCGCACGGCAGTCGGCAGACGTCATTGTCATCGATACAACAGGGGTTGTCTCTGGGGTTGTGGGTCAGACGCTCAAGTATCACAAAGCGGAGTTGACGGACCCGAGCCTCGTCGTTGCCATCCAACACGGCAGCGAGTTGGACCCGATTGTCTCGATGCTCCGAAGGTTCTTTGGCTTGCGCATTGCGGAAGTGCCTCCGATTCCCGATCTCATCCCTCTCTCGCCTGTGGAACGGGCCCAAATGAGGGCATCGTCGTTTCACAGGGAGTTCGGAGACGACCCACAGCGCTGGCGCGTTCAAACTACGGTCTTTGCCCCCACGTTGCCAGCCGGATTCGATGTCGAGAGACTCGATGGGATGCTTGTCGGAGTCCAGGACGAACACGGTGGTTGTCTCGGCCTAGGGGTTCTTGAACAGAGTCAAGGCACCGTGAAAGTCGCGACGAGACATGGCGACGCGATGCGCGGCCTTCGGCTGGGATCAATTCGCATGGATCTCGAAACGTTCGCAACGACCCGCGTCCGGCTGAGGGAATTGATATTCGGCGTCTGAGGATCAGAAGTCAGAGGCCAACGCCCGTCCTCCCTTTCAGGGGGGACGGATCCGACGGAGTCGGATCAGGGGGGCGTGCGAGCTTGCGAGCCCCGTCCCGAGCAGAAGTCAGAATCGGTCCTCGGTCCTCGGTCCTCGGTCCTCAGTCATAGGTCCTCGGACGTCTCGGTCCGGGCTCATCACTGCGAAGCCGGCATCGAGGTCATGCACCGTGAAGATTCGTCGTCCTGGTTGAATCGCTCTCTTTGTTGGTCCGATCGACAAGCCTCGCGTCTTCCATCGAAGGGCGAGGGTGTCGAGGGGTTCATCGGTGGCGACGGCAATGCCGTAGAGCGCAGCGCTTCGCACGGGTGACTCGATCACTTCGAGAACGGGTCCTGCTCGGAAAAAGGCGGCGGGCCTGTCCCCGACATTCATACGGAGACGTGGGGCAAGTCCTGCTCTGCCAAGTGTGGCGGTCGCATCTTCAAGCGACGGAACGAGCACCACGACATGATCGATCGACCAGCCTTCGACGAGTTCGCCTTCGTGCGGCGGGAGTGTGTGGATTTCGAATGCTGGTGCGGCAGGTTCCCAGGCCCATTTGGGGTCGCCCGTTGTCAGGGTGATGCCGTTGAGGGTCGGATGCTCCGGCCACCCGAAGTCGGACCACTCGATCGGAAGCTCAATGCCGATGATGCGTGCCACCCGAGCAGAGTACAGAAGTCAGGAGTCCAGCTTGCTGGACTCCAAGGAACCCGCTTCGGTTTCCCGAAGTCAGAGAGAAAGGCCCGACGAACCCTGACATGGCGCCCCGCACTTCCCCGAACGAGGTGTTTCTGTCGTGGCACATCGGGCCTTTCGATGGTCAATGTACGAAGGAATACATCCTCAATCAACACACTTGGTTGCGATGGTTTTCGCGTTCTGGGGTATGAACTGCAATGTCATCGATGCTAACTGATGATACCTGCGAGCCCGCTGCCCCCCTTTTCCACATATCCACAGTTATCCACAGGTGGTTGTGCACAACGTCCTGTGTGAAAGTTCCCCGCCGGAACATTTCGCGGCTCGCTCCCCATTTGATTGCCTCGACTGCCGAACTCATTTGAGTTAGCTCCTCCAGAACATCCGTTCCACTGTCCCAATAGGCGCTGAAGTTGATCGGGTCCTGGTGGAAGCAATCGAGTCGACACCGATCCACACCACGCCCCCTCTCATGCTCATACGGGAACCGTCCTCGCCCGTGGCGGCACAGATGGGCGGAGGCGGGCTGTCGAACATCTACTGCTCGGTGTACCAAACAGCGAGTGCCAGATGTGACCAACTCACGTTTGGCTGGGATAGATCGTTCACGTTCTCGATGACGACATTCGGATGGGCAGCAAGCCATTCGTTCACGCTCGCCTCAAGGCTCTCGAACTCTGGCTTCCGGTTGCCGGACTTCGCAGAGAAGATCTTCAGCTTCATGGTGCATCCTTCGCTAGTTGTGGGTGAGGCTATCGACGCCATGCCAACAGCCGCCCAGATCGGCACATATGCGTCCGCCATCTTGGGGGGGGCGTCTCTTGGATAAACGGGATTGCCGAGCTACGCCAGGTTTTCACCTCGGAAGCGGGAGTTTCGAGGCAACTCCAACGTCGGCGGCAGCCGACGCGCTGAAAGCCAATCACTGATCAAGGGTCACGACCCTTGATCAGTGATTCCCCCATACAGCTCGAGTAGGCGAATGGCCGTGGTGTCCCACGAGAAGCGCTGTGAGAACGCAACCGCTCCCTCGGAGAGCCGTTTGGCAAACGTCGGATGCTCGAGAATCGCCTTCATTGCGGTGCAGAAGGCCTCCGGAACATGATGGTCCACGAGGAGGCCACTTTCCGATGACGATACGACGTAGGCAAGGCCGCCGATGTTGGCGGCGACAACTGGGGTTCCACACGCCTGAGCCTCTGCCGCCACAAGACCGAATGACTCGGATCGCGAAGGAACGATGACGAGGTCAGCTGCGCGGTAGTAGTCGGCGAGGATTTCATGCGGAACCGGGTCGATGAGATCGACACCATCGCTCACACCGTGATGGCGGGCAATCGTTCGACATCTCTCCAGTTCGCTGTCACCGTCAGAACCACTCGCCCCACCGACGATCAGGAGGCGCGGTATCCCGAGCGACGGGTCGAGCTGTGATCGCAGCATCGCGTAGGCTTCCACCGCAATCGATGTTCCCTTGTGTGCCTGAACCCGACCGGCATACAGAATGATCGGACCCTCCCCAAGACCGAGGAGCGCCCTGGCCGCAGATTGGTCGCCCGGCTTGAACACGGCGTGGTCAACCCCCGGTGGGTTGATGCATAGCCGTTCAGGGCTTGCTCCGTAATGCTCAAGAAGATCCTCGAACTCGTACGGAGTGGAAGTGATGATGCAGTCTGATTGTGCGATGACTTCTGCTTCTCTCAGGAGACGCTCGCTACTCGATGCGGCTTCGTTCGGACCCCGGGAGCGATCCTTCACCTTTCCGAGCGTGTGAAATGAATTCGCAAGCGGGATTGAGTATCGGTTCTTGATGCGCACACCAGCGCGTCCTGAGAGCCAGTAGTGGCTGTGGACGAGATCGAACGAGACGCCGTTCTCATCGATCCATTCGATGACCCCGGATGCGAATGTTGGCGCATGGGGCTTCATGTCTGCAAGAGACATCAATCCGAGCGGGCCAGCCTCAACGTGTACGACGCGGTACCGATCGGAAACCTCGACAACGGTTGGGTTGATGACCGAGGTGCGACGTGTGAAGGTCGTCACGCTTATTCCCCGGTCAGCCATGGTCCGCGAAAGGCGATCCAGATAGATGTTCATGCCCCCGCGTCTCTCGATCCCGGCTGTATCAGCGGCGATGAGTGCATAGCGACATATGCGACGTCAGTGATCACGGAATCTGCCCTTCGACGACAAAGAGCGGCCTTGCGCCGGCTCCGTGTCTGAACTTGTACGACTCGTCGCCCTTGAGGAAGTCGAACACCTTCGCACCACGGAGAATCTCCGCCTCGATCATCGACGAGAACAGCACCACGCCGGGGGAAGCAAACGCTGCTGAGGGGTCGAACGCCGAGTTGTAGAAGTAGTACCCGTCGTCGGTTTCCCAGCCAAACGCGGTGGCGAGCGTGCGGCCCTCGCATACGAGTGCATGCACGACCGCGCCGGCGTTTGAGACGAGATCCGAGAAGTACTGCTCCATTGCGTCGGTCATGAACGCACCCTTCGCACCGTCCGATTCGCGGTGCATCGAGCAGAATGCGGTGAAGGAGTCGGGGTCGCCGGGGACGATCTTCGCAGGGCCGAACTCGGCCTCGAACCGTCTGCGCTTCCGCCGTACTTCGTGGCGCTCCTTCTTCCCAATTCCCATGAGCCATTCGTCGAAGGTCGGGGGAAGATCGAGAACAGCTGTTCCCTCGTGTTCGGTGACGGTGGCATGCGCCCCAAGGTTGTCGAGGGCGAGGGCGACTCCTGTGGTGGCCTCAAGTGGCAACGAATCGAAACGAAACGCTTTTCCACCCTGCTCCGAGAGTGCAACCGCGAGAAGGTCGGCAGTGTCGGTGCCGATCGGACTGTGGTAGTCGGTCAGGTCGGCCTCGCCTGCGAACTGGACAAGGCCACCCTCAGATACAGCGAGCGCGACAGCGGAGTCCTTGGTCGTTGCAAGAACGAGTTCCGATGTTCGGTCCGTCCGATGCTTCCACACCGTTTCGAGAAATGGCCGGAAAGGGAACGGCCCCGTTCGGGGGGCGGCCGGTTCTCCTTCGGTCGGGAAGTTTGTCCAATCACGGGTGATGTCGATGGAGGTCACGCGTCCACCAGTACCAGGTTGCCGACGCTGCGTCCGGCTCCAAGGACGGGTTGGTTGAGTTGGGGCTCCAATGTGGTGCGCATGGCATCGGTCAGCATGCCGAGTCGATCGGCGACATGGAGCGCCGCTGTGGATGCTACGTCGCCGTTGCCAGACCTGGACTTGGTGGAGATGGCGATACCTTGTCTCACCATTGCAAATGATCCTGCGGCGCCCCCTTTCTGCGGTCCTCCCCACATGGCGCCGATTCGACCGTCCCCGGTGACGTTGTCAGCGATGAGCGCTGGGAACCGAGACATGGCGTTCGCAAAGGGCGACAACTCGTCGTTGATGTCGAGGTTGGCGAACGCCGTTGCGAGCCCCCGGATCGAGCCTCGCAACGTTGGAGCACCGCAGCCGTCAACGCCAATCGGCGTCGGGTCGATGCCGGTGAACTCTTCGACGATCTCAACAATGGACACCTGAAGCGGATGGTCCGGCTCCAGATAGGTTTTGAGATCCCAACCGATGTGAGCGCATGCTGCGAGCCATCCTGCATGCTTTCCCGAGCACATATGGAGAATTGAGCGGTTGGAGCGGTCTCCCTTTGCGATGAGGTCGGCGTTCGCGCGGCCTGCGAGCGGGCGACCTGGAGTTGTGCGTAGTGATGCCTCCGTGAGGTCTGCGTCAACGAGAATCTGGCGGACGATCGCGATATGAACGGGGTAGCCACGGTGACTGGCGCAGGTCAGCGCAAGATGCTCTGTTGGCAAGACGAGACCCGTCCGTTTGGCAGCGAGGGCTTGAAGCGGCTTGATCGCTGAGCGATAGAACATGGGTCGGTCGGGATCGCCTGAGGCGAACAGCTCCCGGCCGTTGGCATCGAGAGCGATGGCGTCAACGTCGTCGAACGACTCGGCAAGCCCTGATCGGACCCTTGCAAACCGCATGACAGCTCAGTTCGCCGAAAGCAGTTCGTCCGCGTCCGCTGCGCCCTCGCGATAGCGGCGTGTCAACTCCGTCGTGATGATCTCGTATGCGTCGTACACGGCCCGCCGTCGCTCGGAGACTTCGCGCTCGGCAATCCCGAGTCCGTCGCGAATAGTGGTCAATTCGTGGTCTTCGAGGAAGGGGAGTCTGGCGAGGAAGTCATCGGAAAGCGCCCGGTCAACCTCTCTCCGTCCTGCCCCTGCGAACTCGGGCGTATCGACAGACAGCTCGCGGTCGAGCGGATTCGATGTGTGACTCGCCGATCCATCACTCAAGATCTCTGGAAGCGCTTCGATCAGCGAACGTGTCTCGGTACCCGCTCTGCGTCGCAGTTCGAAATCGAGGAGATCCATCCGACCATGAAGCACCCGCCGGTAGTACGAGAATTCAGTGTCGAGTTCGTCAAGCATCTTTCGGCGGTTCCGGATCTCATCAAGGGCAACCTCGTCAAGCCCCTCGGTGAAGGCTGGGTCCATGACCTGATCGATTCTTCTGCGGTGCTGTTCCATCTGTTCTCCTTGAACCCTCACAAGTTAGCAAGGCGCACGAACGACCTCGACACCATCGATTTCTAGCAGACGGGACGGACTGTCGGATAGGGGTTGACAGCGACGCCGCCAGGTCTGATCTCGAAGTGGAGGTGCGGTGACGTGTAGCGGGCGTTTCCGGAGTTTCCGAGGAAACCGACGACGGTGCCCTTTGAAACGCGCTGGCCTGATGTGATGTCCGAGGGATGTCCTTCCAGGTGGGTGTAGTAGTACACAACGCCGTTGTCGGCATAGATGTGGGTCGAACGACCACCGAGGGAGTTCGATGAGAACTTGACGCGCCCGTCTGCGACTGCGAGAACGGGTGTGTTGCGAGCGTTGAACATGTCGACACCCTTGTGGGTTCTGCCACCGGAGCGGCGGGCCCCCCATGTATTGGAGAACGAGGCGCCGCCTTGCACCGGACAAATGAATCCTGGTGTCTGGGCAGGATCAGCGCCGCCGGACCTTCCGGGTGCCTTGGCTGCGCTTTGTGCCTGCTGTGCCTTGACGCGGTCATCCTCGATCTGTTTCTGTCGGATCTCGGAGCGCAGTTCGTCGATCGCATCGGCGAGGGCAGCGTCGGCGTTATCGAGGATCGCCTGTCGCTCCTCGTAGAGCTCGTTGATCTCGTCAACGAGAATGGCTGCCTTGTCCTCGGCAACTTTGACAATCACCTTCTGCTCCTCAAGTTCTACCGTTGAACGGTCAACCTGGCGCGAGATCGCTTCAAGACTCCCGAGTGTCGCAAGCTCCGATTCGGCTGCTTTGTCCATGAGAGCCTGGGACGTCACGAGCTCTTGGATACTGCCTGCTGAGAATGCCGAACCGATCATGGTTGTCTGCCGTCCGCCGGTGTAGGCATCGATGACCAGCTGGCGGGCCGTTTCTTCTATCTCGGATGCCTCACCGCGATACCGAGTCACAGCCTCGTCCATCTTGGCAAGTCGGTATTGGAGGTCGGTGTGCTCGTCGTGAATCTTCTCGTACTCAGCAATCGCGGCATCGAGACGTTCGGATGCCGCGACGTACTCGGCATAGGCGGCCGACTGCTTCGCCTGCGCCCTGGCTTTGGCTCTGGCTGCAGCGTCGACATCACCTTGGGTTTGGGCGGACGCGGCGATAGGGACAATCGAAAGAAGGGCGATCGCCAGGAGGAGTGTCAGCACGCGTTGAACGCTGAATCGTGACATGCCCAAGGCAGGCTAGCGGTGGACCCCGGAAACCGGGGCAGGTTTCTCAGGCCGCAGATCTAGCCGAAGAACCAGACAGCCATCCAGAAAAGCGGAGAGGCCAGGACTGCACCGTCGAACATGGCAAGGGCGCCTGGGGCGTTCTCCGTGTGCACAATGGACCCGGTTCGGAGGGTCGATCCGAGAGCTCGACCGCCGATCACACCGGCTGCTGCAGCCACACCCCCGAGAAGTCCGGCCGCGACGTCGAGTTCGGAAATGGCGAACCCAGCGATCAGCCCACCGATGAGCGCACCAAGGAGGGCCCCTACGTTTGGATCTACTGATTGGATGGAGTCGCCGTAGGCGCCTGCAAGAAACGAACCGATGAGCGCGAAAGCGGTGACGAGTACGAAGGCGAGAACGGCGTATGAACCGATCAGCCTGATGAGCACGAGACCGGCAGCCGCTGACGATGCGAGGACGGTGACCAGCGTGGTTGCGGCTGTTGTTCGGAAGTCCCTGTGAGCCTTGTCGAAGATCGGCCATGACACCGCGACGATGAATCCGAACGCGATCCCACCGGCGAATCCTTCGAACCCCCAGGCGTAGGCCGCCGAGGCCGCGGCAGTCGCTCCGATCATGGGCGGGTAGACGACAAACGAGTCTCGAGTCTTCGAAGCAGTTTCGAAGGCGTCCCAGATCCAGGCGATGATTGCACCAACCGCTACGAATACGAACCACTGCTCGTCTGCCCACGCAACAGCGAGGAGGGCTGCAATCAGTGCGACGGAAAGCATGCCAGGAATCGCGACAACGGAGGCCGCGGTTGTTGCTCCACCCGATACCGGAGGGATCAACGCAATCTCATCGGATGCGGAGATGACGGTTGAGGGCTCAGCCTGTTCACCGTTGACCCAAACACCGGCTGACTTGACGCCTGTGGCAAAACGATCACCGAACTGCACCGATGCGGTGCTGAGCAGCTCGCCAACGGTGGATGCGTCGATGTCTACCGATTCGGTTCCCGCTGACTCGCGGAGGTTCGCAAAGAGTCGAAGTGTGGCCATGCCCAAAGCGTAGCGCCATCCACGATCGCGGCCGTGAATCAGGTACCGACCCAAACCCAAACGCGAAAACTGTCATTCGCCACCTCCGAGCAGGTTCATGTCACGGAGCGAGTCCACAACCTCTTCGAAGTCACATGAGCCATAGGCGATGAACAGGTTCTGCCTGACCCGACGCAGCGCCGAGCCGGGCAATGTGATATCGCGCCACGTCGCAAACGCAGGGGACACCGCAAAGGCTGAGCGATCAGTTTCGGACACGATCTCGATGATGGTCCCGAGCCGGGCCCCATCGGCAGCGGCTGCCGTTGCCATCAACATGTTGAGGAACCCGTGGTGGTAGACGCTGAGGGTTTCGTTGAAATGTCGGACGGGCTGGTGGAGTCCAGCCGTTGCCTTGTACGGAAGACCGGCATCAACCGCTGCCTGGATGAACGCCGCAACCTCCTCGGCAGTGGGGAACAGGTCTGCGATAGCCCCACCGCATCGGAGTTTTGCTCCACCGACCCGACCTGAACGTTTGACGATCTCGGCGATGCTGCGGATCTGCCCTGCGGTGTTCGCTGACCGTGTCACCTCCAAGAAGGCAACAACGTCGGAGTTGATCGAACCAACCGTGGTGAAGAGCCTCTCGATTCCGTCGATCGTCGGATCGATGATGCGAGCTTCGGCAGCCGAAACTGTCATGGCAGGTTGCATCTCGGCGTGGAACGCCGCTGCGAGGTCTGCCGATTGTGGAGCATCGAGATCGAAGATGACGCTCACCTCCCACGGAACCTCGCCCGCAACCATCGTTGTCATTGCAACCGCTCCGAGCTCTTCGAGTTGGGAGGCACGGATGAGGAATCGGCCTGCAACCCACGACGCCTGTGAGGCACGTGCCCGACGGTATTCGTGGACGGCCTTGGCGACGGTCAGCGATGCCGGCGGAAAGACACCGGCATAGTCAACGAGGGCGGCGAATGCAGCCGTTCGTGCATCAACGACGAGTCTCACCAATGCTCCATCCGTGTCACGCTGCTCGGTTGGCACTGGGTCTGCCCATGCGAGTCATCCTCCGAGTCTGTTGCCCCCGGCCAGGGTCGAGCGATCGGAACGCTTCGATCATACGGAGTATCTCGACTGGTACAAGACGCCCGGTCCAAGCAACTGGTTTCGGTGTTGGCAGCTTCAAGGCCCTGTTCGAACCAATCGAGCGTGGACAATCAAAGCGCGGCAACTTCTGGGTTGCCACAAGAGAACGCCGCGCCCGGTCTTCTCTCGGACATTTCGCCTCCGAAAGTGAGTTGCCCCACGCGGTATGCGCTTTCGCATCACGATTGGGTGAGCGGCAGCGTTGCCTGGCCTACTCCGATCAATGGCCAACCGTGGTCCTAGCGATATCCCCTCTCGAACAGTACGGCGACCGTGATGGTCGCTGCGAAGACCACCTCGCCGCGCTGCGCTGGGGATGGTCGTAGCCGCCAGAAACACCGTAATCATCGTCAAGAGGATGGCCGCACCCAGGGTGCCAAGATAGTGTCCGCGCCCCCCGACGATCGATGCGCCTCCAATGATGACCGCCCCTATGGATAACAGAAGGTAGGCATCACCCATCCCCAGGTAACTTGAACCGCCGTGGGCCACGAGAAGTACTCCGGTCAGCGCTGCCGCCAGCCCACTAGTCACGTAGGCCCCCACGATGACGGCCTGGACCGGGACTCCAGAGAAGCGGGCTGCTTCGGTGTTGGCGCCGACGGCGTAAAGGTACCGGCCGAACACCGTGGCATTCATGAAGACCACGCATAGCGCTGCGAACACCACGAGGAACACGACGCTCGACGGAATGGGGCCGATACTCATCTGTGTGAAGCGGGAGACCAGCGGGGGTGTGCTGCCTCTAGGTGTTCCTCCGGTGAACACAAGGATCACACCCAAAAGAATCATATTGGTCGCGAGAGTCATGATGACGGGCGATATGCGCAATTTGACAACACCCAATCCGTTTATGAGGCCAACACCTCCACCTGCTGCGACGACCACAAGCGTCGCCATTGGCAACCGCCCATTTTCACCGAGGGACAGCCCCGTGAGCAACACGCCTGAAAAAGCAATGACGTTGGGCATGGACAGGTCCAACCCGCCTGTCATTACGACGATTCCTTGCCCGAACGCCGCCACGGCGGTTGGCGTAGCCAAGAGGAGAATCGTCAGTATGAACGTCGTGGTTCCGAATGAAGGATTGAAGAGGCGACCACCCAGCAGCAGGATCGCTATCACAACGTATACGACCATGACTTTACGCATGATTGGTTTGCGCGCCGTCCGCCGAATTCTGGTGCGCCCATTGTCGATCAAGGCTGCGATACCAGCCCTGGTTTCTGTGGCGGGGCTAGCTTCCACCGTTGATCTCCCGTCTCCCGTTCACGTGGACTCGCCATCGGCTGCTCGCGTGAATCGCGTTCCCATACGACGGCTCATGTCAGCAATGGTTGACGGCCGCAGCAGTGGGATTGCCACCGCTGCGATTAGCACGGTTCCTTGGAGAATGGATGTGTAGAACGAGGAAACGCCGAATGCGAACAGGATCCGCGACAAGACGACCAGCGTGAGAGCCCCTACTACGCCACTGAGCGCGCTTCCCTCCCTCCACCTAGCGGCATGCCACCTACAACGAGTGCTGCGTATACCGTGAGGACAAGGGTATCGCCGATGTTCGGGTCGCCGCTAGCGCTTTGTGCCGTCAGCACCGCACCTGACAGTCCGTAGAACGCTCCAGCAATTACGAACGCCAACAGCTTTGTTCGCTTGATATTGATTCCATTGGCGTGGGCTGCCTCAGCATTTCCGCCCAACGCGAAGATGCGACGGCCCAAAACCGACCGAGCAATGATCAGCCAGCCGAGCACAGCTCCGCCAACAATGACTACCGCAGTCGGCAAGAAGCCGGAGTATCCGGTGAACCAGAGAACGTATCGGTCCGGCATTCGTCCTCCTGGTTGGTGAAGGATGAGTAGGGCGACCCCGCTCCACAGAAACAACGTTGCGAGCGTCGCGACAATGGATGGAATCTTGAGGTAGGCGATGAGTACTCCATTCAGTCCGCCCACCAAAATGCCCGTCATCAAGGCGAGAACAACCACAGATGTTTGGGAAAACATCGACTCACCAACCCGTGTGACAACAACAACGTTGACAAGAGTCAACGCTGACCCCACCGACAAATCGAATTCACCCGTGATAATCACTACAGCGGTCCCCATGGCAGCAAGAGCGACCACCACGCCCTCGCTAATGAAGGAATCCAGCTGTGCACCGGAAGTAAATACGTGCGGCTGAACAAACCAGTAGGCCACGATCAACAACAGCAGGATGAATGAGGCATACCCGAGTCCTCCCGAGTCCGTAGCGCGACTCCGATAGCGGTTCACCTTCGTGAGTAAAGTCATCCCTTCACCGCTTGGCCTGGTGCGGTATCGAACATCCCCTGCAGGATGTTTTGCTCGGTCAATTGGTCCCCTCGCAGGTTGGCTCGAATGGCACCACGGTGCATGACTACCGCCCGGTCGCACAGTTCCAGGATCTCTTCAATATCAGTGGAGTAGAACAAGACCGCTTTGCCTCGTTCGGACCAGGAACGGATAATCTCGTAGATGTCGGCCTTGGTCATCACATCAATTCCCCGTGTGGGGTCATAGAGCAGCATGATGTCAGCGTCTCTCAACATCCACTTGGCCATGATGATCTTTTGCTGGTTGCCTCCACTGAGGTCGGCAACATCGAGATCCAGGGTCGCCGCATCGATGTTGAGGCTGGCCAACGTTTTCTCGACAACTCGACGCTCGTTCTTGGAGCAGATGAATCCCATGCGCGAGAAGCGGCGCAGCGACGGCAGGCTTGCGTTGGCCAACACCGACAGGCCACCGAGAATCCCTTCGGCTTGCCGATCCTCCGGAATGAAACTGATACCGATTCCTTGTCTAACAGCTTCCCGCGGGCTGCGCAGCTTGCGCTGCTTGCCTGCGATCAGCACGGTGCCAGTCCAGGGTTTCAGTCCAAACAAGGACATGAACAGCGTTCGCTGTCCGTGTCCTTCGAGTGCGCTAACGCCTACGATCTCCCCCCGACGAACGGAAAGATCCACACCGTGGAGATCGGTGGCATTGCGTAGGTTTTTGACCTCGAGTGCCAAGTCGCCGAGCGACTTTTCACGGATCGTGGTCGTGTCGGGGTCGCCATCGGGAGGGCGGCTTCCCATGGCGATCAGGAGCGCGTCATGGTCCCAACCACCCATCGAGCGGGTTTCAACAATGCGGCCGTTGCGCAGGACCGACACCCTGGTGGCGATACGCTTGATCTCCTCGATCCGATGAGAGATGAACACCACCGCCGCACCAGCGACCTGGGCCTTCTGAACTTGGGTGAAGAACCACTCCACGCCTTCGGCACCGAGCGCCGAGGTCGGTTCGTCGAGTAACAACACTTTGCCTTGCCGACTAAGGGCTCTGATCGTCTCTAGGCGCTGCCTGGTGGAAAGGGGTAGTGACGAAACCGGGACCTCGGGGTCTATATCACCTGCTTCCCAGTCCTCGAGAATCTGTTGAGCGCCTTCGGTGGATTGCCGAGGACGAACGAGGCCGCATATATTCGGTTCTCTGGCAAGGAGCAGATTCACGCTCACGCTCAATTGAGGAACGAGCGTCAGTTCCTGAAAGGCGGTGGCGATGCCGACCGTCAAAGCCGCGGACGGAGAGTCAAAACGTGTCTCGATGCCTTCCAACCTGATCTGGCCAACATCGGGTCGAATCATCCCGCTCAGCACCTTGACCAACGTCGACTTTCCTGCACCGTTCTCTCCGATAAGAGCGTGTACTTCGCCTGGGAAACAGGAAAAGGACACGTCTTGCAACGCGGTGGTAGCCCCGTACCGTTTGGATACTGCGTTGAGTTCCAACACGGCGGTCATTGGAGATCTCCCGATAGGGTCAGTGAGCTCGCTGGAGGGGTAGGACCTCGACATTCGTGTTGTCGAGGTCCTACCCCCTTTTCTGCCAACGTACTATTCGTCGAAGTTGTAGGGAATCTCGTCAAGCTCGATGCAGCCGGGTACTTCAGCACAAGGGAGTGCTTCACTGATCTTGTCGGGCTTGCCCGTAAGAGCGGCCTGAATACCCTGCTCAACCAATGGACTCCAGATCTCAGTGAAGAACCCGGGAGGCACGAGTTCCGCAGGGAATACGTTTGCTCCGTCCGCCGGGTTACTGCCCAGCTTGAGGTTTTCGTTCGAAACCGGTGTGACCGGTATGACAGTCACCTTGGGAACGGTCTCATCACCCTGGAGAAGGCGCATGACATTGAGAAAGGCCAACTCTCCCGGAAAGAGGGTCGAGCTCGATGTGATACCTCTAGCTCCGTAGCCACCCTCGCTTTCCGGCAGCATCTGCAGCCGATGACCATTCTCACCCTCACCCGCGCACGGAAGTGGATCCCGCCCCGAGGAAACAAGATAATCGGTGATTGAGTAGCAGCCCGCTTCCGCCCATATCCCGTCGATGTCCGGGGCCGACGCTTCGATGGCTCTAAAGGCTTTGAGACCCTGTGCTTGTGCCCACTCGCCGTTCTCGGAACCAGCTACACGCATGTTTGGATACTGGGCGAGCACTTCAGCCAAAGCATCGGTGCGGAGCGTATCCACGGTCGTACCCGGTACCCCAGTGATAACGGCGATGCTGCCCTCGCCGTCGAGCTCATCAGCCAGCCACTGCGCACTGAGCCGACCCGGTTCGGACTGGTCAATGAACGTGTTGTAGGCGCACGGCTCTGAGATGATGCTGTCATAGGCGTGAACAATGACACCTGCGTCGCATGCCTTCTTGACGGCCGCGTTGAGGGCTGTAGGGGAAATAGGGTAAATGATGATTGCATCAACGCCCGCTGCTACTTCCTGGTTGATCATCTGGTTTTGCTTGGTGGCGTCGGGACCAGCGATATCAACCCTCAGGTCAACGATCTGATCGCGAGGGGCCGTGGCCGCAGCGGCCTTGATCAGGTTGGCTGCGCCATCTTGCCAGTCATTGCCGGTGTAGCTCAGATTCAGCGCGATGGTGTAGTGCTCGTTCGCGTCCGTGTCCCCGTCGCCACCCGTGTCAGATGAAGTGTCGGTTGATGTCGTTGATCCCGTTGTCGATGCGCAGGCACCCAGCACCAGCGCAATGACCACGAGGGCTATCCACAGCAATTTGTTGCTGTCGTATTTCCGTGGCATGTTGATCCCACTTTCTCCCGGATTGGCAGTTCGAACATTTGAACAATACAGCAGCAAAGTCGGACTTGTCAAATAACCGAACCAATATGGAAATAAACAGAATTGTGTAGGTGTTGGTCACTCTCATCAACGAAGGTGTCCTTGCAATCTCCTAGTGTTTATCGGGCCGGGGCTCCTAGCACCGACGATTCGTGTATCAAATGAGCTTGCCCCTATTGTCGGCAGTCGATGGAGAATCTCAGTTTCGACCGGCTGTGGCACTGTTTCAGCGACGAATCCCACCGCAGGGCGCGAATACAGGTGGAGGTGCTGGGACAAACCGCAAGGCGTTCACGGGTCGACCAACAGTCGACCTCTGATAACGGATCGGAACCAGACCGTCCAGATCGCGGGTGAGTCGCAGGGCTGTATAGATATATTGAGAAATAGACCTATATTTGACATAACTGTTGAAACCTGACAATCTGTCAATTCACTGGGCGATCGCAGAGGTCAACCAGGGCAGGGCCGGAGACGGCCGATTGCCACTCGACCTAGTGCAGACAAAGGGAGAAGAAGCATGAGACACCGTCCACCGAAAGTCCTTCAGGGCACTGATGTTGCTTCGAACTAGTCAGGCGATCGCTGCGGCCATGGCCGACGAGCTGCGCACAGACCCGAACGTTGTTGTGTGGGGTGAAGACGTCGGAGCCGCAGAAGGAGTCTTCAAGGCGACCGTGGGACTTCAGACGGAGTTTGGTCCCTTTCGAGTTCGCGACACGCCAATCTCCGAGATGGGCTTCTTGGGTGCGGGCGTCGGTGCTGCTGCCTCTGGCCTTCGCCCCGTTGTCGAGATAATGTTCGCAGAGTTTCTTGGCGTAGCTCTCGACCAACTCGTCACTGAAGCCGCCTTGCTTCGTTACCTGTCCGGTGGGCGGTATGGGATACCATTGACTGTGCGGACCACAGTCGGTGCAGGCCTTGGGTTTGGTGCACAACATTCCCAGACTCTAGAGAAGTGGTTTGTTGGTACCCCTGGGCTCAAGATGGCGGTCGCGTCCCGGCCCTCGAACCGCGTACGGGATCCTGCGTGGGGCGATTCGGGATGAGAATCCTGTCATTGTTCTTGAACCCAAGAGTTTGTATGCCGAGCGTGAGGACTTCGAGCCATCAGAGGCACACATCCTCAAGTTGGGGACAGCGGAGATGGTTGCGTCGGGAGCGATGTCACACTAATTGGACTGGGATCCACGGAAACGAGTCTCACCAATGCTCCATCCGTGTCACGCTGCTCGTGGCACTGGGTCTGCCCATGCGAGTCATCCTCCGAGTCTGTTGCCCCCGGCCAGGGTCGAGCGATCGGAACGCTTCGATCATACGGAGTATCTCGACTGGTACAAGACGCCCGGTCCAAGCAACTGGTTTCGGTGTTGGCAGCTTCAAGGCCCTGTTCGAACCAATCGAGCGTGGACAATCAAAGCGCGGCAGCATCGGTGGCCGCGCTGTGGACGAATGCGGGTTCCATCTCGTGGATCTCGGCTGCGGGTAGTCCCACATCAGAGGCGACCCTCCTCCAATCACTCACTTCCTTCGATACGGCGCGAGACACGACAGATCTTGCCTCCTCTGGCCGTAGTCGAAAGTACGAAGCAACGTCGAGCAACACGTCAAGGCGCGCCTCCGTTTCGCACTGATAACGAGAAGAAAGAAGAAAAAAATAGAGGAAGAGGAAGGAAGGAGCGAGATCAACACGCAAGGAAGAGAAGAAGAGAAAAGAGAGAAAAAAGGAATAAACAGGATAAGGAAAAGAGAAAAAATAATAAAGAAAGCAAAAAGGGAGGAAAAAAACAGAAAAAAAGGCAGAGAGGAAAAAAAAATAAAAAAAATAGGGAGAAAAAATAAGAAAAGAAAGAAAGAAAAACGCGTCGTCGATGGCGGTGCTGAGGTGCTTCGGGCCCGGTTGCGGGTTCGGATTGAGATCGAAGGCAGGGGAGAGAACCCATGCGTCACCACGTGGCAGAAACGTCAGATGAAGCACTTTCGTCGTCGACACTTTTCGGTATGCGACCGAGCTGCATCGAGCTCGCAAGAACTAGCGATGCTCGCTCCTCCGTCGCTCAAACATGTCATTACACTCCGGGCGGCTCTGAGGCGGTCGAGGTTGCATCAGTGGCAATCAGTACCACATCTGCGGGTCAAGGATCGGCGGCGTGTGTCACGCGGTATGGGCATCCCGGCGTGACGTCGGAGATGACGGTCGGCCCCGCGCGATGTATCATCGGGCCCGGTCCGGCGCGCGCGCGCGGGAGCCCGGTGTGCAGAAATGCGTGGTTGCGCAGGTGGTCATCCGTGTTGACCCCGGAGATCAATATCGAGAACAGTATCCGACGCCACAATTGTCCAAGATCTCCCGTCGCTTGGGGCGAATACTCCTCAATGACCTCGCCAATCTCGAGGTACGATCTCGGGAGTAGGTCTGTGCCTTCAAGCATGGTCAAGGCGCTGGCGTCGCGAATGCCATCTTCACGATCCATCCGGCGGTGTTTCTGTACCCAATCCGAAAGCCGCGGCCGCAGTTCGATCAAAACGGTGGAGCTGATTGACCAGGGTCTTACGGAGTTTGAAAGGGAGGTGTCCTCATGATGACACCGCCGAGTCGGATGCAATCTGGGGCTGTGCGGGCCCCGTTTGTCATTGGAGCTGTGCGATCGTGACTATCTCGGTCGATCTCAGCGATCGCGTTGTGATTGTCACAGGTGCTGCCGGAGGGCTTGGCTCCGCTTGTGTGCGTCGCTTTTCAGAGGCTGGAGCCACCGTCGTGCTCGTGGATCTTGATGGCGCGGCTCTCGGAGCAGTCGAAGAGACGACTGATGGTCCAGCCTGGGTTCGATCAGCCAATCTCGCTCTGCGCGACGAATGCCGTGATCTGGTGAGCGATGTCATGGAGAGATTCGGACGTGTTGACAGTTTGATTGCCTGCGCGGGGGTCATGCAGACACAGCCGTTCCTAAGCTGTCGGAAGCGGACGGCGCGCGTCAGCGATATCAATCAGATCGGTACGTTCTTCTTGGTTCAAGCAGCAGCGGAACAGATGGTGGCTAGCGGAGGTGGCTCAATCGTCCTCTTCGCATCGGTTGCAGCTCGAAGTGGTCGACCCTTTGGCGCGGACTATGCCGCTTCAAAGACGGCGCTGCTATCTCTCACGAAATCGGCCGCATTGGCTCTCGCTCCGACCGTTCGCGTCAACGCTGTTTGTCCTGGAATTGTTCTCACGTCCATGTGGGACGGGATCATGACCGACCACGACAAACTATTCGGCACGGGCGCGGGAGATGCCTATCGGGAGCGTGTGGAGTCAAGGGTACGCACGATCGCAGCGCCGGACCGACTGAGATCGAGATCCAACGCTATTCCTCGCATGCGATCACGTTCCATGTGTCGGTGCTGCGTTGAACGTCGACGGCGGACTTGAGATGGACTAATTGGAGTACAGACAGTGGGTGTGGTGGGATTCTCACGTGTGTCTGCGGTTGCCATACAAGAGGCATGCGGCGGGATGGTTCGGATCAGAATGAAAGGACACGAGTGTGACAACAGAATTGGTACCGGGGAGCAGTGTCGGGTGGTCGGAGATCCTTGGACGGAGAATCCGCACGGATGGTCTTGACACGGTTGGAATCTCATCCCAAACGCTCGCCGTTGGGGCCATCGAAGCCGGAAGCTTCCAGATCGGCCGTGATCTCGGGGAGTACTTTCACGAAGAGATGACTCGAATCAATGATATCCTCTATCTCTGGCTCGTGGACATTCTGGCGTTGGCAGGACACAAGTTTGGCAATGGCCAAGAGCAGGCGAGGCGTTCGCTGCCCTCACATGAGCCTTCGGCCTGGCACCTCCCAGAACTCCCCACTTGAATCAGCGGAGCCGAATCTGCTCACGGCTGTCTTGAGTTGATGCGTGTACGATCAGCGGCGGTGCTCGACCATCTCGTCTTCTGGATACAGGGCCTTTTAACCGACATTGCCAAACGAGCGGGTGAAGACGCAGTGGCTGAGGTTGTGGTTCGCGCGAAACGCAACGATGTGGGGACCGCGTGTATGCCTTGTGGGAGAGAATGGATCCCCTCGAACGTCTACAGCTCTCAGTGGAGGGTATGCGGGGACACCTCTCGGGCTACGGGCGACGCGGGGATGTCGGTGTCGTCGAGGAGTCTGATCGGTTCGTCATGGTCTTGGATCCGTGCGGCAGCTGCGGTGTGTTGAGGCGTGGGGATCGTGACGCTGGTAGCCCACGTGTGACCCCGAGGGAACCACAGACCCGTATGCTGGATCTCGAAACCGAATCGGTCATGGATGGTACGCCGTGCACTCTCAGATCATCGCGGATGGCCCCAATGAGGTAGTCGCACTCTGTCGCCCCACGACCGTCTGGGATTCTGATCGGCCATGCAGCTGGTTCCTCGTTCAAAGACCCTGCGGCCGCGCGAGCTGGAACCATTGGATCTTGCGCCACCCGGGTAAGTAAAGCGTTTCACGCCTCAGCAAATCTAAGTGGCTCGGAAGTCCATGCGTGATTGGGCCGACAGCCGCGCTTGGTGATAGAGCTAGTCGGCCGTGGACCTTGGTGGATAGGTACCTTCGTAGCCAGCCACTCTTGAAGCCCGCTCCGCCGCGGTCATGACATTTGCTGAGATGGTATCGCGATCAGTCGAGAGTCGAGAGCTCGGGAAAGACGTACCGTAGGCACCGATCGGCTCGCCGGCGCTGTCCAGGATCACCGCACCGATGCAGCCAATGCCAATCATGAACTCCCGGTGTCGGGAGCGATCCCGGACACGGAAGGGCAGGATCGCCAAGGAGATCCGGTCGGTGATCGGGGAGTGAGCGATTCCAACGAATCGGAACCGAGGAACTGCCGACGTGTCGGATCTCCGAGTTTGCCAAGAAAGCCTTCGTTGTTGCACGAACGTGGGGGTAGCCTCCATAACCAACCGACAAGGTACTTACGCGGATCGGACCGGTGCCTTCAAGCTGCGCCGCGATCTCAATGTTCTTGCGCGCCGCAGTGAAACATACACGGTTTCTTCAAGATCGCGATGGAGGTCGTGCAGTATCTCAAGAAACTCGACCGGCGGTTCTTTGTGGGAGTCGTAGGACTCGATTAGAAGCCGACACATCGCCCAACCCGAATCGACTGCCGGGCATTTGTGGACATCGCCGCGTTGTTCAAGGGTGCGGAGCAGCTGGTAGCAGGTGCCTAGGTTAACTCCGACCGAAGCCGAGATTGACTTGGCCGTAGCGTCACCTTCGAATCGGGCAATTTCCTCAAGAACACGGAGGCCGCGATCCAGTGTAAGCAGCACGTTCTTCGGCTCGAGCCGTTGTTCTTCTGGATCAGGCATCAGCTGTCGCCAATCTCTATATTGAAACAGTTATCAGAATAGCTACATCAACTCTCTAAGGCGTGGACGGGATATCCAGGTGAATTCCAGAGCATCGGTAGTGCAGTTGTTGAAACAGGCGCAATCCGTGTTGTCTGTATGATCGTTCTGAAGTCCAACCGAGCCGGATTGAGCTTAAAGTAGTCTCTCAGGAGGAGGGTTACGCTTAAATGAGCGTCGCGACCCCCAGAATCGACTGGACACGCATCACGGTCTTGCGTTCGACACCGGCGCGGTCGGCCACCTGGTCAATGGTGAGTCGTCGAAGCTTGCGCCATGTCCTTAGGTCGGCCCCAACCTGGCGCATTGCCCGCTCGACGCGGCGTGGTGTCCTTGTTGTCGGCATGATACCCTATCGTAAAGTGTAACTAAACGGATTGTAACCATGATAAGATACGCTGTACAGTACTTTATCGGAATCAGTCGTTCTCCAACCGATCGACTGACCACCGGGCGCGGGGGTGACCTCAAGATCCTGGTGTAGCTTTCTGCAGGAACTCAATCGAAAGGGCGTCTGATGAACACGGCAGCTGGGCGGATCGAGTGGACGCGTCGGCACATGCCGCTGCTCGCAGGGATCAGGGAACGGTTCATCGAAACCAGACCCTTTGACGGACTGACCATCGGATTTCGGATCCATCTTGAACCAAAGACTGCGGTCCTCGTCGAAACGCTGCTCGCCGGTGGTGCCAACATCCTTGCAATTGGAAACCAAGGAACAACGCAGTTCGACACGGTTGAACACCTCGTCGACGCCGGTGCGGTCATCATCGAAAAGCCCGACGAGACCAAGGACGACATCAGAGCGAATCTCGCGACCATCGCCGCTGCCAAGCCCGACATCGTGCTCGACAACGGTGCCGAACTGATCGCTGCATGTCTCGCGATCAATCATGCACCGATCGGTGCGACCGAGGAAACCACCTCGGGTGCGTTCCTGCTGCGGGAGCAGTACCAGGACCAGGTGCCGTTCCCCGTCATCGTGATCAACGACAGTCCGCTCAAGGCCATTGTTGAGAACAAACACGGTGTTGGCGAGTCCACCCTTGATGAGGTTGTCCGGACCACGAACGTGATGTTGCATCGCAAGCGCCTCGTCGTGTTCGGCTACGGCTGGTGCGGACGGGGAATCGCCATGTATGCCAGGGACCGTGGCGCCGATGTCACGGTCGTTGAGATTGATCCGATCAAGGCGCTTGAGGCTGCCATGGACGGGTTCGGGACCGACACGGCTGAGGACGCCGCGGAATACGGCCAGGTCTTCCTCACGGCAACCGGACGGGATGGAGTGATCCCGTATCGCCTGATTGAGAAGATGCCAGATGGTGCGATTCTCGCCAACGTGGGCCACGTGGATACCGAGATCGACATGCCAACCCTGTGGGACAAGGCTGGGCGGATCGAGTCGACCACCTCAGTGACCCGCCACGACCTTCCGTCCGGGAGATCGGTGTTCGTTCTTTCGGATGGCCAGATGGTCAACCTCGCGGTTGAGGGAGGACGGGGCAACTCGATCGAGATCATGGATCTCGGATTCATGCTCCAGGCGATGTCGCTTGAACGCATTGCACTCGACGCCGCAAGTCTCGCCCCAGGTCCCCAGGCGGTGCCGGACGACATCAACAAGTCGATAGCGGTGTCGATGCTCACAAGTTTCGAATGACGACCCGGATCAGTCCGATTGTGTGAGGTCCTTCATCGACGGTCCGGGGTAGGCATCGGGATTGATGCCTTGTTCGGCAAACCAGGTATTGATTGGGTCGAAGACCCATGACAGCCACTTCGTTGGTGTGATCTCGATGGTCGTGTCCTCATGTGCGGCCAGGAACTTGCCCATCGTTTCGAGCCCAGATGGGGTGAAGAGTCGGTCTCTGACACTGGCATTGTGTTTCTGGGCTTCTTCACCTTCGATGATGCGTGCAGGGCCAGTACACGACGCCCACCCACCATCGATGGCGGCCAGAGCAGTGACCACTGGATTGACCCGGACGTTCTTGATCTTGCGCGTCGTTGACGGCGTTGGGATATACATTCGGTTGTCATCACTGAGGCTGAACAGGACGAGCGTGAGGTGGGGCGACCCATCGGGGTTGGTTGTCCCGAGTGTGACGGAGCTCTTCTGGAGGACGGCCTTGCGAAGCTCGTCCGTGAAGCCGTGAGGTGTCTGGTAAGTCTCAGGTATGGAAGCCATGTGGAGGCTCAGTAGATTTCGGGTACGAAGGTCTGCTCGGTGATCGGGGGTCGGATGTATGCCGAATCCTTCTGGCGGGGAGGAAGGTCGACCCATCCGAGGGTGCGGTCCTCATACGGGATCAGCGACAGCAGGTGACTGATCACGTTCAGGCGCGCCCGCTTCTTGTCCTCGGAGTTCACGACGTACCACGGCGCCTGCTTGATGTCGGTGTGGTCGAACATGATGTCCTTGGCCCGTGAGAATTCGACCCACTTGGCTCGCGATTCGAGGTCCATGGCCGAGAGCTTCCAGCGTTTTGTCTTGTCCTCAATCCGATTCTGAAATCGGCGCTCCTGCTCCTCGTCGCTCACTGAGAACCAATACTTGATAAGGATGATCCCGCTGCGCACGAGCATCCGCTCGAACTCGGGACAAGATCTGAGGAATTCTCGATACTGCTCTTCCGTGCAGAACCCCATCACGGGTTCAACGAGCGCCCGGTTGTACCACGATCGGTCAAAGAGAATCATCTCGCTTGCCGCCGGAAGCTCTGCGACGTAGCGCTGGAACCACCACTGGGTCTTCTCTCGTTCGGTCGGAGTTCCAAGGGCCACGATCCGGCAGATCCGAGGACTCAAGTACTCCGTGATCCGCTTGATTGCACCGCCCTTTCCCGCTGCATCTCTCCCTTCGAACACGACGACGACACGGAGACCCTCATCTCGTATGTAACTCTGGAGTTTGACCAGTTCTGTTTGAAGTCGCGCAAGTTCCGCGTGGTAGAACTTGCTTTTCAGCTTCGGTGGTCTCGCGCTCTTCACCGGTTCGATCGTTTCGAACACGCTTCCGTCGCTGCTCACAATTCCTCCTGCAAGTTTTCCTCGTACCCATGCACATTACAGTCCGGATGTCCCCCTGACTTGGCGTCGGTAGTCTGTCCGGTATGAACCAACCTATCTCGTTTCTTTCGGACTTTGGCCATGACGATGAGTTCGTCGGGGTGGTTCATGGTGTCATAGCAAGGATTGCGCCTGACGTGCGCGTTCTCGATGTCGCACACGGGATAGCGCGCGGTGACATCCACGGCGGGGCAATGGCGCTGACCCGCGCCGTTCAGTTCATGCCAGATGGTGTGTTTCTGGCGGTTGTGGACCCCGGTGTAGGAACTGAGCGTCTGGCCATCGCAGCTCGCACACCCGTCGGCTACTTCGTTGGGCCAGACAACGGATTACTCGCTCCTGCTGTCGCGATGGTCGGGGGAGCCGATCTGATCGTCTCGCTTGAGGACGAGCGCTTCCAGCTTCCCAGACAAGGGTCAACTTTCCATGGGAGGGACATCTTTGGGCCCGTCGCTGCGGTGTTGGCGTCCGGTCAGGCTGAGATTGGAGACCTCGGTCCCGAGGTCAACCCCGATGTGATCACACCGCTGCTGATACCTCTCTCGGAGCCGACTGGTCGGGGTGCGATCAAGGGTGCGGTCCTGTGGATCGACACCTACGGGAATGTGCAGATCAACATCGCCCCTGAGGACCTAGACGGTCTCGGTGTGTCTCCGGGCGACGACGTAATGGTGTCGGCCGGAATGCACGAATTCCGCATCACCTGGGGCACGTCCTATGGCTCAGTCGAGGAGGGCGAGGCAGTGGTACACGTAGATTCCCACGGTCAAATGGCGCTCGGTGTCCGAGGTGGGAGCGCCGCCGAGGACTTTGAGCTCACCGTCGGCGACCCGATCGTTCTGGGCCGCCCAGACGGCGGAAACCGCATCAACCTCGAAATCGTCCCGAACTAGTGGTCCGTCGCTGAAGTAGCGAAAACGCGGATGTTGGTCCCCGGAGATCGCGAAAACCAAATAGCTTTTCGCGTCAACAAAGCCGACCGGGCTGTGTCCGAAACTTCAGACCCGTTCTCGTCGGGGTTCTCTGGAGCTCCTCCACTCAGAAGCCGATCCGCGATGACGTCCAGTGGCTACATTCTTTCTCATTTGCCCACTACTTACATTTTCCTTCGGAACCAGCGGCGTTGATCGAACTGATCTCGGATTGGCCAAGCGGTCTGCTGTAGATTGTGAGTTCATCGATGAGACCGTTCATCGGATGGGCGTCGATCGATTCCTGCTCGCCGATCCCCATCTGTGCTTGCACCGTGTCGGGTGTTATTTCCCCGACTCGTTCCATCTTCTCCTGCGCTACTCCATCGAGGTATAGCGCCAAGGTGGTGCCGTCCCAGGTTGTGGCGAAGTGGTGCCACGCGTTGGGTTCTATGGGAGTGAAGCTATGAGCCCTCGGCTCGACATTGCCGTCGGCGAGCTTGACGAAAGCCGCCAGGAGACCGCCTTCGTCGGCGCTGTTCCTCCTGACAAATACCTGGTTGTTGTTGAAGATGATTTCGAAGTCGCTGGCGACGGTATTGAACCGGACCCAGCCCTCCACGGTGAAGCCGGACCCGAAGTCGGGCTGGCCATCGATGACAACCGTGCCACCGTTCACGGCAATGGCTCCTCCGACGAGTCCCGGGGCGTTGCTTGCCCCGCCCACCATGGTTCCGTCGGCGCCTCCGCCACGATCGGTGGCTCCTTCGTCACCGGTCCACCAATGGGCCAAGCCGTCTGGCGGGGCGACACAACTACCCGTTGTGGGCGGTGCCTCTGCCGGTGGGTCGGTGAGACTGGCGCACACATCACCGACGCAGTATTCGGCGACTCCGCCGATCATGGTCATCTCGACCTGGATCTCAGGTAGTTGTTCCGGTTCCACCGCCAGCAGGTCGTCACTCAGGATGACCACGTCTGCGTACTTCCCGGGGGTCAGCGAGCCCACCAGGTCGGACTGGTTCAGAAGAAAGGAGGAGCCGTTGGTCATCATTTCGAAAGCCTTCTCGCGGGTGATGACCTTCTTGGCTGCGCGCTCGTCGGGCCAACATATGTTCCCGTCACGAGGCTCGGCCCTTGTCTCCATGCTGAACATCTCCCACAAAGGGCTTACCGGCCCGATGAAGGGGTCGTCGCCGTGCCATCCGAAAACGGTGTTGGGGTTTGCGGCGATGGGGCGGGAAGGATCATTGATGTAGTCGTACCAGAAGTCGGTGTACCCGGCTCGAGATTCGCAGGCGCCCAACCAACCGAAGAGAGCGACACACACCCCGAGACGTCTCATCTCTCAATACGTCACAACCGCTGAACCGGGGCGGGACCTCCTCGGGTCACCGCATCGCTCCCCACCAATCTGACTTCTGACTTCTGACTTCTGGCTTCGGTCCTCGGTCCTCGGTCCTCGGGAATCCAACTCCGTCCGGTTCCTTTGAGTCCGCCGAGCCGGACTCCGGTCCTCGGTCATCGGTCTTCCGACATCTGACTTCTGACTTCTGTCATCGGTCTTCGGTCATCGGTCATCGGGAATCCGACTCCGTCCGACGTCCGACGTCCGACGTCCGACGTACCGCTTTCTGTCACACCCAGCTGATACGTTGTCTTCATGGTCACGAAGACACATTCACCCGAAGTCCCACCTTTCGATCAGGATCTCGACCGCCCCTGGTTCGGTACCGGTATGGCCGGGTGGACTCCGTCGGAGTCCATTGGGATGTATCTGACGGAGATCGACGCCAACGAGCTGGGTCCTGAGGAACGCGTCGCGTTGCTCCAGACCCGGCAGCGTCTTTCCTCCCATGTTGCGGCCCAGGTGTTTCGTGACACCGCGTCGATTGTTGACTCCTATGCCGTTGAGTATTCGTCAGATGTTGATGATCCTGAGGTTGCGAAGGCTGCTGCCCACGAGATCCGTGCTGCATTGCATATGACACGCCGCTCAGCAGACCACCATGTCGTTCTTGCTCTCCGTCTGCGAGAGGTACTCCCACAGCTTCTCAGACTTCTGGAATCAGGTGAGATCGATATGCAGCGAGTTCGGGCAATTGATGACGCAACGATCCACCTCGATGACGACACCGCCAGGGCTGTGGTGTCCGCAATTGCTGGGGATGCGCATCGGCTGACGACAGGCCAGTTGCGGGCCCGTATCCGCAAACTCGCTCTCGATCTTGAACCGAAGGCTGCTGAGCTCGACTATCAGCGAGCAATCGAACAGCGAAGCATTGCCTACTACCCGACCCCTCACGGGACAGCGAGTGTGGAGGCGACGAACATGCCGCCGGATCGGGTGTCGGAGATCAGTCGCCGCATCGACCACATTGCCCGCTCGCTGCGTCGTAACGGGGAGACGCGGACGATGGAACAACTCCGGGTTGACGTGTTCCTCGACATCCTCACCGGCACCAGCCACGACCGCATCGGGCGAGGCGTTGTCGACATCCGTGTTGATCTCGAAACACTCACCGGTCTGGCATCGCGTTCCGGTGATCTCGGGGGCTATGGCCCCGTGATTGCCGACATCGCCCGCCAGACAGCCGAACAGAACCCGAAAGCAGAATTCCGGTTTGCCGTCACCGATCCAACAACCCGTGAAGTTGTGTCCCTTGGCACGACCAGGAGACGTCCGACCGCTGAGCAGCGTCGGATCGTTGAGATGTTCCACCTGCGATGTGTGTTCCCAGGCTGCCGGATGCCTGCCAACCAATGCGACATCGATCACCGCATCGAACACGTCAACGGCGGACCAACGGCTGTTGCGAACCTTGCGCCGTTGTGCGAGCACGACCATCAGATGCGCCACGACAAAGGCTGGACCTACAGCACCAACCCCGAAACCGGTGAAATCGGATGGACCTCACCCCTGGGCGTCACCTATCACCAACCCCCACACCCCGACCAGATAGGGCTCGTCTCTCGCGAACGGATGACGGTCGAACCTCCCGGATTCTCGAAACCCAACGAACCCGCCCCGGCCCCTGCCACGCACGGTCTCGCTCCGACTTCCGACGGAACTCGGGCCCCACCTTGACCCGAGCGGTCCCGTGACCGCACCTGAATCCCACCAACCGCGTTCAACCTGGACTTCTCCGAAATCGCCCAGCTTCTATCCGCTACGGTGTCAGTCCACCCGTGAGAAGCTTGATGATGAATGCGACCACGATGAACGCAAGCAGTACGGAAACGGCGATCGAGGTGACGGGTCTCACCGCGGTGACGATAGTGAGGGCTCCACGGTGACCGGCATCCGATTTCTGACGAGACAGGGCTGCCCGTTGTGCAATGAAGCGCTCGCGGTTGTTCGCCCTATTGCTGCTGCCGCCGGCTACGAAATCGAGATCATCGATATTGATCTCGACCTCGCACTTCTTGAGAGATACAACGATCGGGTCCCGGTACTTGAGGCGGCTCCCGGTGACGTGATCGACGAGGGAAGGATCGATCCAGAAATCGTGGCCCGACACCTCCGCGAACATGTCTGAGCCGTTCCGAATCCCACGGAACGTCTGGGCGATTGCTGGGGTGGTCGTGGCGATGCTGCTCGCCGTTTCCGCTCTTTACGGGTTCCACCGAGATGAGTTGTACTTCGTTGCCGCGGGACGTCGACTCGCCTTCGGCTATGTCGACCAACCTCCCTTCACACCCCTGGTTGCAAGGGCAATGGATCTTCTTCCCGGTGGGGTGAATCCGACCGTCCTGCGAATCATTCCTGCCTTCAGTGCGGGCGGTGTGATTGTTGTCACGGCAATGATCGCTCAAAGGTTCGGCGGTTCTGCCCGGTCAACGACGCTGGCCGCATTCTTAGCAGCGGGTTCTGGTTTCTTCCTTGCGGTTGGGCATCTGCTCTCGACCACGACGTTTGATGTGCTCGTGTGGGTGGTGGTCATCTTGTTGGTCGCCAGCATCATTGATGGAGCGGATCCCCGCTGGTGGGTGGCTGTCGGAGCTGCGATTGGACTCGGAATGCTGAACAAGAACATCATCGTGGCCCTCGTGGTTGCGCTCCTGATCGGATTGCTCGCGACACCGCAGCGCCGCATCCTCGGCGGCGTCTGGCCCTGGATCGGGGCCGGGGTCGCTCTCCTGGTCGCAACACCCAATCTTGTTTGGCAGGGTTTGAACGACTGGGCACAGCTGGAGATGGCCTCGGCGCTTGCCGAATCGGCGGACAGTTCGGCTGACTACCTCCTGCTCCAACTCGCGATCCTGTCGGTCTTTCTCTTCATCCCAGCCGCCATCGGATGCGTGTGGTTCGTGCGCGACGTCCGAGGCAAACAGTGGAGGGTCTTTCCGATCGCGTTTGTTCTGCTGTTCACCCTGTTCCTCTTCGTCGGTGGGCAGGGTTACTACGTGGCTCCCTTGTATCTGCCGCTTCTCGCGGCTGGAGCGGTGTCCCTTGACCGCCGGACCACGGGTGTGCGACGGGCCGTCATCGGGCTCGCAGTAGTCGGCGCCCTCGTCGGAATCCCTTTGGCACTCCCCGTACTGCCACCATCAATGGTCGAGCCGTTCAATGAGGTCAACGGCGAACTCGGCGAAACCTACGGATGGGACCAGTTCGTCGATCAGGTGGAAGTCGTATTCGACTCTCTTTCACAAGGCGATCAACTGACGGCAACGGTCTTCACTGGCAACTACGGACAAGCAGGTGCGATCGAAGTCATCGGTGCTGGCCGACTACCCCAGCCTGTGTCCGGCCACAACAACTATTGGCATTGGGGACCTTCCGGCACTGACGGCCCGATTGTTGGTATCGGATATGTCCCGGCAGCGATGCGCAGCATTTGTCCAACCATCGAATCTCGGGCCAATATCACGAACTCAGCGGGGCTTCCGAACGACGAATTCGGAACAGAGATCTGGATCTGTTCCGAACCGACTGCGTCTCTCGCATCGATATGGGACGACCTTCGCCACTATGACTGACGACGAGAGCCAGAAGTCGGGTTGCATCCGAAATCCGAAATCCGAAATCCGAAATCATTGTCCCGCGTTGACGACTCTCTCGATGGCGTTGTAGACGTGCTCTGACATCTTGGCTTCCTCCGGGTCGAGGAGGTTTGCCATGACCTTGAGCGTCCATTCCATCAACGGCTTCGAACGGAGCCCAACGGTCGTCAGCGTCTTCATCACGGTTGGGTTTCCGATGGCCCTGACGAACACCCGAGCGACCCGGTGGTAGTCGCCGTACACATCCTCGAGTTCGACTGCGTAGTCGCTCAACGCACCACCGGCTGCGGCTGAAGCGACATGCCTGGCAGCCATCCGGCCGGTTTCATAGGCGTAGTCGATGCCTTCGCCGTTGAATGGGTTCACAGCGCCCGATGCGTCACCGACAAGCAGCCAATTGCGACCAACCTTCGGTCCAACCGACAAGCTCATGGGGAGTTTTCCACCGATCGGCTTCGTATGGGGTGTCACGGAGTCAACCTTCCAGTGATCTGGGAGCGCCTCGGAGTAGGCCTCCAAGATGTGGCTGGTATTGACCTCCTTCCAACCCTTGAAAGTCGACACCAGTCCTGCGCCAACATTGATCTCACCGTCACCGAGCGGGAACACCCACCCATAGCCCGGCATTGCACGACCCTTCTTGTCCCGGATGTCGAGTTGGCTTTCGATGAACGGATCGTCTGAGTTAGGGCTCTCGTAATACGCTCGGACCGCCAGTCCATACGGATAGTCCCGTCGGCGACTCGCTCCGATGCTCCGACCGAAGCGAGAATTTGATCCGTCTGCGATGACGACGTAGTCGGGGTGGACGACACGCACGCCATCGGCGCTTTTCAAAGTCACCCCGGTGACCGTGTTGTTTTCGAGGATGGGTTTTGCCTCGGTGCCCTGTTCGACAGCAGCACCCTGAGCCTCTGCGAGCGAGGCGACAGTCCCATCAAGATCGGCTCTGCGCATGGTTGCTCCCCAGTTCGGGAACACCGAGTGCTCGGGCCACGTCAGTTCGATCTCAAGATCGCCCGCATAGGACCGAAGACCGTCGATCCGGTGCAAGTCGAGACCGTCGAAATCGAACCCCATCTCGAGTAGTTGGTGGATAGCTCTGGGTGTTAGACCATCGCCGCAGGCCTTTTCACGGGGATAGCGCTTCTTTTCGACAAGATGAACATCCAATCCGTTGCGTGCAAGCCAATACGCTGCCGATGCCCCACCGGGGCCGCCACCGACAACGAGAACGGATGAGCCAGAGGGGGAGGAAGCGGTCATGCACGCGAGGGTAATGAGGGGAGAACCGATTACGGATTACGGACTACGGATTACCGACGTCGGAGAGCTGTGAGCTGTGAGCTCTATCCCGCGGCTTCTACCGTTGCTCCGTCGGTGGTTTCGGCGCCGTCTTCGGTGAACCCACAATCGGCTTCGGCCTCAGCAAGGTCCTCGCCGCCGAACTGGACACGTTCATACAGCGCCACCTCGGCGATCTGGGTTTCGTCGAGTGTCGAGCCGAACGCAGGCATCAAGCCAAACCCTCCGACGGGTTTCGCGTTGGCGCCGTACGTTGGATCCGGCCAACCACTCGTACCGAGGGTGATCCACTGAATCTGATCAGAGCACGAGCCCGCTGGGAAGGTTGTGAGGATCCCACCATCGGTGAACGCAGGTCCTGCTCCACCACCGGATCCGTCAGCGCCATGGCAGGCTTGGCACTGTGCATAGATGGTGGCACCGTTTCCGAAGTAGTCGGCAGTTGAAGTGCCGTACGCGGATCCATCGCAGTTGACGGCGTTGCCCGTGACCGGATCGACGAGGAGTTGTCCTGACGTTCCACATTGGGGTCCGTTAGGCGAGATCAGTATGTAGGTAACGGCGAGGAGGGGAATGATCAGGAACGCTGCGGCAAGCCACGCGGGGTATCGACCGATCTTGCCGCTTGGCGCCTCGGCGTCCTCCTCCTCGACATCTCCAGCACTTGCTTCAATGATCTCGACTTCGTCGGACGAGGCGGACACTGCATTGTCACCTAGTGTCTCATTGTCAGCATCGGCGTCGGCTGGCTCAGAGTCGGCGGGCTCGGTTGCTTCGACGTCGTCGACCGGAGCAGGTTCTGGGGTGGGCTCGAATGACGCGATCGTCGACGGATCAATTCCGGCCCACTCGGCAAGAACCGCCTCGAGGGGTTCACCGGTCTTCTTCGCACGTGCCTCGGCTGAACGCTTTGCGAGTGCCGCAGGCATCCCCTTGGCTTCGGCAACCTTCTCCAACAGCTCATCCATCCCCATTCCAGTAGCCACCGCCGCGACTACCGGTGCGACGGGCTCCTCAGGCTCCGATTCCTCTACAGGGCGGTCTTCGGTCGTCGGCTGTGGGGTGTCGGTTGCAGCCGCCGCCTGTTCCTTCAATTCATCAAGATCAACGCCAGCCCATCCCGCAAGGACTTCATCGAGAGGTGTATCTGCATGGTCAGCCCTAGCCCTTGCTGAACTCAGGATCAGCTTCGGCGGCATCCGCTTGGCGTCGGCAGCCAGCTTGATCAGATAATCCGTCGTGATCTCTCTCGGCACGCCAGAATCATCGCCAGATTCATGGGCATGGTCGTCATCGGAGGATGGGGTGGGTTCAGCGGGAATCGTCTGCTCGGGTTCTGGTGCACCATCCTCGGCCGGTACCTCAACGCCGGCCCACTCGGCAAGCACGGCCTCAAGCGTCATGCCCTCCTTCTCTGCCCGAGCTTCGGCAGATCGCTTCACCAGGGATGCAGGCATCCCACGGATCTCGGCAACCTGGTTGAGGAGTTCTTCCATCGTGCTACCTCAGCGTCTCGATGTAGCTGACCAACGCATCCATATCGGCGTCAGACAGATATGAATACGACGGCATCGTGGACCAATCCTTGGAGATCCTCGGATTATCGAGATGCACCTTCAAGAAACCGGGATTGAACGCCTCCGAGCTTGCCGTATGCATGAGATCGGGGCCACCCCTGAGGTGGCCGACAAGGGCAGGATTCTCGTGGACATAGTCTCCCGCGATGCTGACCGGTCCGAGACCGACGTCTGTACCGACCGGTCGAACCGATTGTGTGTGGCATTCGATACAGCCTTCGGAGATGTAGATGTTTCGACCAGCGAGTTCGGCTGAACCCGCCGGGTATGTCCGCACTTCGTCGCCGAGGATTGTCGATTCCGTGTTCGCCGGATCGATCGCGGGGAATACCCCCGTGAACAAAGCTGCCGCGATCCACACAAACGCTGCCCCCCACGCCAACCGCTTCCAGTTCGGTGCAAGAACGTCGCCCTCAAACTCGAGGTCATAGTCGATCGCTCCGTCGACCATACCTACCGATTCGGGTACGCCCGTGGGAGGCCGGGAGACGACGAAAACAAGCTGGGCTGCCGCAAACAAAAGGAGAGAAACTGCGGTGATCCAGGCGAACGGCTCCGTAGATACCGCCGTGATCTCCCACGCGCTCCCGTTGTTGGCGAATGATCCACTTGCCGGTCCAGACGCCCACGAAAATCCCGCAACGACGCCCCCGGCGATGGTTCCGAATGCCACTCCTGTGAGGCCCGCCACTGACCAGCTGAAGTGAAGCGGGTTGCCAGTGCGGTTTCCACCTCGAATGATTGAGTGGGTGGCGAAGAGCGCAAACGAACCAATACCAAGAACAACGAGGAGATCCTTTGCTTGGCTGAAGCTCGTCGATTGAACGATCGCACTAGTGGACCGGAAGGTGAGTAACACGTTGAGCATCGTTGTTGCGCCGAGGGCTACGAACGCGACAGTTGCGTACCGCACGGTCGCCCTATCAGCAATCTTTGACACGGATCCCTTGAGGATCAAACCCAAGTCGGTGGCGATGGCGAGCAGTGGTACGAATGCCGCGATTGCCAGTCCTACGCCGAGGGTCTCATACCAATCGGGTGCTGCGGAGAACATGAGGCCGGTCGCACTCATGGAACCCCAGACCACCGCAAGCGACCAGAAGCCGATCGCTCCCAGCGGGCGCGGTGCGCTCGGGTCCGTCCCTGTGAGCGACGTTGCTGCGAAGTAGATGAGTCCGACGCTGGTGACGATCACGAAGAATCCGGTGATGCTCGCCGATGCGAAGGCCGTTTGGACTGAGCCGCCGATCCCATCCATCGGAGGGACGAGGCTGACCGCACCCGAGAGAGCGAGCCACCATGCACCAGCGGTCAGATACCAGCCGGTTGTCCCAAGCCTGCCCCGTGCAGCCATCGCCGTTGACGAGATCGAGATCGCTGCGAGGATGAACCCGACGACGGCAATGGCTCGGGCCCACAGCGGTGCCTCGAATCCGGTGATACCGGTTTGCAGGCCCACGATGATTCCGATCGCTCCACCGAGTGTTCCAACGACGATGAGCAGCAGCGATGCAGTTGCGAGTGCCGAACGTCTGATTTCGGTTCGGGTTGACTGCGAGAGGGCAAACAGCGATGCACCGAGGAGGCCGGCAATGATCCAGCCGTCCATCAAGAGGCTGCGGCCTGCCGGTGCGAGTCGTCCGGGCGATGTCGAGGCCGATCCGGAGAGAAGATCAGGAAGCACTCCCTGAAACGCAGCGATGCCGACGAGCGTGAGTCCGAGGACCAAGAAGCCTGCGGCGACCATGAGGAACCGTTTCGCAGTGGCCGAAGCGGTCGTCGTCGACTCTCCCGGTGGGATGTCTATTGTCGAAGTTTCCGCGCTCACGCTGGGGGCTTCCTCCTGCATACGGTGTGTTGCCCTGCCGTCCTTCGGCGGTTGGAACTCTAGCCGTACGACGGAGGTCACATGTATTCCATCCGTTGGCAGGCAGCAAGGCATCTGAGGCCAGGTACTCAGTGCTTGTGCGTGATTATCAGAGTGATCGCGGAGCGTTACAATGACGGCGTCACGAAGGAACACGGTTGAACGAACGCAGACGACTTGCCATCGGATATCTCGCGATCCTGGTCGGGATCGCTACCGCGATCCTTGCTTCCGTGGCTGTACACATGTCCGAGGCCCCCGAAGTCGATGAGTTTGGTAAGGCCCTTTATTCGTTCATGCCGCGAGGCTGGGTGATCGTCACGATCTTCCAATCGATTGCGCTCGGTGGCGTTCTTCTCGCGATGGCTGGGGCGACGTTCGGGTTCATCTACGACCGGACGCTTACGTGGGCCAGAGCGATGCTGGGAGCCGTGCTCTTCGCCGCTTTGATGATGATTCTGTTCGCGGTCATCCCGAACCAGTTCCTCACGCTCGCGCAGTCGACACTGGAATGGACACCGCAGAAAGTTGTAATAGCCGTTCCGCCTGTTCTCGTTCTCAACAACACTGTGGAGATTTCGTACGCCGCGTTGAAAGACATGATCTCGGCGGGCTATTCCACCATGATGCTCATCGTCGTCGCGGTCATCATGTATCAGATCCAGGAGCGGGCGAAGAAGACAGATGTGCCGAAGCCAGCCCCGGTTTCGGACTACGGACGACCGATGCGGGCGGACCGCTGATGGCCAAAGAAGCCTGGCTCGAGACCCCACCGATCCGCGATGACTATCAACTTGCCATTGTCGACACGGCGTACATGACGGCAGCGGTCAAGCCCAAACAGTTCATTCATATCAATGAGTCAGAATGCATCCTCTGTGCCGGTTGTGTGGACATCTGCCCGTGGAAATGCATCCACTTCCTCACGCCAGACATCGTGACCGAAACGTTCGGTGTTGACGATCCGAATGCCAAGGAAGAGAACGGAGCATTGTTCCTGATTGACGACACGGAATGCACACGGTGCAAACTATGCGTCGACCGTTGTCCCACAAACGTGATCACGATCGGCAAGTTCGGAGGATCCCTTGCGGATCAGGTGAGCGATTATGACTCAGCACCGTGGGAATACGACACTGGCGCCAGGGACACCAAGAGCGGCGTTTCGTACGGCGTTCGCTGGTAGGGAACGAGAAGGAGAGACACGGACGTGGCAGACGAGAAGGGGAAAGGCGGAGTACTCACCGCCGTGAAGGGGATGGGCACCCATCTTCGCAATTCCCAGGTGTGGAACTCGATCTTTCGTCCCGGCTCTCCCGCACGGGCCGATGGTGGAGACTCGCCGAGAAACCGCGCCTATGTGGTGATGAATAACGTGCTGTATCACCTTCATCCGGTGAAGGTGAAGCGTCACGGTGTCAAGCTGTCCTACACACTCTGCCTCGGCGGCCTGAGCTTCTTCCTCTTCATCCTCCTCACCGTGACCGGCATCTTCCTGATGTTCTATTACCGCCCAACATCCCCAGCGGCCTACTTCGACCTCCAAGCTCTCGCAACCGACGTTGCATTCGGTCAGCTGGTGCGCAACATGCATCGATGGGGTGCCCACCTCATGGTGATCACGGTGTTCCTCCACATGACACGGGTGTTTTATCACGGTGCCTACAAGCCACCCCGAGAATTCAACTGGGTGGTCGGCATCATCCTGCTCCTGCTGACACTTCTCCTGTCGTTCACCGGCTACCTCCTGCCATGGGATCAGCTTGCACTTTGGGCGGTCACGGTTGGATCGAATATGGGCGCCTACGCGCCGGTGTTCGGCCAACAGGTGTCATTCATTCTTGTGGGTGGAGTCCAGATCACTGCCGATACATTGCTGCGCTTCTACGTCCTCCATGTCCTATTCCTTCCGTTCGTTATCACCATCTTCATGGCCGTCCACTTCTGGCGGGTCCGTAAAGATGGCGGCATATCTGGACCCTTGTAAGGAGATCGTGTGGCACAGCTACCAGAGAATCTCCTGAGGCGTTCAGCCGAGGCGAGGGCAAAGGCTGACGGAAGACCCTTCGAGGTCGTGCTGGCTGAGATGAAGGGTGAAGCCCCGCCAGCCGGCGCCGCAGCTCCCGCTGCCGCCGCTGTTGCACCAGTTGCTGCCGCTGGTGGTCCGGTGCGGGATCTCGACGCAGAGTCGACCACGTTCGGAGTACCACGCTCCCTCCTCGAGCGCGGGATGTTGGCACGTGCGCGCAAGGATGGGACCGCGGTACCGGCAATGGCTGGCGTAGGTGCGGCCGCCACCACCGTTGCAGCTCAAGCCGGTCCGGCGGCCGCTGGAGGGCCACCTCCGGTTGCTGGCCCACCCCCCGGCGTTCGTACACAGAGGCTCTTGACCGTCGTCAAGGCTGGAGCGATCCAGGGCACGTCGAAGGAGCCGCAGGACAAGGTCAACGTTTGGCCACATTTGCTTGCAATCGAATTCGTTGCACTCCTGGTGATGCTTGCGCTGCTCACCCTGATGTCTGCGTTCATCGACGCACCATTGCTCGAGTTCGCAAACTTCAACTCACAGCCGAACCCGTCGAAAGCACCGTGGTACTTCCTCGGTCTCCAGGAGTTGCTCGCGTACTTCGATCCTCAAGTTGCCGGCGTGCTCCTTCCGACGTTTGGGATGATTGCCCTGATGTTCATTCCATATGTGGATCGGAACCCGTCCGTCCGCCCGTCTGATCGCAAGCTCGCAATAGCGATCTTCACCGTCTTCTTCATGGCAGCCTCGATCCTCACGATTTTCGGATCGTTCTTCAGAGGACCGGGATTCAACTTTGTGTTCCCCTGGCGAGACGGCATATTCTTCGATGACTTAAAGACACTGCTCGAATGAACACAACCACTTTCATCCTCATCCTCATCGGAACCGGCGTTGTTGCGCTTGCTGGCATCATCGCTGTTGCGGTGCGCCGTTCTGAATCGGAGGGTGCCGCAACTCCGGCCGAGCTCGATCGGAAGGCAGTCAAAGCTGATAGTGCTCGGCGTGCGAGACTCGCCGAGGCCCAGGCTGGTGGCGGCAGCGAGGGTGGCGTTGCGACGATGGTTGCCGCTCCTGCAGAGTTCGAGGAAGACCCTCCCAAACAGAAGATTTCCACAGAGGAATACGGTATTACCCGCCGGAAGTTCTTCAACCGTGCGCTTGCCGCCGTGTTCGGCCTCTTCATGCTGCAGTTCACCCTCGCGAGCCTCGCCTTCATGTGGCCGAAACTCAAGGGCGGCTTCGGAACACCCATCAACGCTGGCAAGGTTTCAGAGCTCAAGGCCGAGGTCCTCGTCGCGGGCGCCATCGTACCCAAGTTCATCCCACCTGCTCAGGCGTGGATCGTCCCCTTCGACATGTCGAAACTCCCCGGATCGTCCTACGAGACGGTTCCCTTCGTCGTCGCTGGGGGCGAATCGGACGGCGTCGGGCTCATGGCCCTGTGGCAGCGCTGTGTCCACCTTGGGTGCCGGGTTCCTTCATGTGAGTCATCGCAGGGTTTCGAATGCCCGTGTCACGGTTCCAAATACAACGGCCACGGTGAGTATTCCCAGGGCCCAGCACCGAGAAACCTTGACCGCTTTGGTGTCTCGGTCAACGATGCTGGCGACCTGATCGTGGAGACGGGAAACATCGTCCAAACATCGCGCTCCAAGCACTTCACGGTCCTCTATCCCCAAGGACCCTTCTGTGTTTGATGCCGCCATCGTCCGCACACTGGGTTTTGTCTTCGCGACCGAAAGCGCCGAACCGGTCTCAACCGGTGGTGTCGGTATGGGTGCGCTCGTCCTCTCGCTTGCGGTTGTGCTCTTGCTCGGTTGGATGGCATACCTATATGTCAACACGCGAAGAAAGAGGGCAGCGGCCAACGAAGCTGCACCGCCGAACCTCTCTCAACCGATGTCGGACGACGAGCTTGAGAACGCAAAGCTGACCCGTGTCCTTCGTGCTGCGTTGTTCGGATCGATCCTGCTTGCGATAGCGATGCCGTGGTACGCCCTCAACGAACCCGACCGCCAAGCTGAAGCTGCAGAGATGATTGTTGAAGAGGACGTTGCCGCAGGCGCACATTGGTACGGCATCGACGGGTTCCAATGTGTCAATTGCCATGGACCGTCTGCTGGCGGTGGTGCGGCACCGTTCACGGAAGCCCGCTCGGGAGTCGCCACCAGCTGGAAGGTTCCGTCGCTCAACGACATCTTCTTTCGATATACCGAAGATGAGGTCAAGCATTGGATCGTCTATGGACGTGATGGCACGCCCATGCCAGCGAACGGTCTCGAAGGCGGCGGCGCCATGACCGTGCAGGAAGTCGATCAGGTCATGGCATTCCTCAATTCGATCCAGATCACTCAGCAAGAAGCATTTGCACAAGCAGAATCCCTCACCACCCTGGCACTGGCGGCGATTGAGGGCGGTGCGATCACCACTCAGGATCTGATCACTGCCCAGGAGGCGAAGATTGCGTTGGTCAAAGACGCTGGCCGCCAGCTCGGCATCATTGGTGGCTTCCCAGATGACATCAAGGACCTGTTCCAAGCCGATGGCTCGTGCACCGTCGAGTCGGCGGCACTCGTGACTGCCACGTGTGCCAATCCCGCTCCCGACGCGGACAGGGATGGGTTGGCCGATGTCGTTGAGGGGCCGCTGACGGCGATGGCCAACGCCACGCTTCAGGCCGTTGTGGGAGCCCCACCGGCTTCTCAGGACATCTACTCGTTCACCTTTGACCCGACGAATGCATTCTCGAACGAAGATCCTATTTCGAAGGCACCTCTGCCTGACCTTGAGGCGGCGAGCGAACTCCTCAATGCTGTCGAAACTGAGGTGCTACTGCTCGGAGTCACGTCCGACCGCGAGGACGCATTCCTTGCTGACCTGGTCACCGGTCTTGACTTCCTGAACGCGGCTGCCGGGACACAACTGTGGGACGTCGACTATGACGCAAAGGCAGCCGAGATGGAGGTCACGACGGAAGAGGCAATGCAGGCCGCCGGGTTGTTCAACGCATACTGCGCTCGCTGCCACACAGGTGGATACTCCGCGGGCTCGGCATTTGAACAGGGCACTGGATCGGGGGCGTGGGGTCCTTCGCTTCTCGACAACCGCGCAGTCATCCAGTTCCCCGGAATCGAAGATCACATCAAATTCATCATCGACGGATCTGAGGATTCGAAGAAGTACGGGATCAACGGCCTCGGATCGGGGCGGATGCCTGCGTTTGGCGAAATCCTGTCGGTGACCCAGATTGAGCTCATTGCCAAGTACGAGAGGACATTGTGATGCCGGGCTTCAGGCGTGACTTCATCGATGTCGTCCGCAGGGACGAGTCCGGGCTGTCAAAGCTTGAGACGTTCGGGCTGATCGCCTTCGTCCTGTCCCTGCTCGCCATGGTGCCGTTCATCCGAGACCTTGCGATCAATACGGTTGGGATTGTGTTCGATCAATTCGATGAGGAGACCGGGCAGCACAGCGACCTGTCCGTCGCAGCCCGCGGGATTGTGATCGTGGCCGGAGCTGTGATCGTCTTCATCGGAGCCGGTTGGATGGTGCTGTGGACGGACGTGGGGAAGCGCCTTGCCTTCCTGCTCACCGGCGCCGCCACGTTTGGCTGGCTGACCGTCAATGGCATTCTGTTCACGGTCTACGCACCAAGAGGCATCCGACCTGCAAACCTCGAAGGGCTCAGTGCCCTCCAGATGCGTCTCCCAGCAATAGCGATGTCCCTTGGTGCCTTCGTCCTCTTCCTGATGTTCACGGTCGCCCTTACCCGCTACGAGGCAGATGTGGAGGAGTGATTTCGCCTTTGGCGAAATCACTCGGCTTACAGCGACCATGGCGTCCCCCCTTCAGGGGGGACGGATTCGACATAGTCGAATCAGGGGGGCCTGCGAGCCTGCGAGCCCCGGCCTCCAGAAGTGACTCGAAGCAGAAATCCGGCGAAGCCTACGCACTCTCGTGGTCGCAGGCTCCCCGGGCCCCCTGCATCCTCGCTGCGCTCGTCTGCTGTCCCCCCTGAAGGGAGGACGGGATTAGAGCTGAAAGCTGAACAGGCCCTACGGCCTGTTCAAGTGATACGCCAGTATCCCGAGTTCGGTTGAGAGGTCGACCCGTCGGACCGAGACGTCCTCATGCGTCTTGAGGGTGATCGGTGCGAGGTTGAGGATGGATTTGACCCCAGCCTCGACGAGTCGGTCAGCGGCGCTTTGCGCGGCGGCAGGGGGAGTGGCGATGATTCCGATCTTGATTGACTTTGCCTTGACGATCTGCGGGAGACGGTGGAGAGATTCGACGACGAGTCCATCTATGTGGGTGCCGATCTTGTCTTCGTCCACATCGACGATTGCTTCAATCTCGAAACCCCAGTTTTCGAATCCACCATAATTTGCGAGGGCGGTTCCGAGGTTTCCGGCGCCGATGATTACAACGGGATGGTCGTTGAGCATCCCGAGTGCCTTGCGAATCTGGGCGCGCAGCTCACCGATGTCGTAGCCGACCCCTCGAGTGCCATGACTCCCGAGGTAGGAAAGGTCCTTGCGAACCTGCGCGGCGTTGACACCGGCCACCCCAGCTAATTCTTCGGAGGAGCACCCCGAAGCGGTCTCAGCCATGTCAGACAAACAGCGGAGGTATCGAGGCAGCCTCGCGACGGTCGCCGACGGGATTCGTGTCGTCATCCTTTCAGGTTAGGACGACATGAATCCGACGCTGAATCCGTGCGCGATGATTTCGGGTCGAACCGGGGCGTCAGTATCCTCAGCGGCTATGGAGTTCGCCGATTACCTACCCATCGCCTTGATGTCAATCCTCGGTATTGGTTTCGCCGGAGTGTCGATGTATGTATCGAAAAAGCTAGCTCCGAATAACCCGACTCCAGAGAAGCTTGCCCCATACGAATGTGGGATCGTTCCTCTGCAGGATCCTGTTCACCGGTTCCCCGTCAAGTTCTATCTCGTTGCCATGCTCTTTGTGATCTTCGATGTTGAGATCATTTTCTTGTTTGTCTGGGCGGTACGCATGGAGCAGTTCGGCTGGGCGGGGATTGGCGCCGTTGTGCTGTTCATGTTGATGCTGATCGAAACGCTCGCGTACGTTTGGAAGCGTGGTGCCCTCGACTGGAATGTTGCCAGTCGCGCACGCTACCGCGCGGTCGTTGCCCCGGATGCCACGTTTGAGGAAGCAGCCTGATGGCTGGCGTTTCTTCGGAACCCGGTTTCCTCATGACCACCCTTGAAAAGGGAGTCAACTGGGCGCGGACGAACTCGATGTGGCCAGCTTCGTTCGGCCTTGCTTGCTGTGCGATCGAGATGATGGGAACCGGAGCTGCGCACAACGACCTTGCGCGATTCGGCATGGAGGTATTCCGGGCATCGCCGCGACAGGCGGATCTGATGATCGTGGCCGGTCGGGTCAGCCAGAAGATGGCGCCGGTACTGCGACAGGTGTACGACCAGATGGCAGAACCCAAATGGGTGATTTCGATGGGTGCATGCGCATCGACCGGTGGCATGTTCAACAACTACGCGTTGGTTCAGGGCGTCGACCAGGTGGTTCCCGTCGATATGTATGTGCCTGGCTGTCCTCCCGGGCCCCAGTCGTTGATGCATGGCATCTTGAGTCTCCAGAAGATGATCATGGATGGAGAGATCCGCAACTCGACGGGGGTCTTCTGAGATGGCAGACGAACGAACGTCTGTGGACGCCGACGCTATCAACACGACCACCGCACTCGGCGAGGCTGGTGCCGATCCTGTTGGCCACGTTCGCGCCCCCCTGACCGACAATACCCTGGTGGCTTCTGTGATCAGCGACGTGGAGGGCGCAACCGTCGTCGAGCAGAAGTACGCGTCTTCCGACACCACATATCACATGGTTTCCGTGCCAATCTCTGCGTATGTGTCGACAGTCGCCGCGGCTAAGGACGCTGGATTCGACATGTTTGTCGATCTCTTCGCCGTCGACCACTTCGCCCAAGCCCCACGCTTTGAAGTTGGTGTGAACCTGCTGTCCGCGACCGCCAATCAGCGGATCATCATCTCCACCAGGGCCCCATACGACGACCCAACTGTTCCGACGATTTCCGGCCTGTTCATCGGTGCAAACTTCTACGAGCGCGAGGCGTACGACCTGTTCGGCATCGATTTCCCAGGGCATCCCGACCTGACGCGGATCCTTCTTCCAGACGAATGGGATGGATATCCGCTGCGGAAGGACGCTTCGGTCGGTGCAGTCCCCGTCCAATTCAAGGAAGGGAGCGCGGATCTATGAGTGACACGACTGATACCGCCTCCGAACCGACGACTGACATCGGCAATGTTGCTGGCCACGAGCCAGAGGCAGCGTCAGTTGCAGGGGCCAGACGCCAAGCGCACGACATCTGGGTGAGCGGCACCGAGGAGCGGTTTCCGTTTTCGACCGCCACGAACGAGGGTGCCCAGGAAATGCTTCCCGAGGCCGACGACCCCGGTGCTGCGATGCAGGCCGGCATCGTGGTCGACGATGACTACACGAGTGAACCAACGGTCGTACCCGAGGAACGCCAGATCATCAACATGGGTCCGCAGCATCCGTCAACCCACGGCGTGCTTCGCCTTCATATGGAGATTGAGGGTGAGACGGTTCGAAGGGTGAAGCCGATCATTGGTTATCTCCACACGGGGATGGAGAAGACAGCCGAAACACTCACCTACGCCCAGGGCGCAACGAATGTCACCCGAATGGACTACCTCTCTCCGCTTCACAATGAGCTGGCGTTTTCCCTCACCGTTGAACAACTTCTTGGGCTTGAGGTACCGGAGCGAGCCAGTGCCATCCGTGTCCTGATGACCGAGTTGAACCGCGTGTCCAGTCATTTGCTATGGGCGGCAACGCAGGGCATGGACATTGGTGCCCTGGGGATGATGATCTACGGATGGCGCGAACGCGAGATCTGTCTCGACTTCTTCGAAAAAGTATCCGGTCTGCGTATGAACCACAACTACATACGCGTCGGCGGCGTTGCAGCTGATTTGCCAGATGGGTGGGAGGACGACGTCGTAAACCTCATCGCAACGGTCACCGCCGGGATTGATGAATACGAGGAGTTGTTGAACGACAACCCAATCTTCATCGATCGCACAATGGGTGTTGGTGTCATGACCCCCGAGGAGTGCAAGCAGTACGGCGTTACGGGCCCGATGGCACGCGCCTCAGGGCTGGACTGGGATCTGCGCAAGACCAATCCGTATTGCGGGATCGAACAGTATGAATTCGACGTTCCGACCGGACTCCATGGCGATGTCAACGACCGATGGTTGGTCCGTATGGAGGAGATGCGGCAATCGCTTCGCATCGTCCAACAAGTGATGGATGCGATGCCGTCAGGGGACTATCGATCAGAGAACCGCAAGGTCACGCCTCCACCACGGAAACGCATTGACGAGTCGATGGAGGCGTTGATTCACCACTTCAAGCTATTCACAGAAGGGATCCGGGTTCCGGAGGGCGCCGCCTACCAGTCGGTCGAGGGTCCGAGAGGGGAACTCGGCTGCTACCTCGTTTCGAAAGGTGGCTCGCGTCCGTGGCGCATGCACTGGCGTGCCCCGTCTTTTGCTGCCGTACAAGCCCTCCCTGTGATGATGACCGATTCGCTTCTCGCTGATGTGATCGCATCTCTTGCCTCCGCGGACCCCGTGCTTGGAGACGTGGACCGATGAGCTCTGCAGCCGTTCGTGCCGTCGTTGGACACTGGAGTCCTGGCAACCAGGCCCGCGCGGAGTCGATTCTCGGGAGCTACCCAGAGAAGCGGTCGGCGGTCATGCCGTTGCTCTACGTCGCAAGCCTTGAACACAAATATGTCTCTGACGACGCAATGCGCGAGGTCGCGGACCTCGTTGGAATCACGCCCACACAAGTGCGATCGGTTGCCTCGTTCTACACCATGTACAAACGGGAGCCGGTCGGGACGTACCTAGTGTCGGTTTGCACATCCATCTCGTGCCACCTTCTCGGTGGGAACGATGTCTTCGACGCCGTTGCCGAGGCGAGCGGAGCCAGTCACGGCGAAACGAGCGAAGACGGTTGTGTGTCGGTGGAACGCGTCGAGTGCATCGGTGCGTGTGGCGGAGCACCAGCTGTGCAGGTCAACTACGAACTGATTGAAGGCATCACTCCCGACAAGGCGCGGACTCTCATCGAATGGCTCACCCAGACGACGCCAACGGTCGTTCTTGCCGATGAGATGCAGCAGCTCTTCGGAGGTCAACGCTCTTTTGACTGGGGACCGGCTGAGCAAACTGGTGCCATCGCCCCTGTTCCTGCGTTCGGCCCCTACGGATCGGCTGGGGACACGCGATGACAACACAGATCCTCACCACGCGGATGGAGGCCCATCCTTCCGACAGCAACACGATCGAGCGATATCTCGACACGGGCGGATATGCGACGCTGAAAACCACGTTGTCCTCATCGGCGCCGGAGAACGTCGTCGAGCAGGTCAAGGCGTCGAACCTTCGTGGCCGCGGCGGGGCAGGTTTTCCCATGGGAATGAAATGGGGCTTCCTCGCTGACAGCGACCCGAAGTACCTCGTGGTGAACGCAGACGAATCAGAGCCAGGAACGTTCAAGGATCGCCAGCTCCTCGAACGGGATCCACACCAGCTCGTCGAAGGGATAGCGATCGCAAGCTTCGCACTCGGTGTCAACCGAGCATTTGTGTACGTCCGTGGTGAGTATCCCAAACCAGCAAGGCGACTCCAGCGTGCCATCGAGGAGGCCTATGAAGCTGGCTACCTCGGACAGGACATAGCGGGGTCCGATTTCTCCCTCGATGTTTCCGTTCACCTTGGGGGCGGTGCCTACATCTGTGGTGAAGAGACCGCGCTCCTGAACAGCCTCGAAGGACGCCGCGGTGAACCGCGACTCAAGCCGCCATTCCCAGCCGTTGAGGGGTTGTATGCGAGGCCGACGATCGTCAACAACGTTGAATCCTTGAGCAACGTCCCTTGGATCGTGGCCAACGGCGGCAATGCATACGCGTCCATCGGACCGGAACGATCCGCAGGAACTCGGATGTTCTCGCTGTCGGGGCACGTGAACAAGCCTGGGAACTACGAGATCGTGATGGGCATGTCATGGCGTGACCTCATCTACGGAATCGGTGGGGGTATCAGGGACGGAAACGAACTCAAGACATGGATTCCCGGTGGTGCATCGGCTCCGTGGTTGATCCCTGAGCACCTCGATACGGCTATCACGATCGATGGTGTTGTCGAGCTCGGAACCATGCTTGGATCGGGTGCGGTTGTTGTGATGGACGAAACAACAGATGTCGTTGCGGCAGCCCATAGCATCGTTCGGTTCTTCGCTCACGAGTCGTGTGGACAATGCACCCCGTGTCGTGAGGGAACCAAGTGGCTCCAAGATGTTCTCGAACGGATCATGGGCGGCACAGGTAGACCGCAGGACATCGACCTGCTGCTCGACATCTCAGACAACATCTCTCCCGGGCTGAGATGGCCACCGGCGATGACCACGATTTGTCCACTCGGACCGTCTGCGACAGCACCGATCACGTCGATCACGAAGTATTTCCTTGACGAAGTCAAGGCAAAGATCAACCAGCGGGAGTTGCCAGATGGCTGATCTGAACACCGGGGCGATCACCGAGGCAAACACCGTGACCATCACCATCAACGGGGTGGACCACGCGGTGGAGGCCGGTCAGCGGCTCATCACCGCCGCTGAGAACATTGGCGAGTTCATTCCTCGATTCTGTCACCACGACAAGCTCGATCCTGTCGGGAAATGTCGCATGTGCCTCGTTGAGGTCGAAGGGCCGCGGGGCAAGCAACTCGTTCCCTCATGCACCATGATCGTGAACGACGGCATGGTCGTCGATACCGAGTCCGACGTCGTCAAGAAGGCCCAGGAGGGTGTACTCGAGTTTCTGCTCATCAACCACCCGCTCGACTGCCCGGTCTGTGACAAGGGAGGCGAGTGCCCGCTCCAGGATCAAACGATGTCCTACGGCCCCGGTGAGAGCAGGTTCATCGAGGCGAAGCGGACATTCACCAAACCGATCCCAATCTCCGATGTTGTGCTGCTCGATCGTGAACGCTGCGTGCTGTGCGATCGCTGCGTGCGAGTTGCTGATGACATTGCAGGCGACCCCCTCATCACGTTCAACGAGCGAGGGAACAGCGTCCAGATCCTGACGTTCCCCAACGAACCCTTCAAGTCCTACTTCTCCGGAAACACCGTCCAAGTCTGCCCGGTTGGTGCTCTGACATCCGTTGACTACCGCTTTCGTACCAGACCGTGGGATCTCGAAACGACACAATCCGTCTCTCTGCGCGACGCCGTCCACTCAAAGGTCGAGATCCACACGAGCCGAGGCAAGGTCGTTCGCGTGTACGGAGCTGACAACGACCACGTCAATGATGGGTGGCTCTCGGACAAGGATCGTTTCTCCTTCGGGGCGATGCACGCCGACGAGCGAGTCACCACGCCGCTCCTTCGCAGCGGCGACGTGTTCTCCGAGATCGGATGGAGCCAAGCAATCGATATCGCGGCAACGCGGCTTGGTGGCTTCCTTGGACCTGAGATCGCCTCGATCGGTGGAGCGAACAGCACGAATGAAGAGGCATACACCCTCTCGAGATTCATGCGGTCCGTTGTCGGCACACCACATGTCGATGCCCAAGTCGGTGACGGGATCAGTCCACACCTCGCGGCCGCTGTCACACCGCGGGCAACCATCGATGACCTCGACATGGTCAATACGATCTTTGTCTGGGGACCAGATCTGAAGGAATCACTTCCCGTCCTCTATCTTCGTGTCCGCAAAGCTGTACGCAACGGAGCGAATCTTGTGGTTGTGAACCCGGTGGGAACCGGGCTCGATTCGATCGCAACCCACGTAGTGCGTTACCGAGCTGGATCCGGCCAAGACACGCTTCGTAAGCTTGTTGCCGGTGACGGGGATCTTGGCCCAGTCGGAGAGCTGCTGGCCTCTGGAACGGTTGTCACGCTGTTTGGTCGCACGTCAATCACCGAGGATCCACGTATCGCCGAGTCGGTTGCCGCCTATGGGCGCACACTCGACGGTCCTGGCCTGATCCCACTCCTTACCAGAGCGAACACGTTCGGTGCGCTCGACATGGGTTTGGCCCCCAACCTCCTCCCTGGACGTATATCGACATCGGACGAGAAGGCGATCGTCGGGATTGAGGAAGCATGGGGATTGCTGCCGGAGGGATCCGGCCTTGACACAATGAGCATTCTCGAAGCTGCCAAAGCCGGGGACATCAAGGCGCTCGTCCTGACCGGAACAGATCCGGTGCGTGATTGTCCGAGTCCGCAACTCGCATCTGAAGCCCTTGAAGCCGCCGATTTCGTCATGGCGTTCGACTCGTTCGTGACGGACTCGTCGCGACATGCCGATCTCATCCTTCCCGCCGCGGTGTGGGGTGAGGTGAGCGGGTCGGTCACCAATCTTGAAGGCAGGGTGCAGTCTGTACACGGGGCGCTGCCGTCGCGCGGTCAAACTCGGTCTGTGGCATTCGCCCTCAACGATATTGCGTCGGCCATGGGTGCGGACCTCAACGTTTTCGATGTGGGTGCGGTGACAAAGGAGATCTCGACCGTGGCTCCGGTCTACGCCGGTGTCACTGCCGATTACCTGACGTTTGCTACGGACGGAACAGGAGTTGTTGTTCCGATGGAAGGTGCCGCGCAGCCGCTTGCGTACATTCCGACCGACAGGTCAGTTCCCGTTGTCACCGACCGTTTCACACTCCACATGCCCCGATCTCTCTACGACGACGGCGTGACTACCAGGCATTCCCCTTCCATCGCCGGTCTCGTGAACACGGTCGTGGCGCGTCTCAATCCGAAGGATGCGGCCATCATTGCGGTGACCGAAGGCGATTCCGTCCTTGTGGGCGGAGAGTTCACATTCTCCGTTTCCCTTGATCCGGCGGTGGCACAAGGATCAGTTGTGGTTCCGTTCAACCACACCGGCACCAAAGGGTTTCCTGCGGCACCGGCAGTCACGGTTGAGGCCGTGAGGGAGGGAGCGTGAGCATCTTCCTCGAAGCAGCTATCAAGGTTGTTGCTGCCTTTGTCTTCCTCCTCCTTACCGTCCTCATTCTCGTGTGGGCAGAACGCAAGTGGGTCAGTGATCTACAGAATCGCATTGGTCCAAACCGTGCTGGCCCCTTCGGCATCCTTCAAAGCCTCGCTGACGGCGTAAAGGCCTTCTTCAAGGAGGCAATCAGGCCCACGAAGGCAGAGTTCGCCATCTTTGTCCTGGCACCGATTGCGTCTTTGGTCCCGGCGTTGTTGATCTTTCTCGTCATCCCCATCGGTCCCCCGATCGAGATCAACGGAACCGTCTATGCACTCCAGGTCATGGACCTCAATATTGGCTTGCTCTACGTTCTCGCAATGTCATCCATTGCGGTGTACGCAATTGCTCTTGCGGGTTGGTCCTCTGGCTCGAAGTATCCGCTGTTCGGTTCGGTGCGGTCCGCCGCACAAATGATCTCGTACGAAGCGGCCATGGGACTCGCTCTCGTACCGGTCGTCTTGTTGGCCGGTTCAACATCGATCGCCGAGATCGTAAACGTGCAACAGGGAACATTCGGATCGTTCATACCGGCGTGGAATGTTGCGCTCGTGCCATCGTTCCTCATATTCTTGATCGCTGGGTTCGCTGAGACGAATCGACCCCCCTTCGATCTCGTCGAGGCAGAGTCCGAGATCGTTGGCGGCTATCACACCGAGTACTCGGGTCTCCCGTTCGCATTGTTCTTCCTGGCCGAATACATGAATATGTTCAACATCTCTGCGCTGACGGTCACCCTGTTCCTCGGAGGATGGGGTGGTCCGGTACCAGGTGGAGCTCCGACGGTCATCCAATGGATCCTTCCGGTCGTCTACTTCCTCGTCAAGACATGGGCACTCGTGTTCCTCTTCGTATGGGTGCGAGCGACGATGCCTCGGATGCGATATGACCACCTGATGGTGTTCGGGTGGAAACGTCTCATTCCGGTTTCGCTGGCTTGGATCATCGTGTGCGCCATTGCGTTCGGGTTCAGAGACTTTGGAGCGCCGTGGTCATGAGGAGTCGGTTTGAGAAGTCAGTCATGAGGAGACAGCGATGAGCTGGATTTCAGACGCACTCGGCCCGTTCAAGGGATTCGCGATGACCCTTCGGCAGGTCCGCAAGAAGCCTGTGACCCGCCAGTATCCCAAGGAGAAGCGCGTCAAGCCCGACCGTTTCCATGGCAGGCATGTGCTCAACCGATATGCCGACGGCATGGAGAAGTGCATCGGGTGCGAATTGTGTGCCGGTGTCTGCCCTGCTGACTGCATCTACGTCAGGGGTGAGGACAATCCACCGGACAACCCGGTCAGCCCTGGCGAACGGTTTGGCTTTGTCTATGAGATCAACATGCTTCGCTGCATCTTCTGTGCCATGTGTGTTGAAGCATGTCCGACGCAGGCGATCACGATGACACACCTCTTTGAGATGTCAGTCACCGACCGCGACGACGCCATCTATACCAAAGCAGAGTTGCTTGTGGACCCTGACGGAACACCGAACCATCCCCCGCATGAGTCCAGTCCCCTGACCAACCTTGACGAACTCAGGATGGGTGATGGTTGGATGCGTGCGACATCACCGTCGGGTCGCATGGAATACGAGGGTGTTGTTGCATGGACTTCCTCGGCACGGATGGGCGACCTTCCGGCCGAAGTCGGACAGTCCGGTACCGATCGGTCAACGAGAGACGAGGAGCCAGACGATGGCTGAGGTACTTGTCTTCGGGATCTTTGCGCTCGTCGCTCTCGTCGGAGCAATCACGATGGTGTCATCCCTCAACCCTGTGTACTCGGTTATCGGACTGCTTGCCACCATGTTCGCCATAGCGGTGATGTACGTGCTCCTGGACGCCCACTTTGTAGCCGCTGTCCAGGTCATCATCTACGCCGGTGCCGTGATGACGCTGTTCCTGTTTGTCCTCATGATGATCGGGATCGACGCCCCGAACGCGTACGGGCCCCGGATTCCCGGCCAGCGGATCATGACAGGGATCGTCGCCGTCGGGCTCTTTGCCGCCATCATGCTTGCAGCCAAGAGCGCGTGGGTCACGGGATCGAATCTCTTCGGAACCCCGGATCTCAACGGGACAATAGAAAACGTCTCGGACGAGCTGTTCGGAACCTGGACGATCGTCTTTCTGTCAACTGTGATGTTGCTGACCATCGCAGCAGTCGGAACAATCGCACTTGCCTACTTCGGGATCGAAACCGAAGACGAGGAGGCGACGCTGTGATTTTGGACAGTGTGATGGCGGGCAGTGCAATCGCGGTCGTCGTGACAGCTTCGTGGTATCTGACGCTCGCGGCGGGCTTGTTCTCGATCGGCGTGGCGGGCGTTCTGCTTCGCAGGAATGCCCTGGTGATGTTCATGTCAATCGAGCTGATGCTCAACAGTGTCAACCTCACCTTCGTCGCGGTGTCCAAGGAGCTCGGGCTGATCGAGGGGCAGGTTGCTGCAGTGTTCGTGATGGTCGTGGCCGCGGCAGAAGTCACCGTCGGACTCGCCATCATTGTCGCCGTCTTCCGGAACCGGTCGAGTGCAAATGTCGATGAGCTCTCAGAGATGAGGGGCTAGAACGTGACCGACCTGATCTGGCTCGTTATCGTGATCCCGCTTGCGGGTGCCCTGGTGAACCTCTTGTTCGGGAAACGTATCGGTGAACCGATTGCCGGATGGTTTTCCTTGGCAATGGTCGGGATCCCATTCGCATTCGCAGTTGAACCTACGCTTTCCTTCTTGTCGGGGTCCGCTGAGTCCTCGACGCACTATCTGTTCACTTGGATCCCCGTTCTCGGTGTTGATGCCGAGCTGCTCTGGGATCCGATGTCCGCCCTGCTCACACTCATCGTGACGGGTGTCGGTGCCCTCATACACCTGTACTCGATCGGATACATGCACGGCGATGAACGGTTCCCGCGGTTCTTTGCCTACCTGAATCTGTTCATCGCTTCAATGCTCGTCCTTGTTCTTGCGGCGAACTACGCCGTGATGTTCGTTGGTTGGGAACTCGTCGGACTGTCGTCCTACCTGCTGATCTCGTTCTGGTTCACCAAGCCTTCCGCCGCGGCGGCGGGCAAGAAGGCGTTCATCGTCAACCGCATCGGAGACTGGGGCTTCCTCGTCGCCATGATGCTGATCTTCGCTGCCTTCGGCACCTTCGACTTCCACACGATCTTTGCCACCGCGCCAGGCGTGCTTTCGGTCGGCATGGCGACGGCGATCACGTTGCTTCTGTTCGTTGCGGCCGCTGGCAAATCTGCACAGATTCCGCTCTATATCTGGCTCCCCGATGCCATGGAGGGCCCAACCCCGGTTTCTGCCCTCATCCACGCCGCGACAATGGTGACGGCCGGTGTCTTCATGATGGCGAGGTCGGCCGTCCTGTTCGAGCTTGCGCCCGTCACAGGTGGCATTGTCGCAACGGTGGGTGTCCTTACGGCGCTACTTGCGGCGGTGATCGCCATCGCCCAAAAAGACATCAAACGGGTACTTGCCTACTCGACGATCTCTCAACTTGGCTACATGGTGCTCGCAATCGGTGTAGGTGCATACAGCGCTGCGATCTTCCACCTCACGACGCACGCGTTCTTCAAGGCCTTGCTGTTCCTCGGCGCAGGGTCGGTGATCCACGCGATGGCTGGCGAGCAGAACATGGACAAGATGGGCGGTCTCCGCAAGAAGATGCCAATCACTTTCGTGACCATGGGGGCCGCGTGGCTTGCGATCTCCGGGATGTTCCCGTTCGCGGGCTTCTGGTCGAAGGATGAGATCCTCGCACGCGTGTTTGCCGAAGGTGGGGCGTGGTACATCGTGTGGGCGATCGGAATGGTTGTCGCGGTACTGACCGCGTTCTACATGACTCGGCTGTTCGTTCTCACGTTCATGGGTGAGCCACGATGGGACGACGGAACTCATCCCCATGAAAGCCAGGGAACCATGACGATTCCACTGATTGTGCTTGCCACGTTCACCGTGTCATTTGGGTTCGTCAATACACCGTTCAGGTTTGCGTTTGAGCACTTCCTTGAGCCGTCGTTCCACGGCATCCTGCATCCCGAGGGTCTCGACGACGCCCTGATCTGGTCGCTCGCCGCCATCACGCTTGTCCTCGCTACTGTCGGGATCGTCTATGGATGGCGCCGCTACAGCCGAGATCCGCTTCCGTCCGATGTGGGTGGCTGGTGGGACCGGGCCCTGGCCGGGTTCGGTGTGGATGACTTCTTTGGTCGAGTGATCGTCGCCCCGGGAAAGTGGGCATCTGAGCTTGCCTCCGACACCGACAAAAAGGTCATCGACGGAGCCGCCCACGGGGTCGCGACCGGTGTGCGCGAAGTCGGGACCGCGCTGAAGCCGGTCCAGAGTGGCAAGGTCAGGGCGTACGCAGGGGTTCTTACCGCGGCGGGCATAGTACTGATCGTCGCGATGGTGATCTTTGGGGGAGGCATCTGATGCCGTTCCTGTCGATACTCATTGCCCTGCCCTTCCTCGGTGCAGCAATCGTCGCACTCTTGCCAAAGCGACGGCCCGAGGTGATCCTTCCTGTGGCGCTCGGCGTTTCGATTGCGCCGCTTGCCGTGGCGCTCTACCTGGTTGTCGAGTACTCCGTCGATCTCGCAGCGTTCCAATTCTTCGAGCACTACGTGCTTTCTGAACGATTCGGGATCTCGTGGACCCTCGCGATGGACGGGATCTCGATGTTTATGGTTGCGCTCACCGCGGTGTTGTTCCCGATCTCTATCGCTGCTTCGCGATCGGTCACATCCAAGGTCAAGACCTACATGGCCCTCATGCTCGTCCTCGAAGGAGCGCTCTTTGGTGTGTTCCTCGCTCTGGATCTGATCGTGTTCTTTGCGTTCTTCGAGATCGTGCTGATTCCGATGTACCTCCTCATCTCGATGTGGGGCTCCGAGCGACGAGCCTATGCAGCGTTGAAGTTCGTCATCTTCACTGCGGTCGGATCTGCGTTCCTGCTGGCCGGAATCATCGTTCTTGGCGTACTTGCGGGTGACGCAATAGGCACTTCATCTTCGTTCGACTGGCGTGTGATGCTTGCCATGGACATCCCCGAAAACACACAGATGTGGCTGTTCATTGGATTTGGTCTGGCCTTCGCAATCAAGGTGCCGATGTTCCCGTTCCACACGTGGCTCCCAGACGCACACACCGAGGCACCAACGGCTGGGTCTGTCATCCTTGCTGGTGTATTGCTCAAAATGGGGACGTACGGTCTCTTGCGATTCAATCTGACCCTTTTCCCCGATGCGACCGTCGATCTCGCTCCGATCCTTGGTGTGCTCGGCGTGATCGGCATAATCTACGGAGCGGCAGCGGCGATCGTACAGCCCGATATCAAACGCCTCGTGGCGTATTCGTCCGTGAGTCACATGGGGTTCATCGTGCTCGGGATCTTCGCGCTCACGAGCCAATCCCTTCAGGGTTCAGTGTTCCAGATGATCAGCCACGGGCTCACAACGAGTGCGCTGTTTCTTCTGATCGGAATGATCTACGACCGCACCCACACCAGGGCCATTGCCGACTACGGAGGGCTCGCGAAGGTCATGCCCGTGTATGCAGGCATCTTCCTCTTCTCGGTATTTGCATCGGCTGGCCTCCCGGGGCTCTCAGGGTTCGTCGGCGAGTTCACGATTCTCGTTGGCTCGTATCTGACGTTGCCCGTTCTTGCGATCGTCGCCGGAATCGGTGTCATCCTTGCTGCGGTGTATCTGCTGTGGGCGTACGAACGGATGTTCACCGGCCCTGTCAATCCGAAGATTGAAAAGCTCCCCGACCTCGGTTTCCGGGAGATAGCGCTCATGGTTCCGCTCGTGGTGTTGATCATTGGACTCGGTGTCTATCCCAAGCCGGTGATGGATCGCATCCAACCCTCGGTTGAACCAATCATCGAACGCATCGAGGTAGCGACGGACTATGAGGCTCCACAGTTCGGCCGCATCGCGGACCTCGAGCCGCAGAGCGCCGCGACTGAATCCAGCCACGAAGGCGGTGAGGGCTGATGCAATCCGGATCATTGCTTGCCGTCGCATTCGAGGTCACATTGCTGGTTGGCGCGCTCGCTGTGCTGCTCGTTGCGGTAGTCGCAAACCGGAATCGTGCCGTGTGGGGACCGATAGCAGGTCTGGCATTCGCTACGGCAGCCGTTGTTGGGCTGTGGCAGTGGCTCGAAGTCGAATCGACCGGTGGCGGTCTCTTCTTCTCAACGCAGGACGTTGCGTTCGTCCGATCACCGATGGTCGTCCTCGACGGGTTCTCAGCCCTTGCCGCCATGATCCTCGGCACCGTCGGATTCGTTGCGTTCCTCGGATCGTGGGATCTCCAGGCAAAGCTCGGAAAGCGAGCTGCCGAGTTCTCGTCGCTGATGCTCCTTGGAGTAGCGGGCCTCCACATGATGACCGCAACTCCGAACCTGGTTGTCATCTTCATCGGCCTCGAAACGGCTTCAATCTCGTTCTACATCCTCGCTGGATTCAACCGCAAGGTCAGGGGATCTGATGAGTCGGCCCTCAAGTATTTCCTCTTGGGATCGCTCGCTTCGGCATTGTTCCTGTACGGCGTTGCTCTGACCTTCGCCGCGACCGGATCCCTCACGATCTATGGCGCCAACTCGATACGGAACTTCTTCACAACGGACCTCGTATCGGAGCCAGGCATCCTTCTGGCTGGGCTTGCTCTCATGCTCGTAGGACTTCTGTTCAAGATTTCGGCCGCACCGTTCCATCAGTGGGCGCCAGACGTGTACCAAGGGGCACCTTCCGGCGCGGTCGGGCTCATGGCAGCCGGTGTCAAGGTCGCGGGATTTGCTGCGCTCGGACGGATCTTCATTGGCGGCATGATCAGCCAGATCGACACATGGGCACCGATCCTCGCCGTGGTCGCTGTCGTTTCGATGGTGGTAGGAACGGTGATGGCGCTCGTTCAGGACGACATCAAGCGAATGCTCGCCTATTCCGGCGTTGCCCACGCCGGGTATCTCCTCACGGCGCTCGTGGCCGGGCCTTCCGGGCTCGAGGCGATGTGGTTCTACCTTGCAACGTACGCATTCATGATTGTGGGCGCCTTCACGGCTGTGTCGGTTGTCGCGGGTCCTGGTGCCGCATCCGCTCCGATTGCTTCGTTCAAAGGCCTCGCATCGCGGAACCCGGAAATCGCTTGGTTGATGACGGTCTTGATGCTCGGGATGTCGGGGATGCCGTTCTTCGCCGGATTTGTCGGGAAGGTCCTTGCGTTCGTCGCTGTCAACGACGCCGGATACCTGTGGGTGGTCGTCATCGGAACACTTACCACCGTGATCGGTCTTGCCTTCTACCTGCGCATCGTGGCCACAATGTTCACGACAGGCGGCGAGGAGCAGGACAGGATCGAGGTCTCGATGAACTCGCGGTTTGCCGTGATCATCGCCGCGGGCGTCACGTTCGTGTTCGGTGTTGTACCGTGGCCACTCCTTGATGTCGTCAGAAACGCGTTCCCGTTCTAGCAGGCGCGGCCTCCCGTTTTTCGGGCTGGCTGTCGTCGGTCTGTTCGCAGTCCTGGCACCACTCGTCGGATCGCTTGTCACGACGAACATCTTTGTTGTTTCCGAAGTCGATCCAGTTTCCGAGGACGTGTATGTCACGTCACTGCGTGGTGTTGTCGACGGCGTCATTGACGGTGACTTGACGATCTTCACCGGAGATCTTGTGATCAACGGTGAAGTGAGCGGCACCGTCCAAGTGTTCTCCTCCGGATCGGTGACGATCAACGACGGGGCAACGATCGGAGGCTCTTTGCGCGGCGCAGCGCGCAGCATCACGGTCAGCGGCCAGATCGGAGCCGATGTGTTTGCGTCAGCCGCATCAGTCGTCGTCGAGGAAACAGGAACGGTCGCCCGTGATGTCATGGCGTTTGGTGGTGTCGTGAGGGTGGAAGGGGACGTCGGGCGCGACGTGCGGGGAAGGATGATTCGGACCGTCATCGACGGACGGGTCGGAGGCGACATCGATGTCGCAACCCAGCGCTTTGAGGTCGGATCGGGTGCCGTAGTGGATGGCGACGTTCTGTACCGTTCGCCAACCGGTGCATCGATTGACGAAGGTGCCCAGATTTCGGGTACGACCACCAGGCTTCCATCGCAGAGCAACTTCGTCTATGGGGTCATTCTCACGATCGCAAACCTGGTTGGTTTCCTTGGATTCCTCTTGTCAGGCCTTGTCGTGCTGTTCGTCTTGCGTGGATCATCAAGTCGAGCGACCGGCGCCGTGGTGACACAGCCCATCCGGAGTTTCCTCTACGGACTGGTGGCGGTGGTGGCAGCTCCGATCGCGGTTGTCGTCCTCGCTGCGACCCTCGTTGGTCTTCCACTCGCGATCATGGTCGTGATGGCAATCGTCGCCTCAATCATCGTTGGGCCGGTCCCTGCCGTCGCGGCTCTCGGAAACCGCGTACTGTTGAAGAAGGGAGGCATCCTTGCGGCATTTGCGATTGGTGCAATTCTGTGGCGTGCCGGAATATGGCTGATCCCCGTTGTCGGCGGGATCCTCTACGTCATCGCTCTTGTATGGGGCGTCGGTGCATGGATCGTCGGATTCATCGAAACACGCCGAAACACAGACATCCCGCTTGCCTTGTTGCCAGCAGCCCTCACCCCAACCGACACGGTTCCCGAGGGCTGGCAGCCACCCATGGCACCCGTCTCCCCTTCAGGAAGGACGGATTCGACGTAGTTGGATCAGGGGGGCGTGCGAGCCTGCGAACCCCGTCTTCCAGTTGGGCATGAAGCAAGCTCTACGCACTCTCGTGGTCGCAGGCTCCCCGGCCCCCTGCATCGTCGCTGCGCTCCTTAGCTGTCCCCCCTGAAGGGGGGACGGACCAGAAGTGGGATCTCGATGTCGACCGGGCTTGCTCCTCCGTGGTATCCGACCAGCCTTCGATTCGACTCACGATTGAAGACTGCGGTTCCCTCGGGCAGGAACACAATGCCGGTGGGTTTCCGTTCCCCAAACGATGCGTGCACCGGCTCCGGCCCCCACCACCCGGGTCCGCCTTCAAGTGGGATCCATGTTCCGCCATGACGATCAGCGAGCTTTGACCCGTCGCCATGAACGAATACCACGCGGCCGTCTTCGGAAACGAACCCTCCGTCAACATCGTCCACATCGACGAGATGGCGCGACTCCTCGTCGATATCGACGTGTCCGTGATCGGCTGTCCCGATCAGGCACACATCCGGTGGGAGCATGGTTGCGAGACCCGCCCAGATCGTATTCGCACGCGCCATTGCCTGGTCATACAGCTCGGACCTCTGCCCAGCAATGTGGGCAGCGAAGTCAACGTCCGGTACATACACGAACACAAGGCGTTCGCCGATGGAAGCGATATCTCTCGTGATCTTGCCGATCTCATCGATATTCCAGTACCCCTCGAATCTGGCGCCCCGATACAGCGCGTTCGTGAGAGGCGTCGAGGCAAAATTGCCAGGCTGCACGGCGACTGGCTCTATTCCCGACGCGCTGAGTCGTTCCCACAGGTTCGGTGATGGGAGCAACCCGGGCGCATCGATGTCAGGAATCGGTTCCCCGATCGGTGTCGTCATGTGGATCGTGTTGACCACCGATCCGACATCGGGCATCCACATCTTGTACGCGATCAAGCCGTGCTGGGAGGGAGAGAGCCCGGTTGCGATCGTCGCGAGGCTCACGGTGGTTGTCGCAGGGAAGGGGGCCTCAAGCACACCAGTCGCAGCCGAAGCAAGGTCGGGTGCATTCGGGTGGTTGAGCTGGTTTGCCCCGAGCCCGTCAAACAGCACAAGCACGTAGGTTGATGCAGGTGGAATGGAATCTGCCAGATCCGAATCCAGCGTGGGTGACAGGGCCGTGTCCGTGAGTCGGTGCTCGATCTCTGCCATGAGATTGACCAGCCCGCGCCCGACATAACTGGGTACCCGAGGAACATCCATCGGAGCGGAAACTAGTGGACTACTAGCAGTCATGTGGTGCGAGCAGTGAGCTGGTATCGGTGAACGTACGGCTAATTACAAGTGCCTCCACGGACTGCGATAGAATCGCAACCCGTAAGGGAACGACCAGCCTGTCTGCTTCGAAGGGTTACTCGGGGTGCTCAATCAGTACTACGGCGACTACCTCACGGTCGCGCTGTTCATTGCAGTCGGAGCACTTTTGGTTGGTGGGGCAGTTGGTGCGTCGAAACTCCTTGCGCCCAACAATCCCGGTGGACTCAAAGATGTCCCGTACGAATCTGGAATCGAGCCCATTGGCGGTGGCTGGAATCAGAGCCATATCCGGTACTACATATTTGCTCTGATGTTCCTGATCTTCGATGTTGAGGCGGTGTTCATCTTTCCGTGGGCCATCTCGCTCGATGCATTCCAAGCAGCTGGGCGCGGTGTGTTCATCCTTGTTGAGATGTTTCTTTTCATTCTCATTCTGCTGTCTGGTCTGCTCTACGCCATCAGGAAGGGCGTCCTCAAATGGGAGTGATCGACAGATTCAACACCCCGAAACCGCTGTCATGGCTGCTCAACTGGTCCCGCAGATACTCCCTCTGGTACTTCCAGTTCGGCCTTGCATGCTGTGCCATCGAGGTGATGGCTGTGTCGAGCTCACGGTACGACTTCATGCGTTTCGGCATCACGCCGCTCCCCGCATCACCCAGACAAGCTGACCTCATGGTCGTCGCAGGAACTGTGACAGACAAGATGGCACCCGCGATTCGGCGCCTCTACGACCAGATGCCAGAACCCAAGTATGTGATCTCCATGGGATCGTGTTCGAACTCCGGCGGTCCCTATTGGGATTCGTACTCGGTGACGAAGGGTGTTGACCAGGTGATGCCAGTCGACATCTATGTCCCCGGTTGCCCTCCCCGTCCTGAGGCACTTCTCCAGGGCATCATCCTGCTCCAGGAACGCATCCAGAACGAGGACTTGAAGAAGAAGTGGAGTGGGGTCGATGAGCGACACGCCTGATACACCCGCCACGGAAACCGACGGCGCCGATACCGATGTGTCAGTCGCCGGCGCAGTTGAGAACGATGCGGTTGAGGCCGATTCGCTTCAAGCCGATTCGCTTCAAGAGTGGGCCGATGCACTCGTTGAGGAGCTCGGTGCGCTCGGTTCAACGGTCGAATTCGACACGGTTCGCATCCATGTTGACCCCGCACGGTGGGTCGAGACGATCAATGAGGCCCGCAAGAAACTTGAACTCTTCTCGTGGCTTTCGGCGATCGACTGGTCAAAGGACGTCGAGGTGGGGGATACGGTCGATGATGTGGACGCATTGGAGGAACGCTTCGAGGTCCTGTGTCGCCTTTCATCGGTGGAGAATGCTGATGGAGCGATCTTCGTTGCCGTGATCGACAGGGAAAACCCTTCCATCGAGTCGCTGATGCCGACGATCGGCGGAGCCGAATGGCACGAACGCGAAGCACATGAGATGTTCGGTATCGATTTTGTTGGTAACACGAATCTGATCCCGCTCTATCTCCCCGATGACTTCATCGGGAACCCCCTCCTCAAGTCGTATCCCCTACTCAGCCGTGAGGTAAAGCCGTGGCCTGGTGACGTCGACGTGGAACCGATGCCCGAACTGCCCGATGTCGACGCGACCAGTGACGGCGAGCCGGACCCGGAAAGTGAAGAATCATGACTGATCTCAGCATGATCCATCGTTCCGAGTCTGCGGTTTCCATCGAGCTTCAGACGCCTGACATGACGCTCAATATCGGGCCACAACACCCCTCGACGCACGGAGTCCTCAGGCTGATCGCCAAGGTCGCAGGGGAACGCGTCACCGATGTCGAGCCCGTGATCGGATACATGCATCGTGGGTACGAAAAGCTGTCAGAGGTTCGCACGTATGCCCAAATCACCACGTTGGTGAACCGTATCGACTGGGTAGCCGGGTTTGCTAGCGAAGTCCCTTTCGTTGCCGGTGTCGAAAAGCTCATGGGTGTCGAAGTGCCTCCACGCGCCCAATACATTCGGATGATCCTCACTGAGCTTGCCCGAATCGCGTCCCATCTCGTTTTCATGTCGTCGTACCCCCTCGAACTCGGTGCCACAACCCCCCTCATGTACGCATTGCGTGAACGTGAATTCATCCTTGAGCTGATCGAGGAAGTGACCGGCGGCAGGTTCCACCCGAACTTCAATCGAGTCGGGGGCGTCAAGCCGGTCTATGGCGGTGGATCGATGACGAAGAAGTGGTCATTGGATCTCCCTGAGGGCTTCCTCCAGCGGGCACGGGAAGCCATGGATCGTATGGAGCAGATCTGTGATGACATCGACATCCTCGTCAGCGGGAATGAGCTCATCAAGATGCGAACGGTCGGTGTCGGCGTCATTCCTCGCGACAAGGCCCTCGAGTACGGTATGACGGGTCCGAACCTGAGAGCTTCGGGTGTGGCGTACGATCTGCGAAAGGTCGAGAATCTCCTGCCGTACGATGAGATCGACTTCGACGTCGCCGTTCGTCATGGCGGGGACTGCTATGACCGGTATGTCATCCGGATAGAAGAGGTTCGCCAGTCCTCAAGGATTGTTCGTCAAGCAGTTGACCAGATCCCCTCCGGACCGTTGCAGACAAAGGTGCCCCGCGTCCTCAAGGCACCGCGTGGTCAGGTCTATTCACGGGGAGAGAACCCGAAGGGCGAGTTCGGATATCACATTGTCTCTGAAGGCGCACGGATGCCGTATCGGCTCAAGATTCGTTCTACGAGCTTCTCGAACCTCTCAATTCTTCCATGGATCCTCCAGGATGCTCTCCTCCCTGACCTGGTTGCGATCATGGGTTCCCTCGACTTTGTCCTTGGAGATGTCGATCGATGAACTTTTGGCTTGAGCTGATCATCAAACTTGTCGCGATTCTGGGGTTTGTTCTGACCGGCGCGCTCGTGGTCATCTATGCCGAGTTGAAAGCTGGCTCGCACATGCAGGGTCGGATAGGTCCGTACTATGCAGGTGGTCGATGGGGGTGGGCCCAGCCCCTGGCCGACGGTCTCAAATTCCTCCAGAAGGAAGACCTTTCGCCGACTGGAGCAGACCGCACCGTCTATGGATTTGCACCCTATGTCGTGATGATGTCGACCCTTGCGGTGTTCGTGGTGATCCCGTTCGGTCCCGACATGGTTGGCCGTGACCTTGATCTCGGTATCTACTTCATCCTTGCCATATCGTCGCTTTCGGTGCTCGGCATCCTCATGGCCGGCTGGTCATCGGCGAACAAGTATTCGCTGATGGGTGGTCTGCGGGCAGCGGCCCAGCTCATTGCCTATGAGCTCCCTCTCGTCCTTGCCGCTGCTGCGGTTGTGGTTCAGGCAGGCACGATGTCAATGAACGGCATTGTCGCTGCCCAATCGGAAACGTGGTTCACGGTCGCCGGAATCGATATTGCGATGCCGTTCCTGCTCAAGGGCCAAATCATCAGTTTCATCATCTTCATGATTGCTGTGGTCGCGGAGCTCTCCCGGATCCCATTCGACATGCCCATTGCCGAATCTGAGCTGACCATGGGGTATCTCACCGAGTACTCGGGAATCCGGTTCACAATGTTCTTTCTCGGTGAATACGCATCGATGATTGCTTTCAGCGCCATTGCGGCAACGCTGTTCCTTGGCGGATATGCGGCACCTGGCATCCCTGACAATCTGGCAAACCTTGCAGGGCCCGGGGTGATGTTGCTCAAGATTGCGCTACTTGTCTTTGTGATCATCTGGATCAGATGGACGTGGCCCCGACTTCGAGAAGATCAACTCCAGCGGTTGGCGTGGTTCTGGCTCATTCCTATTGCTCTTGCCAACATTGCCGTGGTCGCGATTTTCAAAGTGGTGTTCTAGATGAGCGACAAGCAAATCAGATTCCCTTTCCGTGGCCTCTTCGAAGGCATGTGGTTAACCCTCAAGACGATGCTGAAACCTGCACCGGTCACCATGTATCCCGAGGTCCAGGAGGAACCCGTCCCACGTGCGAGGGGAGTCATCGCGCTCGACGTTGAGGCGTGTACCGTCTGCATGTTGTGCGCCCGTGAATGTCCCGATTGGTGTATCTACATCGAGGGTCACAAGGAAGAGCAGCCTCCGTCGAAGCCAGGCGGACGGCCGCGAGCCCGAGCCACGCTCGACCGGTTCGATATTGACTACTCACTGTGCATGTATTGCGGGATCTGCGTTGAGGTGTGCCCATTCGATGCCCTCTTCTGGACACCCGAATATGAGTACAGCGAACCGACAATCACCAACCTCCTGCACAACATGGACAAGCTGACGTACTGGCTTGGAACTGTTCCCGAGCAGCCACAGTTGGAGAAATCATGACGGTTTCGATCTCTGAGTTCTTCAAGGAATCAGCCAACTGGGCGTTCCTCGCGATTGCTGTACCAACGTTGTTTGCGGGGTGGCGGACCGTCACGAGCAACAACATCGTGCGCGCTGTCCTGTATCTGGTGGTTTCCCTTGGTGGCACCGCCGGCTTGTTTTTCATGCTTGGCGCTGAGTTCGTGGGATGGACCGTCGTGCTGGTGTACATCGGCGCCGTCATCATCTTGTTCCTGATCGGCATCATGATCACCAGGGCTCCGCTTGGTCAGGAGGCCGACCTCAGCCACGCCATGAATGTCAAGGCTCCCGCTGCGCTGCTTGCCACCGTCATGTTCGGTGTCATCACATGGGCAATGATCGATGCTTTCGGCAACAACATGATCCCACCGTTCGAATCTACGGCGACTTCAGATCTGTCAGTGCTCCTGTTCGATCGGTTCGTGATCCCATTCGAAGTTGTGTCCTTTGTGCTTCTGGCCGCGCTCATTGGCGGAATCGCGATCGCCAGGAAGGATGAGGAGGTGCTGTCGTGACACTGATCCAATTCCTCATCGTGGCTACAGCCCTCTTCTCGTTTGGCCTCTATGGGGTGATCACCAGGAAGAACGCGGTCCTCGTTCTTGCATCCGTGGAGTTGATGCTTGCCGCCGTCAACATCAACCTCGTCGTATTTGACGTGTATCTGAACGATTCCCTCAATTCCGGCCAGATCTTTACGCTGTTCACCATTGCACTCGCCGCCGCCGAGGTTGGCATTGGTATTGCGATCATCTTGATGATCTACCGAAATCGTCAGTCCGCTGATGTCGACGAACTCGATTTGATGAAGGGCTGAGAATGATCCAACTCGCAACATTCGCCAAGCAGCTCATCCTTGCTACCGAAGAAGTCAGCCACACCGCTGAGGGAGCGGACCACGCGATCGTGCCCGGTATCACAAGCGGGATACTGGTTGAGTGGGCGTGGCTCATCGTCGTGGTTCCACTGGTGGCTGCCTTCCTGATCATGTTCTTCGGAAAGAAGCTACCTCTCAAGGGTTGGGGTCTCGCTTTCGGATCAATCGCCTTCGTTGCTGTCTATGGAACAGTGCTGTTCTACCTCAACGCAACCGAAGGCATCGTGTACGAGGGCACCATCGAGGTGGCCCAGATCGGGAACTATGTGATCGAGTGGGGATGGATGGTTGACGGGTTGTCGATCATGATGTACTTCCTCGTCGGTGTGGTCGGGGCCCTCGTGTTCATGTACGCCAAGGGATACATGAAGGGCGACGTCCGCTACACGTGGTTCTTCACGTCCTTCACGCTGTTTGCAGGCGGCATGTTGGTGCTCGTCTCGGCGCCCAACCTCATCCAACTCATCGTCGGTTGGGAGCTCGTCGGCGTTGCCTCGTACCTCCTGATCGGGCACTACTGGGAGGATTTCGAGAACGTCGATGCAGCAAACAAGGCGTTCATGGTCAACAAGGTCGCCGATGCAGCACTGTTCATGGGTGCGATCATCATGGCGGTGTCGGTCGGATCATTCAGTTTTGACCGTGTCATTGAGGTTGTCGTCCACGGTGAGGCCGGACCCCTGAGCCAATACGCGTTCTGGGCCGGGCTCCTCATCTTCATTGGTGCCATGGGCAAATCAGCCCAATTCCCTCTCCATGTGTGGCTGCCAGACGCCATGGCTGGGCCGACTCCCGTTTCCGCGCTCATGCACGCCGCAACGATGGTGACCGCTGGGGTCTACCTCCTTGGCCGGCTGTTCCCGTTCTACATCGACGTCAGCGGTCTCTTTGGAGGCGATGTTCGCAACATCATCATCATCATCGGTGGCCTGACCCTGTTCCTGACGGGACTCATCGCGATTGTTCAAGATGACATCAAGAAAGTGCTCGCCTACTCGACGGTTTCCCAGCTCGGGTACATGATTGCGGCGATGGGCGCAGGCGCATACACGGCCGGCCTTTTCCATCTCTTCACCCATGCGTTCTTCAAGGCGTTGCTCTTCCTTGCCGCTGGATCGCTCATTCATGCGGTTCACTCGAACAACATGTCGGACATGGGCGGTTTGCGAAAGAAGATGCCGATCACCTTCTGGACCTTCATTCTGGGGACCTTCGCGCTAGTTGGTGTCTTCCCCTTCGCTGGTTTCTTCTCAAAGGACGAGATACTGGCCTCGATGAAGTACGCAGGCGGCAACGGCCAAGGCGTCGCGAACTTCATTCTCGTGCTCGGCATCCTCGGAGCGTTCATCACAGCGTTCTACATGACACGAGCTGTGGCACTCACCTTCTTCGGCAAATACAAGGGCGAGGCGCATCCGCATGAGTCGCCAAAGACGATGGCATATCCCCTCGTCGGGCTTGCCTTCTTCGCTATCACCGCCGGCTGGGTCAACATCCCTGGCGTGTACACCGGGTTCACCGATTGGCTTGCGACGAGAGTTCCCCTCACGGGCATGGGTGATCACCACGCCACGGGATTCGATTGGCCCGTCGTGTTCCTCTCATCAGCAATGGTGCTGGCAGCCGTGGTGATCGGGTGGATGATCTACAGCAGGGATGCCGACACCCAGGTAGCTCGCGATCGGATTCATATCCCGGTGCTGTGGCCGCTGCTCGAAAACAAGTACTTCATCGACGACCTCTACATGTCTGGCATCGTGCGTCCGATCATGGGTCCCATTGCCAGGCTGATCCTGTGGGTCGACATGAACATTGTCGACGGCATCGTCAACGGCCTAGGGGTGGGTGCCCTTGGCGTTGCGAAAGGCGTCAGGAGTATCGATACCAATGTGGTCGATGGTCTCTACAACGCGACCGGTGCTGGCACCGGGGCGGTCGGAACAATTGTCCGGAAATCATTTACGGGCCGTGTGCAACAGTACGCGGCGTTCAGCTTTGTCGGCGTGATAGTGATCGCCGTCCTGTTCATCATCTTCTAGGAGGAGCAACGAGATGGATTGGTTTGAAAACGGTTGGGGTCTGAGCCTCATCGTGTTCTTGCCCGTCATCGGCGCGGCAGCCACGTTGGCCATTCCGAAGGCAAAGGAGTCCATGATCAAATGGACTGCTCTGCTCTTCTCACTGGTCACACTTGTGCTTGCCGTGGTGTTGGCGGTGCAGTTCGACTATTCGAACGCGGGCACGTATCAGTTCGGCACCGACATCGACACGCCGTGGATCGAGGCGATCAACGCCCACTTCCACATTGCGGTGGACGGCATTTCATTGCCGATGGTGGTCCTTTCCGCCTTGATCACCGTGCTGGTCATCATCTACTCGTGGAACCACTGGCCTGAGCCACACAACCCAAAGCTCCTCTTGGCGTTTGTGCTGATCCTGGCAACCGGTATGACGGGTACATTTGTGGCACTTGACCTTGTCCTGTTCTTCCTCTTCTTCGAGGTTGTGCTCCTCCCGATGTACTTCATGATCGGTATCTGGGGTGATCGAGGGATGCGAGAGGTCCCCGTTTTCGGGTGGAAGATGGAGATGCGTCTCTACGCATCGTTGAAGTTCTTCGTGTTCACACTGTTCGGTTCGGCGTTCATGCTCTTGAGCATCCTTGCGCTGTACTTCCGTTCCGCCGACACGCTTGGGTATCGAAGCTTCTCGATGGTTGAATTGAGCGACATCGGTGCGGCAGGTGCGTTTACCGGAACCTTTGCGTTCCTGGTGTTTCTCGGCCTGTTCCTCGGTTTCGCCGTCAAGGTGCCGATGTGGCCCGTCCACACGTGGCTTCCCGACGCTCACACGGCGGCACCCACGATCGGGTCGGTGATCCTTGCGGCGATTCTCCTGAAGCTCGGAACCTATGGCTTCATCAGAATCGCTCTTCCGATTCTCCCGAATGAGGCTGAGAATTGGGCATGGTTCATCGGGTTGTTGGCGGTGATCGGCATCATCTACGGGTCGCTCGCGTGTCTTGCCCAGACCGATGTCAAACGCCTCATCGCCTACTCATCCGTTGGACACATGGGCTTCGTGATGCTCGGAATCGCAACGCTCACCGATGTTGGTATCAACGCCGCGATCATCGGGATGGTCGCCCACGGTCTCATCACCGGTCTGTTGTTCTTCATCGCAGGGTCGATGGCGCATCGCTACCACACGAGGGACATGGGCCGTCTTGGTGGCCAGATGCTGCTCATGCCAAAGATGGGCTTGTTGTTCGGATTTGCGGCGATGGCCTCACTTGGCCTGCCAGCCCTCGCGGGATTCTGGGGCGAGTTCATGTCGCTCATGGCATCGTTTCAGCCGCTTGCGGCTCTCAACGCCGATGGTCTGTTCCGCACCTTCATGGTGATCGGGGCGATCGGTACCGTGCTGACTGCTGGATACATGCTCTACATGTTGCGCGAGGTGAACTTCGGGGAGCCGAAAGAGGAATGGCTCGGCAAGGAGTTCCATGATGTAGACATGTCAGAGTGGCTTGCATGGGCTCCGCTTGTGATCGGAACGATCGCGATCGGGATCTTCCCCAAGATCGTCTTCGGTGCCACCAACGACGCCGTTGTCTCCCTCGTCCAGAAAGCCTTCGGAGCCTGACAATGGACGCCATCGACTACCACGCTCTGCTACCAGAGATCATCCTTGCGGTCACCGTTTTGGCGACCCTGTTGGTTGACCTGTTCACGAGCAGGAAGTCGTATGCGGCGATAACGGCGATGATCGGTATGTTCGCCTCATTCGTAGCCATCTTGACGCTTGCATTCTGTGACAGCCTTGAGTTCTGTACTTCAACCGGTGATCGAGTCCTCTTTGGTGGATCCTTCGTTGTCGACGGGTATGCAATTGTGCTCCAGGGTTTGTTCCTTTTCGCAGGGTTCATCGTTGTCCTGATATCTGTCGGTTATCTCGAAACCGACCGGTATTACGAGGGTGAGTTCTATTTTCTGATCGTGTCTGCAGTACTTGGCGCCGTGGTGATGGCGTCGTCTCGGGACTTCATCTCGATGATTGTCGCCCTCGAGATCGTGTCAGGCTCAGGATTCCTGCTCGCTGGCTGGCGAAAGGGAGATGCCCGATCGAACGAGGCCTCGCTCAAGTTCTTCATCATCGGGGTTCTTGCCCTTGCGCTGCTTTTGTTCGGTGTGTCCCTGATCTATGGGCTCACTGGTACTCAGGTGTTCAGCGAGATTGCTGCGGCTGCACCCGGTGTGGAGGACGTTGCGCTGTTCAACCTCGGTGTGATATTCGTATTGCTCGGCTTCGGGTTCAAGATTTCTGCCGTCCCGTTCCACTTCTGGACGCCTGACGTCTACGAAGGCTCACCGCCACCGGTCACGGCGTGGCTGTCGGTGGGATCCAAGGGTGCTGGGTTCGTTGGGCTGCTGTCGGTGTGTTACCTGGCCCTGCCGTCCGTGACGGAGATCTGGGGACCCGTGTTGTGGCTGGTGGCTGTCCTGTCGATGACGGTCGGAAACATCGTCGCCATCAAGCAGACAAACGTGATCCGACTTCTCGGCTTCTCGTCGATCGCCCAGGCGGGGTTCATGCTCGCGCCGTTCGGAGCGGCGGCCGCTGCCGGTGCCGACCTGAGTCAGGCATTCAGCGCGACGGTGACCTATCTCGTGATCTATGCCGTGATGAACCTCGGCGCCTTTGCCGTGGTGATCATTGTCGGAACCCGCGTCGGTTCGTACGAACTCGAACGCTGGTCGGGACTCAACACATGGGCTCCCGGCCTTGCGTTGGCACTCGCAGCATTCTTCATGTCGTTGGCCGGCATCCCACCACTTGCAGGATGGTTCGCAAAGTTCGCCATGTTCAGCGCCACCATTGGTGTTGGAAGCTGGTGGGGGTATTCGATTGCCATCGTCGCGGCGATCAACGCGGTGATTGCCCTTGTGTACTACCTGAAGGTCGTCAAGTCCGCGTTCTTCGATACGGTGCCAGCGGATCTCGATGTTGTGACGCTCGAGGCAGGCGGAGTTCCCGGACCCACCAGCTTCGCCATCGGCGTCACAGCCATGGCCGTGCTGGTACTCGGCATCTTCCCAGGCATCGCAGCCAACCTCGGCAACTTCAGCTCCGACTTCCTCGCAGCGATAGGGCTGTAGGCCACTCCCGTCCCCCCTTCAAGGGGGGACAGATCCGACGTAGTCGGATCAAGGGGGGCGGCCGCCCTTTCGGGCGGCTTGGGAGTTTGCCATGCAAACTCCAGGTGGATCCAGCAGTTCGTAAGAAACTGCCAACGCCTGCGGCAGCAGACGGCGCTCCGTGTCCCCCCCCACAAGTGGGAGGACGGGTACGAAAAAGGTGCGAGACGTCTGTACCTCTGCGGCGACGGAGGGTAGAAATGCCTTGCATCACTGTGTTCGACGGTGGTTTACTCATATTCATGGAGGTTCACGATGATTGTCGTGGCAGCAGTTGATGGGTCAGAACACACGAAGTCGGTCGTCGACACCGCGGTCCAATTTGCTGCTGGCGGTGAGATTCACCTCATCTACGTGACGAGCTACGCCATCTATCCGTACGGTGCGCTCGATGGTGGTCCTCCCGTCGATTTCGAGAGGATCCAAAGGGCCCACACGGATGCTGTATGGGCAGAAGTTGGGACACTCCCACCCAATGCACAAACAGTGACCCTCGAGGGCGATGCCGCTGCCACCATTGTCGAATATGCCAAGAGTGTGGATGCAGATCTGATCGTCATCGGATCCCGTGGCCGCGGAGCATTCGGCACCCTACTTCTTGGTTCGGTGAGCCACGGTGTCGTCCATGCAGCGGATCGTAACGTTCTCATTGTGAGGCCGTAGGAACTCCCCGAATCGAACCATCGGTGGGCAGCCACGGCGCGGTTGATCACGCTGAAGGGAGGACGTGTCGCGCGTCCATTCTCAATGCCGAGCAGTAGCCGATTGCAGTGGTCAGGGTCGCGGGTATGGTCAAACGCATCATGCATCAGCGAAGGGTCAAGGGATGAAAGTCGCATACATACTCAACACGCCGAAGGCGGCAAGCTACAAGGTTCAGAAGATGATCCTTCCACAGCTCGAGGCCGGGACACACGGCGTCGAGGTGGTCGGGATGTTCTTTTTCGATGACAACGTCTGGGCACTCCGAAAGGGCGACCCGATCGGTGAACGCCTCGCCGCGGTTGCCAAGAACACAGGCATGTTGCTCATGGGATGTGACATGTGCTCCCTTGAGCGCAACCTTGCCGAAGGTGAACCTCGCTGGTGTGACCCAGCGACCGGGGAAGGTCGAAAGAACCCTGCTGAGTGTGAAGCGTCTGACATGGTCGACGGTGCCCACGTGGGCTGTTTCCCTGACCTGTACGCAGCGCTTGCCGGCAATCCACCCGATCAGGTGATTTCGCTCTAGGCCGCTGTCAGTTCTCTACCCATACAACTAGGGTCGTAGCCATGACGATTCCCAATACGGTCGACGCGCTTGAAGCGGGATTGATGCAGCACGGTTACATTCCGGACCGTGGTTTGACCGTTGCAATTCACCTTGCCATCCAGATGGGACGTCCCCTGTTTGTCGAGGGTGAGCCGGGTGTTGGCAAGACCGAGATTGCAAAGGTGCTTGCTGCGATTGCCGGAGCCGAACTCATCCGTCTCCAGTGCTACGAGGGCCTCGATGCCTCTCATGCCATCTACGAATGGGACTATGCGAAACAGATGCTTGCGATCCGGATGCTTGAGGCTACGGGCAAGGACGTTTCGCAGACGGACATCATGAGTGAGGAGTATCTCGTTGCTCGTCCGCTTCTCCAGGCGATTCGGCGGTCCGCAGCCAACGAGCCGACGGTGCTCCTCATCGATGAACTCGACAGGGCAGACGAAGAATTTGAGGCATACCTTCTTGAGATCCTGTCGGACTTCCAGATCACGATCCCCGAGATCGGGACGGTGGCAGCAGAGACGCCCCCGATTGTTGTGATCACATCGAATCGGACGCGGGAGATCCACGACGCCGTAAAGCGGCGGTGCATCTATCACTGGATCGACTATCCGAGCGTTGATCGCGAGATCCAGATCCTGAAGGCCAAAGCACCCGATACCTCCGATGCGTTGTCGAAGCAACTTGCCGAGGCCATGGAGAGGCTTCGGAGTCTTGACCTCTTCAAACCACCCGGTGTTGCAGAAACGATCGACTGGGCGAAGGCTTTGAAAGTTTTGGGACAAGACACCCTCGCCGCAGACACCATCGATACGACGCTTGGTGTTGTGGTGAAATACGAAGAGGACCTTGCTGCAGTGAGAGCGTTTGGTGTCGGGTCGATCGCATGACGATCGGTGAGACCGCATCTGTGAACATGGTGATGTTCACACGGTCGCTTCGCGACGCGGGCTTCGCAGTCACACCGCAAACGACCCGAGACCTTGTGAGGGCGACGTCCGTTGTCGGGCTCCATGCGGGGAGCGATGTGAGAAGCGCTTTCTGTGGCCTCGTTGTGACGCGACACTCACAGATCGGGCGTTTCAACGAGATCTTTGATCAGTTTTTCTCAGGTGGGGTGGTGTATCGGCTCGATGATGTCGCGGATCGAGTGGCAGAGCGACAGGTTGAACGTCGAGTCCCACGGTTGGCAATCGCCGATGGCCCCGACCCGGCTGACGGGGACGAGGTTGTTGAAGTGCCGTACGTTGTGGGGGGTTCCTACGCCGAGCGGCTTGTTGATGTCGACTTTGCTGACCTCGACGAAGAGGAAACCGATGCGGTGGCCGACCTGCTCGAGTCGATGGTGTGGGCCCCTTCGAGTTACCGATCCAGGCGGTGGATGCGGGCAAGCGGAGGGCCGGTTCCCGATATGCGGAGAACGCTCCGCACGGTAGCTGGACCCAAGGGTGATCTGATACCGCTCAGATTCTCCACGCGGAGGCCCAAGCAACGGTCGCTTGTTGTCCTTGCCGATATTTCGGGCTCGATGGAGCGACATGCCGAGATGCTGCTTCATTTCGTCCACGGAGCTCAGCACCGGTTTTCGTCCGTCGAGTCATTCGTGTTTGCGACCCGCCTGACGCGGATCACGCGTCAGCTGCGCCGGAGGAACGCGAGCGATGCCCTTTCGGATGTTTCTCATGTCGTCCACGACTGGTCTGGGGGTACACGAATTGGTGACGCGATCGCGTCATACAACAAGGAATGGGCGAGACGAGTCGGACGAGGAGGGCCGATCGTCCTCATCATCTCGGATGGGTGGGACACAGGTGATCCCGATCTGCTTGGCGTTGAGATGCGGCGTCTCGCCAGATCCGCCCACAGGATCATATGGCTGAACCCCCTTGCTGGCCACACGGGATTCACGCCGGAGGCGAGGGGAATGGCAGCGGCTTTCCCGTTCGTCGACGATTTGTTGGCTGGTGGGACGGCCCGTAACCTGATCGAACTGGTCGATTTGCTGCAGACCGATCGCACAAGCCGAAGGAGGGCCGCAGTCGGATGAGAGAAATCCTTGATGTCAGGAATCGATGGATGGATGAGGGCAAGGCCGTGGCTGTTGCCACCGTTGTGTCGGTGAAAGGCTCGGCACCGCGCGGAGTGGGAGCCAAGATGCTGATCTCATCCGATGGCGAGATGGAGGGTTCGGTGTCTGGTGGGTGCGTCGAGAACGATGTCCGCGAACATGCAGCAGGCGTGCTGTCGACCGGTGAACCACGGCTTGTGACATACGGCATCGCTGATGACGACGCGTTCGAGGTTGGTCTGACCTGCGGCGGCACAATCGAGGTGTTCATCGCACCATGGTGAATCCGATCATCGAGGCTGTTTCCTCACTCAAGAAGACCGAACGCCTTGGGGCGATGATCTCTGTCATCTACGGACCCGGCATCGGCGAGGCCGTGGTTGTCGATAGAGATGACGGGGTCATGACTGGCGATGCCCCCGGTTGGTTCAGCGATGGGGTTCATGCCGATGCCACTGTGCTGATGGACTCCGAGGAGAGCAAGGCGCTCGTCTACGACGACAGACGAATCTTCATCGACGTGGTCGCTCCATCGCCGGTCATGATGATTTTTGGGGCTGGTCATATCGCACAACCACTGTCGCTCTTCGCTGGCGAGCTTGGGTTTCGTGTCGTCGTGGCAGACGCACGAGCGGCATGGGCGACCCCTGAGCGGTTCCCGCACGTTGATGAACTCATCGTGGCGTGGCCGAACACCGTCTTTGAAACGGTCGTTCCTGACCGAAGAACCTACGTCGTATTGCTGAGTCATGACAGTCGCTTCGAGATCCCGGTCTTCGATGCAATCCACGGTGTCCCCGTTCGTTACCTCGGCGCGATGGGTTCACGGCGAACCCATGGACTCAGAGTGGACCGTCTCAAGGCAGCGGGATGGACCGATGATGAGGTCGCCGCGATCCACGGTCCGATCGGTCTCGATCTCAAGGCAAAGACGCCGGCCGAGACGGCAGTATCCATCCTCGCCGAGATCATCCAAGTCCGATACGGCACGGGCTCGGCAGCCCCATTGCGAGGTTCTGATGCCCCTGTCCATTGATAGTTGGACCGGACGATCATGAGGATCAGTGAGGAGTTCGTAGTTGACCGGTCGGTCGCCGACGTCTGGCCGCTGTTCAAAGATGTGCCAGAACTCGCGAGGTGCCTCCCCGGCGCCGAGTTGACAGCGGACAATGGGGACGGAAGCTATGACGGGCAGGTCTCGGTCAAGCTTGGTCCGATCACTGCCTCCTTCGAGGGCACGGCAACGGTCGATTTCGACGAGGCTGCATACACCCTCCAGATCAAGGGCAGAGGTGTTGACAGGTCCGGCGGCAGCCAGGGCCAAGTGGTGGTCGATGTCGTCTTGGATGAGAACGAGAATCGTGACACAGCGGTGTCAATCAATGCTGAGGTGACCCTTGCCGGTCCGATCGCCCAATTCGGGAGGACCGGACTGGTGAACGAGGTGTCGCGCAGGCTCATCGACGAGTTCTCCCGATGCGTGCATACCAAACTCGATGCCGAGACGGCAGCGGAGGCAGAAGCCATCAGCGCAGGCGAGGTCAAAGGGTTCTCACTCTTCTTTGCAAGCGTGTGGAGTTCTGTGTCGGGATGGCTGAAGCGCGTCTTTTCTCGTCGACGTTCGTAGTTCTTGAACATCGTTCATCACGGGGACCGGCACGCAGCGTTCGATTCGCGTAATGTGGAGGCAGGCAGGCCCTTGGTTCTGCCGTGCGTGGTTTCGATTGAGTCGGAGGTTTTAGCCGTGGAAGTCAGCATCACCGTCAACGGGGCGAAGCGCAGCTCGGAAGTCGAACCCCGCCTCCTTCTCGTTCACTATCTCCGAGAGGTTCTTGGACTCACGGGAACGCATGTCGGTTGTGACACCGGCTATTGCGGCGCCTGCACCGTCATCGTCGATGGCGATCCGATCAAGTCGTGCACGATGCTCACCGTTCAGGCCGACGGCTCCGAGATCCGTACGGTCGAAGGCGTTGCAAACGGTGACGATCTCCATCCCGTCCAAGAGGGGTTCTGGGAATGCCACGGGCTGCAATGCGGGTTCTGCACTCCTGGCATGATCATGAGTTCCGTTGCTCTGCTAGAACGGAACGACAGCCCGTCCGAAACCGAGATCAGACACGGCATTGAGGGCAACCTCTGCCGCTGCACCGGCTATCACAACATCGTCAAGTCTGTTGAATATGCCGGGGCGAAGATGCGTGGTGAAGATCCGAAGGGTGCATCATCGGAGGTGACATCGTGAGTAGCACAAGTGTCATGGGCGGCATCGTTCGCCGCAAGGAAGACCCGTCCCTCATTCAGGGCAAGGGCACCTATGTCGACGACATCAAGCGGGCTGGCGAACTCGCGGCAGTCTTCGTGCGGAGCCCCTTCGCCGCTGCAACGATCACCAGTATCGACATCGAGGCTGCCAAAGCAGCCCCAGGTGTGCACGCTGTCTACACGGCAGACGATGTCCGTCATCTCGGTCCCAACCCGGCGCAAGTCGCCGTTGGTACGCTTCGACCCCTCCTCGCAGACGGTGTCGTCAAGCACGTCGGTGAAGCGGTCGCCATGGTGGTTGCGGAGAGCCGGTATCTCGCGCAAGATGCCGCAGATCTCGTCTTTGTCGACTACGAACCCGGGGACGTCGTGGTTGATCTGAAGGATGCCTTTGCCGACACGGTCAAGGTTCACGGCGACACCTCCAACACACTGCTCACATGGCACGGGCACGGTTGGTGGGAGGGCGTGATTGATCTCCCCGATCCGTCACCTGGCATCCAGGAAGCCAAGAAACGCGACGACACCGTCACGGTCAGCCTTGAGATGGTCAACCAGCGACTCATCCCGACAGCGATCGAGCCTCGAGCGGTCCTTGCCGACTGGAACAGTGGGTACGGATCCGTCGAGCTGTGGTCAAGTTCGCAGATTCCACACGCCGTTGCGGGCGCTGTCGGTATGACGTTGGGCATTCCTTCGAACAAGGTCAGGGTCGTGGCACCCGAGGTCGGTGGCGGCTTTGGCGTCAAACTCAACGTGTATCCCGATGAGATTCTGGTGTGCTTCGCGTCCAAGGAAACTGGTCGGCCCGTGCGGTGGACGGAAACCAGACGCGAGGCAGGGTTCTCATCCATACAGGGGCGTGGCTGGGTCGGAACGGCCACAATCACCGGCACCCGCGACGGGAAGATCCTTGGGTACGAGCTTGACGCTATTTGTGACATGGGTGCGTACACGCACAACTTCACGGCGGCGATCCCGCTGCTCGGCCTGTTCGTCGCCTCCGGCCAATACAACATCCCTACGTCATACGCACTCCACTGCGTTGTCACCAACACGCCAACCACCGACGCGTACCGGGGGGCAGGAAGACCGGAGGCTGCGTACTACCTCGAGCGCATCGTTGACGACTTTGCTCGAGAGATCGGGATGGACCCGGCGGATGTTCGTAAAGCGAACTACTGGAAGCCAGAAGACTTCCCGGTGCAGACAGCCATCGGACTCACCATGGACACCGGCGACTACGAAAAGAACCTCGATGCACTCCTTGACCGCGTCGGGTACGAGGACCTCAAGGCGAAACGGGACGCCGCCCGCTCTGAAGGAAGACTGCTCGGACTTGGGCTGAGCTCATACGTCGAGGTATGTGGATTCGGCCCCTCTGCTCTTGCGGGGCTCGGGTTCTCATGGGGTGGGTATGGGTTGCCGACCGCCTTCAATGGCTCGGGGGTCGTCCGAGTCCAGCCAGACGGCACCTGCACGGTCACGATCGGGACTGGACCAAGCGGTCAGGGGCACGAGACGACATGGGCACAGATCGTGTCGGACGGACTTGGGATCGCCATGGACAACATCGAGGTCCAGCACGGAGACTCACTCGACTCGCCAATGGGCGTCGGTACGTTCGGATCGCGATCGATCGCAGTTGACGGGACCGCTACATTCGAAGCGACGGCACGGGTCAGGGAGAAGGCTGCGATGATCGCCGGCCACCTCCTTGAGGCTGCACCTGACGACATTCAGTTCGCAAACGGCGGGGCGCATGTTGCTGGCTCTCCGGATCGGACAGTCGAATGGGGCCAGATTGCCGAAGCTGCGTACCAGCCGCACACTCTGCCGGAAGGCATGGAGGGCGGCCTTGAATCCTCGGTCATGTTCAGTCCGCCGAATGCAACGTGGCCGTTCGGTTCACACATGGCGCTGGTTGAAGTCGACCCTGAGACGGGTGATGTCGAGCTCCTCGAATACTGGGCAACAGACGACTGTGGCAACGTCATCAACCCAATGATTGTTGATGGGCAGGTGCACGGCGGTATTGCCCAAGGGATTGCGCAAGCACTGTACGAGGAAGCGATATACGACGATATGGGCAACCTGCTCACAGCGTCGATGGCCGACTACGCCCTACCTGCATCGGAGAACATGCCCTTGTTCAGTCTGGACCGTACGGTGACGCCAACGGATGTGAACCCTCTCGGCGTGAAAGGCATCGGCGAGGCTGGGACGATCGGTGCAGCACAGACCATCGTCAACGCGGTTGTTGATGCCCTGGCACACCTCGGCGTCAGACATATCGATATGCCTCTGAGACCCAAGCGGGTATGGCAGGCGATGCAGGATGCAAAGGAGTAGCCATGTACCCACCAAACTTTGACTACGTCGCTCCAACAACGCTCGATGAGGCGCTCGCTGTGCTCTCCGGAGCCGAGAACGCCAAGGTCCTCAGCGGAGGCATGAGCTTGATTCCCCTCATGAAGATGCGACTCGTCCGCCCGGCCACGGTGGTCGATATCTCTAGGATTCCGGGATTGGATAACGTGACCGACGACGGCGACCGCATCACGATCGGTGCGATGGTGCGCCACGCCACAACGGCGTCACACCCATTGGTCAAGAAGCATGCGGCGGCCCTTGCCGAGGCTGCGAGCTGCACTGCAGACCTCCAGGTTCGCAATCGAGGCACCACATGTGGATCGCTGGCTCATGCCGACGTGGCTGCGGATCAGCCAGCGGCAGCGCTCGCTCTCAACGCGACAATGCATGCGGCTTCCGTGCGTGGAACTCGCGAGATCGCCGCTGCCGATTTCTTCGTGGACACCATGACGTCGGCCCTTGCTCCAGACGAGATCCTGACCAAGATCACGATCCCCAAGGGTGGTGCATCCACCTATCGGAAGCTCGGTCGAAGGGGAGGCAATTCCGACTACCCCATCGCCGCGGCTGCAGTGTGGGTTGACACGGTGGATGGGTCCGTGACGGATGCTCGAATCGCGGTGACCGGAGTGTCGTCGACGCCCTACCTCGCAGTGGGCAGTGCTGAGGCGCTTGTTGGGTCGGATGGTTCAGCGGATGCTATTGCTTCCGCTGCCTCTCACGCAACGGACGGAGTCAACGTGCTCGAGGATCTGTACGCGACCGTTGAGTTCCGTACCCATCTCGCCGATGTGTACGTCCGAAGGGCACTTGAGGACGTTCTCACATAAGGGGGACTGGTTCCGTGTCCGCTGAATGGCCGCGCGTTGCTGGAATCGTGCTGGCCGCGGGCGAGGCCTCGCGGATGGGTGAGCCCAAGGTGACGCTTCCCTACGGCGGAACGACGATCGTCGAAGCGGTCGTATCCGCAGCGTCGGAATCTGGCCTCGAACCGATCGTCGTCGTAACTGGTTTCTATCACGAGGCGGTAGCGGCGGTGATCGGGGACAGTGCGACGGTCGTGCACAATCCAAACGCTGCGGCTGGCAATCTGTCGTCGCTAGGCGTCGGTGTATCGGCCGTCGGTGAGGTCGATGCCGTTGTGATCCTGCTTGGCGACATGCCAGGAGTCGAATCGGAAACTGTGCAGCGTCTCGTGCATCAAGTAGTGTCAACCGGGGCACTCGGAGGATGGGTCCGGTACCGCGGTGACCAGCACAGCGACGATGACATGGGGCATCCAATGGTGCTTTCGCGACACGGTCTGGACGGCTTTTCAGCACTCACCGGGAGGAGGCCAGTGTGGCGCTACCTGGCCGGCCTCGATCCAGTTGATGTGGTCATCCTGGACATCGCCTCGGAGAAGCCGATCGACGTCAACACGCCAGATGACTATCGACGCCTGCTTTCAGAACAGCCTTGAGTCAGATCCCACCGATGGAGCTCAGCGGTTGAGCCGCGTTCGAATATCTTCAATCGCTGCAAGCGAGATTTCGTGCTCCACAAGCGGATACCTGTCGGACACGAGAACCTCCGCCCCAGACGGAAGCCGCGCAATATGTCGGTTTCCCTTGATCATCTCGTCTACGAGGGGACTTCCGACTTCACGCCACGGGGCCAGGTGGATGTGCAAGTGGTCGATCCCATTTCCGTAGACATAGACGTATACGAGTACAGCACCGGTCGCGTCCTTGATCGCCTTGGAGGTCGCGGCGATTACCGGACCAAGTGTCGCTGCCTCTTTCCCGTCAAGTTCGGTGATATCTGCAATGTGGCGGCGCGGCTCAAGGTATGAGAAGCCGGCCACTTCCGTGTACTCGGACGTGGTCAGCCGCCATAGGTTGTCCGACCAGACTTCGGTGCGCATGAGCGCTCCATCCATCTCCGGGCCGGCACAGAGGGCACAATCTTCTGCGGTCATGGTGGGAACCTACACTTTCCAGCATGATTACGCAGCTCGTCGACCTCATCAGCGCCGCTGGTCCGATGCCGTTCGACGACTTCATGGAACGCTGCCTCTACGACCGCGATTCGGGCTTCTTCGCCGCTGGAGTTGTTCGGCCAGGAACACAGGGCGACTTCGTTACGGCCCCGGAGGTGTCGCCTCTGTTCGGTGAACTGATTGCGAGATGGGCGAATGGGGTGCGTGGAGAATCGTGGGCGACGGTCGAGATCGGTGCGGGTTCAGGAGCGCTTCTTGTACCCATGCTCGCGGCGGTGCCGAACACGCGTGCCTTCGTCGTTGAACGATCTCAGTCCGCTCGCGAGACCATAGGGAAGCTGCTACCAACGGTTGCCATTGTCGACTCGATTGCCGATGTTTCTGCATCCGGCGCCGTCGTCGTCCTGAACGAGGTTCTCGACAATGTGCCTGCTGCCTTGGTGAGACGGACCGATCAGGGGTGGAGCGAGATTGCTGTCGGGGTGGACGAGGATGGGCTGGTGTTGGTGGACGTGACTCCACGAGATGAGGTGGTCGAGTGGGCATCGCAGCATCTCTCCGATGTGCCCCTTGGAGCTATGGCACCCGTGCAGATGGCAGCTGGCAAACTCATTGCAAGCATCATTGAGGCGTTCGATGAGTTTGCGATCTGCGCGATCGACTACGGCGGATCGGTCGCGGAGCTCGCCAGAAGATCTGATAACGATGTCGTTCGCACGTACCGTCACCAACGCAGTGGATTCGACTATCTCGTGCATCCGGGACACACCGACATCACCGTTGACGTGAACACCGATGCCATTGCGGCAGTCGGAAGACGATACGGCGCGATCGTAAGAAGCATGTCACAGGCGGATTTCTTGGCGGAACTCGGTGCGACCGACCTCATCCACGAACTGCGATCCCAGGAACATCAGCTGGCAGCGTACGGCGATGTGATGGGTCAACTTAAAGCTCGGTCGGACGCCCTTGGTATATCGACGCTGATCGATCCACGGGGGTTCGGGCGCTTCAGGGTGGTGACGCTTGAGCGGGCGTTCACAGGAAAGCCGTTGCGTCATTGAGTTGAACCCACGGGCAGATTTGTGACGAATTTGATTGTGATCGCATCGCTCACGGCTGTCGTCTTTCAGCGTGTGGATGCGGTCGCGGTTCAATCAATGATCCAGAGAGGCCGAGATTCCGGCCGGGAAACGCTGGCGAAGACTCGCGATGGGAACGTCCGACAGTGCGGAGGATGATCCGAAGCATGCAGTGGTGCACCGCCGATCAACGCGTCTGCTAGTCGCGCGGAGGTGGAATCCTCGGTTCGGGATCGGGCACATTAGGCGTGGTCCCCCCGATGTCGATGGTCGGGGTGACGTCGTCAGCCCCGTTGGTACTGCCAACGTCATCGTCGTCGGTGTTCGGCTCGTCGATGTTGGCGTTGTCAGAAATGTGGCAGCCCCGTTCCGAATGGTCGGCATCGAGCTCGACTGGGACTATGCATATCTGACGGTCAACGATGCACCTGTTGCGACAAACCTGTCCTCGGTAACGAACCCGAACGGGCAGAACTTCGGGAATGGCATCACGAACAACAGCGGAGGCTCGTGGGTCGACCTGACGGCCGATCTGTCGGCATTCGCGGGCCAGACTGTCTCGATCGGATTCCGATACTGGACCGATGTCGCGGTGGCGAATCCGGGATTCTTCGTCGATAACATCGCGATCAGCGGTCAGGCTCTGGACGATGCCGAGACCGATCCTGGGTGGGCCTATACAGGATTCATCCGCACTGGATCGGTAGTGTCGCAGTCGTTCTTCAACGCCTATTTCGCCGAGTTCCGCAACTATCGCGGCTACGACGATGGCCTGAGGACAGGTCCATACAACTTCGGGTTCCTTGATGATCCAGCGCTTGGCAACTGGGTGGAGCACTTCCGGTATCAAGACGGTCTCCTCGTGTGGTACTACGACACGTCGTTCGCGGACAACAACGTTGGCGACAACTGTCTGGGTGGTCGCTGTGGCGGCCTTGTCTTGCCAGTCGATGCCCATCCGAACCTGCTCCTCCGGCCGGATAACGGACAGGTGTGGCGTCCACGTGTCCAGTCCTACGACTCGACCTTTGGATTGGACAAGACCGACAAGGTCTGTCTGCACTTGAACAGCGTTGAGGGCTGTTACGGGGGTCTGCCGGCGAACAAGGTGTTCGACGACACGGAGAGCTACTGGTTCGCACCCGATGCGTCGATCAGCAACAACGGTTGGGCGAGTGTTCCACTGCCTGCGACCGGCACGTCCATCACAGTGAAGAGCGTCTCTGCGCAGGGCAACTTCATGCAGGTTCAGGTCAACGCTCCGAACACGAAGAAGAAGTAACTATGTAGGGATTTGGCCGACGAGTTGAGTGACCCCCGAGGTAACAGCCTTGGGGGTCACTTGTTGTTGTTGTTCCTGCGATTGGCGTAATCGCGCGCTGGTGGGTTCGTCTGGATATGCGGGTCTGTTCGATACGATTCCGTGATGAACAACCTCAAGACCACTGCTCTCCTGGCTTTCCTCGGAGCCCTGTTCGTTGGTGTCGGCTACCTCATCGGTGGTACAAGTGGCGGAGTGCTGGCGCTCGGGTTTGCGATCGTGTTCAACTTTGCGATGTATTTCTTCTCGGACAAGATCGCATTGAAATCTGCCAGAGCTCAACCGGTCGAAGCCCACCAACTGCCAGACGTGTATCAGATCGTGTCGTCTCTCGCTCAGCGTCAGAAGATGCCGATGCCCGACATCTACCTCATCGATTCGCCCCAGCCAAACGCCTTTGCGACAGGGCGGAGCCCAAAGCACGCCGCCGTGGCGGTGACCACCGGAATCTTGGAGATACTCGACCATCGCGAACTCGAGGGTGTGCTTGGCCACGAGCTTGCCCATGTGAAGAACCGTGACATCCTCATCGGAACGATCGCGGCAACCATCGCGGCCGCGCTGTCACTCCTGGCTCGCATGGCGTTCTGGGGAGGCATGGGTCGCCGACGCGACAACAACGGAGCCACTGCGCTCATCGGGTTGGTTGCGATGGTTCTCGCTCCGATCGCTGCTGCACTCATTCAGATGGCGATCAGCCGTTCACGTGAATTCGAGGCCGATCACGACGGAGCCGAGACGACGGGTTCGCCGCTTGCATTGGCCTCGGCCCTTGAGAAGATCAGTGCGGGGACGGCTCGGATTCCAATGAATGTGAATCCAGCGATTTCGCAGTTGTTCATCGCCGACCCGCTCAAGGCGTTCGGGTCGAAGGGCCCTGGTCGGATGTCGAAGATGTTCTCGACACATCCACCGGTTGAGGAACGCATCGCCCGCCTTCACCAGATGGCGTCAGGCATTCGTTAGTCGCATGGCTCCAAAGGGATCAATCACCGGCTGTCGGCCGAGCGCAGCAGATGTGGGCGATCCAGGACCAGCATCAGGGCGATCGAAGGCGCCTGTTTTCTGCCGTGCACGCCGAAGTAGGGGGATCGTCGGTTTTGTATCCCGGGTCGTACGTGGACATTGCACCATCGATGGTCTTTCCAGATGTCACCTACGTCGACGTTGACAAGCGGGCACGATCCTTCTTCGGAGACGATGCCGGGATCCAATCGATTCTTCGGACAAATGGTGTTGACGACAGGCCCGGGATTCGGTTCATCCATGCGGACTACACAAGCGATCTGGATCTCCCGACGGCATCGTTCGACTTGCTCGTGTCGCTCTACGCCGGATTCGTCTCGGAGTTCTGCACCCAATACCTCAAGATCGGTGGAGCGCTTCTCGTCGCTCCGAGCCACGGAGACGTAGCCATGGCGTCCATCGATGACCGCTACGAGCTGATCGGCACGGTGAAATCGGTTTCAGGCGACTATCGCATCACGTTCGATGACCTTGATTCGTACCTGGTCCCGAAGGCGGATGTCACGATTACCCGCGACTCTCTGCACGACTCCGGCCGCGGAATTGCCTACACGCGGTCTGCCTTCGCATACCTGTTCAGGCGAATTCAGTAGTGCCAGCGGGAAGCAAGTGCAACGCCCCTGTCGTCTGGTGTGGCGACGCGGTATCCTCGCCTCTGCGCTGGGATGCCCGAGCGGCCAAAGGGAGCAGACTGTAAATCTGCCGGCTAAGCCTTCGGAGGTTCAAATCCTCCTCCCAGCACGGCAACGGATGACAGATGACCGACCCAGCAGGCTGGTCGGCTGTCGGCAAGGGAGCGAAGCGACCGGTCGGACTCCGATCATCGGAAAGCAATGCCTCCTTAGCTCAGTGGCAGAGCCGCGATGAGCCGTTGGGCGACGAGCCATGTTGGCTGATGGTTAGGAGGGGGTCCCGGGTGCCCGGGACGGAGACAACTGAATATGCCTCCTTAGCTCAGTGGCAGAGCACCTCCATGGTAAGGAGGGGGTCCCGGGTTCAAATCCCGGAGGAGGCTCCAGCGGGGCGTCCCTTTTCGCGCCCACCCGGTTCGATCTGCACCGTCTGCTCACCGTTTTCCAGCGAAGACGACTCATTGTGGGCTGCGTCGTCGTTGCGCGGTGGACGAGGTTCGAGACTTTAGGTTCAAATCCCGGAGGAGGCTCCACGTCGGACGTCAGATCGCGTCCCCCCTCTAGGGGGGACGGCAGACGAGCGCAGCGAGGATGCAGGGGGGCCGGGGAGCCTGCGACCACGAAGTAGTACCAGAGGGACGCGGGTTCGCCCGTCCCTTGAGCTGGAGGACGGGGCTCTCAGGCTCGCACGCCCCCCTGGCTCACTTCGTTCGCCCGTCCCCCCTGAAGGGGGTGTATGGACCCGAGACATGGGTTACAGGTGTGCGGGGACATGGGTGACACTCGATACTTGGAGGGTTGTCCATGTTGGAGGATGAGATGCCTTGGATTGGCGGGTCGATCGAGTCTCTGAGGGTGACGTTCTGTCATCTTGCTAGGTCTGGTTCTGATGTGACGTTTAGCGATCTGTGTCACCGGTTCGGGATTTCTCGTAAGACGGGTTACAAGTGGCTTGCCAGATACGACGGCGGTGGGGCTGGTGGGTTGCGTGATCGATCCCGTGCACCACACGGGTCACCTACTAAGACCCGGGTCGACATTGAGGAGAAAGTTCTTGAGGTCCGTGAGGAACATCCAGCGTGGGGTGGCCGCAAAATCCGTCGCCGGTTGCAGAATTTGGGGAATATTGACGTGCCGGCACCGTCAACGATCACCGATATTTTGCATCGTTACGACAAGATCGCACCAGCTGAGACCCAAGCTGGTGGTTACACACGGTTCGAGGCTGATGAGCCCAACGACATGTGGCAGATGGATTTCAAGGGCTGGTTCACGTGTGGCACAGGCAGGTGTGACCCCTTTGATGTGCTTGACGACCATTCACGCTACAACCTGGCTCTTGAAGCATGCAACAAACCCGACACCGTTTCGGTTCAGACGTCGTTGAGTGAAACGTTCACAACCTACGGGCTACCCAAATGGGTGTTGTGTGACAACGGGCAGCCATGGGGAACATCCCAAGCCGGATACCGGTGGACAAAACTCACCGTGTGGATGTTGGACCTAGGTGTCTCGGTGACCCATTCGCGACCCCGGCATCCCCAAACACTTGGCAAGGACGAACGGTTCCACAGAACCTTGAACCTTGAAGTGATCTCGAGAAGGGAATGGGACTCCCATCAACAAGTCCAACAAGCATTCAACACGTGGCGCCACACCTACAACCATGAACGGCCACACGACGCTTTGGATCTTGATGTGCCAGCATCGCGATACAAACCCTCGACCCGTTCTATGCCCGCTGTTATTGAACCCGTCGACTATCCCGATGGATACGAAGTACGTAAAGTCGAAGCCCAAGCCCGAATCCAATACAAAGGAAACCGCTACAAGATCGGGAAACCATTCATAGGACGCCGGGTCGGGATCGTCCCAACCACCACCGACGGCATCTACAACGTTGTCTACCGACACCAACACATCACAACAATCGACCTGACACAATGAACACCAAAACTGTCACCCATGTCCCCGCACAAGTGTCACCCATGTCACCGGTCTATACAGGGAGGACGCGTTTGTCTCAACGCTCAACGCTTAACGCCCAACCTGACCCATCTTCTGACTTCTGAATTCTCAACGGCATATACTGCCGTCCTGTCTCGGCAATGCCCGCGACGCGTCGGGCGCGTGCTTGGCGGATCATCGCGAAAGCGGCGAACAAGGCGGCGTAGCTCAGCTGGTGAGAGCGCGCGACTCATAATCGCGAGGTCGGCAGTTCAAGTCTGCCCGCCGCTACGCACACGTAACAAACAGAATGTATCGGTTCGGGAGGACCAGACCATGGCGAAGGAAAAGTTTGAGCGGTCGAAGCCGCATGTGAATATTGGCACGATGGGTCATATTGATCATGGGAAGACGACGTTGACTGCGGCTATTACGAAGGTGTTGTCTGAGTCGGGTTCTGGTTCTGTGTTTACGGCGTTTGATGATATTGATAAGGCTCCTGAGGAGCGTGAGCGTGGGATTACGATTGCGATTTCTCATGTGGAGTATGAGACGGCGAATCGTCATTATGCCCATGTTGATATGCCGGGGCATGCTGATTATGTCAAGAACATGATTACGGGTGCTGCTCAGGTTGATGGGGCGATTTTGGTGGTGTCTGCTGCTGATGGTCCAATGCCTCAGACTCGTGAGCATGTGTTGTTGGCGCGTCAGGTTGGTGTGCCGGCTTTGGTTGTGTTTATGAACAAGGTTGATCAGGTTGATGATGATGAGTTGTTGGATTTGGTTGAGCTTGAGGTGAGGGATCTTCTCAATGAGTATGAGTTCCCTGGTGATGATATTCCTGTTGTTCGGGGTTCTGCTTTGAAGGCTTTGGAGGGTGATGAGGGGGCTGCGGCTCAGGTTGCTGAGTTGATGGATGCCGTTGATTCATATATTGAGGAGCCTGTTCGTGAGACGGATAAGCCCTTTGCGATGCCCATTGAGGATGTGTTTTCTATTACGGGTCGTGGCACTGTGGTGACGGGGCGTATTGAGCAGGGTGTTTTGAAGGTGGGGGATCACGTTGAGATTGTTGGTTTGCGTGATTTGCAGACAACGACGTGTACGGGTATTGAGATGTTCCGTAAGTTGTTGGATGAGGGTCGTGCGGGGGACAATGTTGGGCTTCTTCTCCGTGGTATTGGGAAGGATGATGTGGAGCGTGGTCAGGTGGTCGCGGCTCCGGGTTCGATTACTCCTCATACGGTGTTTGAGGCCAATGTGTACATTTTGACCAAGGATGAGGGTGGGCGTCATAACCCGTTCTTTGATGGGTATCGTCCACAGTTTTATTTCCGTACCACGGATGTGACGGGTGCTGTGAAGTTGCCTGAAGGTACTGAGATGGTGATGCCTGGTGATAACACTGAGATGACCGTGACGTTGGGTAAGCCCATTGCTATGGATGAGGGGCTGCGTTTTGCTATCCGTGAGGGTGGCCGCACGGTGGGTGCTGGCCGAGTAGTCAAGATCATCGAGTAACCAGTTATCGGGCCTACGGCTCACAAACGGCTGAAAGCTGAAAGCTGAAAGCTGTAAGCAAACGAACGAAGAGAGTTTCACATGGCCAGTGACAAACGCCCGCCGATCACGCTTGCATGCGAGTCCTGCAAGAGGCGGAACTACGTCACCACGAAGAGCAAGACCAACACGAGGGACCGCCTTGAGTTGAAGAAGTTCTGCAAGTGGTGTCGCGAACAGACACCTCACAAAGAAACCCGCTAAACGCCGGTGTCGTCATCGCTAGTCAACCCGCGTCCCCCCTTTAGGGGGGACGGATTCGACGTAGTCGGATCAGGGGAACGGCCGCCCTTTTGGGCGGCTTGGGAGTTTGCTGCCCAAACTCCAGGCGCGCCTGGCAGTTTCGTGAGAAACTGCCAACGCCTGCGGCAGCAGGCGCTGCGTGCCCCTTCTCCCAGGGGGACGGATGACTGATACGGTCACACCTTTCGATCTTCTCGGACACACCATCGGGCCCGTCACGGTCACAGTGACGCCGGACAGCGTGGCAGCGTATGTGGCAGCGACCCATGACGATGCGCAACGATGGGTCAAGACCGCTCCGCCCGGCTTCGCGTCCGTGCTCCTCTTCGCTGTTGCGGATGCCTTTCTTTATGACTCGAGGATCGTCGAATACACAGCGACGTTGATGCACGTCGACCAGACCTTCGCGTACGTTGCGCCAGTCGCGGTGCCATCCGAGCAGGCCGTCACGGGAACGATTACGAAGGTCCGTGAGCGAGGCGGCTCGTTTTTCGTGACATTCGAGGCGACTTCCACGGATGGTGGACGCACAACAGTGGAGTCCATCTCAACATTCCTACTATCGAACCAGAAGGCACCGCCACCAGCGTCAGAGCGGGCGGAACCCTCCCTCCGCGAGTCGGGTGTCAATGGTCATGATGGAAGTGCTCTCCTGCGCTCGGCGAGCAGAAACGACCTGGTGCGTTACGCAGCTGCTTCGCGGGACTTCAATCCCTTCCACTGGGATCACGAATCTGCTGTAGGTGCCGGAATGCCGGGAGTCGTCGTACACGGGCTCCTGATGTACGCGTGGGCGATGCAGGCTGTGGCGATGCATGGCTCTGTGGCCTCGGCAAAGGTGCGGTTTCGCAATGCTCTGTTTCCGGCCGAACAAGGAGCCGTCACGACCGATGTTGATGGTGATCAGGTCAAGGTTGTACTCGCAAGAGATGGGGAGCAGCTCGTGACCGGTACGGCTACGGTTGTACCAGACGCGGAGTAACGACATGTATCGACCTCAAGTCGAACCATTCGAAACACGGAGCGAAACCTACGAACTCGTTGAACGCGCCCGTCGCGGCGATCGAGACGCTTTCGGAGAGCTCGTTCGGCTCCATCAGCACGAGGTGTATACGTTGGCCGTCAGATTGGTCAGGGATAGGGAACTCGCCCTCGATGTCTCCCAGGATGCATTTGTCCGCGCATGGCGGGCGATGCCAAAGTTTCGCGGAGACTCGAAGTTCTCCACATGGATGCACCGGATCACGGTGAACACCGCGTGGACGCACCGTGACAAACAGAATCGGATCCGCGTCGATCCGCTCGACAGCATGCATCGTGAGCCTGAGTCGACCAGCCTGGACCCCATTCGTGCAGGCGAATCGGTTTCGGCGAGCTCACATATCGAGGAGGCCCTCCTTGATTTGACTGAGTCGGTGAGATCCGTCGTTGTGCTCAAAGATGTGTACGACTGGACCCACGCTGAGATCTCGGAGCACCTCGATATATCGGTTACCGCGGCAAAGGTACGCCTGCACCGAGGGCGCAAGCAGCTTCGGTCGGCTCTTGATGGGTTTCAGGATGGTGCACAATGAATGTGATGTGTTCAGCTGTTCACGTCGCGCTCGACACCGTGGGCACATCAGCAATCACAGGACCACTCGCTGGTCATGTCGAACGGTGCGAGGAATGCGAGCACCGCGTTCGGACCCTTCAAACCGTGACTGTGGCTCTCCAATTACTTGATCCAGAGGCGCATGCTGCGCCGCGTCGACTGCAGCCAGACATCATGGGTTCCCTGGGTCCCGTGGCTGTTCCTGATCCCGTCCACGGCATCTCGCTCAAGGTGCCTGTGGCCGCGGCCGTTGTGGCAACAGCTGCGGCCGGGACTGCGGTGCTGATCCGGATCCGGCGAGCACGGGCTGCCTGAATCTCTGCAGCGCCAGCAACCCAGTCGGTTTACACTTCGGGTTGGCAGCACATATACTCGCGAGCCGCGCCCCATCAGGCCGGAGGGGTGTAGCTCCAATTGGCAGAGCGCCGGTCTCCAAAACCGGATGTTGTGGGTTCGAGTCCCGCCACCCCTGCAAAAGGACACGTAGGAGTATCGAGTGAATCGTGAAATGAGACGCCTTCAGGCGAAGGAAGAGGAGCGGGCGAAGAAGCGCCGCTCCGAAGGCCCGCGCCCGAAGAAGTCCAGCCAAGGTGAGAAGCTCAGCTTCTTCCAACGCGTCAAGAAGTACTTTCGCGAGGTCAAGCAGGAACTCAAGAAGGTCGCATGGCCATCGCGTGAGGAGCTCACCACGTACTCGATCGTCGTGTTCGGTGTCACCACGATTCTCACATTCGTCGTGTTCGGTCTCGACTGGGCATTCAACCGGGCAGTTATCAACGTGCTGGAGGCCATCACCTAATGGCAGACGTAGCAGAAGAGGTAGTCATCGACGACGTCGATGGGGCCGAAGAACCAGTTGGTGAACCAAAGCCGCTCAGCCCGTACGATCTCCCTGGTGCTTGGTACGTGGTCCACTCCTACTCGGGCTACGAGAACAAGGTCAAGGCAAACCTCGAGACCCGCGTCAAGTCCATGCATCTTGAAGACAAGGTGTTCGACGTAGCCATCCCGATGGAGGATGTCGTCGAATACAAGGGTGGCAAGAAGGTCACGGTCGAGCGCAAGAAGTTCCCGGGCTATGTGCTTGTCCGCATGTACATGGATGACGACTCGTGGTACGCCGTGCGAAACACGCCAAATGTCACGGGCTTCGTCGGCTCGGGAACGAAGCCAAGTCCCCTCTCTCGCAAGGAAGTTGAGCACATCCTCGGCGTCGCGAAGGAAGAGGGAACGAAGAAGTCGAAGCCGACCTTCAAGCCGGCCTGGGAAGTCAGTGAGACTGTCCGGGTTGTCGAGGGTCCATTCGCGGATTTCAACGGTGTCATCGAAGACATCAATGTCGACCAGTCGAAGGTACGAGTACTCGTCGACATCTTTGGTCGTGAGACACCGGTCGAACTCAACTTTGACCAGATCATCAAGTACTGACAAGCAAGGAATTTGACTCATGGGTCGCAAGAAACTTATGACCGTGCTCAAGTTGCAGATCCCCGCCGGCCAGGCAAGCCCTGCGCCACCGGTTGGTCCTGCACTTGGACAGCACGGGGTGAACATCATGGACTTCGTTCAGGCATATAACACCGAAACTGCTGCGCAGTCCGGCACAATCATTCCTGTTGAGATTTCGATCTATGAGGATCGTTCGTTCACATTCATCACCAAGACGCCACCTGCCGCTGTACTCCTTCGACAGGCAGCCAGAATCGAGAAGGGTTCGCCGATTCCACACAAGGAAAAGGTTGGGTCCGTCACGAGGGCACAGGTCCGTGAGATCGCCGAAACAAAGATGCCAGACCTCAACGCAAACGATATTGAAAACGCGATGAGGATTGTTGAGGGAACAGCCCGTTCGATGGGTCTCAATGTTGTGGACGCGTAGAGAAGAAGCTATCAGCTGACAGCTTTCAGCTTTCAGCCCAGACAAGAGTGGTAGGGCCCAGCGCCCGTGGACCACGAAAGGAACCATCATGGCCGTTTCGAAGAACGTCGCCGCACTGCAGAACCGCTTCGAAAAGGAGTCTCTGTATTCCCCCGACGAGGCCCTTCAGCTCGTGAAGAGCCTTGCATTTGCCAAGTTCGATGAGTCCGTTGACATCGTCTTCAACCTTGGTATTGATGCTCGCCAAGCAGACCAGATCGTGCGCGGCACGGTTTCACTTCCACATGGATCGGGTAAGGACGTCAAAGTCGTTGTGTTCGCAAACGACCAGGCGAAGGAAGCCGAAGAGGCAGGGGCGGATCTCGTTGGTGGCCAAGAGCTCGCCGACCAGATCACAAACGGTGACGTCGCACTTGACTGGGATGTGACGATCGCTACGCCAGACATGATGCCGGTCGTCGGAAAGCTCGGTCAGCTGCTCGGTCCACGTGGACTCATGCCAAACCCCAAGTCTGGGACCGTGACGACTGATGTCGGCAAGACCGTTTCTGAGTTCAAGGCCGGTCGCGTCGAGTATCGCAATGACCGATATGGCAATGTCCACATCCCGATCGGGCGCGTCTCATTTGAGGCAGACAAGCTTGTCGACAACCTTGTGTCGGTCGCCGAAGAGATCGCCAGCTCCAGGCCACCGACGACGAAGGGCATCTTCATCAGGAAGATCGCCATCAGCTCAACGATGGGCCCTGGCATCAAGGTGGACACCCACGCCGTGACCGATCTGATCAAAGCCCGCAGATAGATTTCAGCTCACAGCTCACAGCTCACAGCTCACAGCACACCGAAAGCTGTGAGCTGAAAGCAGCGAGCGAAGCTCGCCTTGACATCAACTCGTGGTGCGACGACCATAGGTGTACAGCGGGGGATCGCTGGAGGAAGGAACAGAGACGATCCACCACCGTCTCAAAGGGTGGTCCCGGCACTGCAGTCTACGATGACCGGCCCTACCCCGGTCGATTGCAGTGAACGAGTAGATGGCATCCTGGCCCGCCGTCTGCACGATCCTCGAATGACCACTACTTCTTCCAGCGGTTCCCCACTTTCTGAGCTCGCTGCGCTCGCGGCTTGCAGCTCACCGCCTACAGCTTTCAAGCACTTTCGGGATGCTGGCTGTGAGCCGAAAGCAGAAAGCTGCGGAAGCGGTATGCGGGCGAAGCCCGGTACGCTTCCGATACAACCTCATACCGACCCGAGACCGTTGGTGCCAAGACTGCTTCGGCAGGGCATAACTGTGGAGACACAACCAGCGCAGGCCAATCCTCACGGAGAGCCCTGCATGTTGCGTGTCGGGGCTCTGTTTCATTTCAGGGCCGAATGAGGCGTAGTGAAAGTCCGAATGAGGAGGACGACACATGCCACGACCAGAAAAGGTCCAGGCGGTCGCCGACATCAAAGAGCGTATTGAGGGATCACAGGCCGTGTTCCTTGCTGAGTACGCGGGTCTTTCGGTCAAGGATCAGCAGACCCTGCGGCGTGAGCTTCGTGCGAACGGTGCAGAGTTCAAGGTTGTCAAGATGACACTCGCCCGCCTGGCGGCGGCCGACCTGGACATCCACTCTCTCGATGAGCTACTGCTCGGCCCGACGGGTCTTGCGTTCAGCGACGGAGATCCGGTCACAGCAGCGAAGGCGCTCAAGAACTTTGCCAAGGATCATGACGTGTTCGTGATCAAGGGCGGTTTGTTGGGTGACGAGTTCGTGACTCCGGAGACGATCTCGAAACTTGCAGATATCGAGCCACGCGATGTGCTCCTTGCGAAGCTCGCTGGTGCAATGAAGGCACCGATGGCGAAATTTGCTGGGCTTCTGGCAGCGCTTCCACGGAACACCGCATCGGTGCTCCAACAGCTTCTCGAAAAGAAGGAGCAGGAGGCACCAGCGCCCATTGCCGATGAGGCTCCAGCCCAGGTTGAGGCATCTGGCGATGCCCCATCCAATGCAGAAGCATCCGAAAGTGCTGTTGAAGAGACCGAAGACCAAGATGAAGTGACTGCTGAAGCTGCCGCCGATGAAGGCGATGCCGCTGAGGACAACACAGATACAAATGATGATCACGCCGACGCGTCCGAAGACGACGCTGCCGCACCGGCAGGTGCGGAGGCATCGAGCGATGCTGCGTCATCTGACGATGACGGGGAGGAATAACCAACATGGCAAAGACCAAGACTGACGAGTTGCTCAGCACGTTCGAAGAAATGACAGTTCTCGAACTTTCTGAGTTTCTCAAGGCATTCGAAGAAAAGTTTGATGTGACTGCTGCTGCTCCTGTTGCAGTGGCTGCTGCCGCCGCTGGAGGCGCAGAAGCTGCCGCCGAAGAGGAGCAGGACGAATTCAATGTCGTTCTGACCGGCGCCGGTGACAAGAAGATCCAGGTGATCAAGGAAGTTCGTGGTCTCACGAGCCTTGGTCTCAAGGAAGCAAAGGCACTTGTCGACGAGGCACCATCCAACATCCTCGAGGGTGTTGACAAGGAAGTCGCCGAGAAGGCAAAAGAGACCCTTGAGGCAGCCGGAGCAAGCGTCGAGCTGAAGTAGTTCAAACGGATTACAGATTCCGGATCACGGAGTACGGACGGAAGGGGAGTGGTGGAAGCCGCTCCCCTTCGTCGTATGCGGGATGTGAGTAGTGTGCGGCGACATGACTGATGATGAATCCAATCTCAACAAGCTCGAAGAGGGGGCAAAGACGATCCTGGGGTGCGGTCTTCAGGCGATCGCGATCTGGGTCGGGGTGCTGATCGTCTTCGCTCTCATATTTGGTGTCGGTCTTTGGCTATTCGATGTGGTGACCAGCTGACCTCGAATGGTTTCTGGTTGTCGATCACCTGACTAGCGGCTTCTCTTCGCTGATCGGCGCAAGCGGTCTCTTTCTGGTCTCGGGCAGCAACAGATATGCGCCTGCTACTGGGACCCGCCAATGAAGAAGGCTGGGACCCGCCAGTCGGCCGACCTCCGACCTCCGACGTCCGACGTCCGATGTCCGACTGTCTGACTTCTTGCTCCCGTTCCTTGACCGTATCGGCGGAGTCCTGTATTCTGTGATCCACAGTTGAAGACGTTTTCACGACTCTCCGCAAGAAGAGCCGGCATAGCTGCGTGCTATGCCGGATTTCGTGCTATCATCAGGGATTCGCCCATACCACTGTTCTCAGCATCGCTGCTGTCATGCCCAATATATGAGGAGGACCCACGTTGGCCCGTGCGCGTTCCACAAGGCTCTCGTTCGCAAAGATCCCTGAGGTACAAGAGGTCCCAGACCTTCTTGGCATCCAGAGAGAATCGTTCGACGCTTTTTTAGAGTCCGGCCTGAAGCAGATGTTCGATGAGGTTTCCCCCATCGAGGACTTCACAGGCAACCTCGCTCTCGAACTGTCAGATCACCGATTTGAGGACCCACCTCTCTCCATCGACGAAGCCAAGGACCGCGATTCCAACTTCTCGCGTCCACTGTTCGTTACCGCCCGTTTCCTGAACAAGGAGACAGGTGAGATCAAAGAGCAACAGGTCTTCCTCGGTGACTTCCCCATGATGACGAAGAACGGGACATTCATTATCAACGGCACCGAGCGTGTTGTTGTTTCCCAGCTCGTCCGCAGCCCCGGCGTCTATTTTGATCGATCGGTCGACAAGACCTCGGGCCGCGCTGTTTACGCGTCGAAGGTCATTCCCGGTCGCGGTGCATGGCTCGAATTTGATATCGACAAGAAGGACACGATCGGCGTACGCGTTGACCGCAAGCGTCGTCAGTATGTGACAACGTTCCTTCGGGCCCTGTCGATCGCAGAAACCGACGAGGAGATCATTGCTCTTCTTGGTGATTCAGAACTCGTGCGCAACACGATCGAGAAGGATCCGACGTCCACCCGCGACGAGGCACTGTTGGACCTGTATCGGAAGCTCCGTCCCGGCGAGTTGACCACCGTCGAATCTGCCAGGTCGCTCATCAAGACACTGTTCCGTACACCGAAGCGATATGACCTCACGCGGGTCGGTCGATACAAGCTCAATCAGAAACTGACCGGCGAGGTCGGAACCGATATCCTCGAGAACTATTCCGCACTGGAGCAGGGGCTTCTCACGGATGAGGACATGATCAATACGATCAAGTACTTGATGGGGCTCCATCTTGGTCACGATGGGTTCCGAGTCGATGACATCGACAACTTCCAGAACCGTCGAATCCGTACCGTCGGTGAATTGATCCAGAACCAGATCAGGGTCGGTCTGACCCGGCTCGAGCGTGTTGTTCGCGAACGCATGACAACTCAGGACCCTGAGGCGATCACACCGCAAACCCTGATCAATATCCGACCAGTCGTGGCATCGATCAAGGAGTTCTTCGGGACTTCCCAGCTGAGCCAGTTCATGGACCAGCCAAACCCGCTCGCGTCACTCACGCACCGGCGCCGTCTCTCCGCACTTGGCCCAGGTGGGCTGAGCCGTGAGCGTGCAGGATTCGAAGTTCGCGATGTCCACCCGTCCCACTACGGACGCATGTGTCCGATCGAAACACCCGAGGGTCCGAATATCGGTCTCATTGGCTCTCTCGCTTCCTACGCACGCGTCAACCGTTTTGGATTCATCGAGACACCGTATCGACGGGTTGTCGACGGCACTGTCACCAAGCAGGTCGACTATCTGACGGCAGCCCTCGAAGAGGGTCACGTCATCGCGCAGGCAAACGCCCCGCTTGATCCCGACGGTGCATTCTCAAACGATCGGGTACTCGTTCGCAAGACGGGTGGCGAGGTTGACAACGTGCCTGGCGATCAGGTCGACTACATGGATGTTTCCCCGAAGCAGGTTGTTTCGGTGGCTACAGCTCTCATCCCGTTCCTTGAGCACGACGACGCAAACCGTGCGCTCATGGGCTCAAACATGCAACGCCAAGCTGTACCGCTCATCTCGTCGGATGCCCCACTTGTTGGCACCGGCATGGAGGCTCGAGCGGCGGTCGATTCGGGTGAAGTCATCCTTTCCCCAGTCGATGGTGAGATCGTGGTTGTGACCGGCAACGAGATCGTCATCAAGGAAGCCGGAGCCAACAAGAAGCACACACTCTCACTCCAGAAATTCGAGCGGTCGAACCAGGGAACCTGTATCAACCAGAAGCCCATCGTTGTTGAGGGACAAAAGGTCACCGCAGGCGAGCCACTCGCTGACGGCGCGTCCACCGACGGCGGAGAACTTGCGCTCGGGCGCAACCTGATGGTGGCGTTCATGCCGTGGGAAGGGCACAACTTCGAAGATGCCATCGTCATCTCGGAACGTCTCGTGAAAGAGGACATTCTGTCCTCGATCCACATTGAAGAGCACGAGATTGAAGCCAGGGATACCAAGCTTGGCGCCGAGGAGATAACCCGAGACATTCCGAATGTCGCCGAAGAGGTTCTTATGGATCTCGACGACAGGGGCATCATCCGCATCGGTGCCGAGGTGGGACCAGGCGACTATCTCGTCGGCAAGGTCACACCGAAGGGTGAAACCGAGCTCACGCCAGAAGAGCGGTTGCTTCGTGCGATCTTTGGCGAAAAGGCTCGCGAGGTCCGAGATGTTTCCCTCAAGGTCCCTCATGGTGAATCAGGCAAGGCCATTGCTGTCAAGGAGTTCAGCCGCGAGGACGGATACGACCTGCCTCCCGGAATGAACGAACTCGTTCGGGTCTATGTCGCCAAGCAGAGGAAGATCTCCGCTGGTGACAAGCTCGCGGGCCGTCATGGCAACAAGGGTGTCATCGCAAAGATCCTCCCTGAAGAGGACATGCCGTTCTTTGAGGACGGAACACCCGTTGACATTCTTCTGTCGCCTCTCGGTGTGCCGTCCCGGATGAACCTCGGGCAGGTGCTCGAGACCCACCTTGGTTGGGCAGCCGCCACCGGTTGGGAACCATTCGATGACCTGGAAAGCGCGGCCTCGAAGGGGGCTGAGCCCTGGACCAACGTCGCCACGCCGGTTTTCGACGGCGCACATGAAGACGAAGTGCTCAAGGTTCTTGCCAAGTCGAAGGTCAACCGTGACGGTATCCAGCTGATCAACCCAGAGGGCAAGGGTCAGCTCTACGACGGTCGCAGCGGCATGCCGTACGACTCGCCGATCACTGTCGGTTACATGTACATCCTGAAGCTGGTTCACCTCGTTGATCACAAGATCCACGCGCGTTCGACCGGTCCATACTCGATGATCACCCAGCAGCCGCTCGGTGGTAAGGCGCAGTTCGGGGGACAGCGATTCGGTGAGATGGAAGTGTGGGCGCTCGAGGCATACGGTGCGGCCTACGCACTCCAAGAGCTCTTGACCATCAAGTCCGACGATGTCCGTGGACGTGTCAAGGTCTATGAGGCCATCGTCAAGGGAGAGAACATCCCCGAGCCGGGGATACCGGAATCTTTCAAGGTGCTCGTCAAAGAGATGCAGTCGCTGTGCCTCAACGTCGAGATGCTGTCAGCGGGTGAGGAAGTCGAGCTCAAGGACCTTGAAGAGGATGTCTTCCGGACGGCCCAGTCCCTTGGGATCGATATTTCTCGACCCGAGCGACCAGACCTCGAAACCATTGAGATCTAGATCTGAGATTTGAGAGCGGGAGCTAACGTGCCACAACTTTTCGACGAACTGAGAATCGGCCTCGCATCCTCGGACCAGATTCGATCCTGGTCCTTTGGTGAGGTCAAGAAACCTGAAACGATCAACTACCGAACACTGAAGCCTGAAAAGGACGGCCTGTTCGATGAACGTATCTTTGGTCCTACCCGGGACTGGGAGTGCTACTGCGGCAAGTACAAGCGCGTACGTTTCCGCGGTGTGATCTGCGAACGCTGTGGTGTTGAAGTGACCCGTGCAAAGGTTCGTCGAGAGCGGATGGGCCACATTGAGCTCGCTGCACCTGTCACACACATTTGGTTCTTCAAGGGCGTTCCGAGCAGACTCGGGTATCTCCTCGATATGTCCCCGAAGGATCTCGAAAAGGTCATCTACTTCGCCGCGTACCTGGTCACGTTTGTGGACGACGAAAAGCGAACGAAGGACCTCCCGGATCTGGAAGAAGCAGCCCGCCACGAGCGGCTGCTCATCACGGAGGAGTTCGAGGAGTGGAAGGAAGCTCGTCTTGAGCGCCTTGAGGGTGAACTCGCCCAGATGGAAGATGCTGGAGCAAAGCCGAACGAGATAAATGCCCGCAAGAAAGAGGTCGAGCGCGAGATCAAGGACCGCGACGATCGCGCCCGTGTTGAGGTAGATCTTCTTGATGAAGCATTCGACAGCTTCAAGACCATGAAGCCTCGTGATCTCGTGGAATCAGAACAACTTTGGCGTGAGATCATCGACCGTTACGGCGACTACTACGTCGGCGGTATGGGCGCTGAGTTCGTCGGGGATCTCATCTCCCGAATGGATCTCCAGGAAGAGGTCGAGAGTCTCCGCAACGATCTCGATGCGAAGTCTCAACAGCGTCGCCAAAGGGCCATGAAACGTTTGAAGGTTGTTCAACCTTTTGCTGACGGCAAGAACGATCCGCTGTGCATGATTCTGCAGGCAATCCCTGTGATCCCGCCGGATCTTCGCCCCATGGTGCAGCTCGATGGTGGACGTTTTGCAACGTCAGACATGAATGACCTCTACCGCCGGGTGATCAACCGGAACAATCGTCTGAAGCGCCTGATTGACCTTGGTGCTCCCGAGATCATCGTCAACAACGAAAAGCGCATGCTGCAAGAAGCGGTCGATGCACTGTTCGACAATGGTCGACGTGGTCGCGCCGTGACTGGTCCGGGGTCTCGACCCCTCAAGTCTCTCTCTGACATGTTGAAGGGAAAGCAGGGTCGGTTCCGCCAGAACCTCCTTGGAAAGCGTGTTGACTACTCGGGCCGTTCCGTCATTGTGGTCGGTCCGGACCTCAGGCTGCACCAATGCGGTCTGCCAAAGATCATGGCACTTGAGCTCTTCAAGCCATTTGTGATGAAGCGTCTCGTCGATCTTGACATTGCACAGAACATCAAGGCTGCAAAGCGGATGGTTGAGCGTCGTCGCCCTCAGGTATGGGATGTCCTCGGTGATGTCATCCAGGAGCATCCTGTGTTGCTGAACCGGGCACCTACGTTGCACCGTCTCGGTATTCAGGCGTTTGAGCCTGTGATCATCGAGGGCAAGGCAATCCAGCTGCACCCACTGGTGTGTGAGGCATTCAACGCAGACTTCGATGGTGACCAGATGGCTGTGCACCTCCCGCTGTCGGCTGAAGCGCAGGCAGAGGCCCGCGTTCTGATGCTGTCTACGAACAACGTTCTGCGTCCAGCGGACGGTCGCCCGATCGTGACACCTTCCCAGGACATGATCATCGGGATGTACTACTTGTCGGCGAAGAAGGAAGACGCCCCAGGTGCGGGTCGAGCTTTCTCATCCGTCGATGAAGCGATGATGGCGTACGAAAAGGGAGATCTCGGACTGCACGCTCCGATCAAGTTGCGCGTGGGTTGGCTCGCCGGAGAAGACAAGCTCCACGCGGAGCTCAAGCCACTGCTCAAACATCTGATCGACGATGAGCCCGTCCAACCGAACGAACTCACCGACACCACGCTTGGGCGTGCCTTGGTGAACGGTGCTTTCCCCCCTGGCTTCCCGTATCTGAATGAGGTTCTCAAGAAGGGCGATATCCGCACGATTGTCGAAGAGGTCATACACACCTACGACAAGCCGGACGTTGCAAACACACTTGACAACATCAAGGAGCTTGGGTTCCACTACGCAACCACGGCCGGCCTCACGATCGGTCTTCAGGATGTGAAGACGCCTCCAGAGAAGAAGGAGATCCTTGCTGCGTTCGAGGCCGAGGCGGCAAAGGTCGAAAGCCAGTTTCAGAAGGGCATCATCACAGACGACGAAAAGCACTCAGCGCTGATCGAAATCTGGACCAATGCCACGGACAGCGTCAAGGATGCAATGCAACGGACGCTGAAGGCTGATCCGTTCAATCCGATGGACATGATGGTCAACTCGGGTGCTCGGGGAAACATTATGCAGCTTCGCCAAATCGCTGGTATGCGTGGCCTTGTTGCGAACCCGAAGGGTGAGATCATCCCACAGCCGATCAAGGCGAACTTCCGTGAGGGCTTGACCGTTCTTGAGTACTTCATCTCGACGCACGGTGCCCGCAAAGGTCTTGCTGATACGGCGCTCCGCACGGCGGACTCGGGCTATCTCACTCGACGTTTGGTCGATGTCTCGCAGGAGATCATCATTCATGAAGAGGAGACCCCGGATCCGGGTCTCGTCATTCAGGTCAGAGATGCCAAGGGCGTCGTTGTTCGTCATCTCCGTGACCGGATCTTCGGGCGCATTCTTGCTGAGGACGTCAAGGTAGATCGCAAGTTCGTGGAGCTTCCAGACGGACGCAAACTGAGAAAGGGATTCATTCTCGACCGCGAGGCAGTGAACGGTCTCAACGATATTGAGGAAGTCACGGAGCTACGTGTCCGGTCACCTTTGACCGATACGAGCCGTCACGGAATCTCGCAGCTGTCGTACGGGATCGATCTTGCCACAGGTGCAATGGTCGAGCCGGGGACAGCGGTTGGCATCATGGCCGCCCAATCCATTGGAGAGCCAGGGACGCAGTTGACGATGCGTACGTTCCACACCGGCGGTATCGCTGGTGAGGACATCACGCACGGTCTCCCTCGAGTGACCGAGCTGTTTGAGGCCCGTACACCAAAGGGTGTTGCGATCCTTGCAGAGGCCGGCGGCGCGGTTCGGATCGAGAAGGATCCAGACACTGGTGATCGTTCGATCGTGATCGCTGATGGCGAGGATGAGATTTCCTACCCATTGCCCGTTCGTGCACGTCTCAAGGTTGCCGAAGGCGACATCATCGAGCCAGGCACGCAGTTGACAGAAGGTCCCTTGGACCCGAAAGAAGTACTGAACATCCAGGGTATTCGTGCGTGTCAGAGGTATCTCGTTGAGCAGGTGCAGGAGGTGTACCGCTCACAGGGTGTGGACATCCACGACAAGCACATCGAGCTCATCGTTCGTCAGATGCTACGTCGAGTGAGGATTGTGAACCCCGGAGACGGCCCTTGGCTCCCAGCGGAGTTGGTCGATAGCCAAGAGTTCCGCGACATCAACTTGGAACTCGTCGAGGCCGGTTCGAAGCCAGCCGAGGGGCGCCCAGAGCTGATGGGTATCACCAAGGCATCGCTTGCAACCGATTCGTGGCTCTCGGCCGCATCCTTCCAGGAGACGACGAGGGTGCTTACCGAGGCGTCGCTCAATGCCAAGTCCGACTACATGCGTGGTCTGAAGGAGAACGTCATCATCGGCAAGCTCATCCCTGCTGGCACCGGTTCAACCGGATACCAGAAGATCGAGCCGATGATCCCAGGTGCAGCCGTACCGACGGCGGGCGATCTCTTCGGAGACTTCGAAGTCGAGTCGAAGACCGAGGCACTCCCAGCCGACCCAGCCGAGTGGCTTGCGTCACTGGGTGGAGACACTGAACCAGCCACCGACTGACGGCTCCCCTTCTCTCGGTCATCGGTTGTCTGACGTCTGACGTCTGACGTCTGACGTCTGATGTCGGTCGTCGGTGATCGTTCGGCCCCTTAGGCTCAGCCCATGCTCAGCTTCCGGCTCCTCGGTATTCCCGTCGGTGTCCACGTGACGTTCCTGCTCATCGTGGTGCTTGGCCCGAGGGACTCCGCCATCTCGATGGCGTTGTGGGTCGTCGCGGCCTTCCTTGCGATCATCCTTCACGAATTCGGACATGCCCTCACCGCCCGCGCATTCGGTGCCGAGGGTGTCAACGTAACGTTGTACGCACTGGGCGGACTGACGTCCTACACCACGAGACAGCAGATTTCACATGGCAAGTCCTTTGTGATCTCGGCAGCGGGTTCCGGAATAGGGATAGTTGCAGGACTCGCTCTTGTCGGTCTTGGGCGACTCGATCTCTTCGACGCGTGGCCAGTCGAGATTGTCGATTTCATCGGGTACTTCGTCTTCGTTGCTCTGGTGTGGGGCGTGTTGAACTGGATTCCGGTCCTTCCGCTCGACGGCGGGCACATGGCGCAACACTTCATTGCGATCTTCAATGAAGAATGGGCTCCTCTGATCGCCCAGATTGTGACGTGGCTCGCCGTTGCTGTCATCGTTCCAGTGGCACTCGTCAACGGCTACACGTTTGCAGCTGTGATCGTCGTCGTGTTCGCGTTCATGGGGTATCGGGAGTACCAGCGTCAGAAGAAAACGCCGATGACCGATGACTCACGACCGACAACCGACCCGGAGACACCGCGACCGGTACCCCCGGCGCCTCCGACCCCGCCCCAACCTCCGCCCGAGCCTCCGGTATTCCCCATCTGATTTCTGAAGTCGGTCATCGGTCATCGGCCATCTGACTTCTGACTTCTGACTTCTGATTTCCTGTGCGAATTGGCTAGCACCCTCCATATACTCCCGCCTAGGTTTTCCCGACCGAACCCGCTGGTACCCGGAGGCCGTCTGAGCTGTGCTCAGATTGCTGTTGTGCTGGAAGTGGTTCACACATGGGATCGGCTCTGTCCGCCTTTGGCGACGGTGTCGATTTTCGTTCGTCAGAACTCCGATACCCGGGTGTCGGGTCGGAGTGCGTCAACAAGAGAGACGGAAGAGCAACGTGCCAACCGTGCAGCAACTGGTCCGACAAGGCCGGAAGCCAAAGGCAAAGAAGATGAGGACCGTCGGTCTCGCCGGTTCCCCACAGCGCCGCGGCGTGTGCACTCGCGTGTACACCGTGACCCCAAAGAAGCCAAACTCTGCGCTTCGCAAGGTCGCTCGCGTGCGTCTCTCCTCGGGGGCGGAGATCACCGCATACATCCCTGGTGAAGGACACAACCTCCAGGAACACTCGATCGTCCTCGTCCGTGGTGGACGTGTGAAGGATCTTCCCGGTGTCCGCTACAAGGTCATTCGTGGTGCACTCGACGCAGCTGGCGTCGATGGTCGCAAGCAGGCGCGATCGCGCTACGGAACAAAGAAGGATTCCTGATGCGGAGAGCACCAGCAGAAGTACGCAAGCTTGATCCCGATCCGATCTACCAGTCGGTTCTGGTCACACAGCTCATCAACAAGGTCCTTCTCAAGGGTAAGAAGGGTGCGGCACGCCGCATCGTCTACACAGCCATGGACACCGTCGAGAAGCGCACCGGCTCTGAGCCATTGCCCGTCCTCAAGCGTGCAATCGACAACATCCGACCCCAGATGGAGGTCAGGACACGACGAGTCGGTGGCTCGTCCTACCAGGTTCCTGTCGAGGTTCGTTCCCGCCGCGCACAAACGCTTTCCGTCCGCTGGCTCGTCGAGTTTGCACGCAAGCGTCGTGAGAACACGATGTCAGAACGCCTCGCAAACGAAATCCTTGACGCTGCCAACCGCACTGGTGCGGCTGTGAAGCGTCGCGAAGACATCCACAAGATGGCCGAATCCAACAAGGCCTTCGCCCACTACCGCTGGTAACAACTCATGGCACGCACCATCCCACTCGAGACAATCCGCAATATCGGAATCATGGCCCACATTGACGCGGGCAAGACGACGACGACTGAGCGAATTCTCTTCTATACGGGCCGCACCCACAAGATCGGTGAGGTTCATGAGGGCGCGGCCGTCATGGACTGGATGGAGCAAGAACAAGAGCGCGGTATCACGATCACATCAGCGGCCACAACGACCGCATGGCACGGGCACACCATCAACATCATCGACACGCCTGGCCACGTCGACTTCACCGTTGAGGTCGAGAGATCACTCCGCGTTCTCGACGGTGCCGTAGCTGTATTCGATGCCGTCTCTGGCGTTGAACCCCAGTCTGAGACCGTTTGGCGTCAAGCTGACAAGTACGGTGTCCCGCGCATCTGTTTCATCAACAAGATGGATCGCATCGGTGCCGACTTTTTCGCAGCCAATCAGTCCATCATCGATCGTCTCGGCGGAAACCCCGTTCCGATTCAGATTCCGATCGGGGCCGAGGCAGACTTCAAGGGTGTTGTCGACCTCGTCGAGATGAAGGCCTACTTGTGGCATGACGACGACGGTGTGAAGTGGGAAGACGCCGAGATTCCAACCGACCTGGTCGACCTGGCCAACGAGTGGCATCACAGGATGCTCGATGTCGTGGCAGCCGAGGATGAAGCCCTCATGGAGAAGTACCTCATGGAAGAGGAACTCACTCCAGACGAGATCCGATCCGTCATCCGCAAGGGAACGATCGATCGTGCCTTCGTCCCAGTGCTGTTGGGAACCGCCTTCAAGAACAAGGGTATCCAGCCGCTCCTTGACGCGGTCGTCGCCTACCTTCCGTCACCCGCTGACCTCCCACCAATGCAGGGATTCCGACCGGGACATGAAGAGGACATCAAGGAGCGTAAGGCGCTTGATTCGGAGCCGTTCTCCGCCCTCGCCTTCAAGATCATGTCTGATCCCTACGTCGGAAAGCTCACCTACTTCCGTGTCTATTCCGGGAGAGCGGACAAGGGCGATTCCGTTGTCAACACGACCAATGGCAAGAAGGAGCGCTTTGGACGTCTTCTGCGCATGCATGCTGCCAAGCAGGAAGATATCGACGAGATCATGACGGGTGACATTGTCGCAGCGGTCGGCCTCAAGAACACCAAGACAGGTGACACGCTCTCAGCAACGAGTGACCTCGTGCAGCTCGAATCGATGACATTCCCCGATCCTGTGATCTCAGTGGCAATTGAGCCGAAGACCAAGTCCGACCAGGACAAGCTCGGAACAGGACTTGCGCGCCTCACCGAAGAGGATCCAACCTTCACCGTTCACAGCGACGACGAAACCGGCCAAACGATTATCGAAGGAATGGGGGAACTCCACCTCGAGGTCATCGTCGACAGGCTCTTCCGTGAGTTCAAGGTTGAGGCCAACGTCGGTCGTCCGCAGGTCGCCTATCGCGAGACAATCAAGCGTCCGGTCAACAAGATCGATGCAAAGTTCAAGCGCCAAACCGGTGGTTCGGGAATGTACGGCCATGTCGTCATCGACCTTGAACCCCTCGAGCCGGGATCAGGTTTTGAGTTCGAGGATGCCGTCAAGGGCGGCAACGTTCCACGTGAGTACATCCCAGCTGTCGAAAAGGGCATGCGCGAGGCACTCGCCAGTGGCGTGCTCGCCGGGTATCCGCTCACGGACATCCGGGCTCGGCTCATCGATGGGTCGAGCCACAACGTCGACTCAAACGAAATGGCTTTCAAGATCGCAGGATCGATGGCGATCCAGTCAGCGGCAAAAGCCGCAGGCGTCAAACTCCTCGAACCCGTCATGTCCCTCGAGGTTGTGACACCTGAGGACTACATGGGTGATGTCATCGGAGACATCTCGTCACGTCGTGGCAAGGTCGAATCGATGGAGTCCCGAGGCGCAGCGAAGGTTGTCAACGCACTCGTCCCGCTCGCGGAGATGTTCGGTTACGTAGGTGACCTGAGATCTCGTACGCAGGGCCGTGCGAACTACACGATGCAGTTCCACTCATACCAAGAAGTACCGACCCAGGCCGCACAAGAAATCGTGGCCAAGGTCAGAGGCGAATAGGAGATCCGTCATGGCGAAGGAAAAGTTTGAGCGGTCGAAGCCGCATGTGAATATTGGCACGATGGGTCATATTGATCATGGGAAGACGACGTTGACTGCGGCTATTACGAAGGTGTTGTCTGAGTCGGGTTCTGGTTCTGTGTTTACGGCGTTTGATGATATTGATAAGGCTCCTGAGGAGCGTGAGCGTGGGATTACGATTGCGATTTCTCATGTGGAGTATGAGACGGCGAATCGTCATTATGCCCATGTTGATATGCCGGGGCATGCTGATTATGTCAAGAACATGATTACGGGTGCTGCTCAGGTTGATGGGGCGATTTTGGTGGTGTCTGCTGCTGATGGTCCAATGCCTCAGACTCGTGAGCATGTGTTGTTGGCGCGTCAGGTTGGTGTGCCGGCTTTGGTTGTGTTTATGAACAAGGTTGATCAGGTTGATGATGATGAGTTGTTGGATTTGGTTGAGCTTGAGGTGAGGGATCTTCTCAATGAGTATGAGTTCCCTGGTGATGATATTCCTGTTGTTCGGGGTTCTGCTTTGAAGGCTTTGGAGGGTGATGAGGGGGCTGCGGCTCAGGTTGCTGAGTTGATGGATGCCGTTGATTCATATATTGAGGAGCCTGTTCGTGAGACGGATAAGCCCTTTGCGATGCCCATTGAGGATGTGTTTTCTATTACGGGTCGTGGCACTGTGGTGACGGGGCGTATTGAGCAGGGTGTTTTGAAGGTGGGGGATCACGTTGAGATTGTTGGTTTGCGTGATTTGCAGACAACGACGTGTACGGGTATTGAGATGTTCCGTAAGTTGTTGGATGAGGGTCGTGCGGGGGACAATGTTGGGCTTCTTCTCCGTGGTATTGGGAAGGATGATGTGGAGCGTGGTCAGGTGGTCGCGGCTCCGGGTTCGATTACTCCTCATACGGTGTTTGAGGCCAATGTGTACATTTTGACCAAGGATGAGGGTGGGCGTCATAACCCGTTCTTTGATGGGTATCGTCCACAGTTTTATTTCCGTACCACGGATGTGACGGGTGCTGTGAAGTTGCCTGAAGGTACTGAGATGGTGATGCCTGGTGATAACACTGAGATGACCGTGACGTTGGGTAAGCCCATTGCTATGGATGAGGGGCTGCGTTTTGCTATCCGTGAGGGTGGCCGCACGGTGGGTGCTGGCCGAGTAGTCAAGATCATCGAGTAACCAGTTATCGGGCCTACGGCTCACAAACGGCTGAAAGCTGAAAGCTGAAAGCTGTAAGCAAACGAACGAAGAGAGTTTCAAATGGCAGACGAGCATCGGATCCGGATCCGACTCAAGGCGTACGACCACTCGGTGGTTGATGAGTCGGCGAAGAAAATCGCGGAGACGGTGACGCGTACCCAGGCGAAGATCAAGGGGCCGGTTCCCCTTCCGACCCGCATCCATCGCTACACGGTCATCCGTGGACCACACGTTGACAAGACGTCTCGTGAGCACTTCGAAATGCGTATTCACAAGCGCCTCATCGACATCCTTGAACCAACCCCCAAGACAGTCGACTCGCTTATGCGTTTGGACCTTCCGGCTGGCGTGGAAGTAGAGATCAAGACATGAACGCAATCATCGGAGAGAAGCTGGGCATGACCCAGATCTTCGACGAGGAGAACCGCGCGGTTCCTGTGACTGCCGTCAAGGCAGGCCCTGTTGTCGTGACGCAGATAAAGCGTCAGGAGACAGATGGATACACGGCGATTCAGATCGCATTCAAGGAGATGGCAGCCGACAAGGCGGGCCGCCCGGCAACGGGTCACTTCGCCAAGGCTGGTGTAACGCCTCATCGTCATCTCGTTGAGGTTCGCGTCGACGATGCTGATGCCTTCAAGCTCGGTCAACAGATCACGATCGCTGACGTTCTTGAGGTGGGCCAGAAGGCCGACGTGACTGGCATTTCCAAGGGCAAGGGCTTCGCTGGCGTTATGAAGCGGTACAACTTCAAGGGTCAGGGCGCCTCCCACGGTGCTCACAAGGTCCACCGCGCCCCAGGTGCCATAGGTGCCTGTGCCACACCGGCACGCGTCTTCAAAGGCAAGCGTCTCCCGGGCCGTATGGGCGGCGAACAGGTCACGATGATGAACATCGAAGTGATCCAAGTCGATCCCGAACGGAATCTCATCCTGCTTCGCGGTGCCGTACCCGGCCCGAAAGGCTCGATTGTTGTTCTCAGAGAGGCGGTGAAAGCCAATGGCTGAAAAGCTCACCGCGGAGCTCTACACCGCAGATGGCACATCCAAGGGAACCGTTGACCTGAACCCTGACGTGTTCGGCATCGAACCGAACACTGCAGTCATGCATCAGGTCGTCACCGCCCAACTCGCAGCCAAGCGGGCAGGCACACACTCCACCAAGACACGAGCCGAGGTTCGAGGCGGTGGTCGCAAGCCGTGGGCCCAGAAAGGCCTCGGACGTGCCCGCCACGGATCCATCCGTTCCCCACAATGGGCGGGCGGTGGCGTTGCCCACGGTCCCAAGCCCCGTGATTACAGCCAGCGGACACCAAAGAAGATGCGTCGTCTTGCACTTCGGAGTGCACTCTCGGTCCGTGCCGCAGACGCTCAGATCAAGGTTGTCGAGGATTTCGCAGCGTGGGCCGAGCCCAAGACGAAGAAGGCGACCGCATTGCTTGCGGCCATGGGGGTCACGGGCAAGGTGCTTCTCATTGCAGAGGACCACGAACGGACAGCTATCAAGTCCTTCCGCAATCTTGACCACGTGATCGCTCACAACCTTGGCCAGGCCAACACGTATGACGTGCTGTGGGCCGACACGATCATCATGAGCCAGGGAACGCTTGAACTCGGTCAGGGCGCCCCTCGTGGCACCGCCGAACACGCCGCCGGTGCGGAAGAAGTCAGAAGTGCGCCGACGACCGACGACCGACGACCGATGACCGACTCAGAAAGCGGAGCCACAGATGCCGAAGCTGAAAGCCAAGAGCTAAAAGCTAAAAGCTCTGACGAGGTGGCATCGTGAAGAATCCTCGCGACATCATTTTTGAGCCTGTCGTATCCGAAAAGTCATACGACCTTGTTGCAGATGCCAACAGCTACACGTTTGTCGTACACCCGCGATCAAACAAGACCGAGATCAAGGAAGCAATCCAGACAATCTTCGACGTGAAGGTTGTCTCCGTCAACACGATGAACCGTCAAGGCAAGCGGAAGCGAACCGGGTACACGATCGGGAAGCGCAAAGACACCAAGCGCGCCGTCGTCACCCTCGCTGACGGCGATGCCATAGACGTGTTCGAGGTATAGACCATGGGCATCAAGAAACTCAAGCCAACCTCACCGGGACGTCGATTCCAGACCGTCTCGGATTTCGACACGGTCACAACGTCGAAACCGGAGAAGAGCCTGCTGGCGCCCAAGACACGTTCGTCTGGTCGCAACTCGTACGGCAGGATTACCTCGCGCCACCGTGGTGGAGGTCACAAGCGTCGCTATCGCATCATCGATTTCCGTCGGAACAAGGACGGCATCCCTGCCAAGGTTGCAACGGTCGAATACGACCCAAACCGGAACGCACGCATCGCGCTGCTTCACTATGTGGACGGCGAGAAGCGGTACATCCTTGCCCCCATCGGTATCGCTGTCGGCGATATGCTCGAATCGGGATCCAAAGCCGAGATTCGGGTGGGAAACGCGCTTCCGCTGCGCAACATCCCGACCGGTACGGTGATTCACGGCGTAGAAATGCGTCCCGGTGGTGGAGCGAAAATGGGCCGCGCCGCTGGTACCGCGATTCAGCTGATGTCAAAGGAGCGCAACGTTGCCCTCCTGCGTCTGCCTTCGGGTGAGATGCGCCAGGTCCCCCTTGACTGTCGTGCAACGGTTGGGCAGGTCGGCAATGCCGAAGCAGAGCTCATCAAGATCGGAAAGGCCGGCCGTAACCGTTGGAAGGGCAAGCGCCCTCAGTCCCGCGGTGTTGCCATGAACCCCGTCGATCATCCGCTCGGTGGTGGAGAGGGACGCAGCTCTGGCGGTCGTCATCCAGTCAGCCCATGGGGCAAACCGGAGAAGAAGACTCGTAAGAAGAACAAAGCAAGCGACAAGTACATCGTACGTCGTCGCTCTCAGAAGGGTAAGAGGTAAGCCATGGCGAGAAGCCTGAAAAAGGGGCCGTTCGTCGACGAGCACCTCTTGGTGAAGATCGAGAGGGCGAATTCTGGCGGAGACAAGCGTGTCATCCGAACCTGGAGCCGTCGCTCGACAATCATTCCGGAGATGGTCGGTCACACCATTGCGGTCCACGACGGGCGAAAGCATGTCCCCGTCTACATCTCAGAGTCGATGGTTGGCCACAAGCTCGGAGAGTTCGCACCGACGCGTACGTTCCGCGGTCACATCACCGACCGGTCAGTGAGCAAGCGATGAACGCCCGAGCTCAGGCCAAATACATACGCGAGTCTCCGTACAAGGTAAGGCGTGTCCTCGACCTGGTCCGAGGCTTGCCGGTGGACGAGGCACAAGCGGTCTTGCAGTTCACCAATCGCAAGGCAGCTACCACGATCAAGAAGGTGCTCGATTCGGCTGTTGCCAACGCCGAGCACAACTTCGCCCTCGACGCTGATGAACTGTTTGTTGCTGAGGCCTATGCAGACGAGGGTCCGACGCTCAAGCGCTGGCGTCCACGAGCTCGCGGCCGAGCGTCCCAGATCCTCAAGCGGACGAGCCACATCACCATTGTTGTCGCAGACGACGCGGCCGTTGTTCACGGCCGAAAGGAGAGTTCCTGATGGGGCAAAAAAGCCATCCATACGGTCTGCGCCTCGGAATTGCCACTGATTGGACGGCGCGCTGGTACAGCGAGAAGGAATACGCCGCAAATGTGTTCGAGGACTACAAGATCCGTACGTTCTTGACAACCGAGCTCAAGCGCGGGGCACTGTCCCGCATCGACATCGAGCGCATCGGTGACAAGAAGGTCCAGGTCGATGTCCACACGGGTCGCCCGGGTGTTGTCATTGGCCGAGGCGGATCTGAGGCAGAGCGCATGCGCGCCGGTCTCGAGAATCTCTCTGGACGCAGAGTGAAGTTCAACGTCATCGAAGTTCACAACCCCGAGCTCGATGCAACCCTGCTTGCGCGCAGCGTTGCCGACCAGCTTGAAGGTCGTGTCTCGTTCCGTCGTGCGATGAAGCGAACGGTGTCAACCGCGCTCAAGGCCGGTGCTGAGGGCGTTCGCGTCCAGGCAACGGGCAGGCTGGGCGGTGCAGACATGGGCCGGCGCGAGTGGTATCTCGAGGGCCGAGTTCCCCTCCATACGCTTCGTGCAGACATTGACTACGGCGAAGCGACGGCGTCAACCACAGTTGGTGCTATCGGCGTGAAAGTCTGGGTTTACAAGGGCGACGTGATGAAGCGTCACGGTTCTGCAGCTGGTAAGGCTGCAGCCGAAGCCCGTTTGGCAGCCGGTGGCAAGCCTGAGCGCAGCCGTCGCAAGTCGATCAAGGCTCGTGCCGAGGAAGCAGCAGGAGCAGGCCGTGAAAGCCGGATCATCGAGGCTGGTGGCGGCAAGCGTGTCGTCGAGGCTGGTGGTGGCAAGCGCAGTTCACGACTGATCGAAGCGGGTGGAGGCAAGAAGGTCACAGCGGCCGAAGCAGAAGCAGAGCTGGAAGAAGCGAGAGAAGCTGTCAGCTCACAGCTCACAGCTGACAGCCCAGCACCAGAAGCCGCTGACGAAGATGTCGCTGGCGTGGCAACCCCGAGGGACACCGAAGCAGTGACGGAAGAGGTTGCGTCTCCTGACGGAGACGATGCAGTTGGCGAGCCAACTGCTGCTCCGGATGCTCAAGCTGAAAGCGGCGAGGCGTCTGCTGGCGCAGACGTTGCAGTTTCTGCCGAAACTGCTACTGCTGCTCCGGATGCTGGAGCTGAAAGCGGAGAGCTGAAAGCTGAAAGCAGCGAACCGGCCGAGCGCAGCGAGGACGGTGAAGCCTGATGTTGATGCCAAAACGCACCAAGTACCGCAAGGTCATGACCGGTCGTAACAAGGGAACCGCCAAGGGTGGAACTCGGGTCTCGTTCGGTGAGTATGGACTCCAGGCGCAAGAGCGTGGTTGGATCACCTCGCGCCAGATCGAGGCTGCCCGTATCGCGATGACTCGCAAGATCAAGCGTGGAGGAAAGGTCTGGATCACCATCTTCCCGGACAAGCCGATCACGGAGAAGCCCGCCGAGACCCGTATGGGTTCGGGAAAGGGAAACCCCGAGTACTGGGTTGCCGTGATCAAGCCGGGACGTGTCCTGTTCGAGATGTCCGGTGTTGACGAGGAACTGGCGCGCGAAGCCATGCGTCTCGCGGCCCACAAGCTCCCCGTCAAGGCCAAGTTTGTGAAGCGGGAGGAGCTATGAATGCCCTCGAGCTTCGCAAACTCAACTACAAGGAGCTCAGCGGCAAGCTGGATGAGTCGAAGGAAGAGCTTTTCAATTTGCGCTTCCAACTCGTCACGAACCAGCTTGATAACACCGCTCGACTCAAAGAGGTCAAACGCGACGTTGCACGCATCGCCACCGTGATGCGTGAGCAGGAAATCGCCGCGTGGCAGGCACAGCAGGAGGAGGCGTAGATGGAACGCGCAAGCCGCAAGGTACGCGTCGGAATCGTCGTTTCCGATGCTCGAGACAAGACCGTCACGGTCGAGGTGCGACACGCAAAGCGCCATACACGTTATGGCAAGACCATTCCGGTCCGTAAGAGGTATCACGCACACGATGAAGCGAACGATGCCCATGTAGGTGACACCGTGCGGATCGAAGAAACCCGTCCACTTTCCAAGTCGAAGCGATGGCGCGTCGCGGCAGTCGTGGAGCGTGCCAGATGATCCAGCAAGAAACCCGACTCAAGGTTGCCGACAACTCAGGGGCACGCGAGGTGCTGTGCATCCGTGTGCTCGGCGGATCCGGCAGACGCTATGCCTCCATCGGTGACGTAATCGTCGCAACTGTCAAGGATGCAACCCCAGGTGGTGGTGTGAAGAAGGGCGAAGTTGTCAAGGCAGTCGTGGTACGCACCGCAAAGGAAAACCGTCGTCAAGATGGCTCCTACATCCGCTTTGATGAGAACGCGTGTGTCATCATCAACGATCAGCGTCAACCCCGCGGCACCCGCATCTTCGGACCGGTTGCCAGGGAGCTTCGTGACAAGAAGTTCATGCGGATCGTCTCACTCGCACCGGAGGTGCTGTGATGAAACTGCGCCACGGAGACACAGTCATGGTCATTTCGGGCAAGGATGCCGGAACCGAGTCCAAGATCGCGAGGGTCTTCCCTGAGAGCAATCGAATCATCGTTGAAGGTGTTGCAACTGCCAAACGTCACCAGCGGGCGACCGGCGAACTCAACACCGGAGGCATTATCGACAAGGACATGCCGATCGATGCTTCGAATGTGATGATCGTCTGCCCTGAGTGCGGTCCGACCAAGATTGGTGCTCGTATCGATGACAGCGGAAACAAGTATCGCGTTTGCCGCAAGTGCGGAGGTGACCTCTCATGACTCCACGTCTCAAGGACAAGTACAACACCGAGATCAAGGATCAACTCAAGGTCGATCTCGAACTCGACAACGTCATGCGGGTGCCACGACTTTCCAAGATCGTGGTCAACATGGGAGCAGGTGACGCCGCAGCCGATGCCAAGCTCATCGACGGCGTCGTCGAGGATCTTCGGATCATCACTGGCCAGCAGCCACGCGTGAACCGTGCCCGCAAGTCGGTATCGAACTTCAAGCTTCGTGAGAACCAGGCAATCGGTGCCCACGTCACCCTCCGGGGAGACCGTATGTGGGAGTTCTTCGATAGGCTTGTGGCTCTCGCGATCCCGCGCATCCGTGACTTCCGCGGGTTGAGCCCAAAGGGCTTTGACGGGAGAGGGAACTACAGCTTCGGTGTGACCGAGCAGCTGATCTTCCCTGAGATTGACTACGACAAGGTTCAGAAGGTCCGCGGTATGGACATCACATTGGTGACGACCGCGGAGACTGACGCTGAGGGGAAAGCTCTCCTCGATGCGTTCGGGTTTCCATTCCGACGACAGCAGGTAGGTGTCTGATGGCGAAAACTTCAAAGATTGCCAAGAACAACAAGCGCGCAGTGCTCGTCGCACGCTATGCGGACCGACGTGCTGAGCTACTCAAGATCATCAAGGACCCTGAGGCGTCCTATGGGGACAAGCGTGAGGCGTACGCCAAGATCGCCAAGATGCCGCGAGATGCGAGCGCTTCGCGATATCGCAATCGATGCAATGTCTCCGGACGTCCACGCGGGTATTTCCGTAAGTTTGGGTTGTCGCGTATTGCAGTTCGTGAGATGGCTCACCGGGGCGAATTGCCCGGGATCACAAAGGCTTCGTGGTAGTCATGTACACAGATCCAATATCTGACATGCTCACGAGGATCCGCAACGCAAATACTGCGCTCCACCCTGAGACCTCGATGCCCTCATCCAAGCTCAAGGAAGAGATCGCACGAATCCTCTCCGAGGAGGGCTTCATAGACTCATGGAAGACCCAGGACTCCACGGTCGGAGCCGAGCTTGTGGTGACGCTGCGATACGACGAGCACCGCAAGAGTGTGCTCAAAGGGATTCAGCGAATCTCCAAGCCGGGTCATCGCGTGTACAAAGGCGCCAAGGACATTGACCGCATTCGCGGCGGTATCGGTGTCTCGATTCTTTCAACCTCCACCGGTGTCATGACGGACAGAGAGGCTCGTCGGCGCAACGTCGGCGGCGAGATTCTCTGCAAGGTGTGGTGACCCATGAGTCGTATTGGTAACAGCCCAATCAAGCTGCCAAGTGGCGTCGAGGTCAAGGTCAACGGTGACGTCGTCGAGGTCAAGGGTCCGAAGGGCGCCCTCACCCAGGCGATCACCGATCCGATCACAGTTTCGATCGACGATGGAACGGTTTCGATTGCGCGGGCAAACGATGAGCGAAACTCGCGGGCCCTTCACGGACTCACACGTGCGCTCATCAACAACATGGTCGTCGGTGTGTCCGAGGGATACTCCAAGGAACTAACCGCCGTGGGCGTCGGATACAGGGCGGCACTCAACGGCAAGCAGCTTGAGCTGCAAGTTGGTTTTTCGCACCCTGTGTCGATCGATGCACCGGACGGGATCACATTTGACGTTCCTGAACCGACGAGGATCATTGTTGGCGGGATTGACAAGCAGCTCGTTGGACAGGTGGCAGCGAATATCCGCGCGGTCCGTCCGCCAGAGCCCTACAAGGGCAAAGGCATCCGCTACGTCGACGAGCGTATTCGACGCAAGGCAGGTAAGGCAGGTGTAACCGGATGAGGGGTACACGAACAGACGCACGCCGTCGGAGACATTTCAGAGTCCGCAAGTCGGTGCACGGCACCCAGGATCGTCCGCGCCTTGCCGTGTTCCGATCGAACAAGCACATCTATGCACAGCTCATTGACGACGACAGTGGCCACACGATCACATCGGCATCGTCTGGCGAATCTGCCGTCAAGGCTGAGACGCTCACGGTGAGCGCTGCCGAACAGGTCGGGAAACTCATCGGCGCTCGTGCAACGGACAACGGAATCACCAAGGTCGTGTTCGATCGCGGTGGCTACAAGTACCACGGCCGGATTCAGGCGCTTGCTGATGGCGCCCGTGAAGCCGGACTCGAGTTCTAGGAGCGATCGATGACGACCAATACGCCAAAGCCGTCAGGCGACCCGAAAGCAGCAGCGCTAGGCGCAGCCGCCGCGGGGAAGTCCGGCAACCAACAAAACAAGAAGCGCGGACGTCGCGATGGCGGACGCCCGCGCGAACGCGAACAGTCGGAGTTTGAAGAGCGTGTGATCGCGATCAACCGTGTGGCGAAGGTGGTCAAGGGTGGACGAAGGTTCTCCTTCACCGCATTGGTTGCCGTCGGAAATGGCAAGGGGAGGGTCGGCGTTGGGTATGGCAAAGCCAAGGAAGTGCCCGCGGCGATCCAGAAGGCTTTTGAGCTTGCGCGAAAAGAGATGTTCGACGTGCCGATGGCAGGGTCGACCATCATCCATGAGATCATCGGTGTTCAGGGTGCGAGCAGAGTCATGCTGAAGCCTGCAGCACCCGGTACGGGCGTCATCGCGGGTGGAGCCGTTCGCCAGATTCTCGAGGCTGCTGGCATCCAGAACATTCTTGCCAAGTCCCTCGGTTCACCAACCCACATCAACGTTGCGGGTGCGACCGTGGATGCGCTCAAGAGTCAGCAGCGTCCTGACAAGGTCGCCAAGGCCAGAGGCAAGCGTGCGGAAGAGATATTCCCACCAGCCTTGCTCGCCGCCTACAACTCGTCAGAGTTGATGAGAACACAGGTATAGCGCCATGGCAAAAACACTCAAGATTACGCTGCGTCGCAGCCTCATCGGTGAGAGGCCGAAGGCTCGCGCAACTATCGAGAGCCTCGGGCTCAGAAAGATCAACTCGAGCGTTGAACGTCCAGACACCGATTCCGTTCGCGGAATGGTGCATGCGGTCAAGCATCTGCTTGAGGTAGAGGAAATCGGATGAAACTCCATCACCTGAGACCCGCCGAGGGTTCCAAGAAACGAAAGATCCGCGTCGGACGCGGTGAGGCTGGTCGTCGAGGCAAGACGGCTGGTCGCGGAACAAAGGGTCTCAAGGCCCGCAGCAAGGTTCGCCAGGGCTTTGAGGGCGGTCAGACCCCGTTGCAGCGTCGGTTGCCGAAGCTCAAGGGTTTCAAGAATCCAAATCGTGAAGAGTTCACCGTGATCAATGTTGGTCGCCTTGGTGAACTCGACGCAGGAACGACCGTGACGCCCGAAACGATGCGCGTGGCCGGACTCGCCAAGAAGCGTGGAAAGATCAAGGTGCTCGGAGAGGGCGACATCAGTGTCGCGCTCACGATCAAGGCACATGCCTTTTCCGCAGGTGCAGCCGACAAGATCCAGTCCGCTGGTGGCTCAATCGAGGTCATTGAATCGTGACGATCACCACCCCACGGACCCTCTAGAACGACTGGACCTCCCATGCTTACCGCCTTCAGGAACGCCTTCAGGATCCGAGACCTTCGGAACAAGATCCTGTTCACGCTGTTCATCTTTGCGATCTATCGTCTCGGTGCCCAGATCCCGGTGCCGGGTGTTGACCTGCAGGCAGTCCAGGACTTCGCAAACGAGGCAGAACAGTCTGGGTTTGTTGGCCTGCTGAACCTGTTCTCTGGTGGTGCACTGACACAGCTCTCGATCTTCGCTCTCGGCATCATGCCGTACATCACGTCGTCGATCATCATGCAGTTGCTTGCCGTCGTCATTCCGAAACTGCAGGCGCTCCAGGAAGAGGGTGAAACCGGGAGGAAAGTCATCACCCAATGGACGAGGTATCTGACGGTCATCCTTGCCCTGCTCCAGTCGACCGGATTTGCCTATCTGTTCCACTCAGGCCAGTTCACCCAAGGTGTGGACCTGATACCGAACTTCACACCCCGCAACGTCATCATCGTCGTCATCACCATGACCGCCGGCACCGCACTGCTGATGTGGATGGGTGAGCTCATTACCCAGCGGGGCATCGGTAACGGCATGTCGTTGCTGATCTTCGTCTCGATCATCAGTCAGATCCCGAGCCAACTCGTGATCCTGAACACAAACTCGCAGACCTACCAGATGGTTGTGATCTCGGCGGTCATGATCGCCCTGACCATCGGGATTATCTTCATTGAACAGGGTCAAAGACGAATACCCGTCCAGTTCTCGCGCCGTGTGCGAGGGCGCAAGGTCATGGGTGGCCAGTCAACCTACATCCCTCTCAAGGTCAACATGGCAGGTGTCATCCCGGTCATCTTCGCTACGTCGATCATGTATTTCCCTGCGTTGATTTCTTCAGCCCTTCCGTCCACGGGTTGGGGTGCAGCGGTGCGTGACTGGATCAACGACAACATGCTCTCGTCGAGCGGAGGCGGCTTCTCGCCATCGCTGTGGTACATCGGTGTTCTTGCGCTGTTGGTTGTGTTCTTCACCTACTTCTACACAGCGATCCAGTTCGATCCCGAGCGCCAGGCAGACATGATCCAACGTCAAGGTGGGTTCATCCCGGGTATCCGCCCTGGTCGCGCCACGGTCAACTATCTGTCGCATGTGCTGAGCCGAATAACTCTGCCGGGTGCTGCCTATTTGGCAGTGGTCACCGTGCTTCCCTCGTTGTTCGGTTGGTATTGGGATGTTCCGGTCGGCCTGTCAGGCGTCTCGATCATCATCGTCGCCGGTGTTGCGCTTGAGACGACGAAGCAGATTGAATCGCAGTTGACCATGCGCAACTACGAAGGCTTCTTGTCGTAGGTGGGAGAGAGATACATGGGACGCCGCATTCTGTTTCTTGGTCCTCCGGGCGCCGGCAAGGGCACTCAGGCTGAGCTGCTCGCCAAGGTGCTCGGCGTCCCGCACATCTCGACGGGTCAGATGCTCCGGGAAGCAATCGCTGAGGGAACCGAACTCGGAAGGCAGGTCGAAAAGGTCGTCGCCTCCGGGGCCCTCGTGTCGGATGATCTTGTACTTGCTCTTGTTGTGGAGCGTCTCGGGCGCGATGACGCCCAATGCGGATACCTTCTCGACGGCTATCCACGCAATGTTGCCCAAGCAGCGGCTCTTGCAGACGCCATGGGCGATGGCGCGATTGAGGTAGCGCTCCTCCTTGACGTAGACAACGACGAACTCGTTGCCCGCCTCTTGAAACGTGCCGCAGACCAGGGCCGGGCAGACGATACGGAAGATGTCATCCGACATAGGCTCGACGTGTACCTCTCTGAGACCATGCCGCTGATTGATCACTATGGAGATGCTGTCATCAACGTCAATGGTGCAGGCGGGATCGAGGAGATCTTCGCCAGAATCGTTCTCGCTCTCGCGAGATAGCGGCCATGAACGGCACTCGCCTCATCACGAAGAAGACGGACGCCGACTTCGAGAAGATGCTTGTCGCTGGCAAGTGCGTTGCTGCGATCCATACAGCGACGCGTGAGGCCATCGTGCCGGGTACCACAACTCGCGAACTCGACATGATCGCCAGAGAGGTGCTCAAGGAATGGAATTGCCAATCTTCATTCCTTGGTTATGGCGGACCATCCAATCCGTTTCCCGGGGTCATCTGCACCTCTCCCAACTCGGTCATCGTCCACGGCATCCCTGGCGACTACGTTCTGCGCGACGGTGACATCATTGCGATCGATGCCGGTGCGATCTTTGAGGGCTGGCACGGGGATGCCGCGTTCACGATGGCTGTCGGCGACGTTCCACATGACGTGGCAAATCTCCTTGATGTGACGGAGAAGGCTCTGTGGGCAGGAATTGAACAGGCCGTTCACAGCAATCGGCTCGGAGACATCGGAGCTGCAGTCGAAGCAGTTGCCCACCCGCACGGACTCGGGGTTGTCCGCGACTACGTGGGGCATGGCATTGGGAGACAGATGCACGAAGCACCGTCGGTTCCCAATTACGGGCGCGCTGGCAAGGGGCTGCGGCTCAAGACAGGCATGGCGTTGGCCATCGAGCCAATGTTCAATCTGGGGACTGAGTCATCCAATGTTCTCGACGACGAATGGACTGTCGTCACAGCCGATGGCCAGTGGTCTGCACACTTCGAGCACACGGTGCTGCTGACCGAGGCTGGCTCAATCGTATCGACCCTTCCCGAGCCGCAACTCGTCACGCCTTAAAGATTTCCTCGGCTGTTGCCGACATCTGTGGCATGTGTGCCAACTCTGTCTAGTGTTGAGACCTCGAAAAGTAGCGTGTGGAGTGATCATGAAGAAATATGCCATCGTCCTTGCCGTTGTTGGCGTTGTGGCAGCGTCGTGCTCGTCCGATGACGCATCGTCAACAACCACAGTGCCTGTCACGCTCACATCGACTTCGTCGACAACCACAGCGCCGACAACGACCACGGTTCCTGAGACAACGACCACGGTCACTGAGACGACCACGACGTCGCCAACAACAACGACGACCCCACCAGCTGCCGTCAAAGTTGAACTCTCCGACGAAGGGATCCAGGCAGGCGACCAGTGGATCTACTTCGGATTCGATGACGACGATGCCGTGACGCACATCTCAGGAGTTCTCGGTGCCCCCTCCAAGGACACGGGCTGGATCGGTCCCTTCGGTGACTACGGGGTCTGCCTCGGGCCGAAGATGCGAGCGGTCGAGTGGGGTTCGCTCGTCACGCTGTACACCAACGGCGACACAGATTTCTGGTTCGGTGGAGTTGAGCATTTCTACGGCTACTACTACACGGACGTCACGAACCCACCGGACCTTCGGACCTCCGCGGGCATTGGCATCGGGTCGAGCCTTGGCCAACTCAGGGCGGCCTACGATCCAACGAAGATCGTGATCGATGAGGCGTTCTTCGATCCCTCAGTCGGGTACTGGTCCTATGACCAGCAAACCTGGACCGGCATGTGGGGTTACGCAACCGGACAGTCCGATGCACACGCCATCACGTCGATCAACGGGGGACAGGGCTGCGGCGAGTAGCAGCCCCATGGAACGTTGGTTCCCGGCGTGAGACAATGACGGCACACGCGACCAACAGGTAGGTCATGGCTGTCGACAGTGCCAAGGTTCAGGACTGGGTAGCCGCAGGGATCATCACGGCCGATCAGGCACGTGAGATCCTCGCAACCGAAACGCTGCAAGCTTCGCGTCGCTCGCCGTCCATCGCCGAGATCAGGCAAACGAATGCCGTTGAGATCCTCGGATACATCGGAGCAGCACTCGTTCTCATCGCAGCCGTGATTCTCGTGTCAGATGCCTGGGGTGATATGACACCGGCAGCGCAAATCGCCTTTTCCGGCGCCGGTGGAGGGATACTGGCCGGTGTTGGATTCGTATCGATTCGTTCCGAGCTGCAGGTCCTCACCAGGATTGGTCACCTTTCGCTCATGCTTGCGCTTGTGCCGATCGGCATCGCCGTGGGAACGCTGATGGGTGAATTCACCAGTCCCGATTTGGCGACCTTCTTTTCGTTTGTGGTCGTCCTTGGCTTCAGCATCTGGTGGTACCGGCTGACGGTGAGCGCCCTGCAACACATTGCCCTTTTCGTATCGGCGAATGGCACGGTTGTGAGTGCTGGTGCGGTGTTCCTTCCCGATGGAAACTGGAGTTGGGTGGTGGGCCTGGCCATCCTCACACTGGGAGGTTCGTGGCTCGCGACATCTGCGTCGAACCGATTCGCACAACGCCGTCTCGGGGAGGGACTTGGGATCGCCTCATGGCTGGTAGGAGAGCTGATTGTCTTCTTCTCGATCGAGTCCCAGAGCGAGCTGATCGCCACACTGACGCTTGCCGCGTTCGTTGCCGTCGCCATTGCTATGACCGCCTTTGGCGTGACGAGGGATCGAACCTCGCTGATCGTCGGTGGGATGCTCGGTCTCTGGCTCTTCCTGCCTGTGCTGATCTACCAGGTCTTTGGCGGAGCTGTCGGTGTGCCGTTGGCGTTTCTCGTTGGTGGCACCGTCCTCATCGGCTCAGCAATCATCCTTGCGAAGCGCTCGGAACGCGTTCGATCAACCTGAACCGTTCTCCGCGGTATCGTCGTGCGCTGGTAGGGTTCGAGCCGCCATTGTTCCACAGGAGTGACCATGAAGAAGAGCGCAATTGCAGCTGTTGTCCTACTTGTCGCCGCGGCGTGCAGCTCAAGCAGTACCGATACCACGACGACGATCGCTGGCGGAGCTGGAGCCACCACCACGACTTCTGCTGCGTCCGATACGACGGTCACCACCACCACGACGACCGAGGCACCTCCAGACGAGCCAGCGGCAGATGGTCTTGCTGGGTGTGTCCTTGGGACGTGGGAACTCGATAGCCAACACTTCTTCGATCAGCTCGCTGATGAACTTGCCGAAGAGGATGAGGGCGCTGAGTTCGAGTACCTCGGCGGTGCGTATCAGATTGCCGCAATGCCAGATGGAACCTTCACGGCCAACCGCATTGATTGGTCATTCGGCGCCGTTTCTGACTTCGGTGAGATTGAGATAACGATGAATCACCTACAGGAAGGCACGTACACCGTTGATGGCGGCACGATGTCGACGAGCATCCCTGCAGGTGGAGAACCCGCCGACCTGGAGATCAAGATCGACGGCGTGCCATTCGACTTTCCCGGCGGAGTCAACCCCATTGAACCGCCCGATGCCTCGTTCGAATCGGCTGTCCCCGACTGCAGTGATGAAGCACTGACTGTCACTGCTGACGGCTACACCTCAATCTGGAACCGCGTCGGCTAATCGCGCGTACCCAGGGTATGAACCGACCGCGACGGTGGGTCACAGCCCACAGAACGCCGGATCGGTCGCCCCGGTGCGAACGTGCGGCTCAGACGCCGACCGGGGTGCGGTGGAGATTGGGCGGGTAGACTTATCCGACCCAGACAGGATCGATCAATCACCGCGCTGCCAACCGGAACCGTCACGTTTCTCTTCACCGATGTCGAAGCGAGCACCCGCCTGTGGGAAGCGCACCCCGGCGGTATGAAGCAGGCGATCGCACGCCACGACGATGTTGTGAAGAGATCGATCGAATCTGCAGATGGAGCAGTCTTTACTACAGCTGGTGACGCTTTCTGCGCGGCGTTCTCATCGCCAAGACGCGCACTTGATGCCGCCATCGGAGCCCAGTTGGCGCTGCGTGCACAGGATTGGGCCGAAGTCGGAGACCTTCGCGTCCGGATGGCGCTCCATACCGGGAATGCCGATGAACGCGGCGGGGATTACTTCGGCCCACCCCTCAATCGCTGTGCGCGATTGCTTGCGATCGGACACGGAGGTCAGATACTCGTTTCGGCTACCACAGCCGGACTCCTCGTTCAGGATCTCCCGCCCGAGGTCAGCTTGAACGATCTTGGAACTCACATGCTCAAGGACATGGACCGAGAAGAGCACGTCTTTGAGGTGACCCATCCGAGCCTGATGTCTGATTTTGCTGAGTTGCGCTCAGAACGGACGACACCAACTCTCGAACAACTACTCACTGAAGCGCGACGGGCCCATGACGATGATGAATGGCAGGCTGCCTACCACGGCTTCGCAATGGCGAGGGAAACTGGTGAGCTGTCGTCTGGCGACCTGCATCGATTCGCCGATACTGCTTTTTGGACCGGACGCATTGATGAGGCCGTACCGCTCAAAGAGCTTGCCTACGCAGGACTCATTGGAGATGGTGACCATGAGCTGGCGGCGTTGACCGCTCTTGACCTCGCATTGCTGTACAAATACCGGCTCGCGACTGCGATTGCCAAGGCGTGGGTTGCTCGAGCCGAGAAGCTGGTCACCGGACATGAGGGTGGTCGTTCACACGGATACCTCCAACGATGGAAGGCCGTGTATGCCTTCGAGACCACGGGCGACCCAGATGCTGCCCTTGCGTATGCCGAGTCCGTGATCCAGATCGCGCGGGAGATCGGCGACCGATCCCTCGAAGCACTCGGGCTGATGGACAAGGGCCGTTTTCTCGTGGCGATTGGGCGCATCGACGAGGGTATGAAGCTCGTTGATGAATCGATGATCGCAGCGGTTGCCGGAGAGATCAATGCCGACGCCATCGGCAGGAACTACTGCAACATGCTCGGTGTCTGTGATCAGATCGCCGACTATGAGCGAGCGAGTGAGTGGAGCGATGCGGCTGAAGCGTGGTGCGAGAAGAACGCCGATTCTGCTTACCCCGGCATCTGCCGAGTATTCCGAGCCGAACTCAAGTGGCTGCAGGGTGATTGGGAATCGGCCACGTCGGACCTCCGCAACGCAATGGACGAACTCGCAGGCTTTACCCCGTTGATCGGCGCTGCCCTGTACCAGATCGGGTTGGTGGAGCTGCGGCGCGGCAACCATAGCGAGGCGGAATCCAACTTTCGGTCCGCCAACGAACACGGATTCCCTCCTTTGCCTGGGATGGCTGAGCTTCGGCTCCGTGAAGGGGATCCACTCGCAGGTGAACAGATGGTGCTCGATGCGCTGCTCTCGAACCCTCGACCGCTTGATCGGGCCCGGTTCCTTCCGACGCTCATCGATATCGAAATCGCACTCGGGAACACAAGCGAGGTCGATTCGTTCTTGACCGAGCTGGCTTCCACGGCCGAACTGTGCGATTCCACAGCGATGCGAGCCCAGACTTCCGATCGCCGCGGGTCTGTTGCTCTTGCTGGGGACGATCCGGGTGCGGCGACGCGGTATTTCGGTGAAGCGGTTCGCGGGTGGACGCACCTGAGGATGCCGTTCGAGGCCGCGCAATCGAGGATGCAACTCGGCGCTGCCTACCGAATGCTCGGCAATGAGGGCTCGGCTTCGATGGAGATCCAAACGGCGCAAGCAACGCTCGACCGGTTGATGCCTGCCGAGAAATGAAGTCGCTGTTGGAACGCTAACGATCGACGGCATACCCTTTGAGTAGCCGTGCCACCTGGACGATGTCGGGAGCCCGAAACGTCGGCGGGGGAAAGCTCAAGCTGTATTGCTGATCTTGGCGCTCAATGAACGCACCAGCGAGACCGGCGGCCATCGCTCCGGCGATATCCCAATCGTGGGCCGCAACCATGACAAGGTCGACCGGATCGGCGTCGACGTGCTCCGCGGCCGCGAGATAAACCGATCGATGCGGCTTGAACCGCCGGACCATCTCGACAGACATGATATCGGTGAAGAACCCGTCGATCCCTGCGTTGGCAAGCTGGGTCTTGGCCATGGCAAGTGGCGAGTTTGTCAGCGCGGCAAGCCTGTAGCCCTCTCGCTTGAGCACGGCCAGTCCATCCGGAACGTCATCGTGGGCGGGTAGCGTCGTGAGAGTTGCCTTGACTTCGGCCAGATCGACATCGGACACCGAGGCGCCCGCACGGGTGACCACGGTGGCGAGCGCATGCGACGCGAGTTCGGTGAATGGTGAGTAGTTGTCGATGGCAGACGAGACAAACGAAAGGCGAAGGAACTCGGCGAACCATTCGGTCGCTGTCGGTCCATCGCTGAACCTTGTCTGAAACCAGTCCCGTACCGGTGAGAGGCTGAGGAGGGTTTCGTTGACATCGAACAAAATGGTTTGCGTCATGCCGACAAACTACCCCTCAAGCAATCACGCGTTTGCCGGAACCAAGCGTAGAATCAGCTCAGCAAATTGGCGGCACAAACATGTGTGACGTCACCAGAGAGGGGACCTTGATGAGACATGTGGTGGTACTTCTAGCGATGCTTGCTGTCGTCGTGGCTGGCTGTTCGTCACCAAGCGACACGATCGCCGAGAACATTGCCGGCAACATTGACGGTGTCAACGACGTCGATATCAACTCGAATACCGGTGAGATCAAGGTAGAAACGGACGAGGGGTCCATCAGTATCGGAGGGGGCAACGTTCCAAGCGATCTCTTTGTTTCCCTGCCGGGCGGCTACGACGTCCAAGCGGTCGTTGAAACCGACAGTGGAAGCAGCGTCAGCGTTGCGTACGATCAAGGCCGATACGACGAACTCGTGACGTACTTCAACGACTGGACCAACTCCGATTCTCCTGATTGGGAGCATGGTTCGATCAACATGGACCAAGGTGGGACGAATTTCCGATCCGATAGTTGGAACATGTCAGACCACGGGATCAATCTTGCCGATTGTATGACCGCGGAATCGACCGATGGGAAGCCGAACGCCGCGTGCGTGATCGTCATCTCTGAGTAGCGTTGATCTGGCGTCTCTCAACTCTTGGCGTTAGGAAACCGGGCGTTCTACACTTCTGCCAACGGCTCGCGAGAGCTGTGATTTGTTGTGAAAAGACGACGTCGTTGATATCGGCGGACCGCCAAGCCTCCACACCCAACCAACGGGTTTAGCTCGGCCGTCGCTGGAGTAGAGGTTCATCACACAGGAAACCCGACCGGGGTCCTGCGTGCTTGGCGCTCACCTCTCCGCATCTGGTATCGACGGTGTCCTGACCGAGAACAGAGACAGGAAACCACCATGAAAGTCAGAGCCTCTGCAAAGAAGATGTGCGACAACTGTCGCGTCATCCGCAGGCATGGCCGTGTGTGGGTTATCTGTCAGAACCCACGCCACAAGCAGCGTCAGGGGTAACCACGAATGGCACGAATCGGCGGAGTTGACCTCCCACGAGACAAGCGCATCGAGATCGGTTTGACCTATGTCTTCGGCATCGGAATTTCGGGCTCACGCACCATCCTTTCAGCACTCGAAATTGATATGGACACCAAGGTCAGGGATCTCTCCGACGCAGAGGTCCTCAAGATCAGGCAGTTCATAGATGGCAACTTCACCATCGAAGGTGATCTGCGTCGAGAGATCGCTCAGAACATCAAGCGCAAGATCGAAATTGGTTGCTACCAGGGTCTGCGTCACCGCCGTGGGCTCCCCGTGCGCGGACAGAGGACGCACACCAACGCTCGTACCCGCAAGGGCAAGCGCGTCGCAATCGCAGGCAAGAAGAAGGTCACCAAGTAATGACCACAGAAGCATCCGAGCAGGCTGTACCCGAGCAGGCTGTACCCGAGCAGGCTGTACCCGAGCAGGCTGTACCCGAGCAGGCTGCACCCGAGCAGGCTGCACCCGAGCAGGCTGCACCGCAGCAGGCTGCACCCGATGCGGCAGCAGCCCTGCAGCCGCGTCGTCGCAGGTCCAAGAGGACGATTTCGCACGGCCAGGTCCATATCAAGGCGAGTTTCAACAACACGATTCTTACGATCACGGATCAGGACGGCAAGGTTGCCGCATGGACCTCAGGCGGATCGGTCGGCTTCAAGGGCTCACGCAAGTCGACCCCCTATGCCGCCCAGGTTGCAGCCGAACAGGCAGCCCGCAAAGCAGGCGAAATGGGAATCCGCAAGCTTGACGTCATCGTCCGAGGTTCGGGCTCGGGTCGCGAGACGGCGATCCGAACACTTCAGAACATGGGTATTGAGATAACGGGCATCAAGGACGTCACACCGGTACCGCACAACGGCTGCCGCCCGAAGAAGCGGAAGGGTCGTTAGACATGGCTCGTTACACAGGCCCACGCACCAAGGTCAGCCGTCGTGCCCGCCAACTTCTCGACGAGAACAAGGCCAAGTACTACGACAGGCGGCCCTATCCACCTGGTCAGCATGGTCGTGGACGCATCCGCGAGTCCCAATACCAGATCCAGCTCCGTGAAAAGCAGAAGCTCAAGTTCATGTACGGGGTACTCGAAAAGCAGTTCCGCAAGTACTACAAGAACGCAGCGAAGAAGAGCGGGATCACCGGAACCAATCTGCTTGTGATCCTTGAGACACGCCTCGACAACGTCGTGTATCGCGCAGGCTTCGCAAGCACGCGGCCACAGGCACGTCAACTTGTGAATCACGCCCACTTTCTTGTCAACGATCGTAAGGTCGACATCCCGTCGTATGAAGTACGTCCCGGTGATGTCGTCACGATCAAGGATCGCAGCAAGGAGATCCTCCCGATCCAGCATTCGATTGACACTGTCGGCCGCTCGACACCCGAGTGGCTGGTGCCTGATACCAAAGAACGGTCCATCACGATCGATTCGCTTCCGAGTAGGGAACAAATCGATACCGAAATCAAGGAACAACTCATCGTCGAGCTCTACTCCAAGTAGACCCGATGGCGAGCAACGAATCGAACACAGGAGCGAACGTGCTCATCACCCAACGCCCCACAATCGAAGAAGAAAATGTTGCAGACGAACGGTCGAAGTTCATCTGCGGGCCACTGGAGCCTGGCTTCGGATACACCCTTGGGAACACCATGCGCCGTACCTTGCTCGCCCGTATCCCGGGTGCTGCGATCACGTCCGTGCGTATCGACGGTGTCCAGCACGAGTTCTCGACAATCGACGGAGTCGTCGAAGACGTTGTCGATCTCATTCTGAACCTCAAGCAGGTTGTCCTCAGGATCGAGGATGACGAGCCACAAACCATGTATCTGTCAGCGAAGGGCAAGGGTGAGGTCACGGCTGGTGACATCAATGCTCCAGCGGGTGTCGAAGTGATCAACAAGGGTCTCCATCTCGCTGAGTTGTCGGCGAGTGGCAAGCTCGAGATCGAATTGACCGCTGAGCGTGGCGTTGGCTACCGCTCCGCAGATCGGAACAAGAAGAGCGAAACCATCGGTGTGATTCCGATCGACTCGATTTTCTCACCCGTCCGCAAGGTTGCATACCGTGTTGAGAACACACAGGTTGGACAGCGAACCGACTTCGACAAGTTGATACTCGATGTCGAGACCGACGATTCGATCACACCCGCTGAGGCGATTGCCTCCGCCGGTGGAACCTTGCGGAATCTCTTTGAACTGTTCGCTGAGATGGAAGAATACGACGCCCTTGCTCTCGACGAGCTCGCTCCGATCGAGGCATCTGGCCAAGAGCACCTGGACCTTCCCATTGAAGCACTCGACCTTTCAGAGCGTCCCCGGAACTGTCTGCGGCGAGCACAGGTTCAGACCGTTGGTGAACTCATCGAAAAGACAGAGGAAGACCTTCTCAATATCACGAACTTTGGTATGAAGAGCCTCGAAGAGGTGGTCGCAAAGCTTGATGAGCTCGGTTTTGGTTTGAAGAACTACGCAGACGCAGATTCGAGTCCTGTCTGATGCCTCGCCCAAAGAAGGGTGCCCGTCTCGGTGGGGGTCCATCGCACCAGCGTAAGATCTTGGCGAACCTCACTGTCTCGCTCATTGAGCATGAGGAAGTGACGACGACCCATGCCAAAGCAAGAGTGCTTCGCCCGTACGCAGAGAAGGTCATCACCAAGGCTCGCCGAGGGGATCTTCACGCACGACGGACGATTCTCAGGAAGATCGAGAACAACGATGCCGTCACGAAGCTGTTCGACGATGTAGCCCCGCGCTACACAGAACGGCCGGGTGGATATCTCCGCATCACCAAGCTCGGACCCCGCAAGGGTGACGGCGCCGAAATGGCGAAGGTGGAACTCGTTTAGCGAGCTTCGCTCGCCAAACAGCTTTCAGCTTTCGGCTCACAGCTTTCGGCTTCGGTAATCTGTTGAGCATGCTTGGGCCCAGTGACATCGACGCTGACATTGAGGCGGTGGTTCGTGGGTACCGACCCGCCGGTGACACTGCCTCGTATGACACCGCCCTGGCTGCCCTCTCTCAAGAGCGTCCCATGTGGCCGCGGACGGAGTTTTCGCCGGGACATTTCACCGCATCAGGCTTCGTTGCTTCGTCTGATCGCGAGTCACTCCTTCTCATCCGCCACGCAAAGCTTGGGCGATGGCTCCAACCCGGTGGGCACATAGAACCTGACGATGACACGGTTGAGGCTGCGGCACGGCGTGAGGTCGCGGAGGAGACCGGTATTGCGGATCTCGTGCGAGTGGGGTCGTCGCTTGTGCGGGTTGATGCACATTCGATTCCTGCCCACGGACCAGAGCCTCTCCACATGCATCTTGATCTCGCTGTCGGGTTTGTTGCGACGTCGAACCGGATAGGACCTCTCGACGAAGTGCTCGATGCACAATGGGTCCCATTCGATTCCCTCGCCGATTTCGACCTGGATACGGCAGCCACCGCCGGTGCCCGACGGCTGTTCGAGATTCTGTCCTCGGGTTGAATTGGTTCCCGGAACCGTTCGACACGTGCGGCGGTACTCTTGCGACGACGCACGAAGGGGGTAACCACTCGTGGGCGTAGTGTTTCACCGCCTTCTCCAAACCATCAAGCTTGAGCGTGACGCGTTCGTATGGATGGACTTCAACGACCGCGCCACGGGCGACGGGGCAGTCCTCGTGGGTATCACACAGGTCCTTCTCCTTCTCGGAACTGGGGTATCTGTCGGGGATTTGGTGAGGAATCCACTCGATCTGGTTGCGATCTTCGTGTCGACCGCAGTCTTTTGGCTGCTGTACTCGGGAGCTACTTATGCCATTGTGCGCTTTCTCTTCAACGGCCGCGGAGAGTTTCCGATGTACCTGCGGATTTCGGGTTTCGCCTTCCCGACGCTCTTGCTCCTGATCTTTTCGAACCTGCTGTTCGATGATCGCCAATTCGCTCTGATCCTCATCCTCGGTGGAACGTGGTTCGTTCTGATCGTCGCGAGAGGAATCACCTACGCATCCGACCTTGAGACGCCTCGGGCGCTTCTCGCCGCGGTCGGTGGCTATGTGGCCGTCGTCGTGGTTCAACAGATCGCGAGCAGTCTGAGGATCTTCTAGGTGCCGACCTATCGCATGGACCTCGCCTATGACGGATCGTCATTCTTCGGTTATGGGATCCAGAAGGACGTGCGAACCGTTCAGGGGGAGCTCGAACGAGCACTCCGACCCCACACTGCTGGCGCCTCGACGCAAGTTGCCGGACGCACGGACAAAGGCGTGCATGCCTCACAACAGGTCGTCTCGTTCGTGTCGCGTGAGATCAACACCGACTATGTCCTCCGGTCCCTCAACAAGCAGCTCGGGCCCGAGATCGCCGTCCAGAGTCTGACCGAGGTCGATCGGGATTTTCATGCTCGCTTCTCGGCCACGGGTCGTGCCTACCGGTACCAGATCCTCAACTCGAACATCCACGACCCACTCACGAGTACCACGACTTGGCATGTGCGGGATCAAATCGATGTCAGACTGATGAACCTGGCGGCTGATCATCTCGTTGGGGAGCACGATTTTGCGGCATTCTGCCGCCGCTACCGGGATCGGTCCACCATCCGACGGCTTGAATGGGCTCGGTGGAAACGCGTAGGGGATCGCCTCGATCTATCGATCGGTGCTGCCGCATTCTGTCACCAGATGGTTCGCTCGATCGCCGCATTCTGTGTTGCTGTCGGGACCGGTGAGCTGGATCCTGACACGGTCCCCGAGATTCTTGTATCGGGCGATCGGAGTCTCACCAAAGGTGTCGCTCCTGCGCACGCCCTGTTTCTTGTCGCGGTCTCGTACGGAGACGAACCCCTTCCACGCCCGGCGTGGGCCGTATTCCGATGACCGACGTCCGACGTCCGATGTCCGATGTCCGATGTCCGATGACCGTGTTCCGATGACCGAAAGCCCAGATCTGACGTCCGACGTCTGACGTCTGAAATCTGACTTCGTCTCCGCTTTCTTATCGGTAATCGGAATTCGGTAGTCGGTTATCGGTCCTTCCGACCTATTCAACGACGTAGGTACTGAGCGCCTCTCGAATCTCGGCGTAGTGGTCGGCCGAGCGGGTCTCGATGGAAAGCTTGATCTTGACCGTGCCGAATTCAAGGCCGGTGCCCTCTCGATGATGCTCCACGGACAGCACGTTTCCTCCGCGGTTCCCCACTTCCGTCAACACCTGCGCCAGATTGCCAGGCTCGTCGGGAACGACAACAGAGAATGATGCAAACCGACCCCGTGTCTGGAGACCGTGACGGATCATCGAGTCGAGCAGGAGAAGGTCGACGTTTCCACCCGACAGCACCACGACCGTCTTACCCGTGTTCTTCACCGCACTGTTGAGTATTGCAGCGACTCCCGCGGCCCCGGATGGCTCGACCAGGTACTTCGCCCGCTCGAGGAGCAATGTCACGGACTCCATTATTTGACGGTCGGTGACGGTGACAAGTTCATCGACCAGTGCTTCGATGATTTCGAAGCAGATCTGGGACGGTCGCGACACGGCGATTCCGTCGGCAACCGTCGGGTGGCCCTCGATCTGTCTGGCCACACCAGTGCGTCTGGCCTCAATGTATGTCGGGACTGCCTCGGCGTGGACCCCGATGATGCGTACTTTGGGAAGCAGCGCCTTGATTGCGACGGCGGAACCTGAGATGAGGCCGCCACCTCCTACCGGGATCACGACGGTCTCCACGTCAGGGACCTGGCGCACGAGCTCGAGTCCCAGGGTTCCCTGACCGGCGATGATGTTTCGATCGTCATACGGGTGGATCATGGATGCGCCCGATTCGTCTGCGAATGCAAGCCCTCGATCGGTTGCCTCCGCGAGATCGGCACCGCCGAGTCTCACGGTTGCGCCATATTCGGCAGTGGCAGAGACTTTGGGAATAGCAGCATTTTCTGGCATGAATACTGTGGAAGTGCTGCCAAGTTCCCGTGCAGCCAGCGCCACCCCCTGCGCATGGTTGCCGGCAGACGCCGCCACGACACCCATCTCCTTCTGTGCATCCGTGAGCTGGGCGATGGCGTTGAGCGCGCCCCGAATCTTGAATGAACCGGTCCGCTGGAGATTCTCGGCCTTGAGCAAGAGGTCGCATCCCGTCAGGCGGGAAAACGACGTCGATGGCAACGTCGGTGTTTCCAGAACGACTCCACGGATTCGCTCTTCTGCTGCCCTGATTGTGTCAATGGTGATCGGCATCAGCAGAACAGTAGACAGATCGGAAGTTGGGTGAGATTCTGTGATTCTGGTTGCCGATTGAGGCAAACGGTCGATATCATCGGTGCTCGCCCCCAAGCGGGGGCTTTTTCCTGACGTCTTTCTCAAGGGATAGTTGCCCGTGAAGCCAAAGCTCCAAAGAACGTTCTCGCCGAAACCCGGTGACATTTCGCGTTCGTGGTATGTCATCGATGCAGCGGACGTGCCGCTCGGTCGTCTCGCGTCTGAGGTCGCCCAGATACTCCGTGGTAAGCACAAGCCTACTTATGCGCCCCATGTCGATGGTGGCGACTTCGTAATCGTGGTCAACGCCGACAAGGTTCACGTTTCGGGAAACAAGGAGATCGAAAAGATCTATTACCGCCACTCGGGCTACCCGGGTGGTCTGCGCGCTGAGACGTTCTCCCAGGTTCGCAAGGACCATCCCGAGCGTCTTGTCGAGGCAGCGATCCGGGGAATGCTGCCCCACAACCGTCTGGGTCGGCAGATATTCCGCAAGCTCAAGGTGTATGCCAGCCCTGACCATCCTCACGATGCTCAGATGCCTCAGCCACTCACTCTCAAGTACCGAAAGGTTGATGCCTGATGGCAAACGCCAAGCCCCTTACACAGTCCACCGGTCGTCGCAAGCGATCGGTTGCTCGTGTCCGCCTGTACGACGGAACGGGTGAGTACACACTCAACGGGCGAACGCTTGATGACTACTTCCAGGATCCGGCACTTCGCCGTCGTGTCCACGAGGCATTCAAGATCACAGATCTTGAGGGCCGTTACGACGTCAACGCCACCCTGCATGGTGGCGGTACGACGGGGCAGAGCGATGCGCTTCGACTGGGGATTGCCCGTGGGCTCATCATCATCGATCCCGAGTTGCGTCCTGCCTTGAAGAAGGAAGGCATGCTCACCCGCGACGACCGCCGTGTCGAGCCAAAGAAGTACGGTCTTCGCAAAGCACGTCGCGCACCTCAGTTCACCAAGCGGTAGATTGCCTTCGGGTTCTCGCCCGGAGGGATCGCACAGCATGGAAGACACAAACCCACGCCTGTTCGGAACGGACGGTGTTCGTGGGGTCGCAAACTCAGATCTCACAGCCGACCTGGCGCTGAACCTTGCACGCGCTGCGGGCTCGACGATTGACGGGCATGTCGTGATCGGACGTGATACCCGTCGATCCGGCCCGATGCTCAGCTCTGCTGTAGCTGCTGGCTTCAACTCGGTTGGCGTGGACACCGTCGATCTCGGGATCATCCCTGTCGGTGGTGTTAGTCGCCTGGCGCGCGATACAGGTGCCGCTCTCGGCGTGATGGTCTCTGCCTCTCACAATCCAGCCGAGGACAATGGCATCAAGTTCTTCGGCAAGGACGGTTCGAAGCTCTCGGACGATCTGGAAGCAGCAATCGAAGCCAGATACATCAGTTCAGAGGTGTATTCACGGCCCTTGGGGTCCAACGTCGGGCTACAGACGCAGATGACCGATTCCGTGCCCCGCTATGTCGACAAGATCTCTCAGACGGTTGAGTACTCGATGCGTGGCCTTGAGTTCGTCGTGGATTGTGCCAATGGAGCCGCCTTCTCAGCGGCACCTGCATTGTTCAACAAGGTCGGTGCATCGATCGAGATCATCGCCGATACACCCGACGGAATGAACATCAACGACGGAGTCGGGGCGACACACCCCGAAGCGGTAGCCGCTGTTGCAAATGGCAGGGTCGCCTTCGCATTCGATGGCGATGCTGACCGGCTGATCGCTGTCGATGAGACCGGTGCAGTGTGCGATGGCGACGTCATCATGGCGATATTCGCAAAGTGGCAGCATGAGCGGGGGAAGCTGAAGCACGACACGGTTGTCGCGACAGTGATGTCCAATCTTGGTTTTCACCACGCAATGGAGCTACTCGGGATAAAGGTGGTCGTCACCCCCGTTGGGGATCGGTATGTGGTCGAGGCGATGCGCAAGACCCAGGCGATCGTGGGCGGGGAACAATCGGGCCACATCCTTCTTGAGGATCGTTGTACCGGGGACGGACTCCGCACGGCACTGAGGCTCATGGAAGTCCTGGCAGCAACGGGCCAACCGCTCTGTGAGCTGCGGAAGGTCATGACGGAACTGCCACAGGTATTGCTGAATGTTCGTGTTGGCTCCAAGGATGGCTGGGAATCAGATCCTGAGATCGCTACGTCTGTGAAACTTGCCGAGCGGGCCCTCGGTCCACGAGGCCGGGTTCTTGTTCGCGCATCGGGAACAGAGCCACTGATTCGGGTGATGGTGGAAGCACCAAGTGCTGGCGAAGCGACCACGGTCGCAGAATCGATCGTTGACGTTGTCAAGGACCGTCTCACCTGACACTCGCACGGGATTCCTGGCGGACGCCAAAATGGACCCTATGCTTTGTTCACAATCGAATATGACGCGGAGATGCACAACTGTTCAGCGCCCGCCCTTGGCATAGCCAAGGCGACGAGGAAGAGGGAGTATCGAATCGTTCGGCGGATGCCCTCTCGGCCATTCACGGTCGTAACGGTCTGGACGAAATCCGGGGAGTGATCTCCGGGACAGAACCCAGTCCGGTGTGAAGGCGTGAACCTCCCGGTTCACGTTGTCGCCGTATCTCTGTCTCACCGACAAAAGGAGATCGCGCGCGATGTGTGGAATCATGGGATACGTCGGGTCGCAGGAAGCTGGCCCGATTCTTGTCGATGGACTCCGAAGACTTGAGTATCGCGGGTACGACTCGGCTGGAATTGCCGTAACCAATGGGTCAATCAACGTGCGTAAGGCGCAGGGGAAGATAGCGAACCTTGATGCCTTGCTCGAGTCGGATCCACTTGCTGGAACAATTGGCATCGGGCATACCCGCTGGGCAACCCACGGTGCTCCCACGGATGCCAACGCACATCCACACACGGACCCCTCTGGTGACTTCGTCGTGGTCCACAACGGGATCATCGAGAATTTCCAATCGCTGAGGGCCGAGTTGGCCTCTGGAGGATCCGAATTCGTCAGTGAGACGGATTCCGAGATCCTCGCTCACCTTGTTGCGCGCGAATACGACGGGAATCTTGCCGATGCCGTGCGTAGAACAGTGGCGCTGTCTGAGGGTGCCTATGCCATGGTTGCGATGTCGCGTCACGAGCCGCGCACAATCGTGGCTGTCCGAAAGATCAGTCCGCTCGTTGTCGGCATCGGGGTTGGAGAAATGTTTCTTGCATCCGATATCCCTGCTGTTCTCCATCGCACCCGAGACTTCCTGATCATCGAGGACGACGAGATGGTCATCGTGACCGAGGACGGCGCTGTGATAGAGACGATCGCAGGTGACACTGTCGAACGCGACATGGTCCACATCGACTGGGACGCTGAACAGGCAGAAAAGGGTGGCTATGACACCTTCATGCTCAAGGAGATCCATGAGCAACCGGCGGTGATTGCCGAAACCCTCGCAAGCCGCCTTGACCAAGACGGTGCAGTGTGGCTCGAAGACGTGGGATTCGACGACGAATACGTCGCGGCGATTGATCGAGTCTGGATCACCGCCTGCGGCACCGCGTTTCACGCAGGTCTTATCGGTCAGGAAATCTTCCGGAGGGTCCTCAGGCTGCCAGCCAACGTCGAGTATGCCCATGAGCTTCGGTACGCCGACCCCATCATTGGCGTGAATGATTTGACGATCGCTATTTCGCAGTCAGGTGAGACCGCAGACACCCTTGCTGCCGCGCGGTTGGCCGTGGACTCGGGTTCACGGATGCTTGCGATAACGAATGTCGTTGGGTCCACCCTGTCGCGGTATGCAGACGACGTTCTTTACACGAGGGCCGGGCCAGAGATATCGGTCGCATCAACCAAGGCCTACATGGCGATGTTGATCGCCCAATATCTGCTCGCGCTCCGACTCGGGGCAGCCAGAGGAACCGTCGATGCCGAGCTCGCAGGACGGGTTGCCCATGGGCTTCACCTCCTGCCTGCTGCGATCGAAGTAGTCCTTGAGCGCGAGGGCCCTGTGATAGCCGCAGCAGAGTCCATAGTTGATGCGGATGACGTCTACTTCATCGGGAGAGGGCTCGACTATGCAATAGCCATGGAAGGGTCGCTCAAACTCAAAGAGCTGTCGTATCTCCACTCCGAGGCAATGCCTGCCGGTGAGCTGAAGCACGGAACGCTTGCACTGGTCACGGACGGGGTACCTGTTGTTGTTCTGCTTACGCAGCGTGCCGTGTACGACAAGGTGATCTCAGCCGTTCAGGAGGTCAAGGCGCGTGGTGGTCGGATCATTGCCGTGGCCTATGACAGTGACACGGAAATCGCGGAACATGCAGACATCGTTCTCCGGATTCCGGATATGGAGGATCTCCTCGCACCGGTCGCGGCCGTTGTCCCGTTGCAACTCCTTGCCTATCACGTTGCGAGGCTCCGTGGTCATGACATCGACCAACCCAGGAACCTGGCAAAGAGCGTGACGGTCGAATAGGCCAACTCTGGCGGTGCGCGATCGGCGTGTCGCTACGCTCACATGTATGGAAATAGTGGGGCTTGGAGTTGACCTAGCTGAGGTGTCGCGGGTGCGGCATTTGCTGGCCCGTGACTCTGAACGGTTCAGGCGACGATGCTTCACCGACGAAGAATGGGCATACGGGCAGCGCTTCAGCGATCCTTCCGAACGACTCGCTGCGCGGTTTGCGGGCAAAGAAGCGGTGATGAAATCCATGTTCACCGGGTGGCGCCGTGTTCCCTGGACCGACGTCGAGATCACAGGGGGTGGGCCGCCAAGAGTCAACGTCTATCGAAAAGCCGCGCAGCGAGCGCAGATGCTCGGGATTACCGGCTTCAAGATCACGATCACCCACACCGGAAACACGGCACTCGTGTTTGTCGTGTCCGTCGGTGCTCACAAGGACGGACAGACGTGAAGCCGATCCTGTCGGTCTCTGAAATGCGACGAGTCGACGCCAAAGCGAGCGCCGATGTTGACCTGTTGATGGATGCGGCAGGCTTTGCGGTGGCGCTCGCAGCCGTCGATCTTGGTGCTGGATACGGCACGACCATCGACATCCTGTGTGGCAAGGGAAACAACGGTGGAGACGGGTATGTTGCCGCCACCTACCTTTCCCAGCGAGGAGCGGCCGTTCGCGCCCACTCAGTCGGCGATCCCAGTCCCGGTACGCCAGCGCACCGGGCGATGTGTCGCGCTCAGCGTGCTGGAGTCCAGATCGCACCACTTCGTCCTCCAAAGCCCACTGACCTTGTGATCGACGCTGTTGTTGGAACGGGATTTCAAGGTGAGCTTGCAGCAGAGGTCTCGAAGTGGATTGGATTTGGCACCGCTGTCGTTGCCGTCGATATCCCGTCCGGCCTCAACGGTGACACTGGAGTCGTATCCGGTGCCGTTTTCGATGCGGACATCACGGTTGCGTTCCACGCGCTCAAACCGGGTCATGTCCTTGGCAAGGGTCCAGACGTGTGCGGTGAAGTCCGCGTCATTGATATCGGGTTGTCGGGCGGTATCACGGACATGATGCTGATGGATGACAGCGATGTCTTCATCCCGAGGCGTGGTCGGACTGCTCACAAGTGGTCATCGGGTGCCGTAGCGACCATTGGCGGAATGCCGGGACTGACGGGCGCCGCGCTCCTGGCTGCCCAAGCTGCGCTTGCCGCTGGTGCCGGTGTCTCAAATCTCGTTGCCCAGCCCTCCACTGCCCGGATCTATACCGCCGCAGTTCCTGACATCCCATCGATGGTCGTCGAAGGGATCGAATCCCATGCGGATGCGTCCTCGCTCGTCGAGCGGCTTGCCCGGTTCGATACCATCATCGTCGGGCCCGGACTCGAACCTGCGTCGCGACCATTCATCGAGGGGCTCGTTGATGCATTCGACGGAGTGCTCATTCTTGACGCCGGTGCCCTCAATGCCCTCTCATCGCCGGAGTCCCTTGCTGGTCGTTCGGCCACCACCGTTCTGACGCCCCACGCCGGGGAATTCACCCGATTGACGGGAGAGCAGCCCGGAGTCGAATCCGCCAGACACCTGGCCGAGGTCACCGGTGCGGTGGTCGTCCTCAAAGGCAACCCGACGCTGGTGGTCGCAGATCGGGTCATTGTGATCAACTCGGGGGGGCCAGAACTCGCGACCATCGGGAGTGGGGACGTGCTCGCTGGGATTATCGGTGCGTTCGTGGCAACGAGTCCAGATCCTGTGACCGCGGTGGCTTCGGCGGTGCACCTCCATGGCGTGGCTGGATCGATTTCGGCTGATCTTGGAACCGTGACTGCATCCGAACTGCTGACGGCGATCGGGCCAACCGTCGCAGCCTTCTCAGCACTAGCCGAGTAGTCCGAAATCCGTGGGCCGACTACCGTTGCGATGTTCCCGAGACCGGAGATTCATGCGCCCCTCGTGGATCGAGATCGATCTCGATGCAATCGAACACAATGCCAGGCAGATCACAGCGCACATTGCACCAGCGCAGTTGTGTGCGGTTATCAAGGCGGATGCCTACGGGCATGGAGATGTTCCTGCTGCTGAGGCGGCCACACGTGGAGGAGCAGCAATGCTCGCCGTGGCCCTTGTCGAGGAAGGTGTACGGCTACGCGAAGCCGATGTCGACGATTCCATCGTGGTCCTTTCAGAGCCTCGACTTGCGGATACCGCAGCGATCGTCACGCATTCACTCACCCCCACGGCGTACCGCATGGAATTCGTTGAACGACTTGCTCACGAAGCCGAAGCTGTCGGGAATATCCCCTATCCGGTCCATCTCAAGGTGGACACCGGCATGCACAGGGTCGGTGCTCCTATTCCCGCTGCCTTGGCCATGGCAAGGATGATTCACGCCGATCCGCGTCTCGAGCTGACCGGAATCTACACCCACTTCCCGGTGGCCGATGAGGACCACGAATTCACATTGCGCCAGAATGCTGAGTTCGGAGGCTTTCTCGACACGTTGGCAGCAGAAGGCATTGAGCCAAAACTCATCCACGCCGCGAATACAGCAGCGGCATTCGACCTCCCGGACACCCGCCACGCGATGTGTCGTGTTGGGCTTGGGCTGTATGGGATGCGACCGACGCTTGAAAGTGGACCAGACCTTGACCTGCGTCCGGCCATGCGCGTGGTGAGCCACGTTGCCTACGTGCGTGAACTGTCGGCCGGCGCTCGTCCGTCTTACGGCCGTATCAAGGAACTCGGTGCGGACGGTAACGTCGCGATTGTGCCGATCGGGTACGCAGACGGTGTCCCACGAAGTCTGAGCCAGACCGGCGCCGTCCTCATTGGTGGGAAGCGATATCCCTATGCCGGAACAGTCACCATGGACATGGTGATCGTCGACGTGGGCACAGACCCGATCCAGCGTGGTGATGAAGTTGTTCTGCTCGGCGCCCAAGGTGATGATGCGATCAGGGCGGAAGAATGGGCGCAACTCCTCGGCACAATCAACTACGAGATTGTCTGCCATTTTGGTCCGAGACTTCCGCGGAGATACATTCCTCGGGCACCCGGTGGGGAGCCGTCAAGTGGATAACACAACGATCACCCTGGTTCCCGGTGTTGAGGTTGGCCACCGGACGAATACAGCTGCCATGACCGGCGTAACCGTCATCACTGTTCCGGCACCGAACGTCGCCGTTGTCGATGTACGCGGTGGGGGTCCAGGAACAAGAGAAACCGGAGTGCTTGGAGATGCCATCAAGCCAGTTTCCGTAGATGCCATTGTCTTTTCTGGGGGGTCTGCGTTCGGGCTTGGTTCAGCAGACGGAGTCATGGCGGAACTCGAATTGCTCGGGAGGGGTGTTCCGACACCAGCTGGCAACGTCCCGATTGTTCCAGCAGCCATCATCTTTGATCTCGCGGTTGGCGACGGCACCGTCCGTCCGACCGCTGAAGATGGTGCAGCCGCATTTCGTGCGCGGTCCACTGAACCTGTACCGATGGGTTCAGTCGGCGCGGGGACCGGTGCGACGATCAACAAATGGGCTGGCTTGGCCGGCATCAAGAAATCGGGAATCGGCACGTTCGCGATGGATATCGGAGGGTCAGCGGTCGGAGCGCTGGTTGTGCTCAACGCGGTCGGGACGCTGGTTGATGGTGAGTTGTACGACCGCGACAACCCATCGACTGGCCTGGCGTCAGCGTTTGCCCTTGACGTTGCTCAGAACACGACGCTGATGTGCGTCGTTACCGATGCCGGGATCAGCGATCGAAACGAACTTCGAAGGATCGCGATCCGGGCGCATGACGCTCTCGGTGCAACAGTCGTTCCAGCCCACACACGCTACGACGGAGACACAGCGTTCGTCATTTCAACAGGAACGGATACACCCCAAGGTGACGTCGACATCGTGGCTGAAGCCGCTTTTCGTTGTGTTGCTGAGTCGATCAGGTTGGCAGTGGAGCACGCATGACCACTGACCTTGGACATGTGGGAACCCTTGAAGAACTCGAAGCTATGGCGTCTGTGTGCACCGATTGCGTGCTTTCCGAGACGCGGACCACTGTGGTCTTCGCGTCAGGAACGCAGCAGGCGCAGGTCATGGTGGTCGGTGAGGGGCCGGGACAGCAGGAGGACGAGCAGGGGGTGCCATTTGTGGGCCGATCCGGTCAGCTCTTGATGAAGTTGCTTTCGGAGGCCGGCATAGAGCGGGATGACGTTTACATAGCGAACGTCGTCAAGTGTCGCCCACCACGCAATCGGGATCCCAGGCAGGACGAGATTGATGCCTGCAAGCCGTATCTCAGGCGTCAGATCGAACTGGTGGATCCGAGGGTTGTGGTCACGCTTGGAAACTTCTCCTCCAAACTCCTGATGCCGACGACGATGGGTATCACCAAGCTTCGCGGACAGGCATATGAATGGTGGGATCGCTACCTGGTTCCGACTTTCCATCCTGCAGCCGCGCTGCGCGGCGGCGAAACAGTGACTGACGACATTCGATCTGATGTTGCGCTCGTGCGGTCGTTGCTCGACGGTAGGCTCGCTACCAACACCGAGGACACTGCGGTAGCTGGAGATGGCGGTGCCAAGGACCCCGAGGATGAGCAGCTCGATCTGTTCGGAGCAACACCGCGATGAGCATCCCCTTCGTAACTTCACATCCTGATGAAACAAGGACCCTCGGTCGGAAACTTGCCGCGCTCCTGACTGCCGGAGACGTCATTGTGCTTTCTGGCAGACTCGGCTCTGGCAAGACCCTCTTCGTGTCCGGTATCGCCGAAGGCCTCGGTATCGGAGCGCGGATCACGAGCCCCACCTTTCTCATCGCCAAGTCTTATGCCGATGGATTCCTCCCACTGATTCATGCTGATGTGTACCGGCTTGGGTCAGTTGCTGAGTTCGCCGACCTAGGACTGATCGATAGTGGTGCAGACGGTGCGGTTGTGATCGAGTGGGGTGAGGCCGTTGCCGAAGCCCTCCCCGAGGATCGGCTGATCGTTTCCTTCACAATGGATGGAGATGCGAGAACAATCGTGTTCCAACCTGTTGGTGGATGGGTGGCGCGCGACCTTGGTGTTCTGGCATGAGAACGCTCGCGATCGAAACAGGCACACCAGCGTCTTCCGTTGCGATCGGTGAGGGCACGGCATTGCGTGCGCTGTCGATGAATGTTGATTCTCGCGGTCACGTCAGCTTTCTCATGCCAGCGATCGACTTCTGTCTCAAGCAGGCCGGATGGCTCCCGTCTGATATTGAGCTTGTCGCTGTTGATGTCGGTCCGGGCCCATACACCGGCCTTCGTGCTGGAGTGGCCACCGCCCAGGCGTTCGCCGCCGCTGTTGGTGCTCAGATGGCTCCCGTGTCGTCGCTGACAGTGATTGCCTTTCGAGCAGCGACAGGACGCAGACGAATCTGGCCGGTCGTCGACATGCGACGAGGCCAGGTTGCGGTGGCGCCGTATCGGCCGCTTCCGGGCGGCGTCGCCCCCGATGGGTCTCCCGAGGTTGTGCGACCTGAGGACTTCAAGGCAATCCTTGAATCTGAGCCAGGCGACTCGCTGGTTGTGGGCGATTGGCAGGTTCTGCCCGACAGCACATGGACCGGACTGCATCGGGTGCGTCGCGGGCGGCCGCGCTATCCCTCTGCGGAGACACTCCTTGAGATTGCGGACATGTATCAGGAACACGACAAGTTGAGTGCTGCAGGCGACGTCCGCCCCAAATACATGCGAGAGCCTGACGTCCAGATCAATTGGAGCGCGTTCCGATCCGAGGGGGCGTGGCCGGATGCCTGAGTTCCCGATCCGAGCGATGGCACGACGTGACATCCCGGCAGTCGCTGCACTTGAGTCTGTGATCTACCCGACTCCGTGGTCCCCACGGGTGTTCTTCGACGAACTAGCGATGGAGAATCGCAGCTATCTGGTTATCGAGGGGGCTGACGGCATTGTGGGATATGGGGGCCTCCTCATGGTTGAGGAGGATGCCCACATCACGACACTTGCGGTCGCACCCGAGATGCGGGGGAAGCGACTTGGTGTGCAACTGATGCTGGCGTTGGTGGATGAGGCCTTGGCTCACGCGGCCCGGCACCTCACGCTCGAGGTCAGGGTATCCAACACTTCCGCTCAAGGTCTCTATGAGCGTTTCGGGTTCAACCCGGTCGGACGGCGCAAGGACTATTACCCCGATGAGGATGCACTGGTCATGTGGGCGACGGATATTGACACACCTGAGTACGCCGATCGGATCGCTGGCATCCGCAATTCTCTCGACAGTGGGACGCCATGAGGGAGCGAACGACATCACACCACGGCGTTCTGTGGGCTGTAGCCCACCTTGTGCGTGGGTTCATACCCTGGGTACGCGGGATGGGTGGTGCTGACGCATGAGTGGGCCCCTTGTTCTTGGGATTGAGACGAGTTGTGATGAAACAGGCGTGGCCGTGATTGAGGGCTACGACGTCAGGAGCTCGGTTCTCTCAAGCCAAGTTGATGAGCACGCACGATTCGGCGGAGTCGTACCCGAGGTGGCTGCGCGGGCACATGTCGAGGCAATTCGGCCCCTCGTGCACCAGGCGATCACACGAGCCGGGGTTCATCCAGACCAGCTCGACGCCATAGCGGTGACACGGGGACCCGGACTTGTCGGCGCTCTATCGGTCGGATACGCCTATGGAAAATCTCTCGCGTATTCCCTTGGGAAATCCCTCTACGGGATTGACCACATGGAGGGGCACCTTTTTGCACCTCGATTGTCGTTCGACGGCTATGAGCCGCCCGCTGTCGTGTTGCTTGCGAGCGGAGGGCACAGCCAGATTGTGCACGTGAGGAGTTGGGGGGACTACGAGATACTTGGTGGAACCATCGACGATGCAGCAGGAGAAGCGTTCGACAAATTGGCCCGGTTCATGGGTCTTGGATATCCGGGTGGCCCAGCGATTGACGCTGATGCCACAGGAGGCGATCCCGAGGCCGTGCAGTTCCCACGGGCTCTCAGGGATCGACCTTTCGACTTCTCATTCTCGGGTCTCAAGACCTCCGTCATCACCTACCTGGAGAAGGCCAAAGAGGCAGGATCCCTCCCACCGAGATCCGACGTGTCAGCGTCCATTCAAGAAGCAATTGTCGATGTTCTCGTGGAAAAGACGTTCAACGCGGTGGAATCGACCGGCGTGCAGATCGTTGGGGCTGGCGGCGGTGTACTCGCGAATCGCCGGCTGCGCGAGAGGCTCGAAGCTGAGGCGGACCGTCGCGGTGTGGGCCTGTTCGTACCAGAGGCGTCACTGTGTACCGACAATGGGGCGATGATCGCAAGCGTGGCGGTCGACAGGCTTCACGCCGGATTCGAGCCAGATGCCCTGACGTTCGATGTTGACCCCGGGCTCGGGCTCGGATCGTGAATGGCGGTATCCGCCTCGGCACCGTTGGGGGCATCGAGCTGATCGTGGATGCTTCGGCATCCGTTCTGGCACTGTTGTTCGGAGCAACGGTCATGGTTGATCTCTTGTCGCGAGATCTCGTCTCCTCCAACGAACGGGCCGTCACGTTTGGTGTGTTCGCCGGTTTGGCGATTGTCGGATGTGTCTTTGCTCACGAGGCCGCACATGCCGTTGTGGCGAAGCTGAAAGGCCAGCGGGTTCTCAGCATCCGTGTGTTCTTCTTCGGGGGGTATTCGGTCATCGAGGGTGAGCCAGAGCCGATGACCGAGTTCCAGGTCGCGGCGGCGGGACCGGCGGCATCGATCCTGCTTGCCTTCGGGTTCTGGATGCTGCAAATGGCTGACCTCGGGCACGGCTTCACGGCTACGATGCGGGCCCTTGCCCTCGCCAACCTTGCCATCGGCTTGTTCAATTTGTTCCCAGGATTCCCGCTAGACGGTGGCCGCGTGCTGCGCGGCCTTGTTGCAGAGCACACGGGTAATCGTGTCGTCGCAACCCGCTTCGTTGCACGGGTCGGGCGCTATACCGGCTGGGCAATTCTCATTGCTGGCTGTCTCCTCTTGGCATTGCAGGAGCCGTTTGGGCTGTTTTGGATCATTGTGGGCTGGTTCCTTGCTGCGACAGCCGTGCAGACCGGCAGGCGTGAGGAGCTCGCGGTCGCCTACAGCGGCCGAACGGTTCGCTCTGCGATGCGCCCCGTTGACAAAGCCGTTCCGGGTTCGATGCCGGTTGCGACCATGGTCGACACCTACTCCATGGGAAGAGACATGCACTCGCAACCTGTTGAGGTTGCAGGTCGCGTCGTTGGGGTCATCGGGCATGACGAACTCGACGCCACTGCCCCGGCACGCTGGGTTTCCACCAGCGTTGAACGGCTCATGACGCGGATCGGTCCCGACGACGTCGTGGAAGCCGACCAGCCGCTCCAGACAGTGGTCCTGGACCGGCATGACACACGCAGGCCGCTGGTCGTTATCGACAACGACAGGGTGATCGGCATCATCGACCCGGGGTCCTTCTGAACACAGGACCCAACGGTTAACGCCCAACGCTCAACGCATGACGAGGGCTCCGGCTCGCATTATCACGGACGGGTGGTCGAGCACAGAGAGGTCTTCGCGGGGGTCACCAGGAAAGATGACCAGGTCGGCAGGCTGGCCGAACTCGATTCCGGGAAGTCCCAGGTATTCCCTCGCGATCCATGACCCGGACGCCAGCGCTGCTTCGGCCGGCAGCCCGAAGGCGTGGAGTAGTCGGATCTCGTCCGCCACAACCCCGTGTGGTGTCATACCGGCGTCGGTACCCGCGAGGATCCGGACACCAGCGTCATGAGCTTGTCTGATGCGTTCTCCGTGGTCCTCCATGCGTGCGTTGAACTCGGCAGCTCCGTTGGGACCGAGCATGTCCGGGGTCATGCCACGCACGAGGTCGTCGATAATCGCCGTCGGGGTCCATGTCATGTCGGCGCTCGCCATCTGGGCGACCTGACTCTCCTCAATGACGTTTCCGTGTTCGATGCCGTCGAATCCAGCGTCGATCGCGAGCTGAATGGACTCGGGGATGGACGCGTGCATAGTGATGCGGCCCCCTCTCGAATGGACCTTCTCGGCTGTCTCGGTCAGGGCCTCGAGTTGATAGTTCGTGGTCAATCGGGAATCGCGAATGAAGTCACCGATCACCTTGACCCAGCCGCCCGAGTGGTCGAGTTCCTCAAGCGCCGCTTCATGGAGTCCGGCGCCCTCCACCTCTCGCGCCAGTCCGGGGAAGTATGCCCCGGGAGCGGTCAGGAATCGACCTGCGGTGATCACCGTCGGTAGCCCGTCGCCGTTGCCCAGACCAAACGATGCATGGTTCGGGCTGCCGGGCTCGCGGACCGATAGGACACCGGCTTCAAGGTGCTGGCGTGCCGACGCACGGACCAGCTCGTCGTCGGACCCCTCGGCCAGGGGGCTCGCCAACGCCAGGTGGGCGTGTGCATCAACGAGACCAGGGATCGCATAGCCACCTTCATGGATTGACATGGCATCCGGGGCCTCATCGACCCATACACCGCCCTTGACCCAGAGATTCGTCGACACGCCCCCCGGCAGGACACTCGTTGCAAGGTGCATGGCACCCATTCGATTCTCCGTTCTCTCGCTTCGGTGGAGACAATACTTCAGCGAATCTGTCGCGGCTCTCGCCTGAAGTCCATCGTCCAACGCCCAACGCCAATTGCATCGGAATATCTTCCGCTTAGCACTCGTTGCAGGAGACTGCTAGTATTGGCAGTCGTAAGCATTGACTGCTAACGCAACGCGAAGGAGAAAGTTGGATGAAACTGACACCTTTGGGCGACCGAATTGTCGTGAAGCCCCAAGATGAGGACGAGGTACGCACATCAGGCGGCCTCGTGATTCCTGACACCGCCAAGGAGAAGCCCCAGTTGGGTGAAGTCCTTGCCGTTGGCCCAGGTGAGTTCAAGGACGGGGAGCGTATCCCTGTCGACGTCAACGTCGGCGATGTCGTCTTCTATTCGAAGTACGGCGGCACCGAGGTGAAGCACGAAGGTGATGATCTTCTGATCCTCTCAAGCCGCGACGTGCTCGCCATACTGAGTTAGGAGGTCTCCATGGCTGCCAAGGAAATTCGTTTTGATGATGATGCCAGGAGAAGCCTCCAGGCAGGTGTCGACAAGCTCGCAGACACCGTCAAGGTGACACTCGGTCCAAAGGGCCGCAACGTCGTCCTTGAGAAGAAGTGGGGCGCCCCAACGATCACCAACGATGGTGTCACCATCGCCAAGGAGATCGAACTGGACGACCCGTATGAAAACATGGGCGCCCAGCTCGCCAAGGAAGTTGCGAACAAGACCAACGATGTGGCCGGTGACGGAACCACAACGGCGACGGTCCTTGCACAGGCAATGGTGACCGATGGTCTCCGCCTCGTTGCTGCAGGAGCGAATCCGATCGAGATGCGTCGCGGAATCGAAGAGGCTGTCAGCGCAGTCGTCGAGTCCATCGCCAACCTCTCGACAAAGGTGAGCTCAAGCGACCGAGATGACATCGCCTACGTCGCTGCCAACTCGGCGGCGGACAAGGCGATCGGTGACAACATTGCCGATGCGATGCGCAAGGTTGGCAACGAGGGTGTCATCACCGTTGAGGACAGCCAGACGTTCGGTGTCGACCTTGAATTCACGGAAGGTATGCAGTTCGACAAGGGCTACATCTCGCCGTATTTCATCTCAGACGCTGATCGACAGGAAGCAGTGCTCGAGGATCCGTACATTCTCGTAGCAAACCAGAAGGTCGGCTCGGTTCAGGACCTCGTTCCTGTGCTCGAGAAGGTCATGCAGACCGGCAAGCCGATCTTGATCATCGCTGAGGATGTCGAGGGTGAGGCGCTTGCGACACTGGTCGTCAACAAGATCCGTGGAACCTTCAGCTCGGTTGCCGTCAAGGCACCCGGATTCGGTGAGCGCCGCAAGGCTCAATTGCAGGACATTGCAATCCTCACGGGTGCAACGGTCATCTCCGAAGAGGTTGGTCTCAAGCTCGACGGTACGACGATCGACATGCTCGGTACTGCACGCAAGGTTGTCGTCACGAAGGACGACACGACGATCGTTGAGGGCGCAGGCTCCACAGCGGACGTCGAAGCTCGCGTCAAGCAGATCCGGAAGGAAATCGAGAACTCCGATTCCGATTGGGACAGCGAGAAGCTCTCCGAGCGTCTCGCCAAGCTCAGCGGCGGTGTTGCCGTTATCAAGGTCGGAGCTGCGACCGAGGTTGAGCTCAAAGAGAAGAAGCACCGCATTGAAGATGCCATTCAGGCAACTCGTGCGGCCGTTGAAGAGGGCATTGTCCCCGGTGGTGGTGTGGCGTTGCTGCGCAGCCAGGCAGCGGTTGACAAACTTCGGGGCAAGTCTGACGACTGGAAGGCTGGTCGGAACATCGTGCGCCGTGCGCTTGAGGCACCGATTCGTCAGATCGCCATCAACGCAGGCTACGAAGGCGGCGTTGTGGTCGACAAGGTGCAGAACGAGCACGAAGGGAACTTCGGGTTCAATGCACAGACCGGTGAGTACGAGGATCTCTTGAAGGCCGGCATTATTGATCCGGCAAAGGTGACTCGTTCGACGCTTCAGAATGCTGCCTCGATCGCAGCCTTGGTGGTCACCACCGAGGCTCTGGTCGCAGAGCGGAAGGAAGACGCACCGGCAATGCCGGGCGGCGGACACGAGCACGGTGGAGGCATGGACTTCTAGTCCAGTTCCCATCGGAGAACTCGAAGGGGAGGTCCTTGCGGACCTCCCCTTCTGCGTTCCGATATCCGATGACCGATATCCGATATCCGATGACCGATGACCGATGACCGAAATCCGTAATCCGACGTCCGACGTCCGACGTCTGCCTACGACTTCGGTTCGATCGGGTACAGCCTTGCCCTGCCATACGCGACGAAGCCGAGGATTGCTCCGATGATCACGTTTTGTGCGATTGACGAGGTCTCGCTTCGAGTTGCGTGCCAGATGATCGCTCCGATCATCACCAATACCAGACCGATTGCCGCATACACCGTCAGCTCGGGCCGTATGCGCGTCACGCTTGGGAGTATCAAGCCGAGACCTCCGAGAACTTCTGCGATGCCGACAATGCTGTGTGTCGTATCGCTCAGCTCGTACATCCACTCCATCGGGCCCGGAAGCCCTTCAGGCAGGACGAAGTGCATGACTCCGACGAAGATGAAGTAGATCCCAAAGAATATCTGCAGAATCCAAAGCAACCGGTTCTTCCACGGCATGGATTGCCTCCTCAGTTTGGGTGACGGTCACGATAGAGGGAGAGCAGCTACCGCGCACATCGGTCCTCGGTACTCACGCGTGCGCGTCGTCGATCCACAGGTCGGCGGGACGAGCAGCCCACTCGGTGTCGAGCATCGACCAACTCGTGTGGTCAAGCCATTGCGATCCGACCTTCACCTCATCTCGGAGGGTCCCCTCGTAGGTGAAGCCGAGCTTCTCGGCCATCTTCTCGGAAGCAACGTTTCCGACGGCAATGCGAAGGACGACCTTGTGGAGCTCCAGTTCATTGAAACCGACACCTATCGCCATCGCTGCAGCCTCGGTTCCGTAGCCGTGGCCCGTTTCGTCCGAACGGATCCAATATCCGACCTCGCCGGTCTTGTTCTGGTGTGAGATCGGCCAGACTGACACGTTGCCGATGTGACGCTCGAGGTCGTTCAATGGCCTGATCGTGAAGTCGTATGCTCGTTGTTCTGACCATGATCCGACGGACTCGCGGATGAACCGTTGCGCAAACCCTCTGTCATAGCCATCGATCCAAGGAAGCCATGGCTGGAGCTCACCAACCGAAGCGGTGATGGCATCGTGCAGCGTTCCCACATCACGCCGTCGGAACGGTCTCAACATGAGCCGTCTCGTGTAGCGGGGTTGGCTGTGGACGTGATTCGCCATGCGAGTCAGCCTATCGGGATATGCTCCGCTGAATGGACAAATGGTCGGTATACAGAAGCCTCCCAGCAGTCGTAGACCCTCCAGGGTCCGAGGCCGCGGTTCTCGTTGCCCTCTATGAGGACGCAAACGAAGATATTCGGGTCATCCTCACCAAGCGGCCTGACGACATGCCGACACATCCGGGAGATGTCGTCTTCCCCGGTGGCCACCGAGAGGGTGGTGAAGAGCCGATCTCGACGGCAACCAGAGAAGCATGGGAAGAAATCGGCCTGCCTCCCGCAAACATCCTTGAGGTCTTCGGAAGCCTTGAGCCGGTCACGACGCGGGACCGAGACAAACCGATCGTTCCCGTCGTCGTTCGCATAGATCGGCCAGACCACCTCGTGGCCGATCCCAAGGAAGTCGATGTCATCATTGAACCGACCATCGCTGAACTTCTCAACGAGGACGCTTGGACGACCAGGCCATGGTTCGGATATTCGTTGTGGTTCTACGAGTTTGAAGAGGGGATCCTCTGGGGCGCAACGGCCTTCATGATGAGGAACCTTCTTGATGTCGTCCGTTCCAACGGATCGTCCTGACGAACCCCACGGCCCGCCGATATGCAACCATGACGACCATGCCGAGTGACACTCCCAATCCGCCAGATCACATGACCCGCGATGAGTTCCGCCGAAACGGCTATGCGATGATCGACTGGGTCGCCAACTATCTCGAAACAGCAGGTGACTCCCCTGTGTTCTCCCACGTGGAACCGGGCGAGATTGCGGCCATGATCCCTGACGCGGCACCCGAACGCGGCGAATCATTTGAACGAGTGCTCGGAGACCTCGACGATGTCGTCATGCCTGGCATCACGCACTGGCAGTCGCCGAATTGGTTCGCCTACTTCCCTGCGAACACATCGCCGCCATCGATCCTTGCCGAGCTCGCGTCCGCAGGTCTGGGGGTTCAGGGGATGCTGTGGTCCACATCGCCAGCGGCAACGGAGATCGAGTCGAAGGTGCTCGACTGGCTCGTCGACATGATGGCCCTACCGCAGTCGTGGAAATCGACCGGACCAGGTGGGGGAGTCATCCAGATGAGCGCATCGGACTCGACTCACGCCACCTTGGTGGTCGCACGGCACAAGAACCAGCACCGCGGACACACTGAAGACATGGTTGTGTATGCCTCGACGCAGGCTCATTCCTCTGTTGCGAAGGGTTGCACGGTCGCAGGAATCGGTCACGTTCGTGAGATCACCGTCGACGACACATGGGCGATGCGTCCCGATGCACTCCGGAAGGCCGTTGAGACCGATATCGAGAATGGATTGCTCCCGATCGCAGTGGTGTCAGTGGTCGGAACGACCGGGACGACCGCCGTCGATCCCGTGTCGGAGATTGCGGACGTCGCGTTCGAGTACGACCTGTGGCATCACGTCGATGCGGCGTATGCGGGGAACGCGATGGTGTGTGAAGAGTTTCGGCACCACATCAAGGGAGTTGACCGGGTTGACAGCTACACCTTCAACCCACACAAGTGGATGATGGTGAACTTCGATTGCAACGTCCTGTGGGTCGCTGATCGTGCTCCGCTGATCGAAACGCTGAGCATCCTGCCCCCGTATCTTGTGAACAAGGCAACGGAGTCCGGTGCGGTCATCGACTACCGCGACTGGCATGTGCCGCTCGGCCGCCGGTTCCGAGCACTGAAGCTGTGGTGGGTCATCCGAAGCTACGGGGTATCAGGGATTCAAGCGTTGGTACGTAGCCACGTGGCGCTTGCCGATTCGTTTGCCGAACGCATCGAAAGGGATGACCGATTCGACCTGTTTGCCCCCCATCCGTTCGGTCTTGTCTGTTTCACGCACCGCAACGGCAACGACGCAACATCGGCGCTGGCCGAGGGGCTGAACAACTCGGGAAAGGTCGCGGTTACGCCATCAACCCTCGACGAAACCACTTTCATCCGCGTCGTCGTTGGCCAGGCACGAACCACGAGTGACCATGTCGATGCGCTTTGGAACCTGATCGACGAACTGGCGGGATGATGCTCGCTTCTCTCGCAGCTTTCAGCTTTCCGCTCTTCGCTTCTCTGACTTCGGCTACCCGACTGCGTCGGGTCGCTTGGGTCCAGCAAGCCGGACGTCTGACTTCTGACTTCTGACTTCTGACGTCCGTAATCCGACAATAAAGAGAAGGCCCCCGAAGAGGCCTTCTCTTTGTCGCGGACCTGGCGCTAGACGGTTGAGTCTTGCGGAACCCAGGTCTCGGGAACGGTCTCAGGGACGAGTTCCTCATTCTTGCCCCGTGAGACCCAAACCATGCCGAGTCCGACAAAGCCGAACGTCAGGCCGAGTCCGAAGAGCAACGCTGTTACGCCGAGCCCAAGCTGGAGCGTGGAGGCCGTAACGGTTCCGACACCGAGCTCACCGTAGAGAGCGTGTGCGGTTCCTGACCATGCCTTCTCTCGAGCTGGACCCTCAAGCGGGTGCGAGCGGTCGAAGTCGGTCCAGTAGCCGCCAAGACCCGCCGCGACGCGTTCTGGGCTTCCTACCTCGTGGATCACTACTTCGTAGCTACCCGCTGGGAACGTCTCGCCGTCGTATTCGACTGCTTCGTCGAGCACCACGGTCTGCGTGCTGTGCACGGTGTGATAGCCGATCGTGGCCATCTGGTACATGTACTCAGTCGCCGTGTTGACGAGCGGATCGTTCGGATCCAAATCTGCCTCGTTGACGGGGTAGTTCCAATCGTCGACAAGCACGCTCATGATCGCGTCGGCACCTTCGGTGGTACCGCGATCGACGAGTTGGCCGTCTTCGTTGTATGAGAGTGTTACGTTCTGCGCTTCGCTGAATGACTGCAGTGAGTCGTAGCCTGCTTGAACCTGCATGTAGGCGTAGCCGCCACCAAACAGGAAGAGGACTCCGATTACCGCAACGACAATCCCGAGTGTGCGGAGTCGAGTGAGCATTTCCATTCCCTTCTTTCCTGGAACCAGTTGTGATTCAACTCACAATCTTCTTGTGATTCCTTTCACAAGGTATCACAGGTTGGGATCTATTGCTAGGGGTTTTCTCATGAATCTTTCATGGACATCGGTGAATCTCGTACATCGGCGGCGCTCGCACCAGGTGGAGTTGGTTGTTTGAGCAGAATCGACCACCATGGGTCCATGAGCATCGCAGCCGTCATTTCAGAACTCACCGAAGCCCACAACGCGGGAAGCCTTGTGTCGATTCATATGCACGATGGTGTTCTCATTGAGTACGCGGAGGTGGTTGACTTCCCAAAGCCCGGGACCGGGCCGGAGAAAGTGCGCGTCCAGCCATATCGGGTTCTGAGCGGGTCACGGTTGTCCAAGCGAGGGACCCGCAGACACCTCACGATCAATCAGATCGCATATGTCACCGTCCTGGAGGAACGACCGGTACCTCAGACCGAGAACGATCCTCGCGACTGAAGTGGTGCCGGGGCTACTACGCCGATTCGGCCCGTTCACGGTGGCGGACCAAACCCATCAAGAGTCCGTCAGATATGGCTGTCCAGGATGCATCGATGATGTTCTGGTGGACGCCGACGCTGCCCCACGTTGAGTCGATGTCCGTGTGTTCGGTGAGGACGCGGACCCTCGCGCTCGTGCCGTCGGAGCTATCAAGGTCTCGCACGCGGTAGTCGGTCAGCTTGATCGAATCGACATTGGGGTACCGGTCGGCCAACGCCGCCCGCAGCGCACGGTCAAGCGCCGAAACCGGGCCATCCCCTTCACGGGTAGAAACGATCCGCTTGCCGTCTACGACGACTTTCACCGTTGCCTCGGCCACGACATCACCGCCACGATGCTCAACGAAGACGCGGTAGGACTCGACGTCGAAGAAGTCCTGATCCCATCCTGCCGCCTCGCGTGCCAGCAGCTCGAAGGATCCACCGGCTGATTCATAGGTGTACCCAAGGTGTTCGCGTTCTTTGATCCGATCGATCACCAACTGCGCTTGTGACGATGTCAGGTCGAGTCCCGACTCTTTCGCTTTCGCCACGACTGTCGACCTACCGGCGAGCTCGGATACAACCATGCGAGTCTCGTTGCCTACCGCGGTTGGTGCCATGTGCTCGTACGCATCGGGTCTCCGAGCCATGGCTGATGTGTGTAGCCCTGCCTTGTGCGTGAATGCTGATGCACCGACGTAGGGGAGATGTGGGTCAAGTGTCAGATTCACGACATCGGCAATGTGATGGGAGATCGCCGTCAACCTGCCGAGCCGATCTTTCGGGATTGTGTCGTATCCCATCTTGAGACTGAGGTTCGGAATGACCGAACACAAGTCGGCATTGCCAGTTCGTTCGCCGTATCCGTTCACACAGCCCTGAACCTGCAAGACCCCATTGCGAACCGCCGTGAGCGAGTTCCCGACGGCCAAGCCTGTGTCATTGTGGAAGTGGCATCCGAAGGTTCCACCTGAAATGGCTTCCGTCACCTCACCGACCGTCTGCTCGACCTCATGGGAGAGAAACCCGCCGTTGGTATCGCACAGAACGAGACGTGTGGCTCCTGCATCGTGGGCCGCTTGGAGCACCGCGAGAGCAAAATCTGGGTTGGAGCGATAGCCGTCGAAGAAATGCTCGGAATCGAAGAACACTTCGCGATCGTGCGACCGAAAGAAGGCGACCGTGTCGCCCACCATTGCGACTGCTTCGTCGAGTGAGGTGCGAAGGGCGTGTTCAACGTGGTAGTCCCACGACTTCCCGACCAGACACACGGTCCCGGTTTCGGCCGCAAGAATCTTGTGTACTTGCTCGTCATCCTCGGCAGTGACGCCAGCCTTTCGTGTCGCACCGAAAGCTACGAGCTTGGCATTCTGCATGGACAGTTCGGTGCGGGCCATCTGGAAGAACTCGTCCTCCTTTGGGTTCGCACCGGGCCATCCGCCCTCCACATAGGCAACCCCGAGATCGTCGAGCAGGCGGCAGACGGCGAGCTTGTCCTTTGGGGTCAGCGAGATGCCTTCTTGCTGAGTCCCATCTCGGAGGGTGGTGTCGTAGATCTCGACTGTCTGATTCATGGTGGTTCTCCAACGAAAGAACCCTCCGGGTTTCGGAGGGTTCGTCAGCGCACACGCGTTTCGCGTGGGCGCCCTACGTAATAATGATGGTGGTTGCGGTCTTGATCATGAATTCGTGAGTATGGACGGTTTCTGTCAGTAGGTCAAGACGCGACCCAACACGCCGGCGGTCCGCCGGCATGTATCCTCGCCCAGACCGCACGCCACGAGGTGGCGCCGGGCCGTGTAGCAAGAGCGATGCAAGACAAGGGAGAAGCCGGTGGGGAGCGAGGGAAAGCAGCGGATCTTTTCGGGTGTGCAGCCCACCGGGCAGCCTCATCTTGGAAACTACCTCGGAGCATTTCGCAACTGGGCTCGACTCCAGAGTGACTACGACGCGATCTACTGCATCGTCGACTTGCATGCCATGACCGTTGAATACAGCCCTGTTGATCTCGAAGCGGCAAGGGTTGACACAGCTCGGGTGCTTCTGGCGCTTGGTATCGATCCTTCGCGTTCGCTCCTGTACACCCAGAGCCAGGTGTCCGGTCACGCCGAGCTTGCGTGGATTCTGAGCACGTTGATGCCGATGGGTGTGTTGAACCGCATGACCCAGTTCAAGGACAAGACGACTGCGGGCCACGCATCCAACCTCGGCTTGTACTCATATCCAGTTCTGATGGCTGCCGACATTCTGTTGTACCGAGCGAATCTCGTTCCCGTCGGTGACGATCAGCGACAGCACCTTGAGGTGACGCGGGATGTTGCCGAGCGATTCAACAACCGCTTCGGCGATGTGTTTCCCATTCCCGAGGCCTACATCCCCGAAACCTCAGCGCGTGTCATGTCGTTGACAGATCCGACGGCGAAAATGTCCAAGTCCGATAGCCAGCCGAAGGCGTCCATATCGATCCTCGACGACGCAGACGTGATCAGCAAGCGGATCAGAAGCGCGGTCACCGACAGTGATCCTGTTGTCCGCTACGACACCGATGCAAAGCCAGGGATATCAAATCTCCTCGAGATCATGGCTGCTTGCACGGACCGATCGATCGATGATCTCGTCAAGGAATACGGAGACGGTGGCTATGGGGCGTTCAAGGCTGCAGTTGCCGAAGCTGTTGTCGAAGAGTTGGCTCCCGTCAAAGCCGCATACAACGCCTTGAAGAACGGCGACGTGCGTGAGGTGTTGCGAACCTCGGGGGAAAAGGCCCGTGAGCTTTCTGTTGGGTACCAGCGCGAGGTGTATCGGGCAGTCGGGATGAAGGGCTACTAACGCCCGGTATGGCGACTGACCATTCGCCCACTTCCTCGCAGTGCTGGAATCGACCAGCGCCCAGGAACGAGTAGCCTGCCGATTGCTGGCACCAACCGGAGGTTCTCTCGTGGAAATCGAGATCGGTATCGCAAAAACTGGTCGACGGGCGTGGGGGTTCGACGACATTGCGATCGTTCCTTCCCGGCGCACACGGGATCCAGAAGACGTTGATCTGTCGTGGGAACTCGACGCATTCACCTTCGATCTTCCTTTGATGGCATCAGGCATGGACTCGGCTGTCACTCCAGCCACTGCAATCGAGATCGGCAGGCTCGGCGGCCTGGCATGTCTCAATCTTGAGGGCCTGTGGACACGATACGAGGATCCGATACCTGTCTACGACGAGATCGCATCGTTGACAAACGAAAAGGCGACCCAGCGTATGCAGGAGCTGTATGCGGTGCCGGTGAACCCCGATCTCATCACCAAGCGTGTGCGGCAGATCAAGGATGCAGGCGTTGCCGCATGCGGGAGTCTTACCCCGCAAAACGTGGCTTCGTACATCGACTACGCCAAGGCAGGCGGACTCGATGTGCTCGTCATCCAGGGGACGGTCGTGTCCGCCGAGCATGTGAGTTCACGAACAGAGCCTCTTGATCTCTTTGCCTTCATTCGCGAAGTCGAGATGCCGGTCATCGTCGGGGGCTGTGCCTCCTACTCGGGTGCCCTCCACCTCATGCGTACAGGTGCCGTCGGAGTCCTGGTCGGTGTCGGCCCCGGGGCGGCATGCACAACGCGGGGCGTGCTCGGTATTGGTGTGCCGCAAGCGACGGCAATCGCAGATGCTGCGGGAGCTCGAACCTCCTACCTTGAGGAGACGGGCCGCTATGTTCACGTCATCGCCGATGGCGGGATGCGAACGGGGGGCGACATATCCAAGGCGATCGCATGCGGCGCTGATGCCGTGATGCTTGGATCTCCCATCGCGTCGAGTTCTGAGTCCCCCTCTGGCGGGTATCACTGGGGAATGGCAACGTTCCATCCGACACTTCCCCGTGGCTCTCGTGTTGAAACAGGGACGCTCGGATCGCTTGAGGAGATTCTTGTTGGCCCGGCACACGAGAATGATGGACGAAGGAATCTTTTCGGTGGACTCCGAGGTTCAATGGCAACCACCGGATACGCTACGGTCAAGGAATTCCAGAAGGCCGAAGTCATGGTTGCCCCTGCCCTCCAGACAGAGGGAAAGCGGCTGCAACGATCCCAGGGTGTGGGGATGGGCTGATGGCGGCACCGTCCGTCTCTGGCCATGCATCCACGGGTGATTTCGATCGGGTCCTCGTTGTCGATTTTGGGGCTCAGTACGCCCAGTTGATTGCACGGCGGGTCCGCGAGGCCAACGTCTTTTCCGAAATCGTATCTCGCGAGATCACTGCAGCCGAAGTGCTGGCCAAGGCACCGATCGGGATCATTCTCTCGGGAGGGCCAGCGTCGGTTTACGCCACGGATGCATACGGGATTGACGAGTCGATTTTCGGCCTTGGGATCCCGGTGCTTGGGATTTGCTACGGCCATCAGGTGCTTGCGAAGGCGCTCGGTGGCACGGTCGCCTCGACGGGGAAATCCGAGTTCGGACCTGCCGACCTCACCGTCTCTGACGATGGTTGCCTCTTTCGGGAACTCCCTGGGACACAAACGGTGTGGATGAGCCACAACGATGCCGTGTCAGTCGCTCCCGAGGGGTTCACAGTGACGGCTTCAACACCCGATGCAGCGGTCGCAGCCATGGAAGACCGCAAGCGAGGCCTGTATGGGGTGCAATTCCATCCCGAAGTCGGCCACACGCAACACGGACAAGCGGTTCTCGAACGGTTCCTTGCCGATGCATGTGGCGCACGACCGTCGTGGACGAATGACAGCATCATCGAACAGTCCGTTGCATCGATCCGCGAGATGGTTGGGGAAGGGATAGCGATCTGCGGGTTGTCCGGTGGCGTTGACTCTTCTGTTGCCGCGGCATTGGTTCACAGGGCGATCGGCGACCAGCTCGTTTGCGTGTTTGTCGACCACGGATTGATGCGGCTCGGTGAGGGCGAGCAGGTTGAGGACACATTCCGCAACCATTTCCACATGAACCTGATTCATGTCAAAGCTCAGGACAGGTTCCTCGATGCGCTGTCAGGGGTGACCGATCCGGAGGAAAAGCGGAAGATCATCGGGGAGACCTTCATCCGGGTGTTTGAAGAGGTTGCATCCGAGATCGACGGTGCCGATCACCTCGTCCAGGGCACGCTGTACCCAGACGTGATCGAATCGGGTACGAAGGATGCCGCGAAGATCAAGAGCCACCACAACGTCGGCGGTCTCCCGGACGAAATGCATTTTGACCTTGTCGAACCATTGAGAGACCTCTTCAAGGACGAGGTCCGTAGCGTCGGCGAAGAGCTCGGACTTCCCGATGAAATCGTATGGCGACAGCCTTTTCCCGGTCCGGGGCTCGCGGTCCGGATTATCGGCGATATCACGCTCGAAAGGCTCGACATCCTTCGGGCAGCAGATGCGATCGTGCTCGACGAGATCCGCAAGGCCGGTCTCTATCGAAAGATCTGGCAGTCATTCGGAGTGCTTCCAGCGATCAAGACCGTGGGGGTGCAGGGTGATGGGCGCACCTATGCCTATCCGCTGATTCTGCGAGCCGTGACCTCCGACGATGCCATGACCGCCGATTGGGCCCGCATTCCCTACGACATACTCGCCAAGATCTCCTCTCGCGTAATCAACGAGGTGCCAGGCATCAATCGCGTCGCATATGACATCTCGAGCAAACCACCTGCCACCATCGAGTGGGAGTAGGAGCTTTCAGCTTTCAGCTCACAGCTTTCGGCCAGCCGAAATCTGGGGAGCCACGCGGAAGGGCTTTCATCTTGCGCACTGATCGAACTCTGACTGGCTGTGAGCTGTGAGCTTTGAGCTGTGAGCTCAAGGGCCATAGTCCTCAAGCCCTATGCGGCGGGATCCGATATGCACTAGTAGAACCAATGCGGCAACGCAGGGACATGAATGGCTGTGCAATACGATCCCGACCTCGAGAGTCTGTTCCGTGAGGAACTCACTGAACGGGCGTCATCCCTGGCCGAAGGCGCCAAGGCCGTCATCGACGGCCAGGTGACCATCGAGCTCGCAGGGCGTATGGTGCGCGAGGGCCACACCATCAAGGGCACCGGTCGGGTCATGGGACACGAGGTGATCGCCAGGGGAGGCGAGACATGTGAGGTTGTGTGGCGTTGGATCCAACACGGTGAGGTCCAACCCGCTGTGATGCTCGGAAGGGCACTCAGTCTCTTGGTTGAGGCGCTACCGGATGCCTTGGGCGGCGATCCCGATGGGGTGTCCGGTGCGATTGAGGCAATTCGAACCCTGATCGCGGAACCTGCCAGACTCGCCGAGCTGCCAGAGCCGATGTATGCAGAACCAGCCGAGGTGAAGACGTACGACGTACACCTGACATCAGACGTCGGACAACAGACGTCGGACGTCGGACCGAGAGACTCCGAGGACGAACCGCCATCCGATGACGATCCGCCGCCTTCCGATGATGTACCACCGACGTCCGACGTCCGACGTCCGACGTCCGATATTGAAGCGCCGACGTCCGATGAAGGACCGCCTTCCGATGATGGAATACCGACGTCCGACGTCCGACGTCCGACGTCCGACGAACCGCCGACCTCCGACGACGAATCGTTCGACAGCCTGGTGTTCGAGCCAGGCCCCGATGGCAAGCTCCGGATGCCTGTCGTCACCATTGAGATCGTTAGATCTGCCTTCGCGGGCGGAGCAGGGCACGCTGCGGCTGCTCATCGCACACAGCCCGATGAGCTAGCCGCCGCTGCCCGACCTGTGCATGTATCCGACCCCTTGGGGAGAATCGACGGGGAAATCGACGGGGAAATCGACATCTCGTTCCTCGACATTGAAGGGTTGACGCTCGACGGTGACGCGATCCCGGTCTATGGACTGGGGGGTCTCGCCAGTGCCGTCGAAGCGTGGGCCGCCGAGGAGTCAGTTCCTGTCAATGCGGGCCGGTTGTATCGAATGATCAATGATGCCGCGGCCCTCCGCATGGATCTGCAGTCTCTCAGCACGCACGCTGGTCACGTTCTCCAGACCGCCGAGGCGAAGTCGATTCCCGCAGCCGAAGGCGCGCTTGAGGCGATCGAAACTGCAAGACGCTCGTCGTTGGAACTTGAGAACCGTGCCTTGGGGTTGACCTCCCTCTCCATGGAATCCACCTTGTCAACGCTTCCGCAAGTGATGAAGTACCTCGCCAAGAAGTGTCAAAAGCGTGTTGAGCTTGTCGTGACAGGTGAAGAGACCATTGTTGATAGGCAGTTGGTTGATCGCGTCGGTGAAGTCGTACGCCAGTTGATGGTGAATGCGGTCGTACACGGAATCGAGCCTCACGACGACCGCGTTCGAGCAGGCAAGTCTTCAAGAGGAACCGTCTCCATAGGGTTTGAAAGCGACGGACAGCACGTGACGATCGAGGTGGCTGACGATGGAGCCGGCATCGACTGGACGGCGGTACGAGAAACCGCGTTGGGGCTCGGGCTCGTGGAAGGTGACCCAACGTCAGAGGAGTTGCGGTCTGCATTGTTCTCCGAAGGGTTCTCAACGAACCCGCAATCATCTGAGTTCACAAGCGAAGGAGATGGACTGTGGCGCATCTCCCAGATCGTCGAAGAGGTGTATGGGTCGCTTGCAATGACGTCGTCGTCTGACGGCGTGGCGTTCACGATCACCATCCCGGCGCACCGTGCCCTCCAAAGAGCCCAGCTCTTCGAGGCTGGCGGTCGTTCTTGGGGTCTTCCGGCGGTAACTGTTGTCGGGTCGGTTCCCATCGGCGATGTTGAGATCGAGGTCTCGGAGCGAGGCTCAACGATCGCCTTCGACGATGGGCGGATTCCGTACTCATCTTTCGCGACGGTTGCGGGACTCGATGTTGAGGGCATGCCATCTGAGGTAATGATCATTCAGTGTCCCATTGGTCCGATTGCGCTTGCAGTCGACAAGATGCTCGATGTCCAGGAGGTCGTCACGAAGGATCTGGGTCCGCTCCTGTCCGGATCCACTGTGGTCACCGGAGTGGCACTTCTCGGCGGCGATGACACTGTGCTGCTTGTTGATGCCGGGCGTCTTGCGTCGAACCTTCAGGACGACGAAACTCGAGCGTCGGGACCGGTCAGCACAGTGCTGGTCGTCGACGACAGCCAAGGAGTTCGCCAGGTCGTGTCCGGTGTGCTTGCATCACACGGGTTTGCAACGCTCTCGGCAGGTTCGGTCGCGGAAGCTCTGTCGGTGCTCGGTGAGAGCACGATCGATGCGTTGGTCGTTGATTTCTCGATGCCCCGGGCCGATGGTGTGGCTCTTATCCACCTTGTTCGACAACGATACGGGAGTATTCCGATCGTGATGCTGTCGGGCGTGGCGTCTGAGGAGGACAAGGAGCGCGCCGAGCTGGCGGGTGCCGACGCGATCTTCGACAAGTCAGATTTCAAGAAGGGTGCGCTCGTCGAGAAGCTGAGCAAGCTCATCGCCGAAGCCGCTACCGTGGAATAGAAGCTTTCAGCTTTCAGCCCACAGCTTTCATCGATCATCGCTCACGCTGGAGGACGGGGCTCGCAGGCTCGCACGCCCCCCTAATCCGACTGCGTCGGATTTGTCCCCCCTGAAGGGGGGACGGGTTTGAAGCACTTCTGAATTCGGTCATCGGACTACGGTCATCGGTCATCGGTCATCGGTCATCGGCCCTGAGACTTACACTCCGAGGGTGACCGAATCCCCGCTCTTTGAGCATCTCAATCCAACCCAACGCGAAGCTGTTGCAGCCACAGAAGGCCCTGTGCTTGTGATTGCGGGGGCCGGTTCAGGCAAGACGCGGGTCTTGACGTTTCGGATTGCGCACCTCATCCGGGATCTGAACGTGTCACCGTACGACATCCTGGCGATCACATTCACGAACAAGGCTGCCGGTGAGATGAAAGACCGCGTCGCACAACTGGTGGGTGGCGTCGCACACAACATGTGGGTCTCCACGTTCCACTCTGCGTGTGTGCGAATCCTCCGACAGGAGATCCACCGATTCGGCTACCGAAGCTCATTTTCGATATACGACGAGGCCGATGCGAACCGTCTCATATCGATGTGTATCAAGGATCTTGATCTTGATCCGAAGCAGTTCCCGCCCCGACGGATCAAGGGTGCGATTTCAAAAGCCAAGAACGAGTTGATCGACTACGAGACGTTTGCTTCCCAGGACGTCGGGTTCTACCACGACAAGGTTTCAGACATCTACCGGCTGTATCAACAGCGGTTGGTTGAGGCCTCAGCGGTCGACTTCGACGACATCCTCAAGCTCACTGTTGAGCTGCTCCAGGCGTTTCCCGAAGTGCTCGACCGATGGCAGACCAAGTTTCGATACATTCTCGTGGACGAGTATCAGGACACCAATCATGCCCAGTACATGCTGGTCAGGATGCTCGCGGACAAGCACAGGAACATCTGTGTCGTTGGGGACTCTGATCAGTCGATCTACGCCTTCCGGGGCGCGGACTTGCGAAACATCATGGCGTTTGAGAAGGACTATCCAGATGCCAGGTTGATTCTGCTCGAGCAGAACTACCGGTCGACCCAAACGATTCTGGATGCCGCAAACGCGGTCATCGTCAACAACGCAACTCGGCAGCCGAAGAAGCTCTGGACCGATGAGGGTTCTGGTGAGCAGATCGTCGTGTTTGAGGGCCAGGATGAACATGAGGAGGCTGCGTTCATTGCCGAGGAGATTGCCCGCCTCCAGGATCTCGACGTGGAGTTGAGCGACATTGCAGTGTTCTACCGAACCAACGCTCAATCGCGTGTGATTGAGGAGCTGTTTGTCCGCTTTGGTGTCACCTATCAAGTCATCGGCGGCCTCAAGTACTACGACCGCAGAGAGGTGAAGGACGCTCTCGCGTATCTGCGTGCCGTTGTCAATCCCGACGACCAGGTCGCGTTGAAACGAATCATCAATGTTCCACGGCGTTCGATTGGTGACACGTCTGTTGCACACGTTGACCGCTTCGCCGAACGCAACGGCATCGGTTTCATGGACGCCCTTCGTCGGGCTGGCGAAATTGATCAGCTGACGGAACGCGCCAGGAGGTCGATTCTCGATTTCGTGGCTCTCATGGATGTTGTTGCAACCAAGGCCGTACTCGGCCCTGAAGCAGCGGTTGAGGCAGTGCTCTACGACACGGGATATCTCGACTCCGTCCGGGCCGAGCGCAGCATTGAGGCGATGGGTCGTGAGGAGAACCTCAAGGAGCTCCAGACCGCGGCGGCTGAGTTCGCAGAGACGGGACCGGCATCCGTCGGGCCGGACGAGTGGTCAGCACTCGACGGGACAAGGAAACTGCAGATGTTTCTTGAGGCGATCAGCCTTGTGGCGGACGCGGATGCCAAAATCGAAGCATCGAACGTGACGTTGATGACGCTCCACAACGCAAAGGGCCTCGAGTTCCCAGCGGTGTTCCTCACGGGGCTCGAAGATGGGGTTTTCCCCCACATGAGGGCGCTTGGGGACCCCAAGGAACTCGAAGAGGAACGACGCCTCTGTTATGTCGGAATCACACGGGCCGAGGAGCGCCTGTATCTCACGAGGGCGTGGAGCCGGAATCTTTGGGGTCAGAACAACTTCAACGGTCCGAGCCGATTCCTCAGCGAGATACCCGCGAGCCTTACCTTCAAGACGAAACGAAAGCGGAGATCCGCGACGATGGAGGCGCGGACACCGACCTCGACTGTCTCAGACGCCGACATCGAGGCTGGCGACAGGGTCCGCCATTCCCATTGGGGGGAGGGTGTCGTCCGCGACATCGTTGGAGCCGGTGACCGGGCTGAGGCCGTTGTTGTGTTTGATGGCCCCGGCACGAAACGACTGCTTCTGGCATGGGCGCCACTGGAAAAGGTCTGACGTCAGACCTTTGGCTCTCACCTCAGCGCTGACCCGAGGTCTCCCCTGAGCCGTTGATCAGGTGTGAATCCGGCGCGTGCCGTGAGTACGGCGATCACCGTTGAGGAGACAGCAACTGTTCCGAGCACAAGGAGCATCACAACGAGTTGGATGACGACGGCGTCGAGCGGCTCGACGCCTGCGATGAGGAGACCAGCCATCGCACCGGGCAGTGAAACCAGCCCAACAACCTTGGTGCGTTCGATCTGGGGGAGGAGGGCGACACGAGTCGCCTCTCGAACCACAAACATCGAGGACTTCTTGGCAGGGAAGCCGAGGGCAAGGAGCCCCTCGACCTGGGCCGCTCCTTCCGTCATCTGCTTGCGAACCTGATCGGCAGACACCACCGTTCCTGTGAGGGCATTCCCGATCGTGATCCCAGCAATCACGATCACCTGGATCGGCTCAAACGGAAGTACGCCGAATCCGAACACCACGGCGAGCGACAGACCGGTTGCACTTCCGATTGCGAGCGCAGCTGGGGCAAAGATCGCACGTGTCCCGGCTCTGTTTGCCGTCACCCACGCGGCGACACAGACCATGCCAATCACCCACACTGATGCGAGCACCGCCTCCCAGTCAGTGCCGAGAACCAGGGACAGTACGAACCCCACCACGCCGAGCTGGAACGCTGCGCGTGCAGATGCCCACAGGATGGAACGCTCGAACCCAAGCTTGAGAATCACCGACACCCCAACGGAGATGGCGATGAGTGAGAAAGAGGCACCGAGCACAAGGATCGGATTGAGATCAAGCACATTCCGACTTTAGGCCCGTGCGACTCCGCCAACACAGGCAATGTCGCCGCCAGACCTACCATCGGCTGATGCCTACGCGGATCCTGATTGCAAAGCCCGGCCTTGACGGCCACGATCGCGGAGCAAAGGTCGTGGCACGAGCACTGAGGGATGCCGGTTGTGAGGTCATCTACACCGGGCTGCACCAAACGCCAGCAAACATCGCGTCCGTCGCCATCCAAGAAGATGTAGACGGGGTTGGGCTTTCAGCCCTGTCGGGTGCTCACATGACGCTGTTCCCGAGTGTGGTTGCTGAGCTCGCCGAACGGGGCGCGACGGATGTTGTCGTGTTCGGTGGCGGCATCATTCCCGACGCGGACATCCCCGAACTCGAAGCAGCGGGTATCGCAAGAATTTTTGGTCCGGGAACATCGCTCGAAACGATCCAGGACTGGGTCGCCGACACCTTCCCGCCGGACTGACGGGCATCCGCCAACACGCACGCAACCCGTTCCCGAGGAGGGCACGTGAAGATCCACGAATACCAGGCCAAGGCCTTGATGAAGGCCGCGGGAATCCCCGTACCAGCGGGAATCATGGTCACCGATCCCGAAGCGGCCGCTGACGCAGCTACCAAACTCGTCAACGAGACAGGGAATCCCGTCGTGGTTGTGAAGTCTCAGATCCATGCCGGGGGGCGAGGAAAGGGCCGATTCATCGAGCATCCCGATCTTGGTGGTGTCACTGTTGTTCTCGACGGCATCGACGGTGGCTTTGAAGCAACGAAGGCGAAGGTTGCCGAGCTTGCATCGAAGATGCTCGGTTCGACGCTCGTCACGGTTCAGACCGGACCAGAGGGAAAGACCGTCAACCGGCTCTACATCGAACAGGGCATCGACATCGCGACGGAGCTTTACCTGTCTGTGCTGCTTGATCGGTCCACCAGTCGCAACATCGTCATGGCCTCCACCGAAGGAGGAACCGAGATTGAAGTCGTTGCAGAGGAAACGCCAGACAAGATCCTCAAGGAAGAGATTGATCCAGCGTTTGGGCTGAGGGATTTCCAAGCGGCGCGGATTGCAGCCGGTCTTGGGCTTGACGGTGCAGCGGCACGCAACGGAGCAGTCTTCCTCAAGACGCTCACGAAGGCCGCTGTGGATCTTGATACTGACCTGGTTGAGATCAACCCCCTCGTCGTAACCACTGATGGACGGGTCATGGCGCTCGACGGAAAGATGTCGTTCGAGGCCAATGCTCTGTTCCGACATCCTGAAGTCCTCGAACTCCGCGATCCGTCCGAAGAGGACGAAGCTGAGGCGCAGGCCAAGGAATATGGACTCAGCTTCATCAAGCTCGACGGCTCGATCGGTTGCATGGTCAACGGTGCAGGTCTCGCGATGGCGACCATGGACATCATCAAGTACGTCGGAGGAGAACCAGCCAACTTCCTCGACGTCGGAGGGGGAGCCGAAAAGGACCAGATCGTTGCGGCGTTCAAGATCATTACGGCAGATCCGAACGTCAAGGGCATTTTCGTCAACATTTTCGGAGGCATCATGCGCTGTGACACGATCGCAGAAGGCGTTGTGGCTGCAGTGGAGGAAGTCGGCCTCGATGTTCCGCTTGTGGTACGTCTTGAAGGAACGAACGTTGAACTCGGAAAGCAAATCATCAATGAGTCCGAACTCAACGTGGTGAGTGCTGAGGACATGAAAGACGGAGCTGTCAAGATCGTGGAGTTGGCCAAATGAGTGTGCTCGTCAACAAGGACACAAGGGTGCTCGTCCAAGGTCTTGGGAAGACCGGAAGTTTCCACACGGACAAGGCACTTGCCTATGGCTCCAACATGGTTGGAGCGGTTCATCCTTCGCGGGCAGGCCAGACCGAGTCGTTCTCTGGTGAGACCGACCATTCCGGTGTCCAGGGCAGAGGAGACTCCTATGCAGCCGATCTCCCGATCTTCCGCTCGGTGATTGAGGCGGTGGACGCAACGGGCGCGAACGCAAGTGTCGTGTACGTGCCACCACCGTTTGCCGCAGACGCAATCATGGAGGCAGCAGAGGCTGGCATGCCACTCATCATCTGCATCACCGAGGGAATTCCCGTTGCTGACATGGTGATCGCAAAGCGGTATCTCCAAGATCGCGATGTACGACTCGTCGGACCGAACTGTCCAGGGGTCATCACCCCACAGGAGTGCAAGATCGGGATCATGCCCGGCTACATCCACACACCGGGCAAGATCGGTGTCGTATCTCGCTCGGGGACACTGACCTACGAGGCTGTGCACCAGCTGACCCTCAACGGGCTTGGCCAGACGACAGCCATCGGAATCGGCGGTGACCCGGTGAACGGCACCAACTTCGTTGACTGCCTGAAGCTGTTCAACGATGACCCTGAAACCGAGGGTGTGATCATGATCGGCGAGATCGGCGGAACCGCAGAGGAGGAAGCAGCCGAGTGGATCAAGGCGAACATGACCAAGCCGGTTGCCGGTTTCATTGCAGGAACATCTGCGCCTCCCGGGAAGCGTATGGGCCACGCCGGCGCGATCATCTCGGGAGGCAAGGGAACAGCTTCAGCCAAGATCGAAGCACTCGAAGCAGCAGGAGTGGTCGTTGCCCCCACGCCAACAGACATGGGCACCGCCATGCTCCAAGCAATGGGCTAGCGCGCGTACCCAGGGTATGAACCCCCCGAAAAGGTGGGTTGTGGCCCACAGAACGGAGGAAGTATGTACACAGCGACATATCGGACGGGGCAGCAACGGCTCATCGCCTTCATGGATGGCAGGGATCCCGAAGTGGTTGTACCAGCATGTCCGGACTGGACGGCAACCGATGTCATCCGGCACCTTGCAGGGATATCGTCAGACGCATCGAATCTCGTTTTCGAGGGGTTTGCAAGCGATGAATGGACTGATGCACAGGTGTCATCGAGGCAGTCCATGTCTCTCGGCGAGGTGATCGCTGAGTGGACCGAAACGATCGACGAAGCGCTCGCGGTCCTCGACACGATTGACACCCAGGATGTTGGCGATTTCATCATGTCTGCATTCGGACCGATTCCACCCGCCGTCCTGCCAGCGTCCGCAGTCAGCGATCTCTTCCACCACGAGTTCGACATACGAAATGCCTACGGCGACACCGGAGCTCGGGATCGACCTGAGGTACATGTCGTCGCCGCTGGCCATGTGCGGTCGTTACGCCCGATGTTCGATGCCCTGAGCCTCCCAACACTCCGTGCGGAGTCCACCGACTCTGGTCAGGACTGGAACGTTGGTCGAGAAGCGCCGGTTGCCACCGTGGCAGCCACTTCCTTCGAGCTCATGCGCGGTATCGGTGGCCGACGCACACGTGACGAGATGCTCGCGTGGGATTGGGCCGGGGACGCCAACGTGTTCGTTGACTCCATGGTGCTCCCACACCTCTCGATGCGAGATGCGTCGCTGGGGGAGTAGCTCCGAAGACTCGAACCTTTCGCCCGCTTCTACAATGACGGTCGATGCCATCCAAGGTCCCCATCGCGGTTCTGATCTCAGGGAGTGGGACGAACCTTCAAGCCCTCCTTGATGCGTCCGCTGACCCTGCATTCGGCTGCCGCATCGTCGGCGTCGTGTCAGACCGGCCCGAGGCCTATGGACTGACCCGGGCACAAAACGCAGGCATCGAGACGGCCGTCGTTGAGTGGTCGAAGTACGGAAGCAGGGAAGACTTCACCGACGCCGTGGTCGATGTGTCGGTCATGCTTGGCGCGGATGCTCTCGTCCTCGCGGGATTCATGCGCATCCTCTCGCCACGAGCGATTGAACGGTTCCCAAACGCGATCTTGAACACGCATCCGTCGCTGCTCCCCCTTTTTCCCGGCGCCCAAGCAATCGAGGACACCCTTGCAGCTGGCGTCGCCAGCACCGGCGTGACGGTCCACTTCGTCGACGAACTGGTCGATCACGGGCCGATTATTGCCAAGCGAACCGTTGCGGTGATGCCGAACGACGATGTCGGCGCGTTGCGTCTCCGTATCCAGGAGGCCGAACACAGGCTGTACCCCGAGGTGGTCGATGCCTTCGGACGTGGGGAGATCTCCGTGAGTGAAGGCAAAGTGGAGTGGCGCCGCGTTGAGGAGGCGGTTTCGTGACGAGGGTCCCGATCAAACGGGCCTTGATCTCGGTCTCCGACAAGACCGATCTGAAACCGTTTGCCGTGCAGCTTGTTGAGCATGGCATCGAGATTGTGTCCTCGGGAGGAACTGCCGCCCACCTTGAGGAGGCAGGAATCCCGGTCACTCGTGTGTCGGCAGTGACCGGCGCGCCCGAGATGCTCGGGGGGCGGGTCAAGACCCTCCATCCACGGATCCATGGCGGCATTCTGGCTGATCCAGACCGCTCTGATCACCGAACCGACCTCGGTGATCTTGAGATCGAGCCATTCCAACTCGTCGTTGTGAATCTGTATCCGTTCGAATCTACGGTGGCATCCGGTGCCGACCATGCAACGGCCATCGAGAACATCGACATCGGAGGCCCAACGCTGATCCGTGCCGCAGCCAAGAACCATGCCTGGGTTGCTGTTGTCGTGGCACCGGATCGATACAACGACATCATCGACGCGATCGCCGATGGTGGCACGACGGCCGAGCTGCGCCTCAACCTTGCACGGGAGGCCTTCTATCGAACGGCTCGCTACGACGCTGCGATCGTCAACTGGCTTGAGGAAACGGACGGTGAACGACAGGTCTTTGCACTCAGGAAGCAGCGTGACCTTCGGTACGGAGAGAACCCCCAACAAGCTGCTGGGCTATACGCAGCCGATGATGCCGACGGCTGGTGGGTGCACGCCGACCAGGTCCAGGGCAAGGAGATGTCGTTCAACAACTATGCCGATGCCGACGCGGCGTGGAGGCTCGTCAATCACTTGCCAGACACGTCGGTTGCGGTTCTCAAACACATGAATGCCTGTGGTGCCGCAACCGGCGACTCCATGTACCAAGCGTTCTCGAAGGCATGGGAATGTGACCCGATCTCGGCTTTTGGTGGTGTCATCGCACTCAACGGAGAGCTTGATTCCGAAACCGCAGAGGCCATTGCCTCCTTTTTCGTCGAGATCGTGCTCGCACCATCCATCACCGAGGGCGCTGCAGAGATCCTTTCCTCGAAAAAGAACCTCAGAGTGTTGATTGCGACTGCTCCTTCGCCGCATGCGACCGATGTGCGGACGATCGACGACGGCTTCCTCGTTCAGAAACGGGACGGGACTCCGACCGACTCGCAGCAGTGGGTTGTCAAGACCCGTGAGCCGACCGATCGCGAGCGCGCTGATCTGGAGTTTGCATGGATCGTGTGCGCGCACACCAAGTCGAATGCGATCGTCCTTGTGAAGGATGGAGCGGCCATTGGCGTTGGAGCTGGCGATCAGTCCCGGGTCGGAGCAGCCGAACGCGCCCTCGCACGGGCGGGAGATCGGGCGCCTGGGTCTGTGTGTGCGTCGGATGCATTCTTTCCTTTCCGCGATGGGCCCGATGCCCTCGCCGCTGCGGGAATCACCGCGATCGTCGAGCCGGGAGGTTCGGTCCGTGATGACGAGGTCGTGGAGTCAGCCACCGAGCACGATGTAGCCTTGCTATTCACCGGACAAAGGCATTTCAGACATTGAGCGCGCAGATTCTCTCAGGAAAGACGGTCGCCGACGCGGTCAAGGCAAGAGTTCGCAGCGATGTTGCGGCTCTCAAGGAGCGAGGCATCGATGTCGGACTCGCAACGATTCTCGTCGGTGACGACCCTGCGTCACACACCTATGTGCGGTTCAAGCACAAGGATGCCGAGGAAGTCGGCATCGCGTCGATCGATGTGAAGCTCGCTGCTGACATCACGCAGGATCAGGTGTTCGCCGCTGTCGATGATCTCAATGCGCGTGCTGATGTGAGTGGCATGATCGTGCAGCTGCCGCTTCCTGACCACCTCGACGGTGAAGCCGCGGTCGAGCGGGTCCTGCCAACAAAGGACGCCGACGGTCTCCATCCCTTCAACCTCGGTCGGCTTCTCCTTGACAAGCCTGCACCGCTCCCGGCTACTCCTTCAGGGGTCATGACAATCTTGGATCATTACGGCATCGATGTCTCGGGTATGACCGCTGTTGTCGTCGGACGATCCTTCCTCGTCGGGCGCCCGATGGCGCTCATGCTTGGGGCAAAGGGCGTCGACGCAACGGTCATTCAGGCCCATTCGCGGACACCGGACCTCGCCGAGGTCTGCCGATCCGCCGACCTACTCATCACCGCGGTCGGTCGGCCGGGCATGTTCGATGCGTCTTATGTCAAGCCGGGAGCGATCGTCATTGATGTCGGAACAAACCGAACCGACGATGGCCTCGTCGGAGACGTAGCATTTGACGAGGTAGTCGAGATCGCTGGGGCGATCACACCGGTGCCGGGGGGTGTCGGGCCGATGACGAGAGCATCCCTCCTCACCAACACAGTGGCTCTCGCAACGGCGGCGGCGTCGTAGGGCATCGATAACCAGCCGAACAGATTCAACAAGCAACACCACGGAGAGAACCGATGGCCGAAGCCATAACGAAAAACGAAACCGGTCTGAACGTCCCGAACAACCCAATCATCCCCTTTATCGAGGGAGATGGCATCGGTCCCGACATCTGGGCGGCCGCTCAGAATGTGTTAAATGCTGCCGTTGCCAACGCCTACAACGGTGATCGTGAGATCGCATGGGTCGAGGTTCTTGCAGGAGAGAAGGCCTTCACCGAGACGGGTGAGTGGCTCCCCGATGCCACCGTTGATTCCTTTCGTCAGCACCTTGTCGGGATCAAGGGTCCGCTGACAACGCCCATCGGTGGTGGAATCCGGAGCCTGAATGTGGCGCTCCGCCAGATCCTCGATCTGTATGTGTGTCTGCGTCCTGTCCGCTGGTACACGGGCGTTCCCTCGCCTGTCAAGCGTCCAGAGGACGTCGACATGGTGATCTTCCGAGAGAACACCGAGGATGTGTACGCGGGAAAGGAACTTGAGGCCGGAACAGAGGGCGCAGCGAAGCTGCTTGCCTTTCTCGACGAGGAGTACGGCTGGGAGATCAGGCCAGATTCGGGTCTCGGCATCAAGCCCATCTCCGAAACCGGGAGCAAGCGCCTGATCGCGGCAGCCATCCAGTATGCGCTCGACCAAAACCGGGACTCAGTGACCCTTGTGCACAAGGGCAACATCATGAAGTTCACCGAGGGTGCCTTCCGAGAGTGGGGCTACGAGGTTGTTCGGGAGCGGTTCTCCGATGTGGCCGTCGGATGGGAGGATTGCAACGGCGATCCCGGGGACAGATTGCTCGTGAAGGATGTCATAGCCGACGCCTTCCTCCAGCAGATACTGACGCGGCCTGCTGAGTACGACGTGATCGCCACGATGAACCTCAACGGCGACTACATCTCAGACGCGCTCGCTGCCCAGGTTGGGGGTATCGGGATAGCGCCCGGAGGGAACATCAACTACGACTCCGGTATCGCGATCTTTGAAGCAACGCACGGCACGGCACCGAAGTACACCGGGATGGACAAGGTGAACCCGGGTTCAATCATCCTGTCAGGCGAGATGATGTTTCGCTATCTCGGATGGAACGAAGCTGCTGATCTGATCGTGAATGGCATGGAGGCAGCGATCAGCGACAAGATTGTGACCTACGACTTCGCCCGCCTCATGGATGGTGCGACCGAGGTCAAGTGCAGCGAGTTTGGCCAAGCAGTCGTAGAACGAATGTAGATAGGAGCTTTCAGCTTTCGGCTTACAGCTTCCAGCAAGAAGTTGTACGCCGAAAGCTGACATACGAAAGGAGTCACACGATGAGCAAAGTGACAGTGGTGGGAGCAGGGAAGTACGGATCGACGACCGTACAGCGGATAGCTGAGTGGGACATTGTTGATGAGGTCGTGATGACTGACATCGTCGAAGGGCTCCCACAGGGCCTTGCCCTTGACATGAACCAATCCCGGCCAGTCCTCGGATACCGCACGATGGTTACGGGGACGAACGACTATGCCGATACCGCAGACTCCGACGTGGTTGTGATCACGGCGGGGCTGCCGCGCAAGCCGGGCATGAGTCGTATGGATCTGCTCGGGGTCAACGCCAAGATCGTCAAGGCCGTCACCGTGGAGATCGTGAAGCATTCTCCCAACGCGGTCATCATCGTGGTTACCAACCCACTGGATCAGATGACAACGCTTTGTGCCGATGTGTCCGGCTTCCCGAAGGGTCGGGTGCTCGGGCAGGCTGGGATGCTCGACAGCGCCCGATTTGCCCACTTCATCAGCGAGGCATCCGGTGCCGACATCCTCGATGTCACCGCTGTCACGCTCGGTTCCCATGGCGAGACGATGGTCCCTGTTCCCTCAATGTGCACAATCGGGGACACACCGATCAGCGAGGTCCTTGATGCTGGAACCATCGATGAACTCGTCGAACGTACTCGAAACGGGGGAGCAGAGATCGTCGCGTTCCTCAAGACGGGATCTGCCTACTACGCACCGTCGGCCGCCGCAGCTTCGATGGTGAAGGCTGTCATCGACGACCAGGGCGCCGAGATGCCCGTCTGCGCGTGGATGGAGGGTCAATACGGGATATCCGACGTGTACCTCGGCGTGATTGCCAGACTCGGTGCCAACGGGGTCGAAGAAGTGCTTGAAGTTCCGCTCACCGATGTCGAACGAGCAGGACTTGCCGAGGCCGCCATTGCCGTCGCCGAAAAGGTCGCCGATCTCGAGCACATCGAGTATTAGTGGTCTGTCCACAAGCCACGAATCGAGGCGCGACACATCGGAAAGAGGTGGGTTCGGGTGCCGGCGCGAAGCGCGAAAACGAGGTCTCACGTCGTGCACGAATCGGTAGAAAGCCGTATTGTTGCTGATGTGGCGGGTGCTGGGGTAGAGTTACACCCGTGTTATTCGTTCCACGACCGTCGTGGACATGAGGAGGTTTTCCAGTGAACAAGGGTGAACTCATTGAAGCAGTGGCTCGCAATACCGGCGAGTCGAAGGCTTTGGCTGAGAAGATGGTGAACGAGACGCTTGACGTGATCGTCAGCGGTGTCGTCATGTCGGGCAAGGTACAGATAACGGGATTCGGTACATTCGAAGCCCGCAACCGTGCAGCTCGCGTGGCCCGGAACCCACAGACGGGGGCTCCGATCAACGTCGCGGCAACCAGGGTTCCAGCATTCAAAGCTGGCAAGTCCTTCAAGGATGCTGTCAAGCCAGGCTGAACGAAGCAATCAAAACGAGGAAAGCCGCCCAACTGGGCGGCTTTCTTCATATCTGGGCTGTGAGCAGTAAGCAGCGAGCGAAGCGAGCCATTGAAGCTGCAGAGCCGACAGTCATTATGATCCACCATGTGTGTGTTCCCCGGCGCGAGTGATCGGCGCGGCGGTTCCCGTGAACCCATAAGTCAAAAGCCACTCACTGGAGCCATCACATGAACGCAAACCGGACGGTTGCCACATCGCTGCGGGGTCGAGCGCTTCTTGCCGAACCGAACCTGAACAAGTCGACCGCGTTCAGTGCCGCAGAACGGCGTGATCTCGCTATTGGGGGTCTGCTGCCTGACCGGATCGAGACTCTTGACGATCAGCTGGTGCGCACCGGACTTGAGTTTGATCGTCTTGAGGATGACTTGCAGCGCCACGTCTACCTGCGGGCTCTCCAGGACTACAACGAGGTGCTCTTCTATCGGTTTATCGGAGACAACCTTGCTGCGACTCTGCCGATCGTATACACACCGACGGTTGGGTTGGCGACCCAGCAGTTCAGCCGCATCTATCGGCGCCCCCGCGGGCTGTTTCTGTCATATTCCCAGCGGGACCGTATGACTGCACAGCTTGACGCGATCGATGGAGACGTGGATGTCATTGTGGTGACGGATGGCGGGCGGGTACTGGGACTCGGCGACCAGGGTGTGGGCGGCATGGCGATATCCATCGGAAAGCTGAGCCTCTATAGCGTACTCGGTGGGATCGACCCGGTCCGAACACTCCCGATCATGCTCGATGTCGGTACCGACAACGAAGAGCTGCTCGACGATCCCAGCTACCTGGGTTGGCGCAACCCCAGAGTCGACGACGCCGCTTACAGCTCCTTCGTGGAACAGTTCGTTACGACGCTCGACGAACGGTTCCCAGGCGTGTTGCTGCAGTGGGAGGATTTCGCGCAGCACAACGCCACGAGACTGCTCGACACCTACCGGCATCGGATCCTCAGCTTCAACGACGATATCCAAGGCACCGCCGCGGTTGTACTGGCCACCATCTGGGCCGCGGTCCGATCCACTGGCACCTCGCTCGCTGAGCAACGATTCTGCATTGCCGGTGCGGGATCCGCTGGTACCGGGATCGCCTGGATGATCCGCGACTCCCTGGTCGCCAAGGGTGTTGCCGAACCACTCCGTCAACTGTTCCTGCTTGACAGCAAGGGTCTCATCCACGATCGCCGCGGTGATCTCAAACCGCACCAGGTGGACCTCGCTCACCCCTTCGGCGCAGTCGCCGACTGGGCGGGCGGTGACCGGCCCGTTGACCTGGCCACTGTTGTTGCCGAGAGCAGAGCGACAGTCTTGATCGGAGTTTCAGGCCAGCCGGCGACCTTCACCGCACCGATCGTCACCTCTATGTTGGAGGCAACCGACCGGCCGATCATCATGCCGCTGTCCAACCCGACGAGCCGATCTGAAGCGACGCCTGCTGATCTGTTGGCGTGGACCAACGGTCGGGCCATCGTCGCGACCGGGAGCCCGTTCGAGGACGTGGTCCACGCCGGCGTGACTCACCGGATATCGCAGGCAAACAACGTCTATGTGTTCCCCGGCCTGGGTCTGGGTACCGTCGCCGTGGGGGCGACTGAAGTGAGTGACCGGATGCTGATGGCCGCGGCCTCCGCGGTCACCGATGCTTCTGTCGATGTCTCGCCGAATGACGGAATCCTGCCACCGATCGATGACGTCTCATTTGTCAGCACCCGAATCGCGGCGGCCGTCGCTCACGCTGCAGTCGAAGATGGACTTGCCAACGAGATGTCCACCGCCGAGATCGACCGACGAATTGCAGCCCACCATTGGTCGCCGGTATATCCCGACGTCACCGCCATCAATTCACCCCAGTGAGCTGAAAGCTGTGAGCTGTAAGCAGCGAGCGAAGCGAGCCCTAATACTCCACGTCGAGCCCGGAGAGAACCCGCGCATATTCATTGATGACTGACTGGTGCATCATGATCTTGGCCATGTTGCCGCCCACTTTGATCTTCCCGGTCATAAATGCCATCTGGACATTCAATTCGCCCTTTGAGATGGCCTTTGACGTCTCGAAGTCGCTGCCGACGGTGACATCGGCCGCTTCGTTGGCGCCCATGGCCGTGTCAACAACGCCGTCTTTGATCGAGAGGTAATAGGAGACATCGCCGCTTGGGGTACCCGAAACGTCGAACTGTGCGTTGAGTTCGACACCGACGATGGCGCTTTGGAAGCCTGGGTCGGATGTGAGAGCTGCCTTTGCCGCCGCAAAGTGCTCGTCGCTGAGGAAGGTGGCCACTGGGTGTCCTTTCGGGGGGTTACCTGACAGAAGTCTACCGAGAACGGGAACCCGACTACGTCGGGTTCCTTGGGAATCCAGCAGCTGGATTCCACGAAGTCAGAGGTCAGAAGGCTGAAAGCTGTGAGCTGATAGCCGCGAGCGCAGCGAGCTACTGGCTCGCCTTTGCCACGTTCTTGAACTGTGCCTTGACGTAGTCTCGGTTCATCCATGCGATGAAGTCGATCGAAATGTTCTTCGGGCATGCGGCTTCGCACTCACCGTGGTTGGTACAGGATCCGAAGTACTCCTCCATTGTTTCAACCATCGCAATCGCTCGGGTCCAGCGTTCGGGCTGGCCCTGGGGGAGGAGGTTGAGATGCTGCATCTTTGCTGCCGTGAACAGGTTCGCAGCGCTGTTTGGGCACGCAGCAACGCAGGCGGCACATCCGATGCATGCGGCTGCGTCCATTGCTGATTCTGCAGCCTCCTTCGGCACCGAAATGATGTTTGCGTCGGGGGCGGCGCCTGTGTTGATCGAGATGTAGCCACCGGCTTCGACGATGCGGTCGAATGGCGAACGGTCAACCACGAGATCCTTGATGACCGGAAACGCCGATGCGCGCCACGGTTCGACAGTGATCGTGTCGCCGTCCCTGAACTTGCGCATGTGGAGCTGGCATGTAGCCGTGCCTGACTGTGGCCCATGAGGATCGCCGTTGATCATCACCCCACACATGCCGCAGATGCCCTCTCGGCAGTCGTGGTCGAAAGCTATTGGTTCCTCGCCCTGTTCGTTCAGTTCCTCATTGAGCTGGTCGAGCATTTCGAGGAATGAGGCTTCCTCACTGACCTCGCGCACGACGTAGGTTGCGAACTCCCCGGGAGCGTCGGGTCCCTTCTGTCGCCAGATCTTGAGTGCGAGATCCATTACTTGTAGCTCCTCTGCGTCAGTGCCACATATTCGAATTCGAGCGGTTCCATGCGCCGGACCGGAGGCGAACCAACACCGGTCCATTCCCATGCGGAGACAAATGCGAAGTTCTCGTCGTCACGACGCGCCTCGCCGTCTTCCGTTTGGTGCTCAAGCCTGAAGTGCCCACCGCATGACTCCTCGCGATCGAGAGCGTCCCGACACATCAGCTCGGCAAGCTCAAGGAAGTCAGCGACACGTCCCGCTCGTTCGAGAGACTGATTGAGGTTGTCTGACGTCCCAAGCACCTTGAGATCTGACCAGAACTCGTTTCGAATGGTCTGAATCTGCGAGATTGCCTGCTCAAGACCCTCGCGGGACCGTGCGAGCCCACAATGCTCGATCATCACCTTGCCGAGTTCACGATGGAAATGGTCGACAGACCGCGTACCCCCGATGGCGAGGAACCGCTCGGTACGCCCTCGTACGGCGTTTTCTGCCTCGGCGAACACCTCATCATCAATCGGGACCGGATCGGTATTGAGGTAGTCGGAAAGGTACTGCCCGATCGTGTACGGCAGAACGAAGTAGCCGTCTGCAAGGCCCTGCATGAGGGCAGAGGCACCGAGGCGGTTGGCACCGTGGTCTGAAAAGTTCGCTTCCCCAATGGCGTACAAGCCCGGTACCGACGTCATGAGGTTGTAGTCGACCCACAACCCACCCATCGTGTAGTGGGGCGCCGGATAGATCCGCATGGGTACCTCGTACGGGTTCTCATCGGTGATGCGTTCGTACATCTCGAACAGATTCGAATACCGCTCCTCAACCTTGTGCTTTCCGAGGCGCTCGATCGCGGAGTGAAAATCGAGGTACACGCCGTTCTTGAGAGGGCCAATACCGCGGTTGTCGTCGATCATCCGCATCGCAGCGCGTGAAGCGACGTCACGAGGCACGAGGTTGCCGAACGCTGGGTATTGGCGTTCGAGGTAGTAGTCGCGTTCGTCCTCAGGGATGTCATTTGGCGCACGCGAATCGTCCGGATCAAGGGGCACCCAGATACGACCGTCGTTGCGCAACGACTCCGACATCAAAGTCAGCTTGGATTGAAATTCATCTGACGCCGGGATGCATGTCGGATGAATCTGGGTGTAGCAGGGGTTCGCAAAGTATGCGCCTTTGCGATGGGCCCTCCAGGCGGCTGTTGCATTGCAGGCCATTGCGTTGGTAGAAAGGAAGAACACGTTGGCGTAGCCGCCGGTAGCGAGGACAACCGCGTGGGCACTATGGGAAGTGACCTCACCCGTTGTGAGGTCACGAACGACGACGCCAACGGCCCGACCGTCCTTTACGACGACCTCGAGCATCTCGGAGCGGTTGTGGAACTCAACGGTCCCCGCACTGATCTGGCGGGCAAGAGCCTGGTAGGCACCCAAGAGGAGCTGCTGGCCGGTCTGGCCTCGGGCGTAGAACGTCCGCGATACCTGGGCACCACCGAAGGAACGGTTGTCGAGGAGTCCACCGTATTCACGAGCAAACGGAACACCTTGAGCCGCAGCCTGATCGATGATCTCGTTTGAGACCTGAGCGAGGCGGTACACGTTCGACTCGCGTGAGCGGTAGTCCCCACCCTTGACCGTGTCGTAGAACAGGCGATAAATGGAATCGCCGTCATTTGGATAATTCTTTGCGGCGTTGATCCCGCCCTGGGCAGCAATCGAGTGAGCGCGTCTGGCTGAATCGTGATAGGAAAACGCCTTCACGTTGTAGCCGAGTTCACCGAACGTCGCCGCTGCCGACGCCCCTGCAAGGCCCGTACCGATGACGATGATCTCGTACTTTCGCTTGTTTGACGGGTTGACGAGTTTCGTGGCGAATCGATGGTTGTCCCAGCGATCCTCGATTGGTCCGGTCGGTTCCCCCGAGGACAGCACCGAGGTGCTTTGTTCGTTGTCCATGTTCATCCTTCCGATCAGACCCAGCCAGCCAGGATGGCGATCGGGATCGAGAGATTGCCGACGAGGATTACAGCGGCAAACACTGATGCGAAGCCGCGCCTGAGGGAGTTGTACTTCGGGTTCGCCGTTCCGAGGCTCTGGAACAGGCTCCACGTTCCGTGATAGATGTGAAACGCGAGCGCAATGTTCGCGACCATGTACAGCACAGCGACCGGCCATCGCGAGAGACTTGCGATCATGTTGTCGAACACGTCTCCATGGTGGAAGTCCGGGTTCGCCCAACCGAATGTCAGGTCGGCGAGGTGGTAGAGGACGAACAGCAAGATGATGACGCCGCCGAAACGCATCGTTCTGCTGGCGTAGTTCGACGCCGCCCAGTTTCGGGATGCCTGATACCGAACATGTCCCTTCGCACTTCGATTCCGTTTCGTGAGGATCGCCGCAGCCCAGATGTGGAGAATGAACACGGCGGCAAGCCCGATACGCAGCACCGTCAGAAGGAAACCCTCAGGGAGGAGATGGCCGCCCAGATGCCAGAGGGCCTCTGAATACAGGTCGATGTAGTAGTCGCCAGCCGCGTCCATCCCCGTGAAAATCTTGAGATTTCCGAAAAGGTGGGCAGCAACGTATCCGAGCAAGCCGATACCGGTGATCGCCATGATCCACTTGAGCCCGACCGAGGAGGTGAAGAACCCTCCCAACCAATCTCGCCAGCCACTCCGTGTCTGAACCGGTGATCGCTTGGTGCTCGTCACTGCGAGGTTCCCCTGCTCGTCAACATTGCTCTCGTCAGATTATCGCGTGTCGGGGAAGAGAAGTCAGGGACGGACGCCGGACATCGAACATCGGTCTTCGGTCTTCGGACACTCCGACCATCTGAATCCGAGTTGACATAGGCGCGCGGGGTTGTTTGAATCACAGTATTGTAATTACAAAGACATGGGAGTCCGCGTGTTCGCTGACCTTATCGAGGCGTTGAAGACCGAGGGATTGGACATGTCGTGGCAGGACTTTGCAAACTGCCGCGGTGCCGATCCTGACTTGTTCTTCCCTGAGCGCGGCGCATCAACTCGTACTGCCAAGGGAATCTGTCGAGAGTGTTCGGTGCAAGCCGAGTGCCTTGAGTTTGCCATTGTGTCTTCCGAGAAGTTCGGGATATGGGGAGCGATGTCAGAACGTGAACGGCGCAAGATCCGCCGAGAGCGCCAGGTTGCTGTCCGCCGCAGACAGGCTGGCTGAGTCGAAACCGAGTATCGCTCCTGATGCCACACGACCTGTGCCCGGTACTATTGCGATAGGTCGCCAAAGGAGCTGTTGTTGGTCGTCGTCATAGTTGTCGTAATCCTTGTCCTCCTCGCTCTTATCGGGGTCGGATTCATGGTCATCCAATCTTCCGACGCAGGCCGCGCAGCCCGTGATCCGGAGTCTGACCCGACGGTCGGATCGACAACGATCGGTCCGTCGGTTTCCCAGTTCCATGTCAGGGGGGAGACCGCCTCAGCCGTCTTCGATGTTCCGCTTGGTGAGTCTGAGGCTGGCCAACACCTGATTGATCTGCTGTCGCTTGCAGCGGTTGAGTATGTTCGATCAAGGTCAGCTCAGGGCCTACCCCTTGACGGCGTACTCCGGATCGATGTGTCGGCATTGCGGGGCGATAGGCCAGAGTCCATTGCCGTCGTTGAACTGCCATCGCCCGGTGTCCTGCCCGAGCCAGTCCACAGAGAGCGGACAGGTGGGAGTCTCATTGCTGCCCTCAACGAGGTTGTTGCCGACTCATCTGTTTCGTCGAAGCCAGCAGAGGGTGACACCCTTCAACCAGTTGCGTCCTTTGTGGAGCTGACCGGACCGTCTGAGGCTCGTCTTCGCATGGTTGGCGTCGACACGTCCACGATGTCCCTTGCTGAGTTGACGGACGGATTGCTGCGTGCTGGTGGCTACACGGTGTCTGACTCAGACCGTACGATGACCACCGCTCCGGGTGCCTCGGTTCATACGGCAACGAAGCCCGGTGAACGGGTCGCTGTGGTGGTCTACCCGCACACGGATGGCGACTACCCCGAGGTCGGTGAGAAGGTGTTCGGAGAGGTTGCCGTGCTCGCAGGGCAAACCGATGCACAGCGAGTCATGCTTGTTTCCGACAAGTTCGGCCCCTACTCGATGTACGAGCGCGAACGTCGCGACAAGCGCCTCGTGTTCGTCACCCGGGAGCGACTGCAGGCGTTTGTGGACTCCTTCGGGTTGAGCTGATCCTTTACGATCCTTGACCCAGTTCCTCAGCGCGTGACTACGGTTTTGCCCGACTACACTCACGTTTGAAAGGAGCCAGCATGTTCAAAAACATCGGGGGCCCAGAGCTCATCGTGATTCTTGTCGTGGTGCTGCTGCTCTTCGGTGCTGCAAAGCTCCCACAGCTCGCACGCTCCATCGGTGCTTCCGCAAAGGAGTTCCGCAAGGGCGTCGAAGAAGGCGCAGACGAAGCTGTCGACGACCAAGAGGACTCGGCTGTTTAGCCAGTCTCCTCTCGGACAGTTTTTAGGAACCCTGTTGACGTCTTTGACGTTGTGTCTTGTGAATGGGGACCATGGCAGACAATCCAACGTTGTCGTGGGAAGATGTCGCTCAGCGGTACGGTCGAAAGATCTACACGTTTGCGTATCGGCTCACGGGAAATCCTGACGACGCAGCAGATCTTGTTCAGGAAGTGCTTTTGCGCGTCCGCAAGGGGCTCTCGTCGTACACCCCTGGGTCATTTGATGGGTGGCTGTGGAGAATCACTCGCAACGCCTTCCTCGACGGTGTGCGCAAGAAGAAGCGACGCCCCACCCAGCCCCTTCCTGAGGGTGACTACTCCACGCTCGGTGCCAGCCCGTCTCCTGATGAAGTACTGGCCTCAGTTCGGCTCTCAGACGATGTCCAAAGTGCACTACTGAAACTGCCGTACGAATTCCGCGAGGCGGTCGTGCTGTGCGACGTGGTCGGATTGACCTATGACGAGATCGCCGACGCGGCCGATGTGCCCGTGGGGACGGTGCGATCCCGTATTCATCGGGGACGATCGATGCTCAGGGGGTTGCTGACGTGGCCGGTATGACGCCGGAACGGGAGCACATCTCGATGCTCCTCTCGTGCTACCTCGACGGGGAACTCACACCCTCCGAACTGCGTGAGGTTGTCGTGGCGCTCGAGTCCGATCTTGATGTGATCGCCGAGTTTCATGCCCTCAAGGAGACCCGCAGTGAGCTGCGGACCCTCCCGGTATTGAATATGCCGCTTGCACTGCTCCCGGGTGGACATCTTGGCGAGCAGCTCTCGGCGTATCTCGATGGTGAGCTCATTACTCTCGAAATGCCCGTCGTGTCAGCGCACCTCGACTCGTGCCCTGACTGTCGCAGGGAGCTCGCAGACCTCGACCGCTCACGGACGGCCGTCCGAGCCCTTCCCGGGGTTGAACCTCCGATCTTTCTCGCCCCGAAGATCGAGGAGAAGAAGGCTCGGCGCGGACTTCGCACGGTGGCAGCGTTGGCCGCAGGAGCTGCTGCTGTAACCCTTGCATTTGCCGTGACGCCGCTCGGCGACTCGCCCAACCCTGCAGCGATATCGATCATCGATCTCGAGTCACGCCATACCGCTCGGGCGTCCACAGCGTTTGTCCCAACCGCGGTGTCGGTGAACGCACCATGATGGTTGCGCGCAGGATCGCAACTGTTGGAAGTACAGCAGTTCTCGCCGTTGGGCTGTTTGCCTCGACTGCCGCTGCTGGCGATCTCACCGAATACCTTGAGAGAGCGCAACAGTCCACGTACACCGCGAACCGACTCGTTGTGTCGATGTGGGATGGGGACACGAACGTGTCCTCCGAATTCGTAGAGCATTCTTCTGGCATGGAGATGGTTCGGGTCGATTCAATGTGGTCGATCGTCGGGAACGGTCGATCAGTGGTCGTCGGTGACGAACCCCAAGGTGTTGCGTTCGTGTCACATTCGGAACCGATCGAGACGGGCCGATACACGGTCGGTTCGGTCACCGACGTGACCCACATGCGGAGGAACTGCCAGATCATCGAGGTGATGGAGGGCGACATCGTGAGGGCCAACATCGTCATCGACGAGCGAACCGGTGCACCACTCATCTCAGAGACGCTGACCGACACGGGGAAGGTGTTTCGTCGGTCAAGCCTCCAGAATTTCAAGGCATACCGCACCTACGCCGCACCGATGGATTCGAACGGAATTGAATATGAGGTGGTCATGCCGCTCGAGTCGGATCTCCTCCCGACATCCATCGCTGGATATCAGCTGGTTGACATCTTCCCGGCTCCTGGGGGGTCCGAACAGGGGTTCTACAGTGATGGCCTCTTTACCTTCTCGCTGTTTGCACTCTCGCGAGAGACCGACGTGTCGGGTTTTGAGAACGCAAGAGCCCTGGTCACGAGTACCGGCAGATATGAGCTCGCATCGGCGCCGGCAGATGTCCGTATCCATTGGCTTGCTGGGGAAACCCACTATGTGATCGTCGGGGATCTCCCACCGGACCACGCCACCGACGTACTCGCCGAACTCCCAGCCCCGAGCTCCCGCTCGATGTTCACCCGTCTGTGGGAGAAGCTCTTCGGGTAGGACAATCATCAGACGTCAGACGTCAGACGTCGGACGTCAGAAAAATCCGACTTACTGATGACCGATAACCCATGACCGACAACGGCAAGCCAGAGACGAATCCCATTGAGCGGGCGGCGGCCCACAGCTCGCTTTCGGCGTTCGGAGCCGCAATTTGCGGCTGAAAGCTGAAAGCTGAAAGCTCACCTTCCTATTTCTCGGCGGGCGACGACCATCTTGTGGACCTCATCGGGACCGTCGGCGAGGCGGAGCGTTCGCATGTTCGCCCACATCGACGCCAACGGTGTGTCGTCTGTCACGCCCATCCCACCATGGACCTGGATTGCCTTGTCGATAACCCACAACGCTGCGTTGGGGGCTACCACCTTGATCGCGGACACCTCCGCTCGAGCCGCCCGATTGCCCTCCGTATCGATCAACCACGCTGCCCGCATGACGAGGAGTCGGGCCTGATCGATCCGAAGTCGTGATTCTGCTATCCAGTCCTGCACGACGCCCTGGTCCGCAATCCGTTTCCCGAATGCTTCTCGCGACTTGGCCCGTTCGACCATCATTGCGAGGGCGCGCTCCGCCTGACCGATCGCACGCATGCAGTGGTGGATACGTCCTGGTCCGAGCCTTGCCTGGGCGATCATGTAACCCTCGCCGGGCCCGGCTATGAGATTGGTAGCTGGGACCCTTACCTGGTCATAGTCGACCTCGGCGTGCCCGCCGCGGTGTCGATAGCCGTATACGGGAAGGTCCCGGACGATCGTCACTCCCTCTGCAGCGGTGGGAACGAGGATCATTGAATACCGTTGTTTCGGCGGGGCATCCGGGTTGGTGACCCCCATCACGATCGCAACCTTCGAATCCCGCGATGCGGCACCGGAGGAAAACCATTTGCGGCCGTGGACGACATAGTCGTCGCCGTCCGGTGTGATCGTGGCTTCGAGGTTGCGTGGGTCTGAGGATGCAACTGCAGGTTCGGTCATCCCGAAGTTTGATCGAATCTCACCTTCCAGTAGAGGAACGAGCCATTCCTGCTTCTGCGCTGGTGTTCCGAAGAGGTGGAGCACTTCCATGTTGCCGGTGTCGGGGGCCGCACAGTTCGTCGCTTCCGGTGCAAGCTCGATTGCTCGACCCATGATCTCGGCAAGCGGCGCGTACTCGGCGTTGGACAGCCCAGCTCCGTATTCCTCGTCAGGAAGAAACAGATTCCACAATCCCTGCCGCTTCGCCTCGGCTTTGAGTCCGGCCATTTCGGAAGGTGCCTCAACGGGATCATGGCCCCATTCACTCCGTGCATGAATGACAGCTTCCGCCGGATAGACATGCTCATCCATGAAAGCGAGGAGGCGATTCTGATAGTCAAGCGAGCGCTGAGAGTGTGAGAAGTCCATCCATGCAGCCTAATAGCGAGCTTCGCTCGCTCGGCTGCGGCTCACAGCTTTCGGCTTGCAGCTTTCAGCCGTGGCTCAGATTCGATCCTCTGGCGCTTCGTCGTAGTGGTCGAGACGGTCGAGGGGCTGTACAAGGGATGTCAGCACATTCATCACATGTGCTGTCGTTCGCTTCAGGAACCTGAAGTAGAGGGCGCGCGCAACGGCGTAGGGGGCTGGCCCGTCGGAGTTGTATGACTCCTGGATACGGTCGTCGTAGTCACTGAGGAACCCGTCTGCCTTGCCGATGAGATGCTGGGCCTTCTCGGCATCCTTTTCGGAGAATGCTGCCGCGGCGTCGAGAATCAGCTGGGCAACGGCGTCGCGGTAGGTCTCAAGGTTCTCACGATCATCGGCCTCGTCGAAGTTGGCGCCATATTTGACGAGATCGTAGATGTTCTTGGCGTAGTCACCGACTCGCTCTGCGTCCTTCACGATTGATGCATACTGGAGGACAAGTGGAAGGTCGGCATTGTTGACAGCAGCGTGGACCATCAGGTGTCGCCGGACGTCACGCTGTGCCTGATTGATCTCTCTGTCGGTCGACTTCACCTCTCGCTTCGTCTCCTTCGATTTCCCGCCCCCGAAGAGGGCATCGCACGCCGTCACGAACACGTCATGACCGTCCTCGAGCATCCCGACAAGGATGTCTTGGACGGCGTCGAGTCCGGACTGACTATTGCTTCTGAAGAAATCAAGAACCATGAGAATCCCTGCTAGCTGAGGACCAAAATACCCACAATGGGGATAAGAACAAAAACAATGAGTGTGTATGCAACTGCGATCCACTTTCTCTTCACTGCGATGTCCGCCAACTTTTCGGCGAGAATCACAGGTATGTATCTGAATTTGCGGACTGGATAGATGATCAGGATGCCCACCACGTTGAACAACAGATGCACGAGGGCGATCGTCATGGCGTCGACCGAGGCGGCGGCAAGGGCGGCGATCAACGCAGTGACGGTGGTCCCGACATTGGCACCGAGCGTGATGGGATAAGCGTTTCTCACAAGCAAGAGACCTGACGCGACGAGTGGAACGATGATTGAGGTCGTGATGCTCGACGACTGGACGGCAAGGGTTACGACAACACCGACACCCATTCCGACCAGACTGGATTTCTCGAGTGCTGCGTTGACCGATCGCTCGATCCTGTTGGCGATGAGGGTCTTCATGTTCTTGGTGATGTAGGTCAGGGTTACGAAGATGATCGCGATCCCCACGACGATCAGAGCAATGGCGAGCGATGCACCACTACCGAAGAGGATTTCAACCAGATCACCGATCGTGGTGGCGCCCCACGCAACGATGCCCTTGATTGGAGAGTCGAAGGTTGCGTTTGCCCCGCCAGGGAGGAGGCCAGCGAGCCACGCGGCCGTGTTCTGAAGGGGGTGGAAGACAAGTTCGATTGGCAGGAGGATCGCAACGGCGATCACGTTGAAGAAGTCGTGCATCGTTGCCGCCGAGAACGCCTTGCGGAATTCGTCGGTTTGTCGTGCGTGGGCAAGAGCGACGATCGTGTTCGTTACAGTCGTGCCGATGTTCGCCCCCATCACCATTGGCACGGCGACGTCCATAGGAAGCTGACCCGCACCAACGAGCGCGACGATCGTTGCTGTGGTGACAGATGAGGACTGGACGAGAACGGTTGCCAATATTCCAACGAAGAGGGCGGCGAGGGGGTTCGTGATGCCATCGAACAGGCTTCCCGCTGAGTCTTCCCCAAGACCCTTGACGCCTGTCTCGAGCAGTTTGACGCCGACAAGGAACAGGTACAGCAGGGCAACGACGAGTGTGGCCCTGAGCCACGGAGGGGTCACCGTGGCGGGACCCGCGACAATGGGGGATTCGATCGGCTCGATCGGGTCAGGCGTGCCTGCGGGATCGTCTGTCATCGTGTGTCAGAAGCCAATCTGTTTGCGCAACAATTCGCAAGCGAAAGCCTAGCGGTGGAGTGAGATCAGGATGCTCGTGAGATCACTCGGAGGATTCGTCACCGAATGCTGAGTCATCGAGCAGCACCCGCGCGTTCCAGCCGATCGGGTCAGATAGTTCGGCGAGCGATGGCATGTTGACGGGGTCTTCCCACACCCTGGCAAGGTTGTCCTCGCCCCAGCGCTCTACGACCTCGTCGCAGAACTGTGTTGCGTCTTTTGCACGCCAGCGTTCGAGTTCGAGTCCTGCGAATTCTTGGAGGAACTGCTCAGCCTTGTTTGGTTCCGTCCGTCTGCGATTGAACGCCTCTTCGATACGGTCGATCCCAGGGAGAAGTTCTGCTGCTGCGAGCCTCACGACGCGGTCTGCATAGCCCTCGACAAACGCGGTGAAGGCCTGGATTTCAGCGAGCCGTTCCGGATCCGACGAAGCCTTGAGGAGACCTGCTCCGTCTTCCTCCGCTCCGAACATTCGCTGCATTTCGGCCGGATCATTCATGGCAGACAGCTTCCCAAGCAGATCGGACATGTCGAGCTCCACGGTGTCGTAGAACGCCTGTACGAGCGTGACGAACCGACCGCGGAGCCATTCAACCGCCATGATGCGGTGGAAGGCGACCTCGTGGAGGGCACCCCACAGCCTGACCTGTCGGTGATCAACACCGTGGTCGATTGCAAAGTCGTCGAGGTTCGGAACGAGGAGGTAGGGGCGGTCGTGATCCATGGCAGGGATACCGGTGTCGAACTGCCCGAGGGCACGGTGTGCCATGAAGCCCACCATCGTTCCCGCTTGGACGCCGAGAAGGGCAGGGCCGAGAGGGGCGAGCATCGAGCTCATCGAACCCATCGCTCCGAGGTCCGGCATGCCCGGAAGTTGATCGGGATCAGTCAGCGACGAGAGCTTCTCGCTGAGTGGTTCGACCAGGATTCTGAACGACTGCTGGTTCTCGGCTGCCCAGGTTGCTCGATCGGTTGGATTGAGTTCACCGGTGGCGGGGGACGGAAGCGCTGTCACCGCCGAGATGCGAACTTCGGCAACATGTGCCAGCTCCCTGTATTCCTCAGCGACTGCTGGGTCGATTGGTTGAGACGGTCCCGCGAGGCTCTTCGTCACCTCGCGGGCGAGATTCCAATTAACAGGGCCGGAGGACTGCAGCAGTTTGAACAGTTGTTCGAATATGCCTTCGTCTTCCATGCCGTACATGTGACTATCCCTGGAATTCGGGTGGCCGTTGTCTCATCGTCACGTCGAAAACCAGCGTTTCTCCGTCCCTGACAATGGTGAACGTCGCTACTTCGCCAACTCTATAGAGTCGAACCGCATTGATCAGGTCTGGTTGCGATCTGATGGTCGTGTCCCCGATCCCAATGACCACGTCGTTGGCCTCGATTCCGGCATCCCCAGCTGCGGAACCGGAAGCTTCGATCGTGTCAATGATCGCTCCACCGGGGACGATCGCTCCGTCCTCCGCTTCGTCGTAGTAGGTCGCAATTGTGACACCGATGAATGAGTGCTCGACATCGCCCGTCTCAATGATCTCAGATGTGATCCGCTGGACGAGATCGACGGGGATTGCGTATCCAATCCCCTCTGGTCCGGCGTTCGAGACACCGATCGCACTGGTTATTCCAATGAGGTTTCCCGATGCATCGACAAGGGCTCCGCCGGACGATCCGCTGTTGATCGCGGCATCAGTCTGGATCATGTTGAAGAGCGTTGACTCGTCTGCAAAATCGACGCGACGGTCGAAGGCCGAGATGATGCCGACCGTGATCGATGAACCACCTTGCTGCCCGAGTGGATTGCCAATGGCAATCGCCGGATCGCCGATAGCAAGGGTGTCAGTCGATCCGAATTCGATCGGCGTGAGACCCTCAGCCGAGATCTGAAGTACGGCGAGATCCGTGAGCGCGTCGCTTCCGATCAACTGTGCCTCATAGGTCCGGCCGTCCTCAAAAGTGACGGCGTAGCTTGTTGCGCCGGCGATCACATGGTGGTTTGTGATGATGTATCCGTCGGCTGATGAAACAACGCCCGAACCTGACCCGGTCGCAATGCGGTCTTCGGGCGCATCGGAGGATCCGTCTGCAAAAACGTTGACGGTGACGACTGATGGCATCACCGCCTTCGCAATTGCTGTCGGGTCGACGATTGCCACGTTGCCAGTGATGCTGTTGTCGGTGGCCGGTTGGTTCAGGACCGTCGATGGCGTCGACGTGATCGGGGGAGCGGATTGGTCGGAGTCGAATGCCCCGGTTGTGCCCAAGACGCCCACGGTGAGTAGGGAACCGACAACAGCTGCGCCAATACCGATTGCGAAGTACGCGAGTCCGCTGCGCTTCTTTTGTGGAGGAGTGGTTGCGATGCGCGAAGACACCGGCACGATCGGATCCACAGGTGCTGTCATCGTGGGATGGTCTTCCGCCGCGGGTGGTGGAGGCGGCGTCGGGGGCGGTGGCAGTGGTGAGTCAAAGGTGATTGATCCAGGCGATGCTGGCTGTTCTTGGATTGGTGTTGTGTCGCTCATGTCTGTTTGAACGTCAGAAGGTTCGTCGGGGTTCCGCTCAGACATGAAAGGAACCTGAGATTCTTCGGGCCCGGAATTCGGGGTATCGTTGTCCATTGTGATGAGTGTATGAACCGGTCAGATCTAGCTTCGCAAGAGTCGGTCCACATCGATGTGACCGCTGAACCGATCGACGCCCGCACGATCATGGACTTCGTCGCCGATCAATCTGCCGGTGCAACTGTCCTTTTTTCGGGAACCGTTCGGAATCATTCCCACGGTCGTGAGGGCGTTACCCACCTTGAATACGAGGCATACGAGGGGGTCGTTGTCGACAAGATCGGTGAGGTAGTAGCCCAGGCACTTGAGCGGTGGCCGATCCTGCGGGTAGCTGCTGTTCATCGAACAGGTTCTCTTGTCGTCGGCGAGCCAGCGGTCATGGTTGCCGTGTCGACGGCACACCGGAACGATGCGTTTCCTGCCTGTCAGTTCGTGATCGACGAACTGAAGCGATCGGTACCGATCTGGAAAAAGGAACACTGGCCAGGCGGCGCCGAATGGGTGAGGGAAGATCTTCATCACCAGATGACCGATGACCGATGACCGACTTTTGACCGCTGACGCGGCCTCTGTTCCCGTCCCCCCGGCTCTGCGGGGGACGCGCCGAGCGCAGCGAGGAGCAGGGGGGCTCCGTAATTTCCAACGTCTTACTTCTGTCGCTCAGGCTTCGCGGATTTGTCGCCCTACGACCATCTCGGCGGCTTCCTTCACGCCTGGGTTGCGGTCAAGTGCGGCTCGTCTGATGGCTGGTTCGACTCGTGGGTCATCGAATACGGTGATGGCTGCGATTGCCCGTCGACGGACCTGTGGCGGGCCGTCCGCAATGAGTGCGAGGAGTGGGTCGATCCCGTCCGGGTGTCCGATGGCTCCGATCGCTGCCACTGCTGCTTCTCTGACTTGGCGGTCCTCATCGTTCGATGCAGCATCGACAAGCCAGCGAAGCACCGCTGCGTCTCCGATCTCACCGTACGCGGTCGCCGCTGCCTCGCGTACCGTCGCTGCCTCGTCGGTTTGAAGGGAGCCGAGCGGACCGAGAGCGTCGGTTCCGCACAAGCCAAGCTTTTCGGCTGCGGCGGCGCGGACTGGCTCGCTTGGATCGGTGGTGAGTTGTGAAATGGTGGTGTAATGGTTGGCGGCGGATTGTGCATTGAGGGCGGTCACCGCCATGCGACGAAGTGTCGGATCAGAGTGTGTGAGGAACGCTTCGGGATCCTCGGTAAGCGCAACGAGGTCGCTTCTGTTGCTCAGGGCGTGCGCTCAATCAGCATCGCGATGCCTTGGCCGACACCGATGCACATGGTGGCCAGCGCATACTTGCCCTCACGACGGTTGAGTTCGCGGGCTGCCGTGGTCACGAGCCGTGCACCGGTCATGCCGAGCGGGTGACCGAGCGCGATTGCCCCGCCGTTCGGGTTGACATGCTCGGCGTCGTCTGCGAGACCGAGTTGACGGAGGCACGCAAGGCCTTGGACGGCGAACGCCTCGTTGAGTTCGATGTTCGTGATGTCATCCAAACCGACACCTGTGCGCTCCAGGAGCTTCTTGGTTGCAGGAACGGGTCCGATACCCATGATCCGTGGTGGCACTCCGGCCGTCGCCATGGATACGACACGCGCCATTGGGGTCAAGCCGAATTCTTCGACGATTGCTCCGGAGGCGATGACAGCCGCTGCTGCACCGTCGTTGATCCCCGAGGCGTTTCCCGCCGTCACCGTCCCGCCCTCAAAGATCGGCTTGAGGGCTGCGAGTCGGTCGAGCGACGTGCCGGGTCGTGGATGCTCATCGGTGTCGACGATGACAGGATCGCCCCGGTGCTGCTTGACCGACACGGATGTGATCTCTTCTGCGAGAACACCATTCTTGACTGCGATCTCAGTTCGTTCTTGGCTCCGGAACGCGAACGCGTCCTGATCCTCGCGTGAGACATCAAACTCCTTGGCGACGTTCTCTGCCGTTCCCGGCATCTCGTCAACGCCAAAGCGTTCGCGCATTCGTGGATTGGTGAAGCGCCATCCGATCGTGGTGTCGTAGATCTCGGTGCTGCGGTCGAAGGCTGTCGTGGCCTTCGCCATGACCTTGGGGGCTCGGCTCATGGACTCGACACCGCCGGCGATGAGAAGATCCGCTTCCCCTGTCTTGATCGCTCGGGCCGCAAGCCCGATTGCCTCCATTCCGGATCCACACAGGCGGTTGATGGTCGCTCCGGGCACGGTCACCGGCATTCCGGCAAGAAGTGATGCCATGCGGGCGACGTTCCGGTTGTCTTCACCAGCCTGATTCGCCGCGCCGAAGTACACGTCGTCGTATCGGTCCGGGGCAATCCCGACGCTTTCGACTACTTCTCGGATGACCTGTGATGCGAGGTCGTCTGGACGCACCATGGAGAGCGCTCCGCCGAAGCGGCCGATTGGCGTACGAATGGTGTCAACGATGAATGCTTCAGTCATGGGCGGAGAATAGCTCTCTCCCTCCGACCCAGGATCGTCGGACGCACCGAGCGAGGAGTTACGGGTCCGAGTCCTTGATGGAGATGTGGCCGGACGGGCTTGTCCATCGGTAGTTGCCGTTGGCGAGGATCCGGTATCGCCAGCCGGCTTGTTTGACGACGTTGTGGTGTCGGCACAGCGGGGCGCTGTTGGGGATGGTGGTTGGCCCGTGGCTGGCGTAGTCGACGATGTGGTCCATGTCGGACTCCGTTGCTGGCATCCGACATCCCGGGAAGGCACAGGTTGGGCGGAGTATTTCAACAATGCGGCGCTGTTTGACCGACAGGCTGCGTTTGCGTGTGACACCGACCGCGACGGGTTGGCCGGCATGGTCGGTGACACAGAACCGGTGCTCGGTGTCCACCTGTTGTTCAACCGTCTGTCGTGCAATGTCGGCGATGACGGGTCCGTAGCCTCCGAGATGTCCCGGATCGTCGTTGAGTCTTGCAAGCGTTTCGAGATCGACACGAATGTCAACAGTGCCCTGTCTCGCGGTGGTACCAATTCTTGAGGTCGTACCAGCCACGCTGGAGCCTCGCCCAGTGAGGAGGTCGAGGAGGACGTCGGCACGGAGCTGGTCCATGGTCCGCGTTTCGCCTTTGCGCCGTAGCGTTCTCGCCATGGCGTTGATGCGACGTGTCGCCTGCTGGAGTTGGTCCGGTGGCAGGTCGAGACAGTAGAGATGGCCGGTCCCGTCGGGTGAGGGTGCCATCATGATTCGCCTTTTGGCGACGGCGGTTTCGTACCGTGCGTGTGCGTCGTCTGGGTCCGCGGTGATGCAGAGTTTTCGGATTCGGGCTCGGAGCTGACCGGTTGTCAACTGATGTGCTGAGTCTTCGATGTGCCCGACCACTGTCTGAGTCTGGTCTTCGGTGAGATGCATCGTTGCATCACAAATTGCCGAAGCCCGGCGCTCGTCGATCGCACCGGTCCGCAGCAAGCGGCGGACTGCTGGCAGCCGATCTCGCAGATCGAGAGCGAGGGCGACCTTGCGTTCCCCTGTAGTGCGCGTCAGCGTCAGAGCGACGGTGATCTCGGCCGCAGCATCGACCATGGCGCTGTGCTCGGTTGTGAGCACTCGGGTTTCTACGCACTTGTCGACGATTTCACACATGTCGTCGAGAACCTGTGCGGCGTAGAAGTTGGCCATGCGCTGCCTTGCCCGCAGGACGGTGATCTGGTCGTAGCTCGAGAGGGAGGCAGTATCGATATTGGAGAGAAGCACCGCCAGGCGTGTTCCTGGCGCGAGATCTTCGACCTCGAGGGGTATCGGTGTGCAGCCCCAGTCCGTCGGACCGTATTCGATCGAGCGGTCATCAATCGGTGGCTGATCCGGTGCTGTTTGGGTTGATGCTGTCTGGATCATCATGGAGACAACGTATCAGCCAGGTACGACAGAAACTGAGTTCCAAGCCCCTGATTTCAGGATTTTCGAGATCCTTTTGTGGTCCCAGGCTCCCCGGCCCCCCATGCATCCTCGCTGCGCTCGTCGCGTCCCCCGCAAGCGGGGGGACGGGTTTGGGTGGTTTCTATCGAGTCCGTGGATCCGGGAGTGGGAAATCATCCGCTACGAAGCTCTTGTGCGAGCGGTGTCGTTCCGTATCTTGGAAGGAGGATGTTGACACCGGTCAGACACGCGCTTTTCACTCTCGCGGTGCTCGCCGCTGGATGCACACCCACGACCAACGTACCGGCGACGACACCCACGATTCCGGCAACAACCTCGTTGGTCACACCGGGGTCCGTGATCACCACGACCACGACGGCCGCCACCACGACGACAATCGACCGCATTGCCGAGATCGAGGCGATCTTCCAAGACCTCGAACGCCGTCGTCTGATCGCTCTGTACACCCACGATGAGGACTCGTTCCGACAGACGTTCTCCAACGAGCGATACCTGGAGGAGAGCCTGATACTGCTCGACTACGACACCTTTATCGCTGACCCATCGAGCGTTGAGGTGCAGATTGTCGAGGTTCTCGCCGACTCTGAGAAATGCATCGCGGCCCTCGTAGAGATCGATCTATCCGGGATTACCGAGGAGGGGGGCCTCGGGATTACTCAGCAGGTTGTTGAGAACGTTGAGGGAATATGGGGAAACAGCTACACGGGGAAGGGTTGGGCATGCGACGGTCCGCATCCATTGTCGTAGCTTTCGTCGTTGCCGGTTGCCTGTTGGCGGTCGGATCGTCCGCCGCAGCCGAAACGTGCTACATGGATCCGATTCTCGTACCGAATCATCTGTACGGATGCTGGCGGCGGGAGTGGGACGACGCCGACGACGGTTCCTGCGGATGATCTGATCTACCTCTACACCACAAACCGAGCGCCGGTTGGGGATTGCTACTACTGGTCGAGCAGGCCGGGTGGTCTTGATTCGAGCAATCCGATCAATGACTCTGCGATCCTCAACATTGTGCTTACGCTTCCCAGGTGTCCGGCTGTCCCTGCCGTCGATGCCGAGGCTGAGGCATGGGCCATCTTCCGATCCTGGGATCTGGACCCTCCCGAACCCATCATGCAGCCATCCACAGCAGGCATCACCGGGCTGGCGTCGTTCCTGGCCACCTCAACACCGAGCGTCATCAGCCACAGCGAGGTGCTCCCCGATGGGCGAACCCTGCGCGTCCAAGCAGAGGTGTCTCTCCTCAAAGTCCGTTGGGGTGACGGCACGGACCAGTCGTTCGATCCCGAGATGGCAACTCCGTATCCAACCGGTGAAGTCAGCCACCTGTACCTCCTCAAGACCTGTGATCCGACCTATCGCAACACGCATCCATCGGGAGGATTGTGTCACCCGAGTCTCGCGTCGTATCCGATTGAGGCGACCTTCGTTTGGTCTGGCAGCTACGACGCTGGCATCGGCTGGATCGACCTCGGAACCCTGGACCGCACCGTGACGGTCGACTATGACGTTGACGAGGCACGCGGCGTGAACGTCGGGTAGGAGAGCCCGATTCGGTCGCCTGACCCCTGACTTCTGAGGTCTGACGTCTGACTTCTGACGTCCGGCTTCTGTCCAGTCTGTAGTGTGGAGAGGCATCCCAGAAAGGACTCTTCATGTCAGGCAGCGGCGCAACCCACGATGAAACCCTCACACGAGCACTCCAAGCGATCGACGAGCGAACGTTTTGGAGTGCCTACCCCGAACACGCAAAGGCCTACGGTGAGAATGCACCCATCGAAGGCGAGGCAGCGTTCAAGGCGCACCTCGGAACGGAGTTCGACACCGGCCAAGCGAACGATGGATTCGTGGCCGTTGAGGAGACCTCACCGTACGGACTCGCCCTCAACATCTCGTATCCCCAAACGACCGTCGACCGTGTCATCGCCGACGCAGCAACAGCGATGGTTTCTTGGCGTCGGACGACGCCTGCTGAGCGAGCCGACGTATGCCTCGAGATCCTCTCTCGCCTCGCAGACGGCAGCTTCGAGATGGCCCAAGCCGTCATGCACACCACCGGTCAGACCTTCACCATGGCGTTCCAAGCAGGCGGACCCCACGCGCTCGACCGAGCCCTCGAAGCAGTCGCGTATGCCTACCGCGAGCAGAACCAACTCCCGGGACCAACGACGTGGGAGAAGCCGCAAGGTTCCCGGCCGCCTCTCGTAATCGAAAAGGAATGGCTCATCAAGCCGCGCGGCATCGCAGTCACAATCGGGGTCTCAACCTTCCCCACCTGGAACGGCTACCCCGGCATCTTCGCAAGCCTCGCAACGGGCAATCCCGTCATCATCAAACCGCACCAGGCGACTGTTCTTCCCCTTGCCCTCTTCACAAGGACCGCTCGGGCGGTCCTGGCTGAGATGGGTCACAGCCCCAACGTCGTACAGATGATCGTCGACACCCCCGGCAACCTCGTTGCGAAGGACCTCGTGATGCGGCCCGAAGTTGGCATCGTCGACTACACAGGGGGATCAGTCTTCGGAGACTGGCTCGAAGCCAACGTGACCCACGCCGAGGTCTATACGGAGAAGGCTGGGGTCAATTCGGTGATCCTCGATTCTGCTGACGACCTCAAGGGCGTGTTTCGCAACCTCAGCGTTTCGATGACGATGTATTCGGGTCAGATGTGCACGACACCGCAGAACCTCTTCGTACCCGCCGATGGGATTCCGACAGCAGACGGCACCGTCTCATACGACGACATCGTTGCCGGATTCGTCGGTGCGATCGACGGCCTTCTCGGAGACGAGGCGCGGGCGGTCAGCATCCTTGGAGCCATCAAGGGGCAAGCAACAGCTGCTCGCATTGCCGAGGCCGAAGCGACCGGCACCGTGCTATCGCCCTCGAGGCCGATCGCTTCTGACGAATTCCCGGGTGCAACCATTCGCACCCCAGCGATCGTGGAGGTGGACGCGGCCGACAAGGACACCTACATGTCGGAGATGTTTGGACCTGTGATCTTTGTCGTCAGGACAGGTTCGAGGCAAGAGAGCATCGACCTGGCCAAGGAAGCGGCGAAGCGCAGTGGAGCCATCACCTGGCTTGCGTATGCAACCGATGCCGATGCCATCCGCACGATCATCGATGCGGCCGTTGATGGCGGTGTCTCTGTCGCCTTCAATCTCACCGGTGGTCTCTTCGTCAACCAATCCGCCGCATTTTCTGATTTCCATGTCACGGGCGCGAATGCTGCAGGCAACGCGTCACTGACCGATCCGGCCTTTGTGACAGGGCGTTTTCGCGTGATCGGAGTCCGTATTGAGCCAGCTACCGCGAGCTGACGAGGCACAAACTGGGAGTTCCTAAGTGCATGACAACGGAATTTCTATTATGTTCTCCCTGTCCGGCCAGAGGTGGAGGTGTGTGACATGACTGCAACACTCGAACACACGGGCGCGCCCGACCTCGGCGACGCCTTCCCTTCTGTTGCGTGGCGAATTCGCGACTGGGCGATCCGAACGCCTGACCGAGTCGCCATGCGCGACAAGGACTTCGGTATCTGGCAGGAGCGAACGTCTGCGCAGGTGTGGGACCAGGTGTTGACCGCCGCACACGCCTTTCTCGCACTCGGCGTGCGGCCAAAGGATGTGACCTCCGTCCACTCCGAGGATCGACCCGAGTGGATCATCTTTGATTTCGCCACGGTCGCAATCAACGGAATCTGCACCGGTCTCTATCCGACCAATCCCATGGCAGAGACGCAGTACCTTGTCAATGACGCAGGTTCGAAGGTGCATTTCGCCGAGGATCAGGAACAGGTCGACAAGATCATCGAAGCGGGTCGCGATGCGTATCCAACGGTCGAGAAGATCATCTACGTCGAACCCCGCGGCGTTCGGACCATGAACGATGACCGCCTGATGTACTGGGGCGACTTCATGGACCTTGGCCGTGAGCACCGTGCCGCCAATCCTGGAGCGGTTGAGCAGCTCATGCTTGATGCCGACCCCGATGATGTGATGACCCTCATCTACACGTCGGGGACGACGGGTCCACCGAAGGGGGCGATGCTCACGCACCGCAACATCGAGGTCGCGGTCCAGCACGTTCTCAACGATCCGAACCGCTTCTCGCGTGGCAAAGGCGAGAATGTCAAGGACGAGAAGCTGACATACCTGCCGCTCTGCCATGTGGCCGAGCGGCTCTTCTCAACGTGGTCAATGGCGTACAACGGTCCGATTCTCAACTTTGCGGAATCAATTGAGACCGTCCAGGTGAACCTGCGTGAGGTCCAGCCGACAATCTTCTTTGCGGTACCCCGTATCTGGGAACGGATCCATGCCGGCATCCTCATCCGTCTCCAGGACGCCACGGTTCTCAAACGGCTTGTCAGCGCCTTCGGATTGAAACTCGCGAGCTATATCGGTACCAAGCGAGTCTCAAACGACGGTGACTTCACCTTCGGATCCCGGATCGCATATTGGATCGGGAATCCGTTGTTCTTCCGATCGCTCCGTGAGAGGATCGGGCTACGCCACTGCCGCTACGCATCATCAGGGGCCGCACCGATCGCACCCGAGGTCCTTGAGTTCTTCATGGGTCTTGGGATTCCGGTGTTCGAGATATATGGCATGACGGAGAACACTGCGTGTGCGACAACGAATCTGGCCGGGCGGGTGAAGCTGGGTACGGTGGGTGAGCCGTACGAGGGAATCGGGTTCCGTATCGATGAGGAAACGGGCGAGATCCAGACCAAGCACGGCGCTGTGTTCGCCGGCTATTGGAAGAAGCCAGAGGACACCAAGGCAACGTTCACGGAAGACGGCTGGCTCAAGACGGGCGACGTTGGTGTGTGGGTCGACGGAACGCATGTCAAGATCGTCGACCGCATCAAGCACATCATCATCACGTCGGGTGGGAAGAACATCTCGCCATCCGAGATTGAGAACAGTCTCAAGACATCGCCGTATGTCAAAGAAGCGATGGTCATCGGTGACGGCCGAAAGTACATCACCGCACTGATCGGGATTGAGTACGACGTTGTCGGCGACTGGGCACTGCGTCGTCAGATCACCTACACCACGTATCGGGACCTGACCGAGAAGCCTGAGGTCATCGAGTTGATCCAGGAAGTCGTCAACAAGACAAATACCAAGTTCTCACGAGTCGAGCAGATCAAGTACTTCACGATGATCCCCAAAGAGCTCGACCATGAGGACGGAGAGCTGACGGCAACGCAGAAGCTCAAGCGAAGTGCCATGGAAGACATGTTCGGCGACCTTGTGGAGTCGATGTACTCGTGATGACAATCGGGGTGATCGCACAAGCTGCGAGCCAGGGCGGCTTCGACAAATTCATCAACGCCCTGGCGTCCGGTATCGCGCTCGGCGCGATCTATGCGCTGCTCGCGCTCGGGTTCGTCATCATCTTCAAGGCAACCCAGGTGGTCAACTTCGCCCACGGTGCGATCGCGGCACTCGGTGCCTACCTCGTTTCGTACTTCGCGGTCACCATCAACATCCCGGGCCGGTGGATCACGTGGGCGCCTGATTGGCTCCAGTGGACGCTTTCAGCGTTGATCGCCGTCGTCCTCACGGCGCTGATCGGTATCGTGATCGAACGGATCACGATCAGGCCGATGATCGGCGAGCCTCTGTTCGCTGTTGCGATGATCACCCTCGGTCTCGACCTGGTGATTCGGTCGGTCACGAATGACTTGCTTGACAACACGACGGCTGGCCTTGGCGATCCGTGGGGAATCTCGCTCGTTGAGATCGGTCCGCTAACCATGGGAGAGGCCGAGATCGCAACGATTCTGGTCACGATCGTGGTCGTCATCATCCTCGCCTTGTTCTTTCGGTCGCGAACCGGAGTGGCAGTGAGGGCGACAGCCTTCGACCAGGAAGCAGCGATGGCCCAGGGCATCTCGGTGGGAAGGGTGTTCGCTATCGCATGGGCGATCGGTGCAACCCTGGCGGCTCTCGGCGGGATCTTCGCTTCGGTCGGTGCAAGGGGTGGCGCCGGTGTCGGACCATTTACGGCCCTGATCGCCTTCCGCGCATTCCCCGCGGTCATCATCGGTGGTCTCGACTCTGTGAGTGGTGCGGTGTATGGAGGCATGATCATCGGCATCCTTGAGGTGTTCGCGGGTACCTATCTCGGTCCCATCTCGTGGCTCGGAACCGGATTCTCGGGCATCGTGCCATGGCTTGCGATGATGGTGGTCCTGGTTGTCCGGCCCTATGGCCTGTTCGGTACTGAGGAGATCCGACGCGTATGAGGGGCAGACCGAATCTCTACACGCGCTACCAGTCCGAGATGGGGCTCTTTCCATCAACGACGAGGAAGATCTCCGTGGCTCTTCTCTTCGTCATCGCCGTCTTGGCTCCTCTCGCCGCACTCCCGTTCCTCGGCTTCGCTGGCGACTCGTCGTGGCTCATTCTCGTCAACCGGGCCCTTGTCTTTGCTGTGGGCGCACTCGGGCTCAATCTCCTGACGGGTGTCGCCGGACAGGTATCGCTTGGTCACGCCTTCTTCATGGCGGTTGGTGCCTACACCGCGGTTGTGCTGGGTGGTGAGGCAGGGCGAAGCGTCTGGGGTCTCGGGCTTCCGATCTGGATCTGGCTACCGATGGCTGGCGTCGTTGCTGCGTTGGTTGGTGTCGTGGTTGCACCCACCGCAGTACGGGTCAGAGGGTTGTACCTCGCGTTCGTGACCCTTGGATTGGTATTCATCGGTCTGTATCTGTGGCGGAACCTTGGCAAGGTTGCAGGACAGTCCGGGATCGGCCGGCCTTGGCCCGAACTCGAGTTTGCGCTGTGGCGGAACATGGATCCGCTTGTCTCGTTCACGACGGACGGCCCGTTGTGGTGGTTCCTGCGACCGATCAATCTCCTTCCGTGGGTCCACGTCGAGGAGATGACTGGCGAGGCAAAGACGTATTTCTTCCTCTTGTTTGCCGTCGTGCTGTTTGCTCTGTTCGCCAAGAACCTCATGCGCACGCGAATCGGACGGTCGTGGGCTGCGGTCCGGGATCGCGATATCGCAGCGGAGGTGATGGGCGTTGCCGACGCCAAGGCCAAGACACAGGCTTTCGGGATCTCTTCGTTCTATGCGGGTCTCGCCGGTGCCCTCCTCGGTTCCGTTGTCGGGCGGATCATTCCGGAGAGCTGGGACATCTTTCTGTCCGTGGAGTTCATCGCCATCATCCTCATCGGTGGCGCTGGCACGATTGCGGGGACAATGCTCGGGACCTTCTTCGTGGTGCTGTCTCCCCGGATCGTCGAGAACGTCACTGGATTCCTCGCGGCACAAGCCGAGAATGGGGGACCGTTGTCGTGGATTGGCGCGCTCGTGGTTCGCTCCGGTCCGGACGACCTCATTGGCATTGTTTCGTATCCGGACGCAGCGGGACCCGGCCTCAGCGTGCCACAGCTCAACATCGTGCTTTTTGGAATTCTGATCATCGTCTTCTTGATCGCCGAGCCACTTGGCCTCTATGGCATCTGGCTCCGTATCAGGAACTACTGGAAGGGGTGGCCATTCACATACTGATTCAACCGTCTTCACAACGGGCGTGTGCGCGCCTTACCGAGGAAACAACCAAGAAACAACGACAGAGGAGAACAGGACAATGAGAAAGCGATATAGCTGGCTCGTCCTTGTCTTTGTGCTCGCACTCGTGGCAGCTGCATGCAGCTCGAGTTCGGATGACACAACGACAACGGGGGCGCCAGAAGCGACTACCACCACTGCTGGTGAAGTTGCCGATACGACAACAACGACGGAAGCTCCGCCCGCTGAGATGATCGGCGGACGAGGCATTGACCTTGAGAACAAGGTGATCACGGTCGGGCTTCTGTCCGACCTGACCGGCGCATTTGCTGGCCTCACCACACACATCACTGATGCCCAGAACGTGTATTGGGACGCCCTGAACGCGGCTGGCGGCATCGACGGATGGACGATCAACGCGTTGGTCGAGGACACGGCATACAACGTGGAACAGCATCTCGAGAAACTCGAGAAGCTCCGCGGAGAGGTTGCCATGATCACCCTATCGACGGGTTCACCAACAACGGTCGCGTCTCTCCCGACGCTGATCGAGGATCAGATGCCTTTGATCCCACTGAGCTGGTATTCAGGCTGGGCGATTCCTGAGTTCGACCAGGATGTGACCCTTGAGCAGAACACCAACTACTGCATCGAGTCGATGAACCTCGTTGCATTTGCCATGGAAATGGGCGGCACGAAGTTCGCTCTCGCCGGCTTCCCCGGTGACTACGGAGGAGATGCCGCAGAGGGTGTTCGCAAGGCCGTCGAGTATTACGGTCTTGAACTCGTGTACGACGGCGAGGGTGCCGTCATTCCTGGCCAGGACCAGACCGAGGTCATCCAAGCCATCGCCACTTCAGGTGCTGACTGGACGATTCTGACCACGAACCCAGGCACGGCAGCCGAGCTTGTTGCTGGAGCCGTAGGTGCCGGCTACCCCGGCATGTTCACGGGCAACGGCCCGACCTACAACGCTGCCCTGCTCGACTCGCCAGCTGCGCCGCTGTTCGACACGGTGTACTACCAGTCGGCGTACAACGTCGGTTGGGGATTCGACACACCTGGCAACGACGAAATGATGACCGCGATGACAGCGGCTTTGCCGGACGCCCGTCCGAGCGATGCCTACATCATCGGTTGGAATGAGGCAGTCGTCGTCCATCAGGTGCTCGCAGCTGCGATTGCAGCCATGGATCTGAGCCCTGAAGGCATCCTGACAGCGATGAACTCGCTCGAGGATGTGGACTTTGGTGGTTCGCAGCCGAACCAGTCGTGGGCAGGAACCCCGAATGAGTATGTGCTGCGATCGCTTGCGATCTTCAAGCCAGATCTTGCGACCTACACCGCTGCTGGCGGTGCGGATCAGACGCTGAGTCAAGACGGAGCTACAACCGGATCGATCTTGGAGAAGGACTTCTTCATCTCCGATGCGGCTGCAGACTTCGACTTCACGGCTCCGTGCTGGGAAGCGTAAGTAAATCGACAGGGACTTTGGGGGTGCGGTTCGCCGCACCCCCAAAGCACCACCAGTCTGTTCCGACGCCAACGTGAAATCGAAACCCAAGGCGAACACTGATGCTTGAAATTGCCAACCTCGAGGTCGTGTACAACGATGTCGTTCTGGTTCTTCGGGGGCTGTCCCTCGAAGTGCGAGAAGGGCAGATCGTTGCGCTGCTCGGTGCCAACGGAGCAGGGAAGACAACAACCCTGCGGGCCATTACCGGTCTTCTCGACATTCACGAGGGTGATGTCACCAAAGGCACCATCACACACAACGGCTCCGAGATTCAGCACCAGGGAGCGTCGGCAATCGTCAGGGCGGGTATCTCCCAGGTGATGGAGGGACGCCGAGTCTTCGCCGAGATGACCGTCGAGGACAATCTGCGTACCGGTGCGATCTCCAACAAGAACGCAAGCAGTGTGAAGGAGAACTACGACATGGTGATGACCATGTTCCCGGTTTTGGCGGCGCGCAGGAAAGACACCGCCGGGTATCTCTCAGGCGGTGAGCAGCAGATGCTGGCCATCGGCCGGGCGCTCATGGCGGATCCATCACTTCTGATCCTCGACGAACCCTCACTTGGACTCGCCCCCCTCCTCGTGGCCCAGATTCGAGACGTCATCGTCGACATCAACAAGCAGGGCACGTCTGTGCTGCTGATTGAGCAGAACGCAAACATGGCGCTCTCCATTGCGGACTACGGATACATCATGGAGAACGGCAAGGTCGTTATGGACGGGGATGCCGAAAAACTCCTCGGAGACGAGGACGTCCAAGAGTTCTACCTTGGCCTCCACACCGAAGGCGGCGAACGCAAGTCGTTCAAGAACGTCAAGCACTACAAACGGCGGAAGCGGTGGCTGTCATGAACCCTCCTTTGCTCGAGTTCGAGGGTGTCGGCCTGTCCTTCAAGGGCGTGCATGCGCTGACCGACATGTCATTCACGATGAATGCTGGTGAACTCTTTGCGGTGATCGGACCCAACGGCGCCGGAAAGACTTCCACGTTCAACTGTCTCAACGGTGTCTACAAACCACAGGTTGGTGACATTCGGTGGAAGGGCGATTCGATCCTCGGGATGCGGCCGGACAAGGTCGCTGATCTCGGGATTGCACGGACATTCCAAAACATCGAACTGTTTGCGCATATGACCGTTCTTGAGAACATCACGCTCGGCCGCCACGTCCGCACGGATGTTGGATGGATGGCAGGGGCGATGTGGTGGGGTCGCGCAAAGCGCGAGGAAATGGACAACCGCGCCCATGTCGAAGACATCATCGACCTGCTTGAGATTGAGGCATGGCGTGCCCATCCGGTCGGCCTTCTGCCGTACGGGATTCAGAAACGGGTCGAGCTCGGTCGTGCGCTTGCCATGGAACCCGAACTGCTCCTTCTCGATGAGCCGGTCGCGGGTATGAACCTCGAGGAGACTGAGGACATGGCTCGCTTCATCCTCGACATCCGCGAAGAGCTCGGCATCGCGATGATCCTTGTCGAACACGACATGGGTCTCGTCATGGACATCGCAGACCGAATTCTTGTCCTCGATTTCGGTCAGGTGATCGGGCAGGGAACTCCCGCACAAGTTCAGAAGGACCCCAACGTCATCAAGGCGTACCTGGGAGAAGAGCTCTCGCTCTAGTCGGACGTCGGGCCCGATGACCGATGACCGATGTCCGATCTCCGATCTCCGATTACGGATTGCGGATTACGGAACTGAGCCACTCGGAGGTCACGGCAAGGGCTCGTTTTGAGGCTGGTTCCCAGGGGGCGATGGCTGGCCAGACGTGCATCATCTCGGGTTCGATGGAGAGGGTCATGTCCACCCCGACCTTGTCTGCGTTCGCTTTGAGGCGGACCGAATCGTCGAGGATCATCTCGGCTCCACCGGCGAAGACAAGCATCGGCGGTAGACCTGTTAGGTCGCCGTTGACGGGCGAAACGAGTGGATCTCCAAGCTGGTCGATGCCTGCGTAGTAGCTGTTCGGGGTGGACAACTCATGTACCGGGAGATAGTCGGTATCGGCGTTCGTGACGATGGTGTACGACGCGTGGTTGAGATCCGTATAGGGCGAGAACAGGACGGCACCGCCCGGGAGCGGATCCCCGTCCTCTCGAAGCTGAAGAAGAAGCGCCAACGCCAATCCGCCGCCAGCCGAATCACCCGATACGACCATGTGAGACGGATCCGTCCCCAATGCCACGAGCGCCCGATACGCCCGCACAGCATCTTCGAGGGCCGCCGGGAAACGATGTTCGGGTGCAAGCCGATACCGAGGTGCGTAGGCCGTCGTGCCCGTGGCGTGGACCAACCGTGCCACATGCTGACGGTGTGTCCCCGGGTTCCCGAACACGTAGCCGCCCCCATGGAAGTAGAGCATCGTTGCGGAGTCGGTTGCATCGCCGATCCGTATGTATCGATCTGCGTCCAAGCCACCGAGCGTCGTACGCGTGACACGGATCTTTCTGTGCAACTCGGGTGGCACTGGGGCTCTGACATGGAGCCCGAATTGGTTGATGAACCGATCATCAGGAACCGTGGCTGCGAACTCAATCGCTGCACGAGCAATCGCCACAACGATGTCAGTCCGCCACGTCCACGACGGCATGGTCGGTCCAAGGAGAAGGCGATGGAACACACGACGCGCAACCGCGATCGAAACCAGAAACCAGAGCTTGATGACGTTGATGACTGAACCCATTGCCAATAGTTAACCGGCGATGAAAGGCAAACCGACGACCGATGACCGGTGACCGATTTCAGAAGCCAGAAGTCAGAAGCTGTGAGCTGGAACTGGAAGCTCCTCAGTTCCTGATCTTGGACAGGAGTCGCAGAATCTCGATGTACAGCCATACGATCGTGACCATCAGGGCAAAGGCGCCGAACCACTCCATGAACTTGGGAGCCCGTGCGGTAACGCCTCGTTCGATCAGGTCGAAGTCGAGCATCAGATTGAACGCAGCGATCCCGACGATCAGAAGGCTGAAACCGATACCGATCGGCCCGCTGTCCCATACGAAGGGCATGTTCACCGAGAAAAGGGAAAGGACGATACTCACGAGATAGAACAACATGATCCCGAGGGTTGCCCCGATGATGATTCCCCGCATTTTGTTCGTGACCCGGATCGTGCGCGTCACAAACAGCACGAGCATGACCATGAACACGCTCGCCGTGGCAAGGAGTGCCTGGATGATGATGCCCTCGAACTCGGCCTCATATACGTGGCTGATTGCCCCGATCACAACGCCTTGGCTGATGGCGTAGAGCGGTCCGGTGATGATCGCAAGCTGTGGCTTGAACGCCGTGACAACAGCGAGTACAACAGCTCCGATAAGGACGAAGAACCACCAGACCGGGATGTTTACCTCGCCGGCGGCAGGGTTGACGAGTGTCCAGCCCCACGAACCGGAAGCGAGTACCAGAATCAGTAAGAACGCGGTTTTGGCCGCGGTACCGCCGATCGTCATCGGGTCGTCGGAGCCCATGACAATCGGTGTCTGGGGCGTACTCAACGCGGTGTCGACACCGGCATCCACGGGTGGGAGCGCACCGAACTGCTTTTGGAGAGTCGGATTGGCCATGGCTCACTTTCGATAGGAGCCGGAATCGTAGGAACCAAGGAGACGAAACTCACCGAATCGTTCCAGTGAGCACTAGCCTCGCTCCCATGCCTGAAACCGGTGCGTCTGCGAACGACCTCCTCGACCGACTCTTCGCATTCATCCCATCCGACGTATCACCCCAACGTCGCGCAATGATCGAAGCGTTCGCTGCAACGTATATCCGGCGTATACCCCACGCCGATATCCCAGACCTTCCCCCCGAGGAGCTGTACGCCGAAATCGAAGACCTGCTTCGCTTCGTCGATGCCCGCGGCATGAAGGATCATGCCGTCCGTGTCTTCAAGCCCTCCATCAAGGCGTGCGGATACACAACCGTTGGGACCGTCATCCAGCTGGTTGTGGACGACATGCCATTTCTTGTTGATTCTGTTGCGAATGTTGTGAACCTGTCCGGTGCGGGAATCGAACGCCATTTGCATCCCCTGATCGGTACCACTCGGGACGCCGACGGCGCCCTCGTTGCCATCGCCTCGGCACGGACGTCGGCGAGGACCGAAAGTGTTCAGCATTTTGAACTTGACCGTGAGCTTTCCGAAGAGGAAGTAGCCGACTTGGCCGATGCCATCGAGGGCGCCTTGAGCGATGTCCTCGTAGCGGTTCGAGACTTCGACGCCATGCGCAATGCTGTGACAGAAATGATCGATGTCGCTAAATCGAGTATCGCCCAATACGGCTTCGAGGAAATCGATGAGACCGTTGACTTCCTGAATTGGCTCCTCGACGACAACTTCGTCTTTCTCGGCTACAAGGTCTACGAGATCGGTGAGGGAGACGATGGTCTTCATATCCAGTCCCGGCAGGGGAGCGGCCTCGGTATTCTCTCGCGCAACGGTCCCGGTGCCAAGCCGATCCCGCTCGCTGACCTTCCGAACTATGTCACGGATCGGTACTTTGGCGGCGATCTCGTGGTCATCACGAAAACGAACCGACACGCGACCGTGCATCGCGACTCCCGCATGGATTACATCGGGATACGTCAATGCAACGATGCGGGCAGAACTGAAACCGAGTTTCGCCTGTTGGGTCTGTTCACTTCCAAGGCCTACATGGCAACGGCGAGCGACACCCCCGTGCTGCGTCGCAAACTCACCCGCATTCTCGACCAGCAAGACTTGATCGAGGGAAGCCACGACTACAAGACACTCATTCAACTGTTCGAGGGTTTCCCCAAAGATGACCTGTTTGCGATGTCCATTGACGATCTCAGCGACATGCTCAGTCATCTGCTCGAAGCTGAGGAATCCGAGCACGTCAGGATGTTCGTACGGAGAGACTCGCTCAAACGTTCCGTGAGCGTTCTTGTCACCGTCCCCAGGGACCGGTTCAATGCGACGTTGCGACAACAACTCCAGCAGCTGTTCAAGGATGCGTTTGGCGGGACATCGATCGACTACCGCCTGTCACTTGGTGAGTCCGGAGACGCACGTATTCACTTCTCTGTGTGGACCGAGGGAGGTGTCCCGGCGGAAGTCGACCTCGCGAATCTGGAAGTTCAGGTCCATGCACTCGCTCGGAACTGGGAGGACCGAGTTGTCGATGCCCTGGTCGATGTGGTGGGGGAATCGGAGGCGAACCGGTTGGCGAGTCGGTGGGCTCCGGCGTTCCCTGAGTACTACAAGTCATCGACTTCGATCGAGATTGTGGTTGGGGACATCATGGCTCTCGACCGTCTTGAGTCATCCGGCAAGGATCTCGTTGTCGGCATCAACAACGAATCGGCACGTGCCAAGGCCCCAACATCGTCGGAGCCTTTGACACGGATAACGGTATATCGGGCTACGGGAAAGCTGGTTCTGTCGGCGATCATGCCTTTGATCGAACATCTCGGTCTCACTGTCGTTGAGGAAGTCCCGACCCGTCTCAAGGGTGAGGAGGGAACGTTCATCCATGACGTTGGGGTGTTGACTCCTGACGGATCACAACTCGATGTGGGGACGGTCGGGGATCGAGTCACGACCGCAATCGAAGCTGTACTCGCCGGAGAAGTGGAATCAGATTCACTCCACCGATTGCTCATCACAACCGAACTCGACCATCACCAGCTCACCATCCTTCGGGCATACCGCAACTACTGGCGACTGGTCACCCCGGCCTTTTCGGTCGGCTACGTAGACGATACGTTTGCGCTCCATCCCGGAGTTGCCGAAGCTCTGGTAGGGCTTTTCGATGCACGTTTCGGAGAGCACCACGACGAGGACAATGAACGAGAGATCGCGAGGAGCATCCGCCAAGAACTTGACAAGGTGTCATCTCTCGATGAGGACCGCATCTTGCGGGGTTTTCTCGGATTGGTGCTCGCCACCCAGCGTACGAACCTTCGGGTGGAAGGCAGGACGTCGCTTTCACTCAAGTTCTCGTCGGACATGGTTCCCGAGATGCCAAGCCCCAAACCTCTATACGAGATATACGTCTCGGCTCCCGATGTCGAAGGTGTCCACCTGCGAGGTGGAGCCGTTGCTCGTGGTGGCATTCGGTGGTCGGATCGCAAGGAGGACTATCGGACGGAAGTTCTTGGCCTGATGAAGGCACAGAACACGAAGAATGTTGTCATCGTGCCGACCGGGGCGAAGGGCGGGTTCGTCATGCGCACGTCGGTGGAGGTTCGCCCGAGCTATGAAGAGGTCAAGGCTGGCTACCGAACCTTTATCCGGGGCCTCCTCGACATCACTGACAACCGGGTGGGCGACACCGTGGTGCCGCCCAACAATGTGGTACGTCACGACACTGATGATCCCTACCTCGTGGTGGCGGCTGACAAGGGGACGGCGGCCTTCTCGGATACCGCGAACGCGTTGGCGGCAGAGTACGGATTCTGGCTTGACGATGCATTCGCATCAGGGGGGTCAGCGGGCTACGACCACAAAGCACTTGGTATCACAGCCCGCGGAGCGTGGGAGTCGGTCCGAAGGCATTTCTTTGATCTTGGCATTGACGTGGCGTCGGAGGAGATCACCGCGGTTGGCATCGGCGACATGTCGGGGGACGTGTTCGGCAACGGCATGCTGCGGTCGAAACATGTGAAGCTCATCGGGGCGTTCGACCATCGTCATGTCTTTATTGATCCAGACCCCGATCCGAGCATTTCATGGGACGAGCGAAAGCGAGTTTCGCTGATCCCACGCTCGTCGTGGGCCGATTACAACCCGGATCTCATCTCTGCCGGAGGGGGTGTGTTCGACCGTTCAGTCAAGCTGATCACATTGACCGATGAGATGCGCGCTGTGCTCGACACAACCGCCGAGGCGTTGAGCCCGAGTGAGGTTATTCGGCTTGTATTGAAAGCCCCCGTTGATCTGCTGTGGAACGGTGGCATCGGAACCTATGTCAAGTCGAAGGTCGAGTCATCAGAGCAGGTCCAGGACCGATCGAATGATGCGGTGCGTGTCAACGGTCGGGACGTACGGGCGAGAGTGATCGGGGAGGGCGGAAACCTCGGCATGACCCAGCGAGGACGTATCGAGTTCGACCGGTTCGGCGGTCATGTATTCGCGGACTTCATTGACAACTCCGGCGGGGTTCATGCATCGGATCGAGAAGTAAACCTCAAGATCCTGCTTGGCATTGCAGAAAGAAACGGGACCATCACGCGGCCCGAGCGTGACGAGATCATCGAAGGCGTCTCTGACGATGTCGTCGCAGCCATCTTGTACGACAACTTTCTCCAGGCCCAAATCCTCTCGCAGGAGGCTGCGATGTCGACCCGGACGATCGAGCAGTACGGAGACTTGATGGATCGACTTGAGAGAGAGGGGATTCTTGACCGAGACATGGAGTTCCTTCCGACCGCCGAAGAGATGCATCAGCGTGGTCGCGACGGAGCCGGGATGGCGCGCCCCGAAATTGCTGTTCTCCTCGCATACGCCAAGCGTCATCTCACCGAACTGCTGGTTCAGTCTGACCTACCGGACGACCCGCATTTCGAGACAGACCTATTGGCGTACTTCCCGCCAGCCGTGGCCGAACGGTTTCGTGGTGAGATCATGCAGCACCCTCTTCGAAGAGAGCTGATTTCAACAATCGTTGCGAATCAGGTGCTCAACTCCCTCGGTTCGACCTTCTATTCCCGCATGCGAACCCAGACGGGTGAACCAGCCGCTCGAGTCATCCGCGCCTTTCGCGCAGCAAGAGCCATCACGGACGCTGGTGCACGGTGGTCCGATATTGAAGACCTTGCTGGGACGATTGACCCCGACACCTCAAGAGCACTGCTGCGCGACGTTGATCAACTCGTGTTCGTGATCACCCTTTGGTACCTCAATCAACCGGCGAGTCCGTCGACGATCGACGAAGAGATCAGCCTCGCAAAGGCCCAATTCGCAGATCTCTCGGCTGGTATGCCGTTCGCTGAACCAGCGGAATGGCGAGAACCGTACGAAGCTGCCGCCACTGCGATGATTGACAACGGTGTGCCTGCCCCAATCGCGCTCCGACACGGATTCCAACGAGCATTGCGTCGAGCCCCAGACATCATCGATCTTGCCCATGAGCACGATCGTGAGGTGATGGAAGTTGCGAACCTCTACACGAGCGTGAGCCAGGAGTTCAAGGTTGACTGGGTTGAGCGACGAATCCGCGAACTACCGGGGGTCACGACATTCGAACGTCTCGCTGCAGACGCCCTCTTGCACGACATCCAACAAATGCGACGAGATGTTGTGACCATGATCTTGGAGGAATCCGACGGTTCGCTCGACGCCCACTTTGAGCGCTTCCCTCGCATGATTCCTCGCCGCGATCGGCTCTTCGCCTGGCTGGAACGAGACGGAATCGAGGATGTCCCGGCAGGTCTGATCGCCGTCCGACGCCTCTCTCAGATAGCAATGGGACGGTGACGGTCGCAAGCGACCTGATGACCGATGACCGATAACCGCAATCCGTAATACGTAATCCGATGTCTGACGTCGGACGTCTAGCCAACGACCGTTTGTTAGGCTAGGTAGCAACCGAGGAGGCGCGCCGTATGGTTTCTGAGCATCAGGTTACGTTCGACGAGACCATTGCTGCCGATGAAAAGATCGAACCGCGCGACTGGATGCCTGACGCATATCGCAACACCCTGATTCGTCAGATCGCGCAGCACGCCCATTCAGAGGTGATCGGGATGCAGCCCGAAGGGAACTGGATCACTCGGGCACCGACCCTGCTTCGCAAGGCCATTCTCATGGCGAAGGTCCAGGATGAGGCTGGCCACGGGCTCTACCTCTACTCGGCAGCCGAAACACTTGGTATTTCACGGGACGAACTCCAAGAGATGCTCCACTCCGGGCGTCAGAAGTATTCGTCGATTTTCAACTATCCGACACTGTCGTGGGCAGATATCGGCGTCATCGGCTGGCTCGTCGACGGTGCCGCGATTGTCAACCAAATCATGTTGCAGGGCGCGTCCTATGGACCATACGCCAGAGCGATGGTGCGGATCTGCAAGGAGGAGAGTTTCCACGCCCGTCAGGGATACGCGATCTTGATGACACTGGCCAAGGGAACGGACGAACAACGCGAGATGCTCCAGGATGCCGTCGACCGATGGTGGTGGCCGTCCCTCATGATGTTTGGGCCCCACGACAGCGAGTCGACACATACTGAACAGTCCATGGAATGGAAGATCAAACGCATGTCGAACGACGATCTGCGCCAGTTCTACGTCGATCAGACCGTCCCGCAGGGCGACTATCTCGGCATCACATTCCCGGATCCGGATCTCCATTTCGATGAGGAATCCGGCCATTGGCGGTTCGGTGAAATCGATTGGGATGAGTTCTGGGCAGTGGTCACCGGAAACGGGCCGATGAACCGAGAGCGGGTTGCGCACAAGGCCAAAGCATGGGTGGACGGTGCGTGGGTTCGCGAAGCGGCCACGGCATATACCCAGAAGCATGCAACAGCTGCGACCAAGGTCGCATGAGGAGCACACGATGAGCTACGACGTTCCACTCGCAAAGGGCGAATCGGTAGAAGAGATCTCCATTGATGGTGGTCAGTCGACCGGCTGGCAACTGTGGGAGGTCTTCATGCGTCCCAAGCGGGGCCTTGCGTACACCCACTGTGGATCCGTCCACGCCGCCGACGCCGATACGGCGGTTCTGAACGCCCGGGATGCATACACCCGACTGGGTGGGACGGCAAGCCTGTGGGTTGTTCCTTCATCAGCGATCCATGCCTCGGACGATCCAACATCGATGTTCGAGCCCGCCGACGACAAGCCCTACCGCCACCCGACCTTCTACGAGATACCTGACGAGGTCGGTCAGCTGTGACCGATGCTGCGAATGCGGCGTTGGTCACGCTGCTCCTGCGACACGCTGACGACAACACGATTCTCGGTCAGCGACTTGGCGAATACATCTCGTCCGCTCCAGAACTCGAGGAGGATCTTGCAATCGCAAATGGTGCGTTGGACCATATCGGCGTGGCGATGCACCTCTACGAGTATGCCGCCGAGATTGCTGGGGGCGATGCATCGGTCGATGCCTATTCGATGCGGCGCGGGGAGCGAGAGTTCACAAATGCGCTGATCGTCGAACAGCCAAACGGGGACTTTGCGCATATCGTTGCGAGAGCCTTCTTGTTCGGCGTGTATCAGGAACTCCTTTGGGAGCAGCTGAGCAGATCGTCAGACGAGCGCCTTGCAGGCATTGCAGCTCGGGCGCTCAAGGAGGCGACGTACCACGTCACACATGCCCGAAGCTGGGTCGTCAGGCTTGGGGACGGAACCGCGGAGAGCCACGTGCGGATGCAGGCGGCGATCGATGAGATGTGGCGATTCACCGGGGAGTTGTTTGAGCCATCCGATGTGGATACTGCGTTGATCGAATCGGGAGTTGTATTCGAAATCGCCAAAACTCGGCCCCAGTGGGATGCCGCGGTGGACGCCGCTCTTGAAGAAGCGACCCTCACGCGCCCTGAAGACCCCTATCAGTCGACGGGAGGTCGTTCGGGAAGACACACCGAGCATCTCGGTCACCTGCTCGCCGAGATGCAGTGGCTCCAGCGCACCTATCCGGGGGCGTCATGGTGAACGTGGCACTCCGCACGGTCGAAGAGATCACTCGACTACTCGACGCGGTTGTCGATCCCGAGATCCCTGTTCTGACTATCGCCGACATCGGGATCCTTCGCAATGTGACGGTTGGCGATACCGGTGCCGTCACTGTGGAAATTACTCCGACGTACTCAGGATGCCCGGCGCTCGGGGTCATCGAGGAGGACATCGTTGCGGCACTTGCGGGTGCGGGCATCGACGAGGTCACCGTTGAGGTCAGGCACTTTCCGGTCTGGACAACGGAATGGCTCACCCCCGCGGCGAAGCAGAAACTGGTTGGCTTCGGCATTGCACCTCCGGACTCGGTGTTGGCCATCGTCCCTGAGGTCTTGTGTCCGCGGTGCACCTCATCGGGTACGGCGAAGGTCTCGGAATTCGGCTCAACTGCGTGCAAGTCCTTGTGGGTCTGCACGTCGTGCGGCGAGCCCTTCGACTACTTCAAGGCGATCTGATGGCGGAGGCAGCGTTGAGTACCAAGCAGGCTGGTGTCGAGTTCCACACGGTGACTGTCGCGGCAATCGAACCGTTGACCGATGATGCCGTAGCGGTCTCGTTCGAGATCCCCTCACAGATCGCGCGGGCGTTTGACCACACGCCGGGCCAACATCTCATAGTTCGCGCGACGATCGACGGGGAGGACGTTCGCAGGAGCTATTCCATCTGCTCCGTACCGGGTGCCACGAGACCGACCGTCGGAATCAAGCATCTGCCGGGTGGGGTGTTTTCGACGTTCGTCCACGAGCGTCTCAAGGTCGGGGATGTAGTCGAAGTGACACAACCAACCGGAGACTTCACCCTCACCCCGAAGTCAAGCAACCAGAACCACTATGTAGCGATCGCGGCGGGTAGCGGGATCACGCCGGTCCTTTCGATGATCAGGTCGGTTCTCGCATCCGAACCCTCGTCCATGTTCACACTCGTGTATGGAAACAAGGACGGTGGATCGGTCATGTTCCTTGATGAGCTCGACGCCCTCAAGGGAAGACACCCATCCCGGTTTGTTCTCCTGCATGTGTTGAGCAGGGAGTTTCACGAGGTCGAGTTGCTCGAGGGTCGAATCGATGCAGAGAAGCTTCAACGGATGCTCAGGACGATCATCGATCCCACAGCTGTTGCCGGCTGGTACCTGTGTGGCCCTCGTGGCATGGTCGATACGGCCACCGAAGTCCTCACAGCCAACGGGGTTCCCGCTGACACCGTGCACGACGAACTGTTCTACGCAGGCGAAGTCACCGAGGCTACGGTGGCCAAGGACGATGTCGAGGGCGCGACCGTCAGGTTCACCCTGAGGGGTCGGACCTCGACGGCAAAGGTCGCAATGGATGGAGCCCCCATCCTTGACCACGTTCTGGCAATTCGTCCCGACGGTCCCTTTTCCTGCCGCTCCGGTGCGTGCGCGTCGTGCCGTGCCCGGGTGACGAGCGGCGAGGTTCGCATGGACAAGAACTGGAGCCTGAGCAAGGAAGAGGTAGCCGCCGGCCAGATTCTCACGTGTCAGGCCCACCCGGTGAGCGAAACGGTCGAGCTCACTTACGACGTATGAGCAGGCTAACCCGCGACGACATTGTGATCGCGTCGGGAAAGCGCTTTGCGACCTACGGGTACCACGGAACGTCGATGCGCGATCTTGGTGATGATCTTGGGATCCTCGGTTCGTCTATCTACGCCCATGTCGGTGGCAAACAGGAGCTCCTGGTCGCGGTTGTCGAGCGTGCCGCGGACCTTTTCAATGCTTCGGCCACGGCGGCCCTTGCAGCGGCATCAGAGCCAGCCGAAACTCTCCGCATGCTGATTTCGGGGCATATTGATGTGCTGGTCGATCACTCGGCGGAGGCCAGGACCTTCCTCGCCGAAGCCGACTTCATGGATGATCGGGACAGGCGCCGCATCACCAAGGTCAGGAATGGCTACGAGATGGTGTTTCGCTCAACGATCCAGCGCGGCGTCGACGATGGAACCTTCCGGTTCGATGTCGATGCGACGCTGTCGGGCATCTATGTCTTGTCGATGCTGAACGCTGTCCAGCGCTGGTACAAGCCCCGCGGCAGGCTGAGTCGCTCAGAGCTGGGCGCTGACATGTATCGGTTCGTCGTTGAAGGTCTGACCTAGAACGTCACCGATGACCGATGACCGATGACCGATGACCGATGACCGACGTCCGACGTCTGATGTCTGATGTCTGATGTCTGATGTCTCTAGAGGTCGGCCGCATCGGAGAGGAGCATTGTCGCGTCAGATCGGTCGAGCACGACGAAGTCCAGGGTGCCGCCTTTTGGGAGAAACGTGATCTCCGTGGCAAGCGTGTCGAGGTCGTGTCTGACGACAGTGAGGGGGAGGGTCGCGTAGGAATAGGAGGCTGCGTAGAGAGCTGCACCATCCGGTGACCATGCGACGTACAGGGGTTGTGGTCTTGTCTCCAGCGGCTTCTTCACAGTCTGAACTTCTTTGACCACAACCGTGAGACTGCCCGTTTCCGTATCGAGATACACCAGGTCGTTGTTTGCGAGCGTGAATGCGAGCTTTGACCCATCGGGCGAGAAGCGTGCTGACAGCGGGAACCACTGTTCCAAATCTGGCTCGGGAGTCTCCGGGAACAGTTCGGTGGAAATCACTTCGCCGGTCGCGAGGTTTCGCACGAAAACCGTGTCGCAGTGACCGATTTCGCAATAGGCAACGAGGTCGCCCCGGACGTCCATTATCCCAGCGAAAGACATGCCAGGAACCAGCTCGGTCGTGTCCCGGTCTGGATACCACAGTGCGATACCGTGTTCGGTCTCGAGCGCGAGGCCGCCTGGTACGCCGATCGAGGGATGCACATCGCCTTCGATGTTGGCCGGGTCAGTGAGCACATTCCCTTCCATGTCGACCTGCCACGCCAATGGAGTGCCGGTACCGATGTTGCTTCCCCTATTCCAATCCACGATCCATACCCGATCGGGCTCGACGGCTGGCAGAAAGAGTGTTCCTTTGGCGATGAGCGTCGATTGGCCCGTGGCGAGGGAGTATGCAGAGATTCCACCCCATCCAAAGACCAGGTACTCGCCGACACGGTGGATACGGTCCGGCTGGTCGCCAGGGCTCTGACCGCTGAGCAACCCACGGGAAACAGCTCTGTTGTCGCCGTCAAGAGTGAAGACGCCAGAGAGCCCGTCGTCGAACACAAGGACCTCGTCGGTGGTTTCGCCAAACAGTGGACCCACCTCCGGGATGACCGCAACGGACGCTGTGGTCGTTGTGTTGGTCGTGCTTGTCGGATCGGAAGATGTCGTCGCGGAGGGGGTTGGAAGGGTCGTTTCGGTTGCTGTCGGAAGATCCTCGCCTCCTGTGAGCGGAACGAGCACAACGAGTCCGACGATGATGACGAGTCCGACACCAGCGAGAGCGGCGATGAACGCTCCCGACCGACGACGTTGTGTGAGTTCCGGTGCCCGGCCGGAGTCGACCGAAGCCCGTAGACGGGCCGAAGCGTCTCGCAGCATGCGATCGAGGTTCATCGGGTGTTCCCCTCTTCCATCTCGAAGGAGGCACCAAGACGCTCAGCGAGGGTCTTCCGTGCCTTGCGCAGGTGTGTCTTGACCGTGTCCTCGCTGCACTCGAGGGTGTCCGCGACGTCGCTGCGAGCGAGGTCCACAAAGTAGGTGAGCACGATGACCTGTGCCTGGCGACGCGGAAGTCTGCGGACCTCGTTCCACACATCAAGATTCACAGGTTGGTCGGTGCTCACAAGGACGGGGCGTGACAGCCGAAGCAGCGCCTTCGTTTCGCTTCGGATCCTCCTGAAGCGCGACACCGACCGGTTCGCAACGGCGCGTCTCACCCAGGCTGCAGGCTTGTCGAGTCGACCGATGCGTTCCCAGTCCTTGTAGGCGGCCATGAAAGCGTCCTGTGCCAATTCCTCCGCAGTGGCTCTGCTGCCCGACAGCGCGATGCTGAGTCCGAGCACCGATGCGTACTCGTTTTGGTAGAACGCGTCGAAATCCTCGACACCTTTCACCACTGGTACATCAGCCACTCGAATCCACTCACCTACGAGGGTTGCTTGGACACTCACATCAAGTTACTCGCACGAGTGGCTCGCCAGGGGTGAGTTCTGGTTCAGCTCACAGCTTTCGGCTTTCAGCCATCGGAATGATTTGTGTCGTTCTCCGGTTCGGAGAATCGGAGGCGTGTGATGGAACCGATCGATATTGCTGCGCTGATACTCCGGGTCGTGCTCGGAACCGTCATGCTTGCTCACGGGATCAAGCACGCGCGTGGTCGCAACAAGACGAGTCGTTGGTTCGGGTCGATCGGATTCCGGTCGCCACAGCTTCAATGGTTTGCATCCACCGTGACCGAGATCGGCGTAGGTGTGCTACTGATTCTCGGGTTTGGGACTTCCCTCGCGGTGGCAGGTCTTGTCGGGATCATGACCGTCGCCTTCGTCTCTGTCCACCGTGCCGCCGGGTTTTGGATCACCGCTCGTCCCGATGAGGGCTACGAGTACGTCCTCACACTGACTGCGGCGGCTGCCGCCCTCGCAATGATCGGACCTGGCAAGGTCTCGATCGATCGAATCGTCGAAGTGGATGCCATCTTCGACGGGTGGTATGGACTGGCTGCCGTCGGAATCGGCATCGTGGCAGCAGGCTTTCAGCTTGTTGTCTTTTTCAGACCTGAGCGTCGGGAATCCGCGGCCTAGCCGAGTACAAACCGCGGCTATTTGCGCGACGTGCCGTAGTTCATGTTTCGGAGCCGAGTTTCAACGCTGTCCGGATCCTCATACTCAGTGTCCTTGGAGACCAGGGAACGCAAGCGATCGTTGACGTTCTCAATGTGCTTGCGATCTGCCAGCTTGTCTGTTGTACCGCGTTTGAACAGTCTCATAATCGTCTTATCGGTGATGCCCTGAGCAATCTTAAGCGATCAGCGCCAAACCGCGAAATCAAGTTGACCGGGTGCGGCCTATTCAACGATCGTCAATGTGGCGAGACCGGTGCTGTGTCTCGTAGCAACCATGGTGAAGTCAAACCGGTCGACATCTGTGCAGAGCGCGACATCGTCCGGGTGCGCCCACGGTGCGTCGATGAGCCGTTGGGCTGAGTCACTGCGAGCGACGCTTGTCGCAATCTTTGCCGAAACCCGTTCTGGGTCGCCGCTGTCGCGCATGAGATAGGCAATGAGCTGACCGGTAGCGTCGTCCTCGACGGCTGGTGTCGTTCCGTGTCTGCCACACGCGACGATCGTGACAAGGTCCGCACCGATTGCGCTCGCCGCCGTGGAGGACGCAACGACAAGGCTGGCCGGGTACACCAGTGACGCTGATTCGAGTGCGGCGAGAACACAACGTGTCCCCGCCGATGTTCGCTGAACAAAGACGCGGCCTTCGACATCGCCTGCGAGCACCTCAGCCGGTGAGTTGCCGATGTCGAAGTCTGGCGGCTTGACACCCCCAGATTCACCGCAAAGCACCGATCCGGGATGGACATGAGCAAGCTGGCGTGCTTGATCGAGTGTGTCGGTGAGGTAGTGGGGTCCGACACCGGCGGCCTGGGCGTAAGCGGCGGTTGAGAAAGCCCTGAACGTATCCACAACGATCGCAACGCCCTCCGCCGATCGGGCACCTTCGATGCCTTGTCCATGTCTCATTTCCATGGCCGCAGTCTCTCACGGTGTCGACTGCTGCGCCCACCGGTGGTAAGCCCTGTATCGTCGGAAGGTCGAACGGAGGTGACGTGGATACGATTCGAGCTACGGTCAACGGTAAGCAGATGGCATATGTCGACGTGGGGATCGGCGAGCCGATTGTCTTTCTCCACGGCAACCCAACGTCCTCACACCTGTGGCGCAACGTCATACCGCATCTCTCTGATGGGTATCGCTGCATTTCAGGGTTTCTGGGTTTCCAGCCACTCCTGGCTCGCAGGGCTCGCAGCACCCCCTGATCCGACTGCGTCGGATCCGTCCCCCGTGAACGGGGGACGCGCGTGGCGAGATATTGTGTCCCCCGTGAACGGGGGACGCGCGTGGCGAGATGTTGTGTCCCCCGTTTACAGGGGACGCGCGTGGCCAGGCATTGTGTCCCCCGTTTACGGGGGACGACCGATGAGCGAAGCGAAGAGGTAGGGGGTGGCGCGAGCCTGCGAGCCCCGTCTTGAGCGTGAGTCGCGACGACCGACATCGACGTGGCCGAATCAGACGGAGGTGACCGTGCGGGGACTCCATTTCGTCCAGGAAGACTCCCCCCATGAGATCGGCGAAGCGATCCGTTCCTGGCGCGACGAACTCTGAGGATCCTCCTGCCTCGTGGGGAACCCGCTTCAGGTTCCCCACGTCCGAGAAGTGGAGTCCGCCGTAAGCTCTCCGGGTGATTCGCAACGCAATCCGGGCTGTGCTGCTCGATGTCGAGTTCTACAACGCCGTTGAGGTGGACACGCGATTGACTGGCCAGGCAGGGTTGATTGTCGTGATCGCCTCGGGGCTTGCTGGCGTTGGTTCGGCTATCGCCCTCGAAGATGTGAGCGTCCTCGCCGCCGTGTTGGGGGGTATCGTTGCTGGTGTCGTCGGATGGTTGCTCTGGAGCCTTGCGTCGTGGTTGATCGGTACGCGGCTCTTCGGTGGTGAGGCAACTTATACGGCGATGCTCCGGGTCATCGGCTTTGCGTTCACTCCACTTGCCATCGGTGTCATTCCATGGCTTGGTTTCCCAGGCGCTGCATGGATGCTCGTGGCGGCAGTCGTCGCCTTCCGTGAGGGGCTCGACCTCTCGACTCCGAAGACGATCGGAACGATGGCAGTCGGCTGGGGCCTCTGGCTTGGTGTCACGATCGTGTTGAACATCGTCCTCGACTTCAATCTCAACGCACGGTGGCCGTTCCCCGGTTGATTGATCTCATTCGTCCGCTGTCCGCGATCTGATGTGCGTGTGTGTCAGGTGGCGGTGCGGGACTGTGACAGGTTCCAGAGACGAGCGGCCTGATCGTCATCCTTGGCGTGACGAGTGGACGGTGAGAGCGCCGAATCGACAAAGTAGCCCCCGGCGTCGGTGACAACGTCGGGATCGGTCGCCAGGAATACAATCGTCGCCGCCCCCTTCTCGGGTGTCACCATGCGCCGTTGCACGAGCTTGACGCCAATACGGACTGCGAAGCTGTCCCCACCGGCACCGAAGTTTGTCCTCACCAGCCCCGGGTGGACCGAGTATCCGGTGACGTTCCGATCAGAGAGACGGTTGTTCAGTTCTCGCGCATGGAGGATGTTGGCGAGCTTCGAATGCCCGTACACACGCATCTGCCGATAGCGGTCGTCCTCCCACATGAAATCATCGAATCGGATTCCTTCCTTTGCATAGGTGTGCGCAACCGATGCAACGTTGATGACCCGAGACGGTGCCGAGCGAACGAGCAGGTCTGTCAGAAGGTTGGTGAGCAGAAACGGGCCGAGGTGATTCGTTCCGATGGTCATCTCGAATCCGTCGGTGGTTTCTCTGCGTGATCCAAAGACTCCGCCGGCATTGTTGATGAGAACGGCGAGGTCGTCATAGCTTGAAGTGAAGCTGGCGGCAAACGCACGGACCGACGACAAATCCGCCAGATCGAGGTGCATGACAGCGACCATTCTTCCGGTTTCCGCCTCGATATCGCGGGCGGCGGCGTCACCCTTCGCAGTATCTCGAGCGGTGATGACGACTCTCGCGCCACGTTCGGCGAGGGCCACCGCTGTGGCCTTCCCCAACCCGCTGTTTCCGCCGGTGATCAGCGCAGTACGATCCTGAAGAGTCCATGTCATGAGCGGTGAGACTATCGGGTAGGGAGTGTGATTCTCACGAGGTGTCTCATCGTCCCCTTATGCATCGTTTACTGCACTTTCACCCCGGTGTCGTAGGCTTGGCGCATGGACGCCAATGATGCTCGAATTCTCGTTGTTGAGGACGACCCTGCTGTACGCGACGCGCTTGAGCGTGCCCTGAAATTTGAGGGGTACACAGTCGAAACTGCCCGTGACGGTGGGATTGCTTTGTCGATGGTTCGCGAGGACACCTTCGACCTCATCCTGCTCGATGTCATGATGCCTCACGTCGATGGGATCGAAGCATGCCGTCGCATTCGGGCGTCTGGCGATGACATACCGATTCTGATGCTGACCGCCAAAGCTGCTGTCGGCGACCGGGTCGAGGGTCTCGATGCCGGCGCGGACGACTATGTGACGAAGCCCTTCGCGCTCGATGAACTCCTGGCGCGCATCCGCGCGCTGCTGAGACGCTCGACAGGCGATGTTTCCCAAGTGATGAAGTTTGCAGATCTGGTCATTGATCCTGGCGCACGCACCGTGACCCGCGGCGATGACGCAGTCGCGCTCACGAAAACTGAGTTCGACCTGCTGGTTCTCCTTGCACGGAGACCGGGCATTGTCCTTGATCGCGACACGATCTATGAAGAGATATGGGGAATTGATTTCCTCACGTCATCGAACTCACTCGATGTGTACGTCGGATATCTCAGACGGAAGACCGAGGAGGGCGACAAGTCGCGCCTCATTCACACCGTCCGCGGTGTGGGGTACGTGCTGCGCGCAGACGCATGACGATCAGGCGAAGGATTGCGCTGGTTTCAGCGTCAGCCGTTGCCGTGACGGTGGTCATCATCTCCGTTGTAACGTACCTCGGAGCGCGTGCCCAGGTCCTTGGTCCGATCGATGAAAGCCTCGCGACGCGGGTCGAGGACTATGCATCGATCCCCGTGATTGAACTGTTTGGAATCTTGAATATCGGATCCGATGGCTCGGTGAGGCTCCCGACCCCGCGGTTCCCGCGAGACGTTGTCGGTTTGTTCGGACGCCATACACCCGTCGAGTTCGATGCAGCGTATGTCCAGATCATTCACGACGGCCGGATGATCAGTATCGGTGAGGACACGTTCGAGCTGCCCCTGCCGAATCCCGAATCGCTCAGCCCAGATGTGATCATTCTCCGGTCGGCATGGATCAGTGGATCGCACATGCGCATCGCAACGGTCAGTCTTCCATCCGAGGACATCATTCTTCAGGTTGGTCGCCCCCTCACCGAAGCAGACGAAACCCTTCGTCGTTTCGCTTGGATGCTTGCGATTGCTGGAGTCCTCGGTGTGATGCTCGCGGGCGGACTTGGTTGGGTCGTTGCACGCAGCGCCGTCAAGCCGATCGCAGAACTTGAAGATTCGATTGCTGGTATCGCTAGCGACCGAGCACTTGGGGCGCGCCTCGATGTCAAGGGTGCAGACGAGATCGCGCAACTTGCTACAGCCTTCAACGAACTGCTGTCCGAACTTGACTCGGCCAAGCAACAACAGACCAGACTTGTGCGAGACGCCGGACACGAACTCCGGACCCCGCTCACGGCTCTCCGTACAAATCTTGAGATTCTCCAACGTCACGATGTCCGCGGCGACGAACGCACCAAGATGCTCGATGCGGCCCACGCCGAGGTCGAGGAGCTGTCGACGCTTGTTGCCGAGGTCGTGGATCTCGCAACTGACCGGTACGAGGAGGAGCCGATATCGACGGTGTTGCTCGCAGAGGTCGTCGCGGTCGTCGCCGAGCGGACAACGAGAAGGAACGGGCGAACGATCGTCATCGAGGCCGACGATACGACTGTTGATGGAAAGCCTGTTGCCCTTGAACGTGCCATCTCGAACATTGTGTCGAACGCCGACAAGTGGTCCCCTCCAGGCGCCGACATCTCGGTGGTGGTAGCGGATGGATCGGTCACCGTGAGAGACTCCGGTTGTGGGTTTTCAGAATCCGATATCGACCACGTGTTCGAGCGTTTCTATCGAGCCGACGCTGCGAGGTCAACCCCGGGTTCGGGTCTTGGGCTTTCGATCGTCGAACAGATCGTCGCCGATCACGGCGGTAGCGTGTTTGCACGAAACCGGACAGACGGTCCCGGCGCCGAAGTTGGCTTTGTCATGTCTGAAACCCACGATTAGAACCGGACCGCTTTTCACCAACTTCTTAGCTCCAACAAACAGTCCCCCCGCAACCACTTGTGAACCTATGGGGGTGATACCGAAAGACGGTGTCGACGGAAAGGACACACAATGAAGAAGATCATCGCAAGTTTCGCGGCGGCGGGGGTGCTCGTAGCGGGTGCCTTTGTCGCGTCCTCCGTGACTGACTCCCCGGCTGTGGCACAAACTGCAGAGGACACCACGACCGAACAGGTCGAGCGCCCCGATCGAGGCACGGTCGTCGAAGACGTTCTCTCGGAATTGGTTTCCGACGGGACGATCACGCAGGCTCAGGCCGATGCAGTGGCGGCGGCGCTCGAAGCCAAGCATGAAGAGCTCAGGGAGAACAGACCTGAGGGTTCCGATCGTCGAATGCACCGCAGGGGAGCGATAATGCGTCACCGCGTCATGGAACTCCTTGACGACGGAGTGATCTCGGCTGACGAGATCGCCGAACTCCCAGACGGCCATCCGTTCAACGATGCCGACGGTCCGTTCGCTGAGCTTCTCGAGGATGGACAGATCACGCAAGCCGAATGGGATGCCTTCGTCGCAGAGCGCAAGGCGGAGCACGAAGCCGAGCAATCGTCCAACAACGCGTAGCAATCGCCAAGGCCGCGTACCCTGGGCTCCACTCGACAAATATGTCCAATGGAGCCCAGGGTACGCGGCGTTTTGTGCGCTTTCCGGTCGGATCCGTCATCAGCGTACGATTCCTTGATGGCGACCACCCGTGTGAACTCGATACTGACGTTGCTGTGCGCCGTCTCAGCCGTAGCGATGTCTGCCTGCACGCTGAGCGTCACACCGAATTCGTCCCTCTCGGGACCGGAAGCTCCCGGTGGCGATGGAACGGTCAAGGCGAGAGGTGTCGGAGCCTTCAGCCAACCCGCTGCGAATCTGACAGAGAGGCAGGTCGCCCGCTTCCTCATCGGGGATCAGTTCTTCACGGAACCGTGGTCTATTGCATCGAGCGGCCGACCCGACCAGGACGGCCTCGGACCCACGTTTCTCGCGTCGTCGTGCGCTGGTTGCCATCCAGCCGACGGCAGGTCCAGTGCCCCGGACCACCCCGACGCAGTCCCGATCATCCGTTTCATCACCCCCGACGGACAAAGGTGCGACCCTTGATGGGTACGGAACACAGCTCCAGACCAACGCCGTTGACGGGGTTGAATCAGAGGCTGATATCGGCATCGAATGGCTGGAGACACAAGGCTCGTACTCGGATGGAACCAGCTACACGCTCCGGTTCCCGGTCATCGACATCAACAACGAACGCTTCGGATCGCTCACAGGCAGCACACGCATCTGGGCTGAGATCTGCACCTGCGCTGATCGGGCTCGGTCTTCTCGAGGCGATTTCCGCTGATGACATTCGCGCACATGCCGATCCCACCGATCTCGATGGCGACGGCATATCGGGTGTGGCGTCGGTGGTGGAGGCATTATCAGGCGGGATGGCCCTCGGGCGGTTCGGGCTCAAGGCGAACATCGCAACAATCGCCGACCAGACCGCCTTGGCATACCTTCTCGACATGGGCATTACGTCACCGATGATGCCAGCCGAGAACTGCCCGAGCGGCCAGGTCGCCTGCACCGAAGCACCAACCGGAGGTAGCCCTGAGATCTCGTCAGATCGAATCGACGCTGTCATTTTCTATGCACAAACGCTCGCAGTCCCCGCAAGGTTCGGACTTGACGATGCATCCGTGACCAAGGGGACAGGCGATCTTCGAGTCGATCGGTTGTGAGGCATGCCACATCGAGCGGTGGGAGACCGGTGACCATGCGATCGATGCTCTTGCAAACCAAACCATCTACCCGTTTACCGACATGCTCCTTCACGACATGGGAGACGGTCTGAGTGACGGTCGGACGGACGGAACTGCGGGCCCGACCGAGTGGCGAACGTCACCACTGTGGGGACTTGGCTTCACTCGGGCCGTGAATCCCAATGCGGGGTTCCTCCACGATGGACGGGCACGCTCGATCGAAGAAGCGATCCTGTGGCATGCCGGAGAGGCGACGGCATCTGCGACACAGTTCATCAAGCTCGAGGCGGTCGATCGAGAGCGTCTCCTCCACTTCCTCAAGTCGTTGTAGCGTTCGGAGCAATCAGGTAGGTGGAGCATGTTTGGCGGTCTCGGGCGAGGCATTGATATCCGATTGGTTTCGAACCGGATCCTTGCCGGAGGGTTCGTCATTTCGCTCGCCGGTTTCGTTGCTTTCGCGGCTGTGAACGATCGGCTGTCCTACGGCCAAGCGGTGACATCAGCGATCTCGGTCGCCCTTGCGTGGGCGATTGGCAGAGAACTCGATCCAGACCACTCGCATGTGGCAACGCTGGCAATGGTGCTCGCTGGCGCTGCCGTATTTGTCGACGTACCGAGTGCGCTCGTCGTCGGCGCCGCGATGTTGACGCTACGGATGACGACCGGGACCGTTGCACGGTTTCTCACAGTGTCCGATCTCCTGCTCGTCGGAATCGTCGGATTCGGGTCGGGGGGCGCGATCTGGGCATGGCCGATCGGAATTGTCGCTTTGGTGTGGCTCAAGGAGGCACCCGAGGTTGGACCGCTACGTTGGTTGGCTGTCGCGGTGCTCGCTGGGTCGTTCGCCGGTGCCTTCTATCTGGCAGATCTCGGTTTGATCACAGTCTCGACAGAGACGCTTGTTCTGGCCGGCGCAGCCGCCATCGTCGCCGCGATCTCGATCATTCGTGTGTCGACAGCTTCTCCAACGGACCGCAAGGGTGGTCATCTCGACAATCGACGTCTGCGAATGTCGCGCCTTGCTGCTGGCACCTACTTGATGGTGGCAGCAGTGGTTGGCGGGACCGAGGCGTTCTGGGCTATTGCCCCAGTCGCTGCTGGGTTGGTGGCAGCAGCTCTATCGTCTGTCGTGCTCGTCGTCCGTGGTCCCAGAGAATCAACCGACGGTGACGTCGAACTGGATGCGTGAGAACCGCGCAACAATGGGGTTGACGAACGACTCGACGGCCGCAACGTGGGCGGGGTGGCTTCTATACTCGAGGTATCCCTCGGGTGATGCGAAGTCCGCCACGACTGCGAAATCGACTGCTACCTCTGACAAGCCCACATCTTGCCCGACCGTGTAGTTCTCGATACTGGCGATGCGGTCTGGAAGCGCCTTCAGCGCTGCCTCCATCGCCTCGATGTCGCTCTGGGCAACCCCATCGTTGAACTCGAAGAAGACAACGTGTCTGATCATTGCAACCCTCCTGGGAAGTCTCCTGCCTTCGGCAACATGGCATGTACCGTCTTGCCGAGTGCCTCCTGCAATTCGTGCGATATCCCTATGAGGGCGTTGAGCGAGATGCCGTGCTCGAATCCGGCGCGGTTGAGCATGTACACAAGATCATCGGTGGCGATGTTGCCGGTTGCTGCTGGTGCGAATGGGCACCCACCAATACCACCAACAGAGGCGTCTATCACGGAGACGCCCGCCTCGATTGCGGCATGGACATTGGCAATGCCAGTGTTGCGGGTGTCATGAAAGTGGACTCGCAGCGGTAGATCTCCCGTCACGGTTCTTACAGCCGTGACCCGTTCGGACACCGACCATGGGTCAGCGACACCGATCGTGTCGCCGAGCGCAAGTTCATCGATGTCTACATCGGCGAGCATCGCAGCGATCGCAACGACTCGCTCGGCGGGTACCTCGCCTTCGAAGGGACAACCCCAAGCAGCCGAAATCGTCGCGGTGACTCTGAGATCTGCAGCGGAGGCTTCAGCCGCAATCTGTGCCAGTGTCTCGATCGACTCGTCGGTGGAGACACCCTGGTTCTTCTGGTTGAACGTGTCGGTTGCAAATACGGGGATGTTGATCTCATCTACTCCGGTTTCGGAAGCCCGTTGCCAGCCGCGTTGGTTCATCACCAAGCCGATGTAGGAAACCTCATCCACGTCGGGAAGCCGTGCCATCACCGCCTCAGCATCGGCCATCTGTGGAACGAGGGTGGGGTGAGCAAACGAGACAGCCTCGATGCGACGAACCCCGGAATCGATGAGATGCTCGATCAGGCGTACCTTTTGATCGGTCGAAAGAATGGTGTCCTCGTTCTGCAGACCGTCCCGCGGTCCTACCTCGACGATATCGATGTGGCGCCTCATGAATCGCATGATATGACCGATGACCGATGATCGATGTCCGATGTCCGATGTCCGATGACCGATGTCCGATGACCGACGTCCGATGATCGATGACCGACGTCCGATATCCGACGTCCGAAGTCCGCTGGCGGATAAACGCCAGCAGTTCGTCGTTACGCTCTTGGGCAAACGCATTGGGAGGATCAATGGACGACACGGTGATGAGCGGCGAGGACTTCAAGGAAGCAATGTCGCACTATGCGGGTTCTGTGGAGATTGTCACGGTCAACACGCCAGACGGGCCCGTCGGGATCACCGTTTCTGCCTTCGTTTCGGTTTCGGTCGACCCGCCGATCGTTCTGGTGTGCGTGGACAAGGTGGCGGGTTCGCTCGACGCCATGATCTCGGCCGATGGGTATACCGTGAACTTCATGCCTGCTGGCAGCGAGGATGTTGCGATGCTCTTTGCGACCCGCGGTGCCGACAAATTTGGCTCGGTCGAATGGTCAGACCCCGAAACCCCGGTTGCCGGTCCTGTCCTTGCCGATGCCTTCCAGGTGTTCGAATGTGAGACGATCAAGCGGACGGAAATGGGTGACCATTGGGTCTTGTATGGCAAGGTCATCCGCGGAACCATCGGTGACGCCCCACCACTCATCTACGTCAACCGCGAGTTCGCAAGACTTAGCCAGTAGCTCTCAACGCCGTCCGCCCAACGCTCAGCTTCTGAATGTGACTTCAGAATCTGACGTCCGACGTCCGACGTCCGACCGCTAGACGCCGCCGCGGCCGAGGTTGATCCAGGTCGTCTTGACGTTGGTGTACTTGTCAAGGGCGAGAAGCGATTTGTCTTTGCCTCCGAATCCGGACTCCTTGTAGCCGCCGAACGGGGCCGTGATGTCTGAGGTGTCGAAGTTGTTGACCCACACCGTTCCCGCCTTCAAGGCCGCCGACATCCGGTGGGCACGCCCCAGATTCGAGGTCCACAGTGCAGCCGAGAGTCCGAATCGGGTCTCGTTTGCGATCGCCATGGCTTCGTCTTCAGAGTCGAACGGGATGATGCTCAGTACCGGACCAAAGATCTCATCGCGAGCGATGTCCATATCGTTCGAGACATCAGCGAAGACGGTCGGTTCCACGTAGTAGCCGCCAGTCTCAGTCAGAGTACGGTTGCCACCGGCGACAAGCCGTGCACCCTGATCGACGCCGCGGTCGATGTAGTGGCACACACGATCGAGCTGGGATTGGTCGACGATCGGCCCAGCCTTCGTCGCAGGATCGAGTGGGTCACCAGGGGTCCAGCTTCCTGACATCGCGGCCACTTCTTCCACGACGCGGTCATAGATCGACCGCTCCGCGAGCAGGCGGGACCCTGCAATACACATCTCGCCCGTGTTCCAGAAGATCGAGAAGCCGACCGCACCGATCGCAAAGTCGAGATCCGGTGCATCGGCAAAGATCATGTTCGGTGTCTTGCCGCCGGTCTCCGCCGATACCCGTTTCATGTTCGACTGTCCGGCGTATTGAAGGAACAGCTTGCCAACTTCGGTCGAACCGGTGAAGGTGATGCCATCGATGTCGGGATGAAGACCGAGAGCTCTGCCAGCAGTCTCACCGTACCCCGGGACCACATTGAGGACCCCGGGGGGTATTCCGGCTTCGACAGCGAGTTCGGCGATCCGAAGGGCTGACAGGGGCGACTGCTCGGCGGGCTTGAGCACAACTGAGTTTCCGGCCATGAGTGCCGGTGCGAGTTTCCACGCGTTGATCATCATCGGGAAGTTCCAAGGGGTCACGGCACCGACGACTCCGATCGGTTCGCGTGTGATCAGGCCAAGGGCGTTTGGACCTGTCGGTGCGATGTCGTTGTACACCTTGTCGGCGGCTTCCCCGTACCACGAGTAGGTGTGGACAGCCTGGGCGACATCGACGCGACGTGAATAGCGGATCGGTTTGCCCACATCGAGCGTCTCAAGGAGTTGGAGCTCCTCGCCGTGCGAGTCGATGAGTCCTGCAAGCCTGATCAAAGCTTGGCCGCGGTCACGTGGTGACAGGTTCGCCCAACGGCCGTCCTCGAAAGATGCTCGTGCGGATCGCACCGCCACATCAATATCGGCCTCGTCGCCTTCGGCGACCGATGCAATCACAGCGCTCGTTGCCGGATTGATTGTCTCGAACGTGGCTCCGGACAGGGCGTCAACCCACTCACCTTCGATGAACATCTGGTTTCGGGGGTCAACGGCGGCTGCCGCCTTGGTCCACTCAGCAAGCGTGGTCATGATCAATCCTCCGTGGCGACTCTGGACCACTGGAGTGTATTGGTGGCCTTCCTGCCCGCTCCCGGCTGCACATAAGACAATTCGAGATGTGTCGTCCCATCGGGCTGATCGATCCACCGGATCAATCGGGTCTGGGTCGCTCCCACCCAATCGGGGAAGAGGCTCAGCTCCACATCGTGGTGTACCTCGTCGCCGTCGACGAAGTAGGTGCCGGCGTATGAGATGTAGCCAACCGCCGCAGCCGCACGATCGAGTGCATGCGCTTGAGCGAAGGAATGTGTGTCGAGCAGGTCGCGGTCCTTCTTCATGAGGGATGCCATCATCCGGCCGTCGTTCGTGTATGTGAGAAGACCGACTGCCGAGCCACCGAACGGACGAACAGTGCGACCACCGATCTCCACGTTCCAATCGAGCAGTCTCCAGGTGCCTACGAGATTGTGCATCGGACAACGGTATCAGCACCCGTGTCGCTCCGCCGGAGCGTACCCAGGGTTCCATGTCGGAATATTGCGACGCTGGGCCCACGGAACGCCAGATTTGGCCGGTACGCTTGGTACCCCTGATGACCCAACAGACACACACCCCGACAGAGGCCGAAGAGATGTACCTCATCACGATCGCGCGTGCGGTCGAGGACGGATCGGCCCCGCCGATCGCGGTCTCGGACGTTGCGCGAGTGCTCGAGGTTTCGTCGGTTTCTGCGAACCAGATGGTGAAGAAGCTCGAAGGCCTCGGACTCGTTGACTACACGCCGTACAAGGGTGTTTCCCTTACCGTTGAAGGATCGCTGTTGGCGGATTCTGTGCTTCGCAGCCGGCGGCTGTGGGGTCTGTTTCTCTCCGAGCACCTCGGCTTTTCACCTGAACGCGCGGACGAGGTTGCCTGTGAGATGGAGCATGTCACACCAGAACTCGTGGCGGACCGCTTGGCCGAATTCCTCGGAGACCCACAGTTCGGCCCGACCGGAAAGCCGATCCCGCACGCCCGCGGCTCGGCTGCCTCCGATGGTGTGGCCCTTGCGGAGGCTCCTCCCGGCGCAGACATGGAGGTGCTGGAAATCGCTGCACCGTTTGATGCCTTTCTGTCGTCGCAAGGGGCTGTTCGCGGCTCGATCGTGGCCGTTCTGGCCTCGGCTGCCGACGGCAGCGTGGTGCTCCGGACGTCGAATGGACCGGTGCAGCTCGCTGCAGACGCTGCAGCTGCTATTCGTATCAAACCGATCACCTCAGGAGCGTGATGTTCGATAGAGCCGAGATGGGTGTTCAGGCCGCCGTGGATGCCGGGGCAACATACGCTGACGCCAGGGCAGTTTTTGTCAAGCAGGAATCGATCGAGGTGCAGAATCAGCATCTCGAAACCCTCGACGTATCGGAGCAGGTCGGTGTTGGGATCCGTGCGTTGATCGGATCGTCGTGGGGATTTGCGTCGACCGGAGACCTATCCGATGGTGGACTGCGTTCGTGCGGCGAACTCGCAGCGGCAGTCGCCAAGGCATCAGCTGCCGTGGCGGGTCCGGCGCTGGAGTTTGCAGACGTCCCCGTTGTTGAGGCCTTCTGGGAGACGCCCCACATCGAGAACCCGTTCGATGTTTCGACCACCGAGAAGGTGGACATGCTCGTTGACATCACCGCAACCATGCAGGGGGTTGAGGGCGTCAGCCTGGCCTATGGGACGGTGGCAGGGTGGGATACCCGCAAATGGTTCGTGTCGTCGATTGGACACCGCATTGAGCAGCACATCGTTGAAGCGGGTGGGTACTACACCGCGACGGCGATTGGTGAACACGAAACCCAGATCCGGTCCTACCCGCAGTCGTTCGGTCAGTACGAGACCGGAGGTTACGAGACGATCCGGAAGTGGAAGTATTCCGATCATGCCGAACGCATTGCCGGAGAGGCAGTTGCGCTGCTCAATGCGCCTGAGATGGAGGAACGCGAAACGAACCTGATTCTCGAGAGCTCACAGGTCGCCCTCCAAATTCACGAATCCGTCGGGCACGCCATTGAGCTTGACCGAATCCTCGGATGGGAAGCGGCGTTCGCAGGGACGAGCCACCTTGAACTCGACAAGCTCGGAACCCATCGGTACGGATCCACGCTCATGAATATCACGGCAGATGCCACCATCCCCGGAGCACTCGGGACGTTCGGCTACGACGACGAAGGCTCGCCGGCATCGTGTGTAGACATCGTCAAGCACGGAATCTGGGTTGGCGTCCTTTCGGGCCGTGACTCTGCCGCTGTCGCTGGTCTCCCATCAGGGGGGATGGTCCGTGGTGATGGATACAACCGGATCCCGATGGTCCGAATGACCAACGTCGGACTGCTTCCTGGGGATGGAACCCTTGATGACATCATCGCCGACACGGACGACGGTGTTTACATGGCGACGAATCGATCATGGTCCATTGATGACCGCAGGCTCAATTTCCAATTCGGATGTGAGATCGGCTACGAGATAGAGAATGGAAAGCTCGGTCGGATGGTCAAGAACCCCACATACACCGGGATCACGCCGCAATTCTGGGGATCCCTTGATCGACTCGCCGGTGCGAGCGAATGGACGCATTGGGGCATTCCGAACTGTGGGAAAGGACAGCCGGTTCAGGTCGGGCACACCGGCCATTCGGCATCGCCTGCGCGGTTTGCGAATGTTCGGGTAGGGGTCAAGGGATGAGCCGGACAACCGACCTGGTCAGCCGCGTCCTCGGCATCGTCGGTACCCGAGCGGACGCTGGTGTGTATGCGCGAACAGGCACTTCAGCGCTGACCCGGTTTGCGAACTCGTTCATCCATCAGAACGTGTCTGACGACGTGACCCATGTCCATCTGACGGTTGCACTCGACGGCAGAGTTGCGTCCGGGAGTACCACGTCGACAACCGACGACGCCCTCAACTCGCTTGTGGATCGGCTGATCTCCGTCGCAACGATCCAACCCGTCGATGTTGAGTTCGCCGGATTCGGTGGACCTGTTGCGGATCGACCAATCGACCACTTCGACGAAGGGACAAGCCGAGCCGATCCCAATGCCAGGGCCGAGATCGTCAAGACGTTTGTCGATGCCGGCGATGGCCTCCTTGCCGCCGGTATGTGCGGCGTTGACTCGTACGTCGATGCTTGCGGCAATACGGCTGGTCGGTTCATCGACGGTCGGATGACACGCGTCATCCTCGACGGAATCCATCAGACTGGAACATCTGCTGGCAGCGGGCATTCGGCGGGACCAAGCCTCTCCTCTATCGATGCTGCCGGTGCCGGAGTGCTTGCACGTAATCGTGCGGTACTCGGCATCGATGCGTTCGACACCAAACCGGGGGAGTACGAGGTCATCCTCGCGCCTGAGGCCATGGCAACCATTGCACAGTTCCTGACGGGATACGGGTTCAGTGGTAAGAGCTACAACGAGGGAACATCATTCGTCACCCTCAACGAGCAGCGGTTCGATCACGCGGTGTACCTCAAGGACGACGTTGCAGACCCACGCGGTCTTGGCATCCCATTCGATGCCGAGGGAACGCCGCGAGACACTGTTGCGCTCATCGATCATGGAGCGACACCGTCGTTGCTCCATGACCGTCGAACGGCGAAGAAGGCCGGTGGCATTTCGACCGGCCACGCCCCCGTCGCCGATGAGGCGTGGGACAGCCGCCCCGGCGGCCGCAACCTCTTCTTCGGTGAAGGTTCGTCGAGTGAAGAAGACCTGATCAGCCGGGTTGAACGGGGCATCTACGTCTCGACGTTCAACTACTGCCGTGTTCTGGATCCCAAGACGGTCGTGGTGACCGGTTTGACACGCAATGGGACATTCATGATCGAGAATGGTGCTATCACTGGGGCAGTGACGAACCTCAGATTCACCCAATCATTCATCGATGCTCTCGGACCGGACCGAGTCAAGGGCATAGGGTCGAACAGCCGATTCGCCGACGGTGAGGACGAACCCGGAACCGTGTACACACCGTCCTTCCACCTTGCATCGTGGAACTTCACCGGAGGGGCTGGGGGCTGATGGGGATTCTCGGACCTGAGATTGCCGCGGCCGTCTTCGACACGGTTGAGAAGGCCGAGGAAGGCTGGGCACTCCTCAACGACGCCGAGATTCCAGCCACCGTGATCACGGACCCAGGGATGCTCGGGAAATTCAGTGTGTCGCTGCTCGTGCAACGCGACGATCTTGAGCGGGCCCAGGAGATTCTTACGCCGCTCATGTCACGACCCCCTGACTGACGAATCTGACCGACCTCTGATCGCACAGCACGAGTCGTGACGGCTGGCTTCAGCGTGTATAGCCATTCCTGGGAACGGGCAGTATCTCTCAACTAGGGTGAGGACGACCCGCTCCACAGGAAAGGAATCCTGTGCCAGACATTGATGCGCTTCAAGACGAGTACGGCGAGCTGACCCGCGAGATCAATCGGCAGAATGAGCTCAGGGATTCCGGTAGTGATGACTACGACTGGAACAAGCTCGATCAGGCGAACAACCGCCGCAACCAAGTTCGGCGCTCCATCGAGGACGCTGGCGGTACGCCCGGCGGCGAACCTGGTCCGAGCGAAACACCCTCAGGCGGGCAAACGGGTGGCCAGGGTGCTGCGCCACAGACACCACCGGACCCCAACACATCGACGATTGGTCAACTCGAGCAGCGCCTTGGGAGTCTTCGAGCCGACCCCCCACATCCTGGAGTCCGGATGGAGGACGGGAAGGTGGTCGGGGGCACCGCCGAAGAACTCCAGGAGCAGTTGAATTGGCGAGGTCAAGTCGAGCAGCTCGAACACGAATTGACAGCTGCGCAAGCCGACAAGGCATGGGCGGACAGTGGGGGACCTGACGGCTTCACCGACGAAGAACTCGAAGCGATTGAGCAAGCGGGCGAGACGATCGACGAAATTCAGGGAAGGCTTGACTCCGTCAACAGCGAGATTGCTGGACTCGAGGCAAGACTCGACCAGGCGAAAGGTGTCTTGGACGAGCAGATCATCGAGGGCGGGGGCCCAAACGCCCAGAGTGGTGCTGCAATCGGGGTCGGTGCGATGATCAACGGGCTACTGAGGCCGCTGTATCAGCAGAAGGCTGCGATAACCCAAGAACTCAATGCGGCGCTGGCTGCACTCGCGGCGATCATCACAGCGCGCGTGCGATCTCAACTCGAAGGAAGCAACACCGAAGTGGGCCTCCCGAACGACGGCAAGGGCAAGGCCGCGGTCGAGGATGCTTTCCTGCGGCGCGTCTATCACAGACTTGGTCTTCCGTATCCCCCGACTGGTGCATCGGGGCTCCTCCGTGGTCTTTCCGGTGCCCAGAGTTCCGTGCCGTCCCCCGTCCCGTGGGTCGCAATCGCGGCAGCCTTCGTCGGCCTGTTGGTGATTGGGCTCATTGTTCTGATGCTCGCGACCGCAGGAAGCGATCCGGCACCGGCGGTAGCGGTGTCGCCTCCTTCAGTAGATGTGGTGCCGGAGGACACGGGTGACGCTCTCGATGACCCGAACACCGAGGTGGTGGTCGGTGACGAAGCGACCACCGAAGATGACCCGGAGTCCGATCCTGTTGTCGCGGTCCCAGCGACAGTAACGGGCGTCGGTGCCCCATATGCGTGTGCTGTGGTGACGCACAGCCCACTCGCTGGTTTCCAGAACTCGCTGAGCTTCTTTGTGTTGCTGGTGCTTCTCGGGGGCCAAGGCGGTCCGATTCCCGACGGCACCACATTGACCGTCGATGCGGGAGGCGTTGCTCCAAATAGTGCGCCGATACAGGGGAGTGTGGCCGAGGTTCCGATTCCGATCGATCACACCGGAAGCTATTCAATCCAAACAATCACTGCCGAGGGGCCAGACGGACCGTTGCCGGTGAACGCATCGTTCCCCGATATTTCAGTGAACTCGTCAGAGGGACCGGTCGACGATTGTCAAACTCCCGATGAGGTACTCGATCAGCATCCGGATTGGCTCTTCCCTGTGTCTGGTGTCTCGTCAGCCTCCGCCCTGTGGTTTGGTGATGAACCTCCCCAGAGCGCGGACGCGGCACGACTGCAGCACTTCCTTCACCTCTTCGACGAGGCACAGCGCAATCGTGATGGCGCGGCACTCCTCAGCATGTTGGATGACGCTGCTCTCGACCGCTACGGCCAAGCCCAATGTGAGAGCTATCTCGACGAAGTCGCTGGGTCCGCCACGGACTTCACGCTAATCAGTGCTGTGGCGAAGCCATATGTGTACATGACCGACGATGCCTCCACGCCTATTCCGGACGCGTGGGCGGTGCAGGTCCAACTGAACCTCGGGGGCAGCGAATCGGAACTCGAGATGCATTTGAGGGTCACAGACGACGAGGTCTCGTGGTTCACCGACTGCGGCGATCCGATCCCGTAGCAAGAGCTTCGGCAATAGGGCGCGATCTCAGCTGTGGCTGTGAGCCTCGTGGTTGTGATCCTCATGCTCGTGATCGTGGCCCTCGTGATCGTGTTCTTCGGCGATTTCCTTGCGGATCGCTTCCATGTCGAGCTCTTCGATCTGGCCAATGAGGCTCTCAAGGCCATCCTCTGGGAGCGCTCCGGGCTGTGAGAAGACGCCGATGTTCTCGCGGAACGCAACAAGGGTCGGGATGGAACGAATACCGAAGTTCTGTGCAATTTCCTGCTGATCCTCGGTGTCAACCTTTGCGAAGGTGATGTTCGGGTGCTTCTCGGAGACCTTCTCGTAGGTCGGTCCGAACGAGCGGCACGGGCCGCACCACTCTGCCCAGAAGTCGATGAGAACGATGTCGTTGCCCTCGATCGTCTCGGCAAGTGTCTCTTTCGTGATGTCGATGGTTGCCACGATGGGTTACTCCTGTTGTGTGCTTCGGTGTCAGAACGCAGTGTGGGCCGCGAGTATTCCGGTGCCGATCGCGTCGTCGGTACCCTGCCGATGTGTCGGAAGCTACCGCGATCGTTTCTTTGTCAGGTGTCGCCGTTCGTGCCGGTGCGGTGCCGATCCTGCGCGACGTCAACCTTGCAGTGCAACCCGGCGAAACAGTCGGGATCTTTGGCGCAAACGGTGCCGGGAAGACCACGCTACTTCGCCTTGTCGCAACGATGACACGGCCGTCGCAGGGAATGGGGGCAGTATTTGGGGCAGACCTCAACAGTCCGGACCGGTTCGAGGTACGTTCCCGCATCGGTTACATCGGACATACGCCCGGGTGGTACCCGGAACTGACGCTCGCCGAGAACATGGCATTCGTGGCACAGGCGATGGATATCGACGAAGCACGGGTCGGCATCTGTCTCGATGCCGTCGGCCTGTCCGGGGCCAAGGACCGCAGGGCAGACCGCTGCAGTTACGGCATGCAGCGGAGAGCCGAGTTTGCGCGAGTCCTTCTCACAGAACCGGATCTTCTCCTCCTCGATGAACCACATTCAGCTCTGGACGCCGATGCCGTCGACCTCGTCGATGGTCTGGTCAAACGGACCGTGGGGCGGGGTGGTGCAGCAGTTCTCGTCTCGCACGACCATGCTCGTGTCGAGTCCCTCGCTGACCGAATCCTCCGCCTTCAGAACGGGACCATCAGCACGGGAACAGCGCCATGAGTTCTCCCTTTTCCAAGCAAGCGATCACCGTGACCCGCAGGGATCTCCTGCGAGAACGCCGATCAGGCGAGGTTCTGTGGGTAACACTCCCATTTGGTGCCGTAGCGCTTCTTCTCATCCCGATCGCCATCAGCACAGACACTGTGACGCTCCGCCGCGTCGGGGTCGGCATGTTTTGGGTCGTCGTGATGCTCTTCGGTGTACTGATTGCTGTGCGCCGAACAACTTCGGACTCAACTGCTCAGCGTGACATGGTTGCGCTCACCGGCATGGACCCGGCCGCCGTCTTCACTGGAACAGCACTCGCGAACTTCCTCCTGCTGCTGGTTTTCGAGGGCGTGCTCGGTGTTCTCACTGTGGTGCTCTACGACATCGACCTGTCGGGAGCGCAGTGGTTTCCGCTCATTCTCATTCTCGTAGCGATTGGTCTGTCGCTTCTCGGCACGATTGCGGCAGGCATCGTTGCGACCGGTCGCTCGACAGCGGCTCTTGTCCCGTTGATTGTGGCTCCGATGTCGGTTCCGCTGCTGATCGCCGCAACACAGGCCTTTGAAGGACTACGGCTTGGCAAGAGTATCCTCACGTGGATCCTGATGCTGGTCGTCATTGCGCTGGTGCTGGCGATCGCAGGGGTCCTTTCCGCCAGACCATTGCAGGAGACAGGATGACCACCGCAGAGACGCAGCCAAGCCCTGTCTGGCCGTGGTACGCAATGGCGGTCGCCGGGATTGTCACACTTGTTGCGTCCTTCCTCGCACCTGCCGACGCGATCCAGGGAGAGCTCTCTCGCATTTTGTACGTCCACGTTCCAGCCGCATGGCTCGCATACGTGTCGTTTGGTGTCACGATGATCGCCTCTGCGCTGTATCTGTGGAAGAAAGATCTGAAATGGGACCGTATGGCGGCCGCCTCCGCCGAAATCGGCGTTCTCTTCACAGGCATGACGCTGGTGATCGGGATGATCTGGGGTAAGTCAACCTGGGGTGTTTGGTGGACATGGGATGCCCGCCTCACGCTGACCGCAATCATGTTCTTCGTCTATCTCGGCTACCTCGCACTTCGCCGATCAACCGACGACCTCGAGGCAAGGGCAAAACGGGCAGCCATCCTTGGCGTCCTCGCGGTCGTTCAGGTGCCGCTCGTGCACTTCTCGGTCGTGTTGTGGAGGGGGTTGCACCAGACACCTTCGCTTGTGAAACCGGCATCGGTCGATATGGACACACCGATGGTCATCACCCTGTTCATTGCGGTCGCAATGTTCTCGGTGATGTATGTAGCGATGATGTTCAAGCTGGTTGAACTCGGCAAGCTCGAAGAGCAAGTCATTCTTGGGGACCTGTCCAGCGCCGCTCCCGTAGCGGGATCCGCCGTCACCGCTCCCACTCTGGGAGGTGATGCCTGATGGACATCGCCGAGCAGTGGAACTGGGTTGGACTTGCCTTTGCAGCGACCTACATCAGTCTCGTGGTGTTCGCAGCCTCGATAGCATCGAGGATCAACAAGGCCCGCCAGAAGCTCGAGGCAGACCAATGAGACGCTATGCCCGTTTCGTCATCCCCGCGGTCGTCATCATCGCCGTCCTTGCCTTTTTGCTGGTGAACCTGTCTGCTTCGTTGGTGTACTACAACACACCAGCTGAGGTGCAGGAACGGTCCGGTTCCAATGAGCGACTTCGGCTTGGAGGCAGGGTCGCTCCCGGTTCTGTTGTCGATGGAGGAACGACGGTGTCGTTTACAGTTGAGGACTGCGACACCGATGTGACCGTCATCCACACGGGTGTGCCCCCACAGCTGTTCCAGGAAGGCATTGGCGTGGTCGTTGAGGGGACCTGGGATGGCACTGTGTTCGAGTCCGACACAATGCTCGTCAAACACGACGAGCAGTATCGCTCCGATGACGAGCACTACGACACGGAACGCCACTCCTGTAGCGACGCATGATTGCAACCGCAGGTTACGCGGCGGTCCTTGTGGCGCTTGGCGCCGCGGTCGCACTTGTCGTCCAAGGAGTGCGAGGTTCGGCCACCGGAGACAAAGCGCTTGTAGTGATACCCGTTCGGATCCTCTTTGGCGCGTCGATCGCCTCATTCGTCCTGCTTGAGATCGGGATTCTCTCGCACGACTTCTCGATTGCCTATGTCGCGAACAACACGGCTTCCACAACGCCGCTCGTCTTTCTCTTCGCTGGGGGTTGGGCCGCCCTTGAGGGATCGATCGTCCTATGGGGGCTGCTGCTTGCTGTGTTCATTTGGCTCGTCTTCAGATCGAATTCTTCCGACGATCCACTCGGAATCCTCGCCCTTGCTGTGATGGGTGGCGTTGCGGTGTTCTGGTTCGGATTGATGGCGACCGCTGCAAATCCGTTTGCTGTCTGCACCGATGTCGCAGGCGGTGTGTGCAGTGCAACTTCATGGTGGCCGTTGTCGACAGCGATCGCCCCCGTTGAGGGGCTCGGCCCGAACCCGCTGCTGCAAAACCACATCCTCATGGCCATCCATCCGCCGATGCTCTACGTCGGGTACGTCGGGATGACCGTTCCGTTCGGTTTTGCGATCGCTGCGCTGTGGCTCAAGGAATCAGGCACTTCCTGGCTCGACCGTTCCCACCGTTGGACGCTGATCTCATGGATCTTCCTCACAATTGGGATCTTCCTCGGTGCGTGGTGGTCATACGAGGTCCTCGGCTGGGGTGGCTACTGGGCGTGGGACCCGGTCGAAAACGCCGCACTGCTTCCGTGGCTCGCAGCGACTGCGTTCCTCCACTCGGCGCTCGTGCAGCGAAAGCGCGGCATGCTCCAAGCGTGGAACTTCATGCTGGTGATAGCTGCATTTGCGCTCACGATCCTCGGCACATTCCTGACGAGGTCCGGCGTAATTGCCTCGGTGCACTCCTTCACCCAATCTGCCGTCGGTCCCGCAATCTTGACATTCCTACTGATCGTTGTGGGCGCCTCCCTGGTTCTCTTCGTCGTGCGTGCAGGTGACATCGCTCAAGCTCCGCGTTTGGATTCGCTGGTTTCCCGCGAAGGGTTCATCCTTGCCAACAACCTGCTGCTGACCGTCCTGACATTCACGGTTCTGTTCGGAACCATGTACCCCCTTATCGTTGAGGCCATATCCGGCGATCAGGTCTCGGTCGGGCGTCCGTTCTTTGACAAGGCTGCGGTTCCGCTTGCCCTCCTGCTGCTGTTGACAATCGGCCTCGGTTCAGTCGCCCCGTGGAGGGTCGCAACGGGTGCGGTCTTGTGGAAACGACTCCGGTGGGCCATTGCCATTGGTTTCGTGGCGGGTGCCGTGGCTGTCCTTGCCGGGCTCGATTCCGTGGGCGTGCTTGTCACACTCGTCATCGCGGTCTTTGTCATCGGCGCCCTTGTGATTCGCTTTGTCGAGGTGGTCGCTGCACGGCCAGAGGGGCTACTCGCGGCGTCGCGTAAGGTGGTGGCAAACGATCCGGGCTACTGGGGCGGACAGGTTGCCCATCTCGGTATCGCCCTTGTCGCGATTGCGCTTGCGACAACAAGTGGTCTTGCGGTGCGAGAGGTTGTGCGAATCGATCAGGGTGAGACCGCGGTAGCCGGCGGGTTCTGTTTCTCCTATGTCGGTCCGTTCGAGAGCGTTCAGCAACACCGAACGGTGACTGGTGCCAAGATCCTCGTCCTCGACGAATCGTGCAGCACTGAGAAGGCACTATTGAGGCCCTCCGTCAATAGCTATCCCGGCGTTGCACAGCCCATCGGCACGCCAGAAGTGTGGACATCGTTCAGCACTGACGTGTACGTCGGACTCGCGGGTGGATCGGCCGAATCTGTGCTGCTGAACGTCTTCATCTTCCCGTATCAGTGGCTGCTCTGGTTCGGAGGTCTTGTTGTCGTTGCCGGTGGTGGTCTTGCCATGATGCGGAAACCAGCACGACGTCGTCGAACGTCAGATCTGGTGACAGCGCACGAACCGGTCTCGCAGGAGACGGCTGATGAATGACACCATGAAGACGTTGCTTCCGATTGCCATTGGTGCGATCGCGCTTGGGATCATCGTTGTGGGTCTTGCCGGTGGCACGGCATCTGCACCGACCACAGACGACCGAGTGTCGGCTCTGGCATCTTCGATCAAATGCCCGTTCTGCAACGGTGAGTCCCTCGAGGAATCATCGTCGGCGGTTGCGGGGGACTACCGAGCACTCATCCGTGAAAAGGTCGAATCGGGTGAAAGCGATGAGGAGATCCGTGCCGAGTTCGCAGCGAACTTTGGTGATTCATACATCCTTGACAACTCAACCTCAAACTGGTCGATTGCCTTGTGGGCGCTCCCGGTTGCAGCCCTGATCGGTGGACTCGTCGCGATTGTTGGTATCAGGCAAGCCTCTCGCACGTCGAATGCGAGTGCCAGTGACTAGTGGTCTGTCGCTCAATTGGCTACCCGATCTCCCCGGCCCTCAACGTCGCTGGCTACGTCCTCGTCCTCGATGCACGGTCAAGCGCACCTTCGTCCTGCGTCCTTGCCAGACAACGCCGATGACTCGGGGAGCTCATGGCATCAACTAGGCGACAGACCACTAGCGACCGATCTCTGGAAACGATCGAGATACTCAATCAGGAGCTTGCCGACGTTGAACAGCAGCTTGCTGACGGAGATATCGACGAGGCCACTGCGCAGCGCCTGACTGATAGATACGCCGCTGAACTCAGTGCCGTCGTTGCCGCCAGATCCGTGGAAACCGACGACTCGTCCGACGATATTGAAAATGAGGCTACGTGGCTCACGAAACGGGCCAAGATCGGCATCCTCGTCGTTGCCCTTGCGGTGTCCGGAATCGCAACGTTCGCGGTTGTCTCACTCGCCGGAGACTCAACCAGCGGTGTCGAGGGTGTCGCGCAGGCGGCGCTCACAGATCCGGACGGGCGGGATCTATCGACCGTATCGAACGATGAGATGGAGGCTGTGGTCGGGGAAAATCCAGGTGTCATTCCCATGAGACTTGCGTTGGCTCGACGGTACTTCGAGGAGGGCGATTTCGACAAGGCCCTTGACCACTACTTCGTCATCCTGGAGTCTGAACAGAATCCAGAAGCGCTTGCCAATGTCGGGTGGATGACCTACCTGTCGGGATACGACGATCTGGCTGCTGGCTATCTCGAAGCAGCGCTTGAGCGAGATCCCACCTTCCTGACTGCTCGCTGGTTTCTCGGAAACGTATATGTATCCCTCGGGCGGAACGACGAGGCGATCGTGATGCTCGCGACCGTGGCATCGTCTGATGACACCCCTCAAGAGATCAAGGACCTCGCTCTTGAACTCATAGCCACCCTGCGTGAAACCGATGGGTAAAACGGCGGAACAACGCGGGTCTCGCATGGTGTGGGTTGTTATTGCTGGAGGGCTTGTGTTCCTCCTTCTTGCAATCATCTTCGCGTCCCGGTTTGGATCGGACCCGAGCGTTACGGCATCTCCGCTGCGCGGCCAGCCAGCACCTGATGCGCCGATCGCACTCATGGATGGATCCGGTGAGATATCGGTCGCCGACTACGAAGGGGACATCGTCGTCGTCAACTTCTGGGCGTCATGGTGTCTCGGATGTCGGACCGAGCACGAAGCACTCACCCAGGCAGCATCCGACTACGAGGCGTTCGACACCACCTTCATCGCGATCAACTACCAGGACACCCCCGACCGCGCCGAAGCGTTCCTCGACGAACTCGGACGAAGCGACGCAACGGTGTACACGGTAGACAAGGGATCAACCACCGCATTCGAGTGGGGTGTCCTCGGCCTTCCCGAGACGTTCTTCGTTGACCGAGATGGCATCGTCGTTGGAAAGGCGTCGGGCCCTGTCTCGTACGGACTCCTCAGCGCAACCATCGACAAGATCATTGTCGGCGACGCGATAGATGATGTCTCGACAGGCGAAGTCGAAAACCGTTGACGTCTGACGTCTGACGTCTGACTTCTGACCTACCTAACGACGAGGGACTCCATGAGGCGCTCGGTGGTCGCTGCTACTTCTTCAACGGCGCGGTCGAATGCCGCCTGGTTGTGGACCGCGGGTTTCGTGAAGCCGGATACCTTGCGAACGTATTGGCGTGCCGCCTCGTCGATTGCGGCGCGGTCGTGGATCTGTTGTCCGTCTCTGAGCCTGTGAATTGATCTGCACATGATGCAACGGTAGCGACCTCCTCAATACGGATCTGGCGTCCCTTAGCATCGAGCACAACTGCCAGCCGTTCGAAGGGGAATCCATGGCTTCGGAAGCCGACTACCGTCTGCCACGAATCGTGGTGCCGAGCCACTATGACATTGTCCTCGAACCGGATCTCGCTGACGCATCGTTCCAAGGATCAGTCACGATCGATCTCGACATTGTCGAACCCACCGCAACCATTGAACTGCACGCGATCGAGTTGGATCTGCGTTCTGTGACAGTAGCCCAAGGGGCTATCGAACAACAGGGCTCGGTCGAACTCGACGAAGATGCCGAAACAGCAACGTTCACATTCGACAGGGAACTCTCGTCGGGAAGAGCGGTGCTTGTCATCGATTTCTCCGGCAACCTCAACGACGACCTCCGTGGCTTCTACCGGTCGGTGTTCACCGACGACGACGGCAACGAACACACCATTGCCACGACCCAGTTCGAGGCGACCGATGCCCGCCGTGCTTTCCCGTGCTGGGACGAACCAGCTTTCAAGGCAACCTTCCGCACGACGTTGATCGTCGACGACGGTCTGTTTGCCGTCACCAACGCCAGTGAGATCGGCAGAACTGCGCTCGACTCTGGCAAGGTCGAGGTCCGCTTCGACACGACCATGAAGATGTCGACCTACCTTGTGGCGTTCGTTGTCGGAGAGCTTGTCGCGACCGACCCGGTCGATGTCGGTGGCGTGCCGCTTCGGATCATCGCACCGCCCGGAAACGAGCACCTCACTGACTTTGCCCTCGACATGGGCGCCCACGCCCTGCGTTTCTTCGCTGACTACTACGACATTCCGTATCCGGGAGACAAGCTCGACATGGTTGCGATCCCCGATTTTGCATTCGGCGCAATGGAGAATCTCGGTTGCATCACCTACCGGGAAACGGCGCTGCTTCTGAATCCTGAGACAGCGACGCAAACCGAGTTCACGAGGGTTGCCGATGTCATCGCACATGAGATTGCGCATATGTGGTTCGGTGATCTCGTCACCATGAAGTGGTGGAACGGCATCTGGCTCAACGAGGCCTTTGCGACTTTCGCGGAGATCAAGTGTGTCGATGCGTACAAGCCTGAGTGGAACCGCTGGCTGTCGTTTTCCGCCATGCGAGCAATCAGTCAAGAGATTGATGCGTTGGCATCCACGCGACCGATCGAGTTTGAGGTCAAGTCTCCCTCTGATGCGAACGCCATGTTCGATGTGCTCACCTATCAGAAGGGTTCGTCCGTGCTCCGGATGCTTGAGCAGTACATCGGGGAAGAGACCTTCCGTTCCGGGATCAACGCCTACCTGAAGAAGCACGCATATGGCAATACCGACACACCTGATCTGTGGGCTGCGTTGGAAGAAGCTTCAGGCGAGCCAGTCGGCCAGATCATGGATACATGGATTCTTCAGGGCGGCTATCCGCGACTGATTGTTGAACGCGACGGTGACAGGATCCGCCTGACGCAGCAGCATTTCCGCCTCATCGGCGACGGCGACAGCACATGGCAGCTTCCTGTGTTGTACTCATCATCACAAGGCGACGGGAAGACCCTTGTCGGTGAGGAACCGGTCACAATCGAGGCTGCTGGCGATCTCATTGCCAACGCTGGCGGAGAGGGGTTCTTCCGAGTCGGCTACAGCCAGGAGTTGCTGCCCGGTGTCATCGAGAGGCTGCCGGACCTTGATCCGATCGAACGCTACGGAATCGTGTCAGACGCATACGCCGCGGTCGTCAAGGGAGATGCGCCCGCTTCGAGCTATCTCAAGCTCGTTGCAGGTCTCAAGGATGAGAACGAGGTCGACGTGTGGTCGATCGCCCTTTCGGGCGTTGCGAACCTTGACCGTGTCATCTCTTCAGATGATCGATCTGCCATGCAGCGGTTTGTTCGCGACGTCGTGTCGGGGAAGGTCAATCAGCTCGGCTGGTCGGTTGGCGCAGGCGAATCCGATCGTCAAAGGCAGATGCGTGGGCTCCTGCTCCGCACGTTTGGAGATCTTGGTGCAGATCAAGAGACTATCGATACGGCCACTGACGTGTACCGATCCGAAGAACCAGTCGATGCCGAAGTTGCTGATGCTGCGCTGATGATTGTTGCGAGCAGCAGCAACGCCGGCCTGTTCGACGAACTCGTCGACAAGTCGAAGAACGCAACAAACCCACAGCACACCGTCAAGTACCTGCGCGCGGCCACACAGATTCCGGATCCAGGTTCGGCTGAGCGTATGTTCCACATGGTGCTCGATGGTCAGATCAAGACACAGGATTCGTTTTGGGTTCTCGCTCTTCTTGTCGGTCACCGCGACAACGGACCGATGATCTGGAAGCTTGTTGAAGACCACTGGGACATGGTGGTCGACACCATGCCTCACGCAAACAAGCGAGGCTTCATCCACCAGCTGCACCTCCGCTCGGAGCCTGAGGTCGCCGCCTCGATCGAGGCGTGGTTCGAAGACCATGAAATCCCGGGCGGAGCCCGCGCCGTTGCCCAAGAACTCGAACTCCTGGCTGCGAATGTCGGCCTGCGCGAGCGCGAGGGCCTGCGAATGGGCGACGCAATCCGAGAGCTACTTGCTAAGTAGCAACAACCGAATTCGGCAACCGTATTGAGTCGGGTTCCTGGGAGTCCAGCACGCTGGTCATCGGTCATCGGTCATCGGCAATCCCGGGCGTCCGCCAGCGGACGCCCACGGTTGTTCCTAGCCTGCCTGGTGAAGGAATCCGAGGGAAGGACACCGAGTGCAGGTCGTTGTTGATGGGTCACCGCTAACGATCGACGAGGTTGTCGCAGTCGCCCACGGTGTGGCGGAGGTCGTTGTTGGTGACGACCTTGATGCGCGCATGGAACCTGCGGCAGCGCTGGTCAAGCGCGTTGTCGCCGAGGACAAGATCGTCTATGGCATTACAACCGGGTTTGGAGCCTTGGCCAGCACGCACATTCCCCGCGATCGGGCGACAGACCTCCAATACGATCTCATTCGGAGTCATGCAGCAGGTGTTGGTGATCTGATGTCTCGCGAAGTTGTCCGTGCCATGCTGTTGTGTCGTGCGAGAACCCTGGCACAGGGCTATTCGGGGGTTCGACCGGTCGTCGTCAGGAAACTCATTGCGCTCCTCACCAACGACATCCTCCCGGCCGTACCAGCGCAGGGATCCGTCGGAGCCTCCGGAGACCTCGCACCCTTTGCGCATCTCGCACTTCCTCTGATCGGCGAGGGCTTCGTGCTTTCCGAAGATGGGCAGGTCCCGGCCGCCCCAGTCCTTGAGGCCGCCGGCATTGAACCGCTGGAGCTCCGGCCGAAGGAAGGGCTGTCCCTGCTCAACGGAACGGAGGGGATGCTCGCCCAAGGATGCCTCGCGGTCCACAGGGCGCGACAACTGGTCGACGCTGATGACGCAGCATGTGCGCTGAGTGTCGAGGCATTGATGGGATCGACACGGCCATTTGAGAAACGAATCCACGACCTTCGACCGCACAAGGGTCAAGCGGAGTCCGCGAGGCGGATCCGGCAGCTTCTCGAAGGCTCAGAGATCTCGAAGATGCATCATCACGACTTCACACACAAGGTCCAGGATGCGTACAGCCTCAGGTGCGCGCCCCAGGTCCACGGCGCTGTGCGTGACACGATTGCCTATGCCGAGACCGTTTTCACGACCGAGCTCGGTGCGGTTGTGGACAACCCCATCGTCTTTGCCGAAGACGGTGATGTGATCTCAGCAGGCAACTTTCATGGACAACCACTCGCCTTTGCACTCGATTTTCTTGCGATCGCCGTCACCGAGCTTGGATCCATTTCCGAACGCCGAACCGATCGGCTCCTCGACCCGGATCGCTCAAGCGGGCTCACAGCGTTCCTGGCCACCGAACCCGGCGTGTCGAGTGGGTACATGATCACGCAATACACAGCGGCCGCGATCGTTGCCGAGAACAAGGTGCTCGCTCATCCCGCGTCGGTCGAATCGATTCCGACCTCGGGGCTCCAGGAGGACCATGTGTCAATGGGATGGGGTGCAGCGACCAAGCTCGATACGGTGCTGACCAACACTGGTCGGGTCATCGCCGTCGAACTGATGTGTGCTGCTCAAGGTGCCGAGCAGCGGGACGCCACTCTGGCGCCCGGAACGGCAGCCGTCAAAGATGTCGTGCGATCCGTATGCGAGCCTCTCGTCGAGGATCGTCCACCGGGCGTGGACATGACTGCGATCGCAGAACTGATCGAATCGGGTGCCTTCAGCCGCATCGAGATCGGAGCATGACATGACAGACGACACCGCCGCATTCGCCTACGGATCTGGGCCTCGAACTGTGAAGGCCCCAACCGGTACCGACCTCAACACCAAGGGTTGGCTCCAGGAGGCAGCGCTTCGGTGCTTTCTCAACAACCTTGATCCAGAAGTCGCTGAAATACCGCTCGACCTCGTCGTCTACGGTGGCCGGGGGAAGGCGGCACGGAACTGGGATTCGTTCGATGCGATTGTCCAGAGCCTGACCGATCTCGAATCCGATGAGACACTCCTCATCCAGTCAGGCAAGCCCGTTGGGCGGTTTCGCACTCACGAGATGGCTCCGCGGGTACTTCTGGCCAACTCGAACCTTGTGCCGGACTGGGCGAACTGGCAGACGTTCTGGGATCTCGAGGACGCTGGACTGATGATGTACGGCCAGATGACCGCAGGCTCATGGATCTATATCGGAACGCAGGGAATTCTCCAGGGCACCTATCAAACATTCGTTGCGATTGCCCAAATGCGGTTTGGTGGGTCACTCAAAGGCACGTTGACGCTGACGGCGGGTCTTGGTGGCATGGGTGGAGCGCAACCGCTTGCGGTGACCATGAACGAAGGTGTCTGCCTCGCCGTTGACATCGATCCCGAACGGATTCAGAAACGCCTCGACACTCGATACGTTGATGAATTCGCCCCAAGCCTCGACGCCGCCGTTGAACGAGCTCTTGAGGCAAAGGCGAACGGGGAGGCCGTTTCGATCGCCGTCGTGGGCAACGCTGCCGAGGTGTTCCAGGATCTGCTCGACCGCGGCGTCGATATCGATATCGTGACTGACCAGACGTCTGCACATGACCCCCTCAACGGCTATGTCCCTGTCGGGTTGACCCTCTCGGAGGCCGCCGCGCTCCGAGCTGAAGAACCCGGGGAATATGTCGAGCGGGCCAGGGCATCGATGGCTGCCCACTGTCGGGCGATGGTCGGCTGGCAGGAAGGCAGGGGCCGAGGTCTTCGACTACGGAAACAACCTCCGAGGTGAGGCACGAGAGGGCGGCTATGCCGACGCCTTCTCGTATCCAGGCTTCGTCCCTGCATATATTCGGGATCTGTTCTGTGAAGGGCTCGGACCGTTTCGATGGATCGCTCTGTCAGGGGATCCCGCCGATATCCAAGCGACGGATGATGCCCTCCGCGAGCTCTTCCCTGACAACGTTCCGCTGCTCAATTGGCTCGACATGGCAGAAGACCGGGTCGAGTTCCAGGGCCTCCCAGCACGTATCTGCTGGCTCGGATACGGCGAACGCCACAGGGCCGGACTTGCTTTCAACGATCTCGTGCGAACGGGGAAGGTCTCTGCACCGATCGTCATTGGGCGTGACCATCTCGACTCGGGATCCGTTGCATCGCCGTACCGTGAAACCGAGGCGATGCTCGATGGCTCGGACGCCGTCGCCGACTGGCCGATCCTCAACGCGCTGATCAACACTGCCTCGGGTGCTGCGTGGGTAGCCGTCCATCACGGAGGGGGGGTGGGCATGGGCAAGTCGATTCACGCAGGTGCCCAGGTCGTTGCCGATGGAACCGACGAGGCGGCCCAACGGATCGAGCGTGTTTTGACCAACGACCCCGGGATGGGTGTCATCCGTCACGCCGATGCTGGCTACGAACGGGCGATCGAGGTCGCCCACGAACGCGGCGTGCGTATCCCGATGCTCGATTCGTGACCGGACGATGTCCGACCTCCTGATCACGAACATCGGCCAGCTCGTCACGAACGATGGTGGCATCGATGACCGTCTCGGCATCATCAACGATGCTGCGGTCGGTATCCGTGGTGGTGTGATTGCATGGGTCGGTTCCTCTGGTGAAGTCCCACCCGAGTTTGCGACCCTACCGATGATTGACGCCCGAGGTGTTGCCATCGTTCCGGGTTTTGTCGACGCACACACCCATGTCGTATTCGCAGGCGACCGCGCCCATGAACATGCCATGCGTCTTACGGGAGCGTCCTACGAGGAGATCCAGGAGGCGGGAGGCGGTATCTATTCGACGGTTGCAGCGACGAGAGCCGCCAACCTTGCCGAACTCGTGCTTGCCAGCCGAGAACGGGTTGTACGCATGCTTGGGCACGGTACGACCACTGTGGAGATCAAGACGGGGTACGGACTTGAAACGCAAACGGAACTCAAGATGCTTGATGCGATCGATGCGATCGATGCAAGCCTTCCCATCGATGTTGTTCGGACCTTCCTCGGAGCCCATGTCATCGCCCCCGAGTCTCGCGACCACCGCTCGGCGTACGTTGAGCTTGTGGCCGGCGAGATGTTGAACGCGGTGTCTGACCGAGTCGATTTCATCGACGTGTTTTGCGACGATGTGGCTTTCTCGCTCGATGAGACACAGCGGATCATCGAGGCTGGAAAGCGGGCAGGCCTCGATATCAGACTCCACGTCGATCAGCTCTCACACTCGGGTGGCGCCGCACTTGCCGCATCCGTCGGTGCGGTAGCGGCCGACCATCTTGACCACGCAACCGATGCCGATCTCACGGCGCTCGCCGCGGCCGGAACCGTCGCAGTCCTACTCCCGGGTGTCTCACTCACCATGCAGGAACCGCCACCGGACGGTCGACGGTTTCTTGATGCAGGTGTCACAGTTGCAATCGCGACTGACTGCAACCCGGGAACGAGCTATGTCGAGACAATGCCGTTCATCATCGCCCTTGCTGCAACGACGTCTGGATTCACACCCCAAGAGGCACTCTGGTCAGCGACCGCAGGGGGCGCCGCAGCCCTCGGACTCGACGACCGCGGTGTGGTCGCCGAGGGCAAACTTGGTGATCTTGTGATGCTCGACGCATTGTCATACGAGCACCTTGTGTATCGGCCAGACGGTGACCTCGTACGCCGTGTCATCAAACGCGGTGTCCCCGTCTGAGCACCTTGAATTCGTTCTGTGGGCTGTAGCCCACCGAAAAGCGCGGGTTCATACCCTGGGTACGCGTACGTACACGTGGGTACGCGTGGAGGGGGTAGCCTCGCGGCCATGTCTGTCCGTCCCTATCTCAGTCGTGAGCAGCCGATTCGATTCGCCCATCGGGGCAGCAGAATCTTGTGGCCCGAGAACACGCACCATGCGTTTCAGGGTGCAGTCGATCTCGGCTACCGCTACATCGAGACCGATATCAGGGTCACCCGTGATGGTGTGGTCGTGGTGTTTCACGACGAATCGCTCGAACGAACGACGAATGGGGTTGGCCGGATTGTCGACTGGGATTGGGACGACCTCAAACGCCTCGACGCTGCATACAACTTCTCACCGGACGGAGAGTCCTTCCCACTTCGTGGTGCTGGTATCGGCATTTCCCGTCTCGACGACACATTCGACACCTTCGACGATATCAACTTCAACATCGACCTGAAGGGGAAGAACGCCGAATGGGCCGTTGCCGACGTGGTTGTGCGGAAGCGAAAGCAGGACGCGGTCCTGATCGGTGGATTCATCGACGCCCGAACGGCGCGGTTCCGCAGGATCACGAAGGGTCGCATAGCGACGTCGGCAGGTTCAACAACGGCAACGGCCATGTATGCCGCGTCCCGGGTTGGGCGTTCGGTGAAACGAAATGCTGACGCCTATCAGGTCCCACACGACATGAAGGGGGCGAAGATCGACCGGAAACTGATCGACGCGATCCACGATGTCGGAGCACAGATTCATCTGTGGACCGTCGACGACCCGACGGACATGCGACGCTTTCTGGACATGGGAGTTGACGGTATCGTGACCGACCGGCCAGACATTCTCAACGATGTCCTCAAGGAGATCCACGATGAACAAGGGTGAGCACATCGGCGAGATCGTGCGACTTCAGATACAGAAATACCCGATCAAGGCCAAGGGAGTGGGCTACATGCCCCAGGGCATCCTCTCGGTGCAGCGAGCCTCAGTGGACGCCTGGGGAATGGTCGGAAAGCATGACGACACCTGGGTCATCGATGCCCACCACAAGGCGCACCCTGCCTCGCGGGCCGGCGGTCGACGTCCCCTGTCGGTCGGGTTCACCGGCCACTATGCGCTCATGGCCGAACGATTCGGGAACGCTCCAGACGGGATTGCTGGCGAGAACATCCTGATCGACGGTCCGCCGCTGTCGCTTGATGACCTTGGTGAGGGACTGGTGATCGAAACGGCCGATGGCGAGCTTGTCGCGCTGGAACGTCCGAGGGTTGCAGCACCGTGCGTGGAGTTCACCAGCTTCATGCTCGGTCTCGATGTCGTCGCTCCGCTCGCCGAGATCGAAGGACCCCTTGCCGATCTCCACGACGGCCGTCGCGGCTTCATCGTCGCAGCCGACCACGCGCCCCAAGGGATCGGCATTTCCGTTGGCGACACGGTGTTTTACGGGTCTGTGGGGTAGAACGTACCGCTCGTTCTGTGGGCTGTAACCCACCGTGACGGTCGGTTCTTACCCTGGGTACGCGGCGGTTCGATGCTCAGCGCTTGCCTGACGTCCGACCCTGTGGTTCCTTGTTGAAGCTCACGCCACGACGGGGTTGTAGCTCGGCCTTGCTGCCTCGAAGCTGTCGATTTCGTCCCGGTGTTCAAGGGACAGAGCAATGTGGTCAAGCCCGTTGAGGAGACAGTGTTTGACAAATGGATCAATCTCGAACGATGCCTCGAACCCCTCAGCGGACACGCTCTGATTCTCGAGACTGATCGTGATGCGGCTCTCTGGGTCTTCAGCGATCAGTGTGAGCTTGTCGACCTCTTCCGGGGAGAGTTCAACAGTGAGGAGTCCAATCATGGAGCAGTTCGACTTGAAGATGTCGGCGAACGAAGGGGCGATGATCGCTTGGAAGCCCCAGTCCTCGAGTGCCCACGGGGCGTGCTCGCGGGACGATCCTGAACCGAAATTCTTTCCTGTCACCAAGATGACCGCGTTGCGATACTCGGGCTTGTTGAGAACGAAGTTCGGATCGGGCTCACCCTCTTGGTCTGTCGCCCAGTCGAAGAACAGGAACTCACCAAACCCTGACCGCTCAACCCTCTTGCCGAACTGTTTCGGAATGATCTGATCTGTATCCACATTTGCCAGCGGGAGCGGAGCTGCGGTGCCAGAGACGATGGAAACTGGATTCATGTATGGGTCCTGATATCGACGAAATGACCGTGGATCGCGGCTGCCGCTGCCATCTCTGGGGGATACGGGGATAGCACCCGGTGTCTCCTTTGGTCGGCTAGGTGATCTCGTATGGGATGCCGTTCATCATGACGATACAGTCGATGGCAGCGTCGCGTGCGGCGTTGAAGTCGAGACCCGTGAACACTTCGTACGGTTCCCCGTTGTGTTGCTGGTAGACCGTGTATCCCTCAGGTTTGTCGATGATGTAGAGCCCGTCCTTGGGTCCGGCCATCGATCGACCGAGTGCCCTGAGTGCCACGTCGTCTTTGATTTCGGAGATGAGGTCGATGCGTTCCACGCTCAGCGCTTCCCTGAAGTCTGACCCTGTGGTTGCTTGTCGACCGAGCACGGCCGATGCCATCCGCCGTGCCTTGCCGTCAAGGATGGCTTGCGCCTGTTCCTGACGGGTGAAGCTCACGCCACGACGGGGTTGTAGCTCGGCCTCGCTGCCTCGAAGCTGTCGATTTCGTCTCGGTGCTCAAGGGACAGGGCAATGTGGTCGAGCCCGTTGAGGAGACAGTGCTTGACAAATGGGTCAATATCGAACGATGCCTCAAACCCCTCAGCGGACACGCTCTGATTCTCAAGGTTGATCGTGATCTGGCTCTCTGGGTCTTCAGCAATCAGCGTGAGCTTGTCGACCTCTTCGGGGGTCAGCTCAACGGTGAGGAGCCCAATCATGGAGCAATTCGACTTGAAGATGTCGGCAACCGAGGGGGCGATGATTGCCTGGAAACCCCAGTCCGCGAGTGCCCACGGGGCATGTTCGCGGGACGATCCCGAACCGAAATTCTTCCCGGTCACCAAGATGACCGCATCGCGATACTCGGGCTTGTTGAGAACGAAGGACGGATTGGGCTCACCCTCTTGGTCTGACGCCCACTCGAAGAACAGGAACTCGCCAAACCCTGACCGCTCAACACGCTTGAGGAACTGCTTCGGAATGATCTGATCCGTGTCCACATTTGCCAGCGGGAGCGGAGCAGCGGTGCCAGAGACGATGGAAACTGGATTCATGTATGGGTCCTGATGTCGACGAAATGACCGTGGATCGCGGCTGCCGCTGCCATTTCTGGGGATACGAGATGGGTCCGCCCTCCCCGCCCCTGCCTGCCTTCAAAGTTGCGGTTTGACGTCGACGCGCACCGTTCGCCGGGCTGGAGAACGTCAGGATTCATGCCAAGGCACATCGAGCATCCAGCCTCGCGCCACTCAAGGCCCGCAGCTGTGAAGATCGTATCAAGACCCTCTGCCTCTGCTTGTTCCTTGACGAGGCCTGAACCGGGGACTACAAGCCCGGTGACGGTGTCTGCAATGGTGTGGCCTTCAAGAACGGCTGCCGCAGCACGAAGATCTTCAATGCGTCCGTTGGTGCACGATCCGATGAACACCCGGTCAATGGCGATGTCTGTGATCGCGGTACCAGCTTCGAGGTCCATGTAGGTGAGAGCACGCTTGATCGAATCCTGCTCGATAGGGTCCGATACCGAATCGGGATGGGGGAGTGACCCCGAGATGGGAAGGGTCTGGCCGGGGTTCGTCCCCCAAGAAACATGTGGCTCGATGGTGGAGGCGTCGATCACAATTTCGGCGTCGAATGTTGCTCCGTCATCGGTGCGTAGCTCTCTCCATGCTTCAAGGGCCTCGTCCCAGTCGGTGCCAGAGGGTGCCATCGGTCGGCCCTTGAGATAGGCGAAGGTGGTTTCGTCTGGTGCGATCATGCCTGCCCGTGCACCCGCCTCAATGCTCATGTTGCACACCGTCATGCGACCCTCCATCGAAAGTGCGTCGATGGCTGATCCGCGGTACTCAATGACGTACCCCGTTCCGCCTGCGGTCCCGATCTGTGCGATGACCGCAAGGATGATGTCCTTGGCCGTGACACCGCTGTGGAGCTCGCCGGTGATCGTCACCGCCATCGATAGTGGTTTGGCCTGTTGGAGTGTCTGTGTCGCGAGAACATGCTCGACTTCCGATGTCCCGATCCCGAATGCAAGCGCACCGAACGCTCCATGGGTCGCGGTATGGGAGTCTCCGCACACGATTGTCATTCCGGGTTGCGTCACACCCTGCTCGGGTCCGATGACATGGACGATGCCCTGGCGCTTGTCGTTGATATCGAACAATTTGATCCCGGTTTCGCGTGTGTTGCGACGCAGCGTATCGATCTGCTTGGCCGCCATCGGGTCGTCGATGCCCTGGTCCCTCGGTGTCGTCGGTACGCCGTGATCGATCGTCGCAAGTGTCAGGTCTGGACGTCGGACGGTGCGATTACTCATTGCAATCGACTCGAAGGCCTGAGGTGACGTCACCTCGTGGACCAGGTGAAGGTCGATATAGAGCAGGTCAGGCCCATCGGAATCCTGGTGCACAACATGGGCGGCCCACACCTTGTCGAAAAGCGTTGTTGGCTCGGTCATTGAAGCTCCCGGTCGGACTCCGTATTGGATGTGTGGCAGGCTAGCCCCGCTCGGGTGGCTCTATGAAGGCGACCGTTCGCGCTCGCTCGTCCTACGATGTCGATGTGTCGTTTCTCATAGGGATCCTCGCGGCGGTCACGCTTGCTTCGCCGTTTGGTGCTGCCGAAGGCTCGGCCATTGATGACAGCCAAGGACTCACCGTTGAGATCACCGTGGCGTACGACGGCTCCGCAGAGGCGGTCATTGTCAGACCGTTTTCTGACTATGAGGAATTGCCTCCAACAGCGATGACGCCACAGGGTGACGGAACGTGGATTGGATGGGTCGTACTTCCGACGGCACAGAACTGGCAGATCGCCTTCGAGGGGTTCCCCGCTGGTGGCGGATCCGACATCTCCGAGACAACTGATCTGATCGCACTCGGCGTTGACCCGATCGGCATTGATTCCGATGTCACTGCACCCCTCCCGTCCAAGCCCCTCATCCCGCAGGGCTCGTGGTGGTTGATCATCGCGGTCGTCGTCGGACTCACTGCCCTTTGTGCTCTTGCCTATTGGGTCTTCAGCCCAGATCCCGAACCCAACCCCAACCCCGTCCTCCCTTCAGGGGGAACAGATTCGACGGAGTCGAATCAGGGGGGTGTGTGAGCCCACGAACCCCGTCACCCAGTTCGAGAGAAGGTGCAGGCGCGATGCAATGTGGGATGCCCCCCTGCAGCGTCTGCGAAGCAGCCGCCCCGTCCCCCGCAAGCGGGAGGACGGGGCTCTTTCTTGTGCTAGCCCTTCCGTTTGCGTGTCGCTGCAAACAAGGCTGCTGCGCCGAGGGCACCGGCACCGGCGATGAGCCAGACCTTCTTTGGCGGCCTCGGCACCCGTGGGCCGAGGGTCACGGGACGCTGGAATTCAAGGATCTGCCATTCACGCTTCTCTGCGATTTCCCGTAGCTCCTTCTCGGGATTGACGGGGACCGGGTTGCCCACGATCTCAAGCATTGGCATGTCGGTGAAGCTGTCCGTGTAGGCAAATGATCCTTCGAGATCAATGCCGTCTTCTGCGGCAACTTCCTTCATCGCCTCGGCCTTGCCGGGACCCATTGCATAGCGTTCAAGCTCAGGGACGTACCGCCCAAGCCCGTCAGTTCGGATCTTCGTTGCGATCACGTGATCGATACCGACCATCTTGGCGATCGGAGTCACGAACTCCTCGGGACTCGCCGACACGACATACACCCGGCGTCCAGCGCGGCGGTGTTCGTCGATGAGGAACAGAGCCTCAGCGAACACCAGCGGCTCAATGACATCGTCGAGGGTCTGGGCGACGATGGCTTCGATCTCGGCCTTGTGCCAGCCGGACACCAGATCAAGCATCTCGTTCCTTGCTCGCTCCAGATCATCCTCGTCTGCACCGAACAGCATGTACGACAGCTGTGCAACACCCAATCTCACCAACGTGCCACGCCTGAGAAACCCCGCCTTGTAGAGGGGTTTGCCAAACGCAAGCGTCGAGGATCCGGCAATGATCGTCTTGTCGAGGTCAAAGAAGGCAGCTTCAGTCATCGTGCGGATTGTATCGGCCCCCATTGATTGGTTCGTGAGCGATAGGCGAAACAGACGTCTTGTACCGCCGGACCGGATTCGATAGGTTCGAGATGCTTCCCCTCCTGTTGAAGGAGGAACCGTGTCCGTTGTTGCCCTTTGGTCGCCAAACGACCTGTTGCTGAGTGTGCTGACGCCGATCGGTCTCGCAATGACCAGATCCCAGACCCTTGTCATCGATCTCGATCCGGCTGGGCCGAAGTATGCGTCTCCGTACACCCTTGCAGATCTTGTTGCGGATGGCCCGACGCGACGACAACTCGAACCGCGCCCCAAGGTCGTTGCCGTGCTTCCCAACGGAGGAGTAGGAGTGGACGATGCCGCCTCCGTCGTGAGTGAACTGGTCGAACGCTGGCCAAACACCGTGCTGCGATGCGATCCAGCAGTCCCACCACCCGACATGGCAATCTCGATCCTTCCACTGCTCCCTGCCGCGTTCATGACCCGCCCCGCCACGCGAATCGTGTTTCAGCAGCTCGGTTTTGCACAAGGCGCCCCCAAGGGTGCCCTGGTACTGCCACGACCCGGACGGTCAACGATTGATGCGCTCGTGGGCTTGCGGTCCATGCCGATGAAGTCGCCCTGGCTTCGGCAGCTCTCGCGGGTGTGGACAGCTGCATGAACGCCGTCGATCGAATCGTGACGTCGATCGTTCGGTCCGACACTCCGCTCGACCGAACCTCGGTGACTCGTGCCGCAGCAGCGATCAAACCCGATGAGGCGCCGCTCGCTCCACACCAGATCATCCACGATGCGGTCGACACTGTCGTCGGGCTCGGCCCCATCGAGCGACTGCTGCGTGACCCAACCGTTTCCGACGTACTCATCAATTCTGAATCGGAGATATGGGTCGAACGGGAGGGAAGCCTCATCTTGACCGACGTCACGTTCGGCTCACAAGAAGCAATAGTCGCGGCGGTTCGCAGGGTCATTGCCCCACTCGGACTCCGCATCGACCGTGCGGTGCCAGCCGTCGATGCCCGGCTCCCGGATGGCTCAAGAATTCATGCCATCATCCCACCAGCATCGGTCGACGGGCCGGTGGTCGCCGTACGACGGTTCCTCCAATCCGTGACCGACATGGCCGAACTCGTGCAACTCGGAGGGGTCGACCAAAGCGGGGCAGACCTCCTTGCCGCAGCCGTCACCGACCGCTGCAACATCCTTGTCGCTGGAGGAACCGGTGCAGGTAAGACGACGCTCCTCAACGTCCTCTGCGCCTCGATTGCTACGGGAGACCGCATAGTCACCGTTGAAGATGCAGCGGAATTGAGGATCTCGGGTCACGTCGTCCGCCTTGAGGCCCACCCACCAAATGTTGAGGGAAAGGGCGAGGTCACGATTCGTTCGCTTCTTGCCCATGCGCTGAGGCTGCGTCCAGACCGTATCATCGTCGGCGAGGTGCGCGGTACCGAAGCAGCTGACATGATTCAGGCTCTCAACACCGGCCACGCCGGATCGATGTCCACGGTTCATGCAAATGGACCCGATGAAGCACTCGACCGGATCGAAGCCCTTGCTTCGATGCTTGGAACCGGCATGTCATCGAAGACCGTGCGCAGCCAGATCCTGTCAGCGTTAGACATCGTCGTATTCGTTCACCGAACCGACACGGGACGCAAGGTCAAAACGATCTCGTGCATCGAGCGAGACGGGCTCCACGAGGTGTACCCGTGTTGATCTGGACCATCGTCGGGATCGGCATCCTGGTGGGTGCTCCCGTGCCGATCGTTGGAGCCGTTGGGCTCGTTGCGGTTTCCCCCATCTACGGTTCAATCGGCCTTGTCGCGGCGGCAGCTTTCTACGGATGGCGAAAGCGTGTGAAAAGGACATCGGCGTCGTCGGAAGTAGCGCTCCTCCGATCGCTCGCGGGTGTTGTCTCTGCGGGGGGAACACTGCGCCATGCGATCTCCACGAGCACGAGCCCTTTGGTGACCGCCGATGCTCGCAGGCTCTGCGCCACAGGAGCCTCAGTCGCGCATATCGGAGATGCGATGAAGACGAAGATGCCGACAAACGGGAGGCAGTTCGCAGCCATGTGTGCGATGTCCGAACGTACCGGGTCATCGGTCGCCCCATCGCTCGCAGCTTTCGCTGACCGTGCCAAAGCCCAGGAACTGCGTGACGCGAAGAAGCGATCTTCGCTCGCACAGATCCGCTTTTCAGCCTGGGTCGTCGGGGTGGCACCCCTTGCTCTCACGGCCCTCATTGTTGCCGTTCGGGGAATCCCAGAACCTCGCGGAGCTGTTGTAGTGATTCCGATGGTCGTGGGTGCCGCACTACAGATCACAGGAACCGCGTTGGTGTTCGCGATCTCGTCGAGGGCAGCAACATGATCGTGGTGGCCCTGGCTGTAGCCATCGTCTATGGGTTGGTTCTCCAGCTTCCGCATCGGCAGCTGGTCGCCCCAACGATCGTGATAGCGGGTGTACACCCTGGCCTGGGGATCGTGTACGCCGCGTCACACTTCGGTGTTGTTCAGGTGAGGCGGATCCAATCGATGCGGTTGGAGGCAGCCCTTGACCGCGCTGATGAACTGACTGCGATCGATCTGGTTGCGAGCGGGGTTGAAGCGGGAGTGTCATTCTCGATTGCCGTTTCCACAGCAGGTCGTTTCCTTTCATCCCAAGTTGCCGGAGATCTCGAGCGCCATCTCAGGCAAGCGAACCGCAATGCAACGGTCGACCCTGAGACGGATCCGACTCCGATCGATGTGATGTTTCAGATCGCGCGACTGTCGGCGTCGTCGGGAGCCGCTCTTGGAACCGAACTTCGAGGGCTCAGCGACGCGGAACGAGATCGAGATGATGCACGCCACGATGAGCGTCTTGCTCGTCTCCCCGTGAAGATGCTGTTCCCGCTCGCCCTCTTGATTCTGCCCGGATTCCTCCTCGTAGCCGTTGTTCCTGCGGTTGTTGGCGGAGTCTCGAAACTCACACTGTGACAACTCACCAATCACTTCCCAGAAGGAGACCTCAATGAAAAAATCCGAATCCGGACAGGCGACGGCCGAGTACGCACTGGTGCTCGTGGCCGCTGCGATCGTTGCACTGGCACTCATCACCTGGGCATCGACGACCGATGCCCTCCCCTCGTTCTTCAACACCGTCATCGAGAAGGTCGTCTCGTTCGCAGCCATCGCATGATGCGGAGCGAGGCCGGGTCGGCAGTTGTCGAGTTCGCGCTCGTCCTGCCGCTCGTCCTCGTGTTGCTGTTCGGGATCGTGGAGGTCGCCGTCATCGCACGATCGGAAATCCAACTGGTTCACGCAACTCGAGAGGGAGCGCGAGAAGCCGCAGCATCGCCTGACACGGCGCGAGCTTCTTCAGCGGTCCGTTCCGCTCTCGGTGGCCTTGCTGCCAACGCCCGTATCTCCGTGTCGCGCCCTGCAACGGTCGGCCAGAAGGCCACAGTGAACGTTTCACTTCCGTACCGGGTCGCCACCCCAATCTTCGGGGGTTTCACGGTCACACTGACATCAACAGCTTCCATGCGTGTCGAACGATGATGCCCCACGGTGAAGACGGTTCGATGCTGGTCGGCTTTGGTCTGTCTGTCGTGCTGATGGTCTTCCTTCTCGGTGTCGGGATTGTGGGGGGAGCAGCGGTGGCGTATGCAACCGCTGCGTCGGCCGCCGATGCAGCAGCACTTGCCAGTGCCCCTGTCACTTTCCTGCCCTTTGGTGCAACCGGAACCCCACGGCAGGAAGCAAGCCGATTCGCCGAGGCGAATGGGACAACCCTGGTTTCGTGCTCATGTCCTTTCGACCCGTCGTGGGACAAGCGCACGGTGTCAGTGACGGTTGCAAAGACGATCAGCCTCCCCGTGGTTGGCCAGCTGAGGATCGCGGCGACAAGTCGTGCGGAGTTCGACCCAATGAAGCTGGTCGGCGCAGGTAGTGACAAAGCCACGATTGACGATCCCTGAGTAGCCCCCTATGGGGTTCTGGCACCGGAACGCTCTAGGCTCTCGTGCCATGCGAATAGTCATCGTCGGTGCAGGAGCTATCGGGTCGTTTCTGGCTGAGAAACTCTCGGTTGAGCGCCAGGACGTCGTGGTCATCGAGTCCGACCCCGAAGTTGCTGCGGTAGCTCAAAGTGAGATCGACTGCCTCGTAATTACGGGCAACGGAGCCTCGGCGGAAACACTCAAGAAAGCCGGGATCGAAGACGCCGATCTCTTGATCGCGGTGAGCTCGTCTGATGCGGTCAATGTGTTGGCCTGTGCTGCAGGTACCCGGCTTGGCATCCCGTTCAAGGTGGCACGGGTCGAGGATCCCCAGCTCAAGGCTGAGGTCGAGGCGCTTGGTGTTGATCTGGTGATCGATCCGGGGGCGGCAGCTGCTCGGGAACTTGTGGGGCTCGCAGCAGGTGGCGAAATCTCAGAACTTGTTGAGTTTGCCGACGGCAGGCTCGTCCTCATCGGCGCATTCGTCGGCAAGGACACCGAGTTTGCTGGCCGGACGCTCGCCGATCTTCGCGGGAGTGTTGAGGGGTGGGACTGGCTCGTGGTTGCTGTCATTCGTGGTGCCGAAACGGAGATCGCCCGCGGGGACACCACTCTGAGTCCAGGTGACCATGTCCTCATGATGGCTCGCACGAAAATGGCCAAAAAGGCCTACAAGTGGCTTGGGATTTCAAGTCGTCCCGCAAACAAGGTGATGGTTCTTGGAGGGACTCGTCTCGCCCGTCTTACCGCAGGAATGCTCGCTGGCAGGGGGATCCAGACCACCCTGATCGAACCAGACGCGGACCGCTGCCGGTTGATCGCAGAAGAGTATCCGAAGGTTGTCACCGTCTGTGGCGAGCCGACGGATCTCAAGTTGCTCCGTGCCGAAGGTGTCGAGTCGGCAGACACCGTGATGGCGTTGACCGGATGGGACGGTGAAAACGTTCTCGCGGCACTTGCCGCGAAGTCCTTCGGTGCACGTGAGGTGATCGCTCGGTTCTCCAATACCGATCTCATGGGCCTCGGATCCGGGCATGGCATCGACGCAACCGTCAGCTCGCGCCTCTCGGCAGCCAACGAGATCCTCCGGTTTGTCCGAAGGGGCGCGATCCATTCGGTCGCTACGTTCTCGGACTCAGACGCTGAAGCGATCGAGCTTGAGGTCGGTCCTAACTCCAAGGCGATAGGTAAGACTCTCGCCGATCTTCGTCTCCCACATTCACTCATCATCGGAGGCATCCAGCGCGGCACGGAGGCGTTTGTACCGAGGGGGACATCCCGGATCGAGGTCGGCGATCATCTGATCGTGATTGCTCTCCCAGAGGCAATTGCCATCGCTGAGAACCTCTCGGGCTAGCCATGTCCTGGCGAAACCTTCTACACGTTGTTGGCGCGGTCGTTGCTGCGATCGGTGCGGCGATGGCTATTCCGATTGTGGTCAGCATCGTCTATACCGAATGGTCCGACATCCCGGGTCTCGCAGCGAGTGCCATCCTGACATTCACCATCGGGATAGCGCTGTGGTTCTTCTTCGATTCGCCCGGCGAGCTGAGCACAAGAGAAGGTTTCGCGACAGTGGGGATGGCGTGGACCGCCATTGCCCTTGTCGGTTCGCTCCCGTACATCTTCACCGGCGAGATCTCGAGTATCTCAAACGCGGTATTCGAATCTGCGTCTGGATTTACGACAACCGGTGCCTCGATCGTCTCAGATCCCGGCCTGATGTCCCACGGCATTCTTTTCTGGCGGTCCCTCACACAGTGGATCGGGGGAATGGGGATCATCGTCCTGTCGGTTGCGATCCTGCCACTGCTTGGAATGGGGGCGGTCCAGCTTGCACGAGCCGAATCGCCAGGGCCCATCCCGGACCGGCTCACCCCACGGTTCTCCGAGACGGCGAAGCGGCTTTGGTACGTTTACATCGGCCTTACCGGGATCGAGGCGGTGCTCCTTTGGCTCGGCGAAATGTCGTTTTTCGAAGCAATCAACCATTCGTTTACGACTCTCTCAACTGGCGGGTTCTCGACCCACGTCGGTTCCGTCGGTGCGTTCGGGTCCTATACCCAATGGATCGTCATCGTGTTCATGGCGCTCGCGGGAATGTCATTTGCCCTCCATTACACGTTCCTCACGAGGGACAAATTGGCATACTTCAAGTCGCTCGGACTCCGTGTCTATCTCGGCATCATCTCGGTCGCTGCTGTCTTGATAGCAATCGGAACCTGGGGTGGACCGGTTCTCGTCACGATCCGGGATTCGGTGTTCACCTCGTTGACGATCGTGACGACGACCGGATACGGAACAGTCGATTTCGCAGTGTGGGGACCAGCACTTGAGGTCATGATCGTTGGACTCATGTTTGTCGGGGGAATGGCTGGATCGACATCAGGGTCGATCAAAACGGACCGACTCCTCATCCTGTCCCAAGCCTCCAGAACAGATGTGCGAAGACTCATTCATCCCCGAGGTGTGTTTGTGACCCGCGTCGGTAAAACACCAGTTCCCGATCTGGTTGTTGAGACGGTTCAGACCTTCTTCTTGCTGTACATGTTTGCGTTCATGACGGGCGTGTTTGCGATCGCCGTGATCGGGTTCGTGGCAGACTCAAGTCTCGATCTGGTCACGATGGTTTCGGCCGTCGCTTCGTCGCTCGGCAACGTCGGTCCAGGACTCGGTGAGATCGGCCCCACGGGCAACTACCTTGTGTTTCCCGCCGTGAGCAAATGGGTTCTCTCTGGCCTGATGGTGGTTGGTCGCCTCGAGATTCTTCCCATCCTGATCCTTCTGAGCCCAGAGGTGTGGAGGAAATGAGCGGTCGAGCTGTTGCTCGACCGGAGCTTCAGCTTTCGGCGTACCGCCAGCAGTTCGGTCCGACTCGAGAGTCGAAGTGCTGAAAGCTGAAAGCTGAAAGCTGTGAGCGATAGGCGAGAAGGTTGCTCCGCAACCTTCTCGCCTATAATCCCGCCCATTCCAACCTCTTCTATCCAGGAGTGATTTCTGTGTCAAACCCCGATGTGTGGCTGTATGTAGCCATGGGAATGGGCGTCGCCGCCCTCCTTCTCGCAGCCCTCTACGGTCGCCAGGTCCTCGCCGTTTCGCCTGGCAACGAACGCATGGTCAGCCTCATGGACGCCATCCGCGAAGGCTCGATGGCGTTCATGCGTCGCGAGTATGTCGCGATCGGCGGGTTCGTCGCGATCATGACGGTGCTCATCTTGGTCCTCCTTCCTGAGTGGGGACGTCCGTGGGGTGCCATCGGATACCTGTTCGGCGCAGCGCTCTCCGGACTAGCAGGATTCATCGGAATGCGGATCGCGACGGCAGCCAATGCGCGAACCGCTGAGGCAGCCCGCACAGGTGGGACCGCCGGTGCGCTCCCCGTCGCTTTCCGAGGCGGAGCAGTGATGGGATTCACCGTTGCCGGACTTGGTCTTCTCGGGTTCGCCGTCGGGATCTGGTTCTTTGGAGAGATTCTAGAAAAGGAACTCTGGGTTGACATGGTGACCGCCATCGGCCTTGGAGCGTCATCGATTGCGCTGTTCGCACGTGTCGGCGGTGGTATCTATACGAAGGCTGCCGACGTTGGAGCCGACCTCGTTGGAAAGGTCGAAGCCGGTATTCCTGAGGACGATCCGCGCAACCCGGCCACGATCGCGGACAACGTCGGGGACAATGTCGGCGATGTCGCAGGCATGGGAGCCGACCTTTTCGAGTCCTACATCGGCTCACTGGTCGCACCGATCGCCTTTGCCTCCATTGTTTTTGCAGGCTCAGCGTTCTTGCCGCACATGATCTTCTATCCGCTGATGATCGGGGCAATCGGCATGCTCGCTTCGATCATCGGGTCATTCCTCGTACGCCCCCGCGGAGACAACCTCGCCCGAGCCCTCCACACGGGGACATGGGCAGCCGCGGGCCTCACAGTGGTCGGTGTCGCTGCTCTCACCCCTCTCATGTTCGATGGCGTCGAAGGGGTGGACAACTCGTGGGGATTCTTTCTGGCGGTCATCGTCGGTCTCGCCGTCGGGATCGTCGTTGGCAAGATCTCCGAGTGGTACACATCGGATCACTACAAGACGGTCAAAGAGATTGCGCGCCAGTCCGAGACGGGACCCGCAACAGTCGTCCTTGCCGGTATTGCCGAGGGCAAGAAGTCCGCTGCATACTCCGTGATCGTGGTGACGCTTGGCATGGGCGCCGCCTACTGGGCCGGAGACCTTGCTGTTGATGGTGCTGGCATCTACGGCGTTGCAATCGCCGCAATCGGCGTGCTTTCCACCCTCGGAATCACGGTGTCTGTTGATGCGTACGGGCCGATCGCAGACAACGCCGGCGGTATCGCCGAAATGGCCAATCTTCCACCCGACGTTCGCGAGGCGACTGACCAGCTCGACTCACTCGGGAACACAACGGCGGCAGTGGCCAAGGGATTCGCCATCGCATCGGCCGCTGTGACCGCCCTTGCGCTGTTTTTCACGTTCTCGAAGGCGGTCGGAGTGGAGGGCTTCGATATTCTCGACATCAAGGTTGTCATGGGGCTGTTCATCGGGGGCATGTTCCCGTACCTCTTTGCTGCCATGACCATCCAGGCTGTTGGCCGCGCTGCTTTCCAGATGATCGAGGAAGTCCGTCGCCAGTTCCGCGATATCCCTGGACTGAGAGAGGGCCGGGAGGGTGTCGTTCCTGAGTACGCCAAGTGCGTCGACATCTCAACGAAGGCATCTCTCCGCGAGATGGTCATCCCAGGTGCTCTCGCTGTTGCGCTTCCCCTTGTGGTCGGGTTCATCTCCGTCGAAATGCTCGGTGGGTTGCTCGCCGGCGCATTGGTTTCCGGCTTCCTCCTTGCCATCTACATGGCCAATGCAGGTGGTGCCTGGGACAATGCAAAGAAGTTCATCGAATCCGGCGCCTACGGCGGCAAAGGATCTGATGCGCACAAGGCCGCCGTCGTCGGTGACACAATCGGAGATCCATTCAAGGACACAGCAGGTCCAGCCATGAACATTGTGATCAAGGTCATGACGGTGGTTTCCCTGATCTTTGCGTCAGCATTCATTTCGTAGACTCGCTGCGCTCGCAGTCGACGGCTCGGAGTTGGTAGCTCACCGCCCGGGACGAGAAGAGGATCAATGGGCAAGACCGTAACGGTCATCAGGCACGCTGAGACGCATGCCAACAGCGAGAGCCGTTGGCAGGGGTTCACCGACTCGGGAATCTCCAATGTCGGACTTGGCCAGATCGATCGGCTCGCAAGACGGTTCGCTGATGCCGCTCCCGATGTTGTCATTGCGTCAGATCTCCCCCGAACCATGACAACCGCTGCAGTATTCGGGGATGTGATTCCCGATCCGGGGTTTCGCGAATTCTCAATCGGCTCATGGGAGGGGCTGACATCAGCGGAGGTTGCCGAACGGTTTCCCGAACAATGGCAAGCATTCACCAACGGTGAGGATCTCGCTCCCGGTGGTGGGGAACAGATGTCCCTGTTCATCAGGCGCGTTGGCGCTGCGTTCGATGGGCTTGTCGGCAAACTTGCGGACGGAGAGCATGCTGTTCTTGTCACCCACGGGGGTGTGATCTGGGCTCTGATGAGCCAGGTTGCTGGGCTTGAGGGAACCGGACGCATGATTCCGTCGCACAACACCGCGGTTTCCCAGATCACGATCGGAAGCGGTGGAGATCGTCGCCTCGAAGTGTTCAACGATGCAACCCACCTCGATCACAAGCCCTACCAATTCGGACCAACCGGCCAGCACGCAACGTTTGTCCGGCACGGACAATCGGAGGGCAACGTAGCTGGCACATGGGACAGCACGACCGATACGCCGCTGACGGATCTCGGAAAGCAGCAGGCGGCTTTGGCGGCAGCGTATGCCCCCGTCGTCGGTGCCGTGTTCACTTCCCCGAGGATCCGCACGACGCAGACGGCTGAGATCATTGGCGAAGGGATGGGTGCATCACCCACAAGCGACGAAGGCCTTGTCGAGATGTCCTTTGGTGCATGGGAGGGTCTCACCACGGCTCAGATCATTGAGCAGCATCCGGCTGATATCGCAGAGTACGAGTCGGGGCACGGTGACCACACGAGGAGGGGCGGATACGGAGAATCCCTCATTGGCGCCGGTGTCAGGATGCGGCAGACCGCAGACAAACTCGCCGAGGCAACCATGTCCGAGCCATACATAGCTGTTTCCCATGGTGCTGCTATACGGGCGCTGACGGTCAACGTGCTCGGGATCACCAACGCCGGACGAGGAAGGATCACCATCCCGCGCAATACAGCGCAGTCAAGTTTCGTGTTGAATGAAGACGCCGCCGTACTGGCGTCATACAACGTGGCCCCGCATCTGGACTGATGCAGTGCGCCTTCTCATCGTCACCAACGACTATCCGCCGAAACCAGGTGGAATCCAGATGTACCTCCAGAGCTTCGTTGACGCGTACCCCGATGAGGTTCACGTGGTGGCTCCCGCCGACAACGATGCCGCAAGTGATGAAGTCGGCGTTACGCGGGGACACCGGCGATGGATGCTTCCAACCAGACGGACCCGTCACCTGGTATTCGACGCAGTGCACCGACTCAAACCCGATGCCATCTTGTTCGGCGCCCCGCATCCTCTCACCCCACTGGGGCCTGCGCTACGCGACGAGTTCGACATCCCGTTCGGAGTCGTGAACTATGGAGCTGAAGTCACGCTCCCGGGTGCGGTGCCCGGAATCAAGCAATGGCTCGGAAAGACACTGTCTGCCGCGGACGTCAACTTTGCGATCAGTAGATACACGGCAACGAATGTTGAGAGGCTCACCGGCCGGCCGGCAAACTACATTCGTGCGGGTGTTGACATCGACACATTCACCCCGCCGGTACACGCGGCGACAAACGCAAAGCCGATCGTTGGATGCGTGTCGCGCTTCGTGCCACGCAAGGGCCAAGATCGCGTCATCGAAGCGGCATCGCTCCTCGACACTGACGTCCAGGTGATGCTTGTTGGGAAGGGACGAACCGAATCGCGTATCCGTAGAAAGGCGGAGAAGCTCGGTGTTGATGTGCGGTTCGAAATTGATGTCCCGTGGGCGGATCTTGCCGGCCTGTATCAAGAAATGGATGTGTTCGTCATGCCGTGCAAGTCGCGGTGGGGCGGCCTTGAGGCCGAAGGCCTTGGGCTTGTCTTCCTTGAGGCGGCAGCATGCGGTGTGCCTGTCATCGCAGGCGATTCGGGAGGTGCACCCGAGACGGTCATTCCCGGGAAGACCGGATACATCGCCACAGAGTCCGCGGCCATCGCAGAGCACCTCGCAAACCTTCTTGCCGACCCAAACAAGGCACACGAAATGGGAGCCGCTGGGCGAAGCTACGTCGAGTCGGAGTTCACCTGGCAGCGAGTCGTTGAACGGGTCCGCGAGGGTTTTGCACCGCATTTGCGTTAGGTTCTGCCCCGCGTGTCGGCCTTGACACGTCGGATCTCATACCGTACCTCTGAAGTGCCCAGACGCGATCGGAAGAGCCTTGTCGAAGAAACTTGTGATTGTCGAGTCGCCAGCAAAGGCGAAGATGATTGGTGGATACCTCGGTGACGACTTCATCGTTGAGTCCTCGGTTGGCCACATCCGCGACATTCCTGCACGCAAGAAAGACCTGCCTGAGAGCAAGCAGGGTGCGTGGGCGAAGACTCGATTCGGTATCGATATCGAAAACGACTTCACACCAATCTACGTCGTCTCCGATTCCTCCAAGAAGCAGGTGCGTCTGCTCAAGCAGCTGCTGAAGGACGCGGACGAGCTCTACCTCGCAACGGATGAAGACCGCGAGGGCGAAGCCATCGCATGGCACCTCCTCGAGGAGCTCAAACCGAAGGTTCCGGTCCAGCGCATGGTGTTTCACGAGATCACCAAGAAAGCGATCCAGGAGGCAGCAGCCAACCCTCGGGATCTCGATGTGCCACTCGTTCAAGCCCAAGAGACACGAAGAATCCTCGATCGCCTTTTCGGTTTTGAGGTTTCCCCTGTTCTATGGAGGCGGGTGAGGCGTGGGCTCTCGGCCGGGCGGGTCCAATCTCCTGCCACACGAATCCTCGTCGACCGAGAGCGCGAGCGGATGGAATATGTCCGCTCGTCATACTCAAGTCTCAAGGCGACGCTCGCCTCCGAAGGTGCCGAGTTCCCCGCAGCTCTACGCACGATTGACAGCGTGCGGGTCGCTGACGGTGCCGACTTCGACGCCGCAGGAAACCTCAAGAAGGATCGAAGGGCACTGTCGCCTGAAGATGCGATCAGCTTGGCGCAGGGTCTGAGCGGTGCAGACTTCTCAGTCACCCGCGTTGAGTCCAAGCCATACACCCGAAAGCCATATGCCCCGTTCCGCACATCGACGTTGCAACAGGAAGCAGGGCGCAAACTCAGATTTGGGGCTCGACGGACCATGAGTGCAGCCCAAGCGCTTTATGAGCAGGGCTTCATCACCTATATGCGAACCGATTCGACGAATCTTTCGGCGACCGCCCTTGACGCTGCTCGATCTCTTGTTGCGGATCGCTACGGCTCGCAGTTCCTTCCCGAGAAGCCGCGTTTCTACGGCACACAGGCCAAGGGCGCTCAAGAAGCGCACGAGGCGATCCGACCGGCAGGTGATCGATTCCAGGACATGGACAGAGCCGCGGCACAGTTCGGTCCGACTTCGGACGCAGCTCGTGTCTATGAACTGATCTGGATGCGGACGGTCGCGTCGCAGATGAAGGACGCCAAGGGGGAGAGTCTCAGGGTCGAGATCACGGCAGACACCCTCGACGGTGAAACCTGCGGGTTCCGCGCCAGCGGGCGAACGATTACATTCCCAGGTTTCCTGCGTGCCTACGTCGAGGGCAGAGACGACCCTGATGCTGCACTCGACGATCAAGAAACACATCTTCCGAACATGGTCGAAGGTGACGCGCTTGCCGCCGTCACCCTCGAGCCGACCGACCACGAAACCAAGCCACCTGCGAGATACACCGAGGCGTCACTCGTGAAACGTCTCGAGGAACTCGGCATCGGTCGACCATCGACGTATGCGTCGATCATCTCGACCATCCTTGATCGCGAGTATGCGTTCAAGCAAGGAACCGCACTCGTCCCAACGTGGCGTGCCTTCGGTGTTGTCGGCTTGCTTGAGCAGTACTTCGCTGAGTACGTCGACTACGACTTCACCGCAAAGATGGAGGAAGATCTCGACCGGATCGCTTCGGGCGATCAGGAGATGGTTCCGTATCTCAGGGAGTTCTACGACGGTGTAAAAGACTCCGAGAACCCAAGGCCGGGGATCACAGACTTCGTATCCGAGGAGGCACTCGAGCGAATCGATCCAAAAGTTGTCAACTCCTTTGAGATCGGGATCGGAGATGATGGCGTACCGATTGTCGCCAGATCCGGACAGTACGGGCCATACCTCCAACGCGGCGAGGATCGCGCGTCGATTCCGCCAGACCTACCTCCAGACGAGTTGAACCTTGATCGCGCCGAGGAGTTGCTGGGTGCGCCAAAGGACGAACGCTCTCTCGGAAGTGATCCCGACACAGGTCTCGAGATCTTCCTCAAGACGGGCAGATTCGGGCCGTATCTTCAACTTGGTGAACGCGACCCGGATTCGAAGGACAAGCCAAAGATGGCTTCGGTGTTCAAGTCCATGGACCCCACGACCCTCACGCTCGACGATGCCCTTCGGTTGCTCTCGATTCCACGAGAGGTTGGCCGCCATCCTGAAGACAGCGAGCCCGTGTTCGCAAAGAATGGCCCCCACGGACCGTATGTGAGCTGGGGCAAGGAGAATCGGTCCATCGAGACTGAAGAGCAGCTCCTCACGATCACGCTTGATGAGGCCCTTGAAGCTCTCTCCAAGCCACGACAGCGGCGCGGAGCGAAGCCGCCTCTCAAGGAACTCGGTAAGGATCCTGCCACCGGCAACGAAATCGTTGTCAAAGATGGCCGTTTCGGTCTCTACATGACCGATGGCGAGACCAACGTGTCATTTCGGGTCGCTGAAACCCTCGACAACATCACCCTCGATCATGCGTCGGAACGCTTGGCCGAGAAACGGGCGAAGGGCCCAGCGCCCAAGAAGAAATAGGAGCTTTCAGCTCACAGCTCACAGCTTTCAGCTTTTGCCCAGTCCCCCCGGCTGCCGGGGGAACGCGGCGTCTGCTTGGCAGACGATGCAGGGGGGCGTTCCAGCTTGTCGGGGTGTCAGAGCGTCCGCTTCGCGGCAGGGCGGGGTGAGCCGTAAGCTCTCCACATGACCGAGCTTGCCGACAGATACATTGCATTTGAGGGGATCGAAGGTGCAGGCAAATCGACGGTTGCTCGCAAAGTTGTTCGCCATCTCAACGACTCGGGGAGGGATGCGGTCTTTGTCCGCGAGCCGGGAGGAACCGAAGTCGGAGAGCGAGTCAGAGAGATCTTGCTTGGCGATGGGGAAGCACCTGCGCCCCTTGCCGAGGCTGCGTTGTTCGCGGCTTCGCGAGCACAGCTCATTCACGCGGTTGTGCGCCCTGCACTCGAGGCAGGGAAGTGGGTTATCACCGACAGATCGGCGTATTCGTCCCTCGCGTACCAGGCCATTGGGCGTGACCTCGGTCTGGAGGATGTACGGAGGCTCAACGACATCGCTATTGGTGGCCTTTGGCCGGGGCGTGTTGTACTTCTCAGGCTGACCACGGGAGACGGTCTGGCGCGTCAGGCAGTCGACGATCGTATTGGCGGGGAGGGGACGAGCTTTCATGAGTCCGTTGCCGACGGGTTTGATTCGCTCGCCGCAGCAGAACCGGACCGATTCGTTGTTGTGGATGCGTCGCGGCCGGTTTCCGATGTGGTATCCGACGCGATCGAGAGGCTTGGGCTGTGAAGCCATTCGCCGGGGTCATCGGCCATTCCTCCATTGTCGATCTGCTCACGTCAGAACTCACCAATCCGGCCCATGCATATCTCTTCGTCGGACCATCAAATGTCGGAAAGGCCTCAGTGGCACGGGAGTTCGCCGCGCACCTCGTCGGTGGGTCCGATGCCGACGCCGTTCGGCGAGCCGCGGCCGGAACTCATCCCGACGTCGTTGTTGTCGCTCCTGACGGTAGGTCATCGGTCACCGTCGATCAGGCTCGCATGGTGGTGTCAGCTGCTGTTCGTGCACCGCTCGAATCCTCGGTGAAGGTGTTCCTGTTCGAGGAAGCATCAATGCTCAACGACGAAGCTGCCAACGCCCTGCTCAAGACGATCGAGGAGCCGATAGCGTCGTCCAGGTTCGTCCTCGTCGCCGATTCTGAGGATGATCTTCCATCTACTGTGGCAAGTCGCTGCCGAACCGTCGTGTTTGGGAGGGTCAGCGAGGATGAGGTCGCTGCAGGACTTCAAGCCAACGGTATCGATCGCGAAAGCGCGTTCAAAGCAGCACGGATTTCAGGTGGCCGACCGGGTCTTGCGCTATCGCTCGCCACTGAGCCTGCCGTTGTCGAGTTCCGAGAGGCATGGTTGTCGGTGCCCGGAAGCGTCACGGAGCATCCCGGTGATGCATACCGGCTGGTATCGCGGGTCCTCGAGGCCACCGATCCGCTCCTCGACGCGATCAAGGAGCGGCAGGGAGCTGAGCAACTGATGCTGTACCCCGACGACAATGCCCCAAAGGCGTATCTTGAGCGTCAGGCGCGTGAACTTGCGCGGGCATCCGATGCTCTGTACGCCACGGGCCTTGAACTGTTGGCGAGCTTCTACCGTGACACCGCCGCGTCGCAGGTTGGGGCACCGGTTCAGAACACGGACGTCGACGTTGCATTGTTGGCGCGGATCGACGTTCCGACCGCCATCACACATGCCGAGCGAGTGTTTGGCGCCATCGATGCGCTCGATGCGAACCAGCGACCGAGCCTTGCTCTCGCTTCGCTGTTTGTGGATCTTGGCCGGGATGAGTAGACGGTCCGGCATTTCTCGTGGGATCGACGCGGTGACCCGCCGTCCCTTGCGACTTCTCTCGCGCCTGTACTTCGACATCTTGGCAGTCGGGGCTGAACACCTTCCGGCGGAGGGGCCATTCATCGTGGCTGCGAACCACTTCTCACACCTCGACCCTCCGTTCATCGGGGCCAACGCGAACCGTGATATCCGATTCCTTGCCGTTGACGAACTTTTTGGGCGCTCGAAGCTATTCGACCTGACGATGAAGTACTACGCCGCCATCCCTCTCGACCGCGACGGCTATCCGATTGCCGCGATGAGAGAGGCGATTGATCACCTTGAATCGGGTGAGGCGATCGGAGTGTTCCCTGAGGGAAGAAGGGTGGAGCGATGGGGCGTCGATGATCCCAAGAGGGGTGCGGCATGGCTCGCATGGATGACTGGTGCACCGCTGATCCCTACGGCGATCTACGGCACCCAGCACAGTCTTTCTCCTGCTGATCGCGGGTTTCACCGAACTGCCGTGAGGCTTTGGTACAACAAACCACTGTGGTGGTTTGACTATGCGGACAGAGTCGATCCGATCGGGTCGATGACAGCCGACTGGTTCGACGCTGTGGACCGTCGTCTTTCTGATTGGATGGAGCTATGACAACCAAGAAGATCGTGGTAGCAGGTGCCTCGGGACTCATTGGTTCCGCGCTGGTCGCATCTCTTCGAGAACGGGGCGACACGGTCGTAACGCTCGTTCGGTCGACATCCGACAGTGGGTTGCCTCCTGACACACAGGTGTGGGGTCCGCGGACGGGAAGCCTTGAATCGTCCATTCTCCATGGAGCTGACGCCGTTGTCGTGCTCAACGGAGTGCCCATCGGTGACAAGCGTTGGAACGAGGAGCGCAGGGCCCTGCTTCTGTCGTCCCGCGTTGAAGCGGTCGGAACAGTCGCGCGAACCATGTCGAAGATGGACGATGCGCCACCCGTACTCGTTACCGCATCGGCGATGGGGTTCTACGGCGACCGCGGAGACGATGTCCTGGATGAATCGGAACCAGTCGGCGACGGCTTTTTTGCCGAACTGTGCGCGGCGTGGGAGGGTGCTTCGCGTCCAGCGAAGGTTGCGGGGATACGTGTCGTGAACATGCGTACGAGCCTTGTCCTGTCGGGTCGTGGGGGTACGCTCGCGCCGATGACTCCGCTGTTCAAGTTGGGAATCGGGGGACGTATCGGTGACGGGAAGCAGTGGTGGTCGTGGATATCGGATGAAGATTGCATCCGTGCGTTCATACATGTGATCGATCACGACGTATCGGGACCGGTGAACGTTGCCTCCCCGAATCCTTTGACCAATGCGGAATTCACCAAGGCCCTCGGATCGGTCCTGCACCGCCCGACGTTCCTGCCGACCCCACGCATTGGTCTCAACATCCGTCTCGGAAGCGAACTCGCCGAAGCCATCGGCTACGTGTCCCACCGACTGGAGCCGGCCGCTCTCCGAGCCTCAGGATTCACCTACAAACACCCAGCAATCGAACCCGCTCTTGCCGCCGCTCTGACGTAGCGAAGCAAAGAGGAGGCGGGAGGGACTGTGCAGCGCCACTTGGTATCATCCTGCCTTCCGCCGGGGTAGCTCAGGGGTAGAGCAACGCACTCGTAATGCGTAGGCCGCGGGTTCAAATCCCGCCTCCGGCTCCAGTTAAACTCGTGCCCCGCTTGGGTTTACCCGACCCACGGACCTTGGACAATGATCTTCGGGGCGCGCTCGGGGCGCGGTGGGGGCGCGGCAGAAACAGAAACACCAGTCGCGTCGAGGCGTTCCATCACTGCATCGGCGGCATCATCGAACAGCCCGACATACACCTTGCCGGTCACCGCGGGTGACTCGTGACCGAGCTGGCGCGACACGAGTACGAGGTCCGCACCGGCGTCGTGCATCAGCGAAGCGCAGGAATGTCTGAGCTGATGCGGGGTCACTCCGCCGAGGTCGGCGGAGCTCACCGCTTTGTCCCACACGCCGCGCCTGAAGTTGGGATACCGCAACGGACCTCCAAGTGGTGCGGTGAACACCAACGCCTCGGGATCGTTGGGCACATCCTCCAAGTGGCGGGCCAGTTCCTCAACGACGAACGCCGGGAGGGCAACGGTACGCGCCTGATGGCTCTTGGGAGACTTCATCGCCAGACGTCCGTCCACGTCGGACATTGCGGTATCGACGACGAGCCGCTTGCGTAGCAGGTCGCACCGTGAGCGTCGCAGGGCGGCCAGTTCCCCCCACCGCAGCCCACCGTAAGCAGCAACGAACACCAGCACACGGCCTCCGGTGTCAGGCATCGTCGAGGCCAGACGTTCGACCTCGGCAGCGGAGAGGAACCGTTTACGGTGAACCTCGACCCTTGGCAGCTCGATGCGGTGTGCCGGGTTCCTACCGATCAGCCCCTCATCGACCGCGGCCTCCAGACAAGATGTGAGCACCGTTGCGCACTTCCTGATCCGGGCCGGGGAGAGCTCGTCGTTCACGAGACTCTCGACCCATGCGGTGACACCGGCGCGGGCGATGGCACGCAGGGGGAGCGCTCCGAAGGCATCGTCAAGGCGTGAGCGGTAGATGCCGCGGTAATCGAAACGGGTGCGCTCGGTGATCCGGTGCTTCCCAGCGAGCCACTCGTCGAACCATTCAGAGAAGGTGAGCTTCCCGGCGTCGGGGTCGATCCAGCTTCCAGTCCGTACCTTCGACCGTTGCTCGTCGAGCCATGCCTGGGCGTCGATCTTTCGCCTGAACGACCGGCTCCGCAGCCTCCCGTCCGCCCCCCGATGCCGTGCGCGCCAACGCAGGCCGCCGCGTCCTGTTCGGTCCTCAATCCATCCTCTCACGATTGTTCCTTTCTCGTTTGGTTGGTCGGAGTGCCCCGGCCTTGCGTGTCTCGCGTATGGGTTCGTAGGCCGGGATGCGACCGACGCATCCTCCTGCAGCATGTCCGCGGTGCCCGACGGGTCATCAGGCTGCGGGGTCCTGTATCGCCCTCCAGTAGACGCGCGACCTCATGCGACATCGCTGCCCCTGACGCAAGTGGTCGGGCCATGGTCACGCCACGCGGTCCATATGGCGAAGCTGGTGCTCTCCAAACGTCGGGAGTACGTGAGAGCAGAGATGGACTCGCAACTGGCCAGGGTCTTCGGTTTGGGATGGGACTTCGTAAGACGCCACCGTTCGGACCATTCGGCGACCGTGGTCTTGGAGAGTCGTGGATCGGTCCATTCGCAGAGGAGCCTGTCGCCCTCCACCGAATTGGCGAACCGGTGTGCATCCGACCGGCGCAGAACGCCTCTCGCGCGGTCGCGTCCTGATGGATCTCGGTATCGGATCTGCCACGGCCGCCTTCTTTCTGGTCGGTGCTGGATGCGTGGCATGGGCCGATACCTCCTCGATCGCATTTGGCAATCAAAGCACGTCTGTCTTGAGTCTGTCGCTGATCCACTGCTCGACGTCAGTCCATCGGTATCGCACATGACGACCAACGCGGAATCCCGGTGGTCCTTCGCGGTGGTAGCGCCAGGCGTAGATGGTGGCGACCGGCACACCGAGATAATCGGCGAGATCTTTCACGGTGAGCAGTTTGTCGAGGGACTCCATGGCCTGATCTTCCGACCGGACCCTCTCACCAGAGTGTCACCAACCCTCTCATCACAGTGTCAACAAAGTGTCAGTAGACCTGTCATCCCGGTTCGGGAGCACTTCGAGACGGTTTGAAATCGGTAGTTCGACGGGTTGCCTGCGGCGGTTGCCCGATACCGCATGAGCGCTTGGTACGTATGGGTTCTCCCGGTGTTGACGTTGGCTGTGAAACTCTGTTGAAAGGGTTGTCGAAACTTTCGGGAGAGGGTTGTTGACACTTTGATGAGAGGGTTGGCGTGTCTATTTCATGTACATGAAGTATGAAATACTCGTTGATGACAGTGGCGATCCCCCAGTCGATGGCGGCTTCGTTGATCGAGTTGGCCGTTCGTGGCCTGGAAACAATGTTCAACCGCTGCCTGGATCGATCAGGACTGAGGTATTGGACCATTCTCGGCATCCAATTCATCTCAAGATGTCACGGCAATCCCACATTCGAGAAGTCTCAGAACAGAACCGCAATGCCGCGCCCGCGACCCACGACAGCCGCGATCCAAACAACAACTCGCACACCACCGTCGAGATCGCGATCGCGCACAGCCACCACCAAATCACACACGCATGTGCAACAAGTTGCGGCATGTATACATGTAGACACGCGCAGGCCTGTGATGGATCTTGACCGCGGCATCTTGGCCAGAATCGACCGCAAGCTGCTCGCGGGTCTCGACGACGCTGAGGCCTTCCAGATGGTCAGAGTGCCAGTCCCGCCTGCGAAGTGGTCGACTTGGAGACGGTACTGCGACATGGTGGGAATCTCGATGGGTAGAGCGATCGTGACACTCATCGACAACGAGCTACGCGGTGTGTTCGGCGAGTCCACCGTGGATGAGGTTCCAATATTTGCCGCGAGAGCTGAAGAGCGACTGACGACACGGGAGGCGCAGGTCGACGCGCGTGAGAGTGCTGTCAAGCGGGCGGAGGAGCATCTCCGCACGCGGACGGAACGGCTACGGCACTGCGAGGCCCAGCTCGAAGCCCGAGAACTTCTGGCCGACCTGGCTTCTAATCTGGCGCCTCGCCCGAAGGCAAATGCGAAGGTCGGCCGCGATGACCCATGCCCATGTGGCTCAGGTTCCAAGTACAAACGATGCCATGGCCGATAAGACGGCTCGATGGAAGCCAGCGGGCGGACTGGGATCGCAAACGCCAGCGTTGTTCCCCGATGCCGACTAGGGCTAGGGAGCAGGCGCAGATTGCACTGACTGTTCGCCGTCTCCGGAGCGATGTGCAGGAAGCGGAACGCCATCAACGTTCTCAGACTGCAGGGCTTGCCATAGAAAGCGGGACCGGTCGTTCGATCGCGTGGTCCCGTCGCCCCTGCCCTGGGGCAATTGTCGAGAACCATGACAAGCCGATCGCGAATGTCTCGCTGCGAACACCGATCCCCCGAAGTGCGTCGCGGCCGTTCTCGCCGATTTGCCGATCTGCACTTGTGTCGAGCTCCGGATAGCCGGATGTCCTCCTAGGGCTTGTCGTCGACCCCCTCATGGGTGTCCGGCGACTAGCCCGGTATGGTGGGCTGAAGCCAATGTGAGAGGAGAGTTGCCGTGGCCAAGGGCGACATCGAGACGTACTACGAGGGCGGCGAATGGAAGAACCGCCGTCAGGGATCCAGCCGTGCCTTCGAAGCTGGTGAGGGCACCAAGGCCGAAAGAGAGGCCAGCGGACGTGCGGCCGCCAAGCGCGACGGGGCTGAGCACATCGTCAAGAAACAAGATGGCACCATCCAGCGGCGCAATACCTATCCGCGGAGCAGGGATCCGAGGAAATCAAAGGGCTAGGCGCAGTGGCGAAGAGTCCTGGTCGTTGCTATTCGCCGCTGCGAATCCGTCTGTCTCAGGGTTGCAGCTGTTGATCCGCTTTGTGGTGGATTACGCCCCATTGTCGGAGCCAAGATTTTGGTCATGTGCCAGGGTTCTGCTGTTGGAGGCCGGTCGGCGTCGTCAAAGGTGCCTGTCTTCCCATTTGGCTAGAATGCTCATGGCATCGACGTCGGACTCACGTGGGGTCGATCCGAGTGCTTGAGCTCCTGTTACCTTCATCGCCGCGTTCAAGCCGACTTCCAAATCGTCGTAGTCAACTCGATCGACGAATGCCGCGAGCGCCTTGAGTTTCCGAAGTGTGTGAGTTTGGCTAAGGCTTCTGTTTGCTTGGATTGCAATCCACTTGCGGCCTTGGACGGGTGTGAGAAGAGGTCGCTCATTGAATGTGGATAAGAGGCAGCCTTCAACGAAGGATATCTCGGTCACCAGTTGATCGGTGCTCCGGGCGTGGGTTCTGAATGGATCCACTGGCATCCGAAGCGTGCGTTGTTGCTTGCCCGATCGTGCTCGGAGGATTAGCCAGGATCGATTCGCGTCGAGAGCAGCAAGGCATGCGCCGCCGAGCGAGATGGGGTTCTGTGGGAATGGTCCGCTGCCTATGATCTCGATGACTGCGTCGGTCTCAGTTATCTCAATCGATGTCCAGCCAGCTAGCCCAAGCACCACATTCAGCCGTTGCGGCTCGGTTAATTCCCATTCCTCGGCACCAGGGAGGTCGTCTAATGGAATTCCGTCGCGGAGGAGGGCACACATCACGCCGACATGAAGTGCAAGAACAGTCTCAACACCGGCGAGGATCGAATCGGTGAGTTCCGCCACTGTGTGAGTTGTCGAACCGTCTTGTCCTGGGCAAAGTGTGACTTCGTCGCCGTCCACTTCGTAGTCGTTGTGGCTGGCTGCGTTGCGAACTTGGGCCGACAAACCGTCGCTGAGTATGTGGAGCCCTAAAGCGTCAATCTGGCCAATTGTTCCTTTCGGTGTCTTGGCCAAGAGGTTTGAGACGGGTTTCCCGCTTCCGGCCGCCAGCACGGCGACCAGCAGCGGCTGGGAGATCGTCTCAAAGAGTTCTGCCCCGAATCCGATCAGGGCTCGGATCTCGAGCCGTCCACCATGGGCGCCAGCCGCGAGGAGGTTCAATTCAATGATGGAGTCGTAGGCAACTTCCGATGACTTCTTATAGGCCTTCGCCCACTTCTTGTCGTCAAGTAGTTGACGCAGGCTGGCCGGATTCTGAGTCAGTCTCTCGAACGTGATTCGCGCCTTCGTTTCGTACTTCGTCTCGTCCATCACGGTCTTGGCGATGTACTCGGGGATGGCGAGTGCGGCTCCGATGCCGGTGGGAGAAGAATTGCTACCCGTGATCCTCAGCCAGGCATCCTGTCCCATGTGGTCAAGACCGAGAAGGCTTCCGGCTCCCGAATCGGCGTAGGCGGGGAAGGCAGTACCGACAACGGTACCGAGGGGATCACACGCTACCTGTGGAACCAGGTTCCACAGGTCGATCATGTCTGCGAACTCGCTCGCATTCGATGCCAACCGATCAATCGCGCCCTGAGCGGCTTCGGACCGAGCCTCCGCGGCAATTGGAGAATCGGCCGTCAGGCAGTGGAGGTACTGCGATGTCATGTCCTCGACCGCGAGCAGTGCGTTGTGGATTTCGCCCCATGCACGGCGCCACGGGCGCAGCCACCTCGCTCGTGCCGTCAACCTGACGCAAGCCCGAAGATTGGCGAGCTCGTCACGGAGTTGACGCACTCCGGCCGCTTCTTGAGAGCCGACCAACCGCACCGCAGCAATGATGTCTGGAACCAGCTTCCGAAGTCTCTCAAGCATCTCAGTGAGTTCGTCGCCTCCAATCGTTCGGGCAGGCGATTCGGCTGGCGGGGTCGGTGCGGCGTCCCAAACGAGCCGTCTGCGATTGAGGACATTCTCATCAACCAGCACTTGTGTTGGATCACACGCGCAGGGAGGATCGATCGCGAAGCTCTCGTGACCGCACTCGTCACAAGCAAAGACCGTGAATGCAAGTTGAAACTCGAACATCCCTACCGACGATACGACGGCGATGTGACAGATTTGGGTCCGTTCCTCGGCCACCCCTGAACGACGAGACGTCGAGAACGCAGAACATCGGACGCGGATCGCGGCGTCCATAGGTAATCCGGCTGTGGCAGCTCCTCATCAGACCGATGGCAGGAGGGCTCGGCCTGCTCAGGCTCGCGGTGGCAGTGTTCGTTTCGTTGGTGCTAGCTCAGGAGCACTGCACGAGGATCCAGGCAGGTTCCATTAAGGCCGCGGCCGGCCCCGACGATGCACCGGGGTTGTTAGTCACCATGGGCTCGTACACCGATCGACCAGCACCGCATTGCCGCACCGTTGCGGAACTCGAACGATTTCGCGAGTACCGCGTCGGAGAAGGATTGAGCCTGATTCGTTGTCGAAGCCAGGCTTCCGGGTTCCATTGCTCACCGTCGAGCAGGAACTCGATCGACAGGATGCCCACGTAATCAATATCTGGAGTCATGGTCTTCTCGGCCCGGTGAGACGTTCAAGCAACGACGAATCGGCACTGCGGCCAGCAACTGCGTGACCCAACGGACCGTTCTTCGAATCGAAGAGCCGGAGTGGTGAGAAGAAGTTGCCAGATTCAGTCGATCCCCCATCGGGTAGCGAGTGCGGCGGCGTGGGCACGGTTCGTAGCTCCAATCGAGCGAAGTAGGCCAGCGATGATCCGCCGGAGATGCCTATCGGAGCAACCGCTCACTTCAGCAATCTGTTTCAGTGTCGCTCCTTGTGCAATAAGACGTAGGATTCTCGTGTCTCGCTCCGTAAGAATCACCTGTGGTGGAGGCTCTTCGAGGCGAGTTGCGAGAGTTTGGGCAATGCCGGGTGGAATGACGGTGAGGCCCGTCATCGTGGCTGCGAGCGTGTGACGAAGTTCCAGTGGAGCCTGATCAGTGGCGATCACCCCTCCTACGCCTGCTTTCAAATACTGTCGAAACGTGTCCGGGCCTGGTGTGACAGTGGTAACCCCGACGATGATCGAGTGCTCCGATTCACTGAGCGTCTCCAGTGCTGATAGCAGGTCGTCTGACGGTCTCGACCCAACCGCTACGAGAGCCGCCACTCCGGTGTGTGTTCGCAGCCACTGGGCAGAACTGGCGAAGTCCTCTGTCGGGTAGCCCAGGCCCCCAAACACCCCTTTGAGCGTGACTTTGAATTTGGGGCCGATTTCGCTGTGGATTCCGACAACGTCGGATGCGTTCATAACTGGTGCCTCTCGTTGATGCGCTACGCCGTGTTTGTGTCCGATCGCGTTGCAGCGTTGCGCGTGACGCTTGCCACCAAGAAACTGTGACACGGGTAGCCGGAATCGGACACAACATCGATGAGGGGCCAAGCCCTGTCCCCGCAATCTGATTCGTGAGGAGTGTTGCCATGGTGTGGACAAGATTGGTTCATCGGAAGAGCGGCTGGACGTGGCGTGCAGCACTTTTCACAGCGCTGGCTGTGCTCAGTGGCATCGTCGCGTTTCCAAGTGAAGTTTCAGCAGGGGAACCGGCGGAGTCTGTTGCGACAGGGTCGGTTCTGTTTGAGGGTCAGGCAATCGATCTTTCAGAGGGCTGGGGAGACGCCGAGGCCTGTCTGATCTGGAACGACATCGACGCATCGGAGTGCTTCCGAGACGAAGCATCCATGGACAAGAGAATCGCGGAACTCGAAAACATGACTGGAACGGGCACAGTCATCCCGATGGCAACACCAACGTGCTCGGGAGATCTCCGTCTGTACGACGGGTACTACCACACCGGTCAGGTGCTATACATGCGCGATCGGCTGCAATGGATCAACCTCAGTGTCTACGGCTTTTCCAACCGGATGTCGTCGTTCAAAATCGGACCATGCTCGTCCTATCTCGCGGACTACAACTGGGGTGGTGGTTCTTGGTATTCGACTTCGGCGACGCAAGCCTTCGATGTTGCGTATGTCGCGGCGTCGGGATGGAACAACCGCGTCTCGTCGGTCTACATCCAGTAGCAGCCGCCGCCTTGATTGGTCGGATGGTCGGCGCACAGTGAAGAGCCCGCGGCCGGATCCCCTCGGAGACGACGAGGCGCTCGAAGTATTCGAAGCGATGTATGCCGCGTACTATCGCAAGGTCGTCGTCTATGTTGCGCGCCGGACGCGTTCGGCTGCGGACGCTGACGACGTTGTGGCCTCAACGTTTCTCGTGGCATGGAACCGTATCGATGTTCTGGCTGACGCCGATGAACCCCTCGCGTGGCTGTACGCCGTTGCGTATCGCACCCTTTTGAGCCACTGGCGCGATACGTCCAGGACTGCGGAACTAGCGGACAAGGCTGCTTCCGAATACGTCAACCAGATGGTGAGCGTTGAAGAGACCGTCCAAGCGAGTGATCGGCTCGACACAGTAACGGCTGCAATGGGCAAGCTCTCGGAAACGGATCAGGAGCTCTTGCGCTTGATTGGATGGGAACAGCAAACCCACGCCGAGATCGCTTCGATCCTCGGGATATCGCGGGTCTTGGTTCGTACCCGCCTGCGCCGTGCCCGGCGCCGTCTCCAAGCCGCCTACGAACGCGAATCCGGACAGCCCATGGATGGGAGCGAATGAAGATGCCACGGAATCACGTGCAACGCATGACACGAGATGGACACAAGTCTCCTGATCATGGGCCTGGCGGACATCAACCCTGAATCTGTCCCCTCCGGAGATGCGCTCCGCCAACTGGACGGCGACCTCGTTGCGTATTTCGGGTCGAACGACTGTCGAACCATTGAGGATGCAGAAGTAGACGTTCGCCGGATGCTCGACAGCCGCGGCCTCCAAGACTGGCATATAGCATCCTCGTCAGCGGCCCCGAACCGACCGTGCGCCAGCTTCGGGCTCGACACCCTGGACCAAACAGTCCATCTGATTGCCATCCCTCGGCCCGGTTAGACCGGTGGCGGGACCGAAGACAATCCAGGCAAGTGGTCAGCTCGATCGCGTGACCGCTGTGACAGGTCAATTGCCGGAAACGGATCTGGAGGAGTTGCGCCTAGACCAGGTGGAATAGCCCATTCACGCCGAGACGCCTGAATCCCGGTCAACTGGTGAGAAGCTGCAGTTAGCCAAGGGGTTTGCCATTTCGAGATTGAACGGCTCGATAGTCGTCGATAGGTTGGAATGGTCGACAGTGCGTCCTCGGGACACCGTGTGACACTCAGTATCCCCGGCAGGCGGGACGGTCGAGCCGGACCTGGTGGCCACGACCTACTCCATGCGCGTGGTACCCGCTGCCAAGATTGTTGGTCGCCGTGGTGATCAGCAGAGATCCATCGTCCGAGAACGAACTTGGAGGCCAACGAGTGCCAGGGCATCGAAGATACCAGCATGGACGTTCGGGATAGACTGGACGACAACGATCTCGAAGGCTGGCGTGTCGAGATCTCTCCAGGCGGACCAGGAAGACTCTGCAGCCAGTTTCGGATTCGACGCCCCCAACCAAGCCGTCTACCTCAGCCCTATCCCGCATTCCGAATAGGCCGCCGCACGACAGATCCCAGATGCAGCCAAGGCACAAAAGCGACATTGACGCTCGCGTTGTTGTCCCAACGTGTTTTCCGGCTGGGAAGATCGACCCAACGCAGGTATCGACCCGACGGACACGGCAATCCTCCATCGGCCAACCTCTGAGATGGCGCAAATCCATCCGGCCAGGTAGGCCGCCGAGACACTTCCCCACCAGTAGATTTCGTATCCTCGCACCCAGAGGTAGATATTGCTGCCAAATGTGATGCTTGGATCGGCTAGAACGGGGTAGCTTGCTCCTTCGTGGTTGACGGTCTGCACAAGTGTGTTGGCCCCCTGTACCTTGAACGAAGTCGCAAGCTCGTCGGCGTTGGCGTCCACAGCCCATGGTGGCGCTATCGAGCCAACGATGTCACCTTCGGAATCGGTAATCGTCACCGAGCCATCGGACCGCTCAACGAGGGACCAATCGGTTGGCATCTCGAAGTCGAAGACATACTCAGTTGGCGCGTCTGGTCCCGAGATTTCGATGAGCGCAGATGCACCGTCAGCTATTGGAGAAATTGCCAGACCGAAGGTGCCGGAGTCGAACCGCGTCACAGGAGTCGGCTCTTCCTGACCTGGCAGCTTGGTCGCCGGAACGTTCATGCGTATTCGATTCCCGACACGATCCGTGAGGTCGACATAGCGATCACCGATCACTACATCTACCCGCCCAGCGACCTCTTGGGATTGAGTGCTTCGGGCTTCGGGTACCGGTGTTCCACTCTCAGATTCCGCCGCACCTGCAGGCTGCAGCACGGTCGTCATAAGTACCGCGGCTATGAACACGATGGACAAGCGAGTCCTTCGAATCATGCGTATCTCCTCTCGCTCAAGGCGCCCGTCCCACATATGGCAAGTCATAGCCACCGCACGGACATGGGCAAGCGGGATCGGTTCCCGCCCCTTCGTGTTGTATGTGTCGATTGGGGGCCAACCGTTGCAGTCAATGAGGAGATCGGCAACGGAGGGCTGTTTCTGGGGTGGACCGCCATCGCAACAGCTGATTGAGGTTTCACGCCAGCTGGCTGGCCACCCAGAACGAGTCGTGAGGGTGTCCCGTAGTACTGGGGGAGGGTTGGAGCTACATGCCACAAGGCCGGACACCTAGCCCCTTGAGTTGGGGTGCCTCTTTTTTGTCTATGGTCGGGTCCCCGTCCCCGTCGGTGTCTCCTCCGTAGTCTTTATGACAGTCTGCGCCTGCTGAGTCCCGCAGGCGACGGACCAGCGGTCTGATTTGGTCCGCGGGAGGATGAAAAAACGATTGCAATCCGTGCAAACCGATGAGGATGGAAACCCGAGGGCACCAGGGGTTCCGCTCAAAAGTCAACGTGGCTCGAACGATTTGATACTGACTCCCGATCCGACCCAAAGCTGCCCGGATACAAGACGAACTGCGAGCACGACCTGATCGAGCATCGGGACTCTCCGAGAACGCGGCTGACCGGCTGAGACAAGATGACGTCGATCACCCCAGCTGACCCGTTCGACCTGCGCCGTGACGGGACGGCGAGCTTCGAGCGCGGGGCAAACGAGCCGATTGCCGGGTTGGATAAGTCGATGCCCGACGGCGAGCCTGATGAGTAGATGCCATCCGATGTCGTTTGTGCCGATCACGCGGCGGCTGCTCGGGGCGCGCTCGGGGCGCGGCAGGAGAGAAACAAGGCAAGAATACGCGAGATGTTGCGAAGTGTCACAGGAGACCGAAGCCCAAGGGGTGCAACGGTTTCCGCCGGAAACACAGACCGGGCAAGGGTTCGCCGAAACGGCTCGGAACGCACTCGTAATGCGTAGGCCGCGGGTTCAAATCCCGCCTCCGGCTCCAACTGGCTCCCTTCGCTCGCTGCTTTCAGCTCCCGCCTTTCAGCGGAGACCCGCCTCCATCAGCGGGGAACGTGTCTCATGGGTCTTGATCGTTGAACCGCGTTCAGGTACATGTAATGACGAGACCAGACGATCACAGATCAGTCATGCACGGGTGGGTACCCCGACGATGTGTACGTCCTACCGCTATCGAGACGAGAATTCACCATCGTGCGGACTCCCAAAAGGCGACCCCGACACCCCAACAGAGAGCTTGAGGCGACGATCCGCCTGGCGGAAGTGCACGGCTGGGTCGTCACAAAGAGCAAGAAGTACTACAAAGCGCGGTGCCCGTGCGGGCTGCACCAGCGGTGGATACACTTGACACCGTCCGGTGGAAGCTACGTCACAAACTTGATCAAGTGGCTGGAACGCCAGCCATGCTGGGAGGAAGAAGCATGACCCAATTCGGGTTTCGGTTCTCTTTCAACGTCGAGTATTTGGGTGAACGCACCTTCCTGGAGAATCACCTCAATGATGTCATGACTGAGTTGGTCGAGCTGTCGGCGGTTGATCCTTCGCTGAGCGTCGACTACGAGGTGTCGTCTGTTGACGTTGAGCTGGTCGCCGGGGGATCGGATATTCTGGGTGCAGCGAAGCTCGCCTTGTCCCAGGTCCGCACGGCGATTCACGCAGCGGGCGGCAACACACAAGATTGGTTCCTGGATCCGTCGAATACCCAATCCGCTGAGTTGGCCATAGAACAACCAATCTCGCAATGGCAGCAATCCGGCTTCAACACCCAACTCGTCAGCGCGTAGACACCTCCGCTTGGTCCACATCGCTCTCGGATTGGACGCTGGTCATCGGGAACCCGACTTCGTCCGGTTCCTTGGAGTCCAGCAAGCTGGACTCTGGTCATCGGCTATCGGTCATCGGGAACCCCACAAGCCGGATCCGCGACGTCCGACGTCTGGCTTCGGTCATCGGTCATCGGTCGGCGGCAGGTATTCGCCGATCTTTTTGGCCGGGACTCCGCCCACGACGGTGTAGTCAGGGATGTCTTTGGTGACGACAGAATTGGCTCCGACGATGCATCGGTAGCCGATCGTGACGCCTGCCGTGAGTACCGCGTTGTAGCCGATCACGCAGTTGTCGCCGACTCGGACGGGAAGACCACCGCGACCCGACTGTGCGATCGGCACGCTGAAGTCGTCGAACGGGTGCACGTGTGTTTCGATCGTGGCTCCCGCAGCGACCATCACGAACGATCCGATCGATATCTCGGCCCGATCGTCGAGCATGACATATCGGTTGATGAGCGAGTTGTCACCCACCGAGATGTTTGACCCCTTCGAGAACAAGACATTGTGGTGAAAGGTCACATCTTTTCCACAATGACGGAAGATCCTCTTTGCGAGCATCTGTCGCACGGGGATCGCGAATGCCTGGACCATCGACGCTGGAGTCCGATCGAACATGCGCCAAAACAAGGTGTAGAACAGATCGGGATCGGGATCGGGCTCTGGCGCCGTTGCCCCCTTGAATGGATCGAGGGGTACCGGCACAAAACCTGTGTTGTGGATCGATGCCACAAGGCCGTTGGCCTCGTCGAGAAACTCACCTGCCGATCCGACCAGTGCGTCAGATTGCACCATTGTCCTGAATTCGTTGAGAAGCCTGTCGAGGTGCGTTGAGCTGTCAGATGGCATTACGAGGCGATGAGTTTCCGGTCGGGTGATGTATTGGGGCGACGTGAGCGTCGGGCGCCGCGCACGATGGTCGTTGCATATCCCCACACTACTTCGGCCCGCCCGAGGAGCCGACCCCTGCGAGCGCTCATCTTCGAGGTTGTACCGCTGTAGACCTTTGAGATCGGACGCTCATCAATTCGCAGGCCAGCCCTGTGTGCGCTGAAGAGCATCTCAAGTTCGCTCTCGTAGCGGTCACCGATCAGATCGAGGCTTGCGAGCATCGCCGGATTCATGACTCGATAGCCTGAGTACGGATCAGTGATCCTCACTCCTAGGATCCGATTGAGTGTTGCGACCGTTGCGGTCCGAACCAAGTAGCGGTTCCAGGGTGTCTTGCCCCTGGCAGGTGACGTGAGATATCTCGATCCGACAACCATGTCTGCGATGTCATCGATGACCGGCCGTATGAGCTGCGGCAGGTATTCCGGATCATGTTGACCGTCGGTATCCATGAAAATGACACCATCAAAGGTGCAGCCATCCAGTTGTGCGAGTCCGAGCCGGAGGGACGCTCCCTTGCCCTGATTCGGTCCCGGATCGCAGGACGGAGCATCCATGCGACGCAGCCACCGCTGCTGTTGCATCAGTCGAACCGTCGTCGACCACGATGATCTCCACATCATGACCGTCCACCCGGCGCGGTATGAGCGGCAACAAGGTCGCCAATGATGCTTCCTCGTTGTACGCAGTCATGATTGTGTAGAACACAACTCGACCATACCGGAAGGTCAAGCATTCGGTGCCGCGGATGACGGTGTGACCATGGCGGTACGATTTTGGCGAGAATCGAGGTGTCAGCATTCCCGGTGGCTTGGGAACAAACCTCCGGTTACCGAGCTGTCCAAGGCTACTTTCTAGGCAATGGCAGACCAGGCAACGTTTGAGACAGATGCGATGGAATTCGCACCGCAGCTGTATTCCGCGGCGCTGCGCATGACTCGCAACCCTGCCGACGCCGAGGATGTCGTCCAGGAAACGTATCTCAAGGCCTATCGGGCCTATGGATCCTTTACCGCAGGAACCAACCTGAAGGCGTGGCTCTACCGCATCCTCACCAACACGTACATCAACAAGTATCGGAAAGCCCAACGCAGGCCGAGTGAGGTTGAACTTGGCGAACTCCAGGACATGTACCTCTACAAGCGGCTTGGTGAGCAATCAGGTGCAACCGAGAGCGCCGAGAACACGGCGCTCGACATGTTCGTCGACAAAGACATCATCGAAGCCATCGAATCACTCCCCGAAACCTTTCGCATGCCGGTGCTCTACGCCGATGTTGACGGTTTCTCATACAAGGAGATCGCTGAAATCCTTGACGTTCCCATCGGAACAGTGATGTCACGGTTGCATCGGGGAAGAAAAGCACTCCAAAAGAAGTTATGGAACTTGGCAGTGGAACATGGACTCGTGGAGCCAGAAGAATGAGCGGTTGCGGTAACGCCGTCGAGTATGTCTACCAGTACATCGACGGAGAACTCACGATGACACGTCGTGCGCGGGTCCGATGGCACCTACGGCGGTGTGGCAACTGTATCGATGCCTTTTCATTTGAGACCGAGCTCAAGGCAAGGATTGCGAAGGCCGGAAGAGAAGCACCGTCGGAGGAATTCCTCAACACCCTGCGGATGCTGATCGAGGAAGAAAAGGCTCGACCGGAAGCGTGAGGGGCCTTCGGCCCCTGCTCACAGACGTCCGACGTCCGACGTCTGACTTCCGACTTCGCGAACCCGAAGCGGGTTCCTTGGAGTTCAGCAGCTGACCTCTTGACTTCGGTCATCGGTCATCGGTCATCGGTCATCGGTCATCGGTCGTCGGTCGTCGGTCGTCGGTCATCGGTCGTCGGTCCTCTGAACTCTCTCACCCTTTTCTCATGCCCGAAGGGGAACGCGGGAGGCTGTTCGGGCGTTCTAATGGGTAGAAACCAAGAACGGGGACACGGCGAGCCGTGGAAACCCGGAAACGGAGGTCAACATGAACGAAACCGCATTGAAGGGACGCAAGTTCAGCGGTGCCTCACGAGCCCCCAAGACATACTCAACGGGTCGAACGTGCGCATCGAAGGGCTGTGACACCCGTCTTTCACAATACAACCGGCGAGAGTGGTGCTACACCCACGCTCCCACCAAGTACCCACGACTTCGGGGCCGTATCGTCAAGGCAGAGGCCTAAACGACAACCCTTTCTCCAAATACTCGCACAAGCGGTCGGTGGACTGACGCATGATGCCTTCGCATGATGAGTTGTCAGCCCACCGACCGTCTATTCTTCCGGACATGCATCGGATCACCCGCATCGTTGTGCTCGCCTTCGTGGCCTGTCTTGTCCTCGGCGTTGCCGCATCTGCGTTCGCAACCGAGGCTCCTCCAGAGGAAACTTCCGAGACGACACTTGCGCCGGTCCCGATTGTTGATGGCGATGAGCCGGCCGTCGTTGTCCCGCCGTCAGACCTCGAAGAAGCCGAACAGCCGTGGACCGCACGCTTTGTGTATCCGCTCCTTGGAGTCCTCACGATCGTGATCATCGGTGGGTACGCCATCGGATACAACCGAAGCATCCGTCGGCGCTACGAAGTCGTCACCTGACTCAATCTGTCGTCCGTCGTCGTAGGCTCAACGCATGAGCAAGATCGATTGGGATACGGCGCGGAACACATCACGGAGGTTCTCTGGCGACTATCCATTGGCTGGCACGTACCACGAACGCCGATTCGAGATGCAGGCGCCGGATCTCGTTGCGAGAGCTTCCGAGATGGTGTCTGAGGCAACCGGGCTGTTCATTCCCGGGTCGCCGGAAGTCGGTGTGATCTCTCGTCACGATTGGGTCGATACCAACACACGCTCGTTCTCGCGGATGTTGAAACCGATCGAAGACGCGCTGGCGAGCGAAGCCTCAGACGGTGACACGTCAGATGACAATCCGTCTCAAACGACGTCGATCTCTGGGAAGGCAATGGGTGTCCAAATTGGTGCCCTGCTTGGCTTCATGTCCAAACGCGTGCTCGGCCAATACGAGCTGGTTCTCCCGACAGGTGACAATGAATTCGGCGACACCGTTCTGTTCGTTGGCGCAAACATTCTCTCAATGGAGCGTCAGCACCAATTCAAGCCGTCGAGCTTCCGGTTCTGGGTCGCCCTTCACGAATGCGCCCATCGGGCCCAATTCACCGGTGTTCCGTGGATGCGTCCGTACTTCCTCTCTCTGGTCGACGAACTGATCGCCTCGGACGGACCTGAGAAGGGGCGACTGGCAAGGATCTCTGCCGAGTTTCGCGCTGCGAGACAAGCGGGGGAGGACCCGTTCGGTGATCAGGGCCTTGTTGGCCTCCTAGCCTCGCCCGACCAGCGCGGTGTGATTGACAAGGTGCAGGCACTCATGTCGCTCCTGGAAGGACACGGCCACGTGGTGATGGATCGCGTCGGTGCCAGAGAGATCGCCGACGTCTCAAGGATGTCCGATGTCTTGAAGGCCAGACGGAAGGATCCGAAGTCCGCCGCGTTCATGAAGCTGATTGGTATCGAAATGAAACTGCGTCAATACGACGATGGAGCAAAGTTCATCAACGAGGTTGAGCGGCTCGCATCCTGGGACGCGCTGTCAATGGCGTGGGAATCACCCGAGACCCTCCCGACGCTCGACGAGATCAGAGATGCACATCTTTGGCTGGAGCGGGTTGGCGCATGATCGGCGACCTTCCCCGGCGGGTGCTCGCAGCCGTCGGAGATCGTTCATGTGTAGTGGCCCTCGGAGGGGGCGCTGACTCTGCGACATTGCTGTCTGTGTCCGTCGAAGCACTCAACGATGTCCGTGCCGTTTTCGTCAACCACGGCCTCGACACATCACCAGTTCTTCGAGTCGCCGCTGAGAGCCTTGCGAGAAATCTGGGGGTTCCATTGACGGTTCTTGAGGCTCAGGTCGCCGACGGGCCGAACCTCGAGGAACGACTCCGCGATGCTCGTTACCGAGCAATCGAAGCCAATCTCAACGACGATGAGGTGTGCTGCACGGGCCATACCCGCGATGACCAGGCAGAGACCGTGCTTATGCGGCTTCTCCGCGGATCGGGTCCCACAGGCCTAACGGGAATCCCTGAGTCACGAGGTCCTTTCCGACGTCCGTTTCTCGAAATCTCGCGAGACGCTCTTCGCGATGTGGCGATCGCATGCGATCTTGCGTTCACCGACGATCCATCAAACGAGGATCCGCGCTTTCTGCGATCGAAGATCCGGTCGGAGCTCATCCCACATGTCGAATCGGAGTACGGGCCCTCATTCCGATCCAACCTCGCCCTCAGTGGGCGACTGATCGGTGACGACGCGGATGTCGTGTTGCAACAGGCAATCCAGATTCCGATCCGAACATCGTCAGGCGAAGTGGCCATCCCAACCGCTCCACTGGTATTGGCACCGCGTGCTGTTGCCACCGCTGCAATCAGAAGCGCGCTCGCCGCCTTCTACTTCCCTCACGGCGGTTCACATACCGATATCGAGGCTGCCTACGCAACCGCGATCGATGGAACACAGCGGTCGTTGTCAGGCGATCTTGTGTGTGTGAGAGAGAATGCCGAGGTGATTGTCGCTTCCAAGAATGCCCCGGACCCCGACCTCACGGTTGCCGTCACCGTTGGCGAACCCTTCTCGTGGTACGGATCGGCCTACAACGTATTCGTGTCGGCATCACCGGCGCTCCATCACACGACAGGCAGACGAACAGCCCTCGTAGCAACCGACGAAGCCGGATACACCGTACGAGGAGTCGCTGATGGGGACCGAATCGAAATCGACGGTGGATCGACACCGGTGAGCGAGGTTCTCCGGGCAGCTGGTGTCCCGGCCAGAAAACGTCCGTCGTGTCCAGTCGTGATGGCCGACGAAGGAATAGCCGCCATTGCTGGTATCCGCGTTGCGCCGTGGGCACGCCCAGCATTGGGGCAACAGGCTGTCATCATTGAACGGGAAGGTTCGTCATGAAGAAAGGCCTGTTGTGAAGATTGGCAAGACGTTGGTTTCGGCCGAGGAGATCGACGCGAAGCTCACCGAAATGGGAACGGCGATAACGAGGGACTACATGGGGAAGGACCTTCTGCTTGTCGGGATTCTCAAGGGTGCGTTCGTCGTGATGGCCGATCTCGCCAGGAACATCACCATTCCTGTCGAGTTTGACTTCATGGCGGTGTCGTCCTACGGCTCGGCAACCAAGAGCTCAGGAGTCGTACGGATCCTCAAAGATCTCGATCAGCAGATCGAGAACCGCCACGTACTCATTGTCGAAGACATCGTCGACACCGGACTCACGCTTCACTATCTGCTCAAGAACCTCTCGGTCAGACGCCCTGCAAGTCTGTCGCTGGCCGCCCTTCTGATCAAAGACGGTGTTGAGCGGCCCCCGCTCGAAATCAAGTACGAGGGTTTTCACATCCCACCGGATTTCGTGATCGGCTATGGCCTTGACTACGAGGGCAAGTATCGAAACCTCCCATATGTCGCCGTTGTGGACAGCGTTGACTGATTCGTTCTGGGAACTTTGACGTACTGGAGCCGTACCATGGGTCAGCCGATGGACAGTCATCGGCGTCATTCATATCGCTAGGAGTCCCGTGAACCGCACGGCGAGAACTATCCTCATCTACTTTGCCGCCATTGTTCTTGTGGTGCTTGCGTTTCAACTCGTGTTCAGCCAGGCGAGCGCACCAACCGAACTGACGCTTGACGAGTTCTACACCCACCTTGCAGCGGGCGATGTCGAAGGTGAAGTCCTCATGAAGGACCGCTCGAATGAGTTGTCAGGGACAATTGACGATGGATCTGAGCCGTTTGAGTTTGTGGTGCGATATCCCGCTGACTTCGCAGGTGATCTGACCCTCGAACTCCAGGACTCAGGGATCTCGTTCAGGGTCGATGCTGAGGCTCCGACCATCTTCGACTACATCTTGACGTTTGTTCCCTATCTGTTGATATTCGGCCTCTTCATCTTCGTGATCATGCAGATGCAGGGCGGTGGAAACCGCGTGATGCAATTTGGCAAGTCCAAAGCAAAGCAGGTATCCAAAGACACCCCGAAAGTGCTTTTCTCAGACGTGGCCGGTGCCGACGAAGCGGTTGAAGAACTTGAGGAGATCAAGGACTTCCTCGCCTCCCCACAAAAATTCAGGGCCATGGGTGCCAAGATTCCGAAGGGCGTACTGCTGTACGGACCCCCGGGAACCGGCAAGACATTGCTTGCGCGGGCGGTTGCTGGAGAGGCTGGCGTCCCGTTCTTCTCGATCTCGGGATCGGATTTTGTTGAAATGTTCGTCGGTGTCGGTGCCTCACGGGTGAGGGACCTGTTCGACCAGGCCAAGCAGAACTCACCTTCGATTGTCTTCATTGACGAGATCGACGCTGTTGGTCGTCATCGTGGTGCGGGCCTTGGAGGTGGACACGATGAACGTGAACAGACGCTGAACCAGCTTCTCGTTGAACTCGACGGGTTCGATGTCACGTCCGGTGTGATCGTCATCGCATCGACGAACCGGCCAGACATCCTCGACCCCGCGCTACTCAGGCCAGGGCGTTTCGACCGTCAGGTTGTCGTTGATCGGCCTGATCTCAAGGGCCGCGAGGCCATTCTTGCGGTTCATGCAAAAGGGAAGCCACTCGCCGAGGGAATCGATCTCGGGATTCTGGCGCGCCAGACTCCCGGATTCACGGGCGCGGATCTCGCGAACCTCATCAACGAGGCGGCATTGCTTTCGGCGCGACTCGGCCACGACGAGATCGGCATGAAGAACCTGGAAGAAGCAATCGAACGGGTCATTGCAGGGCCGGAACGCAAGTCTCGCGTGATGTCCGAGAAGGAGAAAGAGATCACCGCGTATCACGAGGGTGGCCACGCCCTTGTGGGATATGCCCTCCCGAATGCGGACCCGATCCACAAGGTCACGATCATCCCGCGTGGCCGCGCCGGTGGCTACACCCTTTCCTTGCCTCTCGAGGACAAGTACTACCAGCGGCGGTCCGAAATGGTGGATCAGCTTGCAATGCTCCTCGGCGGTCGCACAGCTGAGGAGCTCATCTTCGTCGATCCGACCACAGGGGCGAGCAACGACATCGAGAAGGCGACCCAGATTGCACGCAAGATGGTGATGGAATACGGAATGAGTGACAAGCTCGGCCCGCTCCAGTACGGAAAACCGGACGCCGAGGTATTCCTCGGTCGGGATTACAGCCGGTCCCAGGACTACTCAAACGAGGTTGCCGCGGCCGTAGACGAAGAGATCCGATACCTGATAACCCAAGCCCACGACGAGGCACGAGCCGTTCTTGAGACACACATCGATGCGCTCCATAGGATTGCGGCGGCCCTGATCGACAAAGAATCGCTTGGTGCTGATGAGGTGATCGAGATCTTCCACGACGTACCCAAGTGGCAACACGAGGACGACGGGGCACTCCGCATCAAGGCGCCTGACTCTGTCGGCGGTATCCAACCAGCCGTAGCGGCACGCACCGACGGGATTGTCTGACGCAGTGACGTCCGACATCGAACCCATTCACTCCGACACCAAGGCGCTTGCATGGTCCGTCCGAGGTGGAACGATTGATCTGACACATCCGATTGTGATGGGTGTCGTCAACGTCACGCCCGATTCGTTCTCAGACGCAGGCCACAACGTTGATCCGATCGTTGCGATTGAAACGGGGATGGCGATGGCCGAATCCGGTGCCGCAATCGTCGATGTTGGTGGTGAGTCAACAAGGCCAGGCTCCAGTGGCGTCCCCGTTGCCGAGGAACTCAAGAGGGTCATGCCTGTGGTCGAGGCGCTCGCAGGCGCAGGGATCAACGTCTCGATAGACACATCGAAGCCGGTGGTTGCCAAATCCGCCCTTGAGGCCGGTGCAGTCGTGGTCAACGATGTCACCGGGCTCGTAGAGGGAAAGATGATCGAAGTCTGCGCCGATCAGGGTGCTGGCGTTGTCATCATGCACATGCTCGGCGACCCACGGACGATGCAAGACCACCCGCATTACGACGATGTCGTCGCAGATATCACGGCATTCCTCAAAGGAAGGGCGAATCGGGCGATCGCATCGGGAATCGGAGCTTCCCAGATCGTCCTCGATCCAGGAATCGGATTCGGAAAGACCGTCGATCACAATCTCGCCTTGCTGCGCTCAATCGGGCGACTCGGTGCCAGCGGCTTTCCGATCCTTGTCGGGGCGAGCCGGAAGCGATTCCTCTCGGCGATTCTCGAGCCCATCCGAGGTTCCACGACACCAGCCCAACGCGACAACGCGAGCCTTGCTGCTGTTGCCGTAGCAGTCGCCGGTGGGGCAAGCATTGTGCGGGTTCACAAGGTCTCTGCTGCGGTTGAGGTAGCGCATGTGGTTGACGCTATCGTGCGATCAAGAGGGTCGTGAACAGCTGATATGAGCAAAAAATCCACAGGACTTGAACCGCGGGGATTCCGTTGGGTCATCAAAGGTCGGCTCGCCGTCTCCGAAAGGGTCGGTGGATACGGCTTCCAACACCGCAAGGTGCGTCGGGAAGAGGAGCTCATCTGGCTCCGGGATCAGGGGATCAACTCGATCGTCAACCTTCTCGGTCCTGCCCAGACGTCACAGCCGTACGACACCGCCGGATTCGTGTTCTCGTCGAGCGATGTTCCAGCGGATCTTGAACCGGAGGACGCCCCTCCGATCTTCAAGCTTCTCCATGAGGCTCTGACTCCCGAGGGTGCTGTCGTGCTCGTCCATCGCGACACGATTGACGACACGCTTGCGGGACTTCTCGCCGGCTACCTGATCTACTCGGGGATGCTCGACGACCCCATCGTCGCAACCGACGTCATCCAGAGGATCCTCGCGAGGGCGATCGGGCCGGAAGGTCGGCGCCTCATCCCCGAGGTCTGAAGGTGGCCCGAGCATTCATCGGACTCGGCTCGAATGTGGGCGATCGAAGGCAGCATCTCGCCGAGGCCCTGATCGTGCTTGCCGACCTCGGAACCATCACCTGCGGCTCCCCGATCTACGAAACAGAGCCGATCGGTGTGACCAACCAAGACCCGTTCGAGAATGCTGTCGTTGGCCTCGAAACAGACCTCGACCCCATGGACCTACTCACACGGTTGCTTGATATCGAACAAAGCCACGGGCGTATCCGTGGCGAACGCTGGGGTCCCAGAACCCTCGACCTTGACATCCTCTGGTATGACGGGCGGACAATCGATGAGCCGGGTCTCACGATTCCTCATCCAAGGATCAGAGAGCGGAACTTCGTCCTTGCACCGCTCGTGTACGCCGCTCCGGGGCTTGGAGACGTAAAGGGCCCGTACGCAGAATCCCTTGCCAGCGTCGGTCACCAGGACATTCGAAAGGTCACAGGGCCAGTCGACGCTGGTACTCCGAGGTGGATGTCAGGTCTATCGGATGCACTCAATCTCCAAGGAGAGAATGGCATCTACACCGCTGCAATGGATGTCGACTGGGAGAATCGAAATGGTTCCATGTTCGGTGCGTATCTCGCGGCGTCGGTTCTGGTCGCTGGAGGAGCCGAGCACCCTAACAAGGTTCCGACGTCCCTCACCTATCGCTATCTCGAGGCTGTGCCAGGCGACGCCGTAGTGACCATTGAGGTGGAGCACAATCGCCGCAGCAACCGGTCCGCAGAAATGTCGATGTCGATCCTTGTGGATGGTGCCGAATTCGGGCGGGCACATATGTCCGTGGCTGTTGACCGAGGTGATGAGATCGCAGCCACACCCATGCCAACAGTGTTGCCAATATCGGACTGTTTTCCGCTCGATGAAATCATCGATTCGATGGGCGGTGAACCAGGCAACTCCGTGCGGAGTTGGCGGCCGGTGGAGAACTGGAAGATCCCAGACCTCGTCGATGGCAGCACGGGAATGGTGCGAGCATGGTGCCCGAACACCGCCGAAGGGTGGGACGACGCCTATTTGTCCGCGGCCAGTCTGTTCATGCCGATCGATGCGCTCATATGGCCCGTGACGATGCTCGGATCCGGGCTTCTCGGTGTCAAGCCGATGTTCACGCCAACCGTGGAGATCTCCGCTCGTTTCGCCAAGTCGAGCAATCTTGGTGGATGGTTCCTCGGCGAAGCACGTATCGACCATCTGACGACGAAATCGGTCGCTGGATCGATACAGGTCTGGGACGAGGATGGATCCCACGCTGCGACAGGCCATTCGCTCAATCTCACGCTCGCGTGGTGATGGGTCGCGTGGTGATGGGTACACCAGTTCTGCAAAGTACGCTATTGGTCGGACCGATACCCCCACCGGCGCATGCCTGGATCGGAGCCTCATGAAGATCGCCGTCTATGGACCCGGAAGGGCAGGCGGAGCACTCGCGCTCGCTGCGTCGCGGGCCGGGCACCAAATCACGAGTATCGACGGTCGAGACCCCGATGCGGTCACCGCACTCACAGACTTGGTCCATCCGGAAGGCGGGTCGCCTGAACTCCTCATCATTGCGGTGTCGGATGACGCCATCGGCGCGGTAGCGACTGCGCTGGCGACGTCCGCTCGAGCAGTCGTACATGTGTCGGGGGCTGTTCCCGTTGATGTTCTCAAGCCGTTCGCTTTCGGTGGATCCGCAATTGGCTCCTTCCATCCGCTTCAGACGTTCCCCAACGCCGTGATCGGTGCTGACCGGCTGGCTGGTGCTGCCATCGCGGTGACCGCAGAAGGGGAACTTGGCGAAACGCTGTTCGCTCTTGCAGAGTCGCTTGGTTGTCATCCGTTCGCCATCGCCGATGAACGCAAGCCGCTCTATCACGCGGCAGCTTCCGCGTCGGCGAACTACACCCTTGCCGCACTTGCTGTCGCATCGAAGCTCTATACCGCTGCGGGTGTCGATCCGGGTGTTGCGAAACCTCTCGTTCAGGCGGTCGTGGACAACGCGTTTGAACTCGGACCGGACTCCGCCCTTACGGGCCCGATCGCACGCGGTGATGTCGCTACCGTTGAGGCTCAGATCGCTGCGGTTCGAACCGCCGCACCGACCATGATTGACGCGTTCATCGACCTCGGGCGGATCACCGCGGACATTGCTGGCAATGCTGAGCTCTTCAGTGAGGTGTTCGGATGATGACGCTGAGGACATTCGCTGAGGTGCGGGCTGCGGTTTCGGGGTCAGTTGCCCTGGTGCCGACCATGGGATTCCTTCACGAGGGCCATTTGAGCCTTGTTTCGGCAGCCGCTGACATGGCAGACACCACGGTTGTGTCGTTGTTCGTCAATCCGACACAATTCGGAGACGACGTCGACCTTGACGCCTACCCGCGAAACGAGGAGCGCGACGCCGCGCTTTCCCAGAGAGCGGGTGCAGACATCCTCTTCGCCCCGTCTGCTGAAGAGGTGTATCCGGAGGGAAAGCGGGTCACGGTCCGAGTCGGCGGAGTAGGAGATGCGATGGAGGGTCGGTTCCGCCACGGCCACTTCGAAGGTGTTGCAACGGTTGTCGCCAAGCTGTTTGGGGGCATTGATCCGGACCACGCGTTCTTTGGAAGGAAGGACGCCCAGCAGCTTGCTGTCGTGCGAACGATGCGAAGTGGCCTGCAATTCCCCGTTCGCATCCACGGCATGCCGACGGTGCGCGAACCCGATGGGCTCGCCCTGTCGAGTCGCAACACGCGCCTCGCCCCTGAGGTTCGCGTTGAAGCGATCTCGCTCAGTCGCGCACTCTTCGCTGCGGCTGATGTGATCGAGGCCGGGGTCGGCGACGCTTCCCGGATACGAGCTACTGCTCGAACCGTGATCGAGGACCTGCCCGGTGTAGAACTTGAATACATCGAGGTTGCAGATGCGCATTCCGCTGCACCGGTCGAATCGATTGTCAAAGACTCCTTCGTAGCAATTGCCGCTCGTGTCGGGGGTGTGCGACTAATCGACAACGTAGCTGTTGAGGCTGAAACCATGACTGTCGATCGCGGCATCGTGCTCGACCACCAAAGCATTCTGTATGAGGAAGCACGTTCTGTATGAGGAGGAACCATGCTCCTGACCGTTGATGTTGGCAACACCCAGACTGCCCTCGGGATGTTCGAGCGAGATGAGTTGATCGGTCACTGGCGTGTGTCAACCGATCCCGTGGCAACGCTCGATGAGATTCGGTGGGAGATGACAGGAATCCTCAGACAGGATGGCTTCACCCCTGATGACATCTTGGGAATTGCGATATCGAGCGTGGTGCCTGCTGTCACGACGAATCTTCGCAAGATCACGCACTACCTCACGGCGGGGCATTCTGTTGTTGTGGAACCGGGGGTGAAGACCGGGATGGCAATCGAGATCGACAACCCACATGAGGTGGGTGCCGACCGCATCGTCAACTCGGTTGCCGCCCGCCACAAGTATGGGTCTCCCGTTGTTGTCGTTGATTTCGGTACTTCAACAAACTTCGATGTTGTCGGAGTAGAAGGTGCCTATCTCGGCGGAGTGATCGCACCGGGGCTTGAGATTGCAACCAATGCGCTCGTTTCGGGGACTGCGGCGCTCCGTCGGGTCGAATTCTCGCCACCACGAAGCGTCATCGGGAAGGGCACGGTCGAGGCCATCCAGTCTGGAGCCGTGTTTGGTCATGCCGGGATGGTTGATGGCATCGTCGAGAGGATCGCCGACGAATTGGACACCGATGTGACCAGAGTGGCCACCGGTGGCCTTGCGTCTACCATCGTGCCCCATTGTCACAGTGTCGATACGATCGACGCGTATCTCACACTCGAAGGACTCAAGATCATCTTCGACCTCAACCAGGATCCTGCATGACCGACACTCCCGATGACAGCCCGGTTGAAGAACTCGACGACTTCTCCGTCGAGGATCTCGACGACAGTTATTCGCTTGAGGCGCATCCCCTGACACGTGACCGCGTTGCCAAGTATCGGCTGGCACTTGAGGATGGTGGCTTCCCGTACTCGTTCGAGCGAGATGCCACTGCGCAAGACCTGGCGAATCGATTCCCAGAGATCGAGCCGGGAACAGAGACCGGCGAGACGGTTACGGTCGCTGGCAGGCTCATGAACACGCGGGTGATGGGGAAGTTGATCTTTGCGGTCGTATCTGATGTGACCGGAACACTCCAGCTGTTTGTCGACAAGGCAACGCTCGGCGATGAGGGCTTTGCCTCCTTCAAGGACATCGACACTGGTGATTGGATCGGAGCGACCGGCGAAGTCATGACGACCAAGCGCGGCGAGCTTTCTGTACGCATCGAATCCTTCGTCCTCCTTCAAAAGAGCTTGAGACCGCTGCCGGACAAGTGGCATGGGCTCAAGGACGTCGAAGCTCGATCTCGGCGCAGGTATGTGGATCTCATGGCAAACGACGATGCCCGCACCGTCGCCATAACGCGCACCAGGATCATCGGAGAACTCCGCCGCCAGTTTGAGGCGAGGGGCTACATCGAAGTGGACACACCTGTGCTGCTCCCCGAGGCAACCGGAGCAACGGCTCGTCCATTCGAGACACACCACAACGCACTCGATCTTGACATGCAACTGCGGATCGCGACTGAGCTCTATCTCAAGCGTCTGGTGGTTGGCGGCCTCGAGCGAGTGTTCGAGATCGGGCGCATCTTCCGAAATGAAGGTATCGACGCCGAGCACAATCCCGAATTCACGATGCTTGAGTCGTATCAGGCGTTTGCGGACTACACCACCATCATGACGCTGGTCGAGGAAGTGGTTGGCGCTTGCGCCGTAGCGGCGAACGGTTCGACTGACGTCGAGGTCGATGGCAAGTTGCTGAGCCTCGCCGCTCCGTTCAAGCGGGTTCCGATGCTCGATGCCGTCAGGGATGCGACCGGTCTTGACATCGACTACGACACGGACATCGACGAATTGCGGTCTGCTGCTCGAATCCATGGTGTCAATCCTGAGGATCATTGGGGTTCTGGGAAGCTGGTCGAGGTCCTGTTCGATGCGACTGTCGAAGAAACCATCTGGGAGCCGACATTCGTCACGGAACACCCGATCGAGGTATCACCCCTGTCGCGGGCCCACAGGTCAAAGCCACACGTCACCGAACGGTTCGAGCTTTTCATTGCAGGATCCGAGTACGCAAATGCTTTTTCCGAACTCAACGACCCATTCGATCAGCGAGCACGATTCGAGACACAGGCAGCCATGAGGGCTGCTGGAGACGACGAGGCGCATCCCATCGACGAGGACTACATCCGTGCCCTCGAATACGGCCTGCCACCCACCGGGGGCCTCGGAATCGGCGTCGACCGTCTGATCATGCTGCTCACCGGCAAGACCCACATCCGCGAGGTCATCCTCTTCCCAACCATGCGCCCCGAATGAGGCTTCGCCGGATTACGGATCGTCTTCGATCAAGGGTCGACCACAAACCCGTCCCCCCTTCAGGGGGGACAGCAGAGGAGCGAAGCGACGATGCAGGGGGCCCGTGGAGTCTGCGACCACGAGAGTGCGTAGAGCTAGGGGCAGGAGGAGACCGAGGCCCTGCCGGAAGACGGGGCTCGCGGGCTCGCACGCCCCCCTGATCCGACTACGTCGGATCTGTCCCCCCTGAAGGGAGGACGGGATTACGGATTACGGCCTACGGTCCTCCGACCGTCCGATGTCCGATGTCCGACGTCCGTCTCTGACTTCTGACCCATTCATCTCCACCGGTTGCGCCGGTGAGGTTTGGGGAGTTCCATCACGCTGATGTTCCGCGAGAGAAGGTGGCTCACCTCTTGCAAGGTGATTTGCCATTCACATGAGCGAACCCAGTCGTTTCTATCGCGTGCTGTCCCGCATCCGTCAAATCGGGAACGGAGCCCGTCGAGTATCGAGAGCGATCGACTCCGATTCCCGCTGCGGATCGACAGATCCAACGCCACTGTCTGAAGCTGTAGGACAAGCTTCGCAAACCAGGGTCGGAATTCTCGGGAGGGAACCTCATGAATTGTTTGGGCCAGCCACGACGCGTCGATGCCATCGAGTATTCCATCTCCATCGGAATCCGGATTGCTTGGATCGGTTCCGGTCAGGGCTTCCTCAGCGTCGGTAAGTCCGTCGTTGTCTCGGTCTGTTGAACCGAGACTGCCTGGGTCGCTGACCGTTTCGCCCTCCAGTATTTCGAAGAGCTCCCCATTGACATGCACAAACACCGCTCCGACGATGGCTGCTACCGTTATGCCATCACCGTTGTCTGTGATCAAAGCCGTGCTGCCGGCTCGTACCTCGATCAGGGCATCGTCGGATGTCTGATAGGTGAGGAGTCCGGTTGCTACGGAGGCTGTGAGTGAACCACACACAATGGTCGTGGAAGATCCCGCCCATATCGAGACCATACCGGGGAGATCACAAAGGTCGAACTCAGCGAAACCGTTGGGATAGGTACCGCCCACATCGATTCCGATTCGTTGGGTGCCACCACTGGGGTCGTAGATGGTGACTGGAAGAGCATTTCGAGCAAGAATCGCCCCGTGGGTGGTTCCGCCGGCGTGCTGGTCTGTGAACGCCTCGGAGTACGTCGAGGATTGTGGCTCGAATGTCCCTGTGCCGGTGATCACCCCGTCCAATCCGTTAGCGATGCCGTCACCATCGGCATCACCGGCTGGGTCCTGAGGCTCGGCATCGAATGCGTCATTCACCGAGATCGTTTCTCCGATGGTGATGGTGACCGGCGGTTGCACCGTCACGATATCTGAGACCCCCACGAATTCGGTGATCACAATTCTCAATGTCGGGTTCACGGTCACGGCATCCGCGACACCAACCTGCTCAGTGATCGTCAAGACGATGGGTGGATGAATGCTCGGCGAATCGGTGACACCGATTGACTCGGAGATCGAGATCAACACCGGCGGTCGAACGATGGGTGCGTCATTGACGGCAATCGATTCGCTGATCGACACGACTATTGGAGGTCGGACGGTCTGGTTGTCAACGACCCCGATTGCTTCAACGATCGAGATCGCTACCGGGAGCTTGGTGAGAATTATGTCGCCGACGCCCACAGTCTCGTCAATCGTGATGGTGAGGGAGCTCCCGCCCGTGACCGTGACTGTGAACGTTTCGGTTGCTGCTGGGATGTTTGGGTCGGTCCCGCTGACGCGAAGGGTGAAGGTGAATTCGCCTGGCTGATTCGGTGTGAACCAGAGGAAGTCCACACTGGTACCTGTCTTGTTGTAGAGAAACGCGTCGCCGGGGGGCGGTAGGAGATCGGGAGGCGCACCCGCGAAGAGCTCGAACGTCGGAGTTGACGCGCCCGTCGCCGTGAACGTGAGTTCGACGATCTCAGACGGACCGCGAGCGACATCGGGGATGGGCTCAATCTCGATCACCGAGCCCACCTGATACACACCACTGGTATCCCAGATCACCGCATCACCGTTAGAGACACCGACGATGACCCCCGCCTCGTTGATCGCGTTTGCACTCGAAAAGGTGGTTACCTCAGAGATATGGCCGAGGTCGATGGGGTTGGGAGTCAATCCAGTCCAGAGAACCGCCGTTTCCTCCCCCGAAGCCGCACGACTCGAGCCCACTATCTGGCCGGAGTCGTTGATCGCCTGAGGCGTGCTGCTCGTGTGTCCCACGAGAGGATTGAGGCTGGCGAGTGGAGCTACGGGAGTCGACCACGTGCCTCCCACGACGTCTGCCCCGGCGCCGCTGGCCCAGACGGTTCCCACGATCTGACCGCTTCGGTTCACGTCCACTGCGTTGAGGTAAGTGGGTGGCGGCGTCGAGCCGCGATCAAGCAACGTCCATGTGTTCGCAGGGTCGATATCGCTCCACACAAGGCCAAACCCAACTGCGACGTGCCCGGTCGTACCGCCAGCGGTAACGAGTTCGATGTCTTCGGCCCCGAAGTAGGCATATTCAACCGGAGGTTGCACAAATGTGGTGACGACGTAGCCTGACAGACCTGGTGTGGCGAGAAAGCCGCAAGGGTTGATTTCGTCGAAGCCACAGGTTTCGGCCTCGGCACGGTAAATGCCGACAATCCAGCCATCATCAGAGATTCCTCGTGCCTCAAACAGCGACGAGTCGGAAACCATCCCCTCTGGTTCAGGAATAGCGGTATATCCGTCGTCCGATGACCACTTGTAGGCGTGTTGGATGTTGCCAATCTTGTAGCTGCCCACCACCTCACTACTCGCGTTCATTCCCTCAACGGTTATGTTCGTTGCGCCGGGCGGCAAGTCGCTCCGGAGTCTGACAACGGGACCCGATCCAGGCCAGATTCCAGTGTCACCTTCGAGCGCAATGGTGTCATCGACGATTGCCGTGGCCGTCATGTTGGTTCCTGGCGGAATGGTCACAATCCGAATGCCCGTAGTGGACAGTGTGTCCGCAGCGCTGGCGGCAGATGCGACGAGCGCTGCCAACAGCGACATGGCGATGATGAGCGCTGCGGTCCGCATCCGAGGATTGTTCGATGACATGCGTGTCCTCATTCGTCCTCTGACTCCAGAACCACGATTGTGACGGTGTCCGAGATGGAGACGCTCTCGTTTGGTGGACCTGAAGTGGGCTCCGGTGATGGTGGTGGACTCAGTGTCGTCGTGTGGACTGTTGCGACCGTTGTGGTCGTATCCGCCGTCGATGTCGTGGAGGTGGACGATGGGGTCAACGCCGCGGAAGTTCGCGTGTCATGGTTATCGGCGCTGCAGGCGGAAAGGAGCAACACACCTGCCAACACCGCTACAAGCGATCTCGTGACGACCATGTCGGTCGTGTCCCCAGGCCCCGACCGATCAGCCTGTTGCGAAGCTGATGTCGACTTGAACCTGCACGATTTGCCCGAGGGCTACGTCGATGGGGGCAAGAATCGTGTTTGTGAACGCACCCGAGGGGCCGACTCCCGATTCGCCGAGGCAGTCGCTGGGAGCGACCGAGGGCTGGCATAGGAAGGGGTCGCTTGCGACGGCGGTTATCTGTCCGTCCTGCGTAGCCGCTACCGACCCTGAGAGCCGCACGGTCGATGTGTTCTCCACCGTTACAACGAGATTGTCCGATTCCAGCGCACTGGGGACGCCTGCTTCCCCGATGCGGCAGAAGCTTGGGCATGGTGCGTTCTCTGCGCCATTGTCCAAAAAGACTCTCCAACCACCAGTAGTGGCCTGTCTGGCTAGCAACAGCGCCAGCATTTCTTCGCCTGCCGGAAGCAGGTCGTTGTGGAACGTGCGGTGCTCAGCAACCGTTCCGTCGCTGTTCAGGACGTCGATGGTCCAGCTACCGTGGACCGTGACAGTCTCGTTTGGACCGCCAGCGGCGTCAGTAGTGCCTCCAGTGGCGCAGCCTGCCGCTAGCAGTGCAATGACCGCAAGAAGGGCCAGGGTTCGTTTCCTCATGTGTGCTCCTTGTCGCACCAGGGCGCCATGGGATATGAATCGTCCACAGGCGCCTTCCAATGTTCCGCTCGCGCGGGTATGCGAATACGCTACGTGGTTGCGCTGAACAGACGCTTAACGCCTGAAATGTCAGGATGCGGTGATTCTGTCGAGAGCAGACTGGACCGATGCCCGGGTCGTGAGGAGGTGGTTGGCTGGTGGCTCAATGGTTCCCAGCATCGAGCGAAAATGGGCGACTGACGGGTTCACTGTGTGGATCGGCTGCCAATTGCGGGCGGAAGCAATCGCATCAATGTGGCCGAACGCCTCCGCAGCGAGTTCGGTTTTATCAGACCCGACAAGGACCGGAATTGCTCCGACGAATACCAGCGCCGTATCGACCTCCGCTGCTTCCGGGAGTAGCCGAAGCGCATCCGCAACGTATCCCGCCGCCACTGACATGTCGCCCCACCGTGCTTCGACAAGGGCTGATTGGATTCTCGCTCCACCGAGCACGCGGGTGTCGGCGGCCCTTGCCGCGAATTCACGCGACTCGGCCGAATGGTGCATCGCGGTCTTCTCATCATCATCGAAATACGCACCGAGCGTTTGGAATCGTCTGCATTGCGCCATCAGGCGGAAATCGTTCAGCGACTCGCCGACGGAGTACGCCTCCTCAAGGAACGGTCGTGCCTGTTCGGATTGGCCCATCCACACATACCCGAAACCGAGCGCCATCAGGCACTCACCGATGTCGGGCGTGGACTCGGTGGCACGAAAGAGGGCTAGGGCGTGGGTCAGGGTCTCGATTCCGGCAGATCGATCAACGGGCAGGTCGATGCGCGCCTTGCCATAAAGGGCTCGACCTTCATAGAGCGGATCGCCATCCTGCGATGCCCGATCCTTGAGCGCCTCGTAGAGTTCGAGGGCGGCGTCGTAGGCGTTGCCGTTGAAGGCCACCCAGCCAGACATCCAAATGGTGTCGAGTGATGGCTGGAAATCGGGGGTATCCAGAATCTCGGTGAACCATCGGTCGGCCTCCCAGGTCAGATAGCGAGCGACCCAATACGGTGTAAGTGCTCCGGCGAGAACTTCTGCATCACCGATTCGGCCGTTGTCGATCAGCCATCGAAGACTCTGCCGCAGGTCGGGCATCGCACTGTCAATGGCATCGGTTGTCTCCGTGTGGAATGTCGGGGCAACTGATCGGTACCTCTCGACCATCTTGATGATGACCTCCTCGGCTTTGCCCGCGTCCCGCAGGCGCTCCAGCGCGAACTCCCGGATGGGCCGGAGCATCGAATACGTCATTCGCCCCGATGGACCCAGTTCATTGACCATGAGCGATGATTCCACCAACCGAGTCACCGAGCCAGCAGCGTCGATGAGCGCTTCGTCGGGATCGCAGACGGTGGCAATCGTTTCAAGCGTCGCCTTGCCGGCGAAGACCGATGCAGCGTAGAAAAAGTCACGGTCAGATGAGGGCATCAACCGGACGCTCAGCTCGATGGCGCCGTCGAGGGAATCATCCTCGATGAGGTCCCGTAGTTCATTGAACTCTTGGATGCCCACGGTTGGTATCCACCGCGCTGCCATCTCGAGAGCGAGAGGTACCCCGTCTGTTCCGTTGACGATCGCAACGATCGCCGAAAGGCGAGGGTCGGTAGGTTGGAAGTCTTGCGTGTACAGGCCGACGCGGTCGATCAGGAGCTTGGCCGATGGGTTGGTGAGGACCACTTGCGGGTCGGTCTCGTTGGCATGGGGTATTGGCAGCGGCTCGACCGATTCGATGTGCTCACCGCTGAGTCCGATCTTCCGTCTGGTCGTTGTCACAATGCGAAGCGGGCCGTCCGCCCCCGTGGCAGCAGCGCAAAACACGTTGACGGGCGCCACAACATGTTCACAGTTGTCGAGAACCAGAAGTATCGGCCGCTTGGCACAGCTGCGAGCAATCATCTCCAGATCGTCTGTTTCTTCGCTGCTCCCGACCGTCGACGCTATCTCGGCTGCGACCTCGGCGGCATTCGATGCACCCGCGAGGCTCACCATGAAAACTCCACCGGGGAATCCGGGCAGTAGTCGCCATGCGACCTCGGTGGCAAGCCTCGTCTTGCCGACGCCTGGGCCGCCCACGAGCGATATCAGTCGGTGTCCGTTCGCGTCTGTCGCCAAGTCGACAACTCGTGTAACGGTGTCTTCACGGCCGATAAAGCTTGTCTTGATGACGGCGAGGTTGTGCGGTGTCGCTGCACCTCTGGTGCGAACCTCCGGCAGCTGCATGAGAATCTGTTCTTCGAGCGTCCGCAATCGTCGGCCGGGTTCGATCCCGAGTTCTTCGCCAAGGATGGCCGATACCTCGCGAAACGCGCCCAACGCCTCTGCCTGGCGACCGAGCCGATATCGGCCGACCATCAGGTACTCCCACAGACGTTCCCTCAGTGGGTACGTTGCAACCAGTTGCTCAAGTTCTGCCACGACTTCTTCCTCGCGCCCGAGCGACAGGCGTGCCTCAGCACCTCGCTCAAGTGTTTCGAGGTATTGTTCGGTGAGGCGAATGCGAACTGGTGTCGCGTCTTGGGATTCGGGAATGCTCTCGAATGGTTGGCCCCGCCAGAGACCAACGGCAGCCGCGCACGCGTCGGCGATGGCGGCCCAGTCTGGTTGCTCTGAAGCTTGGAACGCCACACGTGCGTGCGCTTCGAATCCGAAAATGTCGGTGTCGACATCGGCTGAGAGGCGGTAGCCGGACGGCGTGGTTTCGATGATGCCAGGCGCAAGCCTTCTGATCGCTGATACGTGCACTTGGAGTGCGTTCTTGGCAGTGGCTGGCGGAGTATCTCCCCACAATTCTCCGACGATGTGGTCGGTGTTCATCGAGCTGTCTGATGTGATCGCGAGAACGGATAGGACGCGCCGATGGGCCGCGCGTACCGCGACCGGCGCGCCGTCGGCGATCAGGTGGAATTCGCCGAGCAACTTGAGTGTGTACTGACCGATTTCCGAAATCTAAGCGGTTCTCGTGGAGTTCACGTGATCAAGGTGATATTGACCGAGATTCCACGACTTCAGCCCTTACGCCACGTCCGCGTCTTGATCCACAACCGACCATTCGCCGAGGAATGAGCCGGTCACCTCGACTCGTTCACCGTCGACGATCGCAACGGCATAGCAATTGACCGTTCGGTATCCGAGTTCGAATTGGTACGGACCCATTTCAAGGCCAACGATGAACGCTTCGGCCCCGGCATCATCACCGTCTGTGAGTTCGACAGCAAGCGAGGCGCACGCGTCATCAAATGCGGATCCGAAGAGGTCGGGGAAGGTTTCCCCGTTGTACTCAACCGTGCCGACATACTGATACAGGTGGCCCGCGCTGCAACTGATCGCGAGCTTTGCGTGCGACGATGTGCAGTCTCCGCTCGCGAGGTCCAATTCGAGATCCTCTTGTTCAGCGAATGGGCCGGCAACAAGACGCTCTGATCCATTGGCGGTCGGCAGCACCACGAGACATGCCAGATATCGATCACCGCGATCCCATTCGTCCGCATCGGGCATGTAGGTGATGAGGGCTGGCAGATACTCACCCTGGGGTCGGTTGTACGTCTCGCTGTACGCCTTGTCGCAGACATACGAGCGGTCGTACGCGATCTGATCGGCATCGAATTCATCGAGGCTGGTGCCGACCTGTTCAGAGAGCAGAATCTCGCCATTGTGGGGACCGCTGCATGGCACCACGATGTCGAGGGCGACTGGTGCCCACGGTGCGTTCCCGTAGTAGTCCAGCTGGTTCTGGGGTAGAAAGATGCAGTCACCGGTATCCCACACCTGATTCGGCTTGTCGATCAAGGCGCGGGCCTCGAGGTAGGCAGCGGCGGACTCGGATGCGTTCGACGTCGTCATCATCACGCCGTCACCTTCACCCCAAAAGTAGAAGGTCTCTCCGGTTGGCGGATGCACTTCAATGATGTCCGTCGCTGACTGTGCGGCGGCGAGATTCTCATCGACCCAGATTCCATACAGGTCGGCGATCCATGGGTATCCGCGGATGCCGGAAAGGGGAATGGCGGAGAACACAGCAATCCGGTTGCCGGCGTCGTCCGTGCGGAGGGCTACCGCAATCCCAGCTGTGATCTCTGATGGAAACCATGCACCGAGCGAGTCCGTAAGTTCGATGTCTTCTTCGGTTGGCTCAGTGACGGGGGAGTACCCGGGTACGTCGATGATCGCGGCGAGAGCAACGTCGTCGATATCGCCCGTCGGGGGATCAGTGAGAGGTGGCGCTGGTATCGAAGGTGCTGGCATCGTCGTCGTGGAGGGCACCACGACCGAAGTTGGTGTATCGGTCGTCGTTGTGGAGCTTGTGATGCGGTCCGCTGTTGACGTGCAGGCTGCTGCCGAGACGATGATCAGTGTCAGAAGCACTTTGGCTGATAGACGCACGTCTATGCCCGACGGGCAGTATCGACCCGATCAAGGAGGTATTGGTCGAGGCTCGCGAGGACATCGGTCAACGGATTGGCTGGGATCTCGTTGGCTGCCTTTTCCGCGACGCGAATGCGGTCCACGGCTTCGTCGAGAACCGTCTCGATGTGCCCACCAGCGACGGTGAGATCGATGACTCTCCTGATCGCGTCACCGGAATAGGGCTTTCCGTCGGCAAGCAGCGAGCGGATCTCTTCGCTGTGGTCTCCGTTGGCGGCAAGGAGTACCGGCAGCGTGAAGGTCCCCTCACCGATGTCGGATCCGGCTGGCTTGCCGAGGAATTCGTCGCTTGCGACCAGGTCGAGGACATCGTCCGTGATCTGGAAGACCATCCCCATCTCCCAAGCCCATTCGGAGACGGCCTCCACCGTGTCGTGGTCGGCACCTCCCGTGATGGCGCCAAGGCGGGCTGATGTTCGAATGAGCGATGCTGTCTTGCCGCCGATGACCGAGTAGTACCCCTCTGGTCCGTGGTCGAAACCGTCGGCGTAGATCAGCTCGCGAACCTGACCTTCGCACAGCGTCGCATACGTACGTGCGATGAGGGCGACTGCCTCCTCCCCAAGTGGCGCGGCGATCTCGGACGCCCGTGCCAAGAGAAAGTCGCCGGCAAGTATGGCAATCGTGTTTGACCAGTTCTCGTTCACGCTTGGCATACCGCGTCTGGTCTTGGCCTCGTCGATGACATCGTCGTGGTAGAGCGACCCGAGGTGGACCAACTCGACGGAAACGCCTGCTTCAACGGGTTCATGTCCGGTGTTGGCGCCGAGTTCAGCTGCAACCTGGGCAAGGAGCGGCCGATATCGCTTTCCCCCAGCTGAAAGCAGATGCTGTGCGATTTCGGTCAGGAACTCCGTCTCGGCAACTGTGACCTCGCCGAGCCGTCGCTCAACGGCACTCATTCGATCCCATACGCGGGGGATGGGGACGAGCTGCTGGAAGATCTGGCGGTCCACGTTTCTCATGCTCCAGTGGGGAATGGAGATGGTAGCGGGGAGGTTCCAAATACCAGCCAGGAGGTAGGAGGGATCGCTCAAGGTGGCGGTTCCGATCCCCGTTGTTAGAGGGGTGGCTCCCTATACTCCGCGAGGCGCACCGATCACACGGAGCGCCATAGATGTTTGAGGGGTGAAGAGAACGGTGTTCGAGCGATTCACAGACCGGGCCCGCAGGGTCGTCGTCCTCGCACAGGAAGAAGCGCGCCTTCTCAACCACAACTACATCGGTACCGAGCACATCCTCCTTGGGCTGATCCATGAGGGCGAGGGCGTTGCTGCCCGTTCTCTTGAAGGTCTTGGTATCAACCTCGAATCCGTTCGGAGCCAAGTCGTCGAGATCATCGGTCAGGGATCCCAGGCACCGTCTGGCCACATTCCGTTCACACCGCGCGCCAAGAAGGTGCTTGAGCTTTCTCTGCGTGAGGCTCTCCAGCTCGGCCACAACTACATCGGCACCGAGCACATCCTCTTGGGTCTCATTCGTGAGGGCGAAGGGGTCGCCGCACAAGTTCTCGTCAAGCTCGGAGCCGAGCTCACAAAGGTCCGGCAGACGGTTATTCAGCTGCTCTCTGGAGTTGAAGGTGAGGAGGGATCCAGTTCGGGTTCAAGCTCGTCTGGCTCCTCAAGTTCTCGAGGCGAAGGATCGTCCTCGGGATCGACCGTTCTCGATCAATTCGGCCGCAACCTCACACAGCTTGCCAGAGACCGCAATCTCGACCCCGTCATTGGGCGGGCGAAAGAGATCGAACGGGTCATGCAGGTGCTGTCGCGCCGCACGAAGAACAACCCTGTCCTGATTGGTGAACCGGGGGTAGGAAAGACTGCCATTGTTGAAGGGCTTGCGACCCAGATCGTCGATGGAAACGTTCCAGACACATTGACGAACAAGCACATCTATACGCTCGATCTTGGTGCGTTGGTCGCCGGGTCCCGCTACCGCGGTGACTTCGAAGAGCGGCTCAAGAAAGTTCTCAAAGAGATTCGCACTCGTGGCGACATCATCCTGTTCATCGACGAGATCCACACGCTGGTAGGTGCGGGAGCTGCCGAAGGTGCCATCGACGCGGCGAGCATCCTCAAGCCGATGCTCGCTCGTGGCGAACTCCAAACGATTGGGGCGACAACCCTTGAGGAGTACCGCAAGTATCTTGAGAAGGACTCAGCACTCGAGCGTCGGTTCCAGCCGGTCAAGGTCGAGGAGCCTTCGATTGCCGATACGATCAAAATCCTCGAAGGACTCCGGGAGTCCTATGAAGAGCATCACAAGGTTGAGTTCACCGAACAGGCTTTGGTGAATGCTGCAAACCTCGCCGATCGCTACATCGCTGACCGATTCCTACCGGACAAGGCGATTGATCTCATCGATGAGGCCGGTTCACGGATGCGTCTTCGTCGCTCGAACCTTCCCCCTGAGATCAAAGAGATCGATGAGCAGATCGGGAAAGCCCGATCCGACAAGCGCGAGGCTGTTGCCTCCCAGCAATACGAGCGTGCAGCCCAGATGCGTGACCGCGAGCGACAGCTGATCGATGAGCGCAAGCAGGCGGAGAGGATCGCCTCCGAAGACGGCGCGGTTGCATCGGCCGTCATCGATGAGGAAGAGATCGCCCAGGTGCTCGCCCAGTGGACCGGGATTCCCGTTCACCGCCTCACCGAAGAGGAGACCGAGAAGCTCATCAACATGGAGGACGAACTCCACAAGAGGATCATCGGACAAAAAGACGGCATCACCGCTGTGTCGAAGGCGATTCGCCGGACACGAGCCGGGCTCAAGGACCCGAAGCGGCCAGCAGGTTCCTTCATCTTCCTCGGCCCATCGGGGGTTGGAAAGACAGAGACAGCCAAGTCGCTGACCCAATTTCTCTTCGGTGACGAAACCTCACTGATCCAGATCGATATGTCCGAGTACATGGAAAAGCACGCCGTCAGCCGCTTGGTTGGCTCACCTCCGGGGTACGTTGGGTACGACGAGGGTGGGCAGTTGACCGAGGCCGTGCGGCGCAAGCCATTCTCCGTTGTGCTGTTCGATGAGATCGAAAAGGCTCACCCCGACGTCTTCAACATCCTCCTCCAAATCCTCGAGGAAGGCAGACTGACCGACGCCCAGGGCAGAACGGTCGACTTCAAGAACACGGTCATCATCATGACGTCGAACCTCGGTACGGCCGAAATGCGCAAGAAGGCAGTCGGGTTCGCACTCACTGACGAAGACGTCAACTACGACAAGATGCGTGAGAAGGTGATGGAGGCGCTCAAGACGCAGTTCCGTCCCGAGTTCCTGAACCGCATCGACGAGACGATCGTGTTCCATGAACTGACTCTTGATGAGGTCAAGCAGATCGTTGACTTGCTGCTTGTCCGAATTCGTGAACAACTCGAGTCCCAGGCGTTGGACCTTGTGCTCACCGATGACGCCAAGGAACTGCTCGCCACGAAGGGCTACGACCCTCAGCTTGGAGCCCGACCACTTCGGCGAGCAATCCAGCGGATGGTCGAGGATCCGATTTCAGAGCGCGTACTTTTCCGGGACTTCCCTGCAGGATCGACGATTCTGGTTTCCGTCGACGAGGAAGACACTGAGATGCTTGCGTTCGAAGCCATCGAAACCCCGAACAAGCCACCAGTTGAACTCGCTGAGAGCTGACCTGCGCTTCCTTTCTGTTCCGATTTCGGGCACGTGTGAAACGATCAACATGGATTTCGCTGTACACTGCGCTTGCTCTCCGCGAGTCAGATGACACCGAGCGATTCGGTGCGGAAGAGCTTCCATTCTCAAGCAACGAAAGGGTGCACAATGCGCTCAGGGATCAAGCAGCGGGGCATTGTCCTCGCACTCATGCTCGTCCTCGCCCTCGTCGCGGCTGCATGCAGCAGCGACTCAGACGAGACGACAACAACAGCGGCGGCGCCGGACGCCACCACAACGACATCCGCGGAGCCCATGGCAGACGCGGTCAAGACCTGCCTGGTCACTGACCTTGCTGGTGTTGATGACCAGAGCTTCAACGCATCTGCATGGCAAGGCGTCCAAGATGCCATGACGGCAGGATTCGCGACCGAAGACTCGACCTACCTTGAGTCAACGGATGCCACCGACTGGCAGCCAAACGTGGACCAGTTCATCAACCAGGGTTGCCAGCACATCGTGACGGTCGGCTTTGCTCTCGGTGAGGTCACGGCGATCAATGCTGCGGCCAACCCGGACATCACGTGGACCATGATCGACAATGTCCTGACCGACGAGAACTTCGCACCGTTGGCACTGCCAAACGTGCGTGAGCTCGTCTACCAGACAGATGAGGCAGCGTACGCAGCTGGCTATCTGGCCGCAGGCATGACTCAGACGGGCACTCTTTGCACCTACGGTGGTGCAAACTTCCCGACGGTTGCCATCTTCATGGACGGCTTCACCCGTGGCGCTGAGTACTACAACGAGGTCAAGGGCACGACCGTCGAGGTCAAGGGTTGGGATGTTGAGGCACAAGACGGTCTCTTCACCGGTTCCTTCACCGACATGGAGCTTGCCCGCTCAACGGCTCAGAGCCTCTTTGACGAGGACTGTGACATGATCATCCCTGTTGGCGGTGCAATCAACCTGCCAGCCGGTGACGTCATCCTCGAAAGTGGCCTTGACGCCGCGATGATCGGTGTTGACGCCGACTCATACAACGCGATGGATCCGAAGTACCAGTCCGTGTGGCTCACGACGGTCGAGAAGGCAATCGCCCCGTTCATCACGCTTGCGATCCAAGAGCAGGTTGAGGGTACCTGGACGTCAGGTTCGTTCAAGGGAACGCTTGCCAACGATGGTGTTGGACTTGCTCCGTTCCACGATTGGGACGCGCGTGTTCCTGGTGAGCTGAAGGCTGAAGTCGTTCAGTTGCTCACGGACATCAAGGACGGTGTCATCGACGCGGCATTCACGCCAGTCGGTTACTAGTTCTTCGATAGCAGTCGAAAAAGAAGGAGCCCCCGCTCAGGCGGGGGCTCCTTCTTTGCTTTCAGCTCACAGCTTTCAGCGTCCGACGTCCGACGTCCGACGTCTGACTTCTGCCATGGCCCACACGGGCGCGCAGCTATCTAAGGTGTGCTCGGCGGCGGAGTCGGGAGGCAAGCATGACATTGGAATTGCGTGGCATCACCAAGCAATTCCCCGGTGTCCTCGCCAACGACGATGTCAATCTTTCGGTCTCCGAAGGCGAGATTGTTGCCCTCCTCGGCGAGAACGGTGCAGGCAAGTCGACCTTGATGAACATCCTGTACGGCCTGTACACACCGACCGCTGGAGATGTCCTCGTCGACGGCGAGCCATTGGTCCTCACATCGCCTGGTGATGCCATCGACGCCGGAATCGGAATGGTGCATCAGCACTTCATGCTCATCCCTGTCTTCACCGTTTCGGAGAATGTGGCCCTCGGCTTCGAACCACTCAAGTTTCTCAGCTGGCTCGATACCAGGAAGGCGAGGAAGACGGTCACGGAGATATCGAGTCGTTACGGACTCGAAGTCGACCCCGATGCGATCACCGAGGATCTCCCCGTTGGATTCCAGCAACGGGTGGAAATCATCAAAGTCCTCTCCCGCGAGGCCAGATTCATCGTTTTCGACGAGCCGACCTCAGTCCTGACGCCACCCGAGGTTGACCGGTTCTTCGACATTGTCAACGAGCTCAGAGCGGATGGGAAGGGCATCATTTTCATCAGTCACAAGCTGAGCGAAGCGCTCGATGTGGCCGATCGAATCGTCATCATGCGCCGCGGGAAGACGGTCGCCGAGGTCAAACCTGAAGATGTCGATGAGGCGAAGCTTGCAGAACTCATGGTTGGACGGCCCGTTGATCTCGTGGTCGAAAAGGCACCGGCTCAGCCCAAAGATGTCGTTCTGTCGGTGTCTGAACTCGTCGTTCTGGATGATCGGAACCACCGGGCAGTCGATGGACTGTCCCTTGAGGTCAGAGCGGGCGAGATCGTTGGGATCGCTGGCGTTCAAGGAAATGGTCAGACAGAGCTTGTTGAGTCCATCACCGGGATGAGACCATCGCTTGGCGGATTGGTTCACCTCGTCGGCGAAGACATCACCACCAAGTCGCCACGAGCGATCCACAATCGCGACGTCGCCCATGTTCCTGAGGATCGGCAGAAGAGCGGCCTCATACTCCGGTTCACCGTCGTGGAGAACATGGTGCTCGATTCATACCATCAGCCCCCGATCTCTCGTGGAATCTTGATGGATTGGGGTGCTGCTCGGGACCGGGCTGAACGTCTTGTTGAAGAGTATGACGTGCGCACACCGTCGATCGATGTGGAGGTGGCAGATCTGTCCGGCGGGAATCAGCAGAAGGTCATTGTTGCGCGTGAGTTTGACCGGGAAGTCAAACTCGTCATCGCGTCGCAGCCTACGCGTGGCATCGATGTCGGATCGATTGAGTACATTCACGGTCGGATCGTGGAAGAGCGTGATGAGGGGGCTGCCGTCCTGATCATCTCGTCAGAACTGGAAGAGATCAAAGCGCTGTCCGATCGAATTCTTGTCATGCGTGACGGGAAGGTCGTCGCCGAATTCGACCCCTCAGCATCGACAACGGACATCGGACTCGCAATGCTTGGCAGTGACGTCGAAGCGGCTGCATCATGACTGACATGGTCCCTGGTGAGGGTCCAGCCGCGGGCACTCCCATCGATAACGGCGCAGACCCGTCGAACGGTCCCAACGGCAATGAGCCGTCGGCGATGTACAAGCGGGTGACCGGGATCGGTACCTCGGCTGCCCAAGCAGCCATTGTCCCCCTCCTTGCGTTGGTGACAGCGCTCATCGTCGGTGCATTCATCATTGCGGTCACGGATATCGACACGCTTCCGATCTGGGGCGAAGATCCTGCGGAGGCCTTCCGGCTCACCATGACCGGTATTTGGGATGCGTATCGGGCGTTGTTCGTCGGGTCAGTTGGATCCTTCCAAGCGATAAGTGAGACACTGTTCGCAGCCACTCCGCTCATTCTCGCCGGTCTCGCCGTTGCTGTCGGATTTCAAGCCGGGCTCTTCAACATTGGTGTGAACGGCCAGATGCACATCGGTGGATTGACCGCGCTGTGGGTTGGCTTCACATTTGCGATCCCTGCGGTGTTTCATATTCCGCTGGTGCTGGCGGCGGCGATGGTTGGCGGTGCGGTCTGGGCAGGCATCGCTGGCCTCCTCAAAGCGCGCACCGGTGCCCACGAAGTCATCACCACCATCATGTTGAACTTCATCGCGCTCTTTCTCGTCGATTACCTCCTGACGACCTCGATCTTTCAGGCACCAGGACGCAACGATCCGATCTCCAAGCCAACCGGTCCCACGTCGATCTTCTCAGCACTGTTCGGATCCCATCGTGTGACGATCGGATTCATCATCGCCCTGGCGGCCGTCGCCGTGGTCTATTGGCTCATGTATCGCACGACCATCGGCTACGAGTTCCGTGCCGTCGGGTTCAACCCATCGGCTGGCCGCTACGCCGGAATGAGCGTTGCATGGATCTATGTCTCTGTCATGGCAGTCTCGGGTGCACTTGCTGGCATCGCCGGTGCGAATCAGATCGTGGGTGTGGAGCCATACCGAGCAATCTCCGGCTTTGCGGGAAACCTCGGATTTGACGCGATCGCGCTTGCCTTGTTGGGTCGGTCCCATCCCGTCGGAGTGCTGTTCGCAGGGTTGCTGTTTGGGGCTCTCCGAGCTGGCGGCCGCGAGATGCAGGGCGCAGCAGGGATTCCGCTCGATCTTGTTCTTGTTCTCCAAGCTCTGATCATTGTGATGATCGCAGCACCTGAACTCGTCAGGGCGATCTACCGCATCAAGACACCCGACAAAGAGATCACCACGGTGACGTCAACGGGGTGGGGATCATGACAGCGGTCGCTGAATCCAACGAAGCGGTCATCAAAACCAGAGCGACGCCCGAAGAGAAGCGAGCGACGTTCATTGGTTTCGTTCTGGTCGCCTTGGCTGTCTTCACGTTGTGGGCTTTCGGGCTCGGCGTCGAACCAGGGTCGGAATCAACCTTCAAGCTGTCGCTTCCACAGGCACGATTCGAGGATCTCTCGTGGACAGTCGACTCCCGCACAGTGGCCTTCGTTGTCGCGTTGGTTCTTGGCTTCCTCGGTGGCTTTGTTCTGCGTCGGTCGCACCTCAAACGAACCAATCTTGCGTTGTCCGTCGGGCTCGTCCTGTTCTCACTTGCATTCCTGACATGGGCGGCCGCCGGCGACTCGTTCAGCCTCGTTGGCATGCTCACATCAACGGTCGTACTTTCGGTCCCTGTGACTCTTGGAGCGCTTTCTGGATTGATGTGTGAGCGGGTCGCCGTCATCAACATAGCGATTGAGGGTCAGCTGCTGACGTCCGCATTCGTTGGTGTCATCGTTGGATCCTCGGCCGGGATCTGGGTGGCGCTCGTTGCAGCGATGGCGACCGGAGCAATCCTGGGTGCTGTCCTGGCTGTGTTGGCGATCAAGTATCGGATTGATCAGATCATCGCAGGCGTTGTCATCAACATCTTTGCCCTTGGGTTGACGGCATTTCTTTCACGGCGCGTGTTGTCGGGAGCCCCAAATCTCAACTCACCCGGACGATTCGGATCGATCAAGATCCCGCTCCTTGGCGACATCCCCGTTATCGGGCCGATGTTCTTCGACCACAACATGTTCGTATACATCACGTTCATCCTTGTGATCGTGCTTCACTTCGGGCTGTTCTACACGCGCTGGGGCTTGCGGGCCCGCTCGGTTGGTGAACATCCGAAGGCCGCCGACACGGTGGGTATCAACGTGTACCGCACCCGGTACCGGAACGTGATTCTCGGTGGCGTCATCGCTGGTTTTGGTGGTGCGTTCCTCACCCTTGCCCAGGTGTCCCGATTCGAGGACAACATGACGGCTGGGATTGGTTTCATCGGGCTTGCTGCGTTGATCTTCGGACGTTGGCGGCCACTTGGTGTGCTCGGCGCCGGTCTGGTGTTCGGTTTCGCCCGTGCCCTGCAGCAGAAGCTCGGAATCCTCGGCACCCCGATCCCGTCGGAGTTCCTTTCGATGACCCCATACATCGTGACCCTGATTGTGGTCGCTGGCGTTGTCGGGCGGGCACGACCCCCAGCCGCGGATGGACAGCCGTATATCAAGGACTGACTTGGTCAGTCCTTGATAGCTCACAGCTTTCGGCTTACAGCTTTCAGCCCAGAGCGGTTCGGTCGACGCACCTGTTGGTCACATTTCTGGCTGAAAGCAGAAAGCTGAGAGCTGAAAGCCGGAACACGAGCTTTGCTCGTGTTCCAATTGCTCGTGTTCTAATTCTGGAATCCGAAGAATTGGACGCCTTGAAGGGCAAGCTCGTCGTACGGGGGGGCGTCACCGACCGGCTCGCCGTGATGCACCGTCGTCACGAATACCTTCAGTTTGAATGTCTCAAGGCTCGCAACCTTCACCCGCTGTGGTCCGTTGGAGTTCTGGAGTCGACCGCTGATCGGCACGTTGAGATCGTTGACCTCAATCTGGTAGCCCTGGATCTTGTAGTTTCGCTTGAAGGCTTCATCGTCTTCAACGTTCTGGAAGACCATCTCGGTGATCTGCACAGCAGACGGGAAAGTGAACTCCAACCACGCCCCCGTACCGCGAAGACTCGCATCGTTCCATCGTGTCTCAGGGTTCCCGTCGATCAGATTGTCAGGAGCAAAGGAGTCGTCAAGCTGAGAACTGGCGGTGACCGAGCTTGGAATGAGTTCGACCGGTGGTTCAAGAATGGTCGACGTCGTCGAACTGTCGCTCACATCGGGCCCGACGACCGGACCGTCATCCGAGCCTCCGAAAATGTTCATCATCAACGCGACCAGGGCAACCAGAAGCACGACGGCTGCCAGAACACCCAGGGCACGGCCACCAGCGGATGATCGTGAGGCTGGAGCGGGCGCAATCGGCATGGGGTCAGAACTGAGGCGCGATCCACACCGCTCGCAGTGGTGATTGAACGAAGGATTGTCCGCGCCACATGCCGGACAGTTGACCGTCGCAACTGTTTGGTCGGTCTTGGTCACATGCTGTTGGCTGATCGGCATCTCACCAGTCGATTCGGTTCCGCCACGAGGTGGGATTGGTGGAGGAGGCGTCGTGGGCGTACTGGACAGCTCAAAGGGCTCAAACAAGTCGTCGAACTGATCGTTGGTGTCGTCGCCCTGCATCGTGTTCCTAACCGACGGGATCGTCGCCGACGGGGGTTCTTGACCCGTCCGCGGGTATTGTGCCATGAATGGTGTACTTGTCCGCGATACGTATCGCAGAACCGTGGACGTTCGCGTCCGTCTTCATCGGCGTAGTCCTTGTCGCCGCGGCCGTTGCTGGTATCGCGTGGTTCATCCGTCGTTCATGATCTGTCACACCCACTTCCTACGGTGTGACCCATGAAGGGTAACGCCAGGTCCGAGAAACCAACCTACCTGTGCCAGCAGTGCGGCTATCGATCATCAAAATGGATGGGGTTCTGTCCGCAATGCCGATCGCAAGAGGCATTGGCCCAGACGACAACGGTTGCCCATGCTGCCTCGATTGAAGATATCAGCGTCGTACCAGCGACAGCCCGCCGCACAATGGTGCGTGATCGCGACCCAACGGGTCTCATCGAAATCGATCGCGTGCTCGGCGGTGGCATCGTTCCGGGAGCAGCAATCCTCGTTGGGGGCGAGCCCGGGATTGGTAAATCAACGCTCTTGTTGCAGGTCGCAGACAGGATTGCCTCGACGGTCGGACCTGTCCTGGTAGCCACTGCTGAGGAATCGGCGCACCAGGTCCAAATGCGTGCTCGGCGCATTGGTATCACGTCCGACGACGTGCTCATTGCACCGGTTCATGATGTTGATGCCATTGTTGCACTTGCCGACCGGTGCCAGGCAGCGGTGGTTGTCGTCGATTCGATCCAGACTGTTTCGACCGTTGAGGCATCGGGGTCAGCTGGTGGTGTTACTCAGGTACGCGATTCGGCCGCACGACTGATCTCCTTTGCCAAGACAAGCGGCACACCCGTTGTTCTCGTCGGCCATGTCACCAAGGATGGCTCGATTGCTGGTCCACGAACCCTTGAGCACATGGTCGACGTGGTGCTCTATCTCGAAGGCGAAGCCGATGCCGGGCTCCGGTTCCTGCGATCCATCAAAAACCGATACGGCTCTGCCAACGAGGTGGGTGTGTTTGAGATGACGGCCGAGGGCCTTGCTGAGGTAAGCGATCCGAGCGGGCTTCTTGTTGCCCAACGCGACGAGACGTCGCCCGGATCGGTGCTGTTTCCAGCGATCGAGGGAAAGCGTCCGATGGTTGTCGAGATTCAGGCACTCGTGGTGGATACCGGAGCGACCGTTCCGCGGCGGTCCGTCAACGGACTCCCGCCAGCGCGCGTCCACCAGATACTCGGCGTTCTGTCGAGACACGCCGGGTTCCCGCTTGCAGCCAAGGAGGTCTATGTAGCCGTGATGGGTGGCATAAGAATCACAGAACCCGCTGTGGACCTGCCGGTGGCACTCGCTGTTGCCTCAGCGCTCAACGGCGTCCCTCTTGGAAGGATCGCTGCATGGGGAGAGCTTGGGCTCACGGGAGATATTCGCCCGGTGTCGCGACCGGCAGTTCGGGCGGCTGAGATCGAGCGGATCTCCGCCGGACCCATCTTTGCTCCCGAGACGGGCCATCGGAATCTCGCAAAAGCCCTTGCCGAGGCTGGATTGACGAGGGGTTGATCCCGACCACGGCTGACGGAAGCCGTCAGGGCGACTACTCTGTGCGCTGATGACGCCTCCGGTTTCCGCCCCCATCGAATTGCTCCGCCGTTTTGCGCCGGGCACTCCGCTGCGCAACGCTGCCGAGCTCGTCATGCAGCACGGGACGGGTGCTTTGGTGTTGTTCGGATCGGGGACCGTGGTGGACCAGCTGTGCTCCGGTGGATTCAGACTGCAGAATGCCGCATTTACTGCCCAACGAGTTGCCGAGTTGGCAAAGATGGATGGCGGCATCGTGGTTGACGATGCACGAGGGGAGATTCTTCGGGCGAACGTGCACTTCATGCCGGATGCATCCATTCCGACTGCCGAGACCGGGACGCGATTTCGCACGGCCGAGCGATTGTCCATACAAACCGGCTGTCCCGTGCTCGCCGTCTCCGAGGAGTCACACCTTGTCGCTGTGGTGTTCTCGGGAAATGCACGGTTCATGCTCCAGTCAGCAACGTCGCTGCTCGACGAAGCAAATCAGCGACTGCAATCACTTGAGCGACTTCGCAGACAGTTCAACGAATCCGTCGCTCGACTTGAGCGCTACGAGGTCGATGGGGTTGTCTCGTTCCGAGAGGTTGTCAGCGTTGTGCAACGAGCCGCCGTCATTCGCTTGCTCGCGATGGACTTGGAGCCGATAACTGCAGAGCTCGGGGATCAGGCATCCGTTATCTCGTTGCAGGCAGGCGATCTTGTGGAGGGCGTCGACGAAGTCGCCGAACTCGTGAATTTCGACTATCAAAAACGCAAGCCGCGCGCCGGGTCATCGGTCTACACCAAGCTCGACAGCCTCGACCGCGATGATCTCTTCGATGCGGCAGCTGTTGGAAGCGCGCTCGGGTTCGTTCCGGTTGACTCACATGTTGGACCCAGGGGCGCTCGGATGCTCGCAGGTGTTCCAAGGCTTCCCGAAGCGGTTGCCGGAGAAATCCTGCGCAAGTTCGGCTCCTATGCGCGACTGCGGGCAGCTACGGTGGGCCAGCTTGACAGTGTCGACGGGGTCGGAGAAACCCGTGCGCAGACAATTCGGGCGTACCTCGACCGACTCGATGATGTCGGTCTCCTCGGCGATACCGTGAGCTAACGACCGACTGAACCCCGCAACCGGTACAATTCAACGTTCTGACCAAATCTCGAGGATCTGTGGCAACCAAAAAGACATCAGCCAGCAAGCCTGCAGCAAAGACGCCTGCGGCAAAGAAACCTGCAGCCACGAAGGCTGTGGCCAAGAAGGCGCCTGCAGCCACGAAGGCTGCTGCCACGAAGGCTGCGGCATCGAAGGCTGCGGCAAAGACGCCCGCGGCCAAGAAGCCTGCAGCAACGAAAGCTGTGGCCAAGAAGAAGCCTGTGGCCAAGAAGAAGCCTGCGGCAAAGAAGGCTGCAGCCAAGAAGAAGCCTGCAGCCAAGAAGAAGGCTGCCCCAACGAAGTATCCCTTCGAAGTCGGCGACAAAGTTGTCTATCCCCATCACGGTGCCGCGACCATCATCAAGAAGAAGCGAATCGATTTCGCCGGAGAAAAGCGTGACTACTTCATACTCGAAGTCGCGACCGATCAGCTCACGATCCAGGTACCTGCGGAAAATGCCCTTGAGCGTGGTGTGCGGCCCGTCATCTCCAAGAACAAGGCGAAACAGGTGTTCGCGACGTTCAAGCTCGAGCCCCAAGAAGCCGGAGCAAACTGGAGCCGCTGGTACAAGTTGCTCACAGAGAAGATCAACTCCGGCGATATCTTTCAGGTGGCAGAGGTCGTGCGAGATCTCACGTATGCCCAGCAGATAAAGGGCATCTCACCTGCCCTCAAGCGGATGCTCGCCAAGGCGCGGTTGATCATCGTGTCAGAACTTCAGTTCTCACTCAAGCTCAGCGACGAAGACGCCATCAAGAAGCTCGACCGGGCGCTGCCAAAGGTCGAGGTGCCAGAAGACGCCTGATGTCGACCGCTGGCCGATCCCGTTGAAGGTCTGGGCCATCGTTCTTGCGGCAGGTTCGGGCGTGCGATACGGCGGCCCGAAGCATGATCTTGAGCTTGGTGGGTTGCCACTTTGGAAGCGATCCGTTGCCGTCCTTGAAGCTTCGGGTGTCGATTCGGTAGTGGTGGTCGGACCCGTCGATGGTGGCGTACCAGGTGGACTCCGACGCCGCGACTCGGTTGCCGCGGGGCTTGCAAGGGTTCCTGAGGACATCGAGTGGGTATTGATCCACGACGCTGCTCGCCCCCTCCTCACACGCCAGCTGGTCGTCTCCGTAATTGATGCTGCTCGTATGGGACGCTCTGACGCTGTGATTCCGGCGCTCGCGATCACCGACACCCTCAAGCTTGTGGATGGCGACATCGTTGTCGAAACTGTCGACCGGAGCCAACTCGCCGCGGTTCAGACACCTCAGGCATTTCGGGTGAAACTGCTTCGTGAGGCACACCTGATCGATTCACACGACGATGCCACTGATGATGCGGGGCTGATTGAACGTGTTGGCGGTACTGTGACAATCGTGCCCGGCGATCGAACCAATATCAAGATCACCTTTGACGGTGATCTCGAGCTCGCTGAGCGGCTGATAGCGGGGTTGCGGGATGAGTGATGTGAGGACTGGATTCGGGTACGACGCCCACGCCTTTGGGGGTGAGGGGCCGGTTGTACTTTGTGGCGTACCCATTGAGCATTCGTCTGGTGTTATCGGCACCTCTGACGCCGACGTTGCCGCTCACGCCGTGTGTGACGCATTGCTGGGAGCTGCCGCTTTTGGTGACCTGGGTCAGCACTTCCCGAGCATCGCAGATAGCTCAATTGACGCCGATTCACTTGAAATGCTCACGACCTGTGCCGACATGGTCCACGCCGATGGCTATGCGATCGCAAGTGTTGATGTCACGATCATCGCTCAGGACGTGATCATCAATCCGCACAGGGAACACATGCGGATGAGAATCGCTGAGGCAGCATCAATGCCCTTTGAACGTGTGTCGGTAAAGGCCACGACAACCGACCATCTGGGATGGATCGGCCGAGGCGAGGGGTTGGCGGCTCACGCCGTTGTCACCGTTTCGCGTTGACACGGCAGGTGTCGCGCGCGAACGGGAAGCTCAAAGTGACTCGACGACCTCTCGCCCAACAGCGGGGTCGTTTGTGACGATGGCGATCACTCCGCAGCGAAACAGGCGCTCGATCTCGTTGGGATCATCGATGGTCCAACCAATGACGCCAAGCCCCAGGGTTGCGGCCCGGTGGACAACGCGGCCTGGGTCTTCCGCAAGATGCGGGGCAGCAAGATGCACCGTTCTGTGCCCCGCACGGTGAGCCAAGCGAGTTGCCAGGCCAAGAGGTGTGCGCCTCGGAACGAGGAGACCCGTGGCAACCTCCGGTGCGATCTGCCTTGACCTCCTGACAGCGAATCGATCGAACGATGACAGGAGGATTCGCGAAGCGTCGTCGTAGTCCTCGACCTCGGACAGCACGTCATCGACGATGGTGCGCTTGGCGTCGAATCCTTTCTCCATTCGGTGATTCTTGATTTCGAGGTTGACGAAGGTCGTGCGTGGGATTGCACAGAGACCCTCACGCAGCGTTGGTATCCGATCATCGCTGCCACGGATCTCATCGAGTGTGCGTCTCGAAAGTGCTCCGAGGGTGGGATGGATGCCATCGTGGGCGAGGATCAGATGTCCATCGGAAGATCGTCTGACATCGACCTCTATGCCGTCCGTTCCTGCCTCGACCGCAAGTGTGAGTGCCTCGATCGAGTTGTCATGGGCGTGAGCACTGTCGCCTCGGTGTGCATAGACGAGCGGTCCTGGGCCATAGGGTGTGCGGAGCATGTCAGGACAGTACAGCGGAGCGATCCGAGCGGGTTCTGTAGGTCGACGAAGTGGTGGCGTTACCATCTGTAGATGCAGGTCTACAACACTCTTGAGCGTGCCGTCGTCCCGTTCGTGCCGAATGATCCCGAGCGAGTGACTTTGTACCTGTGTGGTCCCACGGTCCAATCCGAACCGCATCTCGGACACGGTCGATCAGCCGTCGCGTTCGACGTGCTGTGGCGCTATCTCGAGTGGATCGGGTATTCGGTCGTATTTGTCCGCAACGTGACTGATGTTGACGACAAGATCATCATCCGCGCCAATGAATCGGGTCAGACAACAGCAGACGTTGCGTCCGCCGCATTCGACGCATTCACGCGTGGGTACGACAAGCTTGGCAATCGCCGACCCACCCTTGAGCCGAGGGCGACGGAGAACATAGACGAGATGATTGCGATGATCGGAAAGCTGATCGATCGGGGGGTCGCCTATGAATCCGACGGTGATGTCTACTTCTCCGTCCGCTCGTTCGAGAGCTACGGAAAGCTGTCGCGCCACGACCTCGACGACCTGCGGGCGGGTGACCGGGTCGAGCCGGGTGCCCAGAAACATGACGCCCTCGATTTCGCTCTCTGGAAGGCTGCAAAACCAGGAGAACCTGCGTGGGAGAGTCCGTGGGGTAGTGGACGGCCGGGGTGGCACATTGAGTGCTCTGCTATGGCCGCCCGATATCTCGGTGACGGATTCGATATCCACGGCGGAGGCACTGATCTCATCTTTCCGCACCACGAGAACGAAATAGCACAGTCGGAGGCGGCTTCTGGAACGACATTCGCCAAGTACTGGATGCACAACGGGATGCTGAACCTCTCGGGTGAGAAGATGTCGAAGTCGACGGGGCACTACATCACGCTGCTTGAGAGCCTTGAAGCGTGGGATCCCATGGCAGTGCGGCTGTTCTACATGCGAACCCACTACCGGAAGCCACTCGACTTCAGTCGGTCGGCTCTTGACGACGCTGAGAGCAGCCTCGGTCGCTTGCGTGCATTCCGGAGACGAACCTCTGCCGCGGTGGGCACGAACGCCGATATCGGTGTTCTCGATGCATTCCGGGCACATATGGACGACGATCTCGATGTCGCGGGTGCCCTCGCCGTGGTATTTGAGGCCGTGAGAGCAGCCAACGCGAGGTTGGACGCTGGAGGCGATGCCGACGAACTGGTCGCAGCCGTCAACGAAGCACTGGCGGTTCTTGGACTCGACATCGATGACGCCAAAGCTGACGATGTTGACGTGTCGGATCTGGCTGCCGATCTCGATTTGCCGGTCTCGTCCGTCGACGGCTTGATTGTGGCGAGAAACGCCGCGCGAGACGATCGCGACTTCGCTCTCGCTGATGCAATTCGAGACGGACTTGCAGCGTTGAACATCACCATTGAGGACACAGCCGATGGCACGCGCTGGCATCGGGACTGACCTCGAGGGCTTCCATGCGGTTCGTGCAGCTGTCAAGGCAGGCAGGGTCACGACTCTGGTTGTCGAGCAAGGTCGGATGCGCAGAGCCGATGTTGCAGGGGTCGTAAACGATGCACGTGCTGCAGGGGCACACGTAGAGGTCGTAGACGACGTTCGCGACCGTGCCATCACGGGAGCACCCCAGGGCATCATGGCTACCGCTCGACCGCTTCGGACCGTTTCCATCAAGGACATGGTTGCTGCAGTGGACACGCCGGCCCTCCTTGTTGTGGACCACGTCGAGGATCCCCGCAACATCGGCGCCGCAGCAAGGTCTGCCCTCGCGTCCGGAATGTCCGGACTTGTTGTGTCACACAACCGATCGGCTCCCCTTGGTGCGACAGCGTTCAAGGCTGCTGTGGGCGCGCTCGAACTCCTGCCCGTCGCGTCAGTCTCGTCGATCCCTGATGCACTGAAGCGTCTGAGCCAGCTTGGTGTATGGTGCGTCGGCCTTGACGGATTCGCCGATCGTTCACTTCTCGGACTTGACCTACTGGCGCTACCGGTGGCGGTTTGCGTGGGTGCGGAAGGATCAGGGCTGTCGAGGCTTGTTGCTGAACGATGTGACGTGGTCGCACGAATTCCGATGGTGGGCGAGGCTGAGAGCCTCAACGCCTCGGTCGCAAGTGCCCTTGCCTGCTACGAGGTCGCTCGCGTCAGGGGCTGGGTATCCTGACATCTTCGCTGGCGTAGCTCAGTTGGCCAGAGCAGCCGCCTTGTAAGCGGCAGGTCATGGGTTCGAGTCCCATCGCCAGCTCGGAGGCTCGCTTCGCCCGCAGCTTTCAGCTCACAGCTTTCGGCTTTCAGCTTTTGGTCAGAAACCGGCAGATGGCGTCAGCGCGGATACAATCGGGTCGTGGCTGACGAGCAACCAAATCTGGACGGACCTCCCTCAGAAGACCTCGGGACTGTGGTGCAACGACTCGGGGTGTTCTCGTGGTCGGTGATCGGTGTCCTGATTCTGGTGGTCATCGCATTCTGGATCCTTGATCACGGCCGGATCATCTTTGCCCCACTGCTGTTGGCGGTCGTGATTGTCTTCGTGTTGAACCCGATGGTGACGTTTTTCCATAACCGTGGTGTGCCGAGGATTGTCGGAGCGATGCTCGGCTTCCTCACCTTTTTTGCGGGCCTGGCACTGATCCTCGTCGTTGTTGCCCCGGACATGGTGGATCAAGCTCAGTCCCTCGTCGAACGTTTTCCAGACATTTTCGACGACACGGCAGAGCAGTTCCGAGGCGTTCTTGGCGATCTTGGATTCGAGAACGTGGCCGTGTGGAACTATCAGGACCTCTTGGATTACCTAAATGATCCGGGAAACCGGGACACGCTGATCGACCTATTCACCGCCAACATCGGCAGCGTCACGGCTGGCATCTTCGAATTCATCCTCGTGTTCCTCGTTGGGCCCGTCTTGGCGTTCTATTTCCTGGTCGACCTCCCCTCGACGGGTCATCGCATTATCGGGATTATCCCGCCTCAGCGACAGTCTGAGGCCATCCACCTCGGCAATCAGTTGAACGCTGCACTCGGAGGATTTCTGCGAGGCCAGCTCGTCGTTGCATTCATTGTTGGCTCGCTGCTGTCATTCGGATACTGGCTCATCGGACTTGAGTTCTGGTTGCTGATCGGTCTGATCGGCGGCATCTTGAACATCGTGCCATTCCTCGGACCATGGATCGGGGGAGCGCTCGGTGTCATTGTCGCCCTCACGACGGGTGATTTCGGGTTGGTCGTGTGGGCCATCGTGGTGGCGGTTGTGGTGCAGCAGATCGACAACAACTTCGTTTCTCCAACTGTCCTTCAGGCGACCGTGCGACTTCATCCAACGGTGACCCTGCTGGTGTTGGTGCTCGGCGGCGCCACGGCTGGCATCTGGGGAGTCATAGTTGCCGTGCCACTGACTGCATCGTTGAAGATCCTCGTTGGGCACTGGTGGGGGACACGGGTGCTCGGCCAGACCTGGGAGGAGGCATCTGATGCGATGTTCGAGGATCCCGACCCACCCCGCAGACGACGGACAGGAGAGATCCCTGTGGTCACCCCAGCAGTCGACGGATCAGAACCTCCCAACACCGACTGAGCGGAAGCTCTCATTCCCGTCCTCCCTTCAGGGGGGACGGCAGAGCCTGTCGAATCGTCAGCGATTCGACAGGGGATGCAGGGGGGCCCGGGAGCCTGCGACCACGAAGTTGATCCAAAGAGTCGCCAGTTATGCAGCCTTCTGACTTCGGGAACCCGACTTCGCCCGGTTTCTTGGAGTCCAGCAAGCTGGACTCTTGTCATCAGACAGCGGTCATCGGTCATCGGACTCGGTTCACGACGGGTCGTCGGGTTCACCTGATGGATCGGTGGTCTCATCGGCGTCGGATGTATCAGTTTCGGCTGGTTCGAGATCCACCTCAATGGTATCCGTCGGTGGTGGAGGCGGTGGGGGCTCTTCGTGTGCATCCACTGCTGCAGCGACTGCCTTCTCCGACTTGTTCCGACCGACCGTGAGGGCGATGATCGCAGCGATCAGTCCGACGATGATGATTCCGCCGATCACTATCCAGATCCATGTTGACGATGATGCCCCGAACGATGAAACGGCGAGGATGTCGACTGAACCATCGAGTGGGATGTTCCAGATGAGGTTGCCCCCGCTGGTTTCGTCTGCGTTGTGCTCTGTGACCGTGCCGGGCATCTTGATGGAGACCGACGCCGAGATGAAGTCTTCGGTGATCTGACTCGGGTCGAATCCGAAGTCCCCGCCGAGGTCGCTTGAATCCTCACCCTCGGAACTGGCTGTGAGCCTGGCGCCGTCATCGTCAAAGGTGTAGCTGAAGGAGGAGAATCCGGAGTTGGTCCCTCCGCCATCCCACGTCGAGAGGTTCTCGATGTCGGTCGACACCGAGTAATACGTCATGTCGCCGTCGGTTCGGGTGTTCATGGGGCCCGCCCCGTCGACGTCGGTAAACATCTCGTCGAGAAAGTCCTCTTCCGTGGTGCCGAGGTCGCTGGTCACCAGCTCGCGGAATTCGTCATCCATCCCGACTTCCACGGTGAACACGGCGGAACCGTTCTCAGCAATGTCGAGTGCAACGTTGGACTCAAGGCGGCAGGCTGCAAGGGCCAATGCCAGGAATCCGAAGATCAGTAGTTTCTTGCGCATGGTTTTTTCTCCCCGGGTCGAGTCGATGCTAGGCGATTGCAGCGATTCTTGGTGTCACCGGAATGGAGATCGCACGCCGATAGGGTTCCGAGATGGATGTTGATGCTCGCGCGTTGCGGGAAGCCTTCGTCGTGGCGTACCCGCTCTACGTTGCTCGCATCTTGGCTGAGCGCGGAATCGAAATGAGCGAGTTGGTTGCAGACGCGGTTGTCGATGGAGTGTCGGTTCTCGATGGTCTTCTCGCGCAGTTGGCCGACACTCCTTTTCACGAACAGCGCCACAGCCCGCTCGAGCTATTCCGAGAATCCTTGCGCCCCGTTGACCGTGCTCTCGCCCTATCGGGTGTCCCGAGCCCTACGATCGATGACGCTCACCGCAGCTTCCATTCGTGGGATATCTATGACCTGTGTCCCGGTTCCTCCAAGGCGCTTGGGCCCGAAGCCCACGATGCTCACCTGAGGTGGGGAGTCAGCAAGGCGCTCGCTTTCGGCGAGTTCCCGCAAGGAGTCGTCCCCGAGCCGCCGGCGGTCGGCCTCCTTTGTCGGAGCGATGATCGCGAACACCTCGGCAACTCGCTGCGCCAAGCGGGGTATAGGCCGACCGGCACCGTGGAAGAAGGCTTGGCGTTCGCCCTTGTCGATCTCGACGGCAATCCCGATGTCGTGGCAGAGATGTTGGAGTCCGGTGTGCGCGTCATCGCCTACGGTGATGAGATCACTGACTTGACGGCCATCGGACTCAGGGCCGCCGGTGTTTGGAAGATCGTCAGAAGATCCACCGTGTTGACCAGTCTCCACACGGTCGTGCCAGTCCTCGGATAGTCAGCCAGAATACCGGGCCTCAATCGCCGCCGACATGAACGCCGCAAGGCCAGCACCGGCCTTGTCGATGTTGGCCGTAAACCGTGAATCTTGGACATACATCTGGCCGAGGCCCTCATGGATCTCGGGTGTGCACTCGTAGAACCACCTGCTGATGTGGGCTCTATGGGCATCAACCGCTTTCGATGTCCGTACGTCATCAGAGGAAACACCCTCGGCCATCAGAGAAAGGAAGAGATCATCGACCGTCGACGCATCCGCCTTGATGTTCTCCCAATCGGTCTTTGTATAGGAGGCTGTTCGGCTCGCCGATTGTGCATATTCATCGGTGCCGCCCCACCGCTCCCGGGTCTCCTCCTCGTGCTCGGACGGGTCGAAGTCGCCAAACACGCTCAGCGAATCTTCAGCATTCATGGTTGTTCCCTTTCGTTCTTCGGCTATCGCCTTGTCGATCATGTCGGTGATGCCTCGCAAACGTTGGATGCGATCGGTCAGTTGTAGTCGTTCGCGTAGGAGGGCTGCTGCGGGATCGACGTGATCGTCGAGGATGGATGCGATCTCCCCGAGACTGAGACCGAGTTCGCGGTACACGAGGACCGTCCGGAGCCGTTCTAGGTCCGAGTCGCTGTAGATCCGGTAGCCGTTTGTTCCGCGGTCGGACGGCACGAGGAGTCCAATGTCGTCGTAGTGGTGGAGGGTTCGGACGGTTAGGCCAGAAATCCGGGCAACGTTTCCGATTGTTCGCATGGTCATAGCTCGACCATAGACCATGACGTTACGTGAAGGTCAAGGGGCTTTTCAGAAGTTTCATCGGTCTTCCGGCTTCGCTTCTCCATCCCGTCCTCCGCTTACGGGGGGACGCGCCGCGCGCAGCGAGGGGCAGGGGGGCTTCTGAGGTCGGAAACCCGAAGCGGGTTCCTCAGAGTCCAGCAAGCTGGACTCTTGACTTTCTGAATCGGTCATCGGACATCGGGAACCCGAAGCGTATTAGCTGTCAGGCTGAGCTGCTGCTTCCGAAGAGACGTTTCAGGAGTACGAACCCGCCGACTACTGCGGCGAGGGCTACAACAGCCTTCCGCGCATCGACCTTGATGGTTGCATCGCCCTCGATGGTTCCAGCGAAGAGGAATCCGATCGTGCTGTTCTCCGCCTTTACGGTGTCGGCGATCGCGATGCCTGCGGTTGCGGATGCGAGTTCCACGTTGTCTGCGCTGACAATTCCCACGCCAGCCATATGAAACGAGGCGTTCTTGGCCTCTGCGATGAGAACGCCACCCTGGCTTACGCTGAGGTACTCGGTGGAAGCAGTTTGGATACCACCTTGTGTCACGTTGACGGTGGTCGCTTGCACGACCCCGGCGCCACCTTGGTTGATTTCGACGGTGTCTGCGCTGACCTCGTCGATGACCTGAATGTCTTGGTCCATTGTCAGTCCTCGATTCGACAGTTCAGATTCTCGGTACCCGATTCTACCGGGCGACGAACCCTGGGCTCCACTCGACATATATGTCCAACTGAGCCCAGGGTACGCGCCGATGTTGGGCTGAACGCGACGAAGGGGATGCCTGTTGGCATCCCCTTCGCAGTGTTTGTCTGGACCTAGTAGCGCGGACGGCGCTCTTGGCGTTCCTGTGCCTCATTGACACGGAGATTACGTCCGTCCATCTCCTGGCCATCAAGCTCTTGCATCGCCTTGCGAGCGTCATCATCTGCCATTTCGACAAATGCGAAGCCGCGCGAGCGGCCCGTCTCTCGGTCGGTGATCAGGGCGCATGATTCAACAGCACCCAGTGCTTCAAAGGTCGTGCGTACCGATTCTTCGGTTGCACTCCATGGGAGGTTTCCCACGTATAGTCTCATTCTTCCGGCTCCGTTCGATTGGAAGCCCACGGCCGCTGTCTCTGAACTCCGTCGGAAGTCGACTCAAGCTGAAAAATCGGGCTGGGGTTACTAACGACGGTGAGGTTAGCCCATTGTGAGCCAAGTGCGCACACATGTTGTGGAATATCGAAGCGGTGTTCTCATATCCGCGGGCTGGCATGCAGACCCCACCCATACCTGCCGGGACGACTTCACTTGGCCGGTGCCCTTCGTGCTAGCGTGTCGGCGCGGGACTCGTGTCCTCGACTGAGAGGAGACGTTGAGGTGATTGATCACACTGTTGAGATAGATACGAACGAACTCACGTTTGCGCCAATATTCAATGCTGCTGTGCCGTTCATCGATCGGCACATCTCTGAAGGTCGGGGGGCGAAGGTCGCAATCCGCACCAACCATGGCGAGGATGTTTCGTACGCAGACCTTGCGGCTGGTGTGAACAAAGCTGGCAACGCGCTCCTGTCCCTCGGCCTCGAGCGCGGTGATCGGGTCCTGATGATTGTCAAGGACGACCCTGCCTTCTACTACGCCTTTTGGGGTGCCATCAAGGCCGGCCTCGTACCCGTTCCCCTCAACACGCTGTTGCGTGCAAAGGACTACTCGTTCGTCCTTGAGGACTCCGGCGCCAGCGTCCTCATCTGGTCCCCGGAATACGATGCCGAAGTGATTCCGGCACTGGAAGCCGTCGAATCCGGTCCCACTCACCTCATCCAGACCGAAGGTGACGGCGCAACGTTCCGGTCGATGCTCGCCGATGCTTCAGCCGATCTGAATCCGGTGGCAACCTCTGCAATGGATGATTGCTTCTGGCTGTACTCGTCCGGCTCAACCGGCAACCCGAAAGGGGCTGTACACCGCCACCGCGACATGGTCGTGACATCTCAGAGATACGGCATCGAGACGCTCGGGGCACGCGAGGATGACGTGTTTTTTTCCGCGGCCAAACTGTTCTTTGCGTACGGACTGGGGAACGCTATGACGTTCCCCCTTTGGGTCGGGGGCACCGCCATCCTCTTTGACGGTCGTCCGGACCCGACGACCACGTTCGACATGATCGAACGGTTTCATCCAACGCTCTATTTCGGGGTTCCAACTCTGTACGCAGCCCAACTCGCTGAATACGATCAACACAACCCGGACACCTCATCGGTGCGCATGTGTGTCTCTGCAGGTGAGGCCCTTCCGCCAGACATCCTGAATCGTTGGAAGGAGCGCACCAACCTCGACATTCTTGACGGCATCGGTTCGACGGAGTTGCTCCACATCTTCATCTCCAACGTTGCAGACGACATTCGTCCCGGGGCGACAGGTCGGCCTGTTCCGGGATACCAGGGCAGAATTGTCGATGAAGCTGGCGAGGAAGTCCCAGCAGGCACAGCAGGACGATTGCTGATGTGTGGTCCATCGGTTGCGCGGGTGTACTGGAACAATCCAGCCAAGACCGAAGCCACCATGCTCGGTGATGATTGGATCGATACGGGTGACACGTATGTGCTCGATGAGGATGGGTACTTCTGGTACCAGGGTCGTAGCGACGACATGATGAAGGTCGGCGGCATCTGGACATCCCCGTTCGAGATCGAGGCCAAGCTCATGGAGCACCCGCTCGTCCTCGAAGCAGCGATTGTCGGTCGGACTGACGACTCGGACCTCCTGAAGCCAGCTGCCATGGTTGTACTCACGGATCCGTCTGCAGCCGGAGAGGATCTCGAGCATGAGCTCCGAACTCTGTGCAAGAAGGGCCTTGCTCCGTACAAGTACCCACGGTGGATCGAGTTCGTAGACGAGCTCCCCAAGACAGCAACGGGCAAGATCCAACGCTTCAAGTTGCGGAAGTGAAGCCCTGGTAACAACCAGAGCGTGGAATATGTGTTGGGAGAACCTTCCACACCCGAGTTGCTAAGTGATGCGCATAAGAATTACCATCCGCTGACGTCACCAGTGCGAGGTGCGTGTTTTTCGATCAGGAGACAATGAACATGAAACGAAGATGGCTCATACCAATGAGCTTCGTCCTTGCACTTGCCATGGTGCTCAGCGCATGTAGTTCGGACGATGCAGACGATACAACCACGACAGCGGCACCCACGGACACAACCGTGGCTGACACTGCTACAACCACGACAGCGGCACCCACGGACACAACCGTGGCTAACACCGATCCGATCAAGATCGGCATGCTGACTTCACTCACAGCGACGTTTGCCCCCTGGGGCGTTTCGGTGCGTGACGGCATGCTGCTCGCCGCGAATGAAATCAACGCCGCCGGCGGTGTGAACGGACGCATGATCGAATTGGTCGAACGCGACACCCAGTCCAACCCCGAAGAGGGCGTTGCCGGCTTCGAACGTATGGTTGAAGACGGTGTTGTTGCAGCAGCCGGCGTGATCTCGAGCGATGTCGCATTGTCGACCGCTCGTGTCGCTGAGGAACTCCATGTTCCGCTGTTCCTTGTCAAGGCGGGGACGGACGCTGCTCTGACAACTGATAGTCGATACACGTTCCGTACGTGTCTGGTTGCCGCACCGATGGTGACCGGTCCTCTGGCACAGTATGTCGAGGCTGAGGGCATCACGAAGGTCGGTGCGATTGTTGCAGACTACGCGTGGGGCCAAGCCATCAAGTCCGCACTCGAGGCATCGTTCGCCGATGCCGACGGCGTCGAGCTCCAGATCGAGGTTGCTCCGGTTCCAGAGCAGGACTTCTCGTCCTATCTCCGGAAGCTCCAAGACTTCGGTGCCGAGATCCTCGTTGCAACCGGTCATCCACCGGGAGGCGTGGCGATCACAGGGCAGTCGGCTGACTTCGGGATGGACATCCCAGTTACCGGTTCGTGGAATCCGATCGCACTCATCGTGAATGCTGTTGGTGAGCAGGCAATCGACCGATATGCGGACTTTGCCTGTGTCGACTACGACGATCCCGAGTACCAGGACCTTGCACGGCGGTATCTCGCCATGTCGGACAACCCGTTCATGGAAGACGATGCAGTTGCCGGGTTCGGCATCGTGCACGCAGTCGCAGAGGCAGTCGGAGCCGTTGGTGATGACCCTGTCGCTGTCGCGCAGTACATGCATGACAACAGCTTCGATATTCCTGGCTACTCGTTCCCACTGAGCTGGACCGAGTGGGGTGAGATCGCGGAGGCACAGCCGACGTTCACCATCATGCGTGAAATGACGCCACCCGATGGAGTCAACCCTGGCGCCAACTGGTATCCAGAGCTGCTCATCAAGGCGCAGCCGCTTGAGCCGTACGTTCCATAACTAGTGGATGGCAGTACTTGAGCTAGACGAGCTCCAGAAACACTTCGGCGGGCTTCCCGCCGTGGACGGTGTGACATTTGGGTTCAACGATGGCGAGATTCTCGCCATCGTTGGGCCCAACGGAGCTGGCAAGAGCACGCTGCTCAAGACGATCATGGGAATCCATCCCGCGACGAGCGGGACGATTCTCTTTGAGGGAGTTGACATCACAAAGATGTCAACTCACCGCATCCGGCAGGCCGGCATTGCAATGGTTCTCCAGACACCTCGGGTGTTCGCATCGCTGAGCGTGCGAGAAAACGTTCTGGTAGGGGCGATGTTTGCAAACCCGGACCGAGTGTCTGATGCCGCAGCCTACGAGGAGGCAAATGCAGCGCTCGCGTTCGTCGGGCTTGCGGACAAGGCCGATCTCGGCATCGAGCAGCTGAACCTTCACGAGCAACGCTATGTCGACCTTGCGCGTGCGATTGCCGGTCGGCCGCGACTTCTCCTGCTTGACGAGGTGATGGCGGGACTCAACGATGTGGAGACGCAAGCATCGATTGAGATGATCCGCACCGCCCGAGATCGATTCGGCGTCACCGTCATCTGGGTGGAACACGTCATGAAGGCGGTCATGAGCCTCGCCGAACGCATTGCGGTGCTCGATTTCGGAAGGCTGCTCACCAGCGGCGACCCCCAGACGGTGATGAGAGACCCTGCGGTCATCACAGCCTATCTTGGCGGGAAGGCGCTTCCGGATGCTTGAGATTTCTGCCCTCGCCGCGGGGTACAACGGAAAAGCGGTAATCCACGATGTGTCGGTTGATGTTTCAGACGGCGAGGTCGTCGCAATCATCGGTTCCAACGGTGCAGGCAAATCAACGCTTCTGAGGGCCGTGTGTGGACTCATTCCGGTTCTTGCAGGTGATGTGATCTATGACGGTCGGTCAATAGCGAACCGCCGGGTCCACGAAACGGCACGGGGCGGTGTGGCATTCGTACCGGCAGAGCGACATCTGTTTCCGGGAATGACTGTTGATGAGAATCTGGCGCTTGGGGCTTACCCCCAGAAAGTTGATTCGGTTCGCCAGGAACTGGTATTTGAGTTGTTCCCGCGCCTCAGGGAACGACAGCGGCAACTTGCCGGAACCATGAGCGGGGGCGAGCAGCAGATGCTTGCCGTTGCACGAGCATTGATGTCGCTTCCGAAGCTTCTGATCCTTGACGAGCCAACGACGGGTATAGCCCCAAGTCTTGCGGCAAACGCCTACGAGTCGATCGCGACACTCCGCGACCACGGCATTGCGGTGCTGGTCGCCGAACAGCAGGTTCCGTTGGTTCTCAGCATCGCCGATCGTGGCTACGTCCTCGAAAACGGTGCGATCCAACTCCAAGGCTCGGCCGCAGACCTTCGCGACAATCCGTTGGTTCGACAGGCATATCTGGGGGTTGCGTGACGGCAGCAATCCTTGATGGCCTGGTTCTCGGACTCCAGTTCGGGCTGCTCGGTGTCGGGCTCACGATCGTGTACGGGATGGGTGGAGTACTCAACCTGGCGTACGGACAGATGGCTGTGGCATCGGCCATTGTCGTATCTGTCGCCATGCGGTGGGGTTTGCCCTTGGGGCCAGCGATAGCTCTTGGCATCCTGACCGGCGCCGGGATCGGGCTTGTCCTCAATTTGACGATTATGCGCCCCGTGTATCGCAGGCGGGGGGATCAGCGAGTGTTGCTCAGCATCCTCCTCACGATCGGTGTCGCCTTCATCATCAACGGCTTCTTGGTGTGGAAGCTTCCCATCGAGGCGCTCGGCATCCGAATCGCCGGAGATGCCGTGCGAATTCTCGGTGTTCCGATGAGACGAGGCAGCCTTGTCGCATCGGCCATCGTGATCCTGGCGGGGGCCAGCCTCATCTGGTTCTTCCGCAGAACCACCGTGGGCAAATCCGTACGGTCGGTGATCCAGGACGAGGTCGGCGCCAGACTGTGCGGCGTCAACCCTGCCGCAGTTCGCATGCTCATCTTCACACTCAGCGGTGCCATCGCTGGGCTCGTGGCTGTAACACGATCGATGACGAGCCCGGTTCCTGTGAGCGAGGGATTCTCCCTCACCATCCTCGCGCTTCTCGTGACCGTCGTCGGTGGGCTCGGGAGCGTCAAGGGAGCCTTGGCAGCCGGCCTCATCCTCGGACTCGTCAACGCCATGAGTTCGTACTACATCGGTTCCTATGTCACCACGATCATTCTGCTGTTGGCCGCCGCGCTGACGATTCTGTTGCGTCCGTCCGGACTGTTCGGGGAACGTGGATCATGACGGACAACCTTGATTCCACCACCGGTCTTCGGCGTGTGCGGCGTCCCCTGCTCGGGGATCGTTTCGGATCCGGATTCCTGCCGTACGCTGCGATCGCGGTCACAGCCATTCTCTTGTCGCTTCTGCCGCTTTGGATTGGCGACTCGCGCTCGCTCATCGGTGTCGCGGCCGGCGGGTTGCTGTTTGCGTGCTACGCCATAGCGTTCAACCTCATCTTCGGAAGCACAGACCAGTTGTTCCTCGCCGTCGGTGCCCTCGCCGGTGTTGGGGCCTATACCTCGGCAATCACCAGCGATCAGGTGGGGCTGCCTCTTCCCGTTTCGATCGTCCTCGGCACGCTGGCTGCAATGGTGATCAGCGGATTGTTCAGCTGGATCGCGGTTCGCCGATCACTCGGCATCATTTTTACCGGCATCGTCACGTTGACGTTCTCGCTCGCGTTCGACAACCTGCTTCTGGGCCAACGCTCGCTCACCGGGGGCGAAACCGGAATGGTGATTGAGGCCGGTGAAGGTGCGTTCTTCCGCGGACAAGTACCGCCGTACTACGTCTTCCTTGTCCTAATGGTCGCATTCCTGATTGCATACGTCGTGATCCATCGGTCGCAGATGGGCTGGGCGTTCCGGGCGTTGCGTGACGACGAGCTGTCCGCGGAGCTGTCGGGGGTCGATGTCGCGAAGTACCGGATCTATGCCGGGGCGATCGGTGGTGCGATGCTTGGTCTCGCCGGTGCTCTGTGGGCCCACGTCGAAGGCTTCATAAGTCCAGCTACCTTCACGTTTGTTCACGTCGATGTAGAGGTTCTTGTGATGCTGGTGTTTGGCGGTATCGGGACCTTGCTCGGGCCCGTCATCGGAGCAGCGTTCTTTACATATCTCGGTGAGGTACTCGCGTCGTTCAGTCAGCTCAGGCTCATCGTTGAAGGTGTCCTCTTGATCATTCTCTTCCTCGCCCTTCCACAAGGCGTCGTTGGCGCTTTTCGAGCCGGTATCGCAAGGCTTCGCAAAACGGGTAGGGAGTCACCATGAGCAATTGGTTGTCGGGCGTGGATGAGATCGTTGTTCCGCTTGACGGGCGGGATCCGAGTGTTCGGGCAGTTCCGGTTGCGGTCAGGCTCGGACGCCGGATCGGTATCCCGACGCGGTTGTTCTCGACGTCGTATGACCCCGACGAGCAGCTTCGCTGGCTGGAGGCCGTCGCCGATCTCTATTCGGTCAACGACGACATCTCCGTGTCTGTGTCTGAATCCGATGATCCGGCGGCGGCAATTGTGGAGGCTGCAGGCGAATCGGGTCTTGTTTGCATGGCCACCGCTGCGTCGATTCTTCCCCACCAGGGGCGCATCGGGTCGGTAGCCGAAGAAGTCATTCGCAAGGTGAGCCGCCCCGTCGCCCTCGTAGGGCCGGAAATGGAGGCTCAACCCGGACAGGGAACGGAACGAGTGGTCGTACCGGTCGACGGGTCCGAATTGTCTGAGTCATCGCTCGAGGTTGCCGTTGATATGGCGGAGACCTTCGGTGTCCCGCTGTGGATCGTCACCGTCGTCTCATCTCGATCGGGTGCCGCGGTTGCGGCGAAGGTCGGAAGCTCAGCGGCGTTGGTGGAATCGAACTATGTGAACCGGCTTGCCCGTGACCTTGCAACCAAGCGGGGCTTTGTGGCCGACTTCGATGTCTTGCACGGAGACAACCCCGCGAGCGCCATCGTTGACTTCACAGGAGACAATGGAACCATCGTCATGTCAACGCACGGCCGTTCGGGACTCAGTCGGTTGTTTGGTGGGAGTGTTGCAACGGGCGTGGTTGCCCATTCAAAGCGGGCAGTGTTCGTATGGCGGCCAGACGGGTCGTAACTCAGGGTGGCTGTGCGACGGGCCACGTGCGGTTGCCATGTCCGGCCGCTATTTCCTCACGAAACGCTGCGCCTTGAGTTCGAACCGGGGGAGAGTGCCGAGGACGACAACCTCGACATCGGGTCGGAGTCCGACCGCGGCCTCGAATCCTGCCTGGACTGCAGCCCTTGTTCGGCTCCCATCGACTCCGTCCTGGCATTCAATCTCGATCAACAGTTCTGCCATTTCACGGTGTGTTGTCACCGTGACACGAAACTCTTCGATTCCATCGTGTCCTCGCAATATGTTCTCGACTGCGGCAGGGAATATGTTCACTCCACGCACGACAATCATGTCATCGGCACGCCCGATAACGCCGCCGTCGAATCTCGTGAACGTGCGCCCGCACGGACACGGCGCAGTCGCGATGCGCACAACATCTCCGGTCCGATAGCGCAACACAGGGAAGCCGATGCGGCCGAGATTGGTGATGACGAGCTCACCCTCCTCACCGGGGTCGACCGCCATTCCAGTCTCAGGATCCAGCACCTCGACGATGAATTCGGAGTCGATCGCATGTGTTCCACCGGGTTGAGCCTCGCACTCGAAACTGTGCGCACCGACCTCGGACGCTCCGGCGTGGTCGTAGCACTTAGCTCCCCACGCACTCTCGATGCGTTGTTTCGTCGCCGGTACATTTGCCCCGGGTTCTCCGGCGTGCACGGTCAGACGCATCGGGATGTCGCTCAAGTCGAACCCCTCATCGCGAGCTACCTCAGCCAGCCGAAGAGCGTACGTGGGAGTACATGTCATTGCTGTGACTTGCATCTCTGCCATCAGGCCGAGACGCTGTGAGGATGTTCGGCCACCACCTGGCACCATGAGGGCCCCGACATTGCGCGCTCCACCAACGGCGGCCCAGAACCCGATGAATGGACCGAAAGAGAACGGGACGAAGAGGCGGTCGTTGGAAGTCAATCCGGCTCCAGAGAGGACAAAGCCCCAGCAGTACTCCCACCAGGCCCAACTTTCGGCTGTGTCGAACACCCGCAGCGGTGACCCGGTCGTGCCAGAGGTTTGGTGCACCCGCGTGTAGGCGCTTTCGGGAAATGTGCAGTTGGTGTTGGTTTTGCTCCCGCCTTGACCCGCCATGAGCTCCGCCTTGGTCGTGAGCGGCAACCTTGCGAGGTCATCGAGTGTGCGGATATCGCGCCCTGAGGCTCCAACGCCATCGAGCTTCTTCGTCACGAACTGGTTGACGCCGTATGTGGCTTCCACGAGGGCGGCCAACTTGGATTCCTGCAGCGAGCGCATGTGCTCTTGCGGAAGCGTTTCTATTGCCTGGTCGAAAAAGGTGGTCCCCACATCCACAGTCTGCCCCGGTTCGTCGTCGGTATGCAAGCTGGGTTCACCCTCAGCAGTTCCGTCGCTACGAAATCGGGCATGGCGATAGCCGCTATTCTGAGATGGCGTGATCGACTTTCAAACACACCCCGACAGCTACAGGCACTGGCGACTTGCGGTCGACGGACGCGTTGCAACGCTCGATATGGACGTTGATCCCGATGGCGGTCTCCACGACGGATACACGTTGAAGCTCAACTCGTACGATCTCGGTGTTGATATCGAGCTTGCCGATGCCATTCAACGCCTCCGATTTGAGCATCCGGAGGTCGGTGCGGTCGTCATTGGATCGGCAATGGACCGCGTGTTTTGCGCCGGTGCCAATATCCCGATGCTTGCCGGCGCACCTCACCCTCTCAAGGTCAACTTCTGCAAGTTCACAAACGAGACCCGCAACGGGATCGAGGAAGCTTCAGCGGAGTCCGGTCAGCGATACATAGCCGCAATCAACGGAACTGCCGCTGGCGGTGGCTACGAACTTGCGCTCGCCACGGACCACATCATGCTGATCGACGATGGGAGCGCATCGGTCGCCCTTCCCGAGGTCCCACTCCTTGGCGTGCTTCCCGGTACCGGCGGACTGACGCGTCTCGTCGACAAGCGGTTCGTCCGACGCGATCGTGCTGACGTCTTCTGCACCGTTGAGGAGGGAATCAAAGGTTCGAAAGCACTTGAGTGGAAGCTCATAGACGAGCTGGTTCCCGGGTCCCAGTTCGATGAACTGATCCATGAACGCGCGACCGAGATAGCACAAACGAGCCCGCGACCGACAGACGCCGCCGGTGTAGCGCTGTCACCTCTCGATCGGACGATCTCTGAGGATGGACTGACCTACTCCTCGGTATCGGTCACCATCGATCGCTCAGCACGCTCGGCAGAGTTCATCATCGCGGGACCGTCCGAACCGGCCCCTCCCGACCCTGGGGAGGCCTCCGCGCTCGGAGCGACCTGGTGGGCGTTGCGCGCAGCCCGCGAACTCGACGATGCCATCTTGCACATGCGGGTCAACGAGCTGGAGATCGGCACATGGATCATCCGCACCGAAGGCAACCTGGAGCTACTGCTTGACCATGACCGCTTCCTTCATGAGCACTCCGAGCATTGGTTCGTCAACGAAGTGATGCTGTATTGGAGACGGATCCTCAAGCGGATTGATGTTTCGTCCCGGTCGATCGTTTCGCTGATTGAACCCGGTTCTTGTTTCGGTGGGGTTCTCTTTGAGCTTGTGCTTGCTGCCGACCGGGCGTATATGTTCCTCGGGGAAGCCGAAGATGAATCATCCGCCGAGATCGCCGTTACCGCATCAAGCGATGGGCCGCTTCCCATGAGCAACGGATTGACGCGCATCGCTACTCGCTTCTGGGGCGACGACGACGCGCGAACGATCGCCGAGAAGACCGTCGGGTCAACACTTGACGCTGATGGGGCTCTGGAAGCGGGGCTCGTCACCGAGATCTTTGATGACATTGATTGGGAGGATGAGCTTCGGTTGATCCTTGAGGAACGAACATCGTTCAGTCCCGACAGCTTGACAGCGATGGAAGCAAACCTGCGGTTCCCGGGGCCAGAGACCTTGGAGACGAAGATCTTTGGCAGGTTGACCGCGTGGCAGAACTGGGTGTTCCAGCGCCCAAATGCCTCAGGAGAAGTTGGCGCCCTTGGGCGCTACGGGACCGGCTTGCGTCCCGAGTACGACCAGAAGAGGGTGTAGGACAATGACGATTGACACGGTGGACTACGACGCACTGATTCCGAACAACGTCGGATTGGCTGACGACCCAAAACTACAGCGTGCACTTGAGAAGTGGCATCCCGGCTACATCGACTGGTGGATGTCGATGGGGCCAGACGGTTTCCAGACGGCGGACGTCTACCTAAGGACGGCGATCAGCGTCGAAAAGAATGGTTGGGCGAAGTTCGACTATGTCAAGATGCCTGAGTACCGCTGGGGCATCCTGCTTGCCCCTGCCGAGGAGGGCCGCACGATTCCCTGCGGTGAGCATGTTGGCGAGCCTGCTTGGCAGGAGGTGCCGGGGGAATACCGCTCGATGCTGCGCCGCCTCATCGTCATTCAGGGCGATACGGAGCCAGCCTCGGTCGAGCAGCAACGCTATCTCGGAGCGACGGCACCATCCCTCTATGACCTGCGGAATCTGTTCCAAGTCAACGTCGAGGAGGGACGCCACCTGTGGGCGATGGTCTATCTGCTCCAGAAGTACTTCGGGAAGGCAGGTCGTGAGGAAGCACACGACCTGCTGCTCCGCCAATCGGGGAGCGATGAGCGTCCGAGGATGCTTGGCGCATTCAATGAGGAGACGCCCGATTGGCTGTCGTTCTTCATGTTTACCTACTTCACGGACCGTGACGGCAAGATGCAGCTCGAGGCTCTCGCACAATCCGGCTTCGATCCACTGTCTCGCACGTGTCGCTTCATGCTCGCGGAGGAGGCACATCACATGTTTGTTGGCTATACGGGTGTGAACCGTGTGGTTGAGGCAACGGTCGAAGCAATGGACAAAGCGGGGATCACCGATCCGTACGACCTTGAGGCGATCCGTGCGCTCGGGGTGATCGATCTTCCGACGATTCAGCGCAAGATGAATCTCCATTTCTCGTTGACGCTGGACCTGTTTGGTTCTGAGGAATCGACGAATGCAGCGAATTTCTTCAACGCAGGGATCAAGGGCCGGTATCACGAGTCGACGCTTGACGATGATCACCGATTGACGAACGATACCTACCCGGTGATGAAGCTCGTCGATGGACGTCTTCAGCCCGTTCAGGTTCCGGCATTGATTGCTTTGAATGCTCGTCTACGTGACGACTTCATCGACGACTGTCAAGGCGGTGTCACACGGTGGAATCGAGTGATTGCCGGTAAGGAGATCGACTTTGAGCTCCGTTTGCCGCACGCAGCGTTCAACCGGTCCGTTGGCGAGTTTGAAGACATCGACGTGACCCCCGACGGGAAGCTGATCAGCTCGGAGGAGTGGGAGCGGCGTCTGGACGAGTGGCTTCCGACGTCGGGTGACCGTGCCCACATCGAGAGTCTGATGCAGCCAGTCACGGGACCGGCTGAGTTCGCAAGTTGGATCGCACCACCGACAAGGGGGATCCAGAACATGCCGGAGGAATTCCTCTACGTCAAGCTCCCCTGACGTGGCCTCATCTGAGGGAACCGGTTCCAGGTACTCGCTCGACGCCGACCTGACTCGCATCGACGGTCATCTGCTCGATGTCCGATTGATTGGTGACGGTGGCGCGGCACCGTCGCTCGTGTTTCTCCACGAGGGCCTCGGTTCCGTTGAGCTATGGCGCTCGTTCCCCAAAGACGTCGCCGACAAAGTGGGGGAGCGGGCCGTCGTGTACAGTCGCCACGGCCACGGTTGGTCCGATGTGCAGGCTGACCGCCCGATTGACTTCATGGACCATGAGGCCGATGTTCTTGCCGAGGTCATCGCGGTTGCCGACGTCGCTGATCCGATCCTCATCGGGCACTCCGACGGGGCATCGATCGCACTGCTCCACGCCGCTCGGTACCCGGTGACGGGTCTCGTACTGCTTGCACCGCATGTGTTCACCGAGCCGATGGGGTTGGCCGAGATCGCCACATTCAGCGCGTCTGTCGAAGGGACGGATCTGGTCGATCGTATGGCCAAGTACCACCGCGATCCCGCGGCGACCATGATGGCTTGGAGCAACGTTTGGAACGATCCAGAGTTCGTGGCGTGGAACATCGAGGCGGTCCTTGTCTACATCACCTGTCCAGTGCTGCTGATCCAAGGGAGGGACGATCAGTACGGCACGCTGGCACAGATCGACGCGGTGGCATCCCAGGTCAGTGGCAATGTCGAGCAGCTCATCCTGGACAACTGCCGGCACTCCCCACACCTTGACCGCTCAACCGAAACGATCGAAGCCACTGCGGCATTCATCGCAAGCGTTCGCACCTTGAACCCACCAAGGTGCGTACCCAGGGTATGAACCCACCATTTATGGGGGGTTACAGCCCACAGAACGCATCGAACTTGGTCCGGGAACGCGTCGTTAGTTCACACTATTCGGTAGCGGAACCGTCCCCCCACCAAAGGAGGTGGAGTCGGTTCGGACCCCACTCAGCGAATACGACCGCCCTGGGCCCGATGCTCTCAATAGCAATCACGTAGCCCGATGCCGGTGTCGCATCCCAATACGCTTCGGTGTCTGGCACGCGAAACACTCCATCGGTATCTGCCAATCCAAGGAACGAGATCTTGCCGAGGCTGCCGACGAGCATGCCCTGTCCATTGTCGACGCCATCGACCCATTGGAGACCACCGGAGCCGTTGGTGCCAATCGGCAGAGTGAACGAAGCGGGATCCGTTCTCTCGACGTACGGTGGAGCTGAACCGTCGATCGGAAAACCGAAGTGAGCTCCATCCCTGATTCGCAACACTTCTTCTCTTCGATGTCCGTTGAGGGCCGGACCGTCGTTGTCGGTGCCCCAGACGACGCCGAGCGGATCGATCGTGGTACCGAAGACATTGCGGATCCCGTCTGCGATGATTTCCGACTCGCCGGTGTCTACGTCGATGCGGATAACGGTGCCGAGGAGATGCTTGTTCGGATGGGTGATCGCTTCGTATTCGTCGATGGACCACCGCAGATGGTCGATGTGGCCGATCGAAAGTATCAGAGAGTCAGGTCCATCACTGATCAGCGCGTTGATAGCGTGGTCCGTGTTGGCGACGGGAAGGTCGTCCACGAGAACTCCGCGTCTCGCCAGGGTGCCGTCGGACTCAAGCGAGAATTCAACAATCCGACCCCGGCCTTCCTGAAGGATCTTCACCTCACCGTCCGTTCGCGTCGCCGCGTCCACAACGTCGTCGCCACGACAGTGCGCTGACGACGGCGGACATGGCATGTTGTACAACTCGCCGACAAAGAAACGGTCACCGATGGCTGCTATTCCTCTGGGATATGACAGTCCCGTGGCAACCACGACTGGCTGACTCGGAGTTCCACGAACGTCGTCGGCGGGCTCAATCCGAACGATCTCACCGGTTCCAAGTGTTACGTAGAGTGAGTTCGACGTCTCGTGATAGGTCATGTCAAGAGGAGGTCCTGGAAGTCCCACATTCCAGCCGACGACGAAGGGACCAGTCACGGCCACCTCGACGCCACTCATCCGTGCGACATTGGCGTTGTCGCCGACAGCCACTGCGCCGACGCTGATGCTCACAATCAGAACGGTTGAGACGCCAAGGAAGACGTTGCTCGCAAGGGTGATGGGCCATGCGGTATGGAGTTCAGATTGTTCAAGGTACCAGTCGAAGATTTGGACGAAGACCAGCACCATCAGGGCGATCACAACGATGACGACCACCACGAAGACCAGCCCCGCTTTCGGGGTTGTCGCAAGGCTGCGGAGTGCATCAAGCGTTCTGCTGGGCTGGAGCCTGAGTGCGAGACCCAAGACAATGAGCCCACCCAACAGCGGAATGATCCGAGCCCCCATTCGGCGGGTTCCCGGCCCGGAGCGGAATGCCCACCACACAAGCCACGCACCGACGAGCCCAATCGCAACCATCAACCAGTCGTAGACATCGAGACCGGTCATCGCGTACATGCGTTCTCCATTCCGCCGCAGTGTGAAGTGAGGAGTGTGAAGTGAATAGCTTCAGACCGGCAACCGGAATCGTAGCGGGCACGGGCGGCGGTGCGACAACCCGAGGCAACGAGGCGGTCAACGGATATCTGGTGTATTTGGATGTAGGTAGTCAGCCATCAGCCCGCACATGACGGCGCTAGCGCACCCGCGATGCGGTACGTCGATCCCCTCGCGGCGACGCGGACAATGGAGCTCATGTGTGAAACGGAAAGCCAGCACCCGTTTTCCGTGGCGCCCTCGGCAAGATTCGAACTTGCGACACCCGGTTTAGGAAACCGGTGCTCTATCCCCTGAGCTACGAGGGCCTTGCAGGAGCTTAACCCCACGGGTTTTCAGGTCATCGCCGTGCCGCTGGCATGCCTGGTTGCATGGCACGGCGGTCGTTGAGCACAAAACTCATAACCGTCCATATGTGCCTGATTGATACTTGTGGTGGGTGTTGCGGTGTTTCGTAGCATCTGAAGGGTGCCTGCTGGTTGTCTCTCTATGTGCCTGCCGCCTTGCGGGTTGGCTTTCTAACGAAGTGTCGACCAGCGGGTGTCCTTGCTGGGATGTGGCTCGAAAGAGGCGAGAACACAATCGACCCGAATCAGGATTGCCCATCCCGGTTTCACCGTCTATGAGAAAGGCATTGCTATGACGATGATTGGAATCGATCCACACAAAGCAACCCACACCGCGGTTGCTGTTGATGACAACGAGCAGGTGATCGGCGAGTTCACGCTCGACGCCTCGACCGAACAGATAGCGCATCTCACGACGTGGGCTTCGATGTTCACTGAACGCCAGTGGGCGGTTGAGTCCGCCAATGGGCTCGGCTATCTGATTGGGCGCCAACTCGTGTCAGCTGGTGAGACGGTGTTTGATGTGCCACCGGTGCTCGCATCACGAGTCCGGTTGATGGGATCAGGCAGATCGCAAAAGAACGACCCGAACGATGCCCGTTCGGTAGCGATTGCAGCGTTGCGTTCCGACCGTCTCGCCGTGGTGGAACGTGATGATCATGTGACGGTGTTGCGTCTGTTGGTGAAACGGCATCGTGACATGGCCCAGCTCCGCAACAAGCACTGCTCGCGTCTCCACGCCCTTCTCATCGAAGTTGAGGCGGGCGGAATCGAGGGAAAGATCAGTGTCACCAAGGCCTCCCAGCTGCTCGACCGTATCAGCGTTGGTGACGAGGCGACCCGGTATCGGGTCCTGGTTGCCAGAGAAGTCGCAGACGACATTGCGTATCTCGATGCGAAACTCGCTGCGTCCAAGAAACGGATCGCAGCAGCCGTTGAAGCGTCCGGGACATCGTTGACCGACATTGTCGGGATTGGGCCGATCGGTGCAGCAACCATCATCGGATACACCAAAGACGTGTCCCGGTTCCCAACTAAAGACCACTACGCCACCTACAACGCCACGGCACCCATCGAAGCATCCTCAGGAGGTCACACCAGGCACCGGTTGAACCCTCGTGGGAACCGTGTCTTGAACCATGCCATCCACATTGCAGCCGTCACACAGTTGCGACACGACACAAACGGGCGTGCCTACTACGACAAGAAGATCGCCGAAGGCAAAACGTCGAAAGAAGCGATCCGGGCATTGAAACGACGCATCTCAAACGCCGTCTACCAAAAGCTCGCAGCCGACAACAACCACCGATAGAAAAAACGGGGTCCGGGAGGACAATCAGGAAACGTCTCTTAAGCCTGCGTGACCAGCTCTCCATCCTGAACGGCTGGCTCTTCGGATCGGTCACTCCCGAACCCTGACCACAACGCTAAAACCAACCGCGGCACCTGTCCAGCGGATCACACAAACACGCCCAAAAACATCCACTTGACACAAAGAGGCTTCGTTATGCGTGGCTGCGGGGCGTTCCAAAGTTTCCACCGACGCATGGAGAACCGAGGTGTAGGTTTGCATCGTGAGCAGCGAGAAACCCCGGGCAGGTATAGGCATCGGGATAGTGGTAGTTGTGGGGGTTGTGCTCGGCGTGTTGTTTCTTGTTCCCTTCGTCGATGGCACATTCTCGGACGAAGTAGCGAGGCTATCGAATCCCGACGTCGCGATTGAGACGACGTTCAGCGGCGACGGAACCAGCGGCACATTCACTGCAACCGGCGTGCCAATATGCGACGCCGGTGACGTAACTCGGCAGGATTCCGGAACCAGCGCCACGCACTCATGGTACGAGGACGAGTATCAGTGCAGCGGCGGCAACAATGCGTTCATCCTGCGGGGCGAGCTGCCGCTCGATCCTGGCACCGCTGGAGAACCCGAATCGCTTCATGGAACGTGGCTGATAGCGAGCGGTAGAGACGACTACGGGAACCTCAAAGGCAACGGGACATCAATGGTGACACTCGGACCACCGCGAATCGACTTCTACACCGGAACAGCCACCAACGGCGGCTAGCCGGTTCGACCATCAACAAGGTGAGGCAACGAGCTCACAATCGGCACTATGCGTGAGCCAGCGGGCGCGCATAACCGGCATTGTGGGCGGCTCTCGGCGTGCGCTGCCGGGGCTGAAGGGGCCCCTTATTGAGCACATAACTCGCAGTTCACGGTCGTGTGATACGCCTGTTCCACGGGGTTCCAGCCTGATGGTTCAGCGCTGAGGTCGAAAGGTTTAGGAAACCGGTGCTCCATCCCCTGAGCTACGAGGGCAAATTACTACGAAACCCTTGGTATGTCTATCTTTCTGGCCATTTCGGACAGGTCAGAAATACGCTCCAAATCGGGTTTGGACCGCACCTAGGCCACACTCCAATGAGCATCACCGATTCTACGAGACACCCGAGGTCATCTTCGAGGAGATGTGTGTACCGATCGAAAGTGATCTGCGCCAAGGATTGACCGAGGATTCTTTGCACTGCTTGGACACTCGCGCCAGCTGAAATCCGCATGACTGGCGGCTGTGTCTTGCAGGTCATGTGGCACCAGATCACCAAGCTGAGTTCAGCCACAGCGGGCTTCCACACTATCCGCAAGTAGTCCGGTGAACAGAGCTGCTGGCCGATTGTGTTGAACCGCACGAGGGATTGGTCGTGGCCGCTGGCACACGTTGGTCGAGCTACGTTGCTCGGTCGATCTCGCCTATCAGACCGTTCACCCGAGTAATGGCAACGCCTAGATCCGCTATGTAGAAGCCGGTGTCGTCTACCAGGTTTGCCCACAGCCTGGGCCAAGTCGACTGCGCCGAAACAACAGGTGGCCAAGGATGGGTCGCTCGGTGTGAGAACACGTCGAGGCATGCCTGTTTCACGCTCACGAGACTCAGATCAGGTGACAGATCCTCGATCAGTACAAGGTCCATGAGATCGCTCACCCGATCATTGATCTGGACTCCGCCGAGTGGATCCGTGCACGCGTGGAGCTTCTCTGCGATCTGATATCTGAGGCTGAGGCATGGGATCGATTTCGGTGTCTTGAGCCCTACGACATCGAGGGGTATCGATGTGACGAGTTCGACTTCTGTCATGTGTGTTGTTACGACTTCGAGTGGAACGGTGGTGAACGGCTTGCCGAGATATGTCAGCTTGACCGTGATCCTTTGGCCCGAAACGTTCCCCCAGGGGATCGTGAGTGGTTCGGGATCGAGCACGCGGCCGTGGAACCCGGACCAGCCTGATTCCACACGCGTTGCGAGGGTCTTGTGGATGTCCGCGAGCATGCCGCGGTAGGCAAGGTCGATGTCGCGGGATGCCCTGGCGGCTGATTCGTAGCGAAGCTCAAGTGCAGATCCTCCCTTGACCGCGAACAGGGATTCACCTTGTGTGCCGCGGGTATCGTCGAGCATCGCGGCAATTGCGACAAGCGCGATGCGGCGTTGGATTCGAGCTACGGATTCGGAGGAGTCGGCGGCCCACTCTCCGATCCTTCGTTGAAGTCCCTGGACGCTTCCAGCGGGATTTGGGTGAACGGTGCTCATGTGGCGTCGACCTTGTGGACGATCTGGTCGCGAACGCGCATCTCGGTTTCGCGGCCGAAGAGGTGTCGGTCGCGAGCCGCCCGGATCGCCTGACCGACAAACCGGCCTTGGAGTCCACTGTTGGCTGCCTCGACGATGGCGCGTTCTGGAGTCACGACTGGAATGTCATCCACATGATCGATGTCAACCGGGTCGAGGTCTCGTGTCCATATTCTGTACGTTTCTCCGCCTTTGCGCCTGGGGCGGTAGGGCGGTGGTACCGTGACATCGATCTTGTTTGGGTTGACGTCTGCGAGGTTCCATAGAGCAAGGGCGGATTGGTGGGATATGACTCCTCGGCCATCTGCCCACAAGGCTGCACGCATCAACTCGTCATGCTCACGATGCGGGAACGAAGCAAGTCGGTACAAGCCATGGGCGTGGCGTTCAAGTTTGCCTCGTTGCTTCAACTTTCGCAGTTCCACCGGTGCGATGCCCAGTTCCTGGGCGTTGCGCGTCGTCACATACCCTCTCTGGTGGGCGGCGACCTCAAGGAGGCGTTCAAGAGATGTCATGTGTAGAACAGTACCAAAACAGTACGGTTATGCAAGGTTGTATGTCTGTCATCTGTAAAAACGTACCGTAATGGTACGGTTCGTAGCATCGGGAATGCTCGTTGGGTTGTGGCGGTCTATCGGCAGCTGATCGCCGACGCGCAACGACACAGCTTGGAATCCAAGGTGTTACTCGCCATCGGCGGGTTCGTACCACCCGACCCGATGACAAAGCGCAACGGCCCCCGGATCTGGTAGATCGCGACTTCACGGCAGATCACCCGAATCGTTTGTGGGTTGTTGATCACCTTCGACCAGAGTGCACGACGGGCCGTGGAAGTCATGTCGCAACCCTAGAGAAGCGACGCACTCGTGTTCGCCGTTATGGGCGGTCGGTTATCAGCTCTGATAGCGAGCTGAGTTGCTTGCCAGCGTGGTCGAAGTTCTCCGGTGCGATCCACGCTTCCATAGCTTGCTTGATCAGTGGCCATCTGTCGATGGTGATGGCGTACCAAGCCGTGTCTCGGCTTCGACCCTTGTAGTGCGTGGCCATCCGAAACGTGCCTTCGTACAGATATCCGAGTCGATCGGCCGCCCTGCGAGACGGAGTGTTGAGGTCGTCGCACTTCCATTCGACCCTTCTGTACCCCGACTCGAAAGCATGCTTGAGGAGGAGATACTGAGCCTCGGTTGCTGCGGTCGTGCGTTGAAGCTGGGGTGAGTACACGATGGACCCGATCTCGATGGCACCGTCGTGTGGCTGGATGCGAAGGTATGCGAGAAACCCGACGAGGCCCTCGGTCGTCTCGATCACGAAGGCTCGCCAGTCCGGGCGAGCTGTGATCCTCTGAAACTCCAATGCGAGATCATCGATTGAATCGAAGGGACCAAACGACATGTATGTCCACAGGTCCCCGGCGTTGTGAATGGCCGGGTGAACCATTGGCGCGTGAATCGGTTCCAGAGGGATCAGTCGCACGTTGTCGCCTTCAAGAATGACATGAGGAATCATTCCGGGCGGTTTCCAGGATCCGAGATCGTCACCAATGGGTTGACCGAATTCGTTGAGACGTCCCACGCCGAGCAGTATGCCAGATTCCATCTGTGCGGCGCCCGTCCGCTCCTGCATGAGCACTCGCTGTCCGGATTCGAACAGAAGCGGGCACCGATCGGACATGTCACGAGCGGCTTGGTCCGGGCTGCGGTTCCATCGGAGGTGGCAGCCCGACGACTCCGTGTCCAATGAACAACACCTACCGTGTGGCCCATGACCCCACGCCTATTGGCAGTGACCTTCGACGCACAAGACGTATCCGGAGTGGCCCGGTTCTGGGCAACCATGCTCGGCCGAGAAATCGTCGAGCACTCGGGCGGCCTGCTTCTACCGGGCGACGACACCCGGCTTGGCCTCCGGTTCGCTCTGACTCCCACGGACGAGGGCTCGCGCAATCCCACGCACCTCCACCTCACCAGCACGAGCAGAGCCGAGCAGGGTCGGACGGTGGCGATGGCCCTCGACTTGGGTGCCCGCCATCTCGATGTTGGGCAAAGCCCTGAAGAGGGGCACGTCGTCCTGGCTGATCCCAACCGCAGCGCGTTCTGCGTGATCGAACCGCGGAACAACTACCTCGCCGGGTGTGGATTCTTGGGAGAACTCGCCTGCGACGGCACCCGGGAGGTCGGCCTGTTCTGGAGGGATGCTCTGGGCTGGCCCCTTGTGTGGGACCAAGACCAAGAAACCGCAATCCAATCACCTCTTGGCGGTACCAAGGTCGCATGGGGAGGCACGCCTGTCACCTCGCGTGGGTGGAGGAACACCCACCGCTTCTACCTTGTGGCTTCTGACCGCAGGAGAGACGGTCTGGAACGGGAGGTCGAGCGCTTGGTCTCGCTCGGCGCCACTCGGCGTTTTATTGGCGATGACGGAAGCATCTTTCTCGCCGACACGGACGGCAACGAATTCCAGATCGGCAGCCGATAGGTTCGCCGGGATCGACCGTTCCATGCTGTAAGAGTTCGCATCGGGGACCCGTTCAGATCCGACCATTTGGAGCGCCAACCGACGAATCCATGAGTCCCGATAGGTGCGGATACAATCGCCCTGCCAAGAACCCCTAGGAGGTCGCTTTGGGCAAGTATGTTGTTGATGTCGGGGTCGTATTGCAGGTTCTCGCCTCGAACGGGGATCTATCAACCGATCACGAGCTGCTTGCCCCCACCCTGCTCCGTTCGCAGGTTCTGAACTCGCTCTTCATGGACGTACAAGCAGGATCGCTGTCCGACGAGGAGGGAAAGAGACGCTTGGATCGGTTCGCCCGTATGAAGATCAGGTATCTCGGAGACAAGGTTCTCAGACGACGCGCGTGGCAGGTTGCCGAAGAGCTGAGTTGGGAATCAACAGACACTGCTGAGTACGTGGCGCTGACCCAACTCCAGGCAGATGCATTCATCACCATGGATAGAACCCTCGCTCGGGGCCTTCAGGGTGTGGTCGATATCGCACCCTTGTCCACAATCACATGAACCCACGGCGCAGGATCAACGCCATGCATATGTGCCTGATTGATACTTGTGGTGGGTGTTGCGGTGTTTCGTAGCATCTGAAGGGTGCCTGCTGGTTGTCTCTCTATGTGCCTGCCGCCTTGCGGGTTGGCTTTCTAACGAAGTGTCGACCAGCGGGTGTCCTTGCTGGGATGTGGCTCGAAAGAGGCGAGAACACAATCGACCCGAATCAGGATTGCCCATCCCGGTTTCACCGTCTATGAGAAAGGCATTGCTATGACGATGATTGGAATCGATCCACACAAAGCAACCCACACCGCGGTTGCTGTTGATGACAACGAGCAGGTGATCGGCGAGTTCACGCTCGACGCCTCGACCGAACAGATAGCGCATCTCACGACGTGGGCTTCGATGTTCACTGAACGCCAGTGGGCGGTTGAGTCCGCCAATGGGCTCGGCTATCTGATTGGGCGCCAACTCGTGTCAGCTGGTGAGACGGTGTTTGATGTGCCACCGGTGCTCGCATCACGAGTCCGGTTGATGGGATCAGGCAGATCGCAAAAGAACGACCCGAACGATGCCCGTTCGGTAGCGATTGCAGCGTTGCGTTCCGACCGTCTCGCCGTGGTGGAACGTGATGATCATGTGACGGTGTTGCGTCTGTTGGTGAAACGGCATCGTGACATGGCCCAGCTCCGCAACAAGCACTGCTCGCGTCTCCACGCCCTTCTCATCGAAGTTGAGGCGGGCGGAATCGAGGGAAAGATCAGTGTCACCAAGGCCTCCCAGCTGCTCGACCGTATCAGCGTTGGTGACGAGGCGACCCGGTATCGGGTCCTGGTTGCCAGAGAAGTCGCAGACGACATTGCGTATCTCGATGCGAAACTCGCTGCGTCCAAGAAACGGATCGCAGCAGCCGTTGAAGCGTCCGGGACATCGTTGACCGACATTGTCGGGATTGGGCCGATCGGTGCAGCAACCATCATCGGATACACCAAAGACGTGTCCCGGTTCCCAACTAAAGACCACTACGCCACCTACAACGCCACGGCACCCATCGAAGCATCCTCAGGAGGTCACACCAGGCACCGGTTGAACCCTCGTGGGAACCGTGTCTTGAACCATGCCATCCACATTGCAGCCGTCACACAGTTGCGACACGACACAAACGGGCGTGCCTACTACGACAAGAAGATCGCCGAAGGCAAAACGTCGAAAGAAGCGATCCGGGCATTGAAACGACGCATCTCAAACGCCGTCTACCAAAAGCTCGCAGCCGACAACAACCACCGATAGAAAAAACGGGGTCCGGGAGGACAATCAGGAAACGTCTCTTAAGCCTGCGTGACCAGCTCTCCATCCTGAACGGCTGGCTCTTCGGATCGGTCACTCCCGAACCCTGACCACAACGCTAAAACCAACCGCGGCACCTGTCCAGCGGATCACACAAACACGCCCAAAAACATCCACTTGACACAAAGAGGCTTCGCCATGTGCAATCGTGGTGCCTGGTCCGCTACCGAGGAGATGAGAGGAAGCCATGTCGCAGGTCCGTGTCCACAACTTCTCGGTCTCTCTCGACGGCTTCGGAACCGGAGAAGACCTCACGTTCGATTCCCCGTTCGGGCACGCAGGCCATCGTCTGCACGAGTGGTATTTCGGTACCCGCTTCTGGCGTTCGATGGTCGGTGATGCTGGCGGCACGTTGGGTGTTGACCACGCATTCGCGGAACGGATCGCTCTCGGCTTCGGCGCCGAGATCATGGGTCGGGGCAAGTTCGGTCCACAGACTGGGCCGTGGACCAATGTCGGCACCAACGACGAGTGGCGCGGTTGGTGGGGACCGAATCCGCCGTTTCACACGCCGGTGTTCGTGCTCACACACCACACGCGCCCATCGATCGAGATGGAGGGCGGCACCGTGTTCCACTTCGTCGACGCCAGCCCGAAGGAGGCGCTCGATCTTGCGGTGGCGGCAGCCGGCGACCTCGACGTACGCGTCGGCGGTGGCCCGACGGTGGTCCGAGATTTCCTCGCGGCGGACCTCATCGACTCGATGCACGTCGTGCAGGTGCCGATTCTGCTCGGCCGCGGTGTTCGGCTGTGGGAAGGTGTCGAGGGTGTGGAGGAGCGCTACAACATTGAGGCAGTCTCATCGCCGAGCGGGGTCATCCACTTGACGTTTACGCGACGATGACGAACTTCCCGATCACGTATTGTCGGCATTGTGGCGCGTCGGTTGATGCAGCAGCGAGGAATACCCAATGAAGATTCTTGTCACCGAATTCATGAGTCTGGATGGAGTCGTGCAAGCACCCGGTGGGCCGGAGGAGGACACCGACGGTGGCTTCGAGCACGGTGGCTGGTCCATGCCGTTCTTCGATCCCGAGACCATGGGTGCCGCGATTGGTGCTGGGATGGACTCCGCTGAAGCGCTCCTGTTGGGCAGGCGCACGTGGCAGGCAATGGCCGCGGCGTGGCCCGAGAGAGTCGGTGACCCGTTCGCTGACCAGATGAACTCGATAAAGAAGTACGTGGTGTCAACCTCGCTCACATCACGTGACATGTCAGCGTGGGAGAACTCAACGTTGGTCCCGTCTCACGAGGTTGCTGAAGCCGTCGCTTCGCTCACGGCGGCGGACGGAGGCGACATTCTGGTCTGGGGTAGTTCGCAACTCGTCCAATACCTCGTCCGCGAGGATCTTGTTGACGAGTATCGGCTCATGATCGAACCGATCCTGTTGGGTGGGGGAAAGCGCATCTTTCCTGGCGACGGGGTTGCTCGTACCTTGACACTCCAAGACGTGAAACAATCCTCAACGGGAGTACTTGTCGTCTCCTACACGAGGGGCTGAAACCTCTGGCAGCTGCCCGCGAGCGTGACCTGCTGGGACCGCACATGGGCGCCCATACGTCGCTTTCTCAGCGGCTGAGTTCAGACAGACGAAGCTCGACCAGCCGACGGATGAGTTGCTCGTCGGGCGGAGCGTCGACAGGGAACCTCAGCGTGCCCTTGGACCAGTCGTAGCCTTCAAGCAGTGCATCGTCTACCTGTCCGAGGACCGATCCGGAGTGTGGAAAGTAGCTGCAGTGCTTCTTGGCGGAGGCGAACCCTGCGACGGGTGAGCCGCCAACCTTGAACGCGGGGACACCGTAGGACAAGCCTTCATCTGCCTCTGGGAGGATGGTCGCGAGCATCGCTCGAAGCTGCGATAGTGAGGCACGCTGTGGCTCCGGAACACCATCAAGATATGCGTCGATCTCGGACATCCGTCCACTCTATCAATCGGTCGCCTCGCCATTCCTACCGTCACGCAAATCTGGGAGATCTAGGTCCAGTTGAGCGGGAGGAGTTCGTGCGTTCCTTCAATGCCCTTGAGGTCGGCAACGATCGGCGGTCCGAATTCGAACTCGGCGTTGTTGATCATGTCCACGGTCGAGGCTGATACGAGTATCTGACCGCCGTCTGCTGCGGCAGCGACTCGCGCGGCCTTGTTCACCGTGAGACCCAGATAGTCGGATGTGGTACGCACCACATCACCGGTGTGGATCCCGATTCGGAGTTCGAGACGTTGCTGCCCACCGTGCGTCGCCGAGCGTTGCATTTCTACCGCCGCTCGGAGCGCCGCAGTGCCAGCAGAAAACACATACATGCCTCCGTCGCCGACAGTCTTGACCACCGCTCCTCCGTTTCGGACCACGATGGTTTCTACCGCCGAGAAATGGTCGGTGATTGCTTTCGACCACGCTCCGTCACCCATTGACTGGGAAAGCGAGGTGGAACCAACGACGTCGGTGAACACCACTGAGGCAGTGCCAACGGTTCCATCGAGGGCATCGTCGCTGCCATCGTCGGTGTCGATAGAGGCCAGCAGATTGGTGAGGGTTGAGGTCAAACTGACGCCAGTTACCTGTTCGTCGGCGACTGGAATCGAGAAGTGAATCTGGACAAGTTTCCATGCGTAGTTCTCAAGAATGAAGACCATGGTGATCCGGAATATGAAGACCTGTCCATTGACCAGGGTCCGTTCCTGCTCAACTGCGGCCCACCCGGTTTCCCCATTTTCGTACGCCTCGATACGCAGAAGCGAGGCCTCTGCCACCCGCCAGGAGTCCTGGAACTGATTGTCAATCCACGACTGAACCGTGGCGTCGAAGCCCTGCACCCACTCGTCTCGGTCGCTTCCGATTTGGCGCAAGAACTCCGACCGGGAGTTCAACGCCTTCATGGCATCGACATCGAGGTCGACCCGTGCGTCCAGGAATCTGCGAACGACAGCTTCCAGCTCTTTGGATGGGTGCACAGAGCCCTCACAGGTTCCACGGCGGACGTGTCGGCGAGTCGCAGCATAGCCCAACACCTATCCGGCGGGAGATTCGGGTGGTGTACAGAACCACATCCGAAGGTGGCTGGAGCCTGGGCACTAATCGGACGCGTGGTAGCCGGCGCTTAGTCCCACTCGACGGGCACTATCTGGTGAGTGTCTGAGAGGCCTTTGAGTACCACGACTGTTGGGGAACCAGCTCGGATGCCGTCGACGGTGCCTACGAGGTCCCGCGTCGTGGATGAGATCATGACCTGGCCAGCGCCGGCAACTGCTGCGATTCTTGCTGCCTTGTTGACGGTTGTGCCGAACAGATCGTCCGCGGTTCGCATGACCTCTCCCGTATGTATGCCTATGCGAACCGCATATTCGTCTTCAGCCGACGCCCGTTGTATGTCAACGGCGGCTCGAACGGCTCCTCGTGCTGAATCGAAGGCCAACATCGATCCATCACCGAGAAACTTGACCATCGTCCCGCCGTGGTCAGCGGTAATGCTGCGAATTGTCGCTTCGTGGGCGGCAATCATCTTTGCCCAAGCAATATCTCCTGCGGTCTCAGCAAGGCTCGTCGAATCGACGATGTCGGTGAACACGAGAGTCATGGTGCCCTCAGACGGGTGTGCGAGAGTGGCGTCGGTCGTTTCCTTGAGCACGGATGTCACGAGCTCGTCCAGAGTTGTGGTGAGGTCGACACCGACCACTTGCTGGTTGGGTACGGGAACCGAGTTGTGCCACTGGATGACTCTCCAGAACCCGCCCTCGAGTCTGAAAACGGCAGTGGACCGTAGCTGAGTCGTCAATTCGGGGTTGACAAGCGTGCTGAACAGGGTGCCCCATCCGAACGGACCGTCTTCGAACGCTTCCGCCCTCTCGACCTCAACATTTGTTCCTGACATCTCGTCTGACTGGACCTGCCTGAGGTGGAGCACTTCATCGAGACCCTCCCACCATTCACTGGCGTCGAATCCAAGAACCCGCACGCTGGCGTCGGCCGAGAACATGCTGCCAATCAAGTCGGGGTCACCATCCCGATAGATGTGGATCAATCTGCGCATCAGCGAGTCGATCTCAGGGGAGCGAATTGGTGCCATGGAAATCACGATAGCCGCGCGCAAACTGGGGAGGCGGGGTGCAGAATCCCAGGCCGAGTACCCATCCACATTCTGGCCTTCCTTGGTGTGGTGCTGCGTGACGCAGCGTTGTTCAGCTCGATCGGTATCGAGCGACAAGTTCGTCGTCTTCTCCCATCTCGTCAGTCTCCACAAAGCCGAGGCTGCGATACAGCGAGCGCGCCATCTCGTTGTCCGGTGAGATGGTGAGAGCAACGTGAGTCTTCCCGTTTTCGGAGAAGCGGTCTAGGAAGGCCTCGACCGTCGCTCTACCGATGCCGCGTCCCTGGTAGGCAGCATCCACCACCAAACCGCCGAGCCAGGTTGAACCATCCTCCTCGTCGAACGCCCACATCACATGTCCGACGATCTTGCCGTCGGTCTCGATGCCAAGTGGGTGCCAGTCTCCGCCGTAATGTGCAAGGCAGAGGTATCGGGTCACGGGCGCAACGAAGGCTCTCTGTTCGGGCCTCGGTTCAACGTCGGCGAAGGACCGCCAGTTCTCCGCGTCTACATCGACGAATTGAATCTCAGGCTTGTTCGCGTTCATCAGTCAACCGTATCGCCCGACCATCGGTCATGCAGCATCCGTAGAATGTGACCGAATCGATGCCCGTCAGATGAGGAGAATTCGATGTCTCAGGCAGTGAACAAGGAAGCACGGACGGTGAACGGTCTCGGCAGCGCATTGGCAGTGATTGGCTGGATTGGGTTCATCACGACCCTTGTCCTGGAGATCGTCATGATTGTCAAGCTGGTTGAAGCATCAGAACCGCTGTGGACCGAGATCCAAGCCTTCGTCACGGTGGAGATCCTGTGGATTGGCATGCTCGCCCTCGCAGGTTTCGGACACATGCTCAGGATGCTTGCCGCATACATGACAACTACGGAGTGACGGAACGCCGCTTGTACCGCAATCCGATGTGGCTGGCGGGTGCGCGCAGGGATGCGATGTGAGTCGCAAGAAGCCGAGGTCCCCCGCCCGGTATTGTTGGCGGACTGATTGGTGAGCCACAAGTCGGTGGTTGAGCCCGCCACTTGCCGCTCCCGGCACGGGGCGGCAGGGCCTGGATCGCTCTACTGTGGTGCTCATGCAGGATCTTCTTCGTAGTCGTGGCCCTCTCCGCGGATTCTGGTCAGTGACGAGTCACCCCTTGATGGTGGAAGTCGCTGACGTGTTGCGTCCGGACTTTGTGTGTTTCGATGCTCAGCACGGGGATGCCGATGGCGTTCTCAGCGCTACATCGTTCACGGCATTGGAGGGTTTCGGTGTGGGCGGCCTGGTGCGGGTAGCGAAGAACGAACCAGAATCGATCGGTCGCTTTCTGGACATGGGTGCCCATGGTGTGATGGTTCCGATGGTCAACGACGCCAAAGATGCTGAACGGGCAGTTGGCGCGTGCCGATACGCCCCCTCGGGTACTCGGTCATTTGGCATGCGTACCCCACGGATTGACTCGATGTCGGATGGGTATCAACCGGTGTGCGCTGTTCAGATAGAGACAGTTGAGGCGGTCGAGAACGTCCGCGAGATTGCGGCGGTTGATGGTGTCGACTGGCTGTATGTCGGCCCTGCGGACCTCGGACTCTCTATGGGTGGTAGCCCGGGAAACGACGTGATATCCATATTTTCTGGTTCACATCCACTTGCCGCCCAACTCTTGGATGCCTTCGATCGGGTTGTCGCCGCTGGAGAAGCTCACGGCGTTCTTCCGGGCCTACATTGCGGGTCCGGCCAGGCGACCAAGATCGCAGAGTCTCACGGATTCCGAGTGGCAGCGGTAGCCACCGATAGCACAGAGATGATCGCGGGCATGGCCCGTCAGCTTGCGAACGCTCGCAACTGACCATTGTCGAGGATGGGTCACAGGTACGATCGGTTCCTCGGTGGGCATACGGTTGCGTCCTTGACCAAGGAGGTTCATGGTGGGTCGAGTCGTGGTGACGGGGGCGTTGGGGAATGTCGGGTCGGGTGTGATTGCGGCGTTGTCACAACGAGGAACCGATGACATCCGCGTAGCCGACATCAACAGACCCGCCCTTGCTGATCGATTCCCGGACCTTGAATCGGTGACACTGGACTACAACGATCCTTCGGGTTTCGCGCCAGTTGTCGAAGGTGCCGAACGGGTGTTCCTGATTCGTCCCCCGGCGATCTCTCGAGTTGGGAACACGGTCAATCGCTTCATCGACGTGGCGAAGACGGGTGGTGTGCGCCATGTCGTGTTTTCCTCGGTTGCGGGTGCCGAGTCGAACCGGATCGTTCCGCACCACCGCATCGAGAAACACCTCATTGCATCGGGGATGGCGTGGACAATGTTGCGACCCGGGTTCTTTGCGCAGAACATCGCAACTGCCTATCGCCAGGACATCGTTGACGACAACAGGATCTTCGTTCCTGGCGGTGACGGGCGAGTGGCGTTCATCGATGCACAAGACATTGGGGACGTTGCGGCGGTGTGCCTCACGGAGAATGGCCACGAACACCAGGGCTACCACTTGACGGGACCCGCTGCGGTCACCTTCCAAGAAGTGGCTGACATGCTGACCAGCAAGCTCGGGAGAGCGATCCGCTACGAGCCAGCCCCGATTGTCGGCTATTTCCGACACCTGCGCCGACAAGGCCTCGTGGTCCCACACGCCGTCGTGCAGACCCTGCTACACACGGGCTTGCGCCGGGGTGATGCCGAACCGATAACCTCGACGGTCGAACGCATCCTTGGAAGACCGGCTCGGACTCTCGACCAGTACCTCGACGCCAGCCTCCACCTGTGGGAGCCCCAGCCAAGGTGAGTTCCGCCGAGCAAGTCGCCAGATCGTCACACCGAAACCCGTCAGCTATGGCGTCGCGTCGACCCGGTCGTCGGAGGGCTCAGCTTCGGTCGTTTCCTGATCGTCATCCGATGCCCGTCGGGTTGCCGCGGAGATGCCCCACAAATAGAGGGCAACGAGTCCGGCAACCACGAGTATCGACACCAGGCCGATACCGGTGATGAACAGCACGATCACGGCAACTGCAATTCCCGCGATCTGCATGACGTCGTGACGGGGAGCGATCCACCGGTCGAGCTCGCTACCGCCCGGTTCTGACGTATCCCCGTTCCTGATGCGATCGGAGACGTTGGTGACCCAGGCTGGTCGCCCAAGGAGGTAGGCAGCGACGGCGGCGATCAACGCAACCACGATGACGATGATCGCCACGGACCGTAGGCTCGCGACGATCTCAGCGAGAAGCGATGCCCCTGCCTCCCTTCCGTTGGGGCTCGAAATCTGTTCCACGATGGCTGATTCGAGACGACGTATCGCCGCGACCCCCATCACCAAACCGGCAGCGATTCCGAGTGTCAGCTGAATAACAGTCCGACGGCGGGTTGGGGAGACAGCGACGGTGCTCGCTGCCAGAAGGATGCTGAGAAGCACAAGCGCCCACACGAATCGATCGAGGCGATTCGCAACATCCTGCGCCCCCGCCAACTGCTGCTCGCTGAGCACGGTGACTTGGCCGAAGTCATCAGGCAGCTGGGCGTTGACGGCTTCTGCGAGTTGCTGTTTGCCCGCTTCAACGCCATCCGCGACGATGTCCGGAAGCGTGACATCGGGGAGGAAATCCCTGATCTCTCCCACAACTCGGCGCAGCGCTTCGGTAATCGCCGGTATCAGGTTGAGGCGGACCTCCCCATTCTCGATGTACACATTCGGGAGCTCCGCGAGGTCGTTGCGGAGGAGCGCGACGGCCGCCAGGTGGGCCTGCTCCACAAGGCGGATAAAGCGTGTCTCGAACTCGTCAGTAGTGATGAAACGATCGACGATCTCGGTGATCCGGGTCTCCACCGCGGCCGAAATCGGTGAAGCAAGAACAGCAAGCGACGGTCGATCGACGCGATCGAGCACGGCTTGGCCCCGAACGCCGACGTCAAGCGCTTCAATGAGGGTCTGTGACAGATACTCATCGACACTGGTGAGCCTTGCGGCAACGCGTGTTTCGAGATCGAGCACCACGATGATCTCATCGGAGATCCGTTCACTCATCGCAGCGTAAAGGGCGGGGTCGTCAAGGGCCGGCTGAACCGTGTTCATGAATCGGTCGTTGTCAAAGACTGTCTCGTGTGCCCACACGGCGACGGTCGTCGCCACTATCGAAAGGACGGTCAGAACCACGAGGACCACTGCCAGCCACCGTCGCCACTTCGTTCGCATGGTGAGCCGTGATCGGAGCGCCTCATTCTCGCTGCGCAGTTGCTCCAGTTCAACGTCGGAGGCGGGCAATTCGCGATCGTCGGTGCCGTTCGAGGTGACCATTCGAGGTGTTCCTTTGTAGTGGGAGCGACCGGTCGTCGCAGGGTGAATTCTACCTGGTGGGTTGAACGATCGGATCGCATGTCCGGTCGATCGGCGCATCTCCGGCACCACGGACGGTGAGTCGGTTGTGCATCCGGGACGGTTTCGGAGGTTACCCGCAGATCACGTTCGCTAACGAGTCAGCGTCTATGTCCATGGCTCGTAGTGGTAGCTCACCCAAAGCAGGATCCCGAGGAAAATGGCGGGCAGGAAGACGATGAGGAACACGATTGTCCTCGTTGAAAGCTCGGTAATCCTCGCTGGGTCTGGTTCGTTCATGCTCTCAATCCTCGGTCGGCTGGCTATCAGACTACTTCTCAGTCCAGCCCAGGAGTGCTTTACGCGCGGGCGAGCAGACGCTGTTGGGCACCTTCCGTCTGGGAAGGGCGCGAGGAGCGCTGAGTGAGTGAATCGCGCCTGGGGGGCGCGGGAACACCCTGCTTGATGATGACGAGGGCTTGGGAAACGGGACTTCTGGTCATGGTTGGTGGCTTTCTTGGTGAACACCGTTCATATGTGACGGTTGTGCGGTACAAACTGCGACGGACGTATCTCGTTTGGATGATCCAGCAGCAAGGCGAGACGCGGTCGGGCACTACAACGGAAGTGGTGGTGTTGAACCGAGGCGAGCGCAGCATTTCGCGGTCTTTCATCTGCGCTATGGCGTTGACACTATCGGCATTGCCGGGCAACTGCGGTCATTTCTTGGACGGCTACGTCGGGGGTTCACATCCACAGTGCGAGAGGTTCCAGTGGTCGGCGGGCAATCCAGGGTGCGCCTCAGCTTTGTGTTGCCCAGGAGGCAGCTGCCCGGAGTCGCGAATCTCCACCTCCTCCCGGTCGATTTACGCGTAGGCTTGACTCACGCCGATCCTGTCGGTTCACTGTGGGAAGCTGCTGGTGCGCCGCGGAGCAGGAGTTCGTATGGCAATAGAACGAACTGCGTGGGGGGCGATCCTGCTGGTGCTTGTCGCCGTGGCTGCGTGTAGTTCCGATGGATCGACCGAATCGACGACCCAAACCACATCATCTGGCGCTGACACATCCACCGCAGAGTCTCCGGGCGTTGACGGCGAACCGATTGGGCCGTCTGGTGGGGAGGTCTCATCGGACGATGGGTCGTTCACCGTGACGGTTCCTGCTGGCGCGCTTCAAGAAACGGTCGTTGTTTCGATCGTGGAGGTCGATGCGGCTGAGGCCGGTCTTGACGAATCGCTGCTCGACGGCCCGGTATTTGATCTGCGTCCCGACGGTATTGAACTCTCGATCCCCGCTGCAGCGGTCCGGCTCGTGGCGGCGTCGACGTTGGGGATCGGATCGGACGAGGTCCCGTTCATGCATGTGTTCCACCAATCCGGCGATGCATGGGAGGCGCTTTCGACCAGCACAGTGTCCGATGGCGATTCTGTTGCCGTGTCCTTCGAGCTGACGCATTTCAGCGCCAATGCCATCACCGACGCCGCAAGGGTATGGGGGGAAGAAGCCTCCATCACGCTGACCCCGCGGTCGTTCGTGGCGGAGACGAATTCCACGACACCGACCAAGGTGTCCAGCGACATTTCGCGCAATCTCGAGGTCGAGCGCAAGGTCGTCTTCGATGCCACCTCCCATGCACAGGGTGCGATCGTCAGCTATCGACCAACAGACTTTTACGTCGATATTGATGCGGTCTGTGGGGATGTTGCTGGTGAGGGCGCGTACACAGTGAGATTCAATAGTTCGGCGACGCCAGACACGTTGGATGCGCTGTTCCTCCTGCACATGGGTTTGACGGTCGTGCCGAAGCACTTCACGCTCGAGGTGACAGGGCTCGCAAAGTGCACCGAACCTACCCACGTGATCACTGAGGCACATGCCACGACAGCAAGCGGGGAGGCGACATACACGCCGGTTCCGGGTGCAGGCGGTTCTCCCTTCGCTGCACCTTTCACCATCGACATCATTTCCGGAGACGGTGCGCTATGGACGATCAACACCGAACAAGCTCCGAGAGCCCAGACGACGTCCGGTTCAATTGACCCAGGAACCGGAGCCTTCATCACCGGCGGGGGAGATGGCGCGACCTACTACGAGATCTACTTTGGGCAGCTCACCCCACAGGCCGATGGAACTTTGATAATGTCGGCCATCACCTTTGGCGGGTCCGACGGGTTCTCGCTCGAGTGGCCCGACGTTCTGGAAGAGGTCCTCGGTAACCCGGGGCCGGACCCATTCCAGTTGACCGGCGAACAGGCCGCGGCGGTCCTTGCCCTTTGGAACGAGCAAACAGCCCAGCTCGTCCGTTCAACGCAAGCTCCAGACCCGGCCACCTGGACGTTCGGCGTGGATGCGGTCCTCGAGTACTAGGCGTTTCCCGACTGCCGCCCAACGACGGTGATGTCTCCCTCCTCACCTTGCGCCTTCCGATTCGGAGTTTGCGCGTTGGCTTTGCCGGCACGACGTTGTGGTGCCCGCCGCCGCCTGCCTTCGCTACTCGAAACCGATCCAGCCGGTGACGGTGTCAACGATTCGCTCGAACACGCCATCGGATGTGGGCGAGTCCTGTGCCAGCGACCATCCGAGGGCAATCAGGATCAACCCGATCGCAACGAGGATGATACCGACCAGGATGCCGGGGATTCGTTGCGACCAGACGGTGGAAGCGTCTTCAAACGTCCACTTGGAAATGGCGGTCCCCACACCCATCAGGACGAATCCGCATCCCACCACCACCAACGCAAGACCGGGTCGTTCCGCAACCTCGTCCCAGAGCTGTTGACCCTTCCCGATCATCGAGGCGAATCCGGCGATGAGGAGTCCAGCTCCGACCGCAATGAATCCAACGCCGAAAACCACAGCGGAGGGTCCGGTGTGCACGATTCGGGGCCCGTCTGTACCCCCACGACTCGTCAGATGCTGCCGTGTGCGGATACTGTCCACACCGCCAACGATGGCTGCGGCACCGAATACGGCGAACGCGCCGGCGACGAATGCACCCCCGACTGCGAGACCAATAGCGCCAAGCGCGGCGCCGAGAGCTACGAGTGCAACTGCAACCTTGGTGAGGGTGCTGAGTTCGGTGAAGCCCGCCATGAACCTGACAATAGCGGTGCCGTCCCGGACAGCTGGCTCGACGAGGCGCTGTGCGTTAGCGTGGCGTTGCGATACCGGAGTCCCCTGTGCGACACATCGAAACAAACGGCGTGATCCTTGCGGTCGATGACCGGGGAGATGGCTATCCAATCGTCTTCATTCATGGTTTCCCAGAGCTTGCGTACTCGTGGCGCCACGTCGTACCTGAGTTGGCGGATGCGGGATACCGAACCATCGCCTACGACCGGAGGGGGACCGGGGAGTCGAGCGGACCCAATGAGATCGCCGCGTATGCACTCGTCGACCAGGTGGCGGATGCGATCGGCATCCTTGACCGTTTGGGGATAGAGCATGCCGCGTTGGTTGGCCATGACTGGGGAAGCATCGTCACGTACGCTGCCGCCCTTCGCCACCCCGACCGGATCTCCCATGTCGCCAGTCTCAACGTGCCGTATCGGGGACACCCGCCAGGGTTCCCTCCAGTCGACGTGATCCGAGACAAGTTTGCGGACCGCTTCGGGTATGTCCTGACCTTCCTGGAGCCTGGGTCTGCAGAAGCGCGCTTTGCGGCACATCCGGACGAGTGGCTTCGTCGGATGATCGATAGCGTGGCCGGACGTGACCACTTCCTCACCGATGACGAGTTTGCCTTCTATCGCGACGCGTTTGTGGCGACAGGAATGGCCGGTCAATTGAACGTGTACCGAAACATTGACCGCAACCAGGTTGACTTTGCCGACCTCGCGGGAGCCCCCCTCACACAACCGACGCTCATGGTGACCACCGATCGTGATCCGGTTCTACCTGCTTCCGGTGCAGCGCGGATGTCTGAGTTCGTCCCCGATCTCGAGATCGCCCACATCGAGAACTGTGGGCATTGGACGTCCCAAGAACGCCCAGGGGAGACCAATGCCATTCTCCTCGACTGGCTCGGTCGACGGATCCTGTAGCTGGACTGATACGCTGGCGCGATGGAAGACGTACGCATTGGATTGTTCATCGATTACGAGAACCTCGCTATCGGGGCGCGGGACGATCTCAAGATCGAATTCGATTTTGGTCCGATCGCTGAAGCGCTCGCTGAACGTGGTCGGGTCGTTGTCCGGCGAGCCTACGCCGACTGGTCACGGTTCGAGACAGACCGCCAGATGCTCACGATGAACCATGTCGAGTTGATCGAGATTCCCCAACGCAAGGGCATGGTCCGCAAGAATGCTGCGGACATCAAAATGGCGGTCGATGCGATCGAGCTTGCCTTCGAACGCGACTACATCACCACGTTCGTGATCTGTACCGGCGATTCGGATTTCAGCCCGCTCGTCCAAAAGCTGCGCGAACTGAACAAGTCGGTGATCGGTGTCGGTCTGAAGGCATCGACCTCAAAGCTTCTCCCACCCGCATGTGACGAGTTCCTGTTTTATGAGAATCTCGATGGTGTTGACCTTCCACAGGCGAGGGTGATCCGGCGTGGCACCGACGAACCCGCACATCCATCGACCGACCTTGCCTCGATCGACGGCCTCGTATCGCGGACGCTTTCGGGCCTCCTCCGCACCGAGGGGAACGTCATTCGGTCCTCACATCTCAAGCGAGCACTACTTCGCAAGGACTCGACCTTTGCCGAGGGTGACTACGGGTTTCGATCGTTCGGCGAGCTGATTCGCAACCTTGCCGAGCGTGGAGTTGTCGAGATCGATTCGTCTGTTCACGACGGGGACCCAACAGTGGCTTTCCCCGCAACCGGGCGGGGTGAGGACAAGGCCTTCGCTTTACTTGCCGGTACGGTCAATGATCTTGCGAGCGGCGAACCGGTACCGCTTTCAGGGTTGAAGGACGAAATGCGCAAGGTGGACGACTCGTTCTCAGAGAAGACGTATGGGTATTCGGGTTTCCTCCAGTTCGTCAAAGCGGCAAAGGCCCAAGGTGTGGTTGCGCTTGACTTCGATGCCGAATCGGGTGCATACGCCGTCAGTGTTATCGAGGGCGGCTCGTAAACCGTTGGCGCAGCGATCCAAAGTGAATTACAATGTTGTTATTCACGGCGGAGGTGGACATGGCAGTTGCTGTACAGGAACCGATTACCAGCGTTGATCTCGTGACCGAGGCGGTTCTCGATGTCTATGAAGCGAAGGTCGAAGACGCGACCGAAATGGCTCTCGCTGAGTTCATCGAAGCTCCTCGTTCAGTCGGAGCCGTTCGAGCAGTTGTAGTACCACGAGAACGGATTGTCGAGATTGCGCTCGACGACGAGTCGTCACCCGAGACCCTCATAGATGTGGCGTGGGTACTCAATGATCGAGCATGGAGACTCAACGTGCTTGTCGGCCTCGGCCGGCTTGGCGAGGCACACACCGCATTGCGTGGCGCCCCGCTGACACTCCAGGGTTGGTGGTACGACGCCGACGCCGTCCACTTCGCAGGATACGAGTTGCCATAGGGGCCGGTTGCTCCGCCTCGGATTCGTGAGAGCGATAGGCTCAGAGGATGCCAGCCCCGCTTTACACCCAGACGGTGATCGCATTCGTATGGGACTTCGATCGAACACTGATCCCATCGAACATGCAAGATCCGATCTTTGCCGAATACGGCGTTGATCCCGGCGACTTCTGGGCAGAGGTTGATGGACTCGTCGATCACTACGCACGCAGCGGAATCATCGTCCAGAAGGATCTCGCATATTTGACGCATCTGCTCACGTATGTACGCGAGGGCGTTTTCGATGGTCTGACAAATGACAAGCTGTACGAGCTGGGGAGCCGGCTTCAACCCGTGCCGGGGATGCCGGATTTCATGACGGCGTCGCGTGATCGGATCGCTGAGATCCCACAGTTCGTGGATCAGGGGATCACGGTTGAGCATTACATCGTGTCGACCGGGCTGCGCAAGATGATCGAGGGTTCCGTCTTTGGGGACAAGGTCGATGGGATATGGGCCACGACATTCATCGAGGAGCCTGCACTACCGGGGTTTCTTGAGCGGCTTCCAGCCCCCGCTGCGCCGGCACCGATTTCCCAGATCGCCTACACGATTGGGAATACGTCCAAGACGAGGGCCGTGTTCGAGATCAACAAGGGCATCAATCGGAACCCCGATATCGATGTCAATGCCAGGATGTCTGAGGATCAGCGGCGGGTGCCGATGAAGAACATGATCTACATCGCTGACGGGCCCTCGGATGTTCCGGTGTTTTCGATCCTGAACGCTGCTGGTGGTAGAACGCTCGGCGTGTACACGCTCGAGCCGCGGGACAACCACGCAAAGGTCAAGAGTTTGCAGGAGCAGGGGAGGATCCAGGGCATGGCCGAAGCCGACTATCGCCCGGGGAAGCCTGCATATCTGTGGCTCATGGACACCCTCGAACAGATCGGCTACGAAATAGTCGAAGCCCGCCAACAGGCCTACTCCCAAATCCCAAACCCCCCCGGCCACTAGCAACACTCCCATTTCGCGTACCCAGGGTAAGAACCCACCGTGGCGGTAGGCCACAGCCCAAAGTACAGGGGTATGGACTCGGCTTCCACGAATTGAGAAAGTGCGGTGTGGATACAGTCGCACAGCTCTACCAATTGGCCACGCGACAGGGTGGTGTTGTTACCCGAACCCAAGCGATTGGTTTGGGTCTGAGTGAACGCCAAATAGATCGCCGCGTTGCGGTAGGAAGGTGGCGACGATGCTTCCCTGGCGGCTACCAGCTCTTCGATCCCATCGACCCCATGGCCAAAGTACGTGCCGCGGTGGCGATACTTCCCAATGCTGTCGCATCACACTATTCGGCTGCACTTCTGCATCGGTTCGAAAGGGTTCCTGACGGGCCACCCAGCGTGATGGTCCATACCCAGACGACCCACTCCTTCCCTGGGGTTCGAGTTCATCGTGCTCACGATGTCTTGGAGCACCACAGGGAGCGAATCGACGGTACGGCCACGACATCAGCGTCGCGAACGGTGGTTGATTTGTCAGGCGTTCTCACGATGACCGCTCTTGGGATCGTTGTTGATGACGCGGTCTCGACTGGGGCGACAGACATCGCATCAATACAGGGGGTACTCGAAGAGGTGGCCCGCCGGGGCAAGAGGGGTGTTCGCAAGCTGCGACTGCTTCTTGATGAGCGATCCTTGGATGATCGATCTGGTTCAATTCTCGAGCGTCGTGGCAATCGTGTGCTCAGCGAGGCTGGCCTCGCCGGATTTGTGACTGAGTACTCGATTCCGTGGTCGCCAACGCAGCGGTTCGATCTTGCGTTTGTCGATGAGAGGGTCGCGGTGGAGTGGGATTCTCGACGCTGGCACTCGATTCAGGAGGCATTCGAGTCAGATCGAAGACGAGATCGGATGGCGCTGCTGAACGGGTGGCGGCTGCTCCGATTTTCGTGGTCCGATGTTCACGACCGGCCCTACACGGTCGTGGCGACGGTGGCGCAACTTTTGGGAAGATGATCCATTCTGGGGGCTGTAGCCGACCGTCACGGTCGGTTCATACCCTGGGTACGCGAGATCTACGTGTAGTTGTAGAAGCCTTTGCCGGATTTTCGGCCGAGGTGGCCGGCTTCGACCATGCGGCGGAGGAGAGTGGGAGCCGCGTAACGCACGTCGTTGTATTCGGCCGTGAACGACTCCGATACCGCAAGCATCGTGTCGTTGCCGATGAGGTCCGACAGGGTGAGTGGACCCATCGGATACCCGGCACCACCGACCATTGCAGCGTCGATGTCCTCCTTTGAGGCAAAACCTTCCTCATACATGTGGATCGCTTCGAAGATGTAAGGACACAGCAACTTGTTTACGATGAACCCCGCTCGGTCCTTTGCACGCACAACCGTCTTGCCGAGTCTGGTTGCCGCAAAATCGGCGGCACGATCTGCGTACGACTGATCTGTGACGACAGTTGAGACCACTTCGACAAGGGGCATGATTGTGGCGGGGTTGAAGAAGTGCATGCCAACCACGGCGTGTGGACGGGTTGTTGCCATGGCGATCTGAGTCACCGGAATCGACGATGTGTTCGTCGCGAGGATGGCCGTGTCGGATTCGACCGCCGCATCGATCCTTCCAAAAAGGTCGGTCTTGACGGCGAGATCCTCCACAACCGCCTCGATCACGAGGTCGCGATCGGAGAAGGCTGAAAGCTCGGTCGTGAATGTCAGATGTTCCAAGGCACCGGCACGTCCAGCAGCGTCGAGCTTGCCGCGTTCGACTGCCTTGTCGAGGCTCGCGGTGATGCCATCGCGTGATCGTGTCACGAGTTCCTCTGAGACCTCAACAACGACGACATCGACACCTGCCTTGGCGCAGACCTCGGCGATACCGCCACCCATCTGGCCACCGCCGACCACCCCAACTCGTTCAATGCTCACAAACTGCTCCTCTGTTGGGAGCGAGTGTATTCATGCTGGGATCGGTCGCTGCTATGTCGACGATCTCCGAATTGATGTCGTTCTTTGGGCTGTGGCCTACCGCCACGGTGGGTTCTTACCCTGGGTACGCGCACTCAGCTAGGAGATTCGTTGGGCGCCGTTGGATTCGAGCATGCGAGCGAGGAAGTCCTTTTGGACGAGACCCTGACCGCGCCAGCGTTGGGTGACAGGGCGGGGACCGCCAGCTGGTGCATCCCCGCCACGGGATTGCCCGTTGCGGGTCTTCTTTCGCTTCTTGGATGGGGCACTCGCAAGGAGCACCATCGTTGGGGTTGAGCGGACCTTGAAACGGTGCATGGCATCTGGCATCTGCGTGATGTCTGCCTTTACGACGTGTGCGGATTCGCCATACTCGCGCGACAACTCGTTCATGATGCCGTCCATCACCTGACACGGAGCGCATCCCACCTGATAGAAGTCGACGAGAACTGGCTTGCCGCTTGCGGCAAGTGCATCGATTTCGCCCATGCTCCCGACCTTGGCTGCTTTTGGGTGTCTCTTGAACATGATCCTCGATCTTCCTCGTCCTACCGTGTCTTCCAACCCGCGGACGGTGCTTCATAATCCGTGCTTATTCGCCCCGGATCGAAGTGATCGTGATCCGTATCGGTGCGGGATAGTTGCGGGCGAACCACTCAGGGGTCCATTTGTGGAAATCGAGGCGAGCCCGGTATCGCTCCACGTATGCCTGATTGTCAGTAACGGGTGGGATCGAGGGATCGATAGCAGCGGTTCCGTTCACCACCACGATGTCCGCACCGTTGGCGTCAGAATTCAGAGCGAGGGTGATGTTCGGGTTCGCTGCAATGTTGCGGACTCGAACCGACGGGTCCCTGCTGTACAGGATGATCGAATCCTCACCGTCGATCATGTACCAAACCGGTGCCGTCGAAGGAACTCCGGCTGCACTGACCGTTGTGAGCCATGCCACCGTGTCAGATTCAAGTCGTTTGCGAGCATGGGGTTTGTTCGACAGCATGGATCTCAGGGTACAGCGCTGGGTGGTTGGTACCCTCGGATCGACGCAATATGTTCACACTCCGGGGGAGCAATGGCGAAGATCACAGGTGGCCAGGTCGTGGCCAAGGCGCTCAAGGCAGAGGGTGTTGACACCGTCTTTACGCTGACCGGTGGTCACATCATGCCCCTCATGGATGGGTGCGTGTCCGAGGGTATGAACGTGATCGATGTTCGGCACGAGCAAGCTGCCGCACACGCAGCAGACGCGTACGCGCGGTTGACAGGCAAGCTTGGCGTAGCACTCGTGACCGCGGGGCCTGGTGTTACCGACGCACTCACCGGCGTCGCAAACGCGTTCTTCGCAAACACCCCAATGATGCTCATCGGTGGTAGGCACCTCACCAGGGAGGACCTCAAGGGTGGGCTTCAGGAGATGGATCACCCCAAGCTCTTCGAGTCGATCACCCGATGGTCCACCACGGTGTGGACCACGTCGAGGCTCGCCGAGTACATCGCAACGGGTGCCCGCCATGCATTCACCAACCGCGGCGGACCGGTCTTCCTCGACGCCCCATGGGATGTCACCGCCGACATGGTTGAGGAGTCAGCCATCGTGTGGCCTCAAAGCGCCAGAGCGAACCGCCCATCGGGAGTCCCAGACGAGACTCTCGACGAGATCGTGGAGCTTCTCGCCCATGCCAGTCAGCCCGTGATCTTCGGCGGTACCGGACTGCGCTGGACCCAGCAACCTGACTTCCTCGCGGCGCTCAGCGAATTCACCACGAACTACAAAGCACCGGTCTTCCTCAACAGTCTCGCCCGCGGTTCACTCCCGACCGGCCACCCGTATCTGGGAAATCGCACCAGATCTGAGGCCCTCAAGGACGCAGATGTTGTGCTGTCGCTCGGCGTCGACTGGGACTTCCGCACCGGGTTTGGCAAGAAGATCCACCCGGATGCGACGATCATCCATATTGACCAGGATCCCTCAAAGGTCGGCTGGAACCGCGACATAGCGATCGGCATCGTCGCTGACCCTGGAACAGTCATTGCCCAGCTGACCTCCCGACTCGACACACTTGGCCGAACCAATGAGCGTGACTGGACCACACAGATCTTTGCGTCCGAGGCAGCCAAGCAGGCAGTAGCCGACGAGGCCGCGGCCTCAGACGCAGCACCGATCCACCCCGAGCGATTCGCAAAGGAGGTCGCGGACTTTTTCGGAGATGATTCAATCGTCGCGGCTGATGGTGGAGACATCGTGTCCACAACCGCAAAGTGGCTCCGCACGTCGCGACCTGGCGGTCTGCTTGACCCCGGTCCCTTCGGATGTCTCGGTGTCGGCGCTCCGTTCGCATTGGCGGCAAAGGCGGTCGAACCCGACACACGCGTCGGCATCGTGTACGGCGATGGATCGTTTGGGTTCAACGCCATGGAATACGACACGTTGATCCGCCACGAGCTTCCCGTCATCGGTGTCATCGGGAACGACGGCGTCTGGAACAACATCCGAACCCTTCACCGCATGGCACACCCCAACAGTGTCCACCTGTCGGAGATCGGATTCCGTCCATACGAAAAGATGGTGGAGGGTCTTGGTGGCTACGGCGAACTTGTTGAGAAGCCATCTGAGATCCGCCCGGCCCTCGAGCGTGCAGAAGAATCGGGCGTCCCGGCCCTCGTCAACGTCAAGATCGCCGACCAGATCAGACTCTCATCCGCATACGGCATGTAGCGCCGAGCAGGTACGCTCCACGTCATGCTCAACGCCGTCTTTTGGGGACTCATCCAGGGTCTGACTGAGTTTCTCCCCGTCTCCTCAAGCGGCCACCTCGTGCTGATTCCAGCGATACTGGATCGTGAGGGACCAGACCTCGCCACAACCGCCATGCTCCACCTCGGAACCCTCGCGGCAGTACTCGTGTACTACCGGACCGATATCGCCAAGATGGCGAAGTTCGATCGTCCAGCACGCAAACTCATCACGCTGATCGCCATCGGCTCGATCCCTGCTGTCATCGGCGGACTGGTCTTTGAGGACAAGGTCGAGGAGCTCGTCCACGAACCAGCCACGGTTGCAGTCATGCTCGTGGTCACCGGGATCATTCTGCTTGCAACGGGTCTCCTCCGGATCGGTGATCGAACAACCGAGGGACTTCGTCCGCTGGACAGCCTGCTCATCGGCTTTGCCCAATCCCTTGCATTGATCCCCGGCATCTCTCGTTCGGGCATGACCATTTCAACGGGCCTTGCCCGGGGGATGAACAAAGTCGAGGCTGCCCGGTTCGCGTTCCTCCTCGGCATCCCGGTGATTGCTGGAGCTGGTCTGCTGGAGATGATCGACTTCATCGGCTCTGGCGAGTCGATCGATCCATCGGTCTGGATCGGCGTCGTCGTTGCAGGCGTATCGGGGTATCTGGCGATCGCCGTGCTCATTCGCCTTCTTTCCCGTGTTGGGCTTGCACCGTTCGGAATCTACTGCGTGGCGGCAGGGACGATCGCAACGTTCCTCGTGTGATCAGGGTTCGAATAGGACCACGAGCTGTCCAGCCGACGAGGCGATGGCAACGGCATCGGCCATGTCATTCGGTACGGCCACGAGACCAGGTGAACGCACACCAAAGGTGTCTTCTCGAGATGGCTCGACAACGACACCGGTGACACCGAACCCATCGGCGAGGACCACCCGGACCTCAGATCCGGGGATGACGGCTGGCGGGACATCCATGGGAACAGTCCACCAGCCATCGGGCACGCGCCCACCTGTTGAAACCATGTCTCTGGTGATCGGTTCACCGGCACCAATCGTGACGAGTGCCGTTCCCATTGGAACCGTGACCGATCGGAAGAGACCGACGGGTGCCGGCTTCCATGCAATGGAGTCTTCTTCAATGACGTCGCCTCGGCTGATCACGTGAGCCGCAAACGGCACCAGCTCCGTTGCTCGCCGCGAAATATCCCACGCGAGCGCAGCGCCAACAAGCACGACCGCGGCAATCCACCGCAAATAGGGAGGCTTGGACAACACCAGCACATATCGACCGTATCGCGTTGGGTGAGAACATGGAAGATGTCTGGCACGGGTCACGAGCGGTCGGCTTCCTACAATCCGGCTCGTGGAACAGGCCGCCGCCATTGTCGTTTCGTATCTCCTCGGGAGCGTCAGCTTCGGAATAGTTGTCGCGTCGCTCCAAGGTGTCGATATCCGCTCGGTGGGATCAGGGAATCCCGGGATGTCGAACATCCTGAGGAACCTCGGAAAGAAATCTGCAGCGCTTGTACTTCTTGGGGACGGTCTCAAGGGTGCCGGCGCTGCTGCAATCGGCTTCGCATGGGTCGGCGGTGACTTTGGATGGGTCACGCTTTTCGCCGCCGTTGTCGGCCATTCGTTCCCGATCTGGCACCGCTTCAGGGGTGGGAAAGGCGTCGCGACTGCGATCGGCGGGGTGATCTTCCTTGCCCCGTGGATCGGCGTCGTACTCGGAGTGATCTGGATAGCAATCCTCGTCGTCTGGCGCACCGCATCGATCGGTTCGCTCGTCGTTATGGGTCTGTTGGTGCCACTCGTTGCACTGAGCGGACGCTCTGGGGTGGCAGTGGCGTGGGCTTCGGTGATTGCCGCATTTATCGTTGTACGCCATGCCTCCAACATCAGACGACTCGTCACTGCAACCGAGGATCAGGTCAACCGATGAAGCTCTTGGGTGACGCACAACGCGAAGTGCTCGACGCAATGGCACGACTGGACGTTGAACTGGTCGACGTGGGAGACGCGGTGGGGCGGGTGACGGCCGAACCGTGTGTCAGTGCGGTTCTCGTTCCCCCCTTCTCCAATTCGGCAATGGACGGGTTTGCGGTACGGGCCGCTGACGTTGCAAAGACTCCAGTCGCCCTCACGGTCATCGAGGATGTGCCAGCCGGCTCGACTCCGACCGAACTCGTACAGCGCGGCGACGCCACACGAATCATGACGGGTGCTCCGATGCCCGAAGGGGCCGATGCGGTGGTCAAAGTTGAGGACACCCGAGTGGATGCAGACGGTTCGGTAACGATTCTTGTTGGGGTTGGGGCTGGCGCAAACGTCCGGGCCGCAGGCGGCGATGTTGCTGTTGGCGATGTCGTGGTCGGGCCAGGTATCCGGCTGACTTCCCGACACGCAGCATCTCTTGCAAGCGCGGGGATACGGCCAGCCGTATCCCGCGTTCCTGTGGTTGTGGTGATGTCGACGGGGGATGAGGTCGTCGAGCCGCACACAGCCGACCTCGCTCCCGGCAAGATCCGAGACACCAACCGAGTAATCCTCATTTCTGTTCTGCGAGACCTCGGTGTCGATGTCATCGACTATGGCATCGTCGGAGATGACGCCCACGAGTTGTCGGATGCCTATCGGCGAGCCGCGGACTCCGCCGACGCGGTGATATCCACCGGTGGTGTATCGATGGGGGACTACGACTACGTCAAGCAGGTTCTCGGAGAGATGGGTTCGGTCGACTTTTGGAAGGTTGCGATGCAGCCTGCCAAGCCGTTCGCATTTGGCTCCATCAACGGTGTGCCGCTCTTCGGCCTGCCAGGTAACCCCGTTTCCACGTTTGTTGCCTACGAGCAGTTTGTTCGACCGGCGTTACTCCACATGATGGGTGCAACCGCGCTGTTTCGTCCCAGGATCGCAGCTGTAATGGGCGAGGACATTTCGACCTCCGTTGAAAAGGAAGTATTCGTGAGGGTCATGCTTGCCACAGACACGGATGGACGCTTTGTCGCCGTCAAGTCCGGGGGCCAGGACTCGAACGTGCTGTCAGCGTTGGCACAGGCAGAGGCATTTGCCGTCGTGCCCGTAGGGACGGGTTCACTTTCTGCGGGAGACCCTGTCACACTTGAGATGTTTACATGGGACGAGAATCGAGGATTCGATGGGTGAGATGAACCACCTCAATCAGGACGGCACTGTTCGCATGGTTGACGTTGGAGCCAAGGACGAGACCGAGCGCCGAGCCGTGGCTGTTGCCGATGTCATGATGCAGAGCGCAACCTCTGACCGTCTGTTCTCTGGCGATCTCCCCAAAGGTGATGCCCTGGCAACGGTGCGGATCGCCGCGATCCAAGCGACAAAGCGAACGCCTGACCTGATTCCTCTGTGCCATCCGCTGCAGCTCAGCGGTGTTGATGTGGACATCGTGCGAACCGAATCGGGTGCTGAGATCTCGGTTGAGGCCCGACTCACGGGTCGTACCGGTGTCGAGATGGAAGCGATGACCGGTGCAGCCGTTGGTGCACTGGCACTCTACGACATGGTCAAAGGGATTGACCGATCCGCTCAGATCTCATCGGTTCGTCTCCTGCACAAAAGCGGGGGTAAGTCGGGTCCGTGGAATCGCGATCCGGAGAACCATGAGCCGGTGGAACCGTGAGTCGTGGCCCATACCGAGCCGCAGCTGTCACGGTGTCGAACTCGGCCGCCGCGGGGAGAACCGATGACCGATCAGGATCGATCGTGGAGGAAAAGCTGACGAGCCTCGGTTTTGATGTCGTGGACCGAATCGTTATCCCCGATGGCGTCGAATCGGTTGAAGCTGCACTCATGGGTCTTGTGCCAGACCATGATCTGATCGTCACCACAGGGGGAACTGGCCTTTCGCCGACTGACCTCACCCCTGAGGGTACGTTGCGGGTCATTGACCGTGCGGTTCCCGGTCTTGCCGAGGCGATGCGAGCAGCGACGTTCGGAAAGATCCCATTCGGGATGCTGTCGCGAGGTGTGAGCGGTGTGGCGGGGACCTGTCTCATCATCAATCTTCCGGGTTCGCCCAAGGCGGTAGCGGAAGGTCTCGATGTCATCGGCGAGACTCTTGATCATGCCGTGGCGATTGCCACTGGGGATTTTGGGCGACATGACTGAGGCTGCCGTATCCTCAAGAGTTGATACGAGTTGCTTGTATGTTCGCTCCATGACCATCATGGGGACTTCGAGATAACCCCCAAATACTCCAGACCGCCTACAGCCGTGCCTACGCTCGTGTTGCTGGCGGAGTAAGAGGAAACCCAAACCAATGCCGATTGTCGTTTTCATCCTCATTGCGGGATTATGGGCTGCTTTCCTCTTACCGTCGTTCTTTGACCACAAACGACACGCACCCAAAGCCACGACCCGAGATTTCGCTCGTACCAGACAGAAACTCGCTGCCGTCGCAAACTCTCAGCCCGACACCGACACGTACATTCGAAGGCACGCACAGGTACGGCGTCAGCGAATCTTGATCGGTATGGGTACCGCCTCAGCAGCGACGTTGTTGTTCGCCACATGGACCGGATCGCTCCCGTGGCTGTATCTCAACATTGCGATCAACGTTTCGATCGCTGGATACGTGACGCTGTTGCTGACCATCAAACAGCGTCGAGCGGTTCAGCGAACGATCGTCACCCCGATCACGCACGCACCGCAGCGTACGCTGGCAGCCGTTCCCGAACAATCCTCATACGCAACCGACGAAGCCGCAACGGTCCGCGTCATCGCCGGCTAGCCACCCCTCGCGTACCCAGGGTAAGAACCCACCTTGGCGGTAGGTGACAGCCCAAAGAACGAGCTCCCGAATCCCGGTACGATTCCTGCGTCCGGGGGTGTAGCTCAGTCCGGCAGAGCACTACGTTCGCAACGTAGGGGCCAGGGGTTCAAATCCCCTCACCTCCACCACACACCGAGCGCCACACGCAGGAAAGAACCGGATATGCGTGAAGCCGCCATTGTGAGACTCTGTCCACAGGATGCGCATTGGACGAGGAGGTCAATACAGATGTTCGACGACGATGCCTCACGGGTAGTTGTAGCGCTTATCGGAGCGATGCTTCTCGTTGGTCTCGGGTTCGTGATTGGTCGCTACGCGATTGACGAACCAATAGACCCTGCGTTGGGCTTGGCCCAGAGTGCAGGCGTAGAGATTCCCGACGAGCAAGAAGCTGCGTTCTTCGACGGGGTGATTACGACAGAGGAGGTTCGGGAAGCCGCCGAACGGTTCGAGTCATGTGCCGTTGAAAGCGGTGCGCAGGGCTTCAGCATTGAAGTGTCCGACTTCGGATGGGAAGTCACCATGGATGAGTTCTCGCCAGCGGTGGGTGAATGTGAGACCCGTTACTTCCGAACGACTGCACTCATTTGGAGCCACCAGCGGGAACCGAACGGTGAAGTTGACCCCTCGGTCACGACGAGCGTTCCATAAGGACCACGCACGGATAGCGACACATATGCGCACGTGCAATCTCGGCGAGTCACCGACTGTGGGGGGTTGACAAGCGTTCAGAGCTTTAGAGCGCCACGTTCGCAACGTGGAAGCCACGGGTTCAAATCCCGTCACCTCCACCACACGCCGAGCGCCATACACATGCATAGTGCCCACAATCATCCCACCCAGCCGGATATGCGTGGACTCATCTGTCCGAGAGTTTTGTGTCCGTCCGTTGGTCGCACCATTGTGTCAATGAGTTGTGGATGTCTCCGTGCTCGGTTGAAATGAAGTAGGCGATTTCCGAGTCCGGTCCCGGGGGGTAGGTTTCGGCAATGAAGTCGCGCAGAACTGCTGCTTCGGCCATCGTTGGAACCATCAGGCGCACGATTGGGCGATAGTCACACGCGGAAGGCGTGGCCACTCCTGAAGATGTGGCGGTTGCCTGAGTAGTCGTTGGTCAACCACGGAAGCATGGGTGCCGACCTGATTTAGCATCTGCTCGGCAGGTTCTGGTGTACCGATTTCGAGGTAGACGTCGACGACAACGCCGGACGCTGTGGGCCGCCACGGCGGGTTGGACATTGCGAGGAAGAACGCGGCAACGACGACCGCAGTAATTGCAGCCGGAACGAACACTCGGGTCCATCTGGGCAGCTTGTAGGCATCGTTCGGCTCCTCCGGCCCGCCACCGTCATCGCCCACAATGCGGACTGCTGAATCGCTCACTTCCCAATCCTACGTCGCAGCCGCTTGAGGAGGTCGTCTACTCACGCGTAAGGGGACAAATGCTGAGCCGAAGCGGTCTCGCAGAGTGTCCCGCCGCGGGGTAGACAAGCGCTCAGAGCTTCAGAGCACTACGTTCGCAACGTAGGGGCCACGGGTTCAAATCCCGTCACCTCCACTCACGCAGGAGTCCGCAAGCGTCCTTCGTGCATACCGCACGAGTCTGATGGCTGGACGGGATCGTTAGCGGAGGGTCTGCTTCGATCGACCCGCTGCCTGAGAACCGGCGAATCGGGCGCCGAGGACGAGACCAGCACCGACGAAGACGAGAATGAGTCCGAGGATCCCAGGTGTTTGTTGCACCCCCGTAACCGGAAGTGTCGAATCAGTGGGTGCCAGCAGTGTTGTTGACGTGGGGAGCGACGTTGTGGTTGGAGAGGGCAGCGATGTTGTCGTCGTTGCGGGAGGCAAGGTCGTTGTCGTGGTGATCGTGTCGGTCGTCTGCACCTGATTGTTCGATTCGTCCGGGTCCGCATAGTCCGACTCCACTGAGGCAGTGTTCACGAGCACCGAGTCGGCACTGGGCGTCGTGGCGACGCTCACCGTGAGAACAGACGTTGTATCGCCGGCTGCCAGTGTCCCTGCAAATGCGCACGTCACCGAAGACCCCTCCACCAGGTCGCACGTCCAATCAGGACCCGAAGCCGAGACGATCGGTGAGTCAGGCGCTTCGGTCACGACCACGCCCGGTGCGGCTGAAACCCCGTCATTGGTGACTGTGAGCTCATAGTTGAGGGATTCACCCGGATACGGGGTGTTCACTGATGACTTCGTGATGGAGAGGTCGGAATACAGCGCAGCGACAGTGACTTCGGCCGTGGCCTCAGCAGTCGCGGGCGATTCCACCGACGCAGAATTCGTGTAGCCATCCACATCGAGCGCGTTGACCGTTGCAGCGTAAGTCACCTCAACGTCGGCTCCTCCCGCTAGCTCAGGTACGTCCCAGGTGATCTGACCCTCATCGAGGATCCCTCCGTCGTTGGGTGTCACTGTGAGCTCCAAGTCGGGGGCATCCCTGATCACGAGATCGGTTGCTGGTTCGTCGCCGATGTTGGTGACGATGATCGTATAGCTGATCTCATCGCCCACATTGGCCGTCGCCGTGTCTGCAGCCTTGCTGATCGTCAGTTCCGGTCCTGCCAGTGCCATCTGTGCCCCCGCCCAGGAGATGTGTTCAGAGTTGCCGCCTGGATCGCCATGGGTTTCCTCGGTGTCATTCGCACCGACGATGACAAGCATGGACGCTGCATCTGGATCGTCGCGGACAAAGCCAATCCATCTAGTCGTCGCGTTTCCACAACCCGGCACATCTACATGGCCATGTGCATCTGGGCTGTTCGGTCCGCCACATTGTGAAGGGTCGGATGTCGAGGTGTCGATTTGTGCGGCGACGAGTTCCGTACCGTCGGCATCGAATAGTTTGACGATGGCCCTGACCCCACCGTCGTCCTCATGTCTTGTTTCGAGATCGCCGAACCAGGCGCCGAAGGCGCGAACCGGTGTATCGAAGGTGAACAGAACACCGTTGCGGCTCGATCCTGAGCCAATGACCTCTGTCCAGTGCGGCGAGTGCGGTCCGTCAGGGTTGTAGAGGTGCGCTGGCTTAGGTGAGCAGTCCTGGAGCGTTGCGGCTGTGGACACCTGCACATTCTTCAGGTCGATGAGTTCTCCCTGATCGTTGGACCCCATCGCCGGGTCTGCTACATCGACCGCCTCCACCAGCGCTGAGCGAGTTCCGCTTGCAAATGGGAAGGTGACAGTTATCGGGTTGGCGACGGTTCCCGTGGCGGAAAACACAGCCTCTTCAACAGAGGCGTAGCCAGCAGCTGCTACCGCCGTCTGCCATGGTTCGTCGAGGAGTTCCGCCGCGTCTCGAAGGACCTGCCCCGACGACCCGCTGTTGTCGGACTGACAGCTGCCTGCTGGATCCTCCTCTACCTCGTCGCTCACGAAGAGCTGGTTCGAGCCGAGCGCGGCGCCGCCGATCAGGAGAGAGACCACCACGATCGAGCTTGCTGTGATTACTGATCTGGGACGAAGAAGACGCATTTCGATAGCGAATCTAGCCGAGTGTGTCTCGATTTCGGTGGTTCTACGAGAGTCGCAGTTCCTTGTGGTGGTTTGCCAGTGGCGACACACGTTGACCGTGGTCGCCACCGACCGGCATGGCGTCGCTACCGTGCGGTTCCCCCAATGAGGAAGGAAGGACCTCCGTGAACGAGCGCTACGTCGGCCTTGACCTTGGCGGCACGAATATCAACTTCGCGGTTATGGAGGTCGATTCCGACGGAGCCCGCCCGATCGTCGTTGCTTCTGACAAGGTGCAGGCGCGGGCTCATCAGGGGCCGGTTCGCGTGACTGAACGGCTCATCGAGGTTGGACGGAAGCTGACAGACGAACATGGACCGGTTTTCGGTGTCGGAATCGGTGTTCCCGGCCTCTTTGACGCCGAAACGGGTGTGATCGAGTTCTTTCCGAATCTCCCTGGCCCGTGGAAGGGATTCTCGCTTCGCGACCCTGTCGGTGAAGGCATAGGAGCCCCAGCCACCATGATCAACGATGCTCGGGCATTCACGCTCGCCGAAGGAACGATTGGGGCTGGCGTAGGCGCCAAGGTCATGCTCGGAATCACGCTCGGTACGGGGATCGGTGGCGGGATCATGATTGACGGCAGGCTCTACCTTGGTGCGTTCGGAACCGCCGGGGAGTTCGGACATCAAACCGTTGATCCGAATGGATCGGTCTGTGGTTGTGGCAACCGGGGGTGTCTTGAGACCGTTGCCAAGGGCTCCGAGATCGCGAAGGCAGCGGGTGTTGACAACGCAGTGGCTGCCTATGCCGCGGCGGCGGAGGGCGATCCGCAGGCGCTCAAGGCAATCGCACAAGCGAGCTACTTCATGGCGATAGGGATCGCCAACGTGGTGACGGTATTCGGAGTCGATACGGTGGTGATGGGCGGTGGGATCATGTCGGCTGGAGATCTGGTGCTTGGCCCGCTGGTATCGGCGCTCGACGAACGGCTCACGCTCGTATCTGCTTCCCGGGTGTCCGTCGTCAAGGCTGCGCTCGGTGTCAAGGCCGGCGCAGTCGGTGCCGCGCTCGCAGCACAGTCCCCGGACTCGACGTCGGCGAGATAGCTGCGAGGTACGGCTCCGGTTGCGCGCCATGGAGTGCGCGAAGAAACCCGTGGGATACCGCCAGATGTCGCTATCTTCCGAGAAGCCGCATCGGGTGGAGGTAAGCGCACAGTCGCTTCCCCGGTGATCACACGGCCAAATCTCTCGCCCGGTTGGACCACCTCTTTCGGCCGACTCACGACTTCGTGGACGATGGCGTCGCGAGGTGAGGAGAACCGAATCACACCCAACCGGCCCCGCTGCGTGCATGGGTCAAGGAACCATCATGCCCAAGACTTTTGCCGAGCTCGGTCTTCCCGCACTCATTACCGAGATTCTCGTCCGTCGAGACATCATCGATCCGTTTCCGATTCAATCCGCAACCATTCCTGATGCCCTCGCAGGACGCGACGTTTCCGGTCGGGCGCCAACGGGCTCAGGGAAGACCCTCGCATTCGGACTGCCGATGTTGACGCTCGTTGACAAGGCCAAGCCGAACAAGCCGAGGGCACTCATCCTTGCACCAACGCGTGAACTCGCTGCCCAGATCCGACTGGATCTCGCTCCCTACGCAAAAGCGATGGATCGCCAGGTGTTCGCGATCTTTGGTGGCGTTCGGTACACATCACAAAAGGAATGGCTGCGCCGTGGCGTGGACATCCTCGTCGCAACGCCTGGGCGTCTCGAGGATCTCATCGAACAGCGATTTGTCGACCTCAGCGACGTGGACATCGTTGCCATCGACGAGGCCGATCGCATGGCGGACATGGGCTTCCTCCCTGCTGTAAAGCGAATCCTCGATCAGACTTCGAACGACCGTCAGACGCTGCTGTTCTCCGCAACCCTCGACGGTGACGTCGCAGTACTCATCAAACGTTATCAGCACGATCCTGCTCGGCACGAGATCGGTGGAGCAGAGCTCCAGGTCACCGAGGCAACTCACCACTTTTGGGTTGTTGAGCACCAGGACAAGGTCCGACACACGGCTGATGTCATCGGTGCAACTGGCTCCACCATCGTCTTTGCAAAGACGAGGCATGGCACCGACCGGCTGGCGAAACAGCTTTCACGTGAAGGCGTCGATGCTGTTGCGATGCACGGTGGCCTTTCCCAGAACCAGCGCAACCGTGCCCTCAAGTCCTTCTCGGATGGCCGTGCGCTTGCGTTGATCGCTACTGATGTTGCGGCTCGCGGGATCCACGTCGATGACGTATCCACGGTGATCCACTATGACATCCCCCACGGTCACAAGGACTATCTCCATCGGTCCGGGCGAACCGCACGTGCGGGTGCGTCTGGCACCGTTGTGAGCCTGCTGACACATGCTGAGAAGCGGGCAGTGATCCGGATGCAGCGGAACCTCGACATGAACGTCACAGTCGGACCTCCGAGACCGGACTCACTGGCTCGATCGGAAGTCAGAACTCGGAATTCAGAAGTCAGAGGTCAGAGGTCAGAGGTCAGAGGTCAGAGGTCGGAAAGCGGAAGTGAGAAGTCCGAAGTCAGAAGGCAGGAGTCCAGCTTGCTGGACTCCAAGGAATCGGGCGTAGTCCGGTTCCCGAAGTCAGAAGTCAGAAAGCCGAAGGCTGCGAAGCAAAAGCGTCAGGCTCCCAACCACATTCCTGCTGCGGGTAAGAACAACGATTCGAGCCATCAAAGTGTCTACATCGGGAATCTTCCGTGGAAAATCACCGACGTTGAGCTTGCGGATATTGCAGCGTCGCACGGACGGGTGCATGCTGCCTCGGTCAAGATGGACGGCCGTGGTCGATCCAAGGGTGTCGGGTTCGTCACGATGTCGCGAGGCGATGCCTCCCGCGCCGTGCACGCCCTCAACGGGAGCAAGGTCGGTGGCCGCCCTCTCAAGGTTCGTTTCGCCGAGACTCGGAATCCCAACTCCTAGGGATCCGGTTCAAATCCGTTCTTTGGGCTGTAGCCCACCGCCACGGTCGGTTCATACCCTGGGTACGCGTCGGCGAGTGATTCAGGCCCAGGCTGAGCCCAGGCCGGTTGGGGTCGTTGCGGTCGACTCGATGCGGCCGATGCTGTTCCGGAAGTCCACAACCAGTGCGTTGAGTGCATCGGTGTCGACGAGGAAGCCGTCGTGGCCGTGGACGGAATCCAGTACCGCATAGCGGCACCTCGGAAGTGCTGCAGCCAGCGCCCGAACTTCAGCGGGGGGATACAGGACGTCCGTACTAATGGCCACGACGAGGCCAGGTGTCTCGACCCGACGCAGGATGGCCTCAGAGGGTCCGCGCCCGCGTCCCACATCGTGGCTGTCCATGGCATCGATCAGCGTCAGGTACGTGTTCGCATCGAACCGGTCCACGAACTTCGCTCCCTGATGGCGAAGATACGATTGGGCCGCAAAACCGTCCGAGTCGGAGCTTCTACCGAACCTGGTAGCGAACTCGGAGTGACTTCGGTAGCTCACCATGGCGATCATTCGAGCAGTCTCAAGACCGGCCGTTGGCTTGCGATAGTCGGGGTACGTACCTTCCTTGAAAGCCGGATCCGATGTGATGGCGTGCCGTTGTGTCTCCGAAAGTGCGATCGCCCACGGGGACTGTGCAGCACCGACACCGATCGGCACGATCGCCCCCACCCGGTTTGGGTACATGACCGCCCACTCGAGGACCTGCATGCCGCCCATCGAGCCACCGATCACGAGGTCAAGCGTCTCTACACCGAGCTGGTCGAGTACATGACGCTGCACCTCGACGAGATCACGAATCGTGACGGCTGGAAAGTCAGCACCGTAGGGCGTTCCAGACGGATCAGCCGACGTCGGCCCTGTCGTCCCGTAGCAACTGCCGAGTACGTTCATCGACACGATGAACGACGTTGCAGGATCGAAGACTCGTCCGGCGCCGAAGAGTCCTGACCACCACTCATCAGCGTTTGCGTCACCCGTAAGGGCATGGCAGATCAGCGTTGCAGTCTTTCGATGTCGTCCCCATGTACGGACTTCGACGGAGATGTCGTCAAGCGTTCCCCCTCCTTCGAGAGGGAACGCTCCGGCGATCGTTACCCGGTGCTTCACGAAACCACCACCGCCGCTGCCTTGACTGCGGCAAGCGCCTGTGCGAAGTCGGCAGTGATGTCGTCGATGTGTTCGATTCCCACGGACACTCTGATCAGATCGTCGCTCACGCCGGCATCCAACTGCTCTTGCGCATTGAGCTGCTGGTGTGTCGTCGATGCGGGGTGGATGACAAGAGTCTTGACGTCGCCCACGTTGGCAACGTGCGATGCGAGCTCCAACGAATCAATGAATCGTTTTCCTGCCTCGATCCCACCGTCAACGCCGAACGAAAGCACTCCGCCGAACCCGTTGCGCAGCATCCTCTTGGCCACCTCATGGTATGGGTGATCCTCAAGGCCCGGGTAGTTGACCCATGTCACTTCCTCTCGGCCCTGCAACCATCTGGCGAGCTCTAGTGTGTTGTCGACGTGACGCTGCACTCGTAGCGACAGCGTCTCGACCCCTTGCAGAAGTAGGAATGCGTTGAACGGCGAAAGTGCAGCGCCAAGATCGCGCAATCCCTCGACACGTGCCCGAATCGCAAATGCGATGTTTCCAAACGGTCCGCCGACTCCGAACGTGTCCGCATATACCAGGCCGTGGTAGCTCGGCGAGGGCTCGGTGAATTCCGGGAACTTCCCACTGCTCCAGTCGAAATTTCCTGAGTCAACGATGATCCCACCGATGGATGTGCCGTGACCGCCAATCCACTTCGTAGCGGAAGCGACGACGATGTCTGCACCGTGATCGATGGGTCGGGCCAGGTATCCCGCCGCTCCGAACGTGTTGTCGACGATGAGCGGGACGCCAGCTTCGTGTGCCGTTTCGGCAAATGCGCCGATATCGGGGACATTGAACCCCGGGTTTCCAATGGTCTCGAGGTACAGCGCCTTGGTGCGGTCATCAATTCTGGCGGCGAACTCCTCGGGATCGTCGCCTGCGACGAACCGGACCTCGATCCCAAGCCGTTCGAGTGCCACCTTGAACTGGTTGTAGGTACCGCCATAGAGATACGACGTGGACACGATGTTGTCTCCGGCCGCCGCAAGCGTGGTTATTGCCGTGAGCTGGGCTGCCTGCCCGCTCGCTGTCGCGACGGCGGCGACGCCTCCTTCGAGTGCAGCGATCCGCTTTTCGAACACGTCCGTCGTCGGATTCATGATGCGCGTGTAGATGTTGCCGAACTCTTCAAGAGCAAAGAGTCTCGCCCCATGCGCCGCATCATCAAACGTGTACGACGTCGTTTGATAGATCGGAACGGCCCTGGCGTTGGTGCCAGGTGCAGGTTCCTGTCCTGCATGAACCTGCAGTGTTTCGAATCGGTGTGTGTCTGTCATGTGGTCCCTCCGGGGGATCAGTCAGAAACTGTCGTGCTTGCGGAGTGGCCCAAACATGAAGAAAGGACCTGCTCCGTTGCCGGTGCAGATCCTCTGGTTTTGTTTGTCGTGTCGCTTACGCGTGAGGTCTGCACGGCTGTGTCATAGCCATGCACATCATCTCGCGGGTGAATGCAACGTTCATGTGACGGGGACTGTACAGACTCCGGGGACGGTGTCAAGTCGAGATGCCAAGTCAAGTTGCCCGGCTCAAGCGTTCGAGAAGTCCCAATTCGCTCGCGACGCTCGCGCCGTGTCGACGTCGACTCGCGCCAACAGGACAAGTCCCACGACGAAGAACACCCCAACCGATAGGATCGCGGTCCTCCCATCTGTCGCGGCACTGACGACACCAAACACCAGGGGACCGACACCCGAGAGCTTGTTGAACACCGAGAAGAATCCGAAGAACTCGGCGGATGCCTCTTCAGGGATCATCGTCCCATAGAGCGAGCGGCTGAGAGCCTGCACACCACCGAGGACAAAGCCAACCACGGCCGCAAGCGCCCAGAAGCTGACCGCTGAATCTTCAGGAATGAAGTACGCAGCGGCAGCAATCCCGACCCAGACGACGAGGGAAATCATGATTGCCCGCTTCGGACCGGTATGACCCGAGATGATCCCAAACATGAAGGCACCGGCGACGGCGATCAGCTGGACTATGAGAAACGCAATCCCGATGTCGGTGATGGACAGGTTGAGCGTGTCCTCGGCGTATGGGCCCGACACTGCGATCACGGTGCCAACGCCGGAGTTGTAGATGATGAACGCAACGACGAAGAGAAGGAGTTGTGGAAATTGGCGCAGGCGCCTTGTGGTCAGCATTGTTCGCTGGAACCCGACGCGGGCGTAGTCGCCCATCGATCGTTTGTTACCGCCCTGCCCATCGCGGGGGAGGCGAGCCAGCGTGATGGTTGAGAATCCGATCCACCACAGCCCTGACCCAAAGATGGCGATGCGGGCGGCGAGCGACTCCGTCAGGAAGTCTGTTGTTGGCTCCTCGCTCGAGAACATGATGAGCACCAACGCGATCGCGAGGTATATGCCTCCACCGAGATAGCCAAGCGCAAACCCCTTCGATGAGACTTTGTCGATGGTGTCATCGGTTGTGATGTCAGGCAGGAATCCGTCGTAGAACACGTTTGCAGCAACGAACCCGAACTGGGAAACGACGACGATGACGAGGAACAGCGGCACCTGGCCGTTGGGAACAAACGGGATGACGAGTGTGGCTATGGCTCCCAGGATCGCAAAGTTGCGCAGCATGCGACGTTTCGAGTCCGAATAGTCGGCAACCGCGCCAAGGATCGGCATTGCGAGCAGGAGGACGATTGACCCGAGACCGATCAGGATCGCAAACAGCGACTGCCCCGACAAGCCCCAATAGGTGTCGCCCGACATGATCGTTCCTGTGAAGAACGCTCCGACGACTGCCCCGAAGATGGTGATGTAGGCAGAGTTTGCCCAGTCGTACATCGCCCATCCGAAGATGGTCCGCTTGTCGTTGCGGTATGTGTCAGGCACCCGTGCTCCTACCTTGGAATTGCGACCGACCATAGCCGTCGCGTCGGTGGCGATGTTGGGCAAAGTGGGGTCTATGACTGGGGTCTATTGCGGGTTGTGCTTGCCCACCTGACGATCAACCAGCCCGGCTTCGACTGCCCATCTGTAGATGTCGGATAGAGACTGTTCGGTGATAAGCAAAAAAAAGTGGGGTCTATGACTGGGGTCTATTGCGGGTTGTGCTTGCCCACCTGACGATCAACCAGCCCGGCTTCGACTGCCCATCTGTAGATGTCGGATAGAGACTGTTCGGTGGATCGAGGCTGATACCCGAGTTCGGCTGCTGCCTTTGCGCTGGAGACGGTCGGATCGAACCGAAGGGCGTGCAGCGACTCGGTTGTGAACCAAAGCGGATCCTTTGTCCGGCGGCTGACAACATTGGCGAGGGGAGTGACCGTCCGAGCCATCCACATCGGCAGGTTGACCTTCGGCCGCGCGGTCCCAGATACACGTTCTGCAATCTCGCTGAGCTGTCGAAGCGTTTGGTGATGCCCAGACAGGAGGTAGTTCTCGCCGGTCCGGCCGTTCTCACCGGCAGCGATCATCCCAGACACAACATCTCGGACGTCCACCCAGTCGAACCCGCCATCCACAAGAGCTGGGAGGCGACCTGTGAACATGGCAAGCAGCATCGTATTGATTCGTGATTGGGAGTGGTCCTGGGGGCCACATATCCCGGTGGGGTTGACAATCACTGCGTTCAGGCCCAGGGCGATGACCTTGTGAAGTTCCACCTCACCAGCAGCCTTCGATAGGTCATATGCGGGGCGGTTCGGGTTCGTGGCTTTGGGGGCATCCTCGGTGAGGTGATCGACCGCGAGAGAATCGACCGCTCGAGATCGAATGCGTGCACGGAGCTGCAGTGGACAAATCGTCCAATACCAGCTTCGAGCGAAGCCTCAGCCACATTGCGAACACCGTCGACGTTGACACGGCGCAATATTCCCGTCGGATCGCCGGTGACTGAGATCACCGCTGCGAGGTGGTAGACGAGGTCGACTCCTTGGAGAGCTGCTATTACCTGGTCGCGGTCCAGGACATCGACCGTGCTCCATTCGAGGTCGAGATCGTCGAGTCCGGGGTTTCGGACACGATCAAGGCAGCGGACGGTATGACCTGCGGCCGCGAGATTTCGGGTGAGGGAGCTTCCGACGAATCCGGATGCTCCTGTGATGGCGATCCGCATTCCGAAGATATGAAGCCGCGAGATTTCGGGTGAGGGAGCTTCCGACGAATCCGGATGCTCCTGTGATGGCGATCCGCATTCCCGCAAGATACTCGCAGCAGGGAACCGCGCTTGGCAGGTAGCTGAGCAAGCGTGTGGGTGTCACATCGCTTTCTTGGGTTCCGCTGTAGCCTGCCGATCGCCATGAACCACACATTCCGTCGCTTGCTTGTCGCGCTCACGATCGTCGCTGTTGCCCTCGTCGCTGCCTCATGTGACCGGGGAGGGTCCACCACCAGTACTGCATCGGGTGGAACCTCCGGACCCGGTGGGACCAACCCAGGCGCTACCACGACGACCTACGAGACCATTGCATCGATTGCCGCCAATCAGGTTCCCGGAACTCACTCGCCATCAATCTCTGACGAACTCGACGCCGAGATGAGAGTTGATATCGGTCTGCTCATGCTCGCCGCAGAAGAGTCCCGAGCATTGCCCTTCCTTGAGATTCCAACGGTGACAATCCTCGATCAAGCCGAGTTCCAGGCACGCGTCGCCGCCGATGTCGCCGAAGATCTCGATTCGACCCATCTGGCAAACAACCAGAAGATGTTCGAGCTGATGGGCATGCTCGACGGGCAGACCGATCTTGGAGAATTGCTCGTCGAACTCTACGCCGAGCAGGTGCTCGGCTTCTACGACGGCGAAACCAAAGAGATCGTTGTTCCCGCTGCCCCCGACGGATTCAGCGCATACCAGCGGATCACGATTGTCCATGAACTCGTGCACGCGCTCACTGATCAGCATTTCGACTTCAATCCCGAATTCGAACGTCGATCTGATGAGGGGAACATCGACGACGCCTCAGCACTCCTTGCGGTGGTCGAGGGCGATGCGACCTACCAACAGTTCCTGTATATCCAGAACATGGATCCTACCGATGCTGTCCAAGCAGCCCTTGAAGCGCTGTCGTTTGATTCCACGACTCTTGACAGCGCACCAACCTGGGTCGGCCTGGACCTGGCGTTCCCGTACGAACAGGGCCTCGTGTTCGTACGCGAGATCATGGCCGACGACGGCCTCAAGGGAGTGGACGAGGTCTATCAGGACTTGCCGACGACCACGGAACAGATCCTGGACCCCAACAAGTACATTCGTCGAGAAGATCCCGAACCGCTCGATCCCGTTTCTGTGACCCTCCCGGGCTGGGAAATTCACGAAGACGCGTCGTGGGGTGAGTGGGGGGTGCGCCTGATCCTTACCGATACGGTGACGCCGGGAATGGTCACACAGGCTGCAGCCGGATGGGGGAACGACTCGTATCGCACCCTTATCAACGGGGACGACATCGCGATGGCTTGGAGCTACCTCGCCGAGACCGACGAAGATGCCGAGGACCTCGTCAATGCCCTCATAGTGCATGCACGCGAGAGGATGGGCGCAACTTCGTCGCGCGAATCGGGCGGCGGGCTCGTACTTGAAGGTGACGGGATATACGTGTTCATCGACCGGATGGACGACCACTTCGTCTTCATAGCCTCGACCGACACCGACGCCGGAGTCTCGCTCCGATCCCAAATGGGAGTGTGAGGGGCTCGCTTCGCTCGCTGCTTTCAGCTTTCAGCTTGCGGCTGGCCAGCCATCGAGGAATCCTCGGGCATTCTTTGGGCCACAGCCCACCGTCACGGTCGGTTCTTACCCTGGGTATGAATCCGGTTGTCTGAATAGTGGCTGCTGAATCCGAACGGAGGCCTTGAACGCGGGCGCGAGAGGCCGTATATCTGTCAGAAACGGGAATACGACGGCGTCAGACGGGCCGAAGCGGTTAGCCGCGGCCTGCGTTTGGCTTGCGGCCGTGGTTCGCTTTCGAGCGACGGGCGCGGAGTTTGCGTCTTTTTGCCTTTGCCATAGTCGTTGAAGAATACCGAAGAGAGCGATGTATCGGCGATTAACCATCTGCTGGCCCCTGGGAAGGCTCGACGGCGTGGTTGTTGCGACGTCGTTTGTCGACCGCTTACTTGGGCTGCGACGCCGCGGCATTGGGGCTCTGATCATTGATACACCTTCGGTTCACACGTTCGGGATGCGGGAACCCATCGTTGTGGTTGAGACCACCCTGTTTGGGGTTGTGACCGGTGTCCACCACGTTGCACCGCGTCGCATTCATCGCCGATCCAACGGGGGACCATTGCTTGAGATTCGGGCAGGTACGATTCCACCGAACATCGGGGACCGGCTCACGCTCCTACCATGCCCATCCGATGGACAGGACACCAGGCACTCTCATTCTTTGCGCGACTCCGATCGGCAACCTCGGAGATATCAGCGAGCGGCTCGCTGAAACCTTGTCTGGCGTCGATGTAGTTTTCGCTGAGGACACCCGCAGGACCGGGCAATTGCTTGCCCACCTCGGGATCTCCAAACCCATGCGCAGTTACTTCGCTGGAAACGAAAGAGCCAGAAACACCGAACTTGTGGAGCTCCTCGGCGATGGACAGACCATTGCGTTGGTATCGGATGCCGGCATGCCTGCGGTTTCCGATCCCGGATCGAGCGCCGTGGCGGCAGCATGCGACGCAGGGGCCGTCGTGACGGCGATCCCGGGGCCGAGCGCTCCGATCATGGCCATCGCCGTGTCGGGGTTCTCTGGCGACCGTTTCGTCTTCGAGGGATTCCTGCCACGCAAGGGAAGGGAGCGAGTGGATCGAATCGCTTCCGTAGCGTCGGACGAACGCACAACCGTGCTCTTTGCTGCGACCCGGAGAGTTGCGAAGGATCTCTCTGACATCGCTGCATCTGTGGAGAGTCAGCGCCGTGTAGTTGTCACAAGGGAATTGACAAAACTACACGAAGAGGTGTGGCGTGGAACGGTTGCTGGTGCTGCTGCGCATTGGGACGGAGACGTCGAGCCACGTGGCGAATTCACGATCGTGATCGAAGGCGCCCCGGCGCCAACTCAGGATCTTTCCGCCGCCACCGAGGCAGCTCTCGCACTGATCGAATCAGGAACGTCACCATCGGCCGCGGTCAAGACGATCGCAGTGTCGAGCGGTGTCAGTAGACGCGAACTATACGAACGTGTGGTCGCCGCTCGCAGCCAAAGCCAATAGCTAAAGGCTAATTCTGCAGATTTCCCCGGCAGTCGACGCACACGCCACGGCCGTGATATTCGCGCAGATCTTCGGTCCCCTCACAGAAGATGCAGGTCGCGTCAAGCTTGCGTAGGACGATGCCGCTGTTCTCCACGCTGATGGCAAGTTCGTCACCTTCGTGGATATTGAACAGACGTCGCGTCTCGGCCGGAACAACGATCCGGCCAAGGTCATCGATCTTTCTGACGATGAGAGTGTCCACGGTTTCTCCAATCAAGGGGTCCTCGATGCGCCATCGGTCGGTGGTCCGATCGCGTGCTGTGGGTTTGCAATCCTACCGGCCTTCAGACACACCGGTTTACGTTGTCAGCGCCACGGTGATGTCGGGACACGATCGGTCGCCGGTACCATCGATGCATGACCTCACAGGAACCGACCAAGGTACTCGTCGCCGTGGCGTGGCCGTACGCGCAGGGGCCGCTGCACATTGGCCACATCGCAGGTGCGTACCTGCCGCCAGACATCTTCGCCAGATATCACAGGTCGATCGGCGACGATGTCCTGATGGTTTCGGGATCCGATGTCCACGGAACGCCAATCATGGTCAAGGCAGACGAGCTTGGCGTGAGTCCGCAGGAGATCGTTGGCAAATACCACCCGGAGTTTCTGACGTACTGGGACGACCTCGACATCCAATTTGATCTCTTCACAACCACGGGTACCGATACGCACCGGCGTGTCGTCCAAGGCTTCTTCATGACACTTCTCGAGAATGGCTATCTCTACGCAGAGACCTCCGAGCAGCTCTACGACGAACAGGCGCAGCGCTTCCTTCCCGACCGATATGTCGAAGGTACATGCCCACATTGTGGGTATGGCAACGCTCGGGGTGATCAATGCGACAACTGCGGCAAGACGCTTGATCCAACCGATCTGGTCGACCCAACGAGCAAGTTCTCAGGCACGACGCCTGTCCTGCGTGAAACGGAGCACTACAACTGGAAGCTGAGCGAGTTCAACGAGCCAATGCTCGAATGGCTCAACAGCCGTGAGGGCTGGCGGCCCCATGTGCTCAACTTTGCGATCGGCATGGTGACCGATGGGCTCCATGATCGTGCATTCACCAGAGACCTTGAGTGGGGGATCCCGCTGCCGGTGGACGATATCGGCCCTGGAAAGTCGATCTACGTCTGGTGGGAGGCGGTCATGGGATACCTCTCTGCTCCCCAGGAATGGGCCGAGATCCAAGGAACGCCCGATGCATGGAAGGAATGGTGGCTCAATCCCGATGCCGAGTCGTACTACTTCGTCGGGAAGGACAACATCCCGTTCCACGCCATCTACTGGCCAGCGCTTCTCATGGGCCACGGCGATCTCAATCTTCCGACCGACGTGCCAGCAAACCAGTACGTGACATTCGGGGGTCGCAAAGCATCCAAGTCAACGGGTGTCGGCAAGCCGTTGTCGTGGTACCTGGATACGTTTGAGTCTGATCCGCTTCGATACGCGATCGCTCAGAGCCTTCCCGAGTCAAATGACAGCGAATTGACCGACGATGAGATTGCTCGCCGTATCAACGATGAGCTTGTGGCAACCTGGGGAAACCTCGTAAACCGTGTCGTTGCCATGACCGGTCGGTACTTCGACGGTGTTGTCCCCGTTGCTGGCGACCTGTCAGATGCCGACGATCGGGCCATTGCCGCCCGTTTGGCGACCCTCGATGAAGTTGGGATGTTCATTTCTGAGGTGAAGCTGCGTGCTGGGATTGCCAGAGCCATGCAGGGGGCACAGGAAGCCAACATATACCTGAACGATCTCGCTCCCTGGAAGACTGCCAAGACGGATATGGAACGAACCGGGACGACCCTGTGGGTTGCGTTGCAGGTGATCGCAGCGAACGCTGTTGCACTCTCGCCCTACCTCCCAGCGACGTCACGCTCCGTGCTCAGAGCCCTCGGCGTTCTTGCACCGGATGATTCCATTGCATGGACTGCGCCGACCGTTGCATCCGGCACCAAGCTCGGTGAGTTGCCCCCGCTGTTTGCAAAGGTCGAACTCGAACCTGAGGTGTAGACGGTGACAGACCATTCCGAGGACACGCGCAATCCGAATGATGGACCAAGTGGAGGTACAAGGTGGGTGGATACCCACGGGCACCTCTTCCTCATCGAGGATCCGGTCGAGGCGGTTCTCAGCCGAGCCTCGGATCAGGGTGTCGAATGGCTGGTCTGCCCAGGAGTTGACGAGGCAACTTCACGCGCCAGTGAGCTACTCGCCCGAACACACCCTGGAAAGGTGCTGTGGTCAGCAGGACTCCATCCACACGACGCATCGCTCTGGCCGAACCAGGGTGACCACATCGCTCAGATGGCGAGAAGCGCCGATGCGGTCGGTGAATGTGGTCTCGACTACTACCGAAACCTCTCTCCAAAACAGGATCAGGTGGCGGCGTTCGCAGACCAGCTGTCGCTCGCTGCAGCATTGGACAAACCGATCATCATCCATTGCCGCGATGCCTTTTCTGAGGTTTACGACATGCTCGAACAGGCTCAGATCGGGGAATCTGCGGTCCTGCACTGTTGGACTGGCGGTCCGAAATGGACGAAGAGGTTCGATGCGCTCGGGGTAACGTTCTCATTTGCTGGCCCGATCACATACACAACGGGCGACACCCTCAGACTCGGTGCGGCGCAGGCGCCTCCCGAGCGCACGATGGTCGAGACGGATAGTCCCTATCTGACGCCCGAACCGTTGCGAGGAAAAAGCAACGAGCCAGCAAATGTTCACCTGACCGGGGCCAGACTTGCCGAAGTCTGGGGAACAACGGTTGAGCATGTTTCACAACTCACGACAGCCACGGCACAGCGAGTGTTCGACCATGCCTGACATGTTCGACGATGGGATGCAGGCACGCGGCGAGATACGTCGTCTCCTGCAGGAGCACGATCATCTCCCGCGCAAGGCGTACGGGCAGAATTTTCTCGTCGATCCCAACGTCGTTGACCGAATGGTGCGTGCAGCGGGGATCACGAGCGATACGCAGGTCCTCGAGATCGGAGCGGGTACGGGTGCGGTAACGATCGCGCTCGCAGCAGTTGCGGGGCGGGTCGTGGCCTACGAGGTCGATCATGCCCTTGAACCAGTTCTCGATGAAGTCCTCACCGTGACCACGAACGTAGAGGTACGTTTTGGCGATGCAAGCAGGATTGATTTTTCCCTCGCCCTCGACGGTGGACCGTGGACGATGGTCTCGAACCTGCCATACAACGTTGGTACCGGGATCGTCCTTGACATTCTCCAAGGCGCTCCCGATATCGACCGCCTCGTGGTCATGGTGCAGCGAGAAGTGGCTGATCGTTTTCTTGCGGAACCCGGAGCCAAGACATATGGGATCCCGTCGGTGATTGTCGGACTTCACGCAACGGCCCATCTTGCTTTCGGTGTGTCTCCCCAGGTTTTTGAGCCAGCACCACGAGTGGATTCCGCCGTCGTCGTGATCGACCGAAAACCTGCCCCGGTCAGAGCGGAGAGGGCAATCGAGATCGCGTCAGCCGCATTCGGCCAGCGCCGCAAGATGTTGCGGCGCAGCCTTGCAGGAACCATTGCGGACGAATCCGTACTGGTGACAGCGGGCATTGACCCGACGACGCGACCCGAGGCTCTGCTTCCTCAGGATTTTGTATCGATCGCCGATGCCGAGGCAGCTCTATGAAGGCGCTCGCCTACGCAAAGGTGAATCTTGCTTTGGTCGTTTACCCGCGAGCAGCTGACGGATTCCATCCTCTCCGCGGCCTGTTCCAATCGGTATCGCTCGCGGACACGATCGAGTTGGTTCCGTCGGCAACCGATGACGTCACGGTCTCCAATGATGAGGCTCCGAGTGATGAGACAAACCTGGCGTGGAGGGCTGTTGAGTCGATCCGCAGAGCGAGCAGGGATCCCAGGGCAACTTCGCTCCATATCTCGAAGATGATCCCTTCGGGTGCAGGCCTCGGGGGTGGAAGCGCCGATGCTGCAGCAACGATCGGGCTTCTCTCTCGGGAGCACGGTATTGGCGATGATCTTGCGTTGGAGATCGCCGCCTCCCTCGGTTCGGATGTCCCGTTCTCACTGACCGGTGGCACAGCGCTCGTTCGCGGACGAGGAGAAATGGTGGATCCGGTTGAACCACTCACCGGGTTCTCACTGGCGATCGTGGTTCCACCGTTCGCTCTCACTACTCCCGACGTGTTCCGCGAGTGGGATCACCTTGGGGGACCTATCGGCGAAGCGGTTCCGGACGGCGACTTGCCGACCGAGCTTCGCGGGAGGGAACCGGTCCGCAACGATCTCTATCCGGCGGCTCTATCACTCGACCCGCGGATCGGCGAATGGCGCTCCGAGTTGATGTCACTGTGGGGAACAACCGTGGGCATGACCGGGTCAGGATCCGCCCTGTTCGCGTTCTTCCCATCCCATGATGAGGCGAGTGGAGCCGTTGACGCGGTCGACGCCCCCGTTCGGGCAGCAGAGCCCGTCAGTCTTGTCGATCGCGGCTGGGAGAGCATTGATGATTGACGTCTACGGCGCCCACTTCGTTTGGGGGTCTACACTTCCGCCTCGCATCCCGCATTGGGGGGTGGTGTAATTGGTAGCACAGGTGGTTTTGGTCCATCCAGAACGGGTTCGAGCCCTGTCCCCCCAGCCAACAAGGCACCTATGAGGATCGTGAGCCGATGAGCAACAGCGTCGTCATCCTGGCAGCAGGCAAGGGGACCCGTATGCGCACGGGGCACGCCAAGTCGCTCCACGTTGCTGCCGGTCGGTCCCTTCTTGAGTGGGCGCTCGACATAGCCGACGCTGTTGACCCAAACGAGATCAGTGTTGTGGTGGGCCACGACGCCGATCAGGTTTCCGCGATGTGTCCATCCGGTGTCGCCGTGGTCACGCAGGAACCCCAGCTCGGTACTGGACACGCCGCCAGCATTGGACTCTCGGGTCTGACATCACTTGATGCGACCATCGTTGTGTTACCGGGCGACATGCCGCTTGTGACCCAGGAATCCCTCCGAATGCTGGTCGCTGCACATGCAGCGAGTGGTGATGCGGCGACGATCATGACCGTCGAGGTTCCGGATCCGACCGGGTACGGGCGCATCGTACGTTCTGGAGAAAGAGTTGTGGGAATCGTTGAGGAACGTGATGCCACCCCACAGCAGCGTGCGATCACCGAGGTCAATACGTCGGTGTATGTATTTGATGGGCTGCTTCTCGCCGACGTGATCGACAAGGTCAAGAATGAAAACGACCAATCCGAGTACTACCTCACGGATGTGATCGGAATCCTCACCGCCGACGGGCATTCCGTGGGTGCTGTCACGGTGTCGCAGGTTGAGGGAATGGGTGTCAACACACAGGGGCAGCTTGCCGAGGTCTCTGCCGTATTGCGGGGGAGAATCAACGCCGGGTTGCTTGAGGCGGGAGTGGCGATGCCTGACCCTTCACGGGTGTACATCGACGGGGGGGTCCTGGTGGCTGCGGGTGCGACGATTCTGCCAGACACGTATCTGGTTGGATCAACAACCGTTGGTGCCGGGGCCGTTGTCGGGCCCGATGTTGAGGCTCGCGACAGCTCGATTGCAGCGGACGCACATGTTCGATATTCCGTACTCGACAGCGCCGTTGTGGGGGAGCGAGCCACGGTTGGGCCCTACACATACCTACGGCCTGGCACGGTGCTTGGGGAGGGTGCCAAGGCTGGGGCGTACGTGGAGATCAAGGCGTCGGTCGTCGGGAAGAACTCCAAGGTTCCTCACCTGTCATACGTCGGCGATGCGGAAATTGGTGAAGACTCCAACGTCGGAGCGGCAACGGTCACGGTCAACTACGACGGCTTCAACAAACACAAGACGAAGATCGGTGATCGCGTACGGATCGGCTCCGACACCATGCTGGTGGCTCCCGTGACGATTGGCAACGATGCGTACACCGGGGCGGGGTCGGTCATCACGCACGATGTGCCCGACGGGGCACTTGGGGTCGAACGAAGTGACCAACGCATCATCGAAGGCTACGCTGACAAGCACCGGAAGCGTGCTGAGAAGGAAGCGGAGTGATGCAACGCCCTGGGCTGAAGCGAATGTTGGTGTTCTCTGGCTCCGCCAATGTTGAGCTGGCAGAGGAAGTATGCAAGCTCCTCGACGTTGAGCTTGGGGGGGTTGAGCGTTCCCGATTCGCCGACGGCGAGATCTACATTCGGTTCACCGAGTCCGTCCGCGGCGCTGATTGTTTCGTGATCCAGAGCCACTCCAAGCCGATCAACGAGCACATCATGGAGCAGCTCATCATGATTGATGCGCTCAAGCGCGCATCGGCCAAACGGATCACTGCCGTCGTTCCCTTCTACGGCTACGCACGGCAGGACAAGAAGGGACGGCCCCGCGAGGCGATCACGGCGAAGATGATGGGCGACCTGTTCATAACCGCTGGTGCTGACCGCATCGCGTCGGTGGACCTCCACACCGGACAGTTGCAGGGCTTCATCGATGCTCCGTTCGACTCCCTGACCGCTTTGCCGTTGTTCACCGACTACCTCAAGAACAAGGAAGATGGTCCGCTGACGGTCGTATCCCCCGACTCTGGCGGTGTGAAGCGGGCAACGAGGTTTGCTCACCACCTCAACGCTGAGGTTGCGTTCATCTACAAGCGGCGGAGAACGGATGCCCGAAACCAGGTCACAGCAAGCCATGTTGTTGGTGACGTCAAGGATCGGCACTGCATCATCGTTGACGACATCATCGACACCGCTGGCACGGTTGTGGCAGGTGCAGAGCTCTTGCTGGCGCGGGGAGCAGCATCGGTGAAGGTGCTCGCAACTCACGGCGTGTTGTCTGGCCCAGCCATCGACCGCCTTCGCGGTGCAGCTTTCTCAGAGATTGTCATCACCAACACGCTCCCGGTTTCCGCTGAGACGCTTTCGCTTCCGAACCTGACGGTGCTGTCGATTGCTCCGATCGTGGCTGGAACGATTGAAGCAATCTTCAACGACAGTTCCGTGAGTGAGATCTTCAAGGGCGAGAACACCTGACCCTGATTCGGGTGGTGAGACGATGAGCATTGAGCCTGCTCAGATCACCCAGATTGTCGACGACGGTTTTCGTGGATTCCACCGTCGCCACCGTTCCGTTACCAGTAGAGCATTCGTGCACTTTGAGGCGCGGGACTGGGCGTCGATTCGGAAGGACTCACTTGAACGGATCGATGCATATGGCATCAGTCTCGATCAAACCATTGATGAACTCACCGACGCCGGGTTCACGATTGCGATGCGATCAGCATGGTCTCAAGCTCGGGACGCATTCCACGACTTGTACATCCACGATCCATTCGTCGACATCGCAGAGACCTTCTTCAACTCCCTTGCGCGCAAGATGTTCACCACGGAGGGCATCGATCCGATGCTCGAGTTTCTCGGAGGTCGCGAACGTTCAGAGCGAGTTCCAGCCGTTGTTACCCGAACATACGACGCCACGACGGGATCGACTCGGTGGATCCACGAGTTGGCGCGAGATTGCCGGTTCCACATGTCGTGGGCGAACCTCAACCGTGACGTTGTCGCAGTCATTGACCGGCTCCCATTCGTTCCCGTCGAGGTTGAGGTGGTCGACCGGCTGTTCTTCCGTGGGCGGGCGGCCTATCTCGTCGGTTCGCTCACCGATGGCATCGAGACGATCCCGTTTGCCTTCGCCATTCGTCATGGATCTCGTGGTATCCGTATCGCTGCCGTGCTCATCGGAGAAGCTGACGTTTCGATCCTGTTCTCATACACACGCGCCGCTTTTCACACGCTGACTGACGCGCCGGGAGATCTCGTAGCGTTCCTTTCAGAACTTCTTCCCCACCGGGCAGACGCCGAACTATGGGCTGCAATCGGTTACCGCAAGCAGGCAAAGACCGAGCGGTATCGCGATCTTGTCCGTTATCTCAACACGTCGACAGAGCTCTTCACGCGAGCGCCGGGAGTGCCGGGGCTTGTGATGATCGTGTTCACCCTTGCTGGCTATGACGTCGTGTTCAAGGTTGTACGCGACCGGTTCCCGCCACAGAAGTCCGTCACGCCGCGTCAGGTTGCTGAGCGGTACCAACTCGTGGCTCGCCACGACAGGGCTGGCAGACTGGTTGAGGCACAGCGATTCCATGACCTCAAGCTTCCCGCTGATCGATTCGACTCCGACGTCCTTGACGAACTCATGTCGGAGGCGTCCCGAACGGTTGCGCTCGCCGATGGACAGGTGACGTTCGCGACGATCTACGTTGAACGCAGGGTCACCCCGCTCGATCTCCACATTCGATCCGCTGATATGGATGAAGCCAAGCGGGCGATCATCGATTACGGCGCGGCAATCAAGAACCTTGCTGCGTCGAACATCTTCCCAGGGGACATGCTGCTCAAAAACTTCGGGGTGACGCGTCGTGGACGTGTGGTGTTCTATGACTATGACGAGTTGACCGAACTGAGCGAATGTCGGTTCCGTGCATTGCCAGAGTCGACCGACCCGTACGATGAGCTTTCTGCCACCCCGACCTACGGAATCGGACCGAGCGACATCTTCCCCGAGGAGCTGCCCCGGTTCCTTGGACTCAACCAGGAACTGCGAGCTGCATTCGACGACGTCCATGCCGACCTGTTCGAACCCGAGTTCTGGAGAGGGGTTCAAGACCGCATCAAGAGCGGAGAAACTATCGAGATCCTCCCATACCGCCGATCACGAGCGATTGGGTGAAGTCAGACGACGGACGTCGGAAAGCTCTGTGCCGTTTCCGTGGTGTCTGCCGTAAACTCTCGGGCTGCAACCTCAACCGATTTCGAGGGGATCCCTCATGCAGCAGGAGAGTCTGACCGCCACGAGGCGGACAACGCAAGGATCACGCGCATCCAGGCGCCTTCGTCGTACTGGACGCGTCCCAGGCATCGTCTATGGGACAAGCGTTGATTCACCGCACGCCGTTCATGTGGCCGAGCGCGAACTGTACGGCATCCTTCATACTGATGCCGGGCTCAACGCCATCATTGAAGTTGATATCGACGGTGAAAAGGTTCTGACGGTCGCCAGAGAGATCCAGCGTGACCCCGTACGCCGCGACATCACGCACGTTGACTTCATTCAGGTGTCACTTGATGTCGCCATTGAGGCTGAGGTTCATCTCGAGTACACCGGTGTTCCTATCGGTGTGATCGACGAAGAAGGTATCGCAGAGACGATTGAGTCGAGCGTCACGATCAGCGCCCTGCCGAACGCAATTCCGACGTCCATTGAAGTTGATGTTTCACATCTGCATCTCCATGACACCCTCACGGTTGCGGATCTTCCCGTCGTCGACGGTGTCGAGTACCTGGATGATGCAGATCATCCTCTGCTCACAGTGGTTGTGCCGGCAGCCGAAATCGTCGAAGAGGTTGTCCTCGAAGGCGAAGAAGGCGAAGTGGGCGAAGAAGGTGTCGAGGACGGCGAAGAAGGCGCAGAGGAAGACTCCTCACACGACGAGGGCTGATTACGGACTCGTCAGCCAGCCTCGTTGTAGGGCTCCGCAACCCGGGATCTTCCTACCAACAAACGCGTCACAATATTGGTGCGGTGGTGGTCGATCGGTTTCTGTCGGATCACGATCTGACGCTCAAACGCGCACGACAAGGTGTCAGGGCAGATGTCGCTGAGGCCAACCTGGTCGGCCAACGTGCCGTGATTTCCATTCCGCGGACGTTCATGAACGAGTCAGGTCAGGCGGTGGCTCCCCTCATGAAGTACTACGGAATCCGTGAGGACCGAATGCTGGTCGTCCACGACGACATCGACGTGCCGTTTGGCAAGCTCAAAGTCTCCGACGGGGGTGGACACGGCGGAAACAACGGTGTCCGCTCGATCATCGGATCGATCGGCGGCGACGGATTCTGGCGACTGAAAGTCGGCGTCGGAAGGCCACCAGGCTCGATGGATCCAGCAGACTTCGTACTCGGCCGATTCCGACCCGAAGAGCAAGAGCCGATGGACGTGGCGGTGTATCGAGCGGCTGACGTGGTCGCGTCGTTCATCACCCACGGTGGCGACCACGCCCGTCAGTACGCTGGTGAACTCAACGACTAGAGGTTCTGAGATGACGGCGTATGTCGGAGCGATCGACCAAGGAACGACGAGTTCCCGATTCGTCGTCATCGACCGCAGCGGATCGATCATCGCCAAGGCGCAGACTGAGCATCAGCAGATTCTTCCAAAGCCTGGTTGGGTCGAACATGACGCTTCCGAGATCTGGCGCAACACGGAGTGGGCAATCTCGACGGCCCTTGATGAGGCCGGACTCACAGCAGCGGACCTTGCCGGGGTTGGGATTACCAACCAGCGTGAAACCAGCGTCGTGTGGGATCGTGGCACCGGACGACCGGTTGCCAACGCGATTGTTTGGCAAGACACGCGTACTGCTGATCTCTGCGCAGAGATTGGGCACCAACTCGGTGATGGGTTTCTCCGTCGTCGCACCGGCTTGCCTGCAGCGACGTACTTCTCGGGGCCGAAGGTGCGCTGGCTGCTGGATTCTGACCCTGACATCAAGATGGCGGCAGAACGCGGTGATCTGGCGTTCGGGACGATCGACTCCTGGCTGGCATTCAATCTCACGGGCCGACATGTCACCGACGTGACCAACGCGTCGCGCACCATGTTGATGAATCTCGAAACGCTCGATTGGGATGATGACCTGTGCCAAGGGATCGGTATTCCCCGTTCGATGCTTCCCGAAATCAAACCCTCCATCGCAGACTACGGGCCATGCACCGGGGTCCTTGAAGGTACGCGGCTGCGAACAATCGTCGGTGATCAGCATGCTGCGATGATTGGACAGGCAGCATTCAGCGTCGGTGATACGAAATGCACGTACGGCACCGGAGCCTTCCTCTTGACGAATACCGGGACGCAGCCCGTTGCCTCGACGGCAGGTTTGTTGACGACCGTCGCCTATCAGCGTGCTGGTCAACCGGCGAGATACGCACTTGAAGGATCGGTGGCGGTTGCAGGATCCTCGGTCCAATGGCTCAGGGACAACCTTGGCCTGTTTGAGCATTCAGAGGACGTCGAAGCACTCGCATCCCTGGTCCCAGACAATGGTGACGTCTACTTCGTTCCAGCGTTCTCGGGCCTGTTTGCACCGCGGTGGCGCCCCGACGCGCGAGGTGTGATTGCGGGAATGACCCGTTTCACGAACAAGAGCCATCTTGCACGAGCTGTGCTTGAGGCGACCGCGTTCCAGGTCAAGGATGTGCTCCATGCAATGCGCAATGACACGGGGTCCGAGTTGACCGACCTGCGGGTCGATGGTGGGATGGTGGCAAACAGGCTTCTGATGCAGTTCCAAGCCGACGTCCTTGGAATGGATGTCGTCGTTCCCCTTCAGATCGAAACCACCGTTGTTGGGGCTGCGTATGGCGCCGGCATTGACGCTGGCGTGTGGGCAGACGCGGACGAGGTGCAGAGCCACTGGAAAGAGAGCCACCGTTTCACACCGCAACTCACCGCTGACCGAGTTGCCGAACTCGACACCGGATGGTCCAAAGCCGTCGACCGATCCCTCGATTGGGTCTAACAGCTCCAAAAACGCGTACCCAGGGTAAGAACCCACCAAAAAGCGCGGGCTGGAACCCTGGGTACGCGGACATGCATTGAATTGGGCGCTGTTGCTTTAGGATCTCAAGCGATGTCTATTCCGAACCTTCTTGCTGTGATCCGACTGTTGCTGACGCCGGTCGCGATGGTTCTGATCCTCCACTCGCCGGACAACCGCAGCTATGCGTACGCAGGTGCGATCGTGTTTGGCATTGCTGCACTCACCGATTTCGCAGACGGATACCTTGCCAGGCGGTGGCGGATCACGACGGCGCTCGGCGCATTTCTTGATACGGTCGCGGACAAGGTGCTCATCACAGGAGCCCTGATCGCGCTGGTGCAGATCGACACCACTTCAACGTGGATTGCCTTCATCATCATCGGGAGGGAGATCGCGATCATGGGGCTCCGGTCGGTGGCTGCGCTCGATCAGTCGACCGTTCCGCCGTCAATCTGGGGGAAGTGGAAGGCGACGGTCCAATTCGTTGCAATTCTGTTCGCAATCGCCCTGTTCGACATCACGATCGGTCCACTCAGGCTTGACGAATGGCTCATGTGGCTCGCTGTCGTCGTGACGCTCCTTTCTGCAGGTGATTACTTCTCTAAGTTCCGCGGTGTGTTGTCCCGCCGTGACCGGACCTAGTGCCCCCGTCTCGTAGCGCCTTTGTCACCGGGGGAACCGGCCTCGTCGGATCGCATCTCGTCCGATCTCTCATCGCCGACGGCTGGGACGTGGTCGCTCTCGTGAGATCCGAAAAAGGTGGCTCGACGATCCAGGCGGCCGGTGGCGCATTCGTCATGGGGGATGTCACTGTCTCTGATGGTCTCGTCGAAGCAATGACGGGTGCTGACATAGTCTTCCACGTCGCAGGCATCAACGAGGGATGTCCAAGAAACACGGCACAGATGGACGACGTCAACATCAACGGTGCTGTGCGGATCGTGGAAGCAGCGGCAGAAGCCGGAAGTGAGCGAGTCGTGCTGACGTCCTCCGTTGCTGCGATTGGTGAGGAATCGGGAACCGTCGGCGATGAAACGACCGAACACTTCGGAAAGCATGTTTCTGCCTATGCCAGATCGAAATACTTCGGGGAAGTTGCAGCCCGTGAGACCGCGAAGCGACTCGGCATTGACCTGGTCGTGGTGAACCCTGCCTCGGTGCAAGGACCGGGTCGAAGCTCGGGTTCGGCTGAGATCTTGTTGTACGCCCTTCGCTCGCACCGGCCGTGGCTTGTCGATCTGACCGTTTCGATTGTCGACCTCGCGGACTGCAGCCGCGGTCACATCCTGGCAGCGGAGCGCGGGGTTGCCGGTGAGCGGTACATCCTTTCGGGAGCGACCTTGTCGGTGCGCGAGGCCGTCACGATTGTGGCTCCGATCCTGGATCGACAGATCCGCCCTCGCTGGATTCCCCCTGCGGTTGTCAGGTACCTCGGGACGCCACTCAGCCGGTTGGTTGGCGGCAGCAAGGTCTGCCCGGATCTTGTGAGAACCTTGCTCCATGGCCACCGCTACGACAACACCAAGTCCATCACCGACCTTGGCATGGCGTATACGCCCATTGAGGAAACATTTGCGGCAACGATCGACTGGTTCCGCACCGAAGGTCTCATATAGCCTTCAGCCTCCGCTCTCAACGAGCTGCTGGCGGAAAGCTGTGAGCTGTAAGCCGTAAGCTCCCTCCTTGTGTCTGCTCCTCTTGAGATCCTGCTCGATCGATGGCGTCCTGCGCTTGATCTGCCGATTCCCGGCCGGTTTGTTGTGCCGCCCGCAGCACGCGCCGTCGTCCTTGCCGGGTCGCTCCAGAACTCGGATCGGTCAATCCTTGCGATCGTCTCGGGAGAGCGCGAGGCCGAGGAGTTGGCCGAGGACGTCGAGCTATTCACCCACTCGGTATTCCATCTCCCTGCGTGGGAGACATTGCCCTTTGAACATGTGTCGCCGAACGTCGTCACGATGGGGCGACGGGTTGTTGCTCGCCACGCCCTGACACAAGGTGCTCCCTGCATCGTTGTTGCATCGGTGAGGGCTGTGACCCAGCGGGTATCCCCGACGACCACTACGCCCTTGCTCCTGGACGGGGGATCCGAGTATCCGTTTGACGATCTGGTTGCCACCGCCACCGCAACGGGCTACCGCCGCGTGGATCGCTGTGAAGCACGCGGTGACTTTTCCGTGCGCGGTGGCATCATCGACATCTATCCACCGAACGCGGCCGCTCCGCTGCGCCTTGACTTCTACGGAGACACGCTCGAGGCCATCCGGACCTTCTCGGCTTCGACACAACGATCTGAGGACGATCTCGAATCGGTCTCAGTCTTTCCTGCGAGGGAGCTTCTCCTTGACCCTGTGATTCGTGCCCGTGCTGCCGAGCTTCGTGACGACGCACCCTGGGCAGCCGAGACGTGGGATCGTATTGCTGCGGGTGTCACATTTCAGGGGATGGAGTCGTGGCTTCCGTGGCTTGCCAACCCACAGACAGTCCTTGACCAGTCCGTGGCATCGGTGGTTCTGTTCGACCCCGTGCGGTGCGCCGAACGAGCGACCGACCTTATCCGGGAGGAGACTGACCTTGCCGGGGCGTTGTCTGGCACATGGGGGGACGACGGTCCCGACTCTGGCGAGCATCCGCCGCTCTACCTGCCACTGGAGACCGACAAGATCATGACTCGGCTTCTCGAAGCTCCACCCCATGCCTCAGGACCAGGCGACGACGGGTACTCGATCGGCACGCTTGATGGAGTCGCCGGAGATCCAGAGTCCATCGCAACAGCGATCAACCGATGGAAGGACCGAGGCGTCTCGATCGTGGTTGCTATGGACGGCGAAGGTGCCGCACGTCGTGTATCTGGTCTGCTCTCGGAAGCGGGTGCCGATCTTCCGGTTCTCGACACACTCACCGCCGTTGCACCGGCAGTCACTCCCATCGGGATACATGCCGGGTTCGTCCTGCCTGCCGTCGGATTCGGCGTCGTTGGGGAACAGGAGGTTGCCGGCCGACGAAGGGCGCACCGCAAACTTGGCAAGGGAACCCGCAAGGCTCAGCCAGATGCATATCGGGATCTCAACGAGGGCGACTACGTCGTACATCACCATCATGGCATCGGACGTTTTGCCGGGCTCGTGCATCGTGAGATCGGCGGCGTCGAACGTGACTACCTCCTTGTGGAGTACGCCGGTGAGGACAAGCTGTATGTCCCAACCGATCAGTTGGCTGCAATCACCCGCTACACCGGCGGTGAGGCACCGCGTCTGTCTCGCATGGGTGGGTCGGATTGGTCCCAGACCCGAGCACGTGTCCGCAAGGAAGTCGCCGTTGTCGCCGACCAGGTGGTTGCCCTCCACCGAAAACGCGCCGCAGCAACAGGACACGCCTTCGACCCTGATACCCCGTGGCAGCAAGAGTTTGAAGCGGCCTTCCCGTTCGAGGAGACACCGGACCAGATGCAGGCGATTCTCGACGTGAAGGCTGACATGGAATCAGATCGCCCAATGGACCGTCTCATCTTCGGCGACGTCGGGTACGGCAAGACTGAGGTTGCGATCCGGGCGATGTTCAAGGCCGTTCAGGGGGGCAAGCAGGCGGCCATGCTCGTCCCGACCACCCTCCTCGCTCAGCAGCACTTTGCGACCTTTGAGGACCGCTATGCACCATATCCGATGCGAGTCGAAATGCTGTCACGGTTCCTCACACCGGCCCAGCAGCGAAAGGTGATCGCGGGTCTCGAGGACGGAAGCGTCGATATCGTCGTTGGCACACACCGACTGCTGTCGACCGATACCGTGTTCAAGGATCTTGGACTTGTAGTGGTTGATGAGGAGCAGCGTTTCGGTGTTAGTGCCAAGGACGCGCTCCGTGAGATGCGGGCAAGCATCGACGTTCTCACGCTCACCGCGACGCCGATTCCCCGAACGTTGGAAATGGCACTCACCGGGATCCGAGACGTAACCAACATCCGGACTGCTCCACAGGATCGACATCCCATACTCACCTACGTCGGGCCGTACGACGAGAAGGCGGTTTCTGCGGCAATCAGACGCGAGATGCTGCGAGAAGGACAGGTCTATGTGGTTCACAATCGTGTCCAATCGATTGACCATGCTGTTGCACGACTCCGCGATCTTGTGCCAGATGCACGATTTGCGATCGCCCACGGACAGATGGCGGAGGCGCAACTCGAACAGGTCATGTTCGATTTCTGGAACCACGAATCCGACGTGTTGGTGGCAACAACGATCATCGAGTCCGGCCTCGATGTTCCTCAGGTCAACACCCTGATTGTTGAGAGATCAGATCGGCTGGGATTGGCTCAGCTCTACCAACTGCGAGGCAGAGTCGGTCGGTCAAGCCAGCGCGCGTACGCCTACCTGTTCCATCCAACCGAGGAGCGGCTCGGCGAGAACGCATATCGCAGACTTGAGGCGATCGGTCAGTTCTCAGACCTCGGAAGCGGATTCGAGCTTGCCATGCGGGACCTCGAGATTCGTGGAGCCGGGAGCATTTTGTCGGAAACCCAATCTGGGCACATCGCGGCAGTCGGTATCGATCTGTACACCGAGCTGGTTGCTGACGCGGTTCTCGAACTCAAAGGCGAGACGCCGCCTGAGCCCGAGCTCGAACCGATCCGGATTGATCTCATGGTCGATGCCCACCTTCCGGAGGACTATGCCCCCGGTATCGAGGCGCGTCTTGAGGCCTATCGGCGGCTTGCGGGTGCCACAACCGAGCGCCAAGTCGACGATGTCGTGACCGAATGGCAGGATCGCTTCGGGCCGTTGCCCGAAAGCGCTGTCGCGTTGATCGCTGTTGCGCGTCTGAGAGTGGAGGCGATGCGCATCGGAATCGAGGAGGTCGTGGCAAACCGCAAGGAGATCAGGATCGGACCCGTGGCGATGAAAGCGTCGCAGGAGGTTCGCCTTGAACGGATTGCCCGCGGTGCTCTCCTTCGCTCCAACACGTTGTATCTGCCAGCATCGTTTGCTACCGGGAGCACTGCTGCAGGTGTGATTGCCGACTTCCTCCGTAGAATGTGGCCAGCACCGGGTGATTCCGATGCTGAATCCAACGACTCCAGATAGAAAACCATGTCCTCCACGCCACAACTCGCCCTACGCCGCCTCGCTGTTATCGCATCTGTCCTTGCGCTGTTCGCCGTGGGGTGTTCGGCTGTGACCAACTCCATTACAGCGGCGGCCGTGGTTGATGGAACAGCCATCGATGATGAAGGCGTCTACGGGCTCGCCGGCCTTGACGCCGAAGAAGGAACGGTTCCAGCGGCCGAGTTCCGCGATGCCCTTTCACTCCTCATCATTCAGCAGGCCCTCCTGCACGCAGCCGCTACGGATTTTGGGCTCGACGACCTATCGAGTCAGGAGGCGATCGACGCTTTTGTGGAGTCGCTCCCACCCGAGCAGCAGCAGAGCATCCAGATCAGCATTGACGCTGGCGTCGCAGATGGGCGAGACCGGGCCGCAACGGAGAACTATCTCTACACCCAACAGCTGCTCGCAAAGGGAGTTTCCGATGCGATTCTGAGTGACCCGGCATTTCTTGAATCGGTGTACAACAACAACCCCGAGCTCCTTGTCACGGTATGCGCGAGTCACATACTCGTTGCCACTGAGGAAGAAGCCCTTGACGTCATGGCCCGTCTCGAAGCGGGAGAGGACTTTGCCGCCATTGCCAACGAGGTGAGTCTTGATCAACAATCACCTGGAGGCGTGCTGCCATGCCCGGTTTCCGTCTACTCGTTCGGACAGGAACTCGCACCGGCCATGCAAGGAGCGCCGATCGGCGAGATTTCAGGACCTGTCGCCTCACAGTTCGGGTTCCATGTGCTTTTCATCGATTCACGCGACCAGCCCGAGTCTCTTGAGGAGTTGGCGGCGGATCCGTCCCGCTGGGTGTCAGCCGCCATCCTCGACACCGAGCTGACCACTTGGTACAACGACGCTCTCTCCCGAGCCGACATCACGGTCCGATCACAGATCGGGACGTGGAACCCCGAGGCTGACGCAATCACCCCACCGCCATCGTCCCCCTGATGTCGATCACGGTCATCGGCCTCGGTCCGTCAGGGTTCGAGCATCTCGATGAACACCAGCGCTTCGCACTCACCGACCCATCCAACAGGGTGATTGTTCGGACGCTTCGCCATCCGGCAGCGGCCGCCCTCGCAGAGATACGCCCCGTTGAATCGTGCGACGATCTCTATGATCAGCACACTGACTTCGACATGTTGTATCGGTCGATCGTCGATCGGGTCATGGCAGCGGCGTCCACCGGCCCAGTTGTGTATGCCGTTCCTGGCAGCGCAGTCGTCGGCGAGCGGGCGGTGACTTTGCTACGGGCGGCGTCGTCCGATGCCGGATTCCCCATTCGTGTTCTGCCTGGACTGTCGTTCCTTGATCTTGTCTATGGAGCAGTTGGTGTTGATCCAATCGCTGACGGGCTCCAGATCGTCGACGCCCGAACGTTGCGTGACCCCCTCCCTCTCCATCTTCCAACAGTCATCACCCAGGTTGATTCAGTTCTCAGGGCAGCCGACCTTTCTGTTGCCCTCGGTCGCGTTCTTGATCCCGATCATCCCATCACCATCCTCGACAGGCTGGGTGATGGGGACGAAACGGTATTGACCTCGTCCGTCGGGAGCCTTGCCACATTCGACGCCGGGGCACGGACGACGGTATTCGTGGAACCAGCCACTGTCGGCCTTCTCGGCCTGATCGCAACGAACCGGGTTTTGCGACGTGAGTGTCCGTGGGACAAGAAACAGACCCATCACACGCTGTTGACCCACTTGATCGAGGAGGCCTACGAGGCAGCCGATGCAATCATGGCGCTGCCGATCGATGCTCCCGAGGGCGACAACGACTTTGGGGCGTATGCCGAGGTCGAAGAGGAACTCGGTGATCTGCTCCTTCAGGTGGTGTTTCACGCAACGCTTGCGTCTGAAGCTGGTGCATTTGACGTGGACGAGGTGGCGGAGGGAATCCGTCGCAAGCTTGTTGCACGTCACCCCCATGTGTTTGGCGACGTTGAGGTTGCCGACGCCGATGAGGTGCTTTCCAATTGGGAGGACATCAAACGAGAAGAAAAGCAGCGATTGAGCCTTATGGACGACATTCCGGTTGGTATGCCAGGCGTCTCTCGGGCGCTCAAGGCCCAGGGCCGGGCGAACAGTGTCGGCTTCGACTGGTCCGAACCCGACGAGGTTGTCGCAGTTCTTCGAGCAGAGATCGATGAACTCATTGCCGCAGACGACTCCGAGGCTGTCCTCCATGAGGTTGGTGACATCCTCTTTTCTGCGGTGAACCTTGCTCGGTTCCTCCATGTTGATCCTGAGGTGGCGCTGCGTATGAGCGTTGACCGGTTCATGACTCGGTTCCGTGCCATGGAAGCCGATCTTGCACAGGACGGGGCTTCGATCGCTGAGGCATCCGATCCCGAGATGGCCGCTGCATGGCAGAGAGCCAAGCGAACGGGCGTTTCGTAGCTTTGTGAAAGCTCTGACCAACGCCACTCAGGCCCTACCCTCAGGCCCATGACATCGACATCCACAACCATCATCGATATCCGTGCCCGTGAAGTGCTCGATTCGCGGGGCAACCCGACCGTTGAAGCCGAAGTCCGTCTGGATGGCGGAGGCTTTGGAAGGGCAATTGTGCCTTCAGGAGCATCCACGGGAGCGCTCGAAGCCGTAGAACTCCGTGACGGCGGCAGCCGCTACGGAGGAAAGGGCGTATTGACCGCCGTGGAGAATGTCAACGGTCCCATTGCTGATTCCTTGATCGGCATGGATGCCACCCGACAGGAAGCCGTGGACCAGATCATGGTGGATCTTGACGGGACACCGACCAAGGCCAATCTCGGTGCGAATGCGATCTTGGCTGTGTCGCTTGCAACCGCACGCGCCGCTGCGGCCGGCGTTGATCTCCCGACGTACCGATATCTCGGGGGAGCCAACGCACGAACCCTTCCGACTCCATGCTTCAACGTTGTAAACGGTGGAGCTCATGCTGCAAACTCGATCGACACACAGGAGTTCATGCTCGTGCCCGGTGGGCTGCCGAGTTTCAGGGAGGCAGTTCGCGCTGGCGTCGAGGTGTATCACTCGCTTCGTACCGTGCTGTCTGAGCGCGGGCACGCCACCAATGTCGGCGATGAAGGTGGTTTTGCTCCCGACCTCGACAGCGATACCGATGTTCTCGAAACACTCATCGAGGCGGTGGAGCGTGCCGGGTACATTGTGGGAGAACAGATCAGCTTCGCCCTCGATGTGGCTGCAACAGAACTGTTCCGCGACGGTGCGTACCACCTGTCGGGCGCATCCCTCACATCAGACCAGATGGTCGAGCATCTGGGAGCACTGGTCGACGCCTACCCGATTGTCTCCATCGAAGATGGGTTGGACGAAGCCGATTGGAGCGGATGGGCGACCTTGACCTCCAAACTCGGATCGCGGTCCCAGATCGTGGGTGACGATCTGCTTGTCACGAACGTTGATCTCCTTCGCAAAGCCATCGACGAGGACGTGGCAAACGCAATCCTGATCAAGGTCAATCAGATTGGTTCCCTGTCCGAGACCCTCCATGCAATGGAACTCGCTGAACGCGCTTCGTACGGAACAATGGTGAGTCATCGATCAGGCGAAACCGAGGATTCATTCATCGCCCACCTTGCCGTCGCAACGAACGCTGGTCAGATGAAGACTGGCGCGCCAGCCCGTGGCGAACGTACTGCCAAATACAACCAATTGCTTCGCATTGAAGAGGATCTCGGCGAAGATGCCAGGTACGCAGGCTGGGATCGATTCCGAAAGTTTCTATGACCGAGACTCTCATACGCGAAGAAGAGGCAGCTCAGCCAGCCACGGCGCGCAAGAAGCGCTCACGCTGGCCGACTCTGTTGTTCGTCGTGCTGCTCGTATCCCTCGGACTCGTCGTCTCAGGTGTGCTTCCGCTCCAGCAGTACCTTGCGCGAGAGAACCAGGTGAACGCAGCGTTGGCCGAACTCGCGATTGTTGAGGCACGCAATGCCGAACTGTCCGCTGATGTTGACGCGTTGCTCACCGATCAGGAAATCGAACGTGTCGCACGCGAGCAGTACGGCTTCGTGCGAGAGGGAGAAATCGGCTACGTCGTGATCACCCCCGATATCGAGGACTCAGCCGTGTCCACGCCAACACCCGTAGCCCCAGTAGTGGATGACCCTCCCGGCTTCTTTGAGAGGATTTGGCGGTTCCTCACTGGTGGCGACGTTGTCGACGATGGTTGACCGATCCGTCGTCAACAATGGATGATCGAGCCGTCGTAGCGGTTCAGATCGGTCGACCCCCGCGCTCTGACGTTGTCGCTGAAGCCCGCTGCCACCTTGATCTTCCTGTTGTTATCGCCGTTCCGCCGATCCTTGACGATGGCACTCCCTTCCCCACATCGCACTGGCTCACCTGTCCGCTCGCGGTGGTCCGTATCAGTCGACTGGAAGCTGCTGGCGGTGTGCGTGCAGCGGATGAGCGAATTGCCGCCAACCCCGATGTGGCTGAAGCGTTCGGTGCAGCGATGACTCGCTACGAATTGAACCGGCAGGAGCGGATACCCCCGGATTGGGATGGTCCGATACCTACGGGTGGGATTGCGGGCTCGAAGGGCGGCGTCAAGTGTCTCCACGCCCAGTACGCCGACACGGCAGCGGGAAATGAGAATCCGATCGGTGAGGATGTCGCCGAACGCATTGAGCCGTTCAGTTGTCTGGTCCCGTGTGTCGTCGCCAGCGACGACGGGATGGCCCTCAATGACGAGTGGGTTGAGCCGTCGTGATCGTCGGTGCAATTGATATTGGATCGAACTCGATGCGGTTGCTCATCGTTGATGACGACCTCGATGAGCTTGTCAATCAGCGCTCCATCACGCAGCTTGGCGCCGGTGTCGATGCGACAGGTCGGTTCAATGCTGCTGCGATGGATGAAACTCTTGCGGTGATGGACGAATTCGGCAAGCTCCTTCGGGCTCACGACGTTGATGCTTTCGCAGCGGTGGCAACCTCTGCCACCCGTGACGCAGCCAACGGTGCTGAGTTCGTTTCCGCAGTTGCAAGGCGTATCGGCGCGGTTCCCGAGGTCATCTCGGGCGAGCGAGAGGCAGCTCTCTCTTTTGCCGGTGCTACTCGGGGACGCACCGATGGTCCGTATCTCGTCGTTGACATCGGTGGGGGATCAACGGAGTTCATCCTCGGCAACGGCAGCATTGAGTCCGGCATAAGTATCGACGTGGGATGCGTCCGGATCGCAGAACGATATGGACTTGCCGATATCGCCTCTGCTCGAGACCTCAACGCCGCACAGTCGATGGTCGCAGCTACGCTTACCGATGTGCCGACCGCAGACGGTGCCACCGTCGTAGGAGTCGCGGGGTCATTCAATGCGCTTGCAACGTACATCCATCAACGGAATCCCTACTACCGCGAGTCGTTCGGTGAGTCGTCGGTGGCCCTCACAGAAGTCTCCCAAGCAATAGCCGAACTGGCTCCATTGACCACCGAGCAACGTGGCCTGCTTCCTCACGTCCATGCCGATCGGGCACGAACGATCCTGGCCGGATCGATCATCGCTGCTGGTACGTTGGAGGCGGTCGGAGCAGATACCGCGATCGTCAGCCCAACAGGCCTGGTCCACGGCCTAGCAGCCGAACTCCTCGGGATCTAGCGTCCCCCCTTCGGGTGGGACGGGTAGTGCTCGCTCCGCGTCCCCTCTGAGGTCCTTGCTAGCGTCCCCCCTTTAGGGGGGACGGCAGAGCCTGTCGAATCGTCTGCGATTCGACAGGGGATGCAGGGGGGCCGGGGAGCCTGCGACCACGAGAGTACGTAGAGTTCTACTGAATGTCTGCCGGAAGACGGGGCTCGTTTCGCTCGCCCGTCTCCCCTGTAGGGGGACGGCTTGAGTTCTCGCCGCTTACTTGGCGTCCGCAACAGCCTTGGCAACCAGATGGGAGGGCATTTCCTGATAGTGGTCATGTTCGGCGCTGAACGTTCCCCAACCATGGGTGAGTGATCGCAGGTCGATAGCGTATCGGATGATCTCGGACGTGGGGATCATGGCTTTGACTATCTGGAATCCGTCACTTGATGCTTCAGACCCTTGGACAGAGCCGCGTCTGGCAGCGATGTCGCCCATCACATCACCCTGATACGCCATGGGCACATTGATGCTGACATGTGAGATCGGTTCGAGAAGCACCGGGGATCCTGCGTCGAAGGCCTCGCGGAACCCGGCCCGTGCGGCGAGCTTGAAGCTCATCTCGTTTGAATCGACGGCATGTGCCTTGCCGTCGTCGACGGTTGCCTCAATGTCGACGACTGGGTACCCGTGGTTTCCACCTTGCTGCATGGTCTCAACGATTCCCTTTTCGACCGCGGGAATGTACTGGCGAGGAATGGATCCTCCCTTGACGGCATCGACGAACATGAATCCTTCGCCGCGTGGCAGGGGCCTGAGAATGAGGTGGCAAACACCATATTGCCCGTGCCCCCCTGACTGTTTCTTGTGCCTGCCTTCAGCGTCTGCTGGTTGGGTGATGGTCTCTCGGAAAGGCACCCTGACGGGCTCCTGATCCACCTGCACGCCAAACTTGCGCTCCAGTTTCTCAAGGGCAATGAGGAGATGGGTTTCCCCCATGCCGTAGAGAAGCGTCTGATGCGTCTCGTCGTTTCGCTCGATCTTCAGCGATGAATCCTCCTCGAGGATTCGATGCAGAGCAGAGGCCATCTTGTCGTCGTCTGACTGTGTTCGCGGCACGAGTGCCGTCGCTATCACCGGGGCGGGTCGGTCCACCGGGGGAACCTTGACAGGCTTGTTCTTTGGAGCGAGCGTGTCACCTGTTCGGGTGTCCTGGAGCTTTGCGGCAGCAACGATGTCACCCGCAGGTGCTCCAGAAACGAGTTCGGTTTCCTTGCCGAACATGGTCGCGATTTTTGCGAGGCGTTCATCCTGGCCCGAACGTCCGTTGGTGAGGTGTGTTTCGGGCTTGAGAGTTCCCGAGAGGACTTTGAACATTGAAATCTGACCCACGTATGGGTCAGCGAAGGTCTTGAAAACGAAGGCAAGTGGATCCCCGTTGGGATCCTTGGGCACTTCGACCTCTTGGCCCCCTGCTATCACTATTGCCGGCGGACGGTCGAGAGGCGACGGTCCGAGCTCAACGATGAAGTCTGCTAGTCGATCAACAGCGATCGGGCCGGTTGCCGATCCACACACGACAGGAAACACCTTCGCAGCAGCGACGCCCGCTGCCATCGTGGCCTCAAGTTCTTGGACTGAGGGAATCGTCCCTTCGAGATACTGTTCGAGCATGTCGTCGTCTGCCACCACGATGCCCTCAACGAGGTTGTCGTGGACTTCGTGCTCGCGCTCGGTGAGTTCTTCAGGCATGTCGACGACCTCAGCCTTACCCGAGTCGTAGATGTAGGCCTTGTTTCGGAAGAGATCCGCAACACCGTGGAATGCTTCCTCCTTGCCGATCGGCAGCTCGATGGGGGCTATCCCCGCACCGAAATGGTCCCTCAGCTCGGCGAGGGTGCGATCGAAGGATGAGCGTTCCTTGTCGAGCTTGTTGATGAAAATCATCCGTGGGATGTTGAGCTTCTCGGCCACCTTCCACGCATACGCGGTTTGGACCTCGATCCCTTCTACTGCGCTGATCACGAATACAGCGAGGTCGGTGACGCGAAGTGCCGCATGGACGTCCCCTACAAAATCGGCATAGCCCGGTGTGTCGATGAGGTTGATCTTGTGGTCGCGCCATACGAACGGTGCAAGCGCAAGCGATAAGGACATGCCACGGTCGTGCTCTTCGGGGTCGTAGTCAGTGACTGTGTTGCCTGCCTCAACGGTGCCGAGGCGGTTGATGGACCCAGCGCGGTACAAGAGGGCCTCCGCAAGGGTTGTCTTTCCAGAGCCGTTGTGCCCAACGAGGGCGACATTTCGAATCCGTTCGGGTGGAAAGACCTTCACCAACAATCTCCTTGGTCGACTGCCTACAGCCTACGCATGAGGAGAACGCCACGCCGAGTCGAGTCAGGTACCCTCCCGTGAGCCCGGGTGGCGAAATGGCAGACGCGGCGGACTTAAAATCCGCTGTCCCTTCGGGGTCGTGTGGGTTCAAATCCCACCCCGGGCACCGGCTCGCTTCTCAGTTCTCAAGGCCGAGGAGTTGGCGTTTGGTTGCTGAGAACTCGGATTCTGAGAGCTCGCCGTTGGTGTTGCGTCGAACCAAGTCCTCAAGCTCGGTCACAATTGCCGATGCTCGCGCAACGGTGTGGGTCGACGACTTGCCCGGAGGGTCAGGGATGGGTCGGACGGCGAAGTAGATCGCTATTCCGACGTATGCGGTCACGATGATCAACGCCGCCCAGACCGCCTTTCGGCCAATCGATAGGTCCTTGCGCCGGTAGAGATCCCACAGCACGGCGACCCACAGCGCTATCAGCGGGATGGCAATGGCAACCCACAGCAGCCCATGAGCTTCGAAGTCGAACATGCTCATCGTTGCGAGTACAGCGGTCTAATTCTCAGGCTTGTCTGCATCGGTCTTCAACGCCGGTGGAGAAGCTTTCTTGACCGGTTGTTCCATTGGAGTTGGCGGTCGTGTAACGAAATAGATCACCATGCCGAGGAAGGGGAGCAGAATGATCACGAGTACCCACATCACCGTTGCCGGGCCATGGAGATCCTCTCGTTTGAATACATCCCTGAGCGTGAACACCCACAAGAGCACAAGCGGGATGACGACCGCCAGCAATATGACGAATGACCACAGGGGCATGAATTCTCCGTTGTTGATGTCGGTGCATCGTACTCGCGTCGGGCGATGCTCGCGGTCTTGAGCGTAGCGCTTCATTTCTTCCGCTGGCCTGCCGATAACGACCCATGCTCACCGTCAGCAGCCACCAATGCTGATCGCGGTCATCGCCGGGGTCTTTGTGCTCGCCGTTCTATCCGTTGCAACGGTCATCGTCGTGCGCCACAAGAGGGCCCATTCAGCAACCGGCCTCCTGGCTCAGTACGACCCACTTACCGGCCTGATCAACCGGACGCTGTTCCAGGATCGTGTTACATCCGCGTTGTCACGTGCCCGCCGAGACGGTGGTCTTGTCACGTTGATGTTCCTCGACATCGATGGCTTCAAGGACGTCAATGACCGCTTCGGCCATGCGGTGGGAGATGACTTGCTTCGCCAGATCGCCGGGCGTCTGATAGAGGTGCTGCGCGAAACCGACACCGTGGCTCGCATCGGTGGTGATGAGTTCACAATCATCGTGGAAGGGGGAAAGCGCGTCGAGCATGCGGGGCGGGTTGCCACCAAAGTTCTCAAGGCAGTTGCAGCTCCCTACACGGTTGGATCGCATGAGATCGTTGTGACGGTTTCGATCGGGATCTCGATGTATCCGGTCGATGGCGACAGCTACGAGGAGTTGATGAAGGGTGCTGATACAGCGATGTATCAAGCGAAGTCTGCCGGCAAGAACACCTACCAGTACTTCACTCGTTCACTGCGCGACCGAACATCAGACAGACTGTCGCTCCTTGACGACCTGCGAGGCGCGATCGACGCCGGTGACCAGCTGAGACTGGTGTATCAACCCAAAGTTGATGTCGTCCGCGGGGCAGTGACGGGCCTCGAGGCTCTCGTGAGGTGGCAGCATCCGCAGCGAGGTCTGCTACGACCAGCGGTATTCGTTCCACTTGCCGAGGAATCTGACCTGATTGCGCCGATGAGCCAATGGATCCTTGATGAGGCGTGCCGCGACATGAAGCAGTGGCTTTCGCAGGGGATTCGTCCCATGCGTGTTGCCGTCAACATTTCGGATCGGATGTTCCGCGACACCAACCTCGTGGAGTCGATTGCTGTATCCCTCGCCGCAGCGGACCTCGATCCGCGTCATCTTGAGGTTGAGGTAACCGAACGCACGATCACCCAGGAGGCGGAGCGAGCAGGGAGGGCGATTGAGCGACTGTCGGACATGGGTGTCAAGGTGTCAATCGACGACTTTGGGACGGGCTCGTCGAGCCTCAGGCATCTCCAGACTCTCCCCATTCGCACGTTGAAGATCGATACCTCGTTCGTACAGAAGATTCACGAGCGGAAGGAGTCCGAAGCCATCGCTGCGTCGGTCATCGCCATTGCGCAGTGTCTCGAAATCGATGTCATTGCAGAGGGTGTGGAGACGATGGAGGAGTTGACTCGACTCAACGAGCTTGGATGCAACAACGTCCAGGGCTACCTGATAGCGCATCCCCTACACCCAAGTGAGGTCATCGAGTTCGTCAATACTTACGACACAACCCTGTCGTTCCCCCACAAGCAGGACGACGGGTTGTCAACACCATCCCCCCTTCAGGGGGGATAAACGAGCGCAGCGAGTTAGGGGGGCACACGTTTCAGAACCCCTGCATCGTCTGCGAAGCAGACGCCGCGTCCCCGCGAGCGGGGGGACGGCTTTTCCGAGCACCATCCCCCCTTTTCTAGCACCATCCCCCCTTCAGGGGAGATAAACGAGCGCAGCGAGTTAAGGGGGCATTGCTCGCCGCGTCCCCCGCAAGCGGAGGACGGGAAACCCATCCCTTTCAGGGGGGATAAACGAGCGCAGCGAGTTAGGGGGGCCCGGACCCCGCGGTCAGCTGCTTAGCAGCAGGCCGCCGCCGGAGTCTTCTCGTCAGCAGCGGAAGTATCAGCGCAGCAGGTATCGGATTCGAACTGTTCCGCATCCGAAAGCACCGTGTAGTACTCCCAGCGTTCGCCGTCGGGGGCCGTGGCCCACACCTTGTCCTGGGTTGCGTAGCAGCACGTGACCTCATCCTCAACATCAAGCTCCATTTCTGTGAGCTCAAGGCGACCGATCGCTGCCTTCACACCAGCGCTCGTTGGAACCTCAACACCAAGGTGGTTGATCGTCCCGCCTTCGCTGCTCTGGAAGAGAATCAGCTTCAGGGGTGGTTCGGCGATCGCAAAGTTGACATATCCGTCACGCTCCTTGACCGGTTCGGTGCCGAACAGGTCCGAGTAGAACCGCTTCGATGCTTCGAGGTCCTCGACATTGAGTGCGAGCTGGAGCCTGCCGGTCGTCGGGGTCGTCTGTGCAGTGTTTGCCATCATGAATCTCCTCATCTCGATAGTCATATCGATGGTTGTCGATGTAACAATAGCACATCATATCGACAACTGTCGATATATAATCAATCCATGGAATCGTGTTGTGAACCCCTGTGCTGCGAACCCTTGAGTGGATCAGATGCCTCGGTGATGGCGCGCCGACTCAAGGCACTCTCGGACCCGACCCGTTTGCGGATGTTCAGCATGATTTCGTCCCAGGACGAGAACTGCGCTTGTGACCTCGCCGAACCGCTCGGAGTCGGGCAGCCAACCGTGAGCCACCATCTCAAGGTCCTCCACGAGGCAGGACTCGTCGAGCGGGAACAGCGCGGGAAGTGGGCCTACTACTCAGTCGCACCCGACGCCTTGCAGGAACTCTCCACCTTCCTCGACCCCACCGCCGCCCGCTAACACCCGCTTCTGACGTCTGACGTCCGACGTCCGACGTCTGACCTCCTCTCTCTGCGACAATGGGGCTGTGACGACCACTGCAATACCAACATCGATCGGCGATCCACCGCAGGGATATCCAGCGGACTGGGAGGAAGACGCTGTTCTCAAGGACGGGACGACAGTTCGTATTCGTCCGATTGTCCCAAGTGACACCGTTGCCCTTCAGGAATTCGTCAACAATATGTCAACCGAGACGAGCTATTTTCGGTTCTTCCGTGTCAAGCGAGAGCTCACGGAGAAGGAGCTCACGGAGTTCACCAACCTCGACTACCGCAACGAGATGGCCCTTGTGGCAATCGCTGACGGCGAGCTCGTCGGTGTGGGTAGGTACAGCACGACTGACGATGAGAACGACGGAGCCGAGGTCGCATTCACAGTTGCAGACGCACGGCAGGGGAGGGGAATAGGCACGCTCTTGGTGTTCAGGATTGCTTCGTACGCTCGGGAGCGTGGCATCACTGGATTCAAGGCCTATGTGCTTGCGGACAATCACGCCATGATGCGTGTGTTCCGTAACGCGGGATTCCACCTCACGCGAGAGATTGACGAAGGCGTCTACACGGTCACGATTCCCACCGAGGAATCCGAATCGGTGCTTGAGGCCGAGATCCAAACGGAACGCCTGGCAACGGCAGCGAGCCTGATGCCACTCTTCTACCCGACTTCGATCGCAGTGATTGGCGCCTCGCGGAACAAGGCATCGATCGGAGGTCGTCTGTTCAACAACATCATCAACGCCGACTATCGAGGGCCCCTGTATCCGGTCAACAGGAAGACACCGGTGGTCCGATCGATTCCAGCCTTCAAGTCGATCCTCGATATCGACGCACCCGTCGACCTTGCTTTCATCGTTGTCCCTTCCGAACACGTACTTGACACAGCGCGCGAATGCGCCAAAAAGGGTGTCAGAGGAATCGTGGTCATATCCGCAGGCTTCTCCGAAGTAGGTGGTGCAGGAGTCGAGGCAGAGGCCGAACTCCTCGAGATCGTACGGTCTGCTGGAATGCGAATGGTCGGTCCGAACTGCATGGGGTTGTTGAACACCGATCGAGCGATCAACCTCGATGGCCAATTCGGTCCGACCTCACCCCCGCGGGGGAATGTGGCGATGTCATCGCAAAGTGGCGCTCTCGGGCTTGCCATTCTCGACTACGCGGCTGACCTCAACATCGGAATCTCGACGTTCGTTTCCGTTGGGAACAAGGCTGATGTGTCCGGCAACGATCTCCTGCTGTTCTGGGAGGGTGACCCCAATACGGACGTGATCCTGTTGTATCTCGAATCGTTCGGGAACCCGAGACGTTTCGCACGCATCGCCAGAAGAATCGGCAGGACGAAGCCGATCGTGGCTGTGAAGTCCGGGCGGACATCGGCTGGAGCCCGTGCAGCCTCGAGCCATACCGGTTCTCTTGCAAGTCTCGATATTGCGGTGGACGCACTGTTCGAACAATCCGGAGTCATTCGTGTCACGACGCTCGAGGAGCTGTTCGATGTCACAGCGCTGCTGGCAAACCAGCCGATCCCGCTTGGGCGCAGGGTCGGACTGGTCACCAATGCCGGTGGCCCTGCGATCCTTGCCGTGGACGCACTCGAATCCCAGGGTCTTGAGGTTCCCCAGTTCTCAGACGAACTCCAGAAGAAGCTTCGGGATCGTCTCTCACCTGACGCCTCGGTTGGGAACCCGGTCGACATGATCGCCTCCGCAGGCCCCGATCAGTATCGGCAGATCCTGACAGCGATGCTCGAGAGCGACGAGGTTGACGCGGTCATCGCCCTTTACATTCCGGCATCAACCGAGGGTGTCGCCGAAACGGCCATTGCCATCAGGGAGGCAGCAGAGGCCGCACCGCCAGACAAAACATTCCTGAGCGTCTACATGAACTCTGCAGGTGCTCCAGCAGAATTGGGAGGCGAACTTACACGCTTTCCCACATTCGCATTTCCTGAGCGTGCGGCCAAGGCATTGCGCAAGGCGGTCGACTACGCCGAATGGCTCCAAAGGCCAACGGGATCTCTTGTCACATTCGATGATATCGATTCCGATGCCGCCGCTGGAATCATTGCCGAAGCAGTCACCGATGCCGATGAAGCGGTGTGGCTCGAACCCGACGAAGTCGATGCGGTGCTTTCTGCCTATGGCATCCAGCTACCCAAGGCACGCATCGTCCACACCGCTGACGATGCAGTCGCCTTTTCCAAGGAGATCGGACGATCCGTTGTGCTCAAGGTCATTGCACCTTCGGCGGTGCACAAGTCCGATGTCGGCGGTGTCGCCCTTGACCTCAAGACACCCGATGAAGTGCGAGCAGGGTTCGATCAGGTGATGGCTGCAGTATCCGACCCCGAAGGTGTTCTGGTCCAAGAATTCGTTTCCGGTGGGCATGAGGTGCTCATCGGGATGTTCGAGGACCCAAACTTTGGTCCTCTGATCGGCTTCGGACTTGGTGGAATATTTGTAGAGCTCATCCAGGACGTCGCGTTCAAGATCCACCCCCTCACCGACCTCGATGCCCGTGCCATGATGTCCGAGGTCAAATCGGCTCGGCTCCTCGAGGGCTACCGCGGAGGCGAACCGGGGGATATCGAAGCGGTCGTGGAGGCGCTTCTTCGCGTCTCGGCTTTCGTGGCAGACCATCCCGAGGTCGTTGAGATGGACCTGAATCCGGTGAAGGTTGCCCGGCCCGGTGAGGGGGTCACGGTGGTCGACGCGAGGATCAAGGTTCGCCCTGTCGAGGGTCGTTGGATACCATCACGTTCCGACGAGCCAATGCGACTGTAAGGAGATTCGATGGAGGTACGCGATCTGATGTCGACCGACGTTGTCGCCGTCGGCCCAAAGACGTCGATCCGTGATGCGGCCCGCCTGATGTTCCGCTACCACATTTCGGGCGTGCCAGTCGTCGATGTCGACGATCGCCTCCTCGGCATCGTTACCGAGGGCGACTTCCTGCGCATGGAGATCGAACGGCTCGAATCGGGCAACATCCCACAGGACGTCGCTGCGGTGATGACCAGGACCGTCAAGACGATCGAGCCCGATATGGACATCATGGGGGCTGCTCGATTCATGCAGGCCGAGGACGTAAAACGCCTCGTGGTCGCCGAGGACGGGAGAGTGGTGGGAATCATTTCTCGGTTCGACATTGTTGCCGCCTTCACGCGGCCAGACGATCTCATCGAAGACGAGATTCGAGAGGACCTCATTCGCCGTGTGCTTTTCGTCGATCCCGAAACGGTTGAGGTCTCGGTCGCCAACGGAATCGTGACGTTTGTTGGATCGATCGGCACCCGCACCGAGGCCCGACTTGTCGAGGAGTTGGCACGCCGCCTCGACGGTGTCGTGGACGTCCAGAACCAACTCACGTGGCGCATCGACGACACCGACCAAACGGCACACGATGAAGTGCGAAGCTGATCCGATCGGTCCGATCGCCACAGCTGGGGTTGCCCCGGACCAGGCAGAGATGCTCTTTGCTCATGCAGCCGGGTTCTGTAAGGAACTCTGGAATCCCGTCATTGATCTGCTGACGGACAGCATCGGACCTCTCGCGACGATCACCGTCGATACCCGGGGGCACGGTGCGAGCACACCACACCCCGGTCCGTTCGATCCCCCGTCGATCGCCTGTGACCTCGTCCACCTTCTCGACGGCATCGATCATCAGATCGTCGGTGTCGGGCACTCAAGTGGGGGAGCGGCAATCGCACGAACCGAGGTGCTCCGACCGGGCACGTTCTCTCGCATGATCCTGATCGAACCGATCATTGTCCCGCCCCCCTATGAGCGGCGTGAGAGTTCCCTGTCACGTATGGCGACCAAGCGACGACGGCTGTTCCCATCCGCGACCGCCGCCCGGCAACGATTCGCTCGGGGTCCCTTCGGATCGTGGGATCCGGAGGTGCTTGATCTCTACATCGAGTACGGGTTCGCAGTGACAGACGAAGGTGTCACATTGCGGTGCGAACCCAATGTCGAGGCCGAGATCTATCGCGAGGGTCTCAACAACGACACATGGGAGTACGTACCGCAGATCACCTGTCCGGTGACCATTGTGGCGGGGGAGAACTCAGATTCCCACCAGGACCCCTACCTGTCGGCCCTTGTGGAGCGGTTCGACGATGTCGAGTTGGTGGTCGCTGAAGGCTTCGGTCATCTGGTACCGATGGAATCCCCAGCCCTCATTGCTGACATCATTGCTGAGCGAGTCGGCTCGGTCGTGTAAAGCAACGATGGCGTGATTCTGCCGCTCACTACCATCGGGTGGTGCGCCTCGTCTCCGAACAACAGATCGAGCAGCTAGCCGATCAACTTGGTGGATCCGACACCTTTCGTGTTGGTGAAATCACCGTTGACCTCGACCCGTTCGACTTTGCCCGAACCGGGGCCCCAATGGTCGACAGGGCTATCGCGTTTTCGGGACCATCGGGTATCCGTGTTGCGGGGATCGGGACTGCGTGGCGAGCATCGGCGTCAGGAACGAGCCGCTTCGTAGACCTCAAGGCGAAGATGACAGATCACACGGCAACCACGGGGATTGCTGGTAGCGGCCTCAAGGCGTTCCTCGGATTCTCGTTCGGTCCCGAACCCGATGAAGGCCCGATCTGGAACGGGTATGACGCCGCTGAGGTCTTCATTCCAAGGATCACGATCGAGGGTGCCAACGCCGGCTCGGTCATTCGTGTGGTCGTGCCCGGTGATGAACCTGCACAACCAACACTCGATCTTCTTGCGTCGATGCGTCATCCCGAGTGGTCACCGGTCGTGGATCTGGGTGACCACTCAACGGAATCGCACCCACCGGTCAGCGAGTGGGCAGCCAGTGTTGAGAAGGCAGTCGCGGGGATCGTTGCCGGCCAGCTCGACAAGGTGGTCCTGGCGCGTTCGGTGGTTGTTCACTCGGCAACACCACCGGCGATTCTGCGCATCTTCAGGGAGTTGGTGCGGTCGTATCCTCAGTGCTACAACTTCGCCTGGAAATCCGGTGACGCCGTGTTCATGGGAGCGAGCCCCGAGCTCCTCGGATCCGTGCGTGGACGGACAGCTCCGATCAAATCCTCTCGCAGGGAGTGCGCCGCGAGGCGAAGGGTCGGTGGACGATGATGCGCTCGGAAACGAACTGCTCGCATCCGACAAGGATCGAAGGGAGCACGCTCTCGTCGTCGATGCCATATGTGAGAACCTTCGTCCGCTCACCTCCCGCCTTGACGCAGCGGACGAACCTGAGCTCAAGAAGATGGCAAGCGTTCAGCACCTCTCCACACTGATCGATGCGACACTCAACGCCGATGTGGGCCTCCTCGACGTCATCGAGGCGATCCACCCAACACCCGCCGTCGGCGGTGTCCCAACGCATGAAGCGATTCTGCTCATCGATGAACTCGAATCGATCGACCGTGGCTGGTACACCGGAGGCGTCGGCTGGATCGATACCGAAGGCGACGGGGCAGTCGCCTTGGCGCTCCGCTGCGGACTTGTACGGGGCACAACCACGCACCTCTTTGCCGGCGCAGGAATCGTCGAAGGGCTCCCAGCCAGACGCCGAGCTCCAGGAAACCCGTCTCAAACTCGAACCACTCCTGAAGATCCTCACAGCGACATAGATCTGTCAATCCGGGACATCGTATCGGGCTATCCGAGTCGGAGTTGTTCACCCGTGGAGACGGATGATTGGGATTGAGAGCGAGTGAAGACATCGTCTGGCTCCGAGACCGGTCGTCCACCCAAAGAGACAAGCTGGTCGTTGCCAGGACCGCCCCCGGGGCCTTGCCAGATGGCGACATCGCAGAAGCCCTTCTTGATCGCCTCCGTTGCCCCGGCCCAGGTCCCTCCCGTTTCGAGATCGCTCGCGATCACGACTGTCGTCTCAGTCAGGCTGTAGACGAGTTTGTTGCGACCCATTGCAGACGCTGGTGTGAACCCAGCAGAGGGGATCTGTTGGGACAGGAGGCATACGGTTCCCGAGTCGATCGCTCGCAACATGTCTCCATTGCGAATCTTGCTATTGAGTGAGTCTGCGAGCACCCCGACAACGGTTCCTCCGGCCATGAAGGCTGCATTCATCGCGAATTGGTCAACGCCACGAGCACCCCCGGACACAACCGATCGCCCGTGTTGGACTGCCAATTCGGCTATTCGTTCGGTGACATTCCTACCGGCCTCGTCAATATTGCGAGATCCCACGATCCCGATGCCGTCGCCCGACAACAGGCTGAGGTTGCCGACTACATAGATGACAGGGGGTGCGAGCTTGCCGAGCCGGTCGAGGAAGGGTTGCGGATATTCCTCATCCACAATGGTGACGACCCGAATTCCGTGACGTTCGAGTTCCGAGGCCTCCACCGTCGCCGCAGCAGCCGTCAACAGCAGCTCGTCGACAGCTGAGGCAATCTCTCCTTCGATCCCTGGGACCTTCCCCGTGTCGAAATCCACTGCGAACACGTCGGCCAACCCCAAACCAGCGTCGTTGAGGTTCGTCGTGAACCGATGCCATCTCGTTGGCGACAACGACGGACGCGTGGAATCCCCGAGCCGACTTGCGAGAGCTATGACCGCCTTGGCTTGGTTATCCATGTTCAACCCTGTCCCGCGTACGCCAAACCGAATGGGATGACTGTTTCGGCGCCATTGGTGCGAAGCAGATCAGCGATGACGGTCGTTGTCCACCTTGAATCAATGATGTCGTCGACCAACAATACCGAGCCCCCACGCTGACCCGTGGCGACGAATTTGCCGATCGCGTTGCGGGCTTGCAATGGTGAGTTCTCCATCTCCTTCTGTGGCCTACCTCTCCCGGTTCGCCTGATCGTGAGCTCATAGGGGATACCCAGGCGGTCCGCGAGTCGTTGAGCAAAGGACTCAACGAGTCCGCCTCGGGCGCGGTCGGGAACAGACGTGATCCAATCGACCCGACCATTCCCCAACCAGCTCTGGATCAAACGTACCGATGCATCGAGGAGCTGGTCATCGAATCGGCCGGTGGCATACTTGCCGTCGTGAACCAACTGGCCGAGTGGTGCCTCCCCGTACACGGACAATGCACGGCCCCGTTCGAGGCTGGGGAGCGACAAGGAGACGCCGACGGGATTCTGCTTTCTTGGTTCGATCCAGATCTGCTGCTTGCCAAGGTACGCCTGCGCACGATCGACATACCCCGCATCCACATTCACATCCACGAGAGGCTTGCCGACACAATTGGCGCATCGGCCGCATGGCCCGCTCGGGTCGTCAAGGAGATCTCGCAGCTGCTGCATGAGACAGGACTCTGATGACACGTAGAGGGCCATTGCATCCTGCTCCTTTTTCCGTCAGCGCGGTGATCTGGTCAAACCGTTCCTTTGGATACGGCCACGATTCCGCCGAGCGATACCAAACGGAGCCCTGCCGGTAGATAGCTCCCTCCACTTCAAGGAGTCCAAGCGCCGCATCAAGTCGTGCCGAACGGATGTTTGCGGCTCCAAGGAGTTCTCCCCTCCGGAGTCCACCGCTATTTGCAAGTGCTCTCATGATCTGTGCCACTACTTCCTCGCTGGGGAATGCAGTGTCGATGAAGTAGTCCTGTATTCGTCTGTCCTCGGCACCGGCAAGTGCAATGCCATAGGACGACTGAACAGCTCGACCGGCACGACCGACTTGCTGGTAGTACGAGATTGCCGATCCCGGTACCTGGAGGTGGATGACGAATGTGATGAACGGGTTGTCATAGCCCATTGCGAGCGCTGAGGTCGCGACCACGACCTTGAGCCGGTTGGCCGTGAGCAGCGCCTCGATCTCCAGCCGCTCAGCTTCGTCGGTGGGGCCTGTGTACGACCGTGCATCAATGCCGCATGAGCGAAGGAAGCCTGCTGTGCGATTCGCATCGGCAATGGTGAGCGTGTAGACGATCCCGGAGCCGATGAGACCTGGGATGTGTTGTGCGAGCCAGGCCATGCGTTGCGCCTTGTCGGGGATATCAATGACCTGAAGCTGGAGGCTTGGACGATCCAGTGGGCCTCGCACGATCGTGATCTCCGAGCCGAGCTGATCCTTGATGTCGTTGATGACGCGGTCGTTCGCCGTGGCGGTTGTGCACAGAATCGGTGTCGAGGGTGGCAGGTGGGCCGCGATCTGTTCAAGCCTGCGGTAGCTAGGTCTGAAGTCGTGGCCCCAGTCCGAGATGCAGTGAGCCTCATCGATGACGAGCAGGCCCATCCGGTTGAGGAGTTGGGGAAGGGTCTCGGTCCGAAATCTCTCGTTACTCAGTCGCTCGGGCGAGATGAGAAGGACGTCGACCTCGTCGCGATCTATCGCGTCGAACACCCGCTCCCAATCTAAAGTATTTGTCGAGTCGACTGACGTGGCTACGAGACCGAGTCGGGTGGCCGCCTCGATCTGGTTGCGCATGAGAGCAAGCAGCGGTGACACGATCACGGTCGGTCCGCCACCCTCATCGCGCAGGAGTCTTGTTGCGATGAAGTACACCGCTGACTTTCCCCATCCCGTGCGCTGGACCACGAGTGCCCTTCGCGTACCAGACCGGACAGCGTGGATCGCCTCCAACTGACCAGGACGAAACTCGGAGGTCGCATCTTGCGTCAGTTGTCGTAGGGCGGTCAAGGCGCCAGCAGCGATCATGGCATCATCCGCCAAATCCAGATGGCAACGAGAATCCCACGTTGGTGAGGTCTGCATGGAGCATGTTCAAGAAGCTACACGGAGCCTCTGACAGTTTCGGGGACGGTCGATGGTGGCGCGTACCTGCCGAACTGCCCCTTGCGTCGTAGTGAAAGACCCTCGGCGACGTTCCGTGGCTCTCGACTACGGCATTGAGTCGGAGCCGACAGTGGATAACCCGATTGAAAATACTGGCCTGCCCCGCCCCTCATTGAACCCCTATCCCGGCGACCAGCGGTCTACGTTCCACCATGGCACGCCCCCGATAGCATCAAGTCTCAGCAAGAGGGCTTGTGCCTCATGTCTCCGCGACGGTATGGGCGATCGCCTGCATGGTGGTTGAAGCGCACCCTTCGATGTAGCTTCCCTGGCTGACCGCAAGATGGCGTAGCCGGTTGTCGCGGGTGTTCACGTCGATCAATGTGGCTCCGGCTCGTGCGGCGATTCCGGCGAGGCGTTCAGCGATCGGGACTCCACCCGATGTGCCTGCGGTAATGCAGAGGGAGGCGTTGGCGACTGCACGTTGAGCGGAGGCGAAGCCGTAGTTCTCCTCGTCGTAGAACTCGTCGAACCACAGCACGTGGGGCCGGGCCGGCGAACCGCAGAGTGGGCAGGTGAGCAGGTTGAGGTAGTCGTTGCCGAGTTCCTGGTCGGTTGTCCATGCGTCAAGCTCTCCGACGATCGACCAGACACCGGAGCATCCCTCGGTACATCGCATGCCTTCGAGGTGGCCGTGAAGCTCGATCATCGTGTTCGGAGGGGTGTTGGCTCTGTGGTGGAGTCGATCGATGTTCTGGGTGATCAGCATGAACCGGCTTCCGAGTATCCGGCTCATGTCGGCAATGGAGATATGGGAAGCGTTGGGTTCGGCTTCTCGTGCCTCAGTGCGTCGTGTCAGGTGCCACTTCCAGCTTGTGCGGGGTTGTTGGGCGAAGAATGCTCCTGTGGCTTTCATCATGGCGTCTTGTCCGCCGTCGGTCCACATCCCATTGGCTCCCCGGTAGGTACGGATACCGGACTCAGCAGACACGCCTGCCCCTGTTATGAATACGACCTTGCCGGGTCGAGCTGATCGCGTCTGTGATCAGTTCCCGAACGTCTTCGGCGATCTCGACGGGTTGCTGCGGTGCAGCGGGTTCGAGGTGTGTTGGCGTCATGCCGGCATCCCTCCCCAGCGAGCGGCGCCGACACGGTCGACGGCCTCTATCCATCCATCACCGTCCATCGGTGGGCAGATGTGGAATTGCTGGACGCTGGAGTGGTCCGAGAGGTGGATCCCCATGTCTCGATCGAGTATGTCACCCGAGACCCCGAGTTCGAAGAGGCTCGGAAGCTTGCGGGACGAGCTTGGATATCCCGCCACGGGTGACGCTGGTTGCTCGCAGGTCCAGTGTCCTGAGCGTCGGATGGTCTTCGACGAGAACAGCCAATCCGTCATCGGTCACAGCCGTTCCGGCGAGGTTCAGGTATGTAAGGGGCAGGTCTCGGAGCTCTGAAAGCCCCTCGTCGGTGACTGCTGTGCATTGGAGGCCCAGTCGTTGAAGTGACGGCAGTCGGCCAAGAGGACTCAGACTCTCGTTGGCGACGGCCGTCGTGGACAGATCGATCCAGTACACCTGCCGTGCCGATGTCAGCGACTCAAGGTTCTTGCCGACATTCGGGTTGTAGGCGATGTCGAGCACCTGGAGCCGCGGGAACGAGGCAAGGAACGGCAGGTGGTCATCGGTGAGATCGGTGTTGCGTACGCCGATCGACGACAACGATACCAGCGATTCGATAGAGCAGAGGCTTTCGGAGTCGATCGCCATACCGGCTGCGTGGAGAATCTGAAGCGCCCGGAATCGTGCGATCGCAGTCAGCGACACTCCGGTCGCGTCAACGGTGAGTGAGCCGAGTGTTGTCGGTGCGCCGAGTGTTTCGAGCAGTTCGTTCGTGAAGGGAATGCCGGACAGTGTCAGGATGGTGAGGCGGAGATTGGAGAGGTTGGCACCATCCATGAAGGACACGGCCGTCTCGCCGAATCCTTTCTCGCCGCGTTCGTGGCCCAAGACAAGGTGGCGGGGTTTAGCGGAGGCGATGGCGTCGATGTCGTTGTAGCCGAGCTCGCCGTCACGTATCTCGAGGGTGTCAAGGGGCAAGGTCTGTCCGTCGAGCAGTGCTGCGATCTGGCCAGGTGTGTGGTGGGGAAACTCGATGGCACAGCGATCGCCATCCTTGATCTTGAGTGAACCCTCGGCCTTCTTGACGTAAAACGGACCACTTCCAAGAACCCAACCAACCTGGGCAGGCGTCGCACCCTCCGGCAGTGTGACCGGAGGGAACCGGATTTCCGTGTTGGCCGGGGCGCCATTGTTGTTCTTTGAGTCTGCAAACCGGTTGTCTTGTTCCATAACCCAGGAGTATCATATTTACTCTTAGTGTGTCAAGAACTATTCTTAAGGTAGTACTCCAAGTGTCGACGGTATAGAATGGGCATCATGAGCGAGCTCCCCGCTGTAGACACCGGAGAGTGGTCGAATGCACTCGGCCACACCATCAAGGTGCGCCGAACCGATGTTGGCATGAGCCGCCAGCAACTCGCCGACGCTTCCACAATCTCGTACTCCTACCTATCAGCGATCGAGAACGGAGCAAAGGCACCCTCCACGAAGATCCTCCGGGTCATCGCCAACCGGCTCGGCCTCGAAACCAAGGAACTTCTCGCCCTCGTCGACGCCCGAATCGAGCGGGGCTCCTCCACCGATGGTCCCGCCACCGATGAGGTGATGGATATCATCGAACGCCAGGAGCAGCGGTTCCGCGAACGGCAGGAGGCCCGACTTGCGGGCCAGGCTCCGCCGAGCACGATCGAGACCCGGCGCCTCCTCCTCGCCCTGGCCAACACCCTTGACGACGCTGATCTCGTCACCCTCACCAAGGTCGCCCAAGGACTCACCGCCCTGAGGCATTCGCTCAACGAATAGCGGCGCCAAGTATCCGAGCCGCAGATGCGGCCCGGATCAGCGGACGGTCTCGGCGACCACCAACGAGATGTTGTCGAGGCCACCTGCGCCGTTCGCGGCTGTGATCAGCGCACTCGACACATCCGAGGGACTGCCGCCGGTCAGTAATTCGGCGATCTGAGCGTCGGTCAGCATGTTCGAGAGCCCGTCGGTGCACAGCAGCAACCGGTCACCTGCCCGCATCGGTATGCGGTGGGTGGCGACTCGAAATGACTCGAAGCCGAGAAAATTGCTGAGAACATGCCAGTCCGGGCTCGACTTTGCCTCCTCAAGCGTGAGCTCACCCGCAGCGACCCGGTCCATCCCGTGGGTGTGATCCTCGGTCACCTGATTGAGTGACCGGCCATCGTGGTGATATGCACGACTGTCCCCGACATGGCCTATCTCAGCAATCTCGTCGCCGAGGACCGCAAGGGTGAGGGTCGTGGCCATCTGAATGAGCTCTCGTCGGGCGTCCATTTCCGTGACGATGCGACGAAAGATCGCCTCGTGGGCAATCCGGACCAGTTCACCCGCGCCGAGGCCGGGATCCGCACCGACAAGCGCCTCGATGGCGCAGCGACTGGCGATGTCGCCGCCAGGGTGTCCTCCGAGCCCGTCGGCGACGGCAACGATTGCCACAGACCCCTCGCCATCTCCGAGTGGGAGCACGGCGTCCTGGTTCTCAGCTCGTGCTTGTCCGACATCGGTCACTCCGCTCCATCGGTACATCATCGTTGTGTGCTCCCGCATCGGTTCCGCAGTCGCTCGTCCCCCCTCTCCATCGGAGCGCGGAGCGACCAACACAAGCGAGACATTCTCACTACCCCGACGTGCATAGCTGCCGCTATCTGTCGGACTGGGCTTAGATGACGCGATGCTCCTAAGGCCTGCACGCCCCGGGTCGGTGGTCCGATCGCTCACGGCAACTCCCACTCCTCTCGCCGCCGCTCGACACCGTCGAGGCACCGCGGATCGTCACAGACAAGGCTTCCGCCAGCGTCGCCGTCGATGGTCCGCATCGGATGCAGCCGAGGCGATCAAAGGCTGATCTGGCGCCTATCCAGACGAGGTATCCGACTGCGAGCCGCCGGGAGTGCTCGCGGCCTAGTCTGACTCACGTTTCGGTGCCGGTGGCAATTCTGGTCGTAGTGAAGCCACCGATCGCCCCAAAGATCCGGTCGCAGCTGGCTAGTAATCAGGGTCCCGACCGGCGGTCCGCCAATGGGGAATCGACTCGATCGCACTCTGATGATCGGCATACTCGCTGAGAGCGACGATCTTGATGTTGTCATCTTGGATATCAAGTCGCACAACCCACACCGACGTTGGAGTTATCTCCATGGTGGCCAGCCGCGTTGAACCGCCGCCGATCATGTGGCCCTCCCACGAGTCAATGGTTTCAACTTCTTTGAGACGCCCGCCCCAGGCAACGTTCCAGAGATCGTCGACGAGGTCGTTGTACACGTCGTCATCATTTGTGAAAACGGCTGCGGCCGACGCAAACGCAGATCTCAGATTAAGTTCACCATTGCGGAGGATATTTGCCGTCTCGTCAAACACCGATTGGATGTCTTGGATCCTTGTGTAGACGTCCCCTCCAAGACCGGAAATCGAGAAGATCACGCTCGGGCTCACAGGAACCCAGTCCAAGCCGTCGCGACGCCACACTTCGTCGCCGTCGACCCTGAAGATCGTGCCGGAATCGCTTTGCCACAATCCGTCGTAGCTCATTAGGTCCTTCGTCTCCTGCTCGCGGGTTCACACTCCCTGGCCCTTGAACCTACCGGGATCGGAAGGATCCTGAATCACGCAAGTCTCAGTTGTTCCGGCTCAGCGGTCGACGCTCCGACATCGAACACTCCTTCTGGTGAGGTGATTGCTCGGCCACCAAGGGCAACGAGCTGCTCGTTGCCGGGGCCCTGGCCGTCGCCCAGCCAGACGGCGACGTCGGCGAGCTTCTTCTTAAGAGCTTCGGTTGCTCCTGCCCATGTTCCGCCCGACTCAACGTCAGACGCCACGACGACCGTTGTCTCGGTGAGCGCGTATACGAGTTTGTTCCGACCCATCGCCGCGCCTGGGGAAAAGCCGGTCGTCGGGTTCTGTTGTGTGAGCAGGCAGATCTGATCCTCGTCAATGGCGTGGAGGATCTCGGGCTGCCGGATCCGTGTAGTGAGCGCGTCGGCGAGTACCCCGACGACGGCTCCGTTGCTGGTGAACGCAGCATTCATTGCTGCCGAGTCGACACCTTTGGCCCCGCCCGAGACGACTGCCCGGCCCGCTCCAACAGCGAGCATTGCGATGGCCTCAGCGGCATCCAGACCTGCTTGGGCCACGTTGCGAGACCCAACGATTCCGATGCCATCACCGTTCAGTAACCGATGGTTGCCGGCGCAGTAGATAATGGGCGGAGCGAGGCTGGCAAGCTTGTCGATAAGAACCGCTGGATACTCGGCGTCAACGATCGTAAGCAACGCGGATGCCGTTGCGCTGGAGCTCGGAAGCGGTAACCGTTGCCGCGGGTGCCGTCCGGAGGAGCTCGGAAACAGATGCCGCCATCGCCTCGTCAATCCCGGGAATCTTGCTGGGGTCGAAGTCGGCGTCGAACACGTTTGCTAGCCCGAGCCCGGCATCGCCGAGGTTCGTCGTGAACGCATGCCAGCGAGTGGGTGAGAGAGACGGACGGCCGCTGTCTCCGAGCCTGCTCGCTAGGGTCACGACTGCCTTGGTGTTGATATCCATGTCAGTAATCGTATCCGGCATATGCAAGTCCTAGCGGGTACACCGCATCGGCTCCGTGGATTCGAAGGAGATGACCCACGACGGTCACTGTCCATGTCGAATCGATGATGTCATCCACGAGTAGTACGTTCCCGGGTCGGTTCTGAGTGGCTTGAAACTTCGAGATAGCGTTTGTTGCCTGCATGAAGGAGTTCTCCATATTCTTTTGAGGTTGGCCAGCTCCCGTGCGTCGTATCGTTTGCGCGTACGGGAGACGAAGCGATTCGGCCAATCGCCACCGCGTAGGACTCAACGATACGGCCGGGTTCAGAATCCGGAACGGCGGTGACCCAGTCGATCGGCTGGATCCGATACTGTTTCTCCACAAGACGTCGACCAGCCTCAACAAGTTCGTCGCTGAACGAACCGCTGTGGTACTTGCCTGCCCTCACCAGCGAACCGAGGTGACCCTCGTTGTACCGCGTCACAGCAAACCCCGGTTCGCAGCTGGGTAGGACAAGGGTCGCCTCTCCGGGAGGGCGCTGCTTCTTTGGTGCAATGTGGATGACTTCGCGACCAAGGAAGTCGTTAGCGCCGCTAACAGCCGCTGGGCTCGGTTCGGTTCGCACCAACGAGCGACCAAGGCAGTTCGCACAGATCCCACAGGGATCTGCCGGATCGTCCAGGAGTTGTCGAAGCTGCATCATCAGGCACTCGTCGGACTGCACGTAGTGCGCCATTGCCGCTTGCTCGACGCGCCGCTGCTGCATGACAGCCTCAAAGCGTTCGGTTGGATACTCCCATCGCATTGCCGACCGATACCACTTCGCCCCTTCCTTGGTAGCGGCGCCCTCAACCTGGAGCAGCTTGAGAAGTGCGACGAGTCGACCGTACGTGATGTTCACACGGCTCAGGATTTCTCGAGTAGACAGACCGGCGCCTGCGGCCAAAGTGTCAAGCACCTCGTCAACCTTTTCTTTGGGGGGTACGGCGTTCTCAATAAAATGGTTCTGGATGTTGCGATCTTCTGCTCCTGCGAGTGCGATGCCATAAGACTGATCCACTGCACGTCCCGCTCTACCGACCTGTTGGTAGTAGAAGACCGCGGACCCCGGAACCTGAAAGTGGATGACGAATCTCACGAAAGGGTTGTCGTACCCCATCGCCAATGCTGAGGTCGCAACCACGACCTTGAGTTCGTTGTTGAGGAGCTTGCGCTCAATTTCGAGTCGCTCAAAGGAGTCCGTCGATCCCATATATGACTGAGCATCAATTCCTTTGGATCGAAGGTAGTCACCGGCCCGACGGGCATCCGCAACGGTGAGGGCGTAGACGATTCCAGCCCCGTCAAAGTCGGGGATCGTCTCCGCTAGCCAGGCAAGCCGATGCGCCTTGCTCGGCATGTCGATTACCTGGAAGTTGGAGTCCGGGGCGGTCAAGCGTTCCGCGGATAACGGTGATGTCGTTCCCGAGTTGGGCCTCAATATCGGCGACCAGCACGGTCATTTGCCGTTGCAGTTGTGCATAGGACGGGTGTGGATGGCGGTAGGTCGGCCACGATCTGTTTCAACAACCGGTAGTCGGGACGAAAGTCGTGACCCCAGTCCGATATGCAGTGAGCCTCATCGATCACGAGCAGTCCGAGCCGGTTGAGCAAACCTGGAAGAACCGTCGACCTGAAGTTCTGATTGTTCAGCCTTTCAGGAGAGATCAGCAGTACGTCGACTTGATTGGCATCAATTCGAGCGAAGATGTCCTCCCATTCAGCCATGTTTGTCGAGTTGACCGTCTCAGCATGCAAGTGCAGGGCCTCAGCAGCCTCAATCTGGTTGCGCATCAATGCCAGAAGAGGGGAAACGATTACGGTTGGTCCTCGGCCTGCACCGCGGTTGAGCCGTGTAGCAATGAAGTACACGGCGGACTTGCCCCAACCGGTTCGTTGCACCACCAAAGACCGCTGGGAGCCGCCGAGCACTGCCTCTATGGCCTCAAGCTGCCCATCTCGAAATCGAGCG
>CAVQOG010000009.1:0-12728 GCA_963714375.1 uncultured Acidimicrobiia bacterium
GGGTATGAACCCACCCTAGGGGTGGGCGGTGGCCCAAAGAATGGCTCCAGAACGACCCTCAAACTGATTCTCGCCACCCGCGAGATCTGGCTGTTACCAGCTCTGGCCGGCCACCATCGCCACCATGGCAAACAGAAGCAACGCAGACATCGCGTGGCCAGCCATCGACTGCTGGCCTGCAATCTTGGCCACATCTGGATGGCCCGGGCCGTCAGACTCGAGGATCGTCTCCAATCGGTCGAGCCTCGGCTTGAAGAAGAAGATTCCGAGCCCGATACCGATGATGGAAACCGTCATTCCGATCGTGATGAATACGTCACTAAACTCCCACAACGAACTATCGGCTACCAGCCATATCCCAAACGCAAGGGTGAGGACTCCGGCTGGCGCAAACAACCTGAAGTTGGTGTTTCCCACGCGTCGACCGACAGCTCCGATCACCATCGGATCACCCGTTCGCTTTGCGTTCGCCATGATGGCTTCGACGTACACTGTGCCGCCGAACCAAACGGCGGCCGCCAGAACGTGCCCTAGCTCAACCCATTCCATTGGAACCTCCAGATATCTGCGTGACAATCGCCAAGGGCTCTCAGCCGACCCGATCGTTCAGAACTTGAAGACCATGGCGACCATCGCGATGGTCACGATCAAGGTCTGGAAGTGGTCGGCCATCCCGATCTTCTTTGCGATCGCCCCGGCCGCTGGGTCGTCGAACCCGTTCGCCTCGACGAGCGCGCTCAGCTTCTTGCCCTGAGGCATCATGACAAGCAAGCCCATACCAATCCCCAGGATTGCAGCGGCAAAACCAATCGAGATGAACGTGTCGCTGAAACTCCAGACGTCATCACTTTGCAGGATGAGCCAAATCCCGAACCCGAGCGTCACAAAAGCCGCAATCGGCATCATCACGCTGCTGGTCTTCATGGCGGTATAGATGTACTTCGTGTATTCCGATGCCTTGCCCGTACGTTTTGCGACGGCACCGAGACCTTCATAGGTAACAGAACCGCCGAACCAGATGGCGGCTCCGATGATGTGCACAAAGAGAATCCAGTTGTATAGCTCGTCCATGATTGCCTTCCTCGTTGATACGGCGCCCGCATCGTACAACGTGCATCGCGAGTCTGACGAGATCTCACAGCCCGTTTGAGAACCCTGCGGGGTAATCTCCTGACCTCGTGAGGGCCTATAGCTCAGCCTGGTTAGAGCGCATCCCTGATAAGGATGAGGTCCGTGGTTCAAATCCACGTAGGCCCACTCAATGTAGCCACGACCCAAGAATCACGGTTTTGATCCGGGTCCCACGCTCCCAGGCTTCCACCGATAGCGACTCATGGGGAAGTCCCTGACAGGACCTCTGATCTCACGTCGAAGTCTTCAGGTTCAAATCCACGTAGGCCCACTTCATCAGATGGCCGATCGGTCGCTGCGCTCCTTTACAGAGGACAGATCGGTCCTGCGCTCCCTCACAGATGTCGTTGCGCCCTCTGCTGCATGCTGCCCGGGTCGCGTGATCCGTTCCAATATGCTTGTCCATCAAGCTTCGACCATCCAACCAAGGCCATAGGCGAAAGGCGTAACATAGGTTCTGTTGAGGAGGTACGCGATGGTTCCAGAAACCGATCTCTTCCGGGTACGGCGCTGGGTGGATGCTCTCAATGAGGCTATACCCGAGAGCGCCAGGGATCTTGTCCGTAACGACATCGACGTCACCGACCGGGCGATTACCATCGTCGAATGCCGGCCTCCATGGAACCCCGATTTCGGAACCGAGTGGACCCGGTTACCGGTAGCCCGACTGCGTTACACAAAGAGGAGTAGCGAGTGGTCGCTGTATTGGAGCGATCGTAACTCGAAGTTCCACGAGTACGATCTGATCGACCCGAGCACTGACGTGGATGTCCTTCTCGCCGAAGTCGATCGAGACCCCACCGCCATCTTTTGGGGCTAAGGCCCCTCCCGAAGATCTCGCTCGATCCGTCGATGAGAGCTTTCGGATGCCGACGGCCGTCAGTCGCCACGTCCGAGTCCTCGGGTCACGGGCGGTATTGAGGTTTGGTCGGGTGGCGATCTGCGCCTCGAGCACATGACCGCATCCGGCACGGTTAGCGGTCTCGTTCGCGTTCCTGCCAAGTGACCATCCATTGGAATTGTCGTTCCTGTGTTCCCCACGCGGACTTCAGGTACTCGAGTACCGCCTCAATCTGTGAGTCTGACAGTTGATCCCGGAAACCAACCATGGCTGATTCTGGCACCGGTGACCCATCGAGCACAACCTCGTTCAGCAATCGGTCTGGGTGATGCCACGCATGTCCCGAGTTTCCAAGGGGCGGCGGCGGATAGAGGCCTGCAGTATCGGGTGTCTTCCAATCCTCCGCGCCGGACAGGTCAGCACCATGACAGGAAGCACAGTTCGCCTGGTAGAGGCCGTCGCCGGAAGCCGCGAGGACAGGGTCGAGGTCCGGAACGGGCGGAACGTCTTCGTTCCACGTGTCCCGTAGTGCGTCAATTCCTGCGGATGACTCGGAGGCTGAGCAACCGGAGCCAATCACGACGAGCAGGAGGACGGTGGACACAACCGCGGCGGATCGTCGGTTCATGTCAGAGAGACGCGCCTCATCGACATGGCGTTGACGGCCACGATCATGGTCGACAGTGACATGAGGATTGCGCCCACCGCAGGTGACAAGACGATTCCCGCAACAACACCAACGCCGGCCGCCAAGGGGATCGCTATGACGTTGTACCCGGTGGCCCAAACCAGGTTCTGCACCATTTTGGACCGCGTCAGCCTTGATAGGCGCAGCGCTTTCGCGACGCCTTTGGGGTCGTCATCGACAAGAACCAGATCGGCTGACTCGACCGCGACATCTGTCCCCGCTCCGATCGCGATACCGAGGTCGGCTTGGAGGAGCGCTGGCGCGTCGTTGATCCCATCTCCGACAAATGCAACCCTCCCTTCGGTTTGAAGGTCTTGGACAATCCTTGACTTCTCCGCCGGTCGGACTCGTGCCTGATAGCGATCGATTCCAAGTTCCTCAGCAACAGTCCTTGCGACGGCCTCGGCGTCCCCCGTAATCATGACAGGTGTGATCCCCATTTCGACCAGTTCCGAAACTGCGCGACGGGCGGAGGGTCGTATCTGATCAGCCAAGGAGAAGACGGCAACAAGACCGTCATTCCTGCCAAGAGCGACCGGAGTGTCGCCTCTTTCATCTGCATCGTCAAGGGCCCGTCGCAATCTCGGGTCAACCGCGTCCATGTCGCCCGCAACCCATTCCGGTTTGCCCACCTTCCACGAAACAGAGTCGACAGTTCCACTGATGCCTTCACCCGCAACAGCTGTGACATCGGAAGCCGACGAAACAACACTCCCGTTGGCCATGGCTTCTTGGACAATCGCTGCCGCGATGGGGTGCTCGGAGTTCTGTTCAAGGCCCCCAGCAATGCTGAGTGCAGTGTCCTTGTCGATGTTCGAGACGACGGCAGACACACCAAATCGGCCCTCAGTGAGTGTGCCTGTCTTGTCGAAGGCGACGAACCGGATATCTCTGCCCCGTTCGAATGCCTCACGGTTGCGTACCAGCACTCCGTTCTTTGCAGCCATGGTGGTCGCATTCGCGGTAACCAGCGGGATGGCAAGTCCAAGAGCGTGAGGACAAGCAATCACAAGGACCGTCACCATTCGCGTGACGGCAAACGTCGGGTCATCGTCAATCACCAACCACACAACGAGGGTCGGAATCGCTACCCCAATGGCTATGAATGTCAGCCAGCCTGCCGCTCTATCGGCGAGTACCTGGTACCGGCTCCGCGATGTCTGAGCATCTGCAACGAGCCGCATGATCTGCGACAAGGCGGTGTCGTCGCCGACGCGTGACACATGAATCGTGACAACACCCTCGCCGTTGATCGATCCGGCGACCATCTCTGAGCCGACATCCTTTGTGACCGGCTTCGATTCGCCCGTGAGAAACGCTTCGTTCGCTGACGTGCGCCCGTCGATGATGTCGCCGTCGATCGGCACCTGTTCACCGGGTCGAATGACGATGCTGTTCCCCACCCTGAGCGCGGACACCTCAACATCCGTGATCGAACCGTCGTCGTTGATCAGGTGCGCCGCATCCGGAAGGAGTTTCGCAAGTTCGTTGAGTGCCGAGGAAGCGGATTGGACTGCCCGCATCTCGATCCAATGACCGAGAAGCATGATGTCGATGAGGGTGGCGAGTTCCCAATAGAAATCCTGACCCGGGAAACCCAATGTGACAACCACCGAAAACACAAAGGCCACGGTGATGGCGACGCTGATGAGAGTCATCATGCCGGGCTGGCGGGCACGCAATTCCGCCAATGCGCCCTTGAGGAATGGTCCCCCGCCATAAACGAAAAGAATTGTCGCCAAAGTGGGGGTGATCAGATCTGATCCGAAGAATGAGATGGCCTCGTAGCCGAACCAGATCTGAATCTGTTCCGAGAAGTACAGGATGGGCACCGTCAGCAACACGCTGACGAGCAGACGCTCCCGGAACATCTCCGGCGAGTGTCCCTCGTGCTTGTCGTGCTGGCCGCTGTGATCCTCGTGCATCATGCTCGTGTCAGAGCCGTGTGCAGAATGGGTCATGTGTTCTCCAAACGAGGTGAGATCTACGAGTCTACGTCGTAGCAGCAGGTGGCTGGACGCTCATAGTCGGAACTTTGCTGGATAATCATTGTCGGTTTCCTACATTCTGTCGTAGTATCTCCACCGCGCCCCACCTATCGAAAGGCTCCTTGTGTCGAGAGCTCCGTTCCTTGAAAACGCCATCATGGACGTCCTGTGGGACACCGATATGTCGCTTACTCCGAGCGCCGTGCAGGAGCGTCTTCCCGAAGAGCGAATGGTTGAGTACACGACCGTCATGACCGTGCTTGCCCGGCTGTGGAAGAAGGGCCGCCTTGCAAGGGAACGCGACGGACGAGCGTATGCGTATCGCCCTGTCCTGAACCGCAGCGAGCACGCTGCCAAACGGATGGAAGAGATTCTTGAAACCGCAGGGGACCGGTCGACTGCCCTTGCCAGGTTCACCGAGCAACTATCGGCTTCGGAACGAAAAAAGCTCAAAGCGTTCTTGGAGCCTGAATGATCAGGGAACTCCTGCCTGAGATGCTTGTCGTCGCAACTGCAGGCCTGGTGGCTCTGCCGATTCTCGCGCGACGTGTCCGAGCAGCCTTTCGTCCGATCGAGCTGACTCGCTTCAACGCTGCGACCATGTCAAGCGGCATGATCTTCCTGTTGATTGCGCTGTTGCTCTGCTCGGTGCCTCTCTTCGCGACCATTGGAGGGGGCTCCGTCATCGATCGACACTTCTTCCCCGGAGGCGCACTCATCGGTTGGGTCTCGGCACTCGGCGCCGTTCTGCTGATGGTGGCGTTCTTGGTGGGGTTCCGGAGGGCGTGGAAGGTGGAGGCGAGACTGAGCATTGAGAATGGGATCGGTGAGCACCACGACATGGGTGCATATCGACTGGTGATCCTCGAAATGAACCAGCCACTCGCGTATGCCATCGGTGGAAAAGATCCACAGGTCGTCATCACGACCGGCCTGGTCGGGGTCCTAACGCCGCCTGAGGTTGCGGCGGTTGTTGAACACGAGGCTGCCCACGTATCGCTCGGCCACCGACCACACCTGATCCTGATTGGCATGCTCAGGCCGGTTGCCTCGATATTCACTCCAGCCAGAAGGCTCGTCGACGCAGCCTTGCTGGCACTCGAGACAGCAGCAGATTCACGCACGACCGACCTCACCTCCACGCGCGGTGCCCTGCTCAAACTCACCGGTGTCGCACCGGCACCAGGAGTCGCTGCCTTCACGGCCGGCGATGTCGTTGCCAGGCTCAATGCGATGGCCGAATTCGATCGGCCCCTGGCCAAGCCCACCCGCGCGATGATGTACGCAATGGCGAGTGGATTGGTTGGTATCTCGCTCATGACGCTGGTCATCTTTTGGTTCTGAACGACCCATCACAGGCGGATGGCGCCACATGATCACCACATCCCGGCGCCTGGTCGTCTTAATCCTTTTCGGGCTTGTACTCGTCGTGCCGACTACCGCGTTCCTCGTGGAAGGCGCATCATGATTCGAAAGAACGCCGCATGGATCGCCATCGGTGCGCTGGTGGTGACAATGGTGATTGCAGTTGTTGCGTTCGGGAACACAACGCCGCAGGGTGATGCCGGAACTGGTATTCCACCACAAAGTTCGGGACTTGTTGCGGAAGGAGAACCTCTCTACCAAGCAAATTGTGCTTCATGTCATGGTGAAGACCTACGCGGAACGTCCATTGGCCCATCCCATCTATCGATTGTCTACGAACCAAATCACCATGGTGACGTAGCGTTCGTTCTCGCTGCAAAGAATGGGGTTCAGGCACACCACTGGGGGTTTGGCAATATGGAGCCGGTTCCTGGCCTTTCGGATGAAGACCTCGCGGCGATCGTCGCATACGTGCGCAGTATTCAGCGCGAAGAGGGCTTCGAGCCGTACCCGCCGTAGGGACCACATTTGGTGTGGTCAGGAATTGATGACGACGGAGCCCTTCATACCTGCAGCGTAGTGGCCGGGTTGATGACAGCCGAAGATGATCGGACCGGAATCCACGAAATGCCACGTCATTTCCTTCGTCTCCCCTGGCTCGAGCGAGAACACGTTGGGTTCATCATGCATTTCCATGTTCCCCGACATCTCAACCATCTCGGCCTCGTGTTCTTCTTGCATTTCCGCGGTCCCAAGCGTGAAGTCGTGTGGGATTGCCCCACCATTGGTCACCCTGAACGTCACGATCTGATCGCTCTTGACCGCGACGCTGTTGGGGGAAAAGGAGAAGTCGTCCATCGCTGTGATCTCTATCACCTGCCCGGCTTCGCCACCATCCATGGGACTGCCAAACGGGTAGTCGCCGGTACCTTCATCTTCCATGTCCATGCCGTCGGCCATGGTGGGTTCGGAAACCTCATCGGAACCGGTGCTTGAGCTGCATGCCGCAGCGATGAGACCCATAGTCATGACAGCGACAACGAGTCGAGATCGGTATGCCTTCATTGGTGTCCTCCTCATTCTCCCGACAATGACTCCGACAATGAATTGGGTCCCGCTCTCCGCACTTACCGGTCAGAATCGGTAGCCTAATCTACGACGTAATATCGTAGATAGCAAGCGTCGTTCAAGAGGAGAAACCGAAAGTGGCACGTTACCTGCAGCTCGCAAATATCTATGATACTGGCCATATGTCAGGATTCGGCTGGACAATGATGCTTCTATGGACCGTCATCGCAGTCGTCGTGATTGCCGCGGTACTCACGTCCGGGACAGTGCGTCGAACCCGTACAAAACCGAACGATGAGGCCCTAGCGGTCCTCTCAAAGCTATACGCCAGTGGTGAAATCGATGAGGACGAGTTCCTACATCGTCGAGACATTCTGAACGGCTAGCAGCGCTTGACCCCACATCGCGTCGACTTCTCGGGAACTGAAAGCCGTGACCCGGTCCTTCGAGTCCGGTCTCGGTGAGTACACCGAGTTACTACGACACCTCGTAGCATGAACGTATTCGGGAGATGTCCAACGATGCTGTCCGCCAGGACCGGTGAGCGGTCGATCAGGGCAGGTACTGCTCGACCAACTCCGTGACCGTTCCACCATTCACATAGACCCACGCGGCACAGTAATCGCTCGGGCACTCCTGAATGGCGGTGCTACTTGTGCTTGGCCAATCCGACATGGGTATCGCTTGGGGCGTCAGATCGCCGGCTCCGTCAAGCCAGTAGGCCGTCCCAGTGCCGCTGAGCGGAACGGATCGTAGGCTCGAATTGTTGTTACGAATGTAGAAATCGAGAGGCTCCTCGCCATCAGCGACGGCCCTGCTATTGGCAGCTTCACCGGTCCAGAAACAAGCCACATCGATAGTCACCGTGGATGCGTCAACCCCATTGATGAATCCAAACCAGATTCCATCCGGGAGCTCAGCACCTCCAACAACGCACCCCGAGCCGTGGGCATCGTCCGATCCGGGGAAGGGATCGGGAAAGAACCCATTGGCAGCAACCGAAACCTCCGGCAGCGGAACTGTCGTCGTTGTGGTCGGAGGAGGCGTCGTCGTTGTGGTCGGAGGAGGCGTCGTCGTCGTACTTGTTGTGGTCGACGGGACGGTGCTGGAGGTCATAAGGACCGATGCTGTTGTCGTGGCGCCGTCGGTGGTACTACCAGAGCAACCGACGAGCATCATGGTGAACACCAACGGGAGCAGAGCGAGTCGCTTCATGATCGAAGCGTAGATGAAATGGTGGATCATGGAAGACAGATTGCGACGCGACCTCGAACTCCCACCACGCAACGTCAGATGGCCTCAGGACCGTCCGCTCGTTGCTCTATCTGGCTCTCATTCACGGAACCGAATCGCGGAACCCTCGTCCTGGGATCGAAAGTGGAGCCATATCGCGATCGATGCGCAAACAATCGCAGTGCCGAAGAGGAGGCCACCGAGGGTGTCGGTGAGCCAGTGGGCGCGGAGATAGATACGGCTGAGAACCATCAGGACCGCAAACACGCAACCAGTCCACAGAAACAGTCGTTTACGTTGTGGCCACAGGATCGACGCCACGATGGCGAACCCCATTCCGATCGCCGCGGCGGTCACCATCGAATGGCCCGATGGGTAGGAAAACGAGTGCTCCTGCACCAGCGCATCGACGGGACGAGAGCGACCCATGAGTGCTTTCGTCAATTCCGACAGGACCGCTGCAACCGCGACCACCCCAAGCCAGACGAACGCGGCGTGGAGTTGTTTCGCAAAGGTAAGGACTGCAAAGCCGGCGGCGACCACCACAAACACCAGTGGAATTCGCCCGATGGAGTGGAATACCTCGGCCACGGATACCAGCCACGACATTTCGGCATCTCGCATGACGTCGGCCACGCGGTCATCAAAGCCTTGAGTCCAATCGGCAATCACCAATACGGTCAGCACGAGAAACAGACCAAGAAAGACAGCGGAAAGGCGAAGCAACTTGGCAGGAGAGTCGAGCATCAAGGTTGACTCTACGATCCGACACCGGTTGAGTCCGGCGCAAGACCGCGGGATGCTGGTCGGGGAGCCAGGTCACGCGCATTGTCGGGAAGGACGGGCCGATTCAATCGCCTCTCCAGTGATCCTCCAGAAACCAGATCCGACGATCGCGGAATGATCATCACACCGACGGAGTCGGAACGCCATGTGGCCAGACCGCCCTCACCTGCAATTGGGGATACGTGTCCGTTCCGTTCGTGATCGTCACACCGGCGAACAGCTCGGTCAATGTCGGGTTCGCCGAGAGCCACACGGGAGGCGGGAAGCCGACCGTACGCGGCCAGCAGGGGGAATCCGGAATCATCTGGGTCGAGATCGAAATCCAATTGTCCATCTCATGTGGCTCGACGTCAGCCAACCTGAACGTGATCGGTGGCGATGGCAAGGTCGCGTCGAACTTATTCTCCACGAGTTGCGGCTGAACCTGAGACTGGTACCAGCGGGCGGTGATCCATGCCCGCTCAACATCGAGGGTCTCCCTCATGTTGTCGTGTACACCCGCGGAGGCGGGGGACAACCGGAATTCGCCCACCTGGAAGCATGCTCCCAACCCCGGCTGGTCGGGGAGGATCAACGTGGCGTACATCTGAGGGTGTTCCGACACATCACGGGTCCTGAAGCTGTAGAGGTTCGCGCTGTCCCCCGTGTACCGACGGTTCGACACGTCATACGCCACACCGGCGTCGTCGACCGCAGTCACCCGCAGGGCATAGGAGGTGCCGAGGCACAAGCCCTCGAAGCTAAAGAAGTGGCTAGTCGAGGCACCGTCACTGTCATAGGCCGGTGGCGTCCCTCCCCCTGGGACGCAGGGTGGGCCACCGGACCAGTCGAGGAGCTCTGCGCTCACCGTGACCGGTACATCATTGCCGATGACGAAACTTCGATAGGTACCGAAGCTGCCATCGCCAACGCGCATCAACGTGTAGTCGTTGGTGCCGGGAACGGCGTTGACAAGCCTCAGCACCGGAGGGGGATCAAGACGGTCGGATGTGTCGAAGGACTCGGGCTCGCCGAGAACCCAGCCGGTACGTGTTTCGATCGGATCATCGAACTCGACAGCGAGGTTCAGGCGCCCCGCCCGCCACCTCGTCGTGCGTCCGCTCCCGGTAGCTGCGTGATCGACATCTGGAAGGGCGACGCCCGTGACGAATCCATAAGAGCAGTCCCGTTCGCAGAGGACGTCGTCCCGGTCGATGTCGAGCCAAGCGCGGCTCGCCGTCGGCGGCGTCAAGTCCTCGTAGTGGATGACGCTCACGATTGGAATGCCACCGTTCTGGAGGATCCCGCTCATGCTGCCCACATCGCACAATGTCCACGAAGGCGACAGGCGCTCGAAACGTCCGACCCCCGGCCAGTCAGTCTGAAACGAGGTGTAGCCGTCACACGACGAGTTGACCGTCAGGACGTCGAAGGGACCGATCGGGTCCTGGTCGATCGATAGGTTGACGGTGTCATACCCGATGACGGACACCTTCATGTGCCTGGCAGAGGCGGTAGCCACCCTCGTCGACTCCCAGAAGGTGACAACGGTGCCCGGCGCCGAGGTGTCAAGCCAGTAGGTGCAGATCGCGTATTCGGTTCCTGACGTCAGATCGAGCGCATACAGGTCGATGGTGTCGAACTCGGGATCCCACGGCCAACCCGTGGGATCCGACGCCGTGTCGATCGGGATCGTCGGTCGCGGGACGGTAAGGATTCCCTCCGGTCCCCTCGGATCCTCGCCAGGCTCGCAACCCTGCTCTGGGCGGGTCCAATCGGCGGACCATGGCACCGCCTTCACCGCGGTGTGCTCCGCCAGCGACGACCGTCTGAACATGCGGACGTACAGCGTGTCGGTGCCGAAGGCCGTGAAACCGGTTGGCGGCCTTCCCCCTGCTGGCGACGAGTCACCAGGCAGCGAGCCATCGAACGGGACGATCGTCCCACCAAAACCGATCGGGCAGCCAAGCGGGGTTTCAGGGAGCCGAGCCGGTCCGGCGCAGATATCGATGTCGAGGGTGCCGATCGGGTCGGCGATGACGACATCAGACAAGTCGACGATGCCCCGCAGATATGGGGCATCTTCGAACACTGCCTCCGAAGGAATCTCAGGCTCGGCGGCATCACCGGAACCGATCGATCCCGTAGACGTCGTGGTGTCGTCGTCGGCTTCCACGGTGTCTTCCGTGACCACGGGCGGGAACACCGATACAGGAAGTGCACGCGTCGACTGGCCACCAGCTTCGGGAGACCCGAGCGGCTCCACCGTGGATGCCTCCTGGGACATGGCGAGAGCGGTCTGATCCTGTTCCTGGCCGATCCACTCGAGAGTGGCGTCTGCATCCTCGCCCCTCGGCACAAGGGGATATCGCAACACCGAGACAGTGTCCGGTGTGTCCCCGCCGCCCGAGAACCGGTCGGCCATGACCCATCCGGCAAACGCAGCAACAACTACCAAGGCGAGTACGCCGATACCAAGACCGATGTTTCGCATCGTGGCGCTCATCCGAGACACTCCAACAGGCTCTGCACCCTCACGGTCACCGCCGCGGTTGCTGCATTGCCAGCGGCATCCAGCGCCCTGATCGTCACAATGACGTCCTCGGGTGGGTGGGAGTTCGGCGTTCCGGGAATTGTGGGATACGGGAAGGGTCCGAAGGTCACCGAGTACACGCTGCCGCTTCGCGCCATCGTCACCTGGTCAGGGGCGCCGCCGATCGTCCACGACGCGGTGACCGTCGAGACACCGCCGGTGTCGGTCACACCAGCGGAAATCGTCGACTCGTGCGGGGTGCTTGCCGGGCACGACAGGGCGTCTGCATCCTCTTCCCAGATCTCATCCGGCACAGCGCCGGATTGAGAGATCGTCGGCGGAGTCGTGTCGGGCGAGGTGGTGGTCGTCGTTGCCCCTGTGGTAGAGGTGGTACCGCTCACGGTGGTGGTTGTCACCTCCGGGGTGGTCGTCGTCGTCGTCGACGACGTTTCAAGCGCTCCCACCGTCACCATGTCGTCGAATCGAGGGCAGTCGGAGACGGGTAGGTCGGCGATCCCATCATCGAGTTCAACGTCCTCGGCCCGCAACCACACGGTGTTGTCAGGAGCCGAGAGTTCCCTCACCTGCACCCATGCGCTGTCATCGGTTCGGGCGATCGCAAACACACGTGAACCCGCGCTGTACGTGGTAACGATGGACCCGCCGGGACAATCGGTGACGCTTGCGGCGAGCAGGGTTGGGGAACTCCCACCGTCGTCCGTGACGGACCGGGCCGCGAAGCCAGCCACCAGCCCGATGGCGGTAATGGCTATTGCAGCGAACAGAACCTTCATTGCACACATTCCTCCGCGAACGCGGAATGGTCCAGGACTCGCACAGACGCACGACGGCATGTCGCACTTCCTCGAGCAGGGAGAATACCAGTGCCGACCGGCCGGGTCATGATCAATCCGACAATTATCACCCATCGTGGGAGGGTTTGCGGCGTTTCGCGTCCAATCCAGGGAGGCACGAGTCCTCTGGCGCCGTGACCCGCTTCGGCTACTGAAACCCGACAACTTCTTCCATTCGGAGTTGACAATTGGTCGCCCGACCTACCGATTTGGGTTGCCCGGTTGGAAATCGAAGTTACGGCCTCGAATCAAGGAGCGGGAA